>NZ_SMZK01000002.1 GCF_005938085.1 Haloterrigena sp. H1
GCGGTTTTCCGACGACACCGACCGACTAGATCTATCTGCGCGCTCGCGCTCGCGCCTTCGTGAGCGCCCATTTGGGCGCGAGCGAGAGCGCGCCTGAATGAGGTGCTCCAACCAGCACCGCGCGGCGTCCTGCCCGAAGCGAGCGACCAGCTTTAAGCCGTTTCTCGTGTCCGGCCCGGACTGCGGGTTCGTGTCCAGCGCGACTGTCGTCGAGAACGCGCGCTGCGATGTGGCGCGCGACAGCGCAGGCGGCACCAAGCGCTGGAACGCGAAAGCCCGCGAGGGGCGCAACCGAAAACGCGCTTAATGCTGGCGTCGAGACCAGATTCATTTTAGCCCGGAACGGTGAGCGATGCCAGGAGCGAACCGCAGCCCGGAATGGTCGGTCGCGAGCGACGCGGAGGGCAGCACGCGGCGAGCGGGGCGGGCCGATACTCGCAAACGAGCAACCAACGCAACAGCATCCCGATCAGTCTACGTGGGCGGGTCTGAAAGGGGCTGGTGCGCTCGAGGAACCCCGCCGACGCAAGCACTGCAACCTGTGAGGAGCGCAGCGAGGTCTTCGCGAGTAAAACGAGCGAAGGGCAGCGAGACGCGTGCGTCTCGCCAGGCGCGGGACTCGAGCGTGACAGGGGCTTTCATCCTATTATCGAAAGTGATGATTGCAATTCACTCGCCGAGTGCTACTTCATCACCAGGGTGTCATAGAACAGTTCTCATACCCATCATTAGACACCTCGGCAAATGGTAAGTACAGGGGAAGCAGTTACCGGAGTCGCTGCTCACTTCTCGGATAGGCGTCGGAAACAAACTGCTGAATATAGAGGGTATATTCGGCCGTGTTTAATCGCATGAGGGGAGCGGAATTTCCTGTTTTGCGGCCTTCTTGATGTTGTAAACCGCACACATCAGCGCGATCTCACGAAATTCTCGGTACCAGGTTCGCGCTCGCAGGGCGACGCCCAGCGAGCGCTTGACAGAAGAGAAGACGGTTTCTGACATTGCCCGTTGGCCGTAGAGTTCGTCATCGATCCGCGCGTTGTGCGCGTGATCGTACGGTGCATGGACGCAGTGCTTGATCAACGGCCGAATGTCGAGCTCTCGGAGGTCTTCTCGAAGCCAGTTACAGTCATAGCCCTTGTCCGCCGTGAGGACGCGCAACTCGCCCGCGTGCTTGCGGGCGAGTTGCTCACAGATCTCTGCATCACTCCCTTCCCACGTCGTAGTACAGTGCAAATCGAGAATCGCTTGCGTCTCTGTATCGACGAGCTTCGTCACTTTCATCGTCTGAACGCGGTAGTTTGTCCGTCGGCAGTAGTGGCGACTTGCACGGGAGCGGTCGAAGTACGTTGCGTCGATCGCGCCGATCTCACCGGTCTCGTGCAGCTGCGCTGAATAGCGCAGCAGCACTCGGCACACACGCATTTCGAGCCTATCGAACGCTAGACATAGCGTGGATGGATGAGGGAGATCGGCCGGTTCAAGGCCGATCTCCCGGGTTATTCGTGGCATCTCCGTCAGTATGTCAATGGTCATCCGATAGGACGTCCCAAGGTAAATTCGCAAGCAGTGAAGCGGAATCATCGCATAATCGGCGAATCTGCCGCCACCTTCCGGGGCGGCGGATTCGTCCGTATCGTCAGCAACTCTTTTAGCAATCCAGACACAGCGTTCGGTGAAGCGGAAGATTTGGGTTGGCACAATTTCCGGTCTTCCGCTTCAACACAGTGATTCTAACGACTCAACTCGACGCCGTCTAGCGATTAAACAGAGCCGTATATTCAGTACACCATTCATCTGCTGTTCAACCATCGAGTAAGTGTTCAGTAGGACTACCGATTGTCCAACCAGTCAAGGAGGACAACTCATACTAGCTTGGCTGCTGGGCTGACCGAAACACAAAGAGCATTGTGAGCAGAAGGAAGGCTACTGGACCCCAAAATCCCAGACTGGTAAACAGCGAGATAGAGAGCATTTCAGGTGCCAAGAGAGCCATCCAGAGAGGAACTCCAATCAACAGGCCTGCGCCAGCAACAAGAAGGAACCGGAGAGACGAATCCATCTATACACATGTATAGATTCGGCCCGCTAATAATATTCATCCCCCAGCGTTAGCATTCTTTGCCTCATTCACATCGGTACACTCTCTTGACCGACTTGCGCTTTGTATCTTGCACGGCAGCAAGAACATCTATTGAAACTGGTAGAATGTCCAGCGGTCAATACGCACATCTACTTATTGGATGACTCACTCAAAGAGATTGAAACAAATTACTGTGACCCCTTCTATGACAGGCTCTCCGTCACGGGTTAGTGGAGAATGCGTCAAGTGTGGAATTGAGATGGTGTCGTACCTGCAGGCCTGTGCGGAACCGGGCGAGTACGTCTGACTGATGGGTTGAGCATGCGAGTATAGCCAGCCCACCGCCCCCAACTGGGATGATCGGTTGTTGTGGCTTGTGCGGTGCATGGCGACAACTTGGACAGTGAACTCCGCCGGCCGGACGGTGGTTGAGAAGTTCGGCGCGATCTTCAGTAGCGAGGCCGCAGAGAGAACAGAACTCTTCGAGGTGGTTGTCACACCCGACGAGTGGAATAGTAAATTGGTCAAGAAGCAGGAATGAGATGCTTTCTCTTCCCGGTGACTGTAGAGCAGACTCACAAGCAGTGCATTGAATTGATTGATCCCTATTGGGAGAATCTGCCGGTGACTGGAGAGTATTTCTCTTGTCCATAATCAAGGCACACTTCCGGTTGGTAGGCCAAGCCAGTAAGTTGCGGGAATGATGCTTATATCGCTCTGCTGGAAATGCCCCGCTCGAGGTCAGTTGACGTCGATGATTTCGACTTCGAACGTCAGCGTTTCGCCGGCGAGACGAGGGTTGAAATCCACTCGGACAACCTCCTCATCGACGTGGACAACCTCGCCTTGGCTGCCGTTCTGGGCCTCAAGATAGGAGCCCTCTTCAGGCGTCTGGCCGCCGAGCATCTCTCGGAGCTCCTCGGTTTCAAACTCCTGAATATTATCGTCGCTGGGCACACCGTAGGCCTTCTCCGGCGGGATCGTCAGGGTTTCAGTCTCCCCAGCCTCTAAGCCGATCAGTCCCTTCTCCATTCCCTCGATAACCTGCTCGTCACCGATATTAACCGTCAGCGGCGCGTACTCCCGGTCGGGCTGGGCCTCGGCGAGGCCCGTCTCCTTGGCGACGGACTTCCGGGAGGTATCGAACACTGTTCCATCGTCAAGTCGCCCTGTGTACTCAAGCGTCACAGAATCGCCAGTGTCTATCGTCATACAAGTAGAAAGTGTGCCACACGGAAAGTCTATTGCATCAAGAGATAGCAGTCACGCTCGTTCTGAGTAGGGTCCACCTCTCCTAAGAGGCACGGCGTCACCGACGTGTCCGCGAGGTTGCCCTCGCGCTCGAGCGCAACAAGCGTCTCGCAGTGCGGAGAGTAGTCTATTTTAGTGATCTATCCGTATACCACGGCTGCGAACTTATTCTACACTATTGCAGTGAGTGTCCATTTAGCGTTCTAAACTCGGCCTGATATAGGATACTCGTCCAGAAGTGATATCTTTCTTACCTCCTTTAATTACCTAAGGAGATGTGTAGACAGAACTATTTTGCTTGCTCCCCTCCTTTAGGACATGAATCCCCATCTCTCTTACCACGACAGCGATAGTCCAGAAGATCAGAAATCGATGCTGTTCTGCTGGGAGTGTGACTATGCAGACTCTGTTGAGGGTAATTGGGTTCTCCAGACTCAAGATAACTATATCCAGTATGTGTGTCCACAGTGTGATACCGTTCTTACTGAACGTCCATGTTCGACAAGTACCCCTGTCTTTCGCAGACGCCCATCTGAACACATGGTTACTGCGTGGCAACATTTATTCCAGGCATCGATAGAACTCTGGAACATGCCATTTGAGACTGAGGCAGTCATGACTACTACGCCAACAGATTCCCTCAGTTGTGGCTGATATAACTTCTCAGTCCACATCTTATAATTACTAGTTTAAGGAAACAAAGGAATGATCAAGGGCGATTCCGCTCTCAATTCAGTCAACGTACTGGGATTCCCACTCACGGCGATCCTCAATCGCTTGTTCTCCCTCGTCTGTAATCGCGTAATAGTTCGTTCGCCTGTCGAGTTGTCCTTTCTCGACAAGGCCCTTATTCACAATCGTATCGAGATTGGGATACAGTCGCCCGTGGTTGATCTCTGAACTGTAGTACTGCTCGATCTCGTCTTTGACATCCTGTCCGGATGGCCTGTCAGCGCCCGCGATCACGTACAGCAGATCTCGTTGGAATCCTGTGAGGACGTCCATGGGACAGCCATTCAGGCGAGGTGATATTTGTTATTCCACACGTACGTAGATGTAAGCTGATCCAACTAGTCGATTTTTATACCACTAACTGATTCTCTTTCCAGTCACGATATCCTGACACTGTGATCGTAATAGAACGACACTCGAGGGATCCGATCTAGCGCGCACGCTCAGCGGCCGAGCCCGTCTCACTCCGAATTCGAGAGAAGTTCACCGACGTACTGGTCTTCCCACTTGCGACGGTCCTCAAGTTCGCGTTGCCCACGCGCTGTGATCGTGTAGTAGTTCGTTCGTTTGTCGGCCTCGCCTTTCTCGACAAGCCCTTTGTCGACGACCTCGTCGAGATTCGGATACAGTCGTCCGTGGTGGACCTCGTTCTCGTAGTACTCCTCGAGTTCGTCTTTGATCGCGAGCCCATGTGGGTCGTTCTGGCCAGCAATCACGTACAAGATGTCACGTTGGAATGCAGTGAGATCGTACATATATGAATGTGAGTATATCGACTGATGAAGGTTCCGAGAGCAAGTGACTCCTTAGAAATTTCTCGTATGTTGAAGATGTGGGAACGACGAGACAGACTCGCGCACGGTCTGCGCCGAACAGGGGCCCAGGTACGGACGGGTTCTAGTGCTCTGTCAGGCGTCAATTGAAGGATATAGGCGTTTCAATTTGATGCGAGCATCGTCGGTCGTAAATCGCCAGTCAATATCCGTTTCACCGCTGTTTCGTTCCTTTTTCCATGCGGCGACCTCCTGACGGAGTGTCGCCGCATCGGGAATACGTCGGTCGAGACACTGCTGTTGCAGCGTATTGAACTCGATTTCCGCCATGTTGAGCCAACTGCCATGGACTGGCGTGAAGTGGAATTCGAGCTTGTCGAGTAACCGACGTGCTTCAGCCGGTTCGAAATATTCGTAGAAGGCAGCTGGGTTGTGCGTGTTGAGATTGTCCAGCACCACCCGGATGCAGTCCGCATCCGGGTAGTGCTGATCCACGAGATGCTGGATGAAATGCACCCAGTCTTCGGTGGTTCGTCGGTCTTTGACCCTTACCGCTCGCCAGCCGGCGAGCGGTTCGGAGGCCAGAAACAGGTTCTTGGTGCCGTTGCGCTCGTAGTGGTAATCCTCACGGGCAACCGTGCCCGGCTCTGCCGGGCGCGGTTGCTTGACGTGCTTGATCAACTGTGTCGGGTGCTCGTCGAAACAGACGAGAGGTCGGTCTGGATCGTATGGTTCGCGGTAGAGCGAGAGGATGTCCTCCATGTGATAGACGAACTCGGAGTCTTGACCCGGCGGAATCACCCACTGTTTGGATCGGTGAGGCTGGAGTTCGTTTTTTTGAGGACTTGACGAATGGTCTCGTGGGAGATCGACTCGTGGTCGATCTCCTCGAGGACAACGAGTTCGTCGGCAAGAAGCCGGAGCGACCACTGGGAGTAGCCTTCGGGCGGTTCGCTGGTCGCGAGGGCGATAAGGTGAGCTTCGTCCTCACCGTCGAGTTTGCGTTCGTAGGTGCGGTCAGGATCCTTGCGTTCGATGGCTTCGAGCCGGTCACGTTCGTGGAACTTCTTCCGTGTTCGCCACGGAGTACTCGGGCTACAGCCGAGTGACTCGGCGATCGCCGAGTCACTCTTACCGTCGTCGGCTTGGAGGAGGATACGTGCGCGAGTAATCTTCTGCGCCCGGTGGACGCCGTGCGATGTAATGCTGTTCAGTGTATCTCGCTCTTCTTCGGTCAACTCGATTGGATACGTCGACTGGGTCATTGCCACCAACCTACTATCCACGACAATATGAGCCTTTCAACTCACGGCTGACAGTACACTAGTGCCGCTTCAATCGTGATTTGTTGGATATAGCTGGCGGAGTTTGATGCGTGCATCGTCGGTCGTGAACTGCCAGTCAATGTCAGAGTTATCGTCGTTTCTGGTACGTTCCCACGCAGCGACCTCCGCTCGGAGTGTCGCTGCGTCGGGAATGCGTCGGTCAAGACATTCTGTGGTGAGTGCGCTGAATTCGATTTCAGCCATGTTGAGCCAGCTGCCGTGCTCTGGTGTGAAGTGAAACTCCAGTTTTGACAGCAGTCGATTCGCCTCTGCTGGTGGTAGAAACTCGTAGAAAGCGTACCGTTGGTGTGACGAAAGATTATCCAGCACCACCCGGATGCGGACCGCATCCGGGTAGTGCTCATCAACGAGTGACCGCATCTGCTCGACGAACTCCTGCTTGCGCCGGCGCTTCGTCACATCGACGTGGCGCCATCCCGTGAGTGGCTCACTCATCATGAACAGATTCCGTGTTCCGTTGCGTTCGTAGGTGTAGTCGTATCGAGCGACCGCTCCCGGACGCGCCGGGAGCGGGTCGCGGACGTGTTTGTGGAGGTCCTTGTTGGATTCGTCAAAACAGATGACTGGCCGCTGTGGATCGTACGGTTCGTGGTAGAGGTCGAGGACGTCCTCCATTTTGCAGACGAATGAGGCATTCTCGTTGGGTTCGATCACCCATGATTTGGATCGGTGAGGGTGCAGTCGTGTTTTTTTAACACCTGCCGAACGGTCTCGTGAGAGATCGACTCAACGTCGATCTCGGTAAGTCCAACGAGATGCTCTGCAAGGAGGTGCAGTGACCAGCGGGAGTATCCTTCCGGTGGGTCACTGCACGCCAAAGCAATGAGATGAGCTTCCTCGCGTCCATCGAGCTTACGCTCGTAGACACGGTCGGCCTTGCGGCGATTGATCGCCGCGAGGCCGTCTTCGGTGTAGCGTTTGCGGTAACGGCCAACGGTACCAGGGTGACAGCCGACGGCTTGACTGACTTCGTCATCAGTCAAGCCGTCATCAGCGTGCAAGAGACACCGGGCACGTGTGAGAACACGCGTTTTGTGCGTTCCAGAGGCGAGCAATGCGTTCAGTTCGGCTCGTTCATCGGCAGACAGATCGACAACGTACTCCTGAGTTCGTGGCATGATGGGCTTCAGAATATTTCTGAATGGTACTAAGACGCGCGCTGAGTAGATAAATCTAGCAGCTCAGACCTGAAGCGGCACTAGTGAACTCGTCTCGCTCGCTGTAGATGCGAATGCCAAGATTGCTGAACGGGATTTACGTAGAGTGATTCCCATCAGCCGAGCCCATTGACAAATTACAATCTCTCGACAACTTATGTTTCAGGCGTTCCTACAGCCAGACTGCAAACAATGGCTAAACCACTTGGTTACGAACGCGGGTTAGTGAAGTACATCGTCAAGACACCGCTGACGCTCGTCGGGTTCGTTTCGATGTACATCTTCGGTGGAGGGTTGCTTTCCATCGCATCCGGACTCACACATCTTTTCACCAGCAAAAGTGTCTTTGAAGCGGTGATGGTCTACTTTCTCACTGAATATCTTCCTCCGACATCGATCGAAGACGTGATCGCTCAGGTAGTCATCGGGACTTTCACAGCTGGATTCCTTTGGTATTGGAAGACCGCGCTCTGAACTGGCTCCCCACCAGACGGGGTGAGATTACATGTGACGATTTGTTACGTGTATGATACCCAAAAGAAGTTTAGTAATGCATCTACTTCATATTTAGCACATGAACCGTCGTACATTTCTCGCCGCGTCCTGTTCCCCTTTCGTCGTATATACAGCAGGGTGTATGAATGAAGAACCAAAAGAAAATTCTGGAGAAAATGAATGTCCAGATGAATGGGGTGTTATAATATCCAATCTATCTGAACAGATGAAGGATTTGTCAGTGAAGATTACAGATAATGATGACACCGTTTTATTTTCAGACACTCTTGAATTAGAACCACATGAAGACACGTTTGACGGTGTTAAAGTCAATACAAAAATCTACCATGGTAATAAATACACATTTGAAGCAAGTCTCTCAAAAAATAATACATTAGTTACAGAAGAGATGGTTGATTGTGGGAACGCTCTTATTTATATCTCGGAGTCTGATGAGATAAAAATACGTATGGAGAATAATAGGGGAGATATGTAAAAGGGAGAGAATCGATGCATACACTATCTGCTCTCTTTGTCTCGAATCTGATACAACAATCCTAATGTATTTTAATAGGTTCCTTCGGTGGGGTATTTGCGACAATTGAACAGTCGTGGTACACTCACACTGAGTAATCCAACCGATTATTCGTAACGTGCCTGCCTTCTGAATTGGCTGAGAAATAAATTGCTGTGGCGTTGATTATTTCACCTGTACTTACCGCGAATCCCAAGATGAAACCTAAATAAATAAACCGTATTACCAACTACTGTGAAACAAACTAGCCTGATTTCAGCATCTATGTCGTAGCCCCCGACCATAGTTCCTATTTCGGAAGATTCGGAAACCACCCACTTCGATTTATTACCATAGACCTGTGTCGACGCGGTATGATTACAGACGCTCGGGTGCTTCAACCGGAGTTCATCCCGCAAGAGGTGAAACACCGGGACGCAGAGGTCAACCATCTCTCAAGCGTCCTGCGGCCGATCCTAGACGGACAATCAGCTGATCCAGTCTTCCTCTACGGTCCTTCCGGAGTCGGGAAAACCTGCATCGCTCAGTTCACAGTTGAACGACTCCGAGAGAACGTCGTCGATATCAACCACCAGTACGTGAACTGCTGGGAGAATCACAACCGGTTCAAAACGCTGTACAGCCTTCTCGACGGCATCAACCAAACCATCGACATCCATCGTCAATCTACCCCGAAAGATCTACTACTCGACCGTCTCCGCGACTACGATGGCCCACCATACGTCGTTATCCTTGATGAGGTGGACCAGTTAAAGGACAAGAGCCTCCTGTACGAATTATACCACATCCCTCGCATCACGATGATCCTCATTGCTAACAATGAAAAAGGCCTCTTTGCCGACGTGGACGACCGGCTGAATAGCCGTCTTAGTGTCTGTACCCGCATTCACTTCCACTCGTACACTCACGACGAGTTAGTCGCAATCCTGCACGATCGCGTCCAATGGGGACTCAAAGGCGAGGCAATCAACCAGCAGGGACTCAACGTGATTGCGAACAACGCGGCTGGCGATGCTCGCGTTGCAATCGGAATCCTCCGGAAAGCGGCTCGCACAGCTCAGGAGGAACAATTGGACAGTATCCCCGACCGTGTGATTCAGAAGGTTACTCCGGAAGCGAAATCGGAAATCAAGCAGAAAACAGTCGATCGACTCACAACCCACCAGCAAATTCTCTACAAGATCATCGCTGAGTACGGAGAAATCGCACCGAGTGACCTCTACGAGGAGTATTGTGATCACGTAAGTGAGCCGAAGACACGTCGGATGATGCGGAACTACTTAGCGAAGTTAGAACACTACAACCTCGTCGAGGGGAAAGGCAATACGAAGGCGCGGATCTACCGTTCGGTTGCTTGAACCTCTACAATGCCTGTTGATGACCAGTACGAGCTATCCGATTTCGGAAGCTACACGCGGCACTCTATTTAGCGCAGGGAAGTTGGCTTTTACGTGACCGAAGACAACTCAAACGAGAGGGAAGACAAAGTCGAATCCACCAGTGAGACGACGCCAGACACTGCTGGGACCAATAATATACAGGCGCTAGTTGAACAGATCTCGAATTTGCGATTCAACGCCTGGTACGATGAGCAACAGTTCGAGCAGAACATTCTAGAGGGACAGGCGTATTTCAACGGGCCATCACCGCCGAAAGTACGAGCAGACGGGTGAGCTACCGCCAGCGACACCAGAGCGGGAGTGGGAGTGTTCGTATTGCTCGTTCAAAGAACGGTGTGGGAAGGGCGACGCGCCGTTCTCAGACATCGGCTACGACGGTCTGTTGCCGCTATTTGATGGGTACGACCGGCAGAACGTAGAAGAATACCTGCAGGCACACGATGACCGTGACGCGCGTCTCACGCCTACCCTCGCGTACACCTCTCATAGTCTCGCAGAAACGTACGAAGTGTATGACTGGTCGTGCCCAAAGTGCAGTAAGACGTTCGAGTGGAGCGCCATTGAGTGGGACGGTGATACAGCTGACCCGCCATTCTGTCCATCGTGCGCTGCTGACGGCGACCTGTTCATACTTAGCGGTCCAGCGGCCGCCGACCAACTCTGATTCTTAAGCTTATTCTTCGTTGTGCTCACTGTCGCTTGATTCCTCGTCTGCCCCCATATCCGAAAACGTACCCTGACTCATGCTTTCCGGGTCAGGCTCTTTACCGTCGTCTAAGATCATGTCGGACGGGCGTCTGTGAAGCGCGCTACGCTCATCAGTTTCTCCGCCTTCTATCTCTTCTTCTTCACTGGATTGTCGTTCACTTGGCGGGTCAGGGTGGTCCAGCGATGAATCGTCTTGCTTACTGGTGATCTGTCCTTCACCGAAAGTGGAGTCACTGATGTCTGTGGATTCCGAAGATTCCATTTCCGAATCTTCCCCGTCATCCTGTGGGATCTCCCGTTTAGTGATCGTGCCTTCTTCGGCCTCGGGAAACTGCAGCAGTTGCGACGGATTGGTCTCAACCCATTCGGCAAAATCGTCCGTCTGTTCATCCAGAAGTTCCTGTAACGCCCGCATTTTCCGGTAGTTACTCACAATTCCCTGGCGAGCCATCTGGTCTGTCAGGAACTCCCCCATGTCCGTCAATTCATACACCTTCTTCGTTCCAACCTCGGCTTCTCCGAGATTGACTTCCAGCAATCCGAGTTCCGCTGCCTCATCCCGCCGCTCTGTAATCGTTGAGGACGTTATCTCGATTTGCGGTGCAAGTTCCGAATACGTCATTGGACGTTCATGAAGCATCGAGAGCATCCCTATCGCACCTTTTCGGCGTAGAAACTCCTGCACGGTGAGGCTCATCACTTACAGCTTCAGAATCAAGCCGTTTAGAATCCCGAGCCAACTCCAATTTGGAAGTAACCTAAATTCTCGCAATCCCAGAAAAATCGAACAACACGCCCTATACAGGCGTTTTTAACGCCTGACTCGGAAATCACACCCAGATGGATACACTCCAACTTCGAGTGGCATCCGGCAGGATGAGACCACGATTGCTACTCCAATCCGAGACGCGGCATCGCACGCAACCACGACTGTACAGGATGGTGACACTCGATGAGTGACACGCCTGATATTGATGACCTCGATCTGGACCGAGTTCTGAACCAGCTCTCGAAACAGGCCGACGATGTCCTCGAAGAAGGAACGGACTGGGCAGAGCTCGGGCAGCAAATCGACGTTCCGTCCACTTACCGGAATCAGGACCCGTACCCTGAGTGGCACGCTGAGGTAAACGACTTCGACCCGATGTTTCTCGCTGCCTTGTGGGCGAAAACCGAAAAGGAATCCATCACCGGCCTTTCCGACCGCCTCGAAGACAATCCGGAGATTGCTGAGGCATTCGGGTTCGACACAGACGAGATCCCGCACGGAGATACGTTCGCTCGTGCGTGGCGGAACCGCTTCGAAGATCTCCACACCACAATTGAGACGTCTGCTAAGACTATCGACGAAATCGCTACGGAACGCGGTAGTCCGATCGGCGGGCATACTGGACTACAACCCGATGAAACAAACGGCACATCGAAGCGAACAGAGCAACGACTCCTGCGGCAGAAGACGAAAGAAGTGCTGGACCAGATGGCTGACATCATTTTCCCGGCACTCAACCTTCCACGCCCGGAGAACGCGATCTATGATGAAGAGGACTTGCTGGAACTACTGACGGTGATGGGGATTAACAGTGAAGCTGCGAACAACGGCGCTGACATCAATGGAGACCGGCTCGCCGAGCAGAAGGACATCCATCCGACAGAGGATCCGTTCTACGAAGACGGAATGCGCGGCGAGACACTACTGAACGCCATTCACGAACTGGCCATTGAGGAAATCACCGATATGGTGAATGAAGCAGCTGGACGCGCGCTGACGCGCATCAAACCGTACGCCGATTTCCCGGAACCGGTGTTCCTCGCAATCGACATCACGTACATCGCCTACTATGGTGGGCGTGAGAAGATGGAGTGGGTATCGGGAACGCCGGATCACAAACAGTATGACTGGTGTCACAAGTTCGCCACGGCAACGCTCGTCGGTGACGGCGTCCACATGGTCGTCGGGATGATCCCCGTGGGAAACGCCGAGCGAACGGATAACGACGCGTATCCTGGCGAGGAGGAACAGTCATTCGTCCATGGCGATGTCGTCCGCAAGCTGATCGGAATCGTCTCAGACTACATCACACCACGGTGTGTCTACGCAGATCGGGCGTTCGCTACGGCCGATACTGTGAGTGCGTTCGAAGAGAACAACCTGCGGTACCTGATGCCTGCGCCACGAAACAAGCGGGCGAAGCGGTGGCTACGCCGGAACGTAGACATGGAGCGCGGCATCGTCGCCACTGAACAAGACTGGACGTTTCACGGGTCGGTGAAACACGGTGTCTCGAACGAACAGGTAACAACGAACCTCATCGGGCTACCCGGTGATCCTGATGAGCGGCAGTACGGGTACGGGGAAGAACCTGATGACGACGAGGAGATCGTTGATGAGGAAGACCAGACTGCGGTTCCATTCTACACGAACTTGCACGTCGATGACGAAACGGCATTAGATCGCCGGCAGACGAAGCGGCAGGTCGAGAAGTACAATCGTCGCGGTGGGATTGAGACGGCATTCAAGAAAATAAAAGAGTTCGCTGCATGGACGACATCGAAGGAATTCGAGGTTCGAAACTTCCATTTCGGGTTCGCCGTCTTGCTGTACAACGCGTGGCTGATGGTTGACTTCCTCGTCCAAGCTGGGCTGGATGTGGAATTTCGACCGAAACCTCGGATTACAGCGCAGCGGTTCATCGCGTACATCAGGCGGCGACTCAACCGGTTGATATAGTCGGCCTTCACTTCTGCGTTCGCTCCTTTTCCTGAGAGCCATCAGTAGCCAGATGACGTATTTTTCGTAGTTACTCGGTATCCTCGACAAGTCTGATTGATTTTTGAGGTATTTCAGCGGCTGATCTGGGACTGAGAGGGCGCTGAGGTCATCGAAAACTGGAGATCCCGTTCAGCAAAACCGGGCTATTCGCAACTACCACGTTTCTGGGATGTAGAGCGTCTACAAACGAGCTTCGGAGGAACCAAATAAAATCCGAGTAGATATCTCTCGAATCCTATGTCGCAATCCTTGGTTCGCTAAGCAAGATGTGCTGAGCAGCGTTCAACACACGATTTAGGAGATAGAACGCGAGTCCTGCGGCTTGCCGCAGGCGAGCCACACCGAGTGCTTTCCGCTTAGCCACCTTGTCGGAGTGATTGACTGACCGCCCGGACGAATGTCCTGGCGGTCACGACCGGCGGCGATCTGATCTCGCGATCTGTTCCGAGCTTCACCAAGTAATCGGTAAGCCTCCAGAGATTGTACAACAATGCTGCGAACGTGAAGCTGAACAACCGAACACGATAGTCCTTCGAGGACGTCTTGGGAAGAAACGCTTTCACCGACTTGTACTGATTTTCGATATCCCAGCGTCGGCTGTAGCTGTTGGTGACGTGCATGATCTCCTCGGGAGCGACGTGATCACGGTTGGTCACGAACACGGCATAGCTTCCGTCAGCTTCCTCATCAGTCGCTGGTACGTACAGGAACTCTGCGGTGTGGTGGAGTTCGCCATTAATGGCGAACGGAACATCGTTCTTGACAGCGGCGTCAACTCCTTCTTTGCTCTTGATTTTCCCGATTGCCTCGTAATCGTCTTCATACTTCGGCACTGGCGTCATGTACACAAGCCCGCGGTCGTGAATCGTTGCGTACACCTCGTTACTGTAGAATCCCCGGTCTAGGAGCACTTCGTCGAGATCGACGTACTGCTGGGCTGTGTCCAGCAGTACGTCAACCACATCCGCCTTCGAATCGGCTGGCGCATCTTCTGGTTCCCACGCAGAGCGTTCCTTGACTGGCTCGATACCCAGGATGATTGGGACATCGTTCCCGACGATCGTGATCGTCGCGAACGTATACCCGTGCTTGATTTCACCGTCTTCTTTGTACCCGCTAACCATCGGCGGATACTCTGCTTTCGGGATTTTCTCGTCCTTGTCGATCCACGGCCAGACGTGGTAGGGAACGTGTGTGAAGTCGACGGCCGCCACAACGTGGCGGTCGTCGAAGGGATCCTCGTGACGAATCGTCTTGAGGATATTTTCGGTCGCCGCGTTGAACGAGGCCATCACAGCCTCTCGATACAGCTCAGTGAACGCGACGATATCCTCAATCTGCAACTCCTGAACGGAGCGCGTTACTTCCTCGTCGGATGGCGTCGCAAACTGCTTGATTACTCGGAGAAACGTCGAGTCGTCACAGATCTCGTTCTCCTCAAGGAACCAGCCAGCTTCTCCCTCTGAATGAGCGCTCCCCTGCGTGAGACACGCGTTGGAGAACAGATCAAGGATCTGTTCATCCTCATAGACCCTGTTGTCGGCTCTATCGGAGTCGAACTCGGCGAAGCCGTGTCGGCGAGCGAGTTCGACGACCTTACTCCCGTGCTCGCGCACGTGTGCGCGAGACACTGTCGAATCGGATGTACCGTCGCTTGCTTCCTTTTCATCCAGATTAATTGGAATGAGTGCCTCCGAAATAACGTCGTGATCACGTGCTTCACGAGCTATTCCCTTCGCAGCGGCCTCAAGCGTAGTCTTGGTCTGCTCGCTGAATTGGTTCCAAGCGTATGAGAGATTCTGCTGAGTCGGCACCTTGTTCAAACCTAGCTGTTTCAGCAGTGCTGGACGGTTCTCAAGCCGATCTGCGACCTCGCTTTGGGCGAGGTCGTAGATCGTCTGGTAGATGTAGACTCGTGCCATTGACTCGGTTCCGAACGAGACTTTGTGCTGTTGTCGAGCGTCAGTTAGTCCATCCACGGGAATCGAGACGTCTCCAAGTACACGCCAAAGATGATCAGCTGTTTCACAGACTTTCTTGGCGTGGATGACGATCGCCCCCGCCAAAGCGGGGGCATCGTCATCAACTGCAGGAGTGATGTTAGATGCCATTAGCAGTCAGTCCAGATACTGAAACCGAAGGAGAGACTCCCCATTAGGGCACCTCATTTGGACCTACGCCGAACGGTTATTTACGCGCCAAGAGCTACTTGGAGTATGGCTCAAGATGGATCCCTTGTTGAATCGCTTCCAGACCGCCCACTCAAGGATACTGAGCGTGACTCACTCGAACGACACGAGAGCATCCAGTCAATAATGCCTCAGACGACGAAATTTGATCCGGAACACGGGATGGTTATGGACACCGCGATGTTCATTGGCTACGACTGGGTGACAGCCGTGACCTACGAAGCAGGTCACGGCTGGAGGGTTGTCTACGAGAGCGGTATGGAAGATAACATCCTCTCAGATGGGTTTCTGCGAAGCGAGGAACTCTACGAAGAGCATCCGATTCAGCAAGGAATGGACGCTATGAGCGCTGTTGCCTCGGAAGACGAAGAATAGTTTCTTTTTCAAACAGCTTCTCTGAGGACGATCGGAACGGGTGTCAGCTGTATGGTGGTTTGTAGAATTTGAGATCCCGAAGTTGTGAACTACCACGCTTCTGGGATGTAGAGTGTCTACAAACGAGCTTCGGAGGAATCAAATAAAATCCGAGTGGAACTCTCTCGAATCCTATGTCGCAATTCTTGGTTCGCTAAGCAAGATGTGCTGAGCAGCGTCCAACACGCGATTTAGGAGATAGAACGCGAGTCCTGCGGCTTGCCGCAGGCGAGCCACACCGAGTGCTTTCCGCTTAGCCACCTTGTCGGAGTGATTGACTGACCGCCCGGACGAATGTCCTGGCGGTCACGACCGGCGGCGATCTGATCTCGCGATCTGTTCCGAGCTTCACCAAGTAATCGGTAAGCTTCCAGAGATTGTACAACAATGCTGCGAACGTGAAGCTGAACAACCGAACACGGTAGTCCTTCGAGGACGTCTTGGGAAGAAATGCTTTCACCGACTTGTACTGATTTTCGATATCCCAGCGTCGGCTGTAGCTGTTGGTGACGTGTATGATCTCCTCGGGAGCGACGTGATCACGGTTGGTCACGAACACGGCATAGCTTCCTTCAGCTTCCTCATCAGTCGCTGGTGCGTACAGGAACTCTGCGGTGTGGTGGAGTTCGCCATCAATGGCGAACGGAACATCGTTCTTGACAGCGGCGTCAACTCCTTCTTTGCTCTTGATTTTCCCGATTGCCTCATAATCGTCTTCATACTTCGGCACTGGCGTCATGTACACAAGCCCGCGGTCGTGAATCGTTGCGTACACCTCGTTACTGTAGAATCCCCGGTCTAGGAGCACTTCGTCGAGATCGACGTACTGCTGGGCTGTGTCCAGCAGTACGTCAACCACATCCGCCTTCGAATCGGCTGGCGCATCTTCTGGTTCCCATGCAGAGCGTTCCTTGACTGGCTCGATACCCAGGATGATTGGGACATCGTTCCCGACGATCGTGATCGTCGCGAACGTATACCCGTGCTTGATTTCACCGTCTTCTTTGTACCCGCTGACCATCGGCGGATACTCTGCTTTCGGGATTTTCTCGTCCTTGTCGATCCACGGCCAGACGTGGTAGGGGACGTGTGTGAAGTCGACGGCCGCCACAACGTGGCGGTCGTCGAAGGGATCCTCGTGACGAATCGTCTTGAGAATATTTTCGGTCGCCGCGTTGAACGAGGCCATCACAGCCTCTCGATACAGCTCAGTGAACGCGACGATATCCTCGATCTGCAACTCCTGAACGGAGCGAGTTACTTCCTCGTCGGATGGCGTCGCAAACTGCTTGATTACTCGGAGAAACGTCGAGTCGTCACAGATCTCGTTCTCTTCAAGGAACCACCCAGCTTCTCCCTCTGAATGAGCGCTCCCCTGCGTGAGGCACGCGTTGGAGAACAGATCAAGGATCTGTTCGTCCTCATATACCCTGTTGTCGGCTCTATCGGAGTCGAACTCGGCGAAGCCGTGTCGGCGAGCGAGTTCGACGACCTTACTCCCGTGCTCGCGCACGTGTGCGCGAGACACTGTCGAATCGGATTTATCGTCGTTCGTTTCCTTTTCATCTAGGTTAATTGGAATGAGTGCCTCCGAAATAACGTCGTGATCACGGGCTTCACGAGCTATTCCCTTCGCAGCGGCCTCAAGCGTGGTCTTGGTTTGCTCGCTGAATTGGTTCCAAGCGTATGAGAGATTCTGCTGAGTCGGCACCCTGTTCAAACCTAGCTGTTTCAGCAGTGCTGGACGGTTCTCAAGCCGATCTGCGACCTCGCTTTGGGCGAGGTCGTAGATCGTCTGGTAGATGTAGACTCGTGCCATTGACTCGGTTCCGAACGAGACTTTGTGCTGTTGTCGAGTGTCTGTTAGTCCATCCACGGGAATCGAGACGTCTCCAAGTACACGCCAGAGATGATCAGCTGTTTCACAGACTTTCTTGGCGTGGATGACGATCGCCCCCGCCAAAGCGGGGGCATCGTCATCAACTGCAGGAGTGATGTTAGATGCCATTAACAGTCAGTCCAGATACTGAAACCGAAGGAGAGACTCCCCATTAGGGCACCTCATTTGGACCCACGCCGAACGGTTATTTACGCACCAAGAGCTACTTGGAGTATGGCTCAAGATGGATCCCTTGTTGAATCGCTTCCAGACCGCCCACTCAAGGATACTGAGCGTGACTCACTCGAACGACACGAGAGCATCCAGTCAATAATGCCTCAGACGACGAAATTTGATCCGGAACACGGGATGGTTATGGACACCGCGATGTTCATTGGCTACGACTGGGTGACAGCCGTGACCTACGAAGCAGGTCACGGCTGGAGGGTTGTCTACGAGAGCGGTATGGAAGATAACATCCTCTCAGATGGGTTTCTGCGAAGCGAAGAGCTCTACGAAGAGCATCCGATTCAGCAAGGAATGGACGCTATGAGCGCTGTTGCCTCGGAAGACGAAGAATAGTTTCTTTTTCAAACAGCTTCTCTGAGGGCGATCGTAACGGGTGTCAGCTGTATGGTGGTTTGTAGAATTTGAGATCCCGAAGTTGTGAACTACACCGCTCGGAGAAGCTATAGCGCTATATAATTTATAGAATATGGTTTTGCACGCTCGAGCACCCGAGACTGTCGAAATCAACCGCGAGAGTCGTTTTCACATTCACTTGGTTAAAAACAAGTTTAACCAAGGGACTTTACGAGGGTCGACACTGTACCCCACATACGAATGTCTGGATCAACGGAACGAGGGGCTTCCTCCGGGGGGACAACCGTCCACGAGGCCATCGAGAGCTACCTGCGCTATAAGATCAACGCCGACGGGTCAAAGACGACCATGCGTTCCCCACTACGTGAGTTCGCTGACCACTGTCGAGACGAGCGTGATCTCGAGTTCGTCGACGAGCTCACACCCCACGATGTCCGCAGTTATAGCGAGCACCTCTACGACCGCGTCGTAATCGATGAGGACCTGGCGGCTTCAACCGCTCACAACTACTTCGCGTACGTCCGGGCCTTTCTCTCCTGGTCGGTGCGAGAACAACACCTCGAGTCGAACCCGGCGAATACGAACACCGCGATGGACCCGCTGCCAGAGGACGACGGGAAACGCAAGCGCCAGTACTGGAGCGCCGAGGACCGCGAGACGTTACTCGAGTATGCCACCAAGCGCGTGGGCATGGCTCTCGAGGGAACCATCCGGACCGATGTAGAGGCGGCCTTTCGTGACCGGGCAATCGTCGTCATGCTCGACGGGACAGGGGCGCGTGGTGCTGAGTTGTTCGCCGATCCAAAAGACGATAAACGAAACGGCCTCCGGTGGAAGAACGTCGATTTCGACGAGCAGCTGATCGAAGTCTACGGCAAGTCCCGTGAGTACGAACAGGCCCCGTTCCCCGCAAGCGTCCATGATGTCCTCAAGCGCTGGTACCGGGTGCAAGAGCCGACGACCGAAGCGTGGCCCGTCTTTCCGACCGGTCACTACGGGTCGAAAAAGCGCACGCTCGAGGATGCACTCGGCGAGAAGGAAGTCTCTCGGGCGCTCGAGGAGAGGGGTGACGCCGGGAAGACCGAGGTGCTCGACCGTCAACACCGTGAGCACGAGGTTCCGCCGCCGTCGATCTCGAAAGAGGGCGTTCGCCGACTGCTGAAACGGCTCACCGACGAAGCCGGGATCGATCCGGACGGCGAGTACGACTATCTGACGCTGCACGGCGCTCGGCGGGCACTCGGACGAGACCTCTATACCAGCGGGATGTCCGAAAAGGCTCAGGAAGCGTTACGACACAACTCGATAGAGACTACCCACGAGGCCTACGCCGACGTCAAGATGAAGGACGTCTCCGATTCGATCGACGACGTTCGTGGCTGAGAACGAACTTGAGACACTCCTTACTTTTCGATTCTGGAATGCCCCCGTGGTGTTTGTTGACGAACTATTTAAACGGTCTGCCAAAACAGGCCTCACACTGCTGATGTTCGTTGGCTTACCAGATGTGAGCGTAGACAAGGACAAAGCGTTGGGTGAGGAAAAAGTAGTGTGGTATCAAGTAACTACCACAGATTCTTAATACTTCCAAAATCTACTATTTTTCCAATGTCGAAGAGTACTACAGAGTATCGGAAGACCAGTGATCCACTTTAAGAGCTGTATTTAGGCTATTAGGGTATTAGAAATGACAGAAACCACCTTCCCGATCCAGGAAGCTAAACAGCAACTTCACCAAATCATTCGAAGAGATGCCCCATTCGATCAAAAAGCCCGCGAGGCAATAGCACTCGGATCGCAGTATCTCGACACGAATGTCGGCTATCTCAATCGGATCGACCAAGAAACCGATTACATAGAGGCAATCATTACGGTCGATATAACTGATGAGGATCCCATTCAAGATGGGGAGAATGATCTCAGTAAGCGGTACTGTCGTGTAGCTATCAAAGACGACGAACCGCTCGCACTTCACGACGCTCCCGAACAGGGATGGGACGATGACCCCGCGTTCGAAACGGGAGGTGTCCACACTTATCTTGGAACTCCGCTTATCATTGACGAAAACCTCTATGGGACGGTCTGTTTTGTGGCTGAAAACGCCCGTTCCGAACCGTTTAGCGAGACCGAGGTGCAGTTTGCGGAATACATCACTCGGTTGCTTGAACGGGAACTCGACCGAGAGGAAGTTGCGACTCAACTCACGAATCAGACCAACCTTTCCATTGTTCTGAATCGGGTGTTACGACACAATCTCCGCAATGACCTCACCGTCATCCGGGGCTATACAGAGCTTATTACCGATCAGATAAATAATAACGATACTGCCGAAATCCTCCTTAGCGAAATCGATGGCCTCATGCAATTGACTCAGAAGGCCCGTGAGCTGGAAGATGTCATCTCGGCTAGCTCCGATCGACAGCACACAGAGGTTGGTCCCTTCATTGAGGAACTCTCCGAAACAATCGCTCAGGATTATCCGAATGCATCGATCTCCGTCGAATACGATGAGGAAATCCATGCAAGTGTCTTAGAGAACTTCGACCGGGCTATCGAAGAACTCATCAGAAATGCTGCCAAGCATAGTGGCGACCACCCCACAGTCACAATTGAGATCGAATTAATTCCAAATGCCGTCAAGATCCGGATTCAAGACGATGGTTCGGGACTCCCCGAGCAGGAAGCGAAGGTTCTGACCGAGGGTGAAGAGACACCCCTCACCCATGGGTCCGGATTAGGACTGTGGTTGGCCCACTGGATTATCACTAGCCACGATGGTTCCATTGATCCAGACGTCACCGAGAACGGGACGACGATGACAGTCTCTATCCCTCGTAAGCCCACCGTTGGTTTCCAGCAACAGCTTACAGAACTCACACAATCGCGTGACAAGTATAAAACGACCTTCGACAAGGCGAAGGACATGATGGTTGTTCTCAATGATGAGGGCCGAATCATCGAGGCAAATCCTGCAATGGGATCCATTGTAGGGCAGGACACGCAGGAGTTATTAGGTCGGTCAATGTCGGAATTTCTCTCTAATGAGCCCGATTTCGAAGCCGAATGGCGTGAATTCTTGCAGACCGGGAATAAACGAGACACATTGACGATTGTCGACTCTGATGGGGTGGAGCGGATACTCGAATTTTCGGCGACAGTTGATATTATTCCCGGACAACATCTCTTCCTCGGTCGGGATGTCACCGAACAGAAGCAACGTGAAGTGGCGGTACGCGAGGCAAAACAGCGACTCGATCTAGCCCTTGACGGTGCCGACGCCGGCGTGTGGGACTGGAACATGGAAACCGACGAGGTGACTTGGGACGAGACGATGGAACAGCTGTTCGGTCTCGAAACTGACACGTACGAAGGGACGCTCAACGCGTTCTTCGAGCGCGTCCACCCGGATGACCGGAAAAGACTCGATATCGCCATCCAGACAGCCATTGAGGAAGATGAGCGGTTCGAAGCCGAGTACCGCATCCAGCGTAACAATGGCGGGCAACGCTGGGTGAACGCCCGCGGTGAACTATTCTCCAATGGAGGGGCCGACCAGATGGTCGGTATCGTTACTGATATCACAGAGCGCAAGGAGCGCGAATACGAGTTAGAATCCCTAAAAGAGCGGTACGAAACCTTATTGGACGCGGCTCCGGACCCCGTATTCATTGGGGATACCGAGACTGGAGAGATTATCGAAGTGAATGCCGCTGCTGAAAAGTTGGTCGGTGAACCGCGTGAGGATATAATCGGCCGACATCAATCCGATCTCCATCCTTCAGATCAGTCTGAGCAGTACCGCCAATTGTTCGAGGAACAGGTTGAAGAGGGCAAAATGAAGGGGCAACTACCCGATGGATCTCAAATCTATATCGTAACAGGCGATGGGGAGCAGATTCCAGTCGAAATTAGCGTCGACACGGTATCGCTTCGCGATGAATCGGTCATATTTGGCATCTTTCGAGACATCTCAGAACGGCTTGAACGCGAGGCGGAACTCGAGTCGAAAACGCGGGCGATCGACAAAGCCCCAGTTGGGATCGCATTGTCCGATCCGAACAAGGAAGACAATCCACTTACATATGTAAACGAGCAGTTCAGTGAACTTACTGGATACAATAAAGAAGAAATCCTTGGAAAGAACTGTCGGTTTTTACAGGAAGACGGAGCCGATCCGGAAACTGTATCGACAATTCGGCAGGCTATTGAGGAACAGGAGCCGGTGACAGAAATCATCCGAAACTATCGGAAAGACGGCACCAAATTCTGGAATCAGTTGACGATTGCGCCGATTACAACCGGGAGCGGTGAACTGGCCAACTACGTCGCGTTCCAGGATGATGTGACCGACCAGATTGAACGCGAGCAAGCCCTTGAAGAGACGACACAACGGCTCGAAGCTATCTTTGAAGCCTCCCCAGATGCAATTGTCGGACTTGACAAGGACGCAACTGTCGAATTGTGGAACGATGCAGCTGAAGACATGTTCGGGTACACTGCAGATACGGTAATTGGCGAATCAATTCAGTCTGTTGGGTTACACAGTGACGAACAATATTCTGAATTACGAGAGCGCTTCAAGCGTGCTTTAGAGGGTGAAACGCTCACCAATCATGAAATACAGCTACGGACGAAAGATGGCGAGCGAAGCCATCTACGTATATCCACGGCACCTATCAAGAACAAGTCTGGAGAAATCACGGGTGTAATGGGCATCGCCAAGCGAATTGTAGGAAATATGAGCAGTACCTCCGCTGATAGAGATTATTGACTCTGTTGAAGTTCTTTTCTTCATATATAATGTATAATGAAACAGCCAGTAGATGGGAACTGCGAATCGAGCATTAGAATCGATGGGTCGCACTCGTTGCAGGATGCGTGTCAGCGCCACGGCTTCGATTTCAGATACGAGAAACACGGAAATCGGAACGCTGTCGAACGTGTCTTCCGGGAGACAAAACGCAGAACCATCTGCTTCTCAAACTGTTTTAACAACGCCGACGCAGAAACCGCCGACGACTGGCTTAGATCGTTCAGCTTCGCATGGAATCAGCTTATCTAAACACTACCCTCCGAGGAGTGAACCACTTTAAGAGATCCTCAATGAAGCGGAAGCCGTTCACGTACGTGACTGAATCACCGTACCCCTCACTAGCGAACACGCTCTCAGCTCCTTCACCGGCAAGAATATCGGTCGTGTAGATGTACGCCTGGTCTGCCCTCCCCTCCACGAACGCCTGAGCGGCGACTCCAGCGAGCGCTGGATCCGCACGTTCGATATCGCCGGCAGGGCGATCATCCGCGTTCGCGATGTACCGCTGGACACCGTCCATCGTCCGTGACACTAGCGCGTTCGTATACTTCAACGGCTCTGAGACTCGTGCCCACCCCTCGTTGATTGCCGTGTCGATTGGCAGAGTATCGACATCGGAATCGTTGACGGCCAGTTCATCGTAGACACGCTCGGGGAGGACGAACGTGATATGGTTCCGGCGAGCGAACGCTCTGACCACGGAATACCGGCGATTCGAGGATTTCCCTATTGCTGCGAACAGGCCAGTATCCGCGATGTGGATGGCGCTCACGTGTCGTCGCCGATGATGTCTCCATTGACACCCTCGATATCTGCGACCGACGCGCCTGCCTCCTCAATATCGAAATGCTTGTGGACAATGGGCCGGAGCCCTTGAAGGATGATCTCGGCCGCAAGCGGCGAGATATCGAGATCACGGGCCATCAGCCGGTGGGTGACCTCTCCCCTCTCCCGGTCTACGGTGTAGGTCAGTGCTGTCGCGAGGCCCGCGATTCCGTGCCGATCGATGTATGTATCGATGTCATCGTCGGTTGTTCGGCGCCCGACGGCATCGATGAGAGCTGGCGTGATCGTGTATTCTCGGGTCTCATTGGCAGCTGTGACGGTCAGGTCGATGTCACGAGCGACATACGTTCGTGGTTGCTCGTTAGTTGTCGCCTCGAGGACGCCAGCGTCAACCAACCGGTTGACGTAGGTGTATGCTGTCCCCTGCGCGAGGTCGAGGGCGTTCATCATCTCCTGAACGGTCACTTCCTCCTCCTGATCGATATACGCGTACAGTTGAGCGAGCTGTGGCTCCTCAAGCAGGTCCGCGACCGAGAGGAAGTCGCGGATGACGTCGCCGTTGGCTCGGTTTGACGTACGTGACATGGCTTTGGTCTTGATTACAGTTTACAGCGAAACAGTAAAAGGTGTTTGGGTCACTCCTCCGTCGCCGCGACGAGATGCTGCTCGAGGTCCCCAGCGGAGACGTCGTCAAGTACCACTTCGATTTGGTCGCTCACATCGGCTGGCGGATCTGTAGCAAGGGAAAGCAACACCGCCACGACATGCTTGCAATCACCCGCACCGTCGTAGGGGCATGTACACCGCGTGTTGATATTGTTCCCGCAAAGTCACATCGTACAGAGTGATTGAAAGACTGAGAAGGCCAGTTTGGGAGGATAGATGTTGAGAGAGTCTGTTTTCTCTGTTGCAGGAAGACCCAGACGAGAGATAGAGTACGTTTCCGCTGTTCTTTCGGCTCTGTTTAATCGCTAGACGGCGTCGAGTTGAGTCGTTAGAATCACTGTGTTGAAGCGGAAGACCGGAAATTGTGCCAACCCAAATCTTCCGCTTCACCGAACGCTGTGTCTGGATTGCTAAAAGAGTTGCTGACGATACGGACGAATCCGCCGCCCCGGAAGGTGGCGGCAGATTCGCCGATTATGCGATGATTCCGCTTCACTGCTTGCGAATTTACCTTGGGACGTCCTATCGGATGACCATTGACATACTGACGGAGATGCCACGAATAACCCGGGAGATCGGCCTTGAACCGGCCGATCTCCCTCATCCATCCACGCTATGTCTAGCGTTCGATAGGCTCGAAATGCGTGTGTGCCGAGTGCTGCTGCGCTATTCAGCGCAGCTGCACGAGACCGGTGAGATCGGCGCGATCGACGCAACGTACTTCGACCGCTCCCGTGCAAGTCGCCACTACTGCCGACGGACAAACTACCGCGTTCAGACGATGAAAGTGACGAAGCTCGTCGATACAGAGACGCAAGCGATTCTCGATTTGCACTGTACTACGACGTGGGAAGGGAGTGATGCAGAGATCTGTGAGCAACTCGCCCGCAAGCACGCGGGCGAGTTGCGCGTCCTCACGGCGGACAAGGGCTATGACTGTAACTGGCTTCGAGAAGACCTCCGAGAGCTCGACATTCGGCCGTTGATCAAGCACTGCGTCCATGCACCGTACGATCACGCGCACAACGCGCGGATCGATGACGAACTCTACGGCCAACGGGCAATGTCAGAAACCGTCTTCTCTTCTGTCAAGCGCTCGCTGGGCGTCGCCCTGCGAGCGCGAACCTGGTACCGAGAATTTGGTCCCGTCCCAAACTCGTCTAGAGTTCGCCTCTGGTAGCGTCAACTGACACCTCCATTGTGATGGCTGTTTTGGCTGATCGCTCGAGCAGTTCGTCGGCGAACGCCGCGAACTGCTCGGGATCGGCATACTGCACCAAATTCAACCAGAGAAGTGACTCTAACCCTGCTTCTGACCACTGCATCCATTGATTCTTACACCGCTTCGAAACTTCACCCATGGCTCGTTCGACCACGTTTGACGTCCACGGAACCTGCTGTTGATCAAGCGCGAGTTCCGCGAACGTCACGGTTGCTTCTGCCCATTCCCGGAGGTACGCCGTAGCTTTCGGGGAGTCTTGACGCTCTAACCTCCAGGCTTCCTTCCCGAGATTCTCGAGCGTTTGGTCGATCCGCTCGCGGATCGCCAAACGCTCATTCCTCGGTGCATGGAGTGCGACAGAGTTCTTCAGATGGAACAGATCATCCGTAACGCCAGAGACGATCGCTTTCCGCTCGGAGAGCGGAAACGTATCGTCTTTCCAGAGCTTGTACCCGAGCGTTCGACCAACGTGAACGAGATCGAGCTGGTGAGATCGGTCACCACTCTCGAACGCATCGACGAGTGCCTTTTCGGCGTCACTGACGACCGTGGCGTCGTCAGTGACCGCCTCAGTCTCTTCGAGGGCTTCTGCTGTTTCATCCCAGGATTCGTTGACGTTGACGTCTAAGAGTGTGGTTTCTGTGTCGTCACCCTCGGCCGTCTGCCCGAGGGTGACGTTGACATCATGGTAGGTGCAGTGATCCTGCTGGCTATGACACTTCGTTCCGTCAGGAACGACAGTGTCTGCATTCGTCCCAGGAAGCCGATCACGAACGAAGTCACCGAGCTTGCTGCCGTATTCACGGACTCGGCGGTTGACCGTCGTGATCGAGGGCATGGGAGTGAAGCCGTCGCCGTGGGCGACGGCATCACGATAGCTGAGCGAAGTAGCGAGTTCGGCAGCCTGGAGCGAGATATCTTCTTGATAGATGCGCTGGCCGTCGAAGTCGATAAGATCCTCGAGCGGACGGAAATAGGTCGGGTTGCCGTCGGTGGCAGCAGTGTCTTTGACGTGGTGGAGGGTGAATTCGTGTTCTCCTGCGGTTGTCACAGCGGTTCGTGTGGAGGTTCCTGCGCGCTGGAAACGGCAGTCGCCGTTTCCGCGCGCGTGTTTCTCACCACAGTACGCCTCGACGAGGCGCTCGTCGAGGCTTCTGACGAGCTCCTCGAGGATAGTGGCCTCAAGCTGAATCTCGGTAAGAGATTCAGCGAGCGTGGCGAGCGGTAGCGTTTTGTCTTGGGCGATGCTAACTGCGAACCGCACGTTGATTTCGGCGTGCATGGGTCACTTCGGGCTGGATACCAGAGGTGACCCTGCTTCCACAGGAGTCAGTTACGACTCTAGACGAGTTTGAGACACGACCGAGAATTTCGTGAGATCGCGCTGATGTGTGCGGTTTACAACATCAAGAAGGCCGCAAAACAGGAAATTCCGCTCCCCTCATGCGATTAAACACGGCCGTTCTTTCGCACGACAATACCCCCTCCCTCCCCTTTCTCTCTTTATTCTGATAGATACAAACATTCAAGACCGCTTGTTCAAAACAAGAACCGTACTGGGCTTCGAAGAGAGCAAGCGAAGTAAGTGAGCGACCGCTCTCGATTGTCCTGATGGGGATTTCTCGTTGCCCCCATATCCCACGCGTCGTCCTTTTTGCCGAGGATTCTCGGTGGTTGGTCTGTTTCTTCCTTCGCAGCCGAGAACAGCGGAAATGGACTCTCTTTCTGTATTTAAAGAAACCAGACCACAGGAAACAGAGGAAACAGAGGAAACAAAGGAAACCTACTATTTATCAATCTGGACGAACGTACCGGAGTCAAGGATGCCCAAGCCTAGAGAGAATCCGTTGCTCAACTTCGGTGAGAGTGTATTTTCGAACCGTGACGCACTCTCGGAGTCGTACGAGCCCGATCGCATTCTCGAGCGGGACGAAGAAATCAATCAGTATGCGGCCGCTCTCCGTCCGATCGTTGAGGGATCGACGCCGGACAACATCATGGTCTACGGCAATACCGGGGCCGGTAAGACCGCGGTGACGCGGTATATGATCGATATGATGTATGAAGCGTGCGAAAACAGCGGAAATGCACTCTCTACGGTCTTCTTAAACTGCAACGAGATGACCGCCTTCAAGGTTGTTCGGACGCTCGTCAATGAGCTTCGCGACGAGGATAAAGACGAGTTCCCTGCGCGCGGGCTCTCGACGCGGGACGCCCTCGACGCGTTGTACGAGGAGATCGACAATCGGGAGGGGACGTGTATCTTGATCCTTGACGAGATTGATCATATCGAAAACATCGACTCACTGCTCTACGATCTGAGTCGGAGCCACTCGACAGGGAATCTCGAGCACGCGACGGTCGGAATCATTGGGATCTCGAACGACTATACGTTTCGCGATATTCTTTCGTCGAAGACGAGAGGAACGTTCGCCGAGGAAGAACTCGACTTCACGCCGTACACTGCCAACGAACTGGAAGCAATCCTTCGCGACCGGGCTGAGATTGCGTTCCGCGACGGTGCGATCACGGAAGCGGCGATCAATCTGTGTGCGGCGATCGCAGCCCAAGACAGCGGTAATGCTCGTCAAGGGCTTGATATCCTCCATGCTGCGGGGAAAGAGGCTGATAAAAAGAACGACGAGCAGGTGACTGAAGTGCATATCCGAACGGGTAAGCGCAATGTCGAACGCGGGAATATTGAGCGACGAATAAATAGCCTCACCGTTCAGCAACAACACATCCTCTACACCCTCGCGCTGCTGGAAGCTGACGGCCAGACACCGGCCAGAACAAAGGAAATCTACTCTCTATACACCTCGGTCTGCGAGCAATCCGGGCTCGATCCGCTCTCGACGACGCGGAGCGTACGGGAACACCTTGACAAGCTCTCGATGCAGGGGTTCGCTGATCAGATCCTTCGAAATAAAGGGCGGGACGGCGGGAAGTACCACGTCTATGAGTGTTCGATGCGGGCCGATATTGTCCTTGAGATAGATTTACGGGAGTGATCACCAGTTGTACCGGACTGGGTCTGTGAGGTGTCGCGTGTTATCACGAGGTCGAAGCTGAGGTACTCGTTTTGCCTTCTCTATAGAGTTCCTCCCAACATGGAATACTACCCGCTTCAGTACTCCGATTCCAAGAGTACGGAGAGTGTCCTGTAGCCAGTTCCAAAATAGCCTATTTCAGAATAGCCTATCTTGAGATAGGCTACTCGGAAGTATTATCCTCTGGTGGGATAACGTATTGATATGGAGCGCTTCGTCAACCGGGAAAAGGAGCTCTCACGTCTCCGCAGGTGCTACGACTCCGATGACGCTGAGATGGTCGTCATCTTCGGCCGGCGGCGTCTTGGGAAAACGCAACTCGTCCAGCACTCGCTTGCCGAGCGCGACGACGCCGTTGTCTATCAGGCTACGGAAACCACTCCACAGATACAACTCAATGAGTTCGTCGACGTCGCTGCCGACACGTTTCCAGGGATTACGGATATCAAACAGAACTGGGAAGCACTCCTGGGGTATCTCGGCGACCGAGACGGGATCGTTGTCCTTGACGAATTTCCCTACCTGATTGACGCCGATGAGAGCCTTCCCTCGGTCATTCAGCGGTTATGGGACCAGCGATTCCAAAACACATCGGGAACACTCATTTTGGTTGGCTCATCGATCAGCATGATGGAAGAAGCGACGCTCCTTGGGAACAGTCCTCTGTACGGGCGTTTCACCGAGAAACTTGATCTGCGGCCGCTCGAGTTCACCGCTGCACAAGAGTTCCTTCCAGACGAGTACTCCCCAGAAGAGCGTGTTTTCGCGTGGGGGATTTTCGGTGGCGTCCCATACTATCTCGACGGTATCGATCTCAATCAGGACCTCGGGACAGTCCTCACGAAGGAAGTGCTCTCTCAGAAAGGGTACCTCCACAACGAACCAGAATACGTCCTCCGAACCGAACTCACAGACCCGAATCGGTATTTTGCGATCCTCACTGCAATAGCCGCAGGAAAGACGACCTCGAACGAGATTGCCCAAACGGTGGGAATCGACGGGAAACAAATCTCGACGTACACTCAGAAGTTAGAGCGGTTGCGGCTCATTGAACGGGAAGTTCCCATCACTGAGGAGAAAGCGAAGTCACGCCGCGGACGCTATCGAATCCTGGATCCCCTCTTTCGCTTCTGGTTCCGCTTCGTCTACGGCAAAGAAGATCGATACGAGCGTCTAGGTGAGGACGCCTACGAAGCAGTTATCGAACCAGAATTGCCTGATTTCGTCAGTCAAAAGTTCGAAACGCTTTGCCAGAATGCACTCCCGAACCTGTATCCAGAGAAGTTGTTCCTCGACATCGGCCGCTGGTGGTACAAAGAACATGAAGTGGATGTTGTCGGGTTCACCACAGACGGAACGATGGTTGTCGGTGAATGCAAGTTCACTAATTCGCCACTGGACTACAGTGCTCTGTCATCACTCGAAGATCACGCGTCGAAAATTCGCTGGACGCCAGACTCCGGTGAAGTTGACACGGAATACGCGTTGTTCACACGAAGTGGCGCAACACAATCAGTACATGAAGCCGTGTCCGAGCGTGACGATATCCAATTATTCAACTTAGATGACGTTACTGGCTCATAGTGAATGGAGTATTTGTTGTGAGTGAAAGACCGTGAATCCCTCGGTCAAGCGCTCGGACGGCTCGAGTGATCGGGGTTTGGTTTGAATACTCGTTTCGGAAGCGTTCGCTCGAGTCACCGGATTCGAATAGCGTACCGGCGTAGCCACGATTCAGAAGTGACGCAGACCACTCCCGCCGTCCGAGCGCGTGAATGGTACCGCGAATTCCGTGAGATTGTCCTGATGTGTCTCGTCTATAACATCAAACAGTACGTAACCTGCTGAGTCCAACGCCGTATGGCGATTCAATAGAACCAATCGACCCCAATTCGGGAAATCCTGAAGAGGTGCTACCGCGAACGAACAGCCAAGGCCGACTACATCGTGGAACTCAAAGACTCGGTCTTTCGCGAGACACCACTCGCGGAGGCGAATTTCGATGAGGATTCTCGACTTGTGTTCGGATCGAAAGAGGACGCAGAGAAGTGGGTGACTGAACAGAACCGAGAACACACGAGCAGGGGGCAACTCACGCTCCACACCGCCCATCCGGCCGACACGTCGGATGTTGACGCCTACGTCGTCTTCCAGCCGGTGAAAGGCGTCTGGGTTCCAGATTCGTAGGCACACGGCCCCAGCCGTCCACTACAGTATTACTACGGACCCAGGGCAATAGATACGTTACAAGGATGGCGAGTTCCGACCCGACACTCACGGAGGCAGCAGTCCGAGATCTGGCACGCCCCCAATCATACGACCGGGGGGAAAACTACTACGACGAGGGTGCCGTCGTTGAGCTCGTCCGGCGCGGTGAGACGATCCGAGCGGCGGTTGAAGGCAGCCAGTACGAGCCCTACCAGGTGCGGATCGAGCTCGACGAAACCGGGGTCGTCGACACGGCATGTTCCTGTCCATACGATCACGGTGGGATTTGCAAGCACCGTGTAGCTGTCCTCCTGACGTACGTCTGTGATCCCGACAGGATCGACGAGCGAACGCCAGTCTCCGAACTGGTCGCCGACGCGGATCCCGAGGATCTCCGTGACGTTCTTGTCGACCTCGTCGAGAGTTACCCGGAGTTGGCAGAGCAGGTTGAGTCCCGGCTCGAACCACTAGACATAGGAGATGAGGGTGACGACGCTCGCGACCGCACGCCCGACATCAATCGGGAGTCGATCCGCCAGCAGGTGCAGTACATTCTCCGTCCCACCGAGGGACGTAGCGCCCACGCGTACGACCCGTATGAGGCGGTCGAAACTGACGTCGAGAAGTTGCGAAACCTGCTCGACCAGGCACGGACAGCCGTCGAGACCGGCGACGGCGAGACGACACTGGATATCCTCGAACCGCTGGTCGACGAACTCATGGACGAGGAGTGGCTCGCTCTCTCGTACGACGATTCGCACGCGATCTTCGAGTTTTTCGACGAGGTCGACCGAGTGCTGGCCGAGGCATTGCTCACGGCCGACCTCTCGGAGGCCGAGCGTGTCGACTGGGAAGAGCGGCTCTGGGCGTGGGAACAGGAGATGGAAGGCTATACCCACCAGCCACCGTACAGCGTCGCCCTCGAAGCGGCACAGCGGGGCTGGAACTTCGAGCCGGTCCAGCGGGCGATGCAGGGCGACATCGGCTACGCGGACCTCTGGGAGGGCGATCCGCCGTGGTACGCCGAGGACTTCGTCAGGGCCCGCCTCAACGTCCTCGAACGCCAAGACCGCATCGAGGAGTACCTGAATCTGGCGGAAGCTGCGGACCTGATCGACGACTACGGGACCATGCTCGTCGAGGAGGGACGGATCGACGAGGCGATCGAGTACGGCCGACACAATCTGTACTCCCCGGACGAGGCACTCACGCTGGCCAAAGCCCTTCGAGAACACGACCGGCCGGAGGCCGCCCTGGAGATCGCCCAGCACGGATTGACCCTCAACGACAGCAGCGAGCAAGCGGAGCTGGCCGAGTGGCTCCGCGACCGGGTCAGCAGCATGGGCGAATCCGAGATTGCGCTGGAGGCAGCCATTGCCGCGTTCGACGCTTCGACGACGCTTGCGGCCTATCAGGCTACAGAGGAATTCGCTGGCGAGGAGTGGCCAACCGTCCGCGAGGAGCTACTGGAATCGCTTGCAGACAAGGACACGAGACAGCGGACTGCGCGACGGCACGTCGAGATTTTTCTATACGCGGAGCGATACGACGAGGCCATTGCCATTGCGGACCGCTTTTCGGATTACAAGGTCGTGGAGCCGGTTGTCGAGGCCGTCTGGGAGGAGCACCCCCACTGGACGATCGACGCCTGCAAGGAGCAGGCCGAGCCGATCATCGAGGAGGGACAGTCTCAGCAGTATCACCATGCGGTGGACTGGCTGGAGTACGCGGGAAAGGCAGCCCAGGCGTCGGGAAACCTCGACGAGTGGCGTACCTACGTGGAGGACTTACGAGACGAGCACTATCAGAAGTACAAGTTGCGACCGATGTTGGAGGATCTGTTGGAGGAGTTCTCGTGTTGATCCGAAACAGGTGAAGCGTGGACAGAGATACCAGAGACCGCTCTCACCGCGCCGGACGGGCCTGACGTCAGTCTGTGCTGAAAGAGCGGATAGAGAGCGATGGGGCAGTCTCCTTTTGGCTCCCGGCTAGCACCTCGTGCGATAGCCTTCTCTGTCTTCGTGGATACACTTCAACCGATGCAAACCGAGACGTGGATCGGGCGAACGATCATCGACCAACTCACTACCCACGACAGACGCTACAAACACGATTACGGTGGCGTCGAAAAAACGACCGATGACCTCGTCTCAGCCTGTGTGAAACTCGATCTCATCACGTCAGGGGACGAACCCGGACTTCCATCGATAGAGCAGTTTTTCACAGCGGACGCGGATCTCGAACCAGAGGTCGAGACGACACTCGAATCACTCGAGGAACGGGGCCTGATTGAGCGTGTTGGGGAGCGCGAGCGGCTTGGCCCACCGCTCGAACCGGGTGACTACGAGACTACAGTTCTCTGGGAGCCGACAGTCGATGGACGGGCCGAAGCGAGCGCAATTCGCGAGGCATACTCCACAAAGGTCGAAGCACTCGCGGAATCGCACGGCACAGAATCAGACGAGTTCAAGGAACAAATCGTGACGCTCGCCAGAACGTACGGCATCCTCCCGAACTACTTCGGATGAGATCCTGATCGAGGCTCAGATCCCGGCTTTCTCCAGCTCGTCGAGAAACGCCGGCCGATTCGAGTACTCGTCTCGCAGGAACGACAGTGAACTACCCCGACCTACTCGCCGCCTTCGGCGGCTCCTTGAGGGCGGGGCTTCCCGTTTCAACGACACGACTTGCAGACACGGAAACCGAGTCCACAGCGGTCGCAGTCTCTGCAGGCGTAGATTCGGAGTGAACCACTCCTAGTGTGTTGAGACCACGCGACAGCACGTTCACCGACGCGTTCCAATCCCTGTCCAGTTCGAACCCGCACGCTGGACACGAATGCTCGCGTTTCCAGATGGGCTTCCACGTCGAAACGCCGCACGAGGCGCACTCCTTGGTCGTCCCGCGCGGCTCGACTTCCTTGACGTGACAGCCGTTCTTCTCGCCGTGGTGTTTGAGGATGGTAATGAAGTCGCGCCACCCGACCTCGGCCTTGTTCCGTGCATTCTCCGGCGATTCGAGCATCTCCTTTACGGAGAGGTCTTCGACGAAGACGGCGTCGTACTCAGTGGTGTAGAAATGCGCGAGCTTGTGCTTGAAGTCTTGCTTCTTGTTTGACATCCGGGCGTGGACTTCCGCGACACGGCGGCGTTGCTTCTCCCAGTTGTGTGATTCGTACTCTTTTCGAGAGAGCGAGCGTTGCTCGCGTTCGAGCCGCTCGCGGTCAGCGGACAGGTCGAGCCGCTCGATCGAGCGCCCATCCGAATCGTGGATAAAGTTGAGCACACCGAGGTCAAGACCCACGGTGTCATCGGGATGGATGTCTTCGACGGCGGATGTCTCGGGTGTATCAGTCTTGATGCAGAACGAGACGAACCACGCGCCGGTCGGCTCTTTCTTGAGAGTCACCTCTTTGATTTGCTCGTGGTCAGGGAGGTCTCGATGGAGGCGAATCGGAATTTCGCGAGTTTTGCCCTTAAGTTTCGTGAGGATGAGGAGTCCGCGTCCGTTCGGGCCACTCTTCTTGTCGAGTTCGAAGCCTGATTGGCGGTACGTGAAACTCCTGTACTCTCGGGGCTTTTTCCAGTTCAACGATCCTACGTTGTAGCCCTTGGCTTTGAGCTTCCCGAGGTTCTCGATGTTGTCTCGGATGCGCTCGACGGCCTTCTGCAGGACGGTGGAGTAGACCTGTTTCAGGTCTGGCCACCAGTCTTTCATCGTGGGTAGCGTGTCGCGGATGCTCCAGACGCGCTGGCGGAGCGTGCCCGCGTCGTTGGGAATTTTGTTGAACTCGCAGAGTGCGTGGTTGTAGGTTTGTCGCACGATGTTCCGAGTCCAGTCCATCGCTTCGCGTTGCTCGGTGGTTGGGAGCAATCGAAAGCGAGGGCTGTATATCATCCGATGTGTCTCTATGTACGATAGATTCTACGGTAAAGATTCTGGTTGTCCCGTGTTTGAGACTCGTGCGGATGCCGTATCCCCGCCCTACTCGCTCTTTCCGATCGCTCCTTGAGGGCGGGGGCTTGGCACCCTCACCGCCACCGCTAAATTTTCGAACCGTCGGTCACGTCCCAGCGTCTGTATCGTCTGGAGGTGTTCGGCGACCTGTCTGTAATACTTGCGACGACTCGCGTCGGTAGCGGCCTTCTTGATTTCGCGACGATACGCATCGAAGTACGCAGCGGGATCGTGGGCTCCGAGTTGGTCGATGTAGGCTTCGAACAGATCGAGATCGTGGGCGTTCGTGACTGTCTCGAAGGCGTCTTCGATCCGATCCTCTCGCAGGTGGATTTCGATGATCGTGTCGGCGTCCGTCTCCTCGTACTGATCGACAAGGAACTCACAGAGCCCGACTGTATCTGACCCAGAGAATGCCTCAGTCCCGTACTCCGCGACGGTAATAGCGGCCTCCCGTTCACCTTCCTCCACTAGGAGGCGAGCATATCGGAGACAGAGGTGTCGAGATGCAGGATAGTGTCGGTTGAGGATGCCTCCGAGTTCTGCCTGCTCGTCGATGCGGTCGAGCAGTTCCACGTAGCCGCGCAGCCAGGCGGTTTCGGTGAATCCGTCGAGTAACTCCTCTTCGTTGGCGTGGGTAGTGAGATCACCGCGTCGCCACGTATCCGCATCCTCGTCGTACTGGCCACCGTAGAGTCGATCGGAATCGAGCTGTTCGTCGAGTCGATCCCGCAACAGGGACTGCCAGTAGCGATAGTCGTCCTCGGTCGTGCACAACTCCCAGAGCGCCTCTCTGAAGTGCTGGGGGAATCCTCCCTCCTCGTGTTCGTTGATCCACTGGTCGAAACAGTATTCGATGTACTCGTGTTTCTCCTCGTGCGGGAGGTTCGCCTCACGGATAGTGGTTGCGTAGCTCGCGATGGCGTCCTGAAAGGTTTCGTCGTGTTCGAAGCCACCCCGATGAGGATCGAACTCGTGGAGGTGATCGCGCCCCGCCTCGAATATCGCACGATAGATGGTCGCAGCGTCGCGGTATCGCCCCTTCTCGATATACGACTCTGCCCGGTCTTCGTACGTGGTGAAGTTTGGTGCAGACTGGTACCCGTATTTGGTTTCGATTTCGTCTCGTAGTTCGTAGACATCGAGATCCGACGTGTCCAGAAAGGAATGAAACCGCCGTTCAAGGTCCGGGTCGGCTGCCAATTCCCGGACGAGAAACGTTCGGAGTACCTCCGGCGGCGTCTCTTCGAGTTTCTTCTCGATGTCGCTCATATCTCCATGTCGCTGAACGTCCAGTCTTCGCCCAGTCGCCGGTGGAAACCCTCGGTTTCGATCGTCTCTCGCAGCCGCGACCGAACTGCCTCGTCGAATTCGAACCGGTAGTCCAGCTCCTCGCGAAGATCCCAGTACCGGGGAATTTTCGGCGTTGAATCGTGATCGACCGTTGCCAGAATCGACGCCAGTAGGCATCGGTCTTCGTAATCGATTTGCTCGTCAGTGAGCAACGCGTCGAGCAGGTCGGCCGCGGCGTGCTGGTCGGCGTAGAACGTATGTGGGAGCACGCCCCGCACCCAGAACAGTTCTTCGGTGACGACCTCTTGGACGTGGTCTGCAACCGAGTGCTCGGGATGGCCGATCCCCCAGCCGTAGGTGAGTGATTCCTCCCCGCTGACGTCTCCCGTCGACTCCCAGAACGACCCGAGATACACCAACGCTTCGACGGGGATTGCCGCAACGCCATCGTTCAGTCGCGTCCTGATGACGTGGCGTCCGACCACGTTCTCGATGAACGGGCTCACGAGGGTCTCCTCGGCTGTATTCTCGCGCGAATAGGCATCGATCACCTCTGTGAGAAAGTCCCAACCCTCGCGCGTGGCGATTTCGTCGAGAGCCGCTGCGGCCGGCTCGTAAAACGCCCAGAGGATCCCGCGATACGTGTCGTAGTCTTCTCTGTCGTGGTACTCTCGGAGCTCTCGCTCGTACCGGCCGATCAACCCGAATGCAGCGTCGACGTCTCCCTGGGCAGCCTCCTCGAGCGTGGTTTTCAGCCCGTCGCTCGCGGCTTCAAGCCCCCGCTTCTTGCGCTCCGAACTCCGTTGCTGCATGTTGGAATCGAGTGCGTCCGAAATCGAATCGAGGAACGCGTCGAACGACGACAGCGGGTCCTCGCTTTCTGGCTCATCGGTCGGACAGTCGTGCAGACGAAGGCGGCTTAACGTGTTGAACGTCTCGCCGCAGGCGGGGCATTCGTGTGGCATCGTTCGTGTTCGTCTGGATATGCGAGGAGGAGACGTATCTGTGTTCGGGGATCTCCTCCCACGGAATCCGAAAGCGTGGCGATACGGTCACTCCAGGTAGTTCGTTTCCGGATCGATGGTTTCGGGTCGCTCATCCGCGAGATAGGCGACCGTTCGCGTGTCACACTCCTCACACCGGTAGCGTTCGGGCTTTCGGGTCTGTTCGGTGTGTTGTCCGTATCCCGTGCTGAAACAGCCGTTGGGACAGGCGTGGACGATGCGCGGTACCTGCCAGGGGACGCTCCCGACGTGACACCGCCCAGGTTCGAGCTCGGTCGGACTGTCGTCGATGCCGCAACTGAGGAGTGTCGTGTCACACTCCGGACAGGCGTACAGCCAGGGATTTTTGATCCGCTTGGTACGCCGCTGGTAAGGCCAGGCCGTACAGCCGTTCGGACAGGCCAGCAGATAGCGGGCAGTGCTTCTGGCGTCGTCTGGCTCATCCTGGTCATCGGGTGTCCGCCACGGAATGCTATCGACGTAACAGGTCCCCGGGTCGGGATCGGCTGGCCGCTCGCCGACATCGTAGCTGACCGGGCGCGTCCCACACTCGTCACAGGTGTACTGCCAGGGCTGTTTGATCCGCTTGGAGCGCTGGACGTATCCGCGCTCGAAACATCCTCTTGGGCACGCGAGCACGTACTCCGCGTCGACGGTATTGTCTCCCTCGTAGCGGGCGACCGGATCCGCGCCTGCCCGGCGTGCTGCGGTCTTCCACGCGTCGCCGTGGGGCTGGGCGTCTGGACCGACCGTCTCAAGCACGTACGCGTGTGCGACCTCGTGACGGACGGTATCGCGCCACCGGTCGTCGCGGCCATCCTCGAACAGCCGGCGGGCGATCCGGATCTCGTATTCGACTGTGGTCTCGGCGTCGCGGTCAGCAGCGGAGAGCCGACGGTACTCGCCAAGCTTGCGGCGAAAGGAATCAGTGACGTCGACTCGGATCGCGGCGGGATCCAGCGTGTCGAACCCCGCCCGATCGATCGTGGCCTCGATTTCCTCATGAACGTGCGTTTCGTATTCCATCATGTGTCGTTCGCAGGGCCGTATTCGTCTGCAGCGCGTTCCAGATTGAACCGGTAGGAGTCATCGAAGTGTCGGAGACGGCCGGGGTTGATCGACGAGCCAATGACGGCGAGCAGTCGCTCGTGTAGGTCGTCGGACATTTCCACCTGGTAGTCGAGTTCGGTGTCTGGCTCCCAGCACTGTGGAAAGTCCGGGAAGTCCTGTTCGAACGGCGCGTGCAGACAGCCAACGAACACGAGATCCTCAACGACATCCGGCGATTTGAGAAGCTGTTCGAGAAGGTCGATTCCGGCCTCGGGGTCGGCGAACGTGGCGTGTGTGAGTATTCCCATCGCCCACGAGTCGTCGTCGCTCTCAGCACGTTCGAGGGCCCGATCGAGGACGGCGACCTTCGGGTGACCGACTGCCCAGCCGAACGCGGCGGTCGATTCCCAGGCCCACTCGCTGTCGTCCTCGACCGTCACGTCGGCGAGGTACTCGAGTGCCCAGGTCGGAATGGTGTCGACGCCCTCGCGGATTCGCGTCCGGATCACACAGCGGGCGACGACGTTGGCGAGTATCGACGAACAGTGGTGATCGCCGACCCCGGGCGGGTACGCATCGACACACTCCTCGAGAAACGTCCAGTTGATCCCGTTGGCGGTCGCGGCGGTATCGACGAGGTCGATTACGTCTTCGAGATACTGATCCCTGATCTCCTGCAACCGACTCCAGCCACCGCGATCGAGTGCAGTCTGTATCGACTGGTTCCAGGCGGCAAGCAGGCTGTAGACGTCACTCTGTTCGTCGGGCGTCGCGTACTCGAGTGCGCTCGTCAGCGGAGCGATGTCGCGTGGCATAGCTTACTGTTCGTCCAGATCGGGGTACTGTGGCGGTGCCGCGCCCTGTTCGTCGACAACAACCGGATCCCCCTCCAGCGATCCCTCCTGCATGTCCTGGAGTTCGATGTAGTGTTCCCAGTTGTCGCCCATATCGAACGTGTAGGAGAGCGCGCCCAGCGTGTCCGGATCGAGTTCGTCGATCGTTGTCTCCGCGGCGTTGCCTTCTGGCGGCGGATTCGACTGGAGGTCGCGAAACCGCTCTTTGGCCGCTTCGGTGGCGTCGTCGGGTACAGCCTGCTCGATGAAGCGGTCGATTTCCGCGTCGTCCATCGGTCGCCAACTCGGACCGCCCTCGTAGAGCTGTGAATGGACGTAGCTCCGGGTGCCGATTCCGTGTTCATCACGTGTGAGAAACTCGTAGGCGTGGCTATCGTAGCGGTCGAACGCGTCGAAAATGGCCTCGTGAAGATCCGCCAGGCTGTTGGACCCGCCAATCTCAATCTCTCGGTAGACTTCGGTCTCAGACTTGAACTCCAGTGGTGGGTTCGGCAACAGCAGGACTCTGAATCTGTAGATTGTCATACGTCCCCTTTGTGTTCCCTCATGTAGGAACTTACTCATCTGGTCTTTGAACCGTATCTCCCCTTGACTGTTGAGATATATGAGTGACGAACACGTCAAATTTAATTAGAACGTCCTCACAGCACGCCCGGCGGTCGAATATATGCGGGCGAGAGCCAGCAAACCCAAGTACGGCGTCGGTCGTAGACGGTTGTAGTTGCATGCGCCTGACGTTCGATGATGGAACACTGCTACTCGAGGACGCCCCCGACAGTGTTCCCTACGCAGAGTGGGATGACCGCGTCGATGAGTTCGAGCGCAGGCCTATCGCTATCACGACCTCCATCAGTGGGCAACTCCCTCCAGTCGCGACCAACAGACCCTCGCGCAGGCCACGATGGCTAGCGAACTCCTTGCAGACGATGCCAGAGCCTACAGTGACCTTGCCCTCTCACCTGCCGTCGCGATCGAACCTCGAGGCTACCAGCAAGCCGCCCTCGAGGCATGGATCGATCACGACCGTCGGGGGAGTGTCGTTCTCCCGACCGGCAGCGGGAAAACGTTCCTCGCGATCCAGTCGATTGCCGACGCCGGCGTCAGTACGCTCGTGGTCGTTCCCACGATCGATCTGCTCAACCAGTGGCATGCGACGCTCACTAACGCGTTCGGAGACCAGCTTCCTGACGACGTCGGCGTTCTTGGTGGCGGCAGCCACACAATCACAGACGTGACGGTGACGACCTACGATTCGGCCTACCGGTACATCAACGAGTACGGAGACCAGTTCGGTCTGCTGGTCGTCGACGAGGTCCTGTTGAGCGAATCAGGTCCCAGTGGATCTTTCACTTAATCGTATAGAAACACTAATCTGTGTTTTGGATATTACGGTCTACGCGACAAGATGGATGCAGATCCGCTGGACACCTTTGGAAAAGGTAAATTAAACGAACAAGTCGACCCTGATTCGCTCGTCGCAGAGATTGGACTGGATGAACAAGAGATCGAGTTGCGAAAGGAGTTCGTCCACTTTGACGCGGATGATGAGGGTCGGCTATCGGACCTCGAGGGAATGCTTCGAGAGAATCTGGAGGAGATCGCCGAGCGGTTCTACGCGAACCTCACTCCCCACGAGGAGACCATGGGGGTGATCCGTCGCTCTCAAAGGGGGTCGAACAGCTGAAACAGACCCAGCGAGCGTACCTCCTGACGCTCGCGACAGGGTCGTATGATCGCGACTATTTCTGGAATCGCGCCCGCATCGGCAAACTCCACCACTTTCTCGGGATGCCCCTGAAACACTACATCGGCCAGTACGGGGTGTACTACCAACTGTTATTTGACGAACTTGACGATCGTGTCCAAGAGAACGTCGTCGCAGCAATCAAAGAGTGGGCTGCTGAACAGACTGAGGACAACGAAAGCAGTGGCGGCTTAGCAGGGGCACTGGGTGCTTTTCGGTCCTCAAACGACGATACGGTGGTCGAACTCACCGAGTCGCTTGAGGAGACAGTGCGCGAGGAGATCCACCGGGGGCTGTGGGACATTCTTTCTGTGCTCCGCATTCTCAATCTTGACATGCAGGTCGCAACCGACACGTACGTTCACTCGTACAACCAGCAGCTGGAGAAGGCCAACCAGCGCCGTAAGCAATTGGCCGCAGAGGTCAAAACCGACGTCCAGATGCCTCTAGAGGAACTAGACTCGGTTTCCGATGAGGTCGCCGACAGCACCCAAGAGATCAGCGACCACGCAATCGGCGCCACGGAGGACCTCCAAGAGGTCGCTGCAGAAGTGTCCGACGTCAGCGCTGCCATCGAAGAAATTGCCTCCACTGCCGAAGAAGTCGAGCGCCGGAGTCACCGCGCCGAACGCCAGGCCCGCAATGGCCGCCAGTCGGCCAAAGAGGCGATGGAGTCAATTCGCATGGTCCAAAATCAGGCCCGAGACCGTGTCCGAGGACATCGAAGCACTGGCAGAAGAGGCTCAATCGATAGACGACGTGCTAAACGACCTCGACGACATGGCTCGACGGATGGACATGATCGCCAACACTGCGACGAACAAGGCCCGGCAGAACGACGCGGATGGCGGCGTCGCCAACGCCCTCGCCGAGCAGATCGGGCTGTTCGTAAACTCGTCCCGCGACCAGATCGACGAAATCGAATCCCAGATAAGCGACCTCAAGACGACCATTGCCGCCTCAACCGCTCGGATCGAAACCACATTCAGGCGACTCGACGAGGGGATCGGTCGGGCTGAGACCGTGATGGACGACATGGACGACATTCACGAGGCGATCGAAGAGACTTCTCACGGCATGGAGGAGATCGCAGCTGCGACCGATCAGACCGCCGAGAGTGCCGATGCGATGCAGACGATGGTCACCGACGCATCCCGGTCGGCACAAAACGTCTCCCGAAAGATCCAGGATGTCGCCGCTGCCAACGAGGAATTGACTGCCAAAACTAGTGAAATCGCGACTACGGTTGGGAGACTCACTGACGAAGGTCAGCCTGTGCAGGGAGATCGAGATTCTTCACTGAGAGACTGACCGCCAACGACGAGGTGAGCGAGGGCCTTAGACAGTGCGTCGAACTCAAAGTCTCTCTTGTCGGTCGATGTCGGTGAGTCAGTCCCGTTCGCGCGTGCCGTTCCGGTCGTGGTGTCCGTAGATGCTATCTTCCCAAGAGACGGTGTGGTTGCCATTACGTCCATAACGGGAGAGTGAACACAGTAGCGTTGAACGTCCCATGAACGAGAGCGGGTGCAATGAGGGTGTCTGTTCGATGGTACACCCAACCAAAGATTGCTCCCATAAGCGTGTAGTACACCGCCATGTGGCCGATCATGATCGGTGGTGGCGAGAGCAGAGCGACAGGGTAGACGTGGAACAGCGCGAACGTCGCGCCCGCGATGCTGATAGCACTCACGGAACCGAGCGCTGCCTGAAGCCGACTCTGGATCACGCCACGGAAGAAAAACTCTTCAACGGGCCCGATCACCGCGAGTGACAGGACTGCCGCGGCAACCAGCCCTGCACCAGTTGGCTCGCCGAGATTGCTGTACTCCATGTATCCTGGCGAGAGGTCGATCGCCGGAACGATCGCATCGGTGACCGCGAGCGAGAGAAACGCCGTAGCGAAACACGCGAGCAAGCCACCAATCAGGTAGGAAACGGTCCCTCTCTTGAGCATCTGGACGGACGGGCGGAACGACGACTGAACCCGAAGATAGGCCGCCCCGATCAGGAGGAAAGACAGTTCAGTCCCGAGAGTTCCCGCAACGAAGGTGGCCATCTCACCCGCGTCGCGGCCGATCGCGACGACAACGGCCAGTGATGCTGCGAAGTTCCCGACCACTGCAGCCAGCACCACGCCAGCGAGGAAGATTCCTGTGCGAGCAATTCCGGTCTTGTCGCCGAGTCGCTTAGGGATGACCGCGGTCGGCATCGAGGTCGAATCTGACACGGTAAGTGACTGTACTGGATTGGTTGTAAGTGTTATCTCAATGACCATTAAGTTGAAAGGCTGACAGGTATGACCGGAATACGCACGGGGCAGAAATCAGGTATCCAGGGTATGACGGACGAGGACAGTACACGGGAAGCGGCTTACGCGGTGTTGACTGACGAGACCCGCGTTCGCATCCTCTTCGCGCTCGCGGACCGATACGATGAGGCATGGGAGTCTGAGTGGCCTACCTTCTCAGAGTTGCGCACGCAGGTCGGTGTGAACGACACGAGCCGATTCAGTTATCACCTCACCGAACTCCAAGACGAGTTCGTCCGCAAAGTCGATGGGCGGTATTTGCCACGAGTGGCCGCTCTCGAGATCGTGGCCGCGATTCGGGCGGGCACATATGGCGAATCTGGGGCTGGCGACGAGGAGAGCGACATCAAGCAACGAGAGATGGACTGTGAGTGCCTGCACTGTGATCGAGCGCTCGTTGCGACTTACCGGAACCACCAGCTGTACGTCGGCTGTCCTGAGCATGGTGCTGCGGTCGCGTATCCCACGCCTCCACGGGCGGCCCGGAGCCGGACAATAGACGAAGTCATTGACTGCTCGCTACGGAAACACGCCTGCGACGTGCGACTGCTTCGGGAGGGCGTCTGTCCACACTGCTGGGGAACCGCCAGTTTGTCGTTTCCTCGCGACTCCGTCCCGGACACGTACCTCCTCGATGATGTACCGTACGCGACTGCGGCATGTGACATTTGCTGGTTGTCGTATCCGATCCCGATCGCACACACGATTCTCGGTCACCCCGCCGTCGAGACGCTCTACGCCAACTGTGGGCTCGGACCACGGGACGCTCAGCTCGGGCCACACGATCTGGCGCGAGTGAGTGACGTGTCTCTTTCCAAAAGTGACTCACCGACTGCTCGAATCGTCGTCGAACTCAGAGACAACCAGCTGGTCTTCGATCTTGACGAGACCTGCAGTGTCCTCGATCACCGGCATTGATAGTCGATAGTTCTCTGTGCAGTAGAGATAGATATCAATAGTCGCTTGAATATTATTACTATCAAGAGAATATGGATAAAACCATTAAGACTTATTGGTGGTTGCTGACATGGTAAAATATGGCAACACAATCAACTGCGGCTAGGCAAAACAACTCACTGAGCAATCTCCCATCAAACCCAATCGGGTATCTCGTGATACTTGCAGCAGTTATAACGGGTGTGATCCATCTCTTACTCGGACCACAAGTCATGGGATTCAGTCAACTACTTGGTGTACTGTTCATCTTAAATGGGGTTGGCTTTCTCGGGGGTACTGTGTTATACCTAACCAATTACTGGCGTAGTGAACTATATTTCGTCGCAGCGGGCTATGCAATTGCAACAATCTTGGGTTTGTTTATGTTTCAAGGCTTCAGCATTGAGGCGTTCTATATGAATGGTGACCTCAATCCAATGGCTGTTGTCTCAAAAGCAGCAGAAGCAGTCATTGCACTTGGGACATTATATCTACATTCTAACACAAGCGCGTAAGATAACACCGTAGATAAAGATCGTTTGATCAACCAGCAGTTTACACACCCCGACTTCACTCGTTCCCGAAGATTTCAGACGTCTCCTCTGCCAATTCTTCGGTCTCGATGTGGGCGTGCATCTGTGAGGTCGTCCGAGGATCAGCGTGGCGCAACACCCGTTGTGCTGCGGCCGCACCGTGCTCGCGATAGATAGCTTCACCGACGCCACGCCGTGCGCCGTAGGGTTTCAAGTAGTCGCGGTCAATCTTGAGGTCAGCCTCGTCACACAGCCGCTTCAGGACCGATCGGCCGCCGTTGGTCGACAGCGACGGTGGAACGACCCCGTGTTTCTGATGTAATTCGAGAGGTTCGCCCGCGGACGGATCTACGTTATCGGGGAGATTCCCGTACAGCGATGGTGCATGGCTCGTGGCGAACACGGGCCACTCGGTGTCGGCGGCTCGAAGGCCTGTTCCAGCCGCTCGAGTGGCCGATGCACTTGTCGTGGAAGTTGGACCTCCTCGTCTTCGAACTGACTTTTGCCGAGCACTTGGAATTGGTTGTTCTCGAGGTCGATGTCACCCTACCGTAAGCCGTTACGCCGGTCGTCACGTGGGTTCGCAAGAATTTCTCCACCACGTGCGCCGGAGTAGGCTAGCAGATAGACGAGCGCGAGATCGCGCAGTTCCTCGAGTGCGGCCGACCCCTTTTCATCGACGGCTTCGTGGGCACAGCGATCGGCATACCGAAGCAACGCTTTGCGGTCCTCAGCTGACCGGAACTGCTGGTCACCGCTCTTTTTTTGTCGGTCGCGGTGGCATCGTCGAGTGCGATTCCTTTCTGTGCAGGATTGTCCTCGAGCAAGTCCCATTTCACGTAGTAGGAAGGAACGCCGAGACATAGTCGTATACGTCCACGCGGTCGCTGCAGTCTTTGCGTCGTCGTTTGAGAGTGCTTTCGCATACGTCGCCATGTCGCGTTTCGAGACGCGTTCAACCGTCTCGATGCCACGAGCTTCGAGGCGCTGTCGTCAGTCGGTCAAGACGCGCTCGAGGGCATCGCGATAGTTGCCAGCTTTGTTGCCCGACTCGAGGAAGTCATTGATGCGGCCTCGAGAGCGTGTTCACCGGGTGTCGCCGCTGAATCGCTGTGATCCGTTCGGTTTCCCGTACAGTGTCGGGGTAGATAAATTCACTGTGCATTACCACACTAATGCACTGTGGATTCCGAAAACGCTCATTCAGCTGATTTCGGACTGCTCGAGTGTTTTCTGGCACAAATCAATACTTAATGAATCTTATAACGCTATAGAAATTCTGTCCGCCGGGTGCTGAGACTATAGGGCCGTTAGCGGGGCTAAAATGCACGATTTCAGGCGAAGTGCGGTGTTTTATGCAACTCAAACGACTGTCTATATCCATCTTAGTTCATTATTCTTCCACGATTGAGCAGCCTACTGTAGAATAGTATCTGGCCAAAGGACTATATTACTCCACCTCGTCAATACTGATATGAGCGATCGAACCTTACCAGACGAGTTCGAGGATATCAACGAAGCGGTCAGTGAGGAGTGGGTGTCTGAGACAACTCCCTACGAGCGTGTTCGCCACGTTATCGCGCATACGTACGAGCCTGTTTCTGTCGACGCTATCGCTGACGACGCACGGACATCGCCGAAGACAGCACGTAAGCATTTGAATGCGCTCGCGAACGAGGGGTTCGTCGTCACTGCGACTGGTGAACATGGTGGAACGACGTATCGTCGCTCGCCAGAATCACTCGTCGTTGAACAGGCTGCTGACATTCTTGAGCAGGTCTCAACTGACGAACTCACCACGCGTATCGCCGAAATGCGTGACCAGCTTAGCAGCTACCAGTCCGAGTACAGTGTCGACTCGCCCGAAGAGTTAGCCGTTGAGCAGACAAATCAAGCACTCTCTGAATCAGCCTCTGCGCAACGAGACATCGACGCTGAGACGATCCAGGAATGGCAGACGCTCCGCCGTAACCTCGCATTCGCGAACGCCGCCCTCTCGATTGCGAATGCTCAGCGCTTCGTTGATGGTGACCGTCACTTGACTGATGGCAGCGTTCCCGCGTAACGATGGGTGAGACACCTGCGACAAAGGAAGATCACTCGCTCCGTGGGCCGATCGATCGGCCAGCTCTCATCACGATTCGCGATATCGTCGACGAGGCCGAGCCGCTCGCGACACCACAGCTCGATGATTTCCTTAACCCGTCTGTCCTCGAAGTCACTCTCGATGATGGGCTTTGTGATGCCACGAGTGCTCGAATCGACGTTCAGTGGACAACACAGGCCGATTATAAGTTCCACTACACTGACTCAAAGGATGTGAACTTCCGTTGGGGGAAGCATCCCCACGATGGCGACTACATTTCGGTCTCTGATCTCGAACACTACCATCCACCGCCTGATGCTAGCTCTAATCCTGACGATGTTGAAGACTCCTGCATTAAACAGTCTCCTGAAGAACTAGTCACTCGTGCTGTCCTCAAACTCTGGCGTGTTGCCTATCACACTGACTCGTACGCACCCCTCAATGCGGGGAGCAATCCACCGTAAGGCCTCTGAACGAGCGGGGTAGGCTACAGTACTCGAAAGAGAACCGACGGCGACTATGATATATGTCGGCCAATTCCTTCTTGCACAAGATGATTGGAAGTGCTTGAAAGACTCTATGAGGGTTCGTCTCGTTCTCGCAAGCAACCGTGCCAACGTTTGGCCGAACACAATCTGGGAAATGGCACATCGTCGGGCCTGATGGATGCCGATATGGACGAGCATTTGCTGATGAGACAGGGAACTCACCAGATAAGTCCATCACAGCAACAGATATTGTCGCATACGAACCACCTGAATCACCAGACAGTACTCAATCTCGTTCGAGATCACTCTCCTCTACAGGGAGGCCCGTTCTACAGGGCCGGACCACTGAGCAGCGCCTTGTCTTCCCGACTGACATTCGTGAGAAGAGCCCTGACGTGTGTGAGTCATGCCGCCTACAACTAGAACAGCAGCAGAAGCGGCGCTCACAAGTCATCACTCAACTCAAGCGAGTGACGCCGGTTCGTGACATCGATTGGGAGATGGTTGAAGAGGAGACTAAACGCCCCTGTGACTGGTGCCGCGCCCACGAACTCACGACATGGCACAGTAGTGAGCTCAACTGTACGGTCTGTCCAGCCTGTGGCCGCCTCTTCGAAACACCACTCGGTGAGCCAACTGCTGAAAATGCGCCAGACGAAGATCTCCTGCCGAAAACGCCAACAGAGCCGGTTGAACCGATAGTATTCGGAGCAACACTCCCGGACTATGACCCTACCGAACTGGTCGGGAGCAATCGCCCACTGATCAAATACCGCGAAAAGAATAAATATGCTGAGCTGGTGCTCGAACTCGAGCGAACCGGCCACGCGTTCTCAGCCGACGGGATCGCTGCACTCGAGGAGATTCGTTCGAACTACGCCGATCAAGTTGCTGACGACACCGCCCACCAGACTGATGTCACGCTAGATATCGGTATGACGCCGCGTACGGCAACGATCAAAGGAATATTTCCCGCGGATAGTTCATCGGTGATCGGAACGTGTTGGGATGTCGTGAGCGATCCGACCAAGTGGTACCCGATCGGATGGCCGGAGCAAGGGTGGATCCACCGTCGGTCAGCTGATCCCTCTATTCCTGGTGACGAGCCCGTTGAAGACGCATTTCCACGTCTCCAAACACAGACACCATCTCAATCAGTCGATCTCGAGACGCTTCGAGAAGTAACCGAGCCAGGCCGCTATGAGCGAGGAAGCCGCTACTACGAACGTGGATCAGTGACTGAGCTCGAGTACGTAGACGATACTCTCCAAGCAACAGTCCAAGGGAGCCGTCCATACGATGTTCGGGTTACACTCTCGCAGGGAAGCTATGTCAGTGGCCAGTGTAGCTGTCCTGATGATGCAGTGCCGTGTAAGCATATCGTCGCAGCCGTGCTGGCTAGCGGTGACATCGAAGCCGTCGGCGGTGATCAATCGCTAGATGCACTCCTTGCAGCGGCGTCCGCCGAAGAGTTCCGGAGTGTACTTTCTGAGATCGCGGACGAAGATATAGGGCTTCGCAAGCGCCTCTATGAGGAATTGAGCGAAGACTGAGCAGGATATCACGCTGGTGCAACATCGGGAGAGTGCTGGCCGATGGGAAGATCGATATCGATCTCATCGTACCACACAACCGGACGCTTTGCGCGACCGTTTTGCTCGAGTTCGACGAGTCCGTAGTCGGCAAGTTCAGTCACGTTCTCAGTGACTTCTGGCGGATGACGGCCGACGATTCGCGCGAGTTCACGAATACTGTCTGGCTCATGATCAGCGATCGCCTCGAGGAGTTTGAGATTCGTCGGCCGAAAGATTCGACCGAACGTCTCGAGGTCCTCCACGGAGAGCGTCGACGGCTTGGGGTCGACACTCTCGCCAGCATCGAGAGCAGCAAGCGTGTCTTCGAGATCGCTACGGTCGGACGATGAGTTGATACGGACGTGAAGTGTTTGGGTCATGGGTGTGGGATCGGTGTATTACCAGTCGGTTCGTTTAGCGAACGGAAGTGCCGAACGCCAAGCACGATACAGCGTCTGCAGTCCCGGATAGTCGGTCTCGTAGACCTCCGAGTCAAGATGCAGTTCGTGAATTCCGTGGTGGTTATCGAATCAGATGATTGGATTATCAGCGCCGGCGACGCCGTAATGGAAGGCGTACTTGATGCCGTCTGGAAACTTCTCGGACTCGGGCACCGCAAGTACGCGGACACGGGCGACAGTACCGTCCGCATAGGCTTCAATCTCGTCACGAACAACTGTGACGTCATCACTCATCCCTGTTTGTTAGTATGAGACCTAACACAATAAGCGTTAGGTTCCCCCCTAACATAGCCTGTGGCATATGCAACCACGATCATTTGGTCGCGGTGCATCACATTTCTACGAGTATCTCCAGCGTCGGTGGAAAGCCGCGTACAATCCCACCGAGACCAGTGAAATGAATATGATGGGAACGCTCGGAACCCGACAATCCGACCCTCTCTAGTGAGCAATCTCGGCGGCTGTACGACGCCGTTGAGAGTCCCGACGAAGAACTGTTGGTACTTGCACTGTGTGGGTGGGGTTTGCGTCGCAACGAAGTCGTGTCGTTGCACGTCTCCCAACTCGTCCTCGATGTCGCCTCATGTTCGCTCTCCATAACATCAAAAAGACCGCTAAGAAGCTGTGATCGTACCGCCGTACCACATTTTCAATAGAGCAATTCATTCGTCTCTCTTATTCGATCCCTCCACCCCGATCAGTTTCTGGGCCCGGTCAATCCAACTCTCTGCCAGTTCCTCGGTGGTGTTAGCGGCCGTCGCGACGTGTGTACTGTCGGCGACGGCAAGTTCGGAGACTGACTCGATTCCCGCGGATCGAAGCCGTTCAGCATATACCGGTCCGATTCCTCCAACATCATCAAGATCGTACGAGTATGGGGCAGCGACAGCGACCTCGTCAGCGGCCTCTTCGACTTCGGTACGAGTCGCCTCGCTGACGTTCTCAATGACCACCGTCTCGACCCCCTCGCCGGTTTCGACTTCGACAGCGATCCCCTGTGGTCCAGTATTCAAACCGATTTCATGACCGAGTGCGTCTTCGAGAAACGTTTTGATAGCTGTCGCATCACGAGCTACCAGTCCACGTTCGAGCACACCGTCGTCGTCTGCGAGGACGACCTCCAGTTCGTGGATGTCTCCAACCGTGACATCGGTTTCAACGTCGATGCCAAGCGTTTCCTCGATACCGTCGCTGATAACGTCTGCAAGTGTTGGCCGCTCGGATTGCTCGAGGAACCACTCGGCGACTTCGGGCCAGAGATCGCGATGTGCCCCGTTGGACATCGCGAGACCAACGTGGCCGCTGGGATACTCGATGGTTGATGCGTCAGCAGTCCCAACGACATCGTTAAACGGTTTGCTTGCCGTCGGCGGAACGAGAACGTCATATTCACCAACGATTTGTAGAAGGGGCATATCGATGTTCGTGACGTCGACATGTTCGCCGTCGATGGTCAGTTCGTTCTTGTAGAGGAGATTGTCCTGATATATCTCTTTGAGGAACTCAGCATAGACTGCACCAGCGACGTCGACGCTATCGGAGAGCCACTGTTCCATTCGCGCAAAGTTTCGGACGAAATCCTCGTTTTCGAGCCGATCGGAAAACTGCACATACTTCGTGACGTTGTTGGCTACTGGATCCATCACATCGAAGCCGGCAGCGAGAAACTCCCCGGGGACGTCCCCGAACGTATTGGTCACTGTCCGCGGATCATAATAGTCCTCGTCGCCCCACAGCTCGAGGACGCCGCCGGTGTCGTCAAAGTACAGGCCAGTTGCCATTAGCGCGAGTGCATTCACCTTCTCCGGATGGAGCGCGGCGTAGATGGCCGACATCGTGCCGCCCATGCAGTAGCCAAGGATGTTTATAGCATCCTGATTCGATTGCTCGCGTATCTCGTCGATGCAGTTGTCGATGTAGCGGTTGACGTAGTCTTGGAGTCCGAGCCGTTGATCGAGGTGTGATGGCTCGTGCCAATCGATGAGGTACACGTCGTGACCGGCTTCCAGCAGTCGGCGGACGATCGATCGATCTTCTTGGAGATCGAGGATATACGGTCGGTTGATGAGGGCGTAAACGATGAGAATCGGAATCTGATGCTGGTTCTCGGTAAGTGACTCGTAGCGGAGTAACTCGAGCTTGTTCTCCGTGTAGACGACTTCACTCGGGGTTTGACCGACATCGGCAGACGCGGCGTCTTGGAGCCGGTCTTGGGTGACAGTCGCTTTGCGAACGACATCTGTGGTCGCTTCGAGTGCCGTCTGCTGGGCCGAGAGAAAGATCTCGAATGGAGGCCATTGCTGGTGTTCGTCCGAGGTCATAGTCGTCCTCTCGTGAACGTGGTTTCTGAGGTGTACTGTCTCGCCATTGTGTTATCCAGACTCCTCCATGATTTTCCCGCCAGTCCCTTCGACGATGCGAACCTCCCAATCACTCTCCTCGAGGAGTTTTCGACGAACCCCCGAGAAGTGTTCTGTGTGGTTGCCATGTTCTCCGACGACGATGATTTCTGCGTCTACCTCGTCGGCGTACTCGAGGATGACATCGTGTGGACTCCCGTGTCGAGTGTTTCCCACGACGCGAACGTCTTCTGTTGCTGCCATCTCCGCGACCTCTTCGACGCATATTGCGGCGTGATCGGCAGCGTAGATAGTCGCCAGTTCCGCTGAGCTGAGGGCGGTATCGTCGAAGCGACGCTGGTCGACGACACAGATGACATGCAGCGCCACCCCGCGATCTGTTGCGAGTTCGATTGCCTGTTTGGCCGCCTGTCTGGCGTATTCGCTGCCATCAGTGGCCAGCAGGATTGGTCCCATGTATGGTGACTCAACAGGAAGCGAGTTAGTTCTTGGAAGATGACCCCCTACTCGCTCGGTTCGTGAGGGTGGTGTTAGCGCCTGATACTGTCAGGCAGAAGTCAGTGAGAAGTCGCTCGCGAGAACCGGTCGTCTCCGGCGGTGGCGGCCGTGTCTGAGCGAGTGATCTTCAAATAGTTCTGTCCGACAGTATGAAATCACCTCAAGACGGAGGTCGTGATTGATGTGTCGGCGGATTATCGCTGCTTGTCGTCCTGTTTTTGATGGGCCTCATCTTGCACCTGTTCGTTTACCGTCGTCGAGCGGAAAAGTCGGTCATAGACGGTAGACGTGAGGACATTGAGAAGAAGGAATGCGACGAAGGCAACGCCGATCCACCCCCACTCGTGAACGGCGAGCGGAACGACTTGGAAGAAGTCGTGTACTGGCGTGTACAGAACTGTCAGGTGGAGGAGAAATGAGAGCCCGATAGCAGTCAACAGCCATAGATTGGATCCGAGGGTTAGACCGTACCGGGAGCGAATGACGTAGATCCGGATCATCTCCCCGACGACGATGAACGTAAACAGAAGCGTCTGTGCACGGACGAGCGAGCCGGTGGCCTCGAGGCCGTAAAAGAAAAGCCCGAGCCCGATGAGCGCCAGTAAGACGGCGATCGTGACAATCGACACGAGCACACGCGTATTGATCACGCCTTCGTCCGACGGTCTCGGGGGACGCTCCATGAGTCCGGCAGCATGTGGATCCGCTCCGAGAGCGAGCGCAGGCAGCGTATCAGCGATGAGGTTGATCCAGAGGATCAAGACGGGAGTCAGAATCAGTGCCTGGGAAGTCCCCGTAAACCGCTCGGGAAACAGCAGACTGCCGAGCAGGACACCGAAAAAGACTACCAAGACCTCCCCGGTGTTAGTCGAAACGAGGTAGTTGACGAACTTTCGAACGTTCTCGAATATTCCGCGCCCCTCTTCGATTGCGTCCCGTATCGTCGCGAAGTTGTCGTCACGGAGGATCATATCTGACGCTTGCCGTGCGACGTCAGTTCCACGATTCCCCATGGCGATCCCGACGTCGGCCTGTGTGAGTGCGGGTGCATCGTTGACGCCGTCGCCGGTCATTGCGACGTTATGGCCGTTCGCCTGTAACGCGGTCAGTATCCGGACTTTGTGGTCCGGCGTGACTCGTGCAAAGATGTCAACGTCTTCGACGGTGTCGCGCAACGTGTCGTCCGACTGGTCGTCGATGTCGCTGCCGGTAAGCGCGCCTTCCGGACCGAACCCGATCTGCTCGCCGATTGCCTTGGCAGTAGCAAGGTTGTCGCCTGTCGCCAGGACGGGACGAACCCCGGCGGACTGACAGTCGGCGATCGCCTGTTCGACCTCCGCACGTGGCGGATCGAGCATTCCCTGGAGACCGAGAAACACCATCCCGTCCTCGATCTGGTCCGCATCCGCGTCTGGATCGTCGACCGTCTTCGATGCGAACCCCAGCACTCGGAGCGCGTCACCCGCAAACGACTGGGTTCGCTCGAGGACGTCTTGTCGTTTCGCGTCGGTAAGCTCACACACTTTGCCATCCTCGAGGATGCGTTCACACCGCTCGAGCACGACTTCCGGCGCACCCTTCATGTAGGCGGTTGGCTCGTCGACATCGACGAGTACTGTCATCCGTTTGCGTTCTGAGGAAAACTGAATCTCGCGTATCCGCTCGCCGGGCCGATCGACACCGGCGTCGTCCGCCATTCGCTGGACCGCGATCTCGGTCGGCTCGCCTCTGTACTCGTTCTCGTCTGTTCGTTCCACATTGTTACACGCGGCACCACATCGGAGAAGCCACTCGAGTGCCTGGTCGATGTCCTGGCTGTGCCGAGTGTCCGTTCGCTGACTCCCTCCGTTCCCGTCGGCCGATACCGGACTGAGATCGGACGACTCGACGACGGTTCCAGCGGCGTAGAGGCGTGTCACCGTCATCCGTTCTTTGGTGAGTGTTCCGGTTTTGTCGGTGACGATGACGTCGGTCGATCCGAGGCTCTCGACGACTGGGAGTCGTCTGACGAGGGCGTTTCGATTGACCATCTTTCGGCCTCCAAGCGCGAGCGTAAACGTCACTACCGCAGGCAATCCCTCCGGGACTCCCGCAACGGCCAGGGTAATACTGACGAGAAGGACCGAGACGATACCCGTCGCGGTAAAGAGAAACTGGACGACAGTGACGAGGACGATGAGGACAGCGACGAGAGCGCCGATTTGCGTTCCGAGCTGTTTGACTTCCGCCTCGAACGGGGTTTGTCGGTCGTCGGACTCGCCGAGCTGGGTTGCGATCCCGCCGACCTCCGTTTCCATACCGGTCTCGACAACGACGGCTCTCCCGCGCCCTTTCACGACGGTCGTATTCATGTAGACCATGTTACGCCGGTCGGCTAGTGGCGTATCGTCATCGACGGCTTCCGGATTCTTCTCGACCGGCGTACTCTCCCCCGTGAGCGCGGATTCGTTCGTCCGTAGCCCGTCAGCTTCGAGGAGCCGTGCATCCGCTGGAACCGCGTCGCCCTGTTCGAGGTAGATTACGTCACCAGGGACGAGCCGTTTCGAATCGATGGACTGCTTCGTTCCATCACGAATTCCGATCGCATTCGGGCTCGCGAGTTCACGAAGTGCCTCGATCGATTTCGTGGCCTGGTAATCCTGGACGAATCCGAATAGCCCGTTCACACACAGGATTAACGCGATGAACGCGGCTTCGGCGTAGTTCGGTTCACTCTCCGGGAAGAGCCCGACGCCGAGTGAAAGCAGTGCCGCCACGACGAGCAGGTACATGAGCGGATTTCGAAACTGAGAGAGCAGGAGTTCGACGCGCGACGTGCGCTCTGCCTCGCGGATGTCATTCTCCCCGTATTCCTCGAGCCGTCGGCTCGCCTCGGCGGATGACAGCCCACCGTCGTCAGTCTCGAGCGTCTCGAGAGTGTCTCTTGTGGACTTGCCATGCCACGGCTCTGTGCGGTCGTTTCGAGGATTTCCCGTCATACTACCTGCCTCGTCGCTGCTGAGCGCTCGGTTATGTATCTCTCCCACGCCTCGAGTTGCTGAGCTGTTTCCTGGTGTTCGACGGGGTCCGACGGTGGCCCGATGAATACCGGAACGCTATCGGTCCACAGCCGTCCCGATATCCCGTGGTCTGTCCTCGGCTGTCGTCGCTTCACGCTATCGGCCAACGCAGCTTCGATACTCTGTTTTGGATCTCTGTGTGACCAGTCAGCGTTCTCCTCGCGTTCGAACGTGAACGAGTCGACGAAATCACGCGTCACCCGTCATCTCCCAATTTCGAGCGTGACTGGGCTGTTGTCTTCGAGTGGCCAGTCAATTGATGGGGGGACGTGGCAACCGCTGCTCGCGTTCTCGGTTCTTCGGGTTTGAATTCTCTCATAGTCGACCAGACAGTGGACATTTGTATGAACAAAGGTAGCAGTTTCCACGACTCGAAACCTACTGTCGGCTTGCATGTAGCGAGTGCAGTTCACTATCAGGTACCAGTTTGTGTGCGTCACTCACCGTTCTCAACAGGCTCTCGAACCGTCAGAACGGGAATCGGTGACGTCCGAATGAGCGATTCCGTGACGCTTCCGAGCATGTATCGATCGAAGCCAGTTCGACCGTGCGTCCCGATGACGACGAGATTGACATCGTTGTCGTTAATGTACGAGAGAATCGCTTTGGGAATCGAAGAGGCGTGTTCGATCGTCTTCGAAACCGACTCGACGCCAGCGTTCGTTGCGAATTCCGCTGCCTCGTCGAGCAACTCGGTCGCGCTTCCCTCTAACATCGACTGCTGGATGTCGCTCCGGACATCGACACCGAGACTCGTGAGGGCGATAACAGAGAGGAGGTGAAGCGTTGCCTCCTCGGCGCTCACGACGTCTACGCCCATTGCGAGTGCTTGATTCGCACAGTCACTCCCATCAGTTGGGACGAGGACGTCTTCGTATGGGTACTGGAGTTCATCGGCTGCATCCGGTTGAATTGTGAGGACTGGTACGTCCGATCGTCGGACTACCCGCTCGGTGGTACTCCCAAGGAGCAAGCGCTCGAGGCCTTGCCGACCGTGAGTGGGCATAGCGACGAGATCAATGTCATTCGCTTCAGCGTAGTCAATGATGATTCTGTATGGGTCTCCTTGTCGAACATCTGTAACAGTGCTCACGCCTCGTTGCTCAACACGGTCAGCTGTTTCTCGAACGAGTTGCTTGCCTTCCTGTTCGAGGGTATCGACAACGTCCCCTCGAATTCGTGTCACACTATCTCGCGTTGTATCCGCAACGTTGAGGATATGGACTGTCGAATCGTGTGTGGTCGCGATATCGAGGACGTGCTCAAATACGTCTGTCGTCCCATCGTTCTCGTCGACCGGGAAGAGAAGGGTATCGAACATACGCAGACTTTGGGTTGAGAACACAAAACAAGAGGGGATATTATTCAATTCGGTATGAAGCTAAGATTCGGATGCAGTTGTCATTTGTACATCTGAATACCCTTCCAAGAGTCACCAAAGTATCTTCATTCTTCATTGGTTTTCCACATCTTGAGCATTTATTCGTAGATTCCATTTCGCAACTATTCATGTGAAAACTACAACTCCGGCACTAAAAACGATGTTGGGTATCGACGTAATGCTAAATATCGGTATATTTCAACAGATTCTAATCATTTGCCAGCAACAGGCTGTTAACATCGTCCCTGGGATGTCTGCTCATTAGCGGTGGCGGTGAGAGTGTCAAGCCCCCGCCCTTAAGGAGCGACCGGAGGGAGCGAGTAGGGCGTGGTAGTTCACTGCAGTACCGTGAGTTCAATCGACAGACATTCCTGAAAGAGGTAAGACAACAGACCCACCACATGTCTGCTGCATCATCTACAGACGGAACAGATCGATCACTTCGGTGCTGGACCTCGAGGCGATTCACAGTGTCGATACTTCCCGATCGACGGTCCCCAGTTCATTGAGGTGATCTTCGCGAAGCTCTTCAGTCGTCGAACTTTTGCCGACGATAGTTTCGACGTGGTCGATCAGCTGATCAGACGCAAGCAAGTCTGGGACTGCAACGTAGATCGCACCGCGTTCCAACCATTCCCTTGCCTGTACAATTGATCGGGATCGCAAAACTACGTCACTCTCGATGTCTAGGGACATGATCTGCTCGGATGTCGGTCGATAATCGGCTGTCGAGACGATAAGTGTCGCATCTGATGCGTTTGCGACAGTCCAAGAATAATCATAGAGTGCGTCGCCTCGAACATAGTTACTACACGTCATACGAACGTCTTCCCATAGGAGTGGATCGTTCTCGATCACTACGTACTCTTGATCGTACTGTTCGCAGGTCTCGACGATTTGTCGACCTTGTCGTCCGTATCCGACAATGATCACATGATCTTGAAGTGTCTCGTTGACGTTGCTTCGTCGGTCGATCTTGACTGTCTGTCGGCCTTGCATTAAATTACTGAAAGCTCTCTCATATAGCGGCTGTTCATATTTTCGTACCACGGATATCAGGATCATCGTCGCCGCTGCTGCGATAATGATGGCGTCGAACAGCATCTCGTTAATCGTCGCGATTAGGGCTGCCTCGATAACGAGGATCAGAGTCATCTCGCTCACCTGATTTGTACTCGTCCCGACTAGGTGCACTGTTCGAGCGTCGTATCCCTCATAAAGTAATGATAACATTGTAATGAAGGGATTGACGACAAGGACGAGACCGATCAATGCGATCGAGATGACGACTACCTCAAGCGTCGGTATCGAGACGAGAGCACCGACGGTCACGAAGAAAATCGCGACGAAAAAGTCCCTGAGTGACTGGATTCCATTAAAAACCTCGAGCGCGTCTGTACCGTCGCGTCGAATCGCGATTCCTGCGGCAAACGCTCCCACAACGATCGAGAGCCCAACGAAATTAGCGGCAGCGAGGAAGGCGAACAGTATCGAGATACTGCCCATCAAGATGAGTTCGGCGGAGCCATCGGCCAGGCGAACAAGCTGGTCGAACCCGTATCGGTAGATGAACAGCGCGACGATGAGGAGAATCACCCCATAGCCGATGTTCGCCGCGATCGCGTCCGGAGTATAGGTGTCCGCCGAAATCACGAGCAACAGAACGACTGCGACAAGATCGTCGAACAGGTGGATGGATGATGCCAGTCGATCGTGAACGAGTCTTGGCCCAGCAGTCTGTTCGAGCAACTCCCGACCGACAAGCGTTGAGCTGAGCGTGCCGGCGGCCGCGAAGTACACTGCATTAAGCGGGTCAAATCCGAAGAGAGTTGCGACAAGAAACCCAACAGGGCCGACGATCGCGATCTGGGCCATTGCCGCCAGTTCGCTGTCTCGGAGCACGCCCTTGATCGCCTGAAAGTCGATCCGCGTCCCGAAGGCGAACACGAGAAACGCGATTCCCCATTGTGCAAGCTCAAGGATAGTCAACTGGTCGACAACTGGTCCAACGAATATCCCTGCGAGGATGTAAGATGGAATCGTCGAGATCGACAGCTGATTCGCGAGCAACAGTATGATACCCGCGATTACGAAGACCATTGCCAGCGTCGCTACCATCTCAGCCATCGATCTCACCCCCGGAATCAGCGATTTCAGTCGACCTGTCCCGTTTTAACGTTTGGCGTTCGATACGCTTGAGGTCTGGCTGGATCGATTCGAAGAATTGTTCTCGATCCTCGAAGTATTCGGCGATATATGCAGACACCTTCTCGGCGGTCAGATACGTGCTCATAACGACGTAATCCGCTCCCTGTTCGTAGAGGTGAGTGGCGTCTTCGGCCCGTTCAGCCTCGACAAAAACTGTTGCGTCCGATGCCGACTCTGCGATCACCATTTCGTTGACGTCAACTTCGACGCTCGAACTGATGACGAACTCCGCTTTCTCGAGTTTTGCTTCTTTTCGAACCTTTCCATGACGGAAGTCACCGAAAATAAACTTGTACTTTCCTTCAGCTCTAAGTTGGTCGATGTGCTCGGTCTTTCGATCGATCACAATGACCTCGCCGTAGGTATCCTGCAGAAGCGGGAGTACTCGCTCGGTGAGAGGATCGAGTCCGATCGCAACCGCGTGCCCCTCGTATTCGTGTGACTCCCCGTCGCGACCGTCCTCACTCCATACCGTCGTCAACCAAGGCCGCACCTGGTCGTAGAGCTGATGATTGTATTTGACGACATAGACAGAGACGGCCATCGTGAATACGGCGATCAGGCTGAGGAATCCGAGAACTGCCTCGTCTATGAACCCACCCGTGAGTGCGACGGCCCCGAACACGAGCGCGAATTCGCTCACCTGAATCATGTGGGCGCTTCCTAAAAATGTCGTCTCGAGGCTGAACTCCTGCCAGTCGATGAGAAGGAAAAAGACAACGAACTTGACTGGCATCAGGACGAGCGCAGCGATAACCGCCTCCTGCCAATAAGCGACAAGTTCGGATGCCTCAAGTTGGAGGCCAATCGAGACGAAGAAGATGAGGATGAACAGGTCGGTCAACGGGGTAATACGGTCCTGAAGCTCCGTGCTGTAGGGGAGTTGCGCGAGCGCGACGCCAGCGAGGAACGCGCCCATCTCGATGGAGAGGTCGAGTTCTAGCGAAACGAAGACGAACAGGAACGCCCAGGCGAGCGAGACCACAAAGAAGACCTCCTTGTCGTTTGCGATCCGTTTGAACACTGCCGGCAACAGGTAGCGAGAGGCAGCGATGGAGACGATCCCAATCACTCCGATCAAAGCGAGGATCGTAAGCAGAGTGATCGCAACTTCGACCGCACTGTCGGGCTGTCCGGTCGAGAGCAATGCGAGCAACACAACGACCACGATGTCTTGGACAAGCAACACCCCAATGTCGATCTTACCGGGGAGGGTCGTCGCCTCATCCTTGTCGGTCAGCATCTTGATGACGACCGCTGTCGAGCTATACATCACTGCGAGTCCGATCAGGAGAGACTGCCAAGTTGGGAAGCCCAACAATAATGCTGTGCCCATTCCGGCCAGGCACACGAGTGCCATTTGAGGCAGCGAAATCTTGACGATCGAGGAGAGGATATGTCTAATGTCCTCGATCCGCATTTTAACGCCCAGCAGGAACAACAGGAATGCGAGGCCAAGTTCCGCCATCGATTCTGTGAGTTCGCTCGGTGTCACTACACCAAGAACTGGCGGGCCAAGTAGCAGCCCGGTCAAAATATATGCGATAATCGTTGGCTGGCCGCTCTGGCGGGCCACGAGACCGACGGCTGTCGCAGTAATGATGATTAACGCAAGATCAGTCGCGATCCCGGATTCAACCACCATCTATATCGAAATCTCGAAAGATGACCCCGTCCGATTCACGACGTGGCGGTTGCTGATCCAGACGGTACGTCGGCCTCGAGTTGTGAGCGTGGCTCTCACGATATGGTCCGAGTGTCGATTCGTCCGAGTCCCTTTTCACCATTCTGGTGTCTGACCTCTCTCCGCATCAATTCTCTTATATAACCAATATAAAATGTAATTCACTCCAACACGATGGCGTGAGCAGAACGAGTACGGGGATGATCTCGATACGACCGATCCACATCAACAGAATCATAACAAGTTTGGTACTCGAAGGAAAGACCTCGTAAGTCGCGAACGGTCCGACGACGCCAAATCCTGGTCCGATATTAAAAAACGTCGCCGCAGCTGCACTCATCGCTTCGAACTCTCCAATCATGAGTCTGACCCGTAACGTGTCAAACACAATGAATACGGTTGCGGTGATGAAGAAAACGAGGCTCACAAGGATGTATGCATAGATATCTCGAATTGTCTCCTCATCAACAACCTCACCACTAAGCCGAACTGGACGGATAGCTTGCGGATGGCTCGCGACGAAGAGGTCACGCTGGAATGCTTTCACCACGAGGAGCCAGCGGAGGGCTTTGATCGAACAAGTTGTACTCCCTGTCATGCCACCAATGAACATACAGATGAACAAGAGGTTCTTCGTCGACGCGGACCAGAGATCGAAGTCGGTACTTGCGTATCCCGTGGTCGTCGTGATCGAGACGACCTAAAAAATGGCATGGCGAACAGTTGTTCCTATCGTTTCAGTCAGGCCGTCCTCAAGTATGAGCAGGCTTGCGACACCAAGACTGAACAGGACCAGTACGCCGATGTAGAACCGAAACTCGTCACTCTGGTAGAGACGTTTGTACTGTCATTGAAGGACAAGATAGAGAAGAATGAAATTCGTCGCACCGACAATCATGAAAACAATCGTGACCCACTGGACCGCAGGAGAAAACGCGGCGAGGCTCTCGGGACGCGGCGAGAAGCCGCTCGTTGACACCGTCGTCAGCGGGTGAGTAACCGCGTCGTATAGGGTCATATTCGGCGCGAGACCGACGAGATGGAGCAAATACAGAATCCCGATCTGGGACACTGTGAGTCCCATGTATAAGCTCCAGATGAGACGGGCAGTCTCAGAGATACGTGGAGTGAGCTTTGTAACGTCCTGGGTCTGGGTCTCTGTTCACATCAACTGGGCACCCGCAACTCCCAACTGGGTGAGCACTGCCGTCGCGAGCACGAGGATCCCTAAACCGCCGAGCCACTGAATTAATTGTCGCCACGAGGGTGTCATAGAAGTCTTCTCATGCTGCTTATTACAGCCACTTCTACAGTGAATTGTCCGATAAGTAGGTCTGCGAATTGAACGGCGAAGGGAATATACACAAGAGGACAGAATTCACTCAACAGGCAGACATAATATGAATGAAGATTTATTTGTTCGTGTAGTCGGCGGTATTGGGACGATAGCGATTCTACTCGTTGCGGTTACAGTAGGCGCTTTGTTGGGGAATAATCCTGATGAAATGTTTGCTTGGTCAATGATTAGTACAGTCACACTCTCAATAGGTGCGGTTATAATCATCTATCGTTTCGAAGATAAAATAGATTCAATGTAATGAGCGATCGAGAGCATGTACTGACCGATACGTAGTTTCCCTGTACTTATCGAATCAGGATGCCCGCATAGAGGTGTGAGTGGCGTTCTATGACACCCTATGTCGCCACAGCAGGACTGCTCTCGAGTGGGCGGAAAAATCTACCATCGCCGTCGCACCTGTAGTCGTTACTCCACTCATGCTCTCGAACAGCGCATTGATTGGGTGAGCAAGTGCCCCGTTCTCAGCAGTGATAAACGGTATTGCCCCGATCAAGGCGATAGTCAGCCAGGCGAGCGACACCATCAGGAAGGCCTCCCTAGTTCCCAGATCACGGTCAGTTGCAAGCCGCTCGAGGGCGAGTCCGACCGCTACCGTGACAACAATCGTAAGGACAAATGGCAGGACGTCCTCCCTATCGTATACTGCGAGCGCGAGTGGGAAGATAAGCGGCACGGCAAGCCACTTTGCGATCGTTCCGACAAGGCTACAGCTAGTCCGCCAATCAACGCGCACCCTCATCGAACACCTCTCGATGGGCGGTGCATCCATTCGTGCCGGCCCCAACGTTTGTCGGCCGATTGGACCCTCATTCGCTCGAACCGATCGATGAAACCGTTTCAATCCCACGTATAAATCTGAACCGGATATATTTGATCGATGTTACCACCTCTGGAATTGCCCGGCTAAGAAATCATCTGCTTTAGCAGTCTTTCTTGTATTGTGTGTCTGATTGACATTCTCCTCCGGCTGAAGCCGGAGGAATCCCAAGCGTTGGGATATTAGAGTTTGCAGACTCCCTGTTCTCTCGGTGTGAACCGTCCGCTCTCGCGGTCGAACAGGAAGACTCCGGGCTGTGCCAACCAGCCGTTACTCATATCCCCGGTCGGGGGACTCTGAGTTATCTTTCTACGAATGTTCACCGCACCGTTCACGTCTGCGTTCATCGTCGTTTCGCACGCCGAACAGACGTATAGACCACGCTCCACGCGGTTGCTATCCCGAATCCGCCCGCAACACGAACACGTCTTCGAGGTGTTCTTCTCGTCTACGCGGTCAACGAGGATGCCGTATTCTTCGGCCTTGTATTCAAGTAGACGGGCGAATCAGTCAAACTCCCATCCATGGAGTTTCTTGTTCCCCGACGCACCCCAGTTTCGCGAGTCGCCGTTGTCGTCTTCTCGAATGTCGCTGAGGTCGCCAACTGCTATCTTCGCCACGCCTTCTTCGACACACCGTTGTGCGATGTGTTTCGAGAGTGTGTGGAGGAAGTGGTCTTTGCGTCGGGAGAGTTTCCGGCGAGCCTTCAACGCACGTTTCGACGGCCCGTTCTCGCCTTCGGTCTGGTACTCCTCGCGGGTGAAGTAGTGCTTGTCCTCTTTCAGCACGTTCCCCGGATATAGTTCACTTGCACCGTCTTCGTAGTCGATGGCAAGGTAGTTACTGATACCGAGGTCAATACCCGCCGTGTTGTCGCCGGGCGCGTCTTCGACTGGAATCTTTTTCCTGCAGACGAGATGGAGTTCTCACTCGTCGCCGTTCCAGACGGCACGTACCTGCTGGATGTTCTCGACTTCTACGTCGGGACGGGTTTCGTACTCCGCGAGGATGAAGTCAGACCGTGACTCTTTCAGGTTGAATCCTTTCGAGAGGCGAAGTTGGCCGTGCTTGTCGTCGTGCTTGATAGCTCGCTTTTTCCACGTGACGGTCGAGTGCGGGTGTCGGTTGCCCCGTTTCCGGTAGCCCGGTGGATTGTTGCCGTCGTTGGAGTTGTACCAGCCGGTAAACGCCTCAGCAAGCTCTTCGAGAACTCGCTGACTTGACTGAGAATGGAGGTCACTGTAGCATTCATGGTCTTTCAACTCCGACTTCAGTTCGGCTTCATCGGGTATCTCACCGTCTTCATCCCACCGCTCTTGGATGTAGTAGCGACCGACGTTCCACAGTTTCGATGCTGCGAACCCGCACTGGTCGAGGTCGTCACGAACCTGCGTGTGGTTCGTGATGCGTGCGACGTAGGTGCGGGTTGTCTCCAGCATCGTACTGTGCTCATAATCAGTTATAGATCAGAGGATATTAGAGGCTATGTTTGACGTGGAATATTCGGCCCTGTCGGTATCGGTGGAACGGGTCACTGAGTGACGGCGCGTATCCACGGCCTGAAGGCCGTGGTATTACGCCTGTTCAGCGTATAATTGTTGCAATCACCGACTTTGAGCGATAGGTGATCCGAGTCGTGAGAAATTCAAGCTATGAGATAGATCTTATGACCTACTCTGATACACATTTTAATCCATGCTACACAAAAACATAGTACAAGGATCTCCAAGAACTTTCTATGTACGAACGCGTTCTCGTTCCAACGGACGGGAGTCAGTCTGCAGAAGTTGCTGCTCGCCATGGGAAGATGATCGCAGAGGCATTCGATGCGTCCATCCATATCATAAGCGTCGTTGCTAATCGAGCACGCAGCGAACAACTTGCGGAAGCACAGGCCCAAGATGCCGTATCTACGCTCGAGAAACTTTTCGAGCAAGAATCAGATCTCTCCTGTCGTTCAGTCATTGAGCGAGGTCGTCCGTACGAAGCGATTCTTACCTATTCATCGGAAAATGATACCGATCTCATCGTTATGGGAACTCATGGACGACGTGGGTTGAGTCGTGCCCTCTTTGGGAGTGTCACTGAACGCGTGATTCGGTTAAGCAACGATCCCGTATTAGCAGTCCCACCGCGTGCAAGTGGCCGAGGGAAATCGGAATACGATACTGTTCTCATTCCGACAGACGGAAGTCCTGCTACTACTGCTGCAGTTGATCACGGAATAGCCATTGCAGAACAGTTGGGTGCTTCCGTGCGCGTACTCTTTGCAATTGAAGGTGAAAGAGGACTTCCACCACTTGGCGATCCTCTGCGTGACGAAGCTGTTGAGGTGGTCGAAGCAGTTGCAGAGCGAGAATCAGAACACGATTTTACTCTGACCACACACGTACAGCCTGGGGCACCCCACGAGGTTATCAGTAATTTTGTCAGTGCATCAAGGATCGATCTCGTTGCAATGGGGGCACACGGTCGCTCAGAGCTACGCCGTCATCTCCTTGGAAGCACCACAGAGAGAGTCTTACGCACGAGCGATGCACCTGTACTTACTGTGCAACAAGACACTGGGTGAGAATTATGGCCTTGTTGAAACCCTTGTTGAGAAACATAACGAGTGAGTAGCGTGAGTTATGATGGACGGTCTCCCGAAGTCTCAACTTCTCCAGTTCGCGAACGTACGATGGTATTGGCTCGCCGTGCAGTAGCTCGGTTCTCGATATGCTATTCACGGAAGCGGTTCACACTCCGCCAGCACCTCGTCCTGTTCTGTCTGACAAATTCGAATCAGAATAACGATCTACCGATTTCGCCGTAAATCATTGTCTGGAGAGGCAGTTCCCCGTGGATGGTTTTCTTTTTCTGGCGGACTGGTTCGATAACGGTAATTTATACGAGCGGGGACTCATTCTCGAGCGACCAGAACCGAAGTAGTCACCGATTCGAGAACGTCCTCCGTCGTGCTCCCGAAGAGTTGTTCTGTGAGGGTCGAATCCTCGCTTTCTCCGATTACGATCAGGTCGATCCCATTATCGGCGCTATACTTGGGTATTGCGTCTTCTGGAAATCCTTCAAGAACGGCTCGTTCGGACGCAACCCCAGCCTCATCGGCCATTTCCTCGGCCTGATCGAGTGCCACTTTTGCTTCCTCATCAAGTGCTTCGGTGAGGTCATTCGCGATGTCGCCAACGGCGGCTGCGGACATCTCCGTCCCAACATCTACGACGTGCAGGAGATGCACCTTGGCATCCATACTCGACGCGATTTCCATCCCATGGTCCAGCGCTGTTACGCTCGCATCGGATCCATCTGTCGGGATAAGGATGTCGCGGTACATATCAAAGCCCTCCTGGCTGAACAACAAAAAGCATGAGCCTGTGTCCGACGGCCTCATGCTTTTCTGCCTCAATGCCGAATCGATGGACCAATACCGAATGCAAGCACCCGAAATACTCCTCCGTCTCGTCGCGGGTGCCGCGTTGATTCTCGCCAACGGGTTTTTCGTCACCATCGAGTTCGCGCTGACCCGCGCTCGACAGTATTCCAAATCGGAGTTCATGGAACCCGGTCTCGAACGCGCGTGGGAGATGACCGAGGACCTCGAAATCTATCTCACCGGGTGTCAGGTCGGCATCACTGCCTGTAGCATCGCACTGGGTATCGTCGCCGAACCCGCGCTCGCAGCGCTGTTCGAGCCGCTGTTCGGCGGGACGGTTCTCGCGTCGATTGGCGCGGGCGTGATCTTGGCGTACATCATCGTGAGCCTGGTACACAAGATCTATGGCGAACAGGCCCCCACCTATCTCGGTGTCGAGCGATCGAAACAGGTCTGCCGCTACGGTGCGACGCCGCTGTATTGGTTCACGTGGGTCATTCGACCGATTCTCCGCGTCGGTGACTGGGTGGCGAAATGGACGCTTTCGCTGTTCGGCGTCGAGATGACTGGTGCGTGGCTCGAATCCGACGGCGAAGACATCGAGGGGCGTGCGGACCTCCACCGACAGCTCGGGTCGATACTTGACGACAGCGAGGTTTCCGAAGAGCGTCGGCAGGAGGTGATGAACGCGTTGGTGGTCGAGGAAATTCCCATCCGAGACAGCATGGTGCCGCGCGAGGAAATCGCCGCACTCTCGACCAACAACACACCCGAGGAAAACCTCGCGGTCATCGAGGAACATCCACATCTCCGCTTTCCGCTCGTCGGCGAGGACATCGACGATTTCCGAGGGGTCGTTTACCTCGCGGCGGTCACAAACCAGTTCGAGGCGTTCAAAAACGGCGATATCGATATCGAAGACCTCGCCGAGTCGCCGATGACGCTGCCGGCCGACGAGGAAATCAGCGACGCTATCGACCGCTTCCAGACGGAAAATCAGGAGCTTGCCCTCGTCACTGAGGAGGGACGGGTCGTCGGCCTGCTAACCTCGACAGACGCCTTCGAGGAAGTGATGGGGGAACTCGAAGACCCCATTGACGCCTACCAGCGCGAACAACGCCGAGACGACGCATCGGGACTGGACTCCCAAAGCGACCCGGCTTGAGACTCCTCGTGAGAACGGAATTCGTCATAGCGCGAAAATGGGTTTGCAGACAAATCGTTTATCTGCGTTGCTATTCCTATAACTTGCTATGCCGATGACCGCTCTCGAAGCCTCCATCAGGCTTATTGCCGGTCTATTACTCATTCTCGCCAACGGGTTTTTCGTCGCCATCGAATTCGCGTTGACCCGCGCCCGACAGTATTCCAAAGCGGAGTTCGTGGAACCCGGAAGAACCGCTCTCGAACGAGCGTGGGAGATGACTCAGAATTTGGAGATTTACTTGACCAGTTGTCAGATCGGGATTACGTTCTCAAGCATCGCGGTCGGTATCGTTGCCGAACCCGCGCTGACGGCCATCTTCGAACCGCTGTTTGGTGGTACCGTTCTCGCATCGGTCGGAGCAGGGGCCATCCTCGCGTTTCTCATCGTCAATCTCGTCCATCTGACCCACGGCGAGCAGACTCCTACCTATCTCGGCGTCGAGCGCTCGAAACTGGTCTGTCGGTACTGTGCGACGCCGCTGTACTGGTGGACGCGGGGCATCTGGCCGGTCATCCAGTTTGGAGACGGGGCGGCGAAATGGACGCTTTCGCTGTTCGGTGTCGAGATGACCGGCGCGTGGCTCGAAACCGAAGCCGACGTCATGCGGGGGCGTGCGGGGCTCTACAAGCGCTTCAGCTCGACTCTCGAAGCGGGAAACGTTCCCGCAGAACGCCAGCAGGAGGTGATGAACGCGCTGGCCGTTGGCGACATCCCGATCGAGGTGATCATGGTTCCGCGCGAGGAGATCGTCGCGCTCTCGACTGAGAACACCCCCGAGGAGAACCTCGCGCTCGTGGAAGAACACTCCCGTTCTCGCTACCCAGTGGTCGGCGAAGACATAGACGACTTCCGCGGCATCGTCTATCTCCCGACGATCACGAACCATTTCGAGGACCTCATGAGCAGCGAAGTCAGCATCGAAGACATCGCTGCGTCGCCGATGACGCTCCCCGCCAAGGAAGAAATTAACGACGCCATCGACCACTTCCAGAGGGAAAATCAGGAACTCGCCCTCGTCACCGAGGGCGACGAGATCGTTGGTCTCCTGACTTCGACGGATACCTTCGAGGAGGTCATGGGCGACCTCGAAGACCCGATAGACGAGCGGGCCGGACGCGCGTACCGTGGAGCGGACTCGACCGGGACCTGAGACGATTTCGATAATTCTTCGGTCGCGTTGCAAAGCCGTCTCGAGTCTGTGAGAACTGAAGAGACCACCAGAATGCCTTACCTTCGAGCCGACTTACTGCTAACCATGGCAGATAGAGACGAAGAGCGTGAGGAGCGTATCGAGATGGAGATAGTCGTCGATGCCTATACTCAAGACGAGCAGGCCGTGGGCTGGATAACCTATCTGGAAGAGACCATGGACTTTCCCTTTGAAGCGCAGTGTATCGAGGAGCGCGAGGTATCTCCGCTAAAGGAAGGCGAAACAGTGAGCGTGCTCGGGATGCCCTCGATAGAGCCGTCGCTCCGTCAGCAGTTCGTAACCATCGAGTGGAACGACAGAGAACTCGGAGTCCCACTGAAACAACTCGAGCCTCTCGAAGCCAGCGATGATACTGAACAGGCAGTCGCCGACTGGCACTACTGGCTCAACCGATAACGAGTGATGAGAAAAAGTTGTGCTGCCTCAGCAAGCCTTACTCACAGGGAGTACCACGTCCCGGTAATGAGGGTCTCGCGTCGCAAAGCCATCTCGAACTCGCTCGTTTGTTTCAGTGTAGTTGAATAACCATCAACTCTCAGAACGCTTCTTGAGTCATCTTGGTGAACGCCTTCATAGCACGCCCGGCAGTCGAATAGCGTCGAGCGATAGCCAGCAAACCCAAGTACGGCGTCGATCGTAGACGTTTGTAGTTGCATGCGCCTGACGTTCGATGATGGAACGCTGCTACTCGAGGACGCCCCTGACAGTGTTCCCTACGCAGAGTGGGATGACCGCGTCGATGAGTATCGAGCGCAGGCCTATCGCTATCACGACCTCCATCAGTGGGCAACTCCCTCCAGTCGCGACCAGCAGACCCTCGCGCAGGCCACGATGGCTAGCGAACCCCTTGAAGACGATGCCAGAGCCTACAGTGACCTTGCCCTCTCACCTGCCGTCGCGATCGAACCTCGAGGCTACCAGCAAGCCGCCCTCGAGGCATGGCTCGATCACGACCGCCGGGGGAGTGTAGTCCTCCCGACCGGCAGCGGAAAGACCTTCCTCGCGATCCAGGCGATTGCCGACGCCGGCGTCAGTACGCTCGTGGTTGTTCCCACGATCGATCTGCTCAACCAGTGGCATGCGACGCTCACGAACGCCTTTGGAGAAGCCTGTCATAGAAAGACTCGCAGACAATTTGTTTCAACTTCCTTTAAGTGAATTAGCCGGTAAGTAGATGTGCGTATCTCTCACGGACGGTCGGTTCCAGTCAGCCATCGAAATCTACATCGAACTGATTTTGAATGCATCTCATGAGCGGTTGAAGTTCTTCAAAGTCTGGACCTTTCATGATAGTATCGGCGGCACGGTTCCAGATGATGAATCCAGCCTCATCGAGATGGGGAAGGTGTTCGTGATGAAGTCTTATCGTGAAGAATGCAGGCTCCGTCTCTGCTGGCCTGAACTCTTCTGATTGAAACTCCCCTACTTCACGTGGATGTTGGCTTTCGAGTGCCAGTAGGATTCGACGCCGGGCCGGACAGCTGAGTGCCTTGAGCGACTGGTTCAGGGTTTCACTGCGTTCTCCATCTCTGGAATCTGGCTCAGACATGGGCAAGTAGTTGTCTAAAGAAATTGGAGAACAATCTTAAGTCCTTCATTCTGTTGTCCAACTTATATATGAAAAACTTACATTTAGTCAGAATAAAATATTGGTCGTGTCTCAAACTCGTCTAGAGTCGTAACTGACTCCTGTGGAAGCAGGGTCACCTCTGGTATCCAGCCCGAAGTGACCCATGCACGCCGAAATCAACGTGCGGTTCGCAGTTAGCATCGCCCAAGACAAAACGCTACCGCTCGCCACGCTCGCTGAATCTCTTACCGAGATTCAGCTTGAGGCCACTATCCTCGAGGAGCTCGTCAGAAGCCTCGACGAGCGCCTCGTCGAGGCGTACTGTGGTGAGAAACACGCGCGCGGAAACGGCGACTGCCGTTTCCAGCGCGCAGGAACCTCCACACGAACCGCTGTGACAACCGCAGGAGAACACGAATTCACCCTCCACCACGTCAAAGACACTGCTGCCACCGACGGCAACCCGACCTATTTCCGTCCGCTCGAGGATCTTATCGACTTCGACGGCCAGCGCATCTATCAAGAAGATATCTCGCTCCAGGCTGCCGAACTCGCTACTTCGCTCAGCTATCGTGATGCCGTCGCCCACGGCGACGGCTTCACTCCCATGCCCTCGATCACGACGGTCAACCGCCGAGTCCGTGAATACGGCAGCAAGCTCGGTGACTTCGTTCGTGATCGGCTTCCTGGGACGAATGCAGACACTGTCGTTCCTGACGGAACGAAGTGTCATAGCCAGCAGGATCACTGCACCTACCATGATGTCAACGTCACCCTCGGGCAGACGGCCGAGGGTGACGACACAGAAACCACACTCTTAGACGTCAACGTCAACGAATCCTGGGATGAAACAGCAGAAGCCCTCGAAGAGACTGAGGCGGTCACTGACGACGCCACGGTCGTCAGTGACGCCGAAAAGGCACTCGTCGATGCGTTCGAGAGTGGTGACCGATCTCACCAGCTCGATCTCGTTCACGTTGGTCGAACGCTCGGGTACAAGCTCTGGAAAGACGATACGTTTCCGCTCTCCGAGCGGAAAGCGATCGTCTCTGGCGTTACGGATGATCTGTTCCATCTGAAGAACTCTGTCGCACTCCATGCACCGAGGAATGAGCGTTTGGCGATCCGCGAGCGGATCGACCAAACGCTCGAGAATCTCGGGAAGGAAGCCTGGAGGTTAGAGCGTCAAGACTCCCCGAAAGCTACGGCGTACCTCCGGGAATGGGCAGAAGCAACCGTGACGTTCGCGGAACTCGCGCTTGATCAACAGCAGGTTCCGTGGACGTCAAACGTGGTCGAACGAGCCATGGGTGAAGTTTCGAAGCGGTGTAAGAATCAATGGATGCAGTGGTCAGAAGCAGGGTTAGAGTCACTTCTCTGGTTGAATTTGGTGCAGTATGCCGATCCCGAGCAGTTCGCGGCGTTCGCCGACGAACTGCTCGAGCGATCAGCCAAAACAGCCATCACAATGGAGGTGTCAGTTGACGCTACCAGAGGCGAACTCTAGACGAGTTTGGGACGGGACCAAAATATTAGGTGGCTGTGATGTCTTTGTCTGAATCTGTCCACGATGGTCATAGCCCCCAGCCCACTCATCAGTCTCCAGAACTCTCGACTGACGGTTGTGCGTTCACCAGAATAGTATCGGTGCTGGTGACTGTTACATTGCATCCGGCATAAGGGAACGTGACCTGCCAGCCAGCGCCCTCGTCGGTTTCGTTAGTTGACAGACTGGTGAGCGCGTCAGGGTCCACGGCGTCGTAAAGCGGTGGAAGTGATTCACCATTCCCCTCAGCCGAAGCAGGGCTCTCTGACGGTAACAGTGGGGTATTAGTGACGGCGCTGACTGCATTGAGAACTGCTTGAACCAACGTCTCGTTGTCGTTCAGATTGTATTCAAATCTTTGTGATTCCATCATGGAGGAGTCTCCTCCATCGGTCTCGTTGCTCATTCTCTATATCCATTGGTTGAGTACGGGTTTGTCGCTTACCTGCAATTATGGAGGCCATTTAATATGGGTGTCACTTGCCACTGCCATCATCCGTGGAGTCGTGATGTACGATAGTACTTCCGAGAAGATTCCGGTACCCCCGGCGAAGGCGGTCGGCGAACGAGGGTCGTGAAATACCGAGTTGGTCAGCAAGCGTTTCAAGGTCGGTGTCACGGGGACTGTCATAATAGCCTTCGCTGAAAGCGAGAAGCAACGCCTCGTGCTGGTTAGCGGTGAGTCCATACTCGTTACCGGCCTGCATCTCTGCCAGCGATTTCAACCGCGTAAGCCGGGCATTGATGTCGTGGTCGGCGCAATATTGCTGAAACTCCGAGATTTGGTCTGAATCTTCAGCGCGGAACTCAAACGTCCACTGTTCATGCGTGCCGACCGCCGATAACAGCGTGAGACCGCTATCGAGAATAGCTGTGAGGACGCCTTCTACCTCAAGGTTCCAGAGAGCGCGATATAACCCCCGATTTTCGAGGGAATCGACACACGTTACTGACTCAAATGCTGATTCGGTTGTCAGAGCGTTTTTGATGGTGTCGTCAGAGACAGAGATATTGTTTATCCAGAAGTACGGGAGGTTGCCTTGGTCGGTGGGAACGACACGCTCTATCTCGACCATTACGTTCGGAAATCCATCGAAAATTTGACCTAATGGGAAGTCATCTGCCGGGATAGTGAACTCTGCAATGGTCGCCATACCAGCAGTCACAACTGCGAAGCGGAAAATAGTCTGCCCACGCTGAACTGGCCAGACGGGTAGACCAATGGTTGCTGTTCTTCAAGAAAAGACACTCTGAGTTGTTCAGTTCACGCTCTGTACTTGCCATTCCCTACGGGTTCAATAGGCGTGTGTCTGGTTCTGTGACACCCTATGTAGAATGCTAACGCAACCGGAATAGCAGTTAAACCTGACATTCATTACTTCCACCTAATTTCGACTCTCTCGACAAATAACTCACTGAAAACAATTATTTCACGACTACATTTAAGAAATTCAGAAGACATTTACTCAATCTCGGTAGACCGTCGGTCGGAATCATATGCGAAGTTCATTGATCCAAGATAGTCGATTAGCTCAATCCTGCTCGAGTAGCCGTCTATCCCCAAATAGTGGTTTGCTCTTTCACTGGCAGAGTATCCGTGACCAGCATCACGTCAGCAACGGTCTTGCCCACTAATGACAGTGAACGATACAACTCCCGACGAACAGCCATACTCATCGCATCTTCGCCAGCGGGTTGTACGCAGTAGCGTTATCTCGCTTCTTTCCCTCTCGATTGTGGCTGTTGACCCCGTCCTTGCGCAGGATGGTGTCGTCTGTGACGCCGAAGGACTCCCAGAGATGATCTCCGGATTCTTCCAGATTACAACCGCGCTCGGTCTCATTGGGCTCGTTATTGTCTGGCAGGCCGATTCACTCGCTGAGATATTCACGATAAATATCGAGCAGAAGAAGAAACTCAAACAGCACAAACGAGTGGCACTGAAGTCTACGGTGACCGTGCTGGTCCTCGGTCCACTGTATACGGTGGCTGGCTCTGCAATGGGGCTACCGCTTGCGGGGTGTGTCGACTTTGTTCCGTGGTAAGTTCTGAACCCACCGTCAGATAGTGTCCAACTTCGTCACCTCCGTGTCTCAGAAATCCTATATCATGATTGCTGTTGCCGCTCTTGCAGTCACGACACTCGTGTTTTCGGGAGCCACTGCGAGTGCTGGTACTCCACCGCAACCGGGCTCTGATAACAGTGGTTTGGACGTCAACGAGACGGCGACTCTCTGGTCACAAGATCCAGACGAGTGTCTCAGTAATGCCGAGTACGAGAATCGCTTTGGCGAATCGCGAACGGCCATGCAGGAACTCGGCAACTGCACGGACATCACGTTCAAAGAACCGCCAGACACGGCTGAACGGTGGACCAAGCACTATTACGAGTCACTCGAGGGAGAGGGCAGTGGGACAGCGACATCGGTCTATCCCACGCATGCCGAGCTCACCGACTCTGTTCTCATCGCCGACGCACACGCGACGACGTTTGCGGTCCAGCCATCGACGCGGACACATCTGGATCCAAATGAGACAGTTCACTACATTGCACCAGCGGGAACACTGCGTGGCTTCGTTGATTATCGCGTCCGTCTCGATAGCGACTCATCGATCCGAGCACACGGGATCGACGAAGTCCGTCTCCTCCGTGATGGCGATGTTGTCGAGACTGCCGGTGGGACACATACCCCGACCTTTGACTACTCGTTCGACCGTGGTGGCTCAGCAACGCTCACACTCGAGGCGGATATCAGCGCTCGCGTCGAGCGAGACCGGGGTAACGAGACCGAGATCATCACTGATCAGGTGACCGTTTCTCAGGACCTCGATGTTGAGGTGTATGACCTCCAGGCCTCGGTCTATCATGCGTCGTATCCGAACGGCGACAGTGGTATCGCAATCTATCAGGCGCAACCGTGGCACGGCTACACGTTGTCTGCTGATGGCGATGCGAAAGTCCGTGGCGTGTGGCGATACTACACCGCTCGAGATACGAACTGGGATGACCTCACGTATGCAACGCGAGACCAGACGGAGACAGTCGCTTCGGATGCGCTCCCGGTCTACGTCCACGCGTATCCGTCCGAATTAGGCCCGCGGGCAGAGCCAATTCGCGACGGGCCCGAGATTCTCGAGGTGTGGGGAACAGAGAGCCCCTCACCGAAACCAGCGATCGATGAGACCGTCGATATCGAGGTCGTCTCCGAACCCTACACACGGTCGTACGGACTTGCTCTCCGTCACGATGATATCGATTCTGATGCTGTCGCCGTCGACGGGATCGTTCGAGGCGTCTCCGCAGACCTCGTCGAACCGAACGGTGGAGCAGAACGAGAAATCCGTGAGAGCAATCTCTCTGTCGAGATCGTCGACTCAAATGCGACCGCAGTAACCCTTCAGATCGAGCTTCGTGACGCCGAGACGGACGCACCGATCATGCTCGAGAACCCGTTCGGTCTGCCTCGCTTCTCATTGATTGGCCACGAGTTCCGTGAGGGCTACATTACGATCGGCGATCAGCGGGTTCGAACGAATAGGCAAGGCGTTGCCACGGTGACTGTCAATCAGCCCGGCATCTACACTGCGGAGTATCACCCTGGTTCGTGGCGTTCACACAGCCCAGCATATCTCGGTGATACAGCCACTGAAACGTGGCATCCACTGGCGACGCCGACGGGATGGTTCACGCTCGTTGTTGACGTCATCCGCTATGCGATTCCCTTTGCAGTTGCACTGTACGCCGCCAAACGAATCGGCTCCTTCCTGAAAATGAAAGATTCGCAATGACAATTCAACAGAGTACAGTATACAGACGCACCGCTAGTGGAGGCATTCCCCTCGGAACTGCCTCTCCACGTAGTCAGTCCGTCGCGGGGGTCGCATGACGCTCGCGTGGTCGCTCTCCGAAGTCGGAGTCAAGTGGTTCGAAGACGCGATTGACAAGCTCATCGGGTGGTTCCAAGACGGGCTGGCAGATGGGTATAACGCAGTCACGGCTCAGGTGTTTGGGACACCAACGCCGGACACGGGTGGTGGATTCGTATTCGGAACCCCATCGAACACGCCGTGGGACGAGATACACAGCAGCCTCGTCGCTGGCGAAATCATGTTGCTTGCTTTGTTGCTGCTGGTGATGTGTGTTCAGGGCCGACATGCGATCCGGATCTTCAATATCGGCAGTGCATACGAGGCCCGGAAGGTGAAACGAAGCGCTTGGACGGGTGCGTTCCTGATTGTCACGTGGTACTGGATTGCGGTCTTGGCGCTCTATCTCGTTGATGGCTTCACGATCGCACTCATTCCAGACATTTCGACAGTGACTGAGACGATGATCGATCTTCTCTCAGTGACGATCTCGAACCCACTCCTTGCGCTCTTTCTCACAGGCGTTGGTGCCATAGCGATGTGGGCCCTTCAGGCTCTCTTCTTCCTGCGCGAAATCATGTTGTATATCCTGATTTACGCGATGCCGATCGGGATTGCACTGACCTATGGCAACCTTCCCGTGGTGTCGCACATTGCGAGAACAGTCTGTCTGAAGTTCGTCCCACTCGCGATCATGCCGCTTCCAGTGGCGCTGCTGTTCAAGGGCTACGAACTGCTCTTCAGTGAGGGGGCGGACTCGACACTCATTCCGGACAGTTCGTTCCTGAGCTATCTGATTGCGGTGACACTGCCGCTTCTCTCGATTATCATCGTCTGGAAGCTGTTCGCATATGCGAGTCCGATGACGACGAAGCTCATCGGTGCAACTGCAAAGGGAGCGATGACAGCCGGCGCAATCGTTGGCGCTGGTGCTGTCGCTGGGCCCTCTGCTGCAGCAACAACTGCGATGTGGGGACCGAAAGCGGCTGCTGGTTACTCTGCTGCGTCGAAGATGCGCCAACGAGAGTCGCCCACTTCACCAGACGACGCGAGCAGCAGTACTGGAGGAGGAACCGACCACGACAACGTTGCGACAGACGCGTACGGTCAGGAGGGTGTTCCGGCGTACCGTCGCACCGAGAATGATCCGGGGTATTACTGAATGACACAAGATCACGATACAGCTGGCCGTCGAATTATGGATGAACTGGGCGAAGAGACACGAATTCCGATCCTGAACATCGAGGAGGGAGACGTCTATGTCCTCTTCGGGTTCCCGATTGCTGGTCTCCTTATCGGAGGGCTGACTGGGCTCGATGGGGCAATTCTGCCGTTTGTCTTGCTCGGTGTCGTTCTCGGCGGTTCGATCGTCTACGCGTCACCGAATCACCTCTCTGCGTCGACTTGGCTGGGTGACGTCTATCGGCACTACTGCAAACGGCCTCGGTTCACGTACAGTACGGCGGCCACAGCCGATGTCGATGAACCGAGTACTGATGGCGGTCTCGTGAGTTACACGCCGTTCACACCAGACGAGCGGACACAGGATCTTACGAACATCAAACGTGCATGGCCCGGTACTGGGGCGATCGAGCGGTCAGATGGAGCGATGGAAGCCTATCTCGAGATCGATCCGGGGAACATGGACTTCGCGATGTCCGGTGACTGGGCACAGATCCAACAACTCGGCGAGGAGTTCGCGAACAAAGAGCTTGACTTCACGCTCAAGTTCCATGCGACGACTCGTCCGTTCCCGGTCGAGAAACTGATCGAGCGAATCGACGGGCGGCTCACTGACAGTGACGTCAAACAGAACCCGATCTTCAAAGAGTTACTCGAGGAATATCGCGAGCAACGCCCTCGTGATCTCGAGGGCACGCAGCAGATCCGGTATTTCATCGGCGTTCAGGTGGACCCGTTCGAGGTTTACGACCGGTATCAGGATGAACAATCGCCGGCAGAGAAGCTCACCACGTTTCCGGTGATCGGCTTCCTGTTCAACCCGTTTGTGACTCGGCGGAACGATATGACCGATGCAGAGATTCGAGCAACCATGTTCGAGAAGCTCGAGAATCGCTGTCATAGCCTTCAGACAGAGTTCATCCAGAAGGCATCTGGATGGTCGACCCACCGGCTCACAACGGTCGAATTGTTTGTGCTCTCGATGGACTTCTGGAACGGCGAGGAACACGAGTACGACGATGATGCGGACGCGATTCGCGATCATCCAGCGGTCGATCATCAACGGAGGGATGACCAATGATCGACCCACTCGCTCTTTCGACTGTTGAGCAAATACAGAATGCACTCCCTGATCCGGGTACCCAGTCCGGACTTGCTATCTACGTCGGGACAACGGCACTGGTAACGCTTCTGGTGAAGCGTGCATGGGATTACTGGCGAGCTGAGGACATCGAAGAGGTTGACCTCGCAGATCTCCTCGAGGAGGCGACCGTCGACGACGGCATCAGTGAAGGTGAGGTCCTCGACGATATCGCAGAACACCACCAACACGTTGTCGCCCCAGCAGCAATCGAGTGGGATACACGGACTGCGCGTGTTGGTGACCAGTGGACATCGACGCTCTACATTGCAGATTACCCGGACTATCCGAAGGACGGCTATCTGACTGAACTCTTCCAGCTCACGGATGTCGAGTTCGATCTGACCGTCCACATCACACCGAAGAGCCAGCAGCAGGCTCGCGACGAACTCCAGCGTGTCGCTGACGATCTTCAGGCTGACGCAGACCTCGAGCGAACTGTCCGTGGGAGCTATCTGCAAGAACGAGCGAACGAAGCGCTGTCGACGTACAAGAGCGTCGAGAACGGAAGCCGTGTCTTCGACCAGGGGATGTTCATCACGGTGCGAGCGGATTCTCGTGATCAACTCCGTGAGGACGTTCGGACGATCCGGAGTCAGCTTCGCGAACAGCCAGCCGGCCTGTCACCGAAGACAGCGATCTGTAAGCAGGATCTCGCAATTCAGGCTGCCGCTCCGATTGGGCCGAATCCGTTTGGCCGAGAGGCAACGGCGCTTGGTGGTGCTATTGGTGCACTCTTTGCCTCGCCGCATAACGCTACGATCCTCGAGGATGGTGGCGTCGAATTCGGCGTTCATTGGAAGAATCAGAGCCCGGTCGTGATCGATCCCTTTGCCCGCGAGAACGGGTATGCGATGTTCACGATCGGCGATCCCGGCTCTGGCAAGTCGTTCGGCTCGAAGCAGAATTTTATCCGGTCGATCGAGCAGAGCGAGGACCGAATCGGAATCATCCTCGAGCCATTGAACAACTGGGCCGGTGTCGCCGAGGCACTCGGTGGCGAACGGATCACGATCGGCGGGGATATGGGACTGAATCCACTCGAGATCAAGCCCACTCCCGAACGCGTCCAGCGAGCAATGGGGAAGGACGCCAGCCCGTATCGTGAAAAGCTCGACAGCGTGATGAGCTTCCTCTCGAATTACTTCGCGATCCGTGGGATCTCACTCGGTGACCGACGGACCACGCTCGAGACCGCAATTGAGCGTGCCTATTCACGGAACGGTATCACCGACGATATCGCGACTCACCACAACGAGAGCCCGACGATGCGAGACGTCCTCGACATTCTCGAGGAAATGGTCGACACGCCAGCAGAGTACGTTGTGCGGACGGACGAGGAAGCAACGAAGATTCAGGACGACGCAACGTGGCTGATCGATCAGCTGCGCCCGTTCGCAGAAGACGGTCGCTACGAGAACTTAGGCCGAGAGACAGCGTTCGATATCCGCGACGAGAAGGTGATCTATCTGGACCTTGCCCAGCAGGAGGGCAGCCTCGGTGGGAGTACGAGCTTGATCATGCAGTTGTTGATCTCGCTGGTCTATGAACGCGCGAAGGAGACGGACAAAGAGGTCGTCTTTGTTATCGACGAGGCCCGCTACATCATGCAGGATGCAGCGAGTCTCGAGTACCTCGAGATCGTTTTCCGTCACCACCGCCATCACAACCTTTCGATTCGACTCGTCACCCAGACTGTCGACGAGTTCTTCCAGCACCCAGAATCAGAGGCGATCATCGATCAGTGTGCAATCAAGCAGTTCCATCATCTCGACGGGATGGACCGTGAGTGGGCCAACGAGTTCGGTCTCAACTCGGCACAAATGCGCTTCGTTCAGGAAGCTGTCCCCGGCAATGATCGGACGGGCTACTCAGAGGCACTCGTCGGCGTCGACGGTGAATGGCGTGGTATCGAAGTTCGAGCGATGGAAGACGAGACGGCAGTGATCGACTTCGATCCGAAATCACAGTCTCATGCAGAGCTACTAGGGCGCTCTACTGAGGCTGAGATCGCTCGAGATCTTATAGAGAGTCCAACTCCCACGTCCATCAGTCCATCGCGGGTCACACACCCAACTCAGACTGACGGCGGAGAAAATGGAGGTGAGATACTCGATGACAAGTCGTGAGTATCTGAAGATCACGCCATCGTCAACACCCACGCATCGGACGGGTGTCCCCGCCACGTTGGAGAGTCTTCACAAACTCTCGAACGCGGCTGCGGCAAGCGTTTCGAACCGAGTAGATCCACGAGTGGACACTGCTCCACCGACATTCGAGTTCCTCGTTGTCTGTGAGGGTGCTGACGACCCAGTCGAATTCTACTATCGAGTTGACCAAGAGATGCACCTCAATACACTCGAGAAGCGTCTCGTCTCCATCTACCCGTCCAGTTTCACCATTACCAGGGCAGACCTCAATCTCGAGGATGTACTCTCCCCTAACAGTGATTCTCCGTCTCATCGTGAGACAGATCCCACACGAGACGGCGCCGAGCCGATCGCTTCGGGTGGGGAAAAGTCCCCAGACAAGTCTGGTGATGACAGTGAGCAGCGTGAGTTGTCTCCACTTGGAATTGAGTGGGTAGGAAAAACCGAGCGGAAAGAAGACTGGATGACAACGATCACGCCGTTCGAGATTGATGAACCTGACGAGGAATACGATGCACAGCGACCCCCACTGTCTGCTATTGTCGATGCAGTTCACGAAATAACCGTTCCCGTTGTCTATCAAGTTGTCTGGCAACGCAAACCGGATTGGCTGGATGACGCTGAACTCCGCAAACTGAACCTTCGCGAAGGTCGTGATACATGGACACAAGAGATCATCGGCTCGTTGTTCGAACCCGTTGACGCCGATCCAAATGAGCGAGAACTGTCACAAGAGACTCGTAACCGAATCCGTCGCATCGAGAATAAACATCCCAGACGAACGTTTACGGCCAACGTTCGCGCAGTCGCAATGGGCGATCCAGAAGAGGCGACTGGTCACGCAGAACTCGAGCAACTAAAGGCAGCGCTGGATCCTCTTGAAGGCCCGTTCTACGAACTTGCCGGTCGGCGTATTCGGGAGAAGGGATATCTCTCACGTCGGAAAGAAAAGCGAGCACAGCGTCACCTCGAGCGAGTGCTTAGTGCGGAAATCATCACCGGTCGTGGGAAAACACGGCAAGATCTCGTGTTTAATGCCGATGAACTGTCAAACATGATTGTCGTTCCTGGTGGTGAGGACTTGACTGTCGATGGGTCTCGTGGAGCACGTTCAGAACAGCGTTCCCGAAATCCATTGCCACGGCCGAATCCCGACCTGATGGAACAGTATCGTGAGGGGATGGCGATTGGATATGCACTCGACGAAAACGGAACCCCGGAGGACGAACCAACGCGAATCCCACCCTCGCTCCTTCCGACACACTATCTTCGAGCAGCAACCACTGGCGCTGGAAAGTCAAAAGCGCTGATCAACGATATGCTCTCGCTCTATGAGAGTACTGATGGTCCAATTATTCTCGTTGATCCGAAAGGCGATGGGATGACCGAAAACTATCTTCGAGCGCACACTCGGCGCTTTGGAGCCACCGATCTTGAGGAAAACGTGCTCCATTTTTCGGTTCCAGACGTTCTCCCCGGGTTTTCGTTTTTCAACCTCTCGCCTGGACTCGCACATGGCCAACGACGAGTCGATGCCGTCCAGCGGAAAGCCGATCACTATGAAGAGATTCTGAAACTCGTCATGGGTCAGGAGCGCTACGACCGGGCGACATCATCTCCACTCATCATTGAGTCGCTCATCAAAGCCCTGTTCGACGAGGAATACGGTCGAGAGAATGGACGCCATCGGGCGTCTGAAGACTACTTTGCTCACCACCAGCTTGAACACGCACTTGATCAACTCTGGGAGTCCGGCCCACCAAATCCACAGGAAGACGGCATTCCGGAATCGAGTGATCCAGAAGTCACGCGAACGATACGCCGCCAGTTGCAATCCGATGGTCGAACGTTTGCGAACGTTATGGGTGGGGTCAGTAACCGATTTGCGTACATCTCACAGGATTCGCATCTTCGAAGAATATTCAACAACACTGACCCGAAATTCGACTTCAGAGAGCTTCTCGACACCAATCAGGTTATCCTGTTCGATCTTGGTGACCTACGCGAAGAGGCTGCACGGATGGTGACTGGCGTTATCCTCACATCTCTCGAAGACGCACTTCGGACACACGAGGACGACCTCAATCGACGTCCAGAGGACTATGTCGTGAACCTCCTGATCGACGAAGCAGCCTCCGTTGTCGTTTCTGATGTCCTCAACGACTTGCTCGAAAAGGGCCGTAGCTTCCGTCTCTCAGTGGGTCTGTCGATGCAGTTCCCAGAGCAGATGCAAGCAGAAGGTGGCCGACGTGTCTACCTAAACGCGCTCAATAACATCGGGAGTCCAATCCTTGGCAAAGTGAACGTTGATCGCGAGCTTGCACAGGCGATGGCTCACGAGGATCTTGATCCGACATCCTTCGCGAATCGGGTGCGATCGCTGCCACGAGGGGAGTGGATTGCCCAACTCCCAAGCCCGCTGTTCGGAGAGACAGGTCCGTATCCGTTCAGTATCAAACCACTCCCGATTCCGCCAGGACATCCCGAGAGTGAGTACCCGCTCTCGATGCATGAAGAGCAACGATTCCAGAGGGCGCTTTCTCGAGTCCATGATCGGACACGGCATGAGTTCGGTGTTCAAGAGTCAGCAGTGTCGATTTCAGATGTCCCAGTCGCTCTCCAAGACGTTCTCGGTATAGATAATCCAGATCTTGATCACGCACTCGTCCGTGTTATTCGAAATCTCCAGTTGCGAGAGGACTGCCGCGAAAGCAACGGGTGGCTCAATGCGAAAACAGCCGACAACGAGTTGCAAATGGCCTTTGCTGAAGTGGATACTGGACCACCCACTCCCGATGAAATCGCTGCTGTGCGTCAACGATCACGACTCATCGAGGTGGGTTTGGATGATAATCGTAACACTGCCATTCGACTTACTGCTGCTGGTGAGTCGATTCTAACACCAGATACCGGTACAAGCCAGACATCGGGTAGTATCCGTCATGACGAGGCGATCTCTCACGTTGAAGCTGCACTCACGAAGATCGGTTGCACGGTTTCGGTTCCGAAGCAAGATGGGAGTGAACAACCCGACGCAAGAGCAGTTCATCCCGGCTGTGACCAGACCTTTTCGATCGAGGTAGAAACGACAACTCCCGAGAACCCAGCACAGGTCTTAGCCAACCTGCGACAGGCACAGGACAGCGATGAGCATCCGATATTCGTTGTTGAAGCGGGCGATCCAGAGCTATCCTGGGCAGATCGGATCGATGGAATACTCTCCTCGCCTGTCCGTGAGCTCTCATCCGGTGAAATTCGGTTCTACACCAAAAATCAGGCCCTCTCGTTCAATGGCGGTGCAACAGCCGACGGTGGTGTAACAGCAGTTCGACCAGCGACGGAACATAGCAAACAGACTGTTTGGAGACGAGAACAGGGCCGATTTGTCTTGGCGAATGGTCAGGATGAGGCGCTTATAGAAACAGAATCGATCGCTGAACTCTCGAGAGATCATGTCCCAGCAGTGTACAGCTATGATCAGACCACTGATGAGTACATCGTCTCCGAACAGGGTATGCAGTATGTCTACGACTCGAAAGAGTCGTTCTTGGAGAAGTGGACTCGCATCATGGAACCGTTTGTTCCCGAAACCGAGTTCTCCTATCCCGGCTATGGACCTTCCGACTACTCGATAGTCGTTCTCCGACCTGATGATGAACCAGTCGTCTACAACGACGGTGAGACAGCTACGCTTGAGACATTGCTCGAACGTGCAGACGATTGTTCATTTGGTGAGAAGGACTCCTCTCTCGATTCCAGCGAACTGCACCTCGCAGAAATCGCTGATGATGCAAATGCAGTTGTTGGACGATTCGCGAGTCTGTTCCTCACTGAAGAGCCAGCCAGTACGGTCGCGGCCAGTACGGTCTACGATTGCTATGAACAGTGGGCAAAACAACATGACATCGATCCAGACGGAAAAAGCTGGTTCGCCCGTCGATTGAGCAACCACGTCGACTTCGGTCGAATAACGGAGCGGCGTGACGGTGACCTTGTCCGGTGCTATGAGGGCCTCCAGCTTGATCACCAAGGTCTCCTCGAGGAGTAACGTGAATCCTGTTGAAATCAGTCGAGAGGGCGTTGTACGGCATTCCTTGGGCGAGTTGCAACACAGCACTTCGTGCTCGAGCAGAATATCGCAAAATCGCCAGACGGGGCGGTGTTACGGCAATCTCAGATCTGCCGTAACACCCCTCTTTCGACGACTCGATGCCGTACGTTCTGTAGAGCCGTTACAGAACGAGAATTCAATTGATTCTAGGATTCTGTTACAGCAAAAACCAAGTGAGAAAGAACGGGGGGTACCCATTGGGACTGCTGTTGATCGACAGCGATGGAAAGAAACGGCGATAGACAGTGACCCCTCACGAAACCTTTCTGTAACTCACTCATCAGGAGTGCGATCTGTTGGACTGCACAACGGTGGTAGTCAGCCTACTGAAATAGAGTTACAATTGAATCTATGATTGACAAGAATACCTTACCAACTGAGATGTGTGTTCGCGAGCAGTGGATCTGCTGGCGAGAAGAAAAACGAAACGGCGACATGACGAAAGTTCCAGTTGACCCAGAGACTGGTGACTTTGCCTCGTCGACTGACGATCGAACATGGAGCTCCCTCGAGACAGCCCTCGAATATGCGACAGCTGCTCGAGCAGACGGGATCGGGTTTGTATTTACGAGTACAGACCCGGTCGTCGGGATCGACTTGGACAAGTGCCGCGATCCAGAGACTGGAAAGCCAGACGGGGACACGAAGGAAATCGTTCAGCGACTCGACTCATACACTGAAATCTCACCGTCTGGAACGGGCTATCACGTTCTCGTTCAGGGAGAACTCCCATCCGGGCGAAACCGCCGAGGTGGGATCGAGATGTATGATCAGTCTCGCTTCTTTACCGTCACAGCTGATCATGTTGAGGGAACGCCGGCGGTTATCAACGAACGCCAGGAAGCACTCAAGGAGATTCATAGCGAGTTCGTCGCTGAAGCGGATGATGTTGAAGACGCTGTCGTCGACGTCGACCAGAGCGAAGATACAACGCAGAAACAGACACGTAGCCTCGAAGATGCGAAACTCCTCGAAAAAGCCCGTTCAGCGGGTAATGGAACAAAGTTCGATCGACTATGGCGAGGGAATATCCAAGGGTACGATAGCCAGTCGGAAGCCGATATGGCACTCTGTTGTTTGCTTGCGTTCTGGACCGGTGGGGATCAACTACAGATGGATCGGCTCTTTCGGCAGTCTGGACTTATCCGAGCAAAGTGGGATGACGTCCACTATGCAGATGGGTCAACCTACGGTGAGAAGACGCTCGAGCGAGCGATTGCTGCGACGGATGACTTCTATGAGCCGCCGAAATCCTATGTGGAGTCGTCAGCCGCTGCTACTGCTGCTTTCACTCCCGAGACTAGTACCGCCGAATCAAAGTCTACAGAGACAGAACAAGTATATCTCGAGGAGAGGAATTCGCTTCTCGAGCAGCGTATCGATGAGTTAGAGCAGACTATTGCTGACCAACGAAACCATATTGAACAGCTCACAGCAGAACGCCAGCACTTGCGATCGCTTGTTGAGCAACTGGAAAACGAATCCGAGGACATCACTGAGCCTGCATCAGAAAAGGATGAAGGTTCACAATCACTTCGCACACGAATTCAGCAGTTATGGCAACGCAATTAATTTGAGGAAATATAATTTATTGACAGAACGCTATACGAGAGGACTATACGCCGAATCCGCCACTGCTGGACACGCATAGTGTCTACATATCCTCCGATAGGCGACTGAATTAGCCATATTGAGCGACTGAGTCGGAACGCTGACTGACTAATGCAGGACGGTCCTCAGAGAGATTCGTAGCGTTCGGTACAGTCAAGGCTGCACACACCCTAAAACATCTTGTCGGAGTATTTTCTCACCCCCAGATGGGTGCGGGGCGATTGAACTGTCCCGAGATAGCGAATGACTACTGAGCGACAGCACCCACGAGACCGTGGAATTGATCAGACACCAACTCACCGGCAGCCCTCCAAGCAACCCTGGTCTGGCCTCGAGTTACGTGTTCCGAACGACCGAAGTCGGGAATCACTCATTTCATTCGTCGAGTGTGTTCTCGTCGAACTCACACATGCAGACGTCGGTGCCGAGTATCGATCGTCGAACGTCTGGGGAGTTAAACTGACGCAGTACATCGCTGCCGATACGGTTGGCGAGAGATTCGAGAAGCGCCATTATGATGAACGGCTTGGCTGGCACGAACAGACAATGTCCCGGCAGGACGTGCGTGATGAACTACTCAACCGACTTGCACGGCCCGCGTCACTGGCGACGAATCAGAGTCATTCCCATCCTGTTGAAGAACCAGATACGTTCAGGGTGAAGCCGACGTGGCAACTTCGAACAGATCTGCGGGCCAGCGAGAGGTGAACTCGTTCTCAATGTCTCTGAGTCCGGTTAGTCAAGCGGCTCATGCTCTTGTAAAGAAGCAAATCACATACCTATGTTATGAAGTCCATAGGTTTATGCCTATGGAGGTCATCACATAAGATGACGGATGGCGTCCTACACTACCATCGAAGATTGGCAGGATGTCGAAGATGGGTACGTCATCGATGTGACCATCCGGCAGACGGAGGATAAGAAGTACCCGTGTGGATGGGACTACAGCCTCCACCACGGGGAAGTCGGCGGCGACACCATCCTTCGATACGACAACGCCCATGAACTGACGAAAGGCCATGAGCGTCACACCCGAAACGGTGTTGAAATCATCGAATTCCCCGGGATGTTGACGCTCTACGATCGCTTTCAACGCGAAACCGAGGAAATGTCGCCTGTCTCATGGAACTGGTCGGAGTAGGACGTCTCCAGGAGGTATACACCATGCCCACGCTCAAAGTCACCGTCGGTGAACGTGATCGCCTCAACCAGCGCACGCGTAGCCGCATCAAGGCCGCCCAGGAGGGTGAAGATCTTGACGATGCCCAGCCGGTGTTGAACTTCGGATCGTATGCAGAACTCAGTCGCCTGCTCAGCCCAAAGAATCTAGAGCTGTTGGAAGCAATCTCCAAACACCAGCCCGAGAGCATCCGCGAAGCCGCTGATCTAGTGGAGCGGGACTACAAACAGGTCCATCGAAACCTTTCCGAACTCGAAGACATCGGCGTCATTGAGTTTGAAAATGGCGGACCTGGTCAGGCAAAGAAACCGAAACTGGCCTACGATGGTCTTGAAATCGACATCCCGTTCGCAGGATCGAACGGGAGTGTCGGCGCAGCAGCACCCTGAAAGATCCTGTTCTTAGCCATCTGGAAACGAACCCTTCGCTCTCTGTTCTCGCTACACGTGGTTGACGGACGTACGTGATGAACTGATCAACCGCCTCGCACGTCCCGCGTCATTAGCGACGAATCAGAGCCATCCCCATTCTGTTGAGGAACCAGATACGTTCAGGGTGAAGCCGACGTGGCAACTTCGAATGGGTCGACGGCCCGGCGAAAAGTAATCAGCAGTCGTCAGTACTCGAGCCTGCTGTTGAATATCGATCACTGACTCCAGTACGCATCACCTAGTACTTTCCACTCGACCGCGCTCCCAGCATCAGGGTACAAAATAATTCTGACCGGCACTAAACTATTAGTTCGTGGGGGTCATAAAGCGAGTAATGAGCGACCGATCACAGGTGTGGCCAGAAGAGATGGATAGTGCAGATCGTGTCAGGCATGTCGCCTTGACGCGAACGACACCACGGAATGCTGGCTGGATAGCCGAAGAGGCGGATGTCTCGAGAGATACGGCTGTTAAATACCTTGATCGAATGGCTGATCAAGGAGAGCTCGAGGCCATTGAAACAGCCGACGGCACATGCTACAAGCCCGATGAGATTACGCACTTCCTCCGCGAAGTTCGGTCCCTTGCTGAAGAGCAGTCAGTAGACGAACTCACCAATGAACTGCGTGCGATTGGTGAGGAACTCGACTCGTGGAAGTCAACGTATAATGTTGAATCTCTCGAAAAACTTCGACAGAGCATTGGACGTGAGGATCTGTCGGCTGACGATCGACGCGAGCGCCTTGAAGTAATCGAAGAATGGGAATACAACATTCAGGTGCGTGAAGCACTTCAGCTTGCGATCAGCCTTCAGAGTTCACTAACGCGACTTGATGCAGATCTGCGTCTCGCAAATCGTGGTTCAGACACACTTCCCCAAGAGGGCTAGGGAAAGATGGTACTCTTTCTTGCTGGTGGCCGAGGATTCACTCGGCGCGAAGGACTTCGTCGCCTCAAAGAACGACTCGAAAAAGAACCGGGGTTTTCCGATGTTCGGTATCGACCATCTCGACTCCGTCCTCGGTCTGTCGTTGCTGACGTCAAGACTGAGATATTCTTAGGCGAAGAATTCCCACGGCAACAGGCCACCTTCGAGGTCACATGGCGGCCACGTGCCGACATTGATGTTCAGCGTGTTCAGTGGGCTGATGATGTAGTCTGCTTGGGGTGGCACAAAGACGATGATCATGAAGAACTTGGGACAACCCATTTCCAGATCGAGACCGATGAGGAATTAACCCACGAACCAGGGCATCTCGAAGCAGAAGCGCCGCTAAGCTTTCTGGAAACCTGTCTTCAGCGACTTCCTCCAAAACTCGAGAAGACGATTCCAGAGTGAGCTCGGTTACTCCCATCGAATGATTGCCTAATATCTGTATGCACATTCTGATACAGTCCCTCTGACCGTACTTCCAGCAGCGAGTTTATTGGCGCCGTGAGGCACGAGGCGCGCTCAACAGTGAGCCGTCATGAAATTTCCAATGACTGATCCAAATCCGATTGACGACACTGCAGACGATTACAGCCGGTTCGAGGCCAGACTCGTTGCCCGTGATCAGGATGCAACTCGCGTTGTAACAGCAGATCTCGGCGAGACAACCGCCCGACAGCTCGTTACGGAACTCATCGATACCGGTGTGGTGACGCCGGTTCCTGGCAAGCGGGTATTCATCCACGAGCCAAGTGGGACTGCCTTTGACTCGAGCACTCAGCTTGCTGTCTTCCATCAAGGCTGGACGGCTGCTCGCAACGCCGACGAGGTGCGTGAGTGATGCAGCAGACGCTCGCTGGCTGTGCCTTCTGCGACGCCCTGCCTGGCACCGAGGCCGGTGAGGCACATACGTGGGGAAAAATGAGCGAGTCTCTCACTACATCTGTGTCGACTGCGCTATCCAGGCAGAGCCAGACCCTGACGAGCGCGATCACTGCACCTGCGACGGCTGTGGGCTCGTCGTCGACGCGCTCGCAGCACTCACGCGGTTTCGCGTCGAACTCGGCCATCTTGAGGGCTCGCTACAGCTGTGTGCGAGGTGTAGTCCCGGAGGCCCGGCGACATACTGGACACGCGACCTCGAGAAGCATATCGTATCTGACTGACGACCGGCCGACCGGTCGTCGATGTGAGGGGAGCGTGGCTCACATTGTACACACGACAAATGCTAAGTGGACTGGCTCACAATGTACACATAATGAGTAGCGACAAAAAGCGCGTTCAGTTCCGGGCGCCCCACCGACTTATCGACCGGACCGACGCCCTCGCAGACGTCCTTGGGGAAGACCGGACGGATGTCCTCGTAACTGCGTTGCGAGAGTACCTCCAAGAGGCGGCCCATGACGACGCGCTCACGCAGGAAATCGCAGCTGCCTACTACGACGACGAGATCTCTTTCGAGCAACTCAAAGCGCTCGTCGGTGCCGAAGAGGCGGCGAACCTCCGGGTGTTGAAACAGCAGTTGGACGAGGACTTCATCGACGAGGTCGCCGACGCATAAATGTCGACACTCGTCGCTGACGCCTCTGCCCTCGTGAGTCTCGGGGTCGTTGCTGACGACGACCCCGATCCACTCGAGCTCTGTCTGTCCTGCTACGAGGTCATCGTCCCAACAGTGGTCATCGAGGAACTCCGAGAGATCGCCTCGTATGATGACGTACACGGTCGGGCTGCAACGACCGTCCTCGACCGAACTGAGACGCTCGAGGCACGATCGGTCGATCTCGACGCCGAATTTCCGCTTGATGACGGCGAAAACGCTGCTGTCACCCTCGCGAATGATCTCGACGCCACACTATTGCTCTGTGATGAGTTCAATCAACTCGGCCTGGTCCACGCCTCGCTCGCCGATACCCGGCTCGTCACGACGCCAACGCTGCTCTCAGTACTCGTTCGCACCGAACAGCTGTCAGCTGCCGATGCTCGTGCTATTCTCGACGAGATCAGCGATGCCCGCAGCTGGGACGCAAACAGCTACGTGCAACGTGCCCGGTCACTGCTTGAGGAGCCCTGATACCGACGCTGTCGCCCAGCGGTTCTCAGCCATCGCCTAGTGCCGCTTCAGGTCTGAGCTGCTAGATTTATCTACTCAGCGCGCGTCTTAGTACCATTCAGAAATATTCTGAAGCCCATCATGCCACGAACTCAGGAGTACGTTGTCGATCTGTCTGCCGATGAACGAGCCGAACTGAACGCATTGCTCGCCTCTGGAACGCACAAAACGCGTGTTCTCACACGTGCCCGGTGTCTCTTGCACGCTGATGACGGCTTGACTGATGACGAAGTCAGTCAAGCCGTCGGCTGTCACCCTGGTACCGTTGGCCGTTACCGCAAACGCTACACCGAAGACGGCCTCGCGGCGATCAATCGCCGCAAGGCCGACCGTGTCTACGAGCGTAAGCTCGATGGACGCGAGGAAGCTCATCTCATTGCTTTGGCGTGCAGTGACCCACCGGAAGGATACTCCCGCTGGTCACTGCACCTCCTTGCAGAGCATCTCGTTGGACTTACCGAGATCGACGTTGAGTCGATCTCTCACGAGACCGTTCGGCAGGTGTTAAAAAAACACGACTGCACCCTCACCGATCCAAATCATGGGTGATCGAACCCAACGAGAATGCCTCATTCGTCTGCAAAATGGAGGACGTCCTCGACCTCTACCACGAACCGTACGATCCACAGCGGCCAGTCATCTGTTTTGACGAATCCAACAAGGACCTCCACAAACACGTCCGCGACCCGCTCCCGGCGCGTCCGGGAGCGGTCGCTCGATACGACTACACCTACGAACGCAACGGAACACGGAATCTGTTCATGATGAGTGAGCCACTCACGGGATGGCGCCACGTCGATGTGACGAAGCGCCGGCGCAAGCAGGAGTTCGTCGAGCAGATGCGGTCACTCGTTGATGAGCACTACCCGGATGCGGTCCGCATCCGGGTGGTGCTGGATAATCTTTCGTCACACCAACGGTACGCTTTCTACGAGTTTCTACCACCAGCAGAGGCGAATCGACTGCTGTCAAAACTGGAGTTTCACTTCACACCAGAGCACGGCAGCTGGCTCAACATGGCTGAAATCGAATTCAGCGCACTCACCACAGAATGTCTTGACCGACGCATTCCCGACGCAGCGACACTCCGAGCGGAGGTCGCTGCGTGGGAACGTACCAGAAACGACGATAACTCTGACATTGACTGGCAGTTCACGACCGACGATGCACGCATCAAACTCCGCCAGCTATATCCAACAAATCACGATTGAAGCGGCACTAGTGTACTGTCAGCCGTGAGTTGAAAGGCTCATATTGTCGTGGATAGTAGGTTGGTGGCAATGACCCAGTCGACGTATCCAATCGAGTTGACCGAAGAAGAGCGAGATACACTGAACAGCATTACATCGCACGGCGTCCACCGGGCGCAGAAGATTACTCGCGCACGTATCCTCCTCCAAGCCGACGACGGTAAGAGTGACTCGGCGATCGCCGAGTCACTCGGCTGTAGCCCGAGTACTCCGTGGCGAACACGGAAGAAGTTCCACGAACGTGACCGGCTCGAAGCCATCGAACGCAAGGATCCTGACCGCACCTACGAACGCAAACTCGACGGTGAGGACGAAGCTCACCTTATCGCCCTCGCGACCAGCGAACCGCCCGAAGGCTACTCCCAGTGGTCGCTCCGGCTTCTTGCCGACGAACTCGTTGTCCTCGAGGAGATCGACCACGAGTCGATCTCCCACGAGACCATTCGTCAAGTCCTCAAAAAAACGAACTCCAGCCTCACCGATCCAAACAGTGGGTGATTCCGCCGGGTCAAGACTCCGAGTTCGTCTATCACATGGAGGACATCCTCTCGCTCTACCGCGAACCATACGATCCAGACCGACCTCTCGTCTGTTTCGACGAGCACCCGACACAGTTGATCAAGCACGTCAAGCAACCGCGCCCGGCAGAGCCGGGCACGGTTGCCCGTGAGGATTACCACTACGAGCGCAACGGCACCAAGAACCTGTTTCTGGCCTCCGAACCGCTCGCCGGCTGGCGAGCGGTAAGGGTCAAAGACCGACGAACCACCGAAGACTGGGTGCATTTCATCCAGCATCTCGTGGATCAGCACTACCCGGATGCGGACTGCATCCGGGTGGTGCTGGACAATCTCAACACGCACAACCCAGCTGCCTTCTACGAATATTTCGAACCGGCTGAAGCACGTCGGTTACTCGACAAGCTCGAATTCCACTTCACGCCAGTCCATGGCAGTTGGCTCAACATGGCGGAAATCGAGTTCAATACGCTGCAACAGCAGTGTCTCGACCGACGTATTCCCGATGCGGCGACACTCCGTCAGGAGGTCGCCGCATGGAAAAAGGAACGAAACAGCGGTGAAACGGATATTGACTGGCGATTTACGACCGACGATGCTCGCATCAAATTGAAACGCCTATATCCTTCAATTGACGCCTGACAGAGCACTAGAACCCGTCCGTACCTGGGCCCCTGTTCGGCGCAGACCGTGCGCGAGTCTGTCTCGTCGTTCCCACATCTTCAACATACGAGAAATTTCTAAGGAGTCACTTGCTCTCGGAACCTTCATCAGTCGATATACTCACATTCATATATGTACGATCTCACTGCATTCCAACGTGACATCTTGTACGTGATTGCTGGCCAGAACGACCCACATGGGCTCGCGATCAAAGACGAACTCGAGGAGTACTACGAGAACGAGGTCCACCACGGACGACTGTATCCGAATCTCGACGAGGTCGTCGACAAAGGGCTTGTCGAGAAAGGCGAGGCCGACAAACGAACGAACTACTACACGATCACAGCGCGTGGGCAACGCGAACTTGAGGACCGTCGCAAGTGGGAAGACCAGTACGTCGGTGAACTTCTCTCGAATTCGGAGTGAGACGGGCTCGGCCGCTGAGCGTGCGCGCTAGATCGGATCCCTCGAGTGTCGTTCTATTACGATCACAGTGTCAGGATATCGTGACTGGAAAGAGAATCAGTTAGTGGTATAAAAATCGACTAGTTGGATCAGCTTACATCTACGTACGTGTGGAATAACAAATATCACCTCGCCTGAATGGCTGTCCCATGGACGTCCTCACAGGATTCCAACGAGATCTGCTGTACGTGATCGCGGGCGCTGACAGGCCATCCGGACAGGATGTCAAAGACGAGATCGAGCAGTACTACAGTTCAGAGATCAACCACGGGCGACTGTATCCCAATCTCGATACGATTGTGAATAAGGGCCTTGTCGAGAAAGGACAACTCGACAGGCGAACGAACTATTACGCGATTACAGACGAGGGAGAACAAGCGATTGAGGATCGCCGTGAGTGGGAATCCCAGTACGTTGACTGAATTGAGAGCGGAATCGCCCTTGATCATTCCTTTGTTTCCTTAAACTAGTAATTATAAGATGTGGACTGAGAAGTTATATCAGCCACAACTGAGGGAATCTGTTGGCGTAGTAGTCATGACTGCCTCAGTCTCAAATGGCATGTTCCAGAGTTCTATCGATGCCTGGAATAAATGTTGCCACGCAGTAACCATGTGTTCAGATGGGCGTCTGCGAAAGACAGGGGTACTTGTCGAACATGGACGTTCAGTAAGAACGGTATCACACTGTGGACACACATACTGGATATAGTTATCTTGAGTCTGGAGAACCCAATTACCCTCAACAGAGTCTGCATAGTCACACTCCCAGCAGAACAGCATCGATTTCTGATCTTCTGGACTATCGCTGTCGTGGTAAGAGAGATGGGGATTCATGTCCTAAAGGAGGGGAGCAAGCAAAATAGTTCTGTCTACACATCTCCTTAGGTAATTAAAGGAGGTAAGAAAGATATCACTTCTGGACGAGTATCCTATATCAGGCCGAGTTTAGAACGCTAAATGGACACTCACTGCAATAGTGTAGAATAAGTTCGCAGCCGTGGTATACGGATAGATCACTAAAATAGACTACTCTCCGCACTGCGAGACGCTTGTTGCGCTCGAGCGCGAGGGCAACCTCGCGGACACGTCGGTGACGCCGTGCCTCTTAGGAGAGGTGGACCCTACTCAGAACGAGCGTGACTGCTATCTCTTGATGCAATAGACTTTCCGTGTGGCACACTTTCTACTTGTATGACGATAGACACTGGCGATTCTGTGACGCTTGAGTACACAGGGCGACTTGACGATGGAACAGTGTTCGATACCTCCCGGAAGTCCGTCGCCAAGGAGACGGGCCTCGCCGAGGCCCAGCCCGACCGGGAGTACGCGCCGCTGACGGTTAATATCGGTGACGAGCAGGTTATCGAGGGAATGGAGAAGGGACTGATCGGCTTAGAGGCTGGGGAGACTGAAACCCTGACGATCCCGCCGGAGAAGGCCTACGGTGTGCCCAGCGACGATAATATTCAGGAGTTTGAAACCGAGGAGCTCCGAGAGATGCTCGGCGGCCAGACGCCTGAAGAGGGCTCCTATCTTGAGGCCCAGAACGGCAGCCAAGGCGAGGTTGTCCACGTCGATGAGGAGGTTGTCCGAGTGGATTTCAACCCTCGTCTCGCCGGCGAAACGCTGACGTTCGAAGTCGAAATCATCGACGTCAACTGACCTCGAGCGGGGCATTTCCAGCAGAGCGATATAAGCATCATTCCCGCAACTTACTGGCTTGGCCTACCAACCGGAAGTGTGCCTTGATTATGGACAAGAGAAATACTCTCCAGTCACCGGCAGATTCTCCCAATAGGGATCAATCAATTCAATGCACTGCTTGTGAGTCTGCTCTACAGTCACCGGGAAGAGAAAGCATCTCATTCCTGCTTCTTGACCAATTTACTATTCCACTCGTCGGGTGTGACAACCACCTCGAAGAGTTCTGTTCTCTCTGCGGCCTCGCTACTGAAGATCGCGCCGAACTTCTCAACCACCGTCCGGCCGGCGGAGTTCACTGTCCAAGTTGTCGCCATGCACCGCACAAGCCACAACAACCGATCATCCCAGTTGGGGGCGGTGGGCTGGCTATACTCGCATGCTCAACCCATCAGTCAGACGTACTCGCCCGGTTCCGCACAGGCCTGCAGGTACGACACCATCTCAATTCCACACTTGACGCATTCTCCACTAACCCGTGACGGAGAGCCTGTCATAGAAGGGGTCACAGTAATTTGTTTCAATCTCTTTGAGTGAGTCATCCAATAAGTAGATGTGCGTATTGACCGCTGGACATTCTACCAGTTTCAATAGATGTTCTTGCTGCCGTGCAAGATACAAAGCGCAAGTCGGTCAAGAGAGTGTACCGATGTGAATGAGGCAAAGAATGCTAACGCTGGGGGATGAATATTATTAGCGGGCCGAATCTATACATGTGTATAGATGGATTCGTCTCTCCGGTTCCTTCTTGTTGCTGGCGCAGGCCTGTTGATTGGAGTTCCTCTCTGGATGGCTCTCTTGGCACCTGAAATGCTCTCTATCTCGCTGTTTACCAGTCTGGGATTTTGGGGTCCAGTAGCCTTCCTTCTGCTCACAATGCTCTTTGTGTTTCGGTCAGCCCAGCAGCCAAGCTAGTATGAGTTGTCCTCCTTGACTGGTTGGACAATCGGTAGTCCTACTGAACACTTACTCGATGGTTGAACAGCAGATGAATGGTGTACTGAATATACGGCTCTGTTTAATCGCTAGACGGCGTCGAGTTGAGTCGTTAGAATCACTGTGTTGAAGCGGAAGACCGGAAATTGTGCCAACCCAAATCTTCCGCTTCACCGAACGCTGTGTCTGGATTGCTAAAAGAGTTGCTGACGATACGGACGAATCCGCCGCCCCGGAAGGTGGCGGCAGATTCGCCGATTATGCGATGATTCCGCTTCACTGCTTGCGAATTTACCTTGGGACGTCCTATCGGATGACCATTGACATACTGACGGAGATGCCACGAATAACCCGGGAGATCGGCCTTGAACCGGCCGATCTCCCTCATCCATCCACGCTATGTCTAGCGTTCGATAGGCTCGAAATGCGTGTGTGCCGAGTGCTGCTGCGCTATTCAGCGCAGCTGCACGAGACCGGTGAGATCGGCGCGATCGACGCAACGTACTTCGACCGCTCCCGTGCAAGTCGCCACTACTGCCGACGGACAAACTACCGCGTTCAGACGATGAAAGTGACGAAGCTCGTCGATACAGAGACGCAAGCGATTCTCGATTTGCACTGTACTACGACGTGGGAAGGGAGTGATGCAGAGATCTGTGAGCAACTCGCCCGCAAGCACGCGGGCGAGTTGCGCGTCCTCACGGCGGACAAGGGCTATGACTGTAACTGGCTTCGAGAAGACCTCCGAGAGCTCGACATTCGGCCGTTGATCAAGCACTGCGTCCATGCACCGTACGATCACGCGCACAACGCGCGGATCGATGACGAACTCTACGGCCAACGGGCAATGTCAGAAACCGTCTTCTCTTCTGTCAAGCGCTCGCTGGGCGTCGCCCTGCGAGCGCGAACCTGGTACCGAGAATTTCGTGAGATCGCGCTGATGTGTGCGGTTTACAACATCAAGAAGGCCGCAAAACAGGAAATTCCGCTCCCCTCATGCGATTAAACACGGCCGAATATACCCTCTATATTCAGCAGTTTGTTTCCGACGCCTATCCGAGAAGTGAGCAGCGACTCCGGTAACTGCTTCCCCTGTACTTACCATTTGCCGAGGTGTCTAATGATGGGTATGAGAACTGTTCTATGACACCCTGGTGATGAAGTAGCACTCGGCGAGTGAATTGCAATCATCACTTTCGATAATAGGATGAAAGCCCCTGTCACGCTCGAGTCCCGCGCCTGGCGAGACGCACGCGTCTCGCTGCCCTTCGCTCGTTTTACTCGCGAAGACCTCGCTGCGCTCCTCACAGGTTGCAGTGCTTGCGTCGGCGGGGTTCCTCGAGCGCACCAGCCCCTTTCAGACCCGCCCACGTAGACTGATCGGGATGCTGTTGCGTTGGTTGCTCGTTTGCGAGTATCGGCCCGCCCCGCTCGCCGCGTGCTGCCCTCCGCGTCGCTCGCGACCGACCATTCCGGGCTGCGGTTCGCTCCTGGCATCGCTCACCGTTCCGGGCTAAAATGAATCTGGTCTCGACGCCAGCATTAAGCGCGTTTTCGGTTGCGCCCCTCGCGGGCTTTCGCGTTCCAGCGCTTGGTGCCGCCTGCGCTGTCGCGCGCCACATCGCAGCGCGCGTTCTCGACGACAGTCGCGCTGGACACGAACCCGCAGTCCGGGCCGGACACGAGAAACGGCTTAAAGCTGGTCGCTCGCTTCGGGCAGGACGCCGCGCGGTGCTGGTTGGAGCACCTCATTCAGGCGCGCTCTCGCTCGCGCCCAAATGGGCGCTCACGAAGGCGCGAGCGCGAGCGCGCAGATAGATCTAGTCGGTCGGTGTCGTCGGAAAACCGCGATGTCACAGCATCGCGGTGGCAGGCGCGTGAACGCCTTCAGGAGTGGAACTCCAATGTCTAGTAACAACTCGAGTAGCAAGGTCGTTACGGTCGATGAACAGGCACTCAAACAGACGGATGAACAGGCGGTCGATGAAGATGGCTTCCCGGTCGTCGAGGAGACGCCGGAATTCGAGGCAACGGTCGAGCAAGAGGTCCAAGCAAAGGTGGATGCGAACCACCCGGACGGAATCGTCGATACAGATGATGAGCGGATCCACGGTGCGACCCTCGAGCAGGAAGAGCGCATTCGAGCACGAGAGGATGAACTTGAGCGAATCAGTGCACAGGCCGAGATAGGAACACAAGAAGGTCGTGAGAAACGAACGCGAACGATCGCTGCGAACCAGAGCAAAGCGCGGCGTGTGGAATTCCAGAAACGGGCGGCAAGCGTGGACCCAATGGCGGACCCGGAGCGGGCGGATCCCCGGATAGAACTCACGCAGGAGCAGTTGGCGGCCGTGAACAAGCAGTCGATGCGACTCGCGAAGGAGTTAGATGGTTGGTCTCGAGCGGCGATCAGCCGGCGGTTGAGTGAGGCCGTCGTTGGTGGCCAAGACCTGACAAGTGCGGTCGTCAACGTGTTCGAGGAACTGCAGACGGCGCCCGGACACGTCATCCCCATCGGAAAACTCGAGGAGGTCTCTCGGAAGGAGGTGAGCATCGAAGGGCGTGTCGAAACCCTGTGGGACCCATCGCATCCAAGCATCGCACAGGTTGGGCTCATCGAGGACGATAGTGGCCAGACACGCGTGACGATCTGGAAGTCCTCAGACGCACCGTGGATCGAGGAAGGTGAGCAGGTGCGCATTCACAAGGCTGCCCGGAACTGGCACGAAGGCCGTGTCTCACTGGCTGTGACCGGCTGGACGACGATCCACTTCCCGGAGCGCGGCCGCTGGTGGGAATAGCCGGGGCGAATCCCCTTTTTTGCTGGTGTGAACGAGTCACCGCCACCTCCCACCACCTCCACGGTCCGGGCTGCTTACGGCCGATGGCCGTTGCGCTGCCGGGCTTTCGCCACAGCGTGAATCCATCTCACGACTTCTTCATTCAGAAATATGCCTGAAACGGAGGCGACCCATTCGGTAACTACATCTGCAAACTGAGTGTTGACTTCTATCCGTTCATACCAAATCACTTTGCGAAAAGAGGCATGTAGAAATAGGACTAATATGCATCTAGGATTGGACGGATACATCGAGTGCGATAGCTGTAAGTTCGTTTTACAGGCGGCGAGTAGTATCGACCCTCTACCGAAAAATTAGGACTCATGTCCCGACTGTGGTGGTACTGATTTCAGTTTCATCAATAAGTGATTTACCTGTACTTACCGCGAGTTTCGCAAGGAATCCTGAATAAAGAAACCATGCTACGGTCTACTTCGAGATAAGTTTCTCTGCCCCATGAGTAGGTGAGGGGCAGTCGGAGACTCATTGTCCCTCGTGAACACATAATCTTCAGAGAGATCTACCAGACAACATTCGACGAAGACGTTCAGCCCAACTCGAGCACCAGTCTGTGTCCCAACTGCAACGGACGGGTGATCACCAACGCAGTCGAAACTCGTTGTGAGGACTGCGGACTCCTTATTGAACCACAACACTACCAGACCCAGAAAGGATCAATCACACTTAGATAGAATGCTATTAGCTAAAATCACACAAGTATTGGAACAAGATATTTACTGGAGTAACAACATAGGTTTGTATAATGCCAGAATGTGATGGCTGTGGCTCTCATGTCACCGAGACCTATTTCCGGGTTTTCGCCGTTGATGGTGATCTGCCAGCATGTATCCATTGTGCCAGCAACCGTGAAGCTCGAGAAGCAGGACTTCGCCAGCAATAGCGTCTCAGTGATCTCATTTCCAGATTTTCTCTATCGAACTGGAACCTGCATCGAGACGTGAGACAATACAGCCCACTACCCACTCAATGACCGATCGAGATTCTGACTTTGAAGAGCTTCGTCCGACCGGAGAAGCGTCGCATATCCCAGATGAGACACTCAGCGAGGATGATGACGGTGAGCCTGATCGACAGCGAGTTGCGACGGTGACGACTGGATACCCAGACATTCCAACGGAAACGGATACCGAGTGTCGGTCCTGTAGCGCACCGATCCCAACTGATCAGACTAAATGCCTGTTCTGTCTCACCAACCATCTCGAGGACACCGCTTCTGAGACAGACGCACCAGCAACAGAGTGGACACTCCTCGGCGTCGTCCACATGTTTGTCGAGTCGTCGACGTTCTACGGCGCTGTCGCGAAAGGTGCGGCCGCTGCGACGCTCCTTGCCTCGAATGCGACTGAACAGGCTGTCGACAACTGCACAATTATCTATGATCTCGAAGACGAGCCTGCAGCCCAATTGACCGATCGGTGGCCTGTACTACCCGCTGCAGCACGGATCTCGTCCACTGACGGTGAGCAACTTCTCGCGGCCGCCTGCGATCGAACAGCGTGGAGTGACCAACTCCACCCAGCCGCAGATAGTGACCACGAGCCGACAACGTATCTCTACGACGAAGGTGGAACTGGTATTCGCGACGAGCAGCAACTTGCAGCGCTGCTCGATAGCGCCGTTGATGATGCGTGGCTAGTCCCCGCAATTGCCCTCCAGCGGGCACCTCAAGAGAGTGAACCTGAGCATCAGGACAGTCTGATTCCGACCAAAGAACGCCTCGAGTGTCACCAGTGCGGACGCACAACCGATCATCGATTCAGCGGTCATGAATCAGTTCCCGACGAAACCTGGACCGGCCACGCAATCTGGGAGTGCCAGGTCTGCGGGACGCCGTGCTATGGGCCGAGCCCAGAATGAGTTGTTAAGAGCTGTTGATCCCCAGACAGCGAGTTGCAGAGTGGGTCCCCTCGCTGACAAAAGACGATTCGATGGTTGGACGAACATTCGATTAATGGACGCGAAACGATAGATAAGGCAGTGAGCTATCTGTACTTGTCCCATGAGAACCCCAGTTCCGACGAACAGACTTGTTTCGCTCACGCTCGCCGGCGCAGTGCTGACCAGCTTCGTCGCGCTCGCGTTGGCGGCCCCCGGGCTTGGAGTCGGCATTGATTCGTTGGCCGATAATGAGAACCCGACGGTCGCAAGCGACGCGCCAGCACCGAACGAGGACTTCACGCCGGCGGTCCAAAGTGGCGGCGGTGAACACGAGGACGATGAGTACGAAGAACACGAGGAGTACGAAGAGCATGAGGAGTACGAAGACGAATACGAAGAGCACGAAGAGGAGGACGACTAGTCATGAGCCTGGCGGATACTCTCACTTCCGCCCGTACACGACTCGGTGACGCTCGTCTCGAGTTTCGGTGCTGTGACACCGACTTCACCGTTCAGATGACTGGCTACCGCGCCGAGGTTGCAGCCGAGCGAGCGCGGCAAACTGCGCTGTCGCTCGAGTCCGAACTCAACGCGTTCGATTCAGAGAGTGCGGTCGCACGTCTCAACCGGACAGGACGCGTCGAGAACGAACACGTCGCCCGGCTGGTTCGACGCGGCCTCGAGTACAGCGAGCGCACCGACGGCGTCTTCGACATCCAGCAGGGGTCGGTCGAACACGACCTGAAGGCGTACCTTCGCGGCGACCGAAAGACGGTTTCGGCGACGTTCGAGACCGGGTCGGTGCGCGTCGACGGTGATCTTGTCGTCACCGAGACGGAACTCGACCTCAACGGCCTCGCGAAGGGCTACATCGTCGATCACGCGGCCGCTGCGGCGACGGGGCCGGGCCGACGCGGCTTCGTCAGCGGCGGTGGCGACATGTCGCCGCCGACTGGCCCGATCGCTGTCGAGAGTCCGTACGGCGATTCTCGTCCGCTCAAAGTCCTCGAGACCGACTGGAACGTCGCCACCTCCGGGAACTATCACCGGGAGCGCGATGGCATCGATCACGTCTACGATCCGACGAGCGAGCGGCTGGGTGCACGCCACGAGTCGGTCACCGTGGTCGCAAAACGCGACTGCATGGAAGCTGACGCGCTCGCGACGACGCTGGCTGCACTGCCGCTTGCGGATGCGCTCGAGCGTGCAGCCGCGTGGCCGGACCTCGAGGCGTTCGTGGTTCACGACGGTGTCTTTCGGACGACGGAGGGATTCGATGAGCACGTCGCATAGCGGGACGATCACAGTCGTCGCTGTTGTGTTACTTCTCGCAACGGTGCCGGTGCTGTGGGGGATCGCTGACGTTCGCGAAGCGCAAGCGGTCGACCGCAAGCAGTCGGACCTCGTCGACTCGACAGTGCCGACAAGACAGGCTCCGAATGATTACGACGGCGATGGGATTCGTGACAACGCAGACCAGTGTCCGACGCGAGCGGAGACGACGAACGGCTTCCAAGATGGCGACGGCTGTCCGGACGTCGTCGAGACGACGGGGGCCTCATAATGGAGGTCATCTGGTATCTCGACCGTGGCGCGGCGCTGGTCGCCTATCCCGCGCTGTATATGTCTGTCTTGACGGGGATTCTCTACACTGCGCGGTCGTTTGGCCCACTCTACCGGTTCTCCCGCCGTGTCCACATCGAGGTGTCGGTGTTCGCGATGCTCATGACACTACTCCACGGCGTCCTCGGCGTCCTCGACACCTGGTTCATCGTCACTGGATCGGCCCCCCAGCCCGCGTACTCGACGACGTACCTGCTCGCCGGCGTCGTCGTCGGCGTTGGGGCGCTTCAGGTACTCGTCGTCGCGGTGCTTGGCTTTCTCGACGCACAGCGGTTCGAGCGTCCTTGGGGACCGCGAGTCGTCCACGCGTTCGCCTACGGTGGCTTCGTGTTCGCGACGATTCACGCCGTCGCCATTGGGACCGACGTCGCAGGGCTGATCCGTCCGGTCTTCGGCCCAGCGATCGCGTTCCTCGGCTACGTCCTGCTGTTGCGCCTGCTGGTGGCCAGCGGGCGGCTGTCGACGCCTGACCCGACGCGGCAGTAACTCATAGGGATCAGCAGACTAGTTCATAGTTTCTCTCGTCGTGCGTTTTTCCCAGTAGACTGTTTTCCTTGTGAGAATTTCTGAATATTCACGCTGATCCCTATCAGTAGCTATCCCATAGGTTGAACAGCCGGTCGACGACCCGATCGGTGAACGTCCGTCGATGGACGGTATAGAGATACTGTACGCGTTCCGGGTCGCGCAATTCGTATTCGATGCTCCGGCCCTGTCGCTCCTTGGTGACGAGATCCGCATCCTCGAGCTTCGAGAGATGCCACGACACCGTCGAGGGCGACCGCTCGAGGCGGTCACTCAGGTCGGCAGTCGAAAGCGCCCCCTCAACAGCGAGGTGGGCCACAATCCGACGGGCGTACTCGCGTCGTAGCGCGTTCATGACGGCCTGATCGATTTCGTCGAACACCTCTGCTGGATAGTAGCGCGTGTACTTGCCGTCGTCTGACTCCTCGAGTAATCCCTTATCTTCGAGCCAGCGGAGGTGATACTGCAGCGTCCCTTGGGCGTACTCAAGGTCCCCAAGGAGGGCACGGAAGTGAATCCCTGGATTGTCACGGACGTGCTGGTAAATCGTTCGCCGTGATTGGAGTTCCAGTTCCGGCTCCGCGTCCGGGTCAGCGTCCGTCATGGTCAGTCCCGACTCAGCGCAACGAAGAACGCGAGCAGTCCGACGAGGATGAGTGCCGCCGCGCTGTGTTCCAGCAATTCGACGGTTTGAACGGAGAGATACGGCAGGAGGTAGTACTCGAGGAAGACGACGAAGCCGTAGATCGCGAACATGAGATAGCCGACGGCGACGACGGCCATGCGCCGATCGCGTTCCCGTCGCCACGCCAGTGCACTGAGCACCGCCAGCGCCCCACCGAGAACGAAGATCCCGAAACTGATCGTCTGCTCGAGTTGCTGAGCAAGCGTCAGCGCAACGACCGTCGCGACGAAATCCGAAGCCAGTGCTGCCATTCAGTCTGGATAGAGTGAAGGATCGGTCGAGAAAAAGAATTGTCGTCCAATCATCGAATTGTGTCGTTGGACCAGCACTGTCTATGCGACCCTCGTCAGGCGACGGGAACGTGTGGGAAATTTAATGGAAAGTCTTCCGTCAATGCAGTCCCCAAGCGCGGCGAGATTACAGACAGACCGAACCTAACAGAATTGTCGACTTGAGTTGTCACGAACGTTAGAATACGTCTGTCCGTGGAGCGAAATTTCAAACCGTATCTTTCGAAACCTTGTTACAAACTCGCAAATGATACAACAATATGTCACTCTCACCAGATCGACAGCTCCAGGTTCGAATTGCTGGCGCACTTGCGCTGGTGGTCGGTGTCAACGTGATTGTCCTCTCAGTTCTCGTCTGGAGTGGTCTCCATGTGGTGTCTGCAAGCAAATGGTCACTACCGACTGAAGTTGGTTTTCCGCTTACTGTTGGTGCAGTTCTCCTCGGTGCAGTCGGACTCGTCGCTCTACAGGGGCGATACGGCTCACAAAAAGCCGTTGGAAGACTCTGCCTCAACGAATTCGATAGAGGAGGTCCACGAAACGTCACTGGGCGGGTCCAACGGCTGGCAACGCAAGCTAATGTCCCGGCCCCGTCAGTGGCCGTTGCCGACCGAGTCGAACCGGGCTGTTTGACCGTTGGGACGCAACGGTCGCCGACGATCGTGGTTACAACTGGGCTGCTCGAGCAACTCGACGACGATGAACTCGATGCAGCCCTCGCTCACGAGGTTGCCCACATCGCAAACCGTGATCTCCCAGTTGCGACTGCTGTTGCCGCGACTGTCGCGCTCGGGGATCAGTTGCTCGGGCGCGAGCGACTGCTCCGCCGCGTTCTCGAGAATACAGTGATGATAGGCATATTCACCGGGGTTGGAATCTTCATACTCGCGATTCCGATCTTGGTACTCGGGCTGGCGTACCTCGTTGTAAGTCTCGTTGCACGAGGACTACTCGGGGTGAACGCAATCGCGCTCGGATTGTTCTCGAAGACGCGTGAGTTTGCCGCCGATCGTGGAGCCAGTCAGCTCACTGGCGATCCGTCCGCAGTGGCAAGTGCACTCGAGACACTCGAGGACGAACGCCCAAAACGGGACGCACGGCTGCACGCGAGTGCGACGCTTGGAATCGTGCCACGTCCGCTATTACTCGACGAGGAGGAAGACGACGAAGAGCACTGGATAGAACGGTATTTGCCGGCGGTATCGATCGAAGGGCCGGAGGATCCAAGCGGACTGAATCGGGGTTTGGTATGGCTCTATGCGAGGCTCGTCTCGCCAGTGATCGCGGAGGTACGTCGGATGCTCAGCTGGCGACCTTCGACCCACCCGGCGACCGAAACGCGGATCGATCAGTTGCGGGCTCTCGAGCGAGATCGACGGAAATAGGCGAAAAATATTCATAGATCGAGTAAGTTCAGGCATCTCTAGTACACCCATCAATCATTTATCGTTTGACAGTCCTACAGTTCAGATATGGTCACGCCCGATCACCTTGCCCTCGAATGGCTAGCTAGTGGCCTCTTCATCACAGTTTTGGGCGCACTCATTAAATTCGCCGGCTGGACATGGTTGCTAGCCGGGTACAGCAAATCAACCTCACCGGTACCTGACGATGTGGTTCAGGATATGGCTGGTAACACCATTCTCCGTGTCGGTATCACCGTCTTTGTGTTCGGCGTGCTCGCGTCTGTGATAGAACCACCGTCGTATCTTGGCTTAATTATCGGGGCAGCAATCGTGATAGCCGTGCTCCGTCTACTCTACCGATTGAATACCTGGTCGCCGCCACAGACCGCCTGAGGCGAACCCGGGTTGGCAAGGACGACTGAGTGTCTTTGTTTGTTCGCTCTTGTGTAGCACTTTGTTGATCTCACAGCGTAGCTTTGATAGCGTGTTTGAGCGCTTCTCTCCCCGGTTTCCGCAGTAGTTTTCGTCGAAGCTGGAACGCTCGGAGATACTGTGTGAGCTTATCTTTTGAGACGCCTCGATGAGGCGAGAGCCACGGTCGCAGCAGCGATCCGTGGCTCTCGCAGGTATTGACGTGGACATCTTCATCCGCGTATTCGCCGTCGCTGTGGACGACGTATTCGCGGTCGAATGCGTCGTCCTCGTTGAGTGGGTCGTAGGCACGAAATCCGTCCGTGTAGATGGTCAGTGGCTCCTTCTCGCGGTTTGCGAGAAGGAGCCGAACCGTCGATTCGTCGGCGGATTTCGCGGGGATCACGTACCGATTTCCGGTGCCGCGATCGACGATCGTGAACACCGGCGGTTTGTCCTGATCGTACGATCCTCGTCCACGCGTGGACAGGCCACGCGAGCGCGACGGTCGGTCGCGCTCGCGGCCTTTCAGCCCTGCAGAAACGTAGACTTCGTCGATTTCGACGGGACCGACGAGGTCGAGCGAAGGCGCGTCGAGCGCCTTCGTGAAGCGCTCGACGCGCTGGTAAATCGTTTTGTACTGAACGTCGATTTCTAGCTGAAGTTGGCGAAGACTCGTGTTAAACCGGAGAAACGCGTAAATCGAGAACAACCACTTCCTGAGCGCGACTTTCGAATGGGCGAAAATCGTGTCGGTCTTGTCGTTGAATGTGCGGTCGCAATTCTTACACAGATAGCGCTGAAAGTGCCCATAGCTGCCGTTCTTGACCGTTCGGTCAGAACGGCAGCGAGGGCAAGTAACACCGTTACGCCAGCGAACCTGCTCCAACAGGTCCGCTGCGACCGATTCCGACCCAAACACATCTAGCGGAATCATGCCTAACGGACACCGCTGATGCGGTGTCCTTGCTCTCTTCGATTCTACAGCGACAGCTAAGCGCCATCAACAATCTCCTACAGAAGAGCGTTGTTTGTTTGTCGACTGTGGTGAACACGGTTCGTCTATCGATTGCCGCTCTGAATATCAACCAAATAGTCAACAGATCCATACGGAATACTGTTTCATGTTTCGTATGGTCTTCGGACTCTCCGGAAGTCAGCTGTTCGGCGGGGGTCTCGCTGTTGTCGGGGCGATCGTTCTTGCGTTCAGTGGGCGGTATGTCTGGCGTTCGACCAGCATCTACAGATCGGAGCCCATCTCGGCACTCAACGAAGCGTCATCTGGGAAACTCGTTCGTGTCTCCGGAACAGCCCAACAGGGCGACGCCGATCTCCTAACCGCACCCTTTAGTGGAGACGACTGTCTGGCTCTCCGGTACGCTGTTGAAGAACGCCGACTGAGTCCGTACTTGCTTCCGTGGTTTGTAACAATACATGAGCTGGCGGGCTCGGACGCGTTCCGTGTCCGTACACCCGAGGCTGCAGTTGACATCGTCGAGCCAGCACATACAGTAACACTCAAACGCACTATTGTCGCGACCGTTCCGTCGAGCGATGAGCCACCGGAGCGGATCGCACGATTCGAGCAGAACACCGCCGCAGTACCGGTGGTAACCCACTGGCGATCGCCACCATCGCTCTTTCGGCCGATTACAAGAGCTCTTTCGCTTGGGACCCGCCGCTACAGCGAACAGCGTGTGAGGCCCGGTGATGACGTCACTATCGTCGGCCGCATTACTGAGACAGGTGACGGCATTGACCCACTCGTCGTCTCTGATCTTTCGGCTGGTCGGACGCTCCTTCGGATGGCCAAGATTTCACTTATCGGGCTCTGTATTGGAGTATTCGTTGTTCTACTCGGTCTCGTACTTGTATTACTCTAATCTTTGATCGTCGTGCGAATCTCTCGGATCTCATCCCGGATCCGCTGCCACTGAGTCAAAGTGCCAGGAATATCCGACTCTTGCTGATCGTTCCCACCAAGTCCGTCGTTGTTCGATGCTGCTCGATCGACGAGTGCCCGAATTTCACGGGGATCATCTATCGCCGGAAATGAGAGGTCATCCCCACCAGCGATCTCGAACTCGACGGAGCCGTACCCGAACATCGATCCTGTAATATCTTGGCCATAGGCACTGTTCTGGACCGTTTCAAGATTGGCCTGTGTGACATGCCTGGTCACTACCCCATGTTTCACGTAGAGTGCTTGGTCCGTTATCACGTACTGCGTGCCCTGTACAGCCAAATACTTCCAGAGGGGGATTGCTACACCGACCGGAACGACTGCGAGAAAGAGTAGTGTCTCCTCCAACAGACTGCTGACGACCCCGAAGGCGACGAGCAGCAATCCCGTTGCGAGTGCTGGAAGTACGGTCGTAATTCGCGGACGACCAGTCCACGTGGCTGACTCGTGGCTGTCGAGTGGGACAGCCGGGTCGATTGACTCCGTCATTGCTTTCTATCGTTCATCGGCTCGGTCCCTGGTCGGTTTCAGAGGGGTCAGTAGGCTGTTTAGTTCCCTCAGACTCGTTCAATTCGGAGTCAGTCTCGTTATTCGAGTGCCGCTCTTCTGAACTGTCGACATTAGGCATTGTGGCTGCAGTGTCGCCCACAGAATCCTGTTGTGCCTCGAGAGTAGAGCGAATCTCCTTGAGCTCGATGAGAATTTCGTCAAGCACATCACGCTTGGTTTCGCCGGATTCCGTAGCCGATTTACCACGACTAGCCTTCACGCGCTTGTTGATGAGTTCCTGAACCTCACGTGGTTCGGGCACCGACTGGAATTGCATCTCGATACCGGATCCGCCAGCAGTCGAGATATCGACGTTTCCGTAGCCGAACTGGGAGCCAAAGAAACCCTGGCTGTAGGAGGTGTTCTGGACCTTGCCGAAATCAATGCGCTGGACATCACGAGAGATGATTCCCGTCTTCTTATACAGTCCATCGGTCGTCACAACGTACTGCATATTCTCACGGTGAAGATAGGCCCCCGCGATGATGAATAACCCAACGAGGACGAGAGCCAAGGGCAGACCAATGATGAGTGCTGGAATCAGACTACTTTCATGGGGTTTCCCAGACCAGACAATCTCCTCATCCTGATCAAGGGTTAACCAGTCGTCAATTTCAGGATCGATAACAGGGGACTTGGACATACGTAACTATTCAATAGTTAGGTGTATTAAACTCTCGACAGACCAAGATACATCCACCACGCGTTTCGGTCACACGACTATTCCAGGGCCTCGAGCGTCGCGATCTAGGGGGAAGAACGATGAAGCTGTTGACGTCCCTCCGCGCGTAAAGTCGCGGGAATCTCGACCGCATTAGGATATTATGGTTCGTGATTGACGACCTGTTCTCGTGGTTCAACGATAATCCGCAAGACGAGCACGGTTCACGCGCGACTTATCAGGTGGCGGTGGCTGATGCTGAAAATCGAATTAGACATGCTTGTCTTTTTCACTGTTCTGTGGACCGAGTCCGACAATCTCGCTTCCGGGGATTTTTCGATTGGTGAGACGATCTGCGCCGTACACCGTGATCAGAAGAACTGCAATAGCCACGAGGGGAATCGTCCCTGTCACTTCTGACAGGAGACTCAACCATGGATCAGGCACTCCACCAGGCGCCATTGCTTCTGTGTCAGCGGGATGGAAGACACCCATCCCGTTGACGCCAGCGTGGAACACCGCGACGGCGAGGACGCTCCCACCAGTACTGTTGTACATCCACGTCCAGAGGACCGACCCAGCCAAGATGGATACAAGCCACAGCAGTTGTTGCGAGAGAGGCCACCCACCGTGCGTCGTGGTCGGATTGATGAACAACGGGAGATGCCACCCGGCCCACGCAACGCCAACCAGCACGCTCGAGACGAGTGCACTATACTTTTCTTGGAGAAGTGGCAACATGAATCCCCGCCAACCGAGGTCTTCCTGGCCGCCTCCCCAGACGGTTCCCCACGCAAGTACGAAGAGGTAGACGCCTGGGAACGGGAGTGAACGCGGATCGATCGGTCCGCCAAGTGCGATGAACAGCCCCACACCGACAGCTAGAATGACGAATGGCAGTCCCAAAGCGATTGCCCACCACTTGATGCCGATTCGCCAGTGGAAAAACTGGCCGATCCACTGGCGAAGGTCGCCGCCGCTCGCCCAGAGAACAACCGCAGCCCCGATAGGAGGGCCAAAGCCACCAAATCCAATGAGAATTGAGTGCGTCCACGAGGGCTCCATGCCACTGGCCAGCAGTACTCCCTGAACGGTCCAAGTGAACGCGTACGTGATTGCGAGAAAGGCACCGATCCGATGACGGTCAATCCACGTTTTAACAGTCGAATTGTGAATCGGTTCAGCCATCATTGGTTGTACATATCTCGTATTGTATTCCGTTCATACTTCACTCCAAATATGACAGTTGTCAGATCTAAATAGACACTCAGATGACTGCTGGTAACACCAGCACCATGACGACGTTAATGATAGTGTGAGTAATGATACAGGCGACGACATTTCGAGTCCTGATATACACACCGACAAGCGCCAGTGTGAACACTGTCTGTGGAATCGCACCGACAAGCCCCCATTCCGGATAGTGGACAGCGAGGAACACGACGAAACTCGTGGCAGCCCCGATCCAGAGACTACCCGTGATTTCAGTCAACCGCTCAATCGGATAGCCCCGCCACAGCAGTTCTTCAGTAATAACTGCCGTCCCGACGATAACGAGTTTCACCAGCAAGGGGAGTTCGTTAATCGCTGAGAGCGTCTCCGGTTGATCCAGATTGAACGCGGCAACAACTATCCCCGTCGCCAAAAGTCCGAGCGCGAGTCCTCCAACACCTCCGGCCACTCCGACACCTGCTTGGCGACGGCTCAGCATTTCAAGTCCAATCGACGTAACAGAACGCTTCTCCCAGAAAAGGACAATCGCGAGTACTGCCACGACCAAGAACCACATGATCGCCGAGTTCAGCAGCAGTGAGCCAGTCGGTGACGTGCTAAACCGATCTAAAAGGTTCAACTGCCCAATTATCGGGCTCCCGAAGAGAGCAACGATGAGGCCCACAATAACTGCGAGCGAGATCGACGAACGCGACTGCACCCAGTTTGTGTCCGTAAACATCGTTGACTCCTCGTGTCAACTAAGCAATTGAGCGAGATAAACGACGGTAAGGGTTCTTAAATTGTGAGAAGCACCGTGTAAGTGACTATGTCAGTCAACTACTTTTTGTATGTCCATTGATCTGGTTACCAGTAGTGGTGCATCCTCGAAGCGAGGATTAGAAGATCACGAACAAACCTTAACGATAAGTCCAAGTGGGACAGTTATTGGGGCAACATCTCGTCTCTTCGGTTGCTATCAAATATCAGCACCTCCTATCGGCTGATTGCATAAGGTCAGTGAGTGTATCATTACCATTGTCAAGCTGATACCAGAAGGCCACTTGGAGACAAAAATCTCTATTAACGTCATCTACGCCAACGAACTCAACACCATCTGCGAAGTCGTCAACAGCCCCATGTAACGCTACGGGTGATGTATCCTCAGGTGGCGTAATCACAATCGGTTTTCTGGTTTCTGCATTGACGGAGTGCGATTTCCATTCCATGATTTCGCTTTCGAGTTCGAGAGCGAGGTGAAAGGTGTGAGTTTCGTCATCTCCGTTGTGGAGTTCAACGTCCACTTCCTGAAGTGAGCCAGTTGTTCTGAATGTATCCAGACAACCAGCGAACGTCGAACTCAGGATGGTTCCGCCAGTGAGGAGCACTTCACGTCGGGAGGGCATAGTATGAATTGTCAATTATGCTGATTAAACTATTACGGCTCACCGGGCACCCGTGCTACGCAAATTAAGCGCTTCTCAGTGAATGGCCATTTCGCATCAAATCATCTACTTGACTTAGCACACACCCATAAAACCGCTTGTATCTGATAGAATCTTTAATGACAAGTAAGAACATCTACTTTCCGTCTAATTCGATCAAAGAGGGTTGAAACAAACCACTTGCGAGTCTGTCAGTCATATGCACCCCAATCAGCAACTCACTCGAGGCAGAGGTGCAAGTTTCCGAAGGCACTCGCAGTCAATTCGAAGCTGTCGACGAGTCGAGCAACTTGATGACCGCTGTCTATGTTGGATGTTACTACCGATCCGGATCGTTCTCCTCCGTGAGACAGGTGCGTTCCAGCAGTGATTTTCTGCGCCGGTAATGGGTGCCGGCGCACTGGGTCGGATCAAGCGAACACTGACCAGAGCGGCGGCACAGTGAGGTATCCCAGATGCATATGATCATTTATTCGTTGGTAGAGGCATCGACAGCAGACGAGGCACTGTCAACCGGAAAGACCGTGTTCGATCGACTGGTTGGCGCAGAGCCGCATTCCTGTGCGGTGTTCGACTACTACGTCACCTTCGACGAAGAGGACACGACAGTGGCTGAAAAAGCACGGTGGGGCGACCTGCCGACAGCTGCACCCGTTACGTCCGACGAAGGTGAAGAACTCCTCGAGCGGGCCTGGGAGACTACGACGGAAACGTTCCAACGAAATCTGAATCGGGTGAAACAAGCACTCGAGGAACACAACAACGACGAGATCATGCGCGACGAGGGTCTCGCTCGGCACGCCTTCCAGCAGGTCGGTGCCTCCCGTGGCCCGTCGATCTGCCTGTATGATCAACACGCGACAGGCATCCGCCATCGCGGACACCTCGATCACCTCCTCGAGGCTACTGACGAGCGCGAGACGTGCTGGATCGTGCCAGCAGACGTCCATTTCTGAGTACTCATGCCCCGAATCACCAACTGGACACGAGAGAGTCGAACACCCACGCTAGCATATCGAAACACAGTGACTGGAGCGCGAGCGGTCCTGCATCGTGCCCCGAATTCCTACGCGTACAAGTGGAGGGCAGCGATCCTCGTCGACGGCTATCCGGTGTGGTCACGAGGCTTCGAGACAAAAGAAGCGACCAGCGTTCGGGATGCACTCCGGGACCGCCCAGCCCCCGAACTCGCTTGCCCGGAGTGTCCGAACGATAATGTAATCGTCGGCCAGAAATCTGCTGCTGGTGCGAAGGTCCAGCGATGGTTCGACTGTCCGGACTGTGGCTACGAAGCTCCTTCCCAGATCGTCTACGATGCAGAACGATAGCAGCAGGCGAGTGAGATATTCACTCAGAGTAGAGTTTTGACTAAAACAACCGATGCAGTAAGTTAATCTCCAAACTTATCTGTGTGTTCGTCTCCCCCAAAGCTTTCCTAACTACTCATCCACACTCAAAAACATGAGTGAGTCCACAGATTTGGGGACGATTCTCACAACACTTGCGGACCAGAGCCGGCGTCGTTTATTAATGAGTCTAATTGAGCACAACCCACAAGAAGACAAGGTGAATATTCCCGAAGATATCCACATGGGTGAAAAAGAATTGGAAGCGTTGCAATCAGAGTTCTTCCATATGCACCTTCCAAAATTGGAGTCAGAAGGGTACATCAGGTGGAAAAAAGACTCACACGAAGTTGTTAAAGGTCCTGAATTTGACGAGATTCGTCCGTTGCTTGAATTGATTTCTAATCATCAGGACGAACTCCCTGATGGGTGGATTTGACCGTGAGTCTTCCAGATAAGTAGAATCCCTGTGCTTACCAAATACTACTGGTCCACTCACGGAAATCCCTCCAATAGCGTCGACACAGTTCTTTGTGCCTCAACAGGGGTAGAGGCAACAGCCAATGAGCAACACATCAGAACACTCGAGCAAACTCTCACCAGCACAGCGGCTCGAAGCACCGAACACACGGCTCATCGATGCCAGCATCGCGACGATCAACGATATGGAGACGCTGCGAGCCTGCATCGCCTACGAAAACCAGCACCAACAACGCGTCCCAATCCTCCGGCTACTCGAGAAGCGGGCCAACAAACTCCGTTCACAGGACAAGAATAACTGATTCGGAACTCCTGCTAACAGTTGCAGAACAACCGAGAGATACCCCGCCAGTCTCTTGCATCGTATATGATGACAAGAAGGTCACCAACAGTCGTCATTGAACTTCAGTACCTGCTCGGAAACTCGTGAGGTCATCGATACGCTCTTCGAGCGCTTCGATTTCCTGTCGCAGTTCCTCAGCTTCTGTCTCCTCGCTGGCAGCAAGTCGATCTTTCAATCCCTGAAGGCGTGACTCCTTGACATCGTCGTCGACCTCCGCCTTGCGAACATACTCGCTCTCATCGATCTCATAAACATCGGACTCAGTGAGTGTCGTCACCTCGAGTGCTTCGTCAACCTTCTGGCGATCAACGCTCATGACGCGCTCACGGTCGATCCCTTCCGCCTCAAGCATTGAGAGGACGCCCTCATCGTCTTTGAGTGAGCGATTGCGGCGACTCGTGCGCTGGACCGAGCCGTATTGACCAGCAACAGGCCGGTCGTGATGAAGCCGTGAGAGAAGCACATCGGCGACCTCCTGGCGAAAGTCGTTAGCATCACGCTGGACATCCGACAGCAGCGTGTAGAGATTCACCAGTGTGGCCGTCTCCAACCCAGGCAGGTCAGTTACGTCGTGGCGCTCGAGCGCATCAATCAGTAGCAGCGCATCCGAGTAGACGTCCAGACCGTCGGGTTCGGTGCGGTCATCGTCGGTGTCTGGTTCGTGTGCTGTGTCGGCCAATTGGGTCGTTGTCGGCCCGTCTGTCTCGGCGATCACACCCGCGTCCTCGTCGATCTCGAACCGAGGATGGACGCTCAACACCGCTGGATACGGGTCCGCATCTGGCGGCAGCCGGTCGAGATCGAACCCATCGTGCGCGGTCTGTATCTGATGGTAGAGTGTCTCGAACTGATCGCGTTGGAGCGGACGCTTCTCGTTCGACTCGTCAAACTGGACGATAACGCGGTGTTCTTGGGCATCTGTGATATGGATGCGGGAGTGCGACAGTGGTGTGATCAGTGTCGCGTCCGCCGGCAGCTCATCCAGATGCTCGAGAAGCGTGTGCCAACTGACGCTGAATGGCATACGGGGGAATTACGCGCCGTCCCGACTAAACCTTGTTCTCGGCGGGTAGCAGAGAGTACCTCTACTGGTTTGGTTCATCGACTGCTGCGGTGAATTAGACGGTAAGTAGATGTGCGAACTGAACATTACATTTCTCGATTCAGTATAAATAACTTAGAGAACAGAGACCTGATCTCTATCGCCAGAAAGACGCCAAAACCTAAGTCTCCCACAACAGCAAAATAATTTACGTTTGTTTTGATAATTACCACAGAAAGATGACTTCATCTCGGCGCAAGTTCATGGCTGCGGGAGGTAGTTTGCTTTCAACTCTCTTTGGAGGATGTTTAACTCACATTCCTAATTACCCAATGCTTACATTAAGAATAAATAATTTTGATGATGAAAAACACTGGGTGAGGGTTGAGTTTTATAGAGAGAATCAGAATGAACGAAGCGAAGCAATCGCGTTTGATCGGGAGTTTGAACTCCAGGCACGCCCAGAAGATCGTCCTACATATACTCTAAAAAAGCAGAATGTGGTTAAGAGCCAACCGTATATTGTTCGTGTTAGTCTGATAGATCTGCCTGCAATACGCGAAGAATACAGATTTTATCCGGATTGTGATGAAAGCGGCGAGTCATCAGAGGCCCTCTATATTAATATTAAAGAAGAAGAATATAATCAGCACCCATCGATTTTATTCGACCAGAACGTGTGTAGCGAAAATTCTTGGTGGTATTAAGTGCGAACCTATAGAGAGTCACAGAAAAACCGACCGATAAATAGGTATGCGTACTCCTCAATCAGGGATCATACATCTCTATACCCGGTTACTCAATCCAGTTCCGATTGCAGCACCAAATGCCACTCCAAGTGCGATCCACAGTCCGATATTATCCGTAACAGAACCGATAGCGACCCCGATTACGATCCCAATCGCCATTCCTACCCCCACGTCTTTTCCGCTCGATGCTGTCTCACTTTCCTCGCTCATGTACTATCACGTGACTTTAGAAGGTGGTAAGTCCACCGTCTGTACTTGTCGATTCAGAGCCCTCAATATGGACAGTGTGAACAGTTCGATGACTCTCTACGGAGAGAACTTATTGAGCAGGGCGAGTCCAACACAGACGAACACGTAGATGTATCCCACCTGGTACAGAAAGTGACAGAACCGTAATGTGACGCCAGACCACCCCGTCCGCAGAAGTTGGTATACGCCGGTGATGGATGCCGGCGCACTCGCGCCGGAGAAATCGATATCAACCCGAAGTCAACTCCGATTCGTCCACCGAAACGAGTCTGCAGCAGAACAGGATTCAATCAATCGCATCGCACAGGTCTACCGGCATTCCGACGGTTATCCCGAGAGCGTCCTCCAAGACCTCGCTCAACTCAAGTACCTGCTCGAGAAGACACGAACGGAACGTGGACCCAGCTACGCTACTGCGCAGTTCATATTCCTCGAGATGCTCTCGAGTATGGGCCTCTACGTTGACGAAGGGCAATCACCACGAAAAGCGCAGTTCAGGTATTAGACTGCTATCGCTACTGTTTGATTATTTGAGCTAGGGAAAATTATTTGAGTCGTATAGTACAAGTGGTAGTACGATGTCTGAATCAAATCCAAGGTCATGGGAGGAAGACATGAGTGGCCGTGAGCGTATCCGGTACGTCGTAGAATTATTGGAAGAGCCTACGCCAGTGCAGGAAATCGCAGACCGGGCGAACGTTTCACGCACAACAGCCGACGATGAACTCCAGCGACTGCAGAGCGATGACTGGGTTACAGAGACGACTGTCAATGGAACAAAAGCGTATGATCTGAATCCCGTTCGGATGCTCTTCGATGAGGTCACCAATCTAATCGAGAAGCATTCACGCGACGAACTGGAGAGCCAACTCACAGATTTGAAACAAGAGCAGGAAGAGTTGGCAGACGAGTATGCCGTCCAATCACTCAACGAGTTTCGGGAGCAATTCGCTGCAGACGAACTCTCGGCTGACGAGCTTCGTGAACGCCGCAACGTGATCGCGACGTGGGAGTCGATCAACACGGAACTCGGGCTCGTGAAGCATGCATTGCAGTTATATGGTGATGTGGTTGAACTCTCCTCACCCAAAACAGACTCACACTCGGCACTCGTCTAATGGTTGTCTTTCTCGCTAACCGGAAGAACTTGCAGAGTAAGCGGCTTCACGACCGTATCCAGAATCGACTCAGCAGCGAGTTCGACAATGTTCGTCGACGACGTTCCGAACCGCGTGAAGCTGGCCCGTATCGGGTCGTCGGCGAAGTAAACCCACGACAGCACCTTGGCGACGGCAACTATCCAGCAACAGTAGCTCGCATCGAGATCGGCTTTCAACTGCAGACCGGAGACCCATACGAGTACTACTGGTTCAACTGGATCGAACCAGAACAAAACCTACTCGTCGGCTGGCATCAGGACGATACGCATGACGGCCTTGGGCCGGTTCATTTGCAAGTCAACGATGGCTCAATGGCTGTCACTCATCAACCGGCGCAGTTTGTTGACTCACATCCGCTTGATGTCGTCGCACACAGGCTTGCAGCTCTTCCAGATGCAGTCTCAGCTGTTGAGTGGGAGAACGGACACCCTGCTGGACTCGACTCATCTGTCCCTGTCACCAAGTGAACCGTCACGGGGTTGGCCCCAACACATCCGACCTGTTCCGCCTGTAGAGATCGACACAACTGCTTAACTAACAGCTCTTCAGCTGCTCGAGTCCAGCGTATTTTTGAGACCCCCAGAGGGGCGGAGGTCTTCTCGAGTTCAGTTCGGTTCGATTCGACTCGAGAAGCACTGATCAAACATGGCTACGAGCAGCAGCTCCCGGGAAACGTTCGACGATTCGGACACCCGGCACGACGAGATGCACAGCACGATCGAAACATGGATCCAGGACCTCGTCAATGAGGTCGATGACGCCGTCTCAAGCGAGCAGTTCACAGAGTGGTTGGACGTTCAGAGCCGCTTCCACGACTACTCCCACCGGAACACGCTGTTGATCAAACTTCAGTGTCCAGAGGCAACGCGCGTTGCCGGCTATCGAACGTGGCAAAACGCGTTTGATCGACACGTCAAAGAAGGGGAGACAGCGATCTGGATCTGGGCACCCATCATCGCAAAGCAGTGTCCCGACTGCGGAAACTCGCCGTCGTATCACGAGCGCAGTGACTGTGAATACGATGAAACCCCTCCGGACAGTTGGGAAAAAGGACTCGTGGGCTTTCGGCCAGCACCCGTCTTCGATATCTCACAGACTGACGGCGAGCCACTGTCCGACCTCGAGACCGAAGCAAAGGGACAGGCTGACGAGTTGGTCCCCGCACTCCTCGAGGCAGCAAACTCACTCGAGGTAGACGTAGAGGTCGTACCACACCAGGGCTGGTCGCATGGGAGTGCCAAGGGAATCTGTGAGTACCACCCTCAAGAGCAGCCACGCGTCGCCGTCCGTGATCGCGAGAACGACGCTGACCTCGCCGTCACGCTCGTTCACGAGTACGCGCATGCGTTGTTACACAGTGGCGTCGACGATGAAGCTGAGCGATCGAAGCGCGAACTCGAGGCCGAAGCAGTCGGCTACATCGTTGGACGGTCCGATCAAGCTTGTGCGAGAAAGAGGTGTCATTTAGCGCATACAATGCGACTGATCTTGCCAAAGTCCTAAAACAGCGTGAGTCAGTTGCCTTTCACGACGGTGTCCTTGAGGAGGGCGTTATTGAGATGTGTGCCGCGTACGGAGCGAAAGATTCCGGTGACGCCCGGCAGGCACTGGACCTGCTGCTCGAAAGTGGCGACATCGCTCGCGAGAGGAACGTGGATCATGTAGCAGAGGAGTATGTCGCCCAAGCTCGTGAGCGACTACAGACTGATCAAGTAATAGAAGGCATTATCAACTACTCATACCACGGACAACTGGTTCTGTGGGCACTAACGTTGCTCCAAGAACAGGGTAAAACACCGTCTCGAACACGAGAGATTCGCGAACCTTACGAGATGCTCTGTGAACGGGAAGGTAACGATCCCGTCTCAGACCGAGCTGTTCGTGAGTATCTTGCCGAACTCGAGACATTGGGAATCATCAAATCGGCAGAGATCAATCGCGGTAAAAGTGGCGGAAAGTTCAAAAAAACACGAATTGAATCAGTCGACCTCGAGCGTGAAAGCAGGTCTTGAAGAGTTGATAGAAACGACACCGTGATAGACAGACCCCACTGCTTCCGTTGTTAGGACTGACTGTTCAGTTACAGAATGTAATCTACCACACCCCTTTCACAGTCAATGAGAGAGAAGGTGAGCTTACCCCCACCCCACTGCTTCCGCTGTTAAGAGTTGATGGACTTGTGCAGGTAGCTCTTCTACGGTCGAACAACCATCTATATTCTTACGGTAGTATTAAGTATAAACAGTAATAACCAGAACCGTAGGTTGCTCAACACCGAACAATAAATTATCCTCCTGACATGGAGGATATGCCCTTGTTCAATCGCTAACAGCGGAAGCAGTGGGGTGAGTGAGTCAGCACATCAATTGTGGTGAACTGCTTACCAGATAGATCTGTTTTCAGTCGCATACGGTTGTTATTTCTCAACAATGGGGCGAAGTGTGTCCAGAATAATACCTGCTTCTAACGATGAGATCTCCTGCTCTCGGGCCACAATTCGATGAGTTACTGATCCATCAGCATATTCCCGAGCATACTCGAGAGCGACCGCAAGCCCATCCAAGCCGTGGCGTTCGATGTACGTATCAATATCATTATCCCTCTCTCGGCGTGCAATCGCCTCGATCAATGCTGGCGCGATCTGCCGCTGAACATCATCCTGTACCAGTTGGAGATCGATCTCACGAGCTGCATATCGTGCCGGTCGTCTCTCGTTCGACTGCTCAATGAATCCTGCAGATTCGAGATCGTTGATATAGTCGTAGGCAGTCCGCTGTGGAATCTCAAGGGAGTCGACGATATCGTCGATGGTGGTGTCCGCATTATGACGAATGTAGGTGTAGATCCACGCTTTCCGGGCGTTCCTGAGGAGTTCAAACGCTTCTCCTCCGGTATCGAGGCGGTCGATAAGTGCTCCTCGCAAACTCTATTTTCTCCTCGTAGCCGACTTGAGAGAGTTGAATCTGGACGAAAAACGATGCTGCTGAGTATTACTGTGAGTATTAACTAAAGACGGATGCACACCAGGATATAGACTGCATCGTGCACTCAGTCAACTCAATGATCTTGAGGGCGATCAGCTGACTGACGCAGACAGAGAACGAATCGAGATAGCACGGTGCTCTTGGAGAAAGTGAGTCTTCTCACTCGACCAGAGCGTGGTGAACCTACTGATACCCACATTGATTCCTAACCGAGCGGGGCATAGAATCGGTCACGGACCCATTTGACGCTGTAGTGAACGGTCAGTACAAGCGGACTATTGAGCATCTTTTCGGTGCACGTACGAATCCTCGAGAGCAAGGATCCACTTTGTATGTAGCTCATCACCTGTTGCATTTCCTGGGAAAAACACACACTTGTCAGCTTCACCCGGGTCTTCGATTACGACATGGATAAGTTCATTTTGGTCCGAAGTGTCGGTTGAAGGGACGTTTTCAGGTATTCTACCCATGTCATGTCAGCACACGCCCCCTGAGGTGAAAAACCTTACATATGAACAATAAGATGCAGGTCTTAAGACAATAATAGTGATTTCTCTTTATGAGTCTATACGCACTGATATATCTGTGTGGGCGTTGCGGCCCAATTATATTGAATGAGCAACATTCGGACTGGACAGGAGATCGTCGCCATCTGTTCTAACTGTGAGGCCGTTTATCCAGCTATTCGGCTGCCTGATGAGAAAATAAGACGTAAGGGAAGGTATCCGCATTGTCGGTGTGGGATTAAATCCCTTGTCGAAATTAAAAGCGAACAGTAAGTATCTGTAGCTACCGCGAGCGCGGTGTCTGAGAACTGCAGTAGAGCCAGAAATCCCAAATAAGCAGTAAGTGAAGGGAATAGAAATCGAAGATTGCTGTTGAACGAGTTCCTTAAGCGCTTAGCTGTTGCTCCTACATCTCTACGTCTTCGAGAACTGTTGCATCGTTACTGAGAATACGAAAATCGCCGTCGCCACATGTACAAGTGCCATCTCTCCCGTTCCCAATAGGCCGGATTTCGCCGTCAGGGCCGAGCCGGACTGCGTGAGCGGTTCCACAATTTTCACATACGGCTGCTGCCCGCTGGTTCTCGCTGTCTTCGGTCATCTCTACAGAACCTATTGCGTGCATTTGTGTTAACTATTGTCTATGTGTGAAGAGAACGAACGGAGAGATGATCAGTACACACATGTACTTACGTGAACTCGGTGTCCGAGATCACAGACAGGGACAGCAGGCGATCTCGCGTTAGCGATAAGTACAGGTAAATCACTTATTGATGAAACTGAAATCAGTACCACCACAGTCGGGACATGAGTCCCAATTTTTCGGTAGAGGGTCGATACTACTCGCCGCCTGTAAAACGAACTTACAGCTATCGCACTCGATGTATCCGTCCAATCCTAGATGCATATTAGTCCTATTTCTACATGCCTCTTTTCACAAAGTGATTTGGTATGAACGGATAGAAGTCAACACTCAGTTTGCATCCCTATTGATCGGCCAATTCACCATCGAAGTGGGTGTAACCAACACCGTGGAAAGAGTTCTATCTGTACTTCCGAGGTTTAGCTTCGGCAGTTGATTTTCGGCCAGAGAACGCCTCAGCTGAGATATGACGAACAATGTGATACGCAGTCAGGCCGAAGGACTACAGTTTCTCAGTAGCTACCGTTCAGCATTCACGACTCGGGTAGATGGATCAACATGGCCGAAAAACGAACGGACATGGCTGAACGCAGGCCGGTACTTCCGGGGCCTGCTGCGCCCCGGAAGTCCCAACACCATATAATTCTCAACAACTGACTAACGTCTGTCCTCGGCGTTCAGTTAGTAGGTTGCCACCAGTCGTCACCCTCAAGGATTTCATCTTCGTCCTCCTCATCGACAGGGCTCGCGTTGACAGTGATGACCTCCTCATTATCGCCGAGGGGTGACCATTCGCGGCTCATCTGGAACACCTGCGGCTGGTTCTGATCATCATCGGCGTCAGTGATGAAGCCGAGATTTTCGTCATACTCACCAATGTCAGCATCGTGAGCGACGAATAGTGGGACTACCTCGCCGTTATTGAGCCACCGAATCTGATAGGTGTTGTAGTCCGAGAACCAGCTATCGGTGACGTCGCCGTAGTTGGGCACCCACTCGACGACACCCGACACGAATGTGAACCGGGCATCCGGGTAGAAATTGCTGATGTTGATGAGTGCCTTCCACTCCTCGTCAAGGATGTCACCGTCTTGCGCCATCGCGGTACCGGAGGCACCAATGGCGAGCACACTCGATGCGATCGCGCCCTTCTTCAAAAACGATCGCCGCGAATCGTCCAAATCGACGCTGAACATGCTGGTTTGCTCTTCTGTCATTACAGGGTTCCTCCGTCGACACGTCAACCCTCTGAACGGGTAAGCCACGGCCTTGCAATATAATCCCGATTTATTTTACTAAATAAACCAATTAGTCGCCAACCCAGACCCTGACCACGAAGAACTGCAACCGTAGCACGTACCGCGGCCGTCGGCACTCCGACTCAGATCTTCCTGAGCGAGTGGACGAACAGCAACAGTCCAAGTGCGATGAATAGCCCCTCGACAGTCCGAAGGAGATACAGTTCCCGTCCGAATGCGGTCAGTCCAGTGTTGAGAGCGTCATTGACACCGAACTCGTACACCATTTCGATGATCGTGCCGATCGTCACGAACGAGAAACCGGCGCTGACGAGCAGGAACGTCCGAATGCCCTCGCGGCGGTAGGCCTGAAACGCGATGACTGTCAGAAGCAGCCCCAGCGCGAAGGTGAGGAGATTGATCACCGTGAACAGCCAGACCTCGGGCGATTGGACCGTCTGGAGCACTGCCGCCTCGCCTACCGACGACATGCTACGTAGTATCGCCTCCCAGCGAGCGCCACAGGCGCCCAAACCGGTCGATCATGTCGTCCCGGTACTGCAGATCGAGGCGGAACTCGCCGTCGGTGATCTCGAACGTGATCTCACGGACGGCCGTCTCGTATATGCTGTAGTTGTTCCCGTCTGGAGAGATCTCCGTCTCTTCGTTCAGGAACTCCAGCTCGACCAATTCCTCCGTGTGCCGGTAGACAGTTGCGAGCGACACGTCGAGTTCCGCCTCGAGATCGTCGGCTGACATCGGTTCAAGACTGGTAAGCGCGAGCATCTTCCTGGTGTCCTCGCTCTCGATCGCCTCGACGATCTCCTGGGTGTCGACATCCATCGACATTCGAGTGTCATATCGACACCAACGCGCTAAAAACGACGGGTGCGTCGCATTCACAGGACCTGCAAATGAGTCTCGGGTTTATCCGCGTCGGGGGACTACACCTCGATTGCGGACGGGCGAAAGCCCGGTGTTCACAATGAAATGGGACACCATTATCTGGGACGCCGAGCTTTCGGACGATGGCAACGAACTCCACCTCTCGGTCGAAGGAGCCTGCAGCGAGATCAACGAGCAAACATTCCGACGCTTGCAGGAATACGGCGTCGAGGTGGAATCGATCTCGCTTAAGCCCGAGGGCGTGCGAAAGAAGCGGAACTGGCCGTCGTAATCCGGGCCGCTTTTCCACTCGCCTGCGATCCGTCTTATTGCTTTCTCGGCCTAGTCGGCCCGCCGCGCCAGCAGGCGGCCAGCTCGTCAAAGTATCTGTGCCTCAGAGCACTAGGATCGTTGCGCTGACTGCGTTGAACAGCAGGTCCAGCGCGATGTCGCTGGCGCCGTACTGCGCGAACACGGTCTAGCCGCCGTACAGTTCGTCGACTAGACCGGTGGCGAACTCGGTGATCCCTCAGGGGACGCCAAACGCGAGTACGAATAGGAGATCATGCCGCGGAACACGTACGGCGACCGATGGCGTCCGAGCTCCTCGTTCCACGAGTCCTGGAACAGGAGCCGCTGGAGCGTCGCCCAGTCGTCGGCCACGAACTCGTTCTCCTCTGTTTCGCCCATGGATGCTAGTCGTCCCCAAGGTGTATGTATGGTTGCTTCAATCGACGCCGGTTAGAAGTACACGAAACTCCGTCGTGTCTATACACCGGACGACAACGGGTTACACGACGGAACACGATTCCAACGATCGTCATCGGACGTATCGCAGGACGCGTGCCATTCCGGCTTCGAGGTGGTAGATGTTGTGGCAGTGGAACAGCCAATCGCTGGGGTTGTCGGCCATGAAGTGGAGGACGACCTCTTCCATGTGCGACGGGAGAGCGGTCTCTGTCCTCTAGGTGGCACAGTTGTTCGGTCCGAGTTTAAGTTCCGTCGCCTCCCCCTCGTCGACGACTGTCTCGTTGCTGGTGTTGATGGCGATGACCGTCTCGTAGTTCGGGGGCTTCTCCGGAGCGTTCTCAGTCAACCGCTCGACGAACGCTTCGCGGTCGAGTTCGTCGCCGCCTAGCGCTTTCGATTACGCCCTTCTTCAGGGAAGGCGTTCCCACGAGGAATCATCGCCGTCTCGCAGTAGGCCTCACCGCTCTGATAATCGACGCCCGGTTGGATGAACGGATACGGCCCGTCGGCGGGCGTGTTCTGTGCGCGGCCGCTGTCATCGGCCGTCTTGACCAGTCCCATCACCTCGTAGTCGACCGGCGAGCGCTCATCGAGGTACTTGACGATGACGTCGACCGGAATCGTCCCGTTGTCCACCTGGACGTCCTGGAACGGAAACCCGCAATTACCTAAATCACGTTCGGGGTCGCCGGGCCGGCGAAACGTCGCCACCGAGTAGGTCTCCTCGGGATCGACCGGCTCGCCGTCGATTCTCATCTCGACGAGGCGACGCCCACGCTTGGCCGTCGGGTCGACGGTCACCTCGACGTTCGAGGAGAAGTTCCGGACTCGACCGTCCTCTTGGTCGTAGGGATACGGGGTGAAGTTGTCCTCGAGGAACTCCTCCATGTGACTCGTGAGTTGCTGGCCGTAGGCGACGCCGCGAGCGACCGGCGTGGTCATCGGGAAGAACGTGTACAGCTGGCCGAGCGTGATCTCGCCGGGCGGAATGGCGGTCCCGTACCGAAATCCGTGTGAGACGGCGAGGTCGGTGTCAAAATGCGCCTGCAGTGCGTCGTTGAACAGCGTGTTCCAGGCGCTCTCGAGGAACGACTGCCGGTAGAGCGGCGTTTTCGTCTCCCCAACGATCGTATCGAGGGGACGGTCGAGCGTTCCGGCTCCCCGCTCGAACCCGGGGTCGTCCGCAAAGAACGGCTCGCGAACAGCCTCGACCGTCTCCTGTGCATCGGCGTCCGGTTCCGGCGTGTGCTCGCCGTCCTCGGTGAGACAGTAGAGGTGGTGTCGGAACTGCACGTCACCGTCGCGCACGCGGAGGTCGACACGGCCGAGTGCCTCGCCCATCCCCGACTCGACGACCACCGTCTCGGTCTCCTCGACGACGATCGGGTCGTAGGTGTACTCGTGGGTGTGCGCGCTGAACATCACGTCGACGCTCGGGCAGTCCTTGGCAGCCTGGACCATCCACGGGAGGCCGATCTCGGTGACGGCGACCACGACATCTGCACCATCTTCATGGGCGGCATGCGCTGACTCTTCGAGCAGCGCGGGGTGTTTGCCGAAGCGGTATTTTCCCTCGTAGAACGCGGGCGCCATTCGGTCGACGTAGACGTTCGTCATCCCGACGACGCCGACCGAAACTCCCCCAACGTCGAGGAGTTCGTAGGCGTCGTACAGTCGGTCGTCGGTCCCCCAGTCGTAGAGATTGTTCGCGAGGACGGGGGCGTCGAGTTCGTCCATCAGTTCCACAAAGTTGCCGTCCTCGGCAGCCTCGTTCGAGTAATCCCAGTTTCCTGGGACGTAGATGTCGGGGTCGATGTACTCGTTGATGGGATCGAGCATCGCCCGCCCGTCGGTGTAGGTCGTCACGGCGGAGCCGTGGAACGTGTCGCCGCTCATCAGCGTACAGATATCGTGGCCCGTGCGGAGTTCCTCGAGTTTGGCTGCGAGGAGCGGAACGCCGCCCCCGCGCTTGATGATGCGGTCGTCGTCTCCGAACTTGAAGCTCGGTTTCGACGTCGGGTTATCGTAGTATACCTGGTAGCGTGGCGTGAGCTGCCCGTGGAGGTCGCTGACGTGCGCGAAGACGACGTCTGGGTCGCCCGCGCCGTCGCTGACAGGATCGCCACCGAGGGACTTCCACTCACTGATGGACGTCTCGTTCCCGTTCATCGTGGCGCAGTCGCAGATACGTCCTCCTATTGTTCATGGGTTGTGGTTACTATTCGAAATACCGAACAAGATCCTCTACGAACACTGTGTCGCAGAAGATTGGACACGACGGCCGAGAAGCACTATCCCCGAGTTGGAAACAGAAACTCGGGGCGCAGTCGAAGTGTGATTTCAAAATGTGATAGGGGACATCTCCTTGCGGTTCTTAGGGACAATTAGCCTAAGCGAGGAAGGCATAATATCGTCTGTAAAGATGCGACCGCTGACTCGCTCGTGGAGGCGGTACCGATGACTAGTAACTGGGTGACGACGGGATTGTCTACGGTCGTCATTCTGGTGGCATCCGCCATTCACGGGATCGCCGGATTCGGCTTCGCACAAGTGTCGATGGGCCTGATGCCGCTGTTCCGGTCGCCTTCGAGTGCCTCGATCATCTTCACGGCGACGGCGGTCGTGAGTAACGCCCGCGTCTGGTGGAGCGTTCGAGAGGCGTTCGACTGGGAGAAGTGGATCGTCCCTGTCGGCGGCCTCGTCGTCGGGATGCCGCTCGGCATCTACGTGTTCAGCCAGTTCAACAAAGCACAGATGCGCGTCGCTATCGGCGCAGTTCTCGTGCTCGCGGTTATTATCGTCGGCGCGACCCAGCAACTCGACGTCGTCACCGACTGGATCGAGGACATGGACTACCGGCCGGGGAAGACAGTCGGCGCGACGGCCGGCCTGCTCGCCGGGATTTTCGGCGGCTCCGTCGCCGTCCCCGGCCCGCCGATGATCGTCTACGGGGCGTTCATGTCGGCAAGCGGGTTCTGGAGTGATGAGGAAATGAAGGCCACTTTCACGGCCTTCTTCGGGACGCTCATGCTGTATCGTCTCGGGAGTCTCACGTACACGGGGGCCGTGACGACGCCGCTGATGATTGAGGCCGCAATAGCTGTTCCGATGGTGTTCCTCGGTGCGTGGGTCGGCGTATACATCTTCGACCACATCCCCGAGCGTATCTTCCAGTGGCTCGTGCTGGCGCTACTGACCGTGAACGCGTTTGTCCTCCTGTTTACAGCAGTTCCGGAACTCTAACCGCGTCAAACTGTCGCCAGTTCGGGGAGGCGGTTCCGGTGCCTCCTTACCGAACTGGTTTCACTCGCTAAATCAGCACTCAGCGAGACGTACTCGCCGGCCGGTTTAGCCCGAGCTAACCAGTGACTTTCCGACTGGAAGACATAGGTACACCGTACCTCTGTCGACCGGAACACCGACGATCGATTGAGAAGGCAGTTTCCGAGAAGCAGAGACACCACTACGATGGGATTGCTCAGAACGACACCATTCAGGACGCGATCAGTGACGGAGAGTGAGCATCGATCGACCAGCACATCGACATCGCAGGTGACTCAGCCGACGCAACGAGGGGAGAGCCGATGAACCCTGTTCCATTAGTCCTGGGTGTCGTCTTTCTCGTCGCTGCGGTCGGTGATCTCCTCTGGACAACACTCTGGGTAGAGGGTGGAGCGGGCCCGTTGACAACGCGAGTGATGGAGTGGGCGTGGCGGACGGCTCGAAAGCTCGGCAGTCGACGCTCTCGAGTTCTAACCCTCGCTGGTCCTATCACTCTCCTCCTCGGTCTAACGGTATGGATCGGACTCCTCTGGGCGGGCTGGACCTTCGTCTTCGCAGGGGCTGAGAACTCGCTCATCGACACGCGCGACCCAGGTCCGATTTCCTGGACCGAGCGCTTCTACTTCGTCGGCTACTCGTTATTCACCTTGGGGAATGGGGACTTCACGCCGAAAGACGGAATCTGGCAGATCGTGACTAGCCTCACAACTGCGAGCGGGATGCTCTTCATCACGCTGATCGTCAGTTACGTGATCTCTGTCCTTGACGCCGTCGTGCAGAAACGGGCGTTCGCCAGCAACGTCAGTGGCCTCGGCCAGCGAGGCGAGACGATCGTCCGTACCGCGTGGAACGGTGAGAAATTCGATGGCCTCGAACTTCTACTGAACTCGTTTACTACAGAGATCAACAAACTCACGACGAACCATCAGGCCTACCCGGTCTTACACTACTTCTATACCGACCAGCGTGAGTACGCAACCGTTCTCAGTATCGTCGCCCTCGACGAGGCCTTGACGCTCTTGCGGTTCGGCGTGTTGGTGGACGAGCCGCCGAGTAAAGCCATCCTCGAAAACGCCCGGGCGAGTGTAGGGAATTACCTCCAATTGGTCACGTCGTCATTCGGTCATACAGCCGTGCAGGAGCCGCCTGCTCCCGGCTTCGATATCGTCCGTGACGTAGATGTCCCCACCGTTTCTGACGAGACGTTTTCCCAATCACTTACTGGGTCAGAGGAACGGCGAAAGAAATTGCTTGGACTTGTAGAGGCTGATGCGCGTGACTGGCCCCTCTCGGAAGATGATTGATTGATCCAAAAATGGCTCCTCCTCTGGGCCTCATCAAGAGGAACACCGTCGTGGTTCCGTGAAGTCACTCTGCGCCAGAGCGTTCGTAGTGGTAGAGGCAGGTCTGGGCGTACCGGGCGTACTTTCCGAACCGGTCTCGGAATGCAGCGGCAGCCGTCTCGTAGGAGTCCCCCATGTTATCCGGGAAGTAGCGTTCAACGAGTCGGCGCGTCCACGTATCTATCGGCACTGCCTCTAGGTGAGGGTGTCATAGCTGTACTTCCGTGGTTTAACGCCACAGTTTACGGTGAGCGACCAGATTCTACAGGTTGAACTGATTGAGAAAAAGAACGGCGGGATCAGTGGTGAATGGAAGCGGCACCCAGAGCTGCGGTCGCGCATACGCGTGTACTATGTGACAGAGTTCTGTCGGTATAGAGAAACCAAGAGAGCGCTGCCGCTCCAGCGGCAGGCGCTCTCGTCGAGGGAGTAGCTACCACGGAGAGTAGCTCTGAAGCATATACTCCGCTAACTCCTCTGCTCGGTCTCGATCACACCCCTTGTCTTCCATCAGCCCTTGAATCGCTGATTCTCGAACGATCTGGCCGATCACGTCCTCGAATGAGGAGAAGTCCGAGTGATTCGCACCGGTCTCAAGCCGTCGCCGTACTACGAATGCATGGGCTAACATCACCACCGCGAGGTGGTGATGAACGCCCTTCCAGGTTCGCCCTTGGTACTCGTCAGCACCGAGGTTTTGCTTGATATCTCTGTGGAACTGCTCTACGCACCAGCGGAGTTGTGCCCAGGACACTAACTCTTCCAGAGATGCCTCGTCAACACCCCAGCATATCCATGCTCTGAGTGCCCTGTTTTCTTCGTCTTCGTCATCGTTCTTCTCGTTCTTCAAGAGCAACCAGCCTGTTTCATCACTCACCCACCCTGTATCCCGGCGTTTCACCTCTCGAACTCGTGTTCGATAGAATTCACTGGAGAGGGATTCTTTGGTCCCTTCATTCCACGTAATTTCAGTCCAAGCGTCGTCGCCGAGTGTCTCGGCGACTTCCGCTGGTGTCTCTGACGTTACGTCTTCAGGATGAGCAGCGTGCTTCCGATTGGGATGTGCGTCTGGATGAATAAGGTCGGTGTCCTCAGGAACGGTCCGGAACTCCGTCGGCGACACTTCTAGGACATATGGCTCAGAAATCGCCCGGAGTTTCCGTCTGAAACTCCGGGCTTCGCCGAAGAATCTGTCGGCAACGACACAGCCATGATTGATCTCGGTTGAGACTGCCTGTTCGACGAGTTCCAGGGCTAATTCAGGCTTCGATTGGTGTTCAGTGTCGGCAGGGACAGCTGTATTTTTCCGCCGCTGGGCGTAGCGTTCTCGTTCTTGCTGGCTCTCGTAGTCTGCATCATCACCGTCAGTCCATTTTTCGGACAGGAACAACCGCATCCCCAGTGGCCAGGTAAGTTGGTCAGCATTCTGCCGCTCGCCAGGTCTGGCGAGCGTGCAGTTGACCGTCACCTGGCAGTTGTCAAGTTTTCCAGTCACGCCACACCACTGACGAGCGACACCGACACTGTCCTGTCCCGTCTTCGGGATGCCCATACCATCGACGATCAGTGCAGCTTCGTGCCCCTGGATCGCTTCGGGAACGCGTTCCCGAAGCTCAGCCTCGACGCGTTCGTGTTCCCATGGACTCTCACGGACAAACCGTTCGAGCCGTTCCTGATCGATGTGCATTTTCTCGGCGATGTCAGTGATGGTGTTGGGACTTCCGGGGCGCAGCAGGCCCCGGAAGTACCGGCCTGCGTTCAGCCATGTCCGTTCGTTTTTCGGCCATGTTGATCCATCTACCCGAGTCGTGAATGCTGAACGGTAGCTACTGAGAAACTGTAGTCCTTCGGCCTGACTGCGTGTCACATTGTTCGTCATACCTCTGCTGAGGCGTTCCCTGGCCGAAAATCAACTGCCGAAGCTAAACCTCGGAAGTACAGATAGAATGGGTCTCACGCCTACTATTCCGTACTCAGATTCGATAAGTACAGGTAAATCACTTATTGATGAAACTGAAATCAGTACCACCACAGTCGGGACATGAGTCCTAATTTTTCGGTAGAGGGTCGATACTACTCGCCGCCTGTAAAACGAACTTACAGCTATCGCACTCGATGTATCCGTCCAATCCTAGATGCATATTAGTCCTATTTCTACATGCCTCTTTTCGCAAAGTGATTTGGTATGAACGGATAGAAGTCAACACTCAGTTTGCATCCCCACTTATCGGCCAATTCACCATCGAAGTGAGTGTAATCAACACCGTGGGAAGAGTTCTGTGACACCTTCTCCGTCGAAGTCAAACGTTGCAATGGCCGAATGAAGTTTCTGGACGACCGGCCGTCCGACAGACCCTGTATGCTTACACTCGACAACAATCGCTCGTCGAGTCCCCGTCGACGACCTCCTCCATCAGAATGTCCCGCCCCCCATCAGCCGTTTTTGTGGCCTGCCGGACGTTTTCGTAACCGAGGTTTCGGAAGACATCCTCCATCAAATCCTCGAACTCGAACCCAGAGAAATCATCCAAGACTGCCATTTCGGAGATATCCAGAACACATTACTCAATTGCTAAATATGTTCTGAGTCGCTTGAGTGTGTCAGATAGCTATGGGTGGTGTTGGGTATTCACCCAACATACTTTTGCTGTTGGGCAACATCCCAACAGATGAGGGATGGGTCATGAACTCACGAATCGGTATACCCACGTCGAAGGCGGACTCGTTGAAAACGCCGTCATACGACGCACGACTGATACAAACGCCTACCCGTCCGGCTGGAAATACACACTTCACTTGGGCACGCTACAAGACCTGACGCTCATCCGCTACGACAACGCCCACGAAGACACCAAAGGCCATGAACTCCACACCGCTGCTGGCGATACTGGTCTCGACTTTCCTGGAATGGAGGAACTCCTTGTTGAGTTCTGGGCCAATGCTGACGAATACTGGGACACCGCTGGCGGCAATCCGCCATGACCCTATTGAAAACCACATCACCACACCAACCGATGACCACACTTCACATCACCGTCGGCGATCGAGCACAGGTTCGTAAGGACACTCTCCAGTTCATCCAAGACGCCGAAGCTGATGAACTAGATCAGAGTGATGAGCAGGCAGTCCTCCAGTTCGGTACCTACGACGATCTCGTTGACAGTCTCACACCACTGCGTCTAACTCTCATTCAAGCGATCGCTAAAGAGCACCCCTCGAGTATGCGTGAAGCTGCACGGCTCGTCGATCGCGATGTCTCTGATGTCCATGCAGACCTGAAGCATCTCGAAGTGCTTGGCATTCTCGAACTTGAAGAAGGTGGCCCTGGTGGCGCGATACAACCGATTGTCCCATTCGACAAAATCGAGATGCATATCGACTACCCCCTCCTTGACGACGGCGACGTCGACAGTACTCCCGCCAGCGCAGATTAGTTATCCATTTTTCGTTTGTCAGCAACATGAATCCCTTGCAGAGGTCGAACCACTGCTGATCGGGGCAGCGCACGATGCATACTCAGCGTCTCTCTTGAACAAGAGTGGAATACCAGACGATGCGCTGATCAAAGGAGAGTCCCCGGCGTCCGCTAACTAACGACTTAGCGAACGAGCGCGTCAAAGACTTGTTCCTCGACTTTCCGAAGGTGTTCACCCGCGGTTGTGGATGCGATCCCAACGCATTCAGCCACGTCCTTGTGAGTCGCCTCCCGGGGAGAGCGGTAATACCCAACTTTGACAGCCGCTTCGAGTACTTCTTGCTGACGCGTTGTTAACACTCTCAAAAGCTTATTCACGTCCGGGTCATAGCTTCCCGTTTCCATGACCTCGTACGTCAGCGGGAGTTCCTCATCGACGCGTCGAAGAGTCTTTTGAAATGCTGAATCGCTCCCTACGTAGGTAACTCGAACCGATCCATCAGAGTTGATCGTAATCGGCGTCTCGATGACGATGTCCGACTCGCGTTCGAACTCCAAGAATCGCCGCATCACGTCCGAGGGCTGGAACTGACTCACCGCCATCCACCGGTCCTCTCCGGAGACGAGATATTCCTCCACAAGAGAGGAGTCTCTCATGATCGCCTCATATCGGCTCGAATCGCCACTCCCCTCAGCAAACACCAGCACTGTATCATCGGCGAGCAGTTCAACGTGGTGAATCGCCTCTCGAGTGATCGCCGGTTCGTCTCGCAGCGCCGCCGCAGTTGGGTGAAACGCCTCACCTTCAGCAGGAGTTATTCTGACAGTGAGATATCGCATTGACCGAAGAATCAACCCTAATAACTTAAAAAGCCATGTTTGACCGGCAGTTACGCTTCTACTTTCAAGGCCGTGCTGATAGCCATGCAGCATCTCGGAGAGACAACAGAGATCGCGATCATCGGCGGCGGAATTTGCGGTCTCACGACTGCACTCGCGCTCGAGCAGCGGGGGCTGTCGCCGACGGTATACGAAGCAGCATCCGAATACCAACCGGTCGGTGCCGGCATTCTCCTCCAGACGAACGCGTTGCTGGTGTTCGACCGGCTCGGAATCGCAGACCAAATCCAGTCAACAGGAGTGCCACTCGACAGTGGTCGGATCCTCTCGACGAGTGGTCGAACCCTGCAGCGACTCGATCTGGATGGCATTGAACGGGCTCACTTCGACTACGGCTATGTCGCAATCCACCGCGGCGACCTGCAGCGACTCCTCCTTGATGAACTCGACTCACGAGTCAAAACAGACAAAGCCTGTGCAGAAATTGAAGACACGGACCCACCAACGGCCCGATTCGAAGATGGGACGCGTATCCACCCCGATCTTCTCGTTGGTGCAGACGGCATCAAGTCGACTGTGCGTGACGTGATCGCTCCCGACACCGAGTTGCAGACGCTCGACGCCACCGTCTATCGTGCCACTGCAACCTGTGAGTTGCCAGAGCAACACCGCACTCGAGGAGTAGAAGTCTGGGGAAAGGGAACCTACACTGGCGGCGCTCCGATCGACTCCGATCGCTTCTATTGGTTCGCTACAGCACCAAGTCCGAGTCCGTTCGAAACGGCGACTACTGGCCGACAGAGCATCACGGAACAGTTACGCGAATACTACAATAGCTTCCCGGAACCAGTTCCAACTGTCATCAATTCGTTCGCCCCTGACAAAGACCTAATCACGACTGGCCTCATGAGTGTGCCATCACTTGATCAGTGGTCACGCGGGTCAGTGGTTCTTGCCGGAGATGCCGCTCACGGAATGTTACCGTTCGCCGGCCAAGGTGCAGCACAGGCGATCGAGGACGCACTCGCGTTGGCCGCCGCACTCAGTAGGTATTCTGATTACACAACGGCACTAGAAACATATGAACGCAAGCGAAAGCACCGTGCCGAGCGGATCCGCTCGGAGTCACACTGGCTTGGAAAGTTCGCGACGATACAATCAGATCTTGGTTGCCGAGCGCGTAATCACGCAGTCAACCTTCTTCCAGACAGCATTTTCCGCCGATTTCGCCACCGGCGAACGACTGGTACCTCACTCCCTGTAACGAAGGACGGGATCGACCTCCGCTGAAATCAACTCTGGCATTTTACCAGACTACTGGGCTGATACCGTCGAATTCGATGAGACGGGTGTGCGGAAGTAACTCATGAAGAGCTACGCTGCCGGGCGGTTCATTCTGTTATATATTAGACGTATTTCTGAGTAGTGTGGCGACACACTAGGTTTTTCAGGACCAGTCTCATAGTGATAGATATGAGCAGTGAACGGATCGACGCCGAAAGCAAGGTGTCAGGAAATCAAGCGAACATCCCGGCACAAATTCGGCGTGAACTCGGTATTGACGACGGTGACCAGCTCCGGTGGCATATCGAAGATGATGGGAGCGTTCGCATCCAAGTCATCCAACAGCAAACAGGCACGTTCGCTGAATTCGATGGCTACGAGGGCGAGACGGATACCAACGTCACGACCGATCATGACGCTTGGGGCGTCGATGTGAAATAAATGCCACGCGCGCTCATCGATACAACGGTCCTCTTCGCAGCAACATACAGACGAGACAGTTCCCACGAAGCCGCGCTCCCGATACTCCATGGCATCGACGATGGGTCCCTTCCAGAGGCAGTGGTCCTCGACTACGTCCTTGCAGAAACGCTCAACGGCCTTGTTACCCACGCCGGCCACGACGCAGCTGTCGACCTCCTCGACCGTATTGAGGAAAACGCTCGCTTCCATATCGACTCGCTCACTGCCGACGCCCTTGCAACGGGAAAAGCACTATTCCGACAGCACGAACCACTGTCCTTCGTCGATAGCTGCATTATTGCGTATATGCAGACCGAGGGGCTCGGTTATCTGTATGCATTCGACGATGACTTCGATGCAGCAGAGGATGTCTATCGACTTGACACAGCTACGAACCCCTACGATCCTGACTGACGCCAACAGGCGGTGGTGAATTGCTACCAGTCACTGTCTTCAGAAAAACAAGACGCCGGTGCCCACTAACTAATAACTCTCCAACTGCTCGAGTCTGGCGTATTTTTGAGACCCTCTGAGGGGCGGAGGTCTTCTCGAGTTCAGTTCGATTCGACTCGACTCGAGAAGCAGTAATCGAATATGGCTACGAGCAACAGCTCCCGGGAAACGTTCGACGATTCGGACACCCGACACGATGAGATGCACAGTACGATCGAAGCATGGATCCGAGACCTCGTCGACGAAGTCGATGACGCCGTCTCGAGCGAGCAATTCACAGAGTGGTTAGACGTTCAGAGTTGGTTCCACGACTACTCGCACCGAAACACGCTGTTGATCAAACTCCAGTGTCCGCAGGCAACACGTGTTGCTGGCTACCGAACGTGGCAAAACGAGTTCGACCGACATGTGAAAGAAGGGGAGACAGCGATCTGGATCTGGGCACCCATCATTGCAAAGCAGTGCCCTGACTGTGGGAACTCCCCGTCGTACCACGAGCGCAGTGACTGTGAGTACAACAAGACATCGCCAGACAGTTGGGAGAAAGGACTCGTGGGCTTTCGACCAGCGCCCGTCTTCGATATCTCTCAGACTGACGGTGAACCACTGCCCGACCTCAAGACCGAAGCAAAGGGACAGGCTGATGAGTTGGTTCCCGCACTCCTCGAGGCAGCAGACACACTTGAGGTAGACGTAGAGGTCGTGCCACCCCAGGGCTGGTCGCATGGGAACGCCAAGGGCGTCTGCCAGTATCGGCCAGCGAAACGGCCACGCGTCGCCGTCCGAGATCGCGAGAACAATGCTGACCTCGCCGTCACGCTCGTTCATGAGTACGCCCATGCGCTGTTACACAGCGGCGTCGACGACGAGGCTGAGCGATCGAAACGTGAGCTCGAGGCCGAAGCGGTCGGTTACATCGTTGGACGGCACTTCGAGTTGGATACCAGTGGGTCAGCGTTCTACCTCGCCGCGTGGCACGGTGACGAGCCCGAAACGATCCTCGACCGGCTTGAGCGGATCAGTTCGACCGCCCAGGAGATCATCGACATCGTCAGTGAAGAGGTCGACGATGAGTGATCGACCGCTTCTGCTCGAGATCATCACTGCACTCGAGGAACAGGGCCTCGATCGAGACGAGTACCAACTACAGAGGATGATCGACGCCGAAGCACTTGAGCGGCTTATAACTCGACGGGCCCACAGACTGATACTAATCTCGAGATTCGATACTCGGTTGGTGAGTTCTGTGTGGTAGTGACACCATCTGATGAGGTCACAGTCAAGGTTTCGTAGAATGGGATGCTAAAACAAGGCCGTCATAGATTATCTGATCTGTTGAGCTGGTAATCGCAATAAATGATAAGTACAGGAGAAGCAGGTAACGGCCACGACTACTTAGCTGCTATTGCCCTTTGTGCCTGTAATCCACGAATAATTGCTCCGATTCCAATGATGGCGGTAAGTCCTCTAATGAGAAGACTTGATTCGCCGAGGATAAGTACTGCAACAAGAGCGAGGAGCATCACTCCGAATCCAATCATCACATAGCCGTACATCAATGGACGTAACATTATGAGTGAAATCCCAAAACATACGATTAGTCCGACTACAGGGATTAGAAGACCTATATCGTAGAAGGAATACCCGACAGTAACCGCTGTCAGAACAAAGAACATAATTCCACCATACAGATATTTCCACTTGTCTTTCATAATAACACTGGAGTAGAAGGCTCACATATTCTTTCTGGTGTTCCGTTCGCAGATCCATTTGTCGGCCGATTCATCGAGAAGTGGAGGTGATTAACCTCATGAGAAGTAGTTTGTGACACACTCTATCAAAACTACTAGTCATGTGATGACTTCACTGAACGGGAAGATTTAGGACTCAGTGCTTCGTTCTGATCGACATGTCTCTCCTCTTCGAGAGTGCGATCGGCAAGTTCGACCTCTCGAGTGCTGCCCTCCATTCACCGGCAGACGAGACGTTCGAACCGGTGCGAGATGACCCCATTCCAATCGATGGGATCGTTGAATATGCGAGCTACCACGACCAACTCGCACACCCCGAGAGAGACGACTGGATCGTAATTCCGCTCCATTCACGCAATAGCGCAGCACTCTCAGGCGAGTATCTCGCCTTCACAGAACACGCACTCCATGGCGATGTTTTCATCTACGATGATGGCGACGACTATGCTTCGGTCGATCAAGACACGTTTGCCGTCTCATCGCTAGCCAACCGGGTACGCTTCTGGCACTCCGATTACGCGCCTGACGATCCGCCGTCGTACTTCGACTCACCCATTGCAGAGCGGGAACCACCGCGAAATCCGCTTTCTGACGACAACGACACGGACTCCTTCTTTGACGAACTCGAGTCGTTTGTCCAAGCGGAGATGGATGCACAACGTGATGAAAACCGAGCGAAAGCAGCCGCGTCGACGCCCGAAGCACTCCGTGCCGAGGAGTTCGGTTCGATTCCATCGCTTGCATCCCTTGGCCACCCAGAAGATGGTGTCTATCGATTCAGAATCGATGGCGGGCAAGTAGATCGGCAGCATGGCACGCATCGAGTCGTCCAGAGTGAATTCCGGATCTTCGAAGGAAACGAAGTACTCCTCCACCCACCAAACAAAGAGCACCCACCAGACGCGTTCCCGATTCCAGCGACAGTCGATGCGATCGAGGGACTAACCGTCAGTCTCGCTATCGACTGGTATACGATCGAGAACCGGTCGGCTGTCGGTGCGTTCCTCCGCCAGAAGCGACGGGATTTTGCACTCACCCAACTGTTGAATCCCGTTCCGTACGAGCGCGAACTTGCTGCGATTGGGCGCGTTCGCGAGCGTGATGATCAACGTGCGCTCTTGACAGGCGACACAGCAGTCACCTTCGGGGACACGGCTGGTGTCAAGAGTAGTCAGCAAGACGTCGAACTGAATCAAGAACAGGAGCTTGCAGTGTCCTGTGCTCTCCTTGCTGATCACCTCTTCTGCATCCATGGGCCACCAGGCACAGGCAAGACGCGAACGCTCGTCGAAGTCGTCAGGCGCTCAGTCGAAGCTGGAGATAACGTCCTCGTCTGTGCCGATTCAAACCAAGCAGTCGACAATCTCGTTGCTGGCTCGAGCACAACGACTGAGACTGACGACCGATCACTGCACGCCCATGCACAACACGGTGCTGGCGAGTTCGTACTCCGACGCGTGAACGCCAGCAGATCATCGAACGAAGTCGTCAGCACCCAGTATGCCACCTGTGACGGACTAGCCGATGTCGTCGCAGCGACGAACAGCAGTGCAGCGACCCTCGAGCGAGAGTTCGATGTGCTCGTCCTCGACGAGGCGACACAGGCGACATGCACCGCCTCGTGTATTCCGCTTGCGCGAGCGGACAAAGTGATTCTCGCAGGCGATCACAAGCAATTGCCGCCATTCAGTGCAACCGAAGAACCACCGGAGTCTGCAGCCGGCCTCTCCCTGTTCGAACACCTCTACGCTGACGGCGGTATTTACGAGGGTGTCGGTATCCAGCTCCGAACGCAGTACCGGATGCATCGCGACATCTCCTGGTTTCCCAACAGCCGCTTCTACGACCGGGCCCTGCGGCAAGGGCGTGACGTTACCGCACTCGAGGAGCAGCCGGCGTTCGTCGGCTACGATATCGGTGGAAGCGAGACGACGATCGACCACTCCAAGCGCAACGACGCAGAGGTGCGACTCGTTGCCCATATCGTCGGTGAACTGCTCGCCGATGCAGCTCTCAGCCCATCCGAAATCGGCGTCATTACGCCATACACGGCTCAGGCTAACGCGATTCGAAAGAAGCTAGCGAGACATCTTGATTCTGGACGGGACATCACGGTCAACACGATCGATTCCTTCCAAGGAAGCGAAAAGGTCGCAATCGTGATTTCGTTGGTTCGGAGTAACACAACGGGCGAAACAGGCTTCCTCGGGCGTCCCATTGACGGCCCTCGGCGATTGAACGTCGCGATGACTCGCGCCCAACGGTTCTGTGCGATCATCGGTGACTGGTATACGTTACGCTCATCCGCAGACGGCACTGACGAAGACACTGGCCTGTACGACGACCTCTACTCATTCCTCGAGAACACCGGAAGACTACGTCAGGTCGAACCGGAATTCATTCCAGTTCCCAAGTAACCGCTCGGTGCGGTTTCTGTGGTGCCACAGGGGTGGACACCATGACAGAGCATCCGACGTTATCGGAGTTCGCAACGAACGAAGCGACTGACTCGAGGCCGGCCAGTCATCAATCGACTGAGGAGACCGTGACGATGACCGCTGACGAGCGGGTTGCAACGTATCTCATCGAAGATCAGATGGCGGATCTCACAGACGCGATCCGCGAAGCGGTCCAAAACGGCATCGACAGTCCTGGATCAACTCGGGTTCTGGTCAGCATCTCACCTGAGCGGTCGCTCATCCTCGATGACGGCACTGGTGTTGACCTCGAGTCGACCGAGGGACGACGCAACCTTTCGGTGCTGGGTGCGGGAAGCAAGCAACGAGCTGATGACGAGACGATCGGAGAGTGGGGCATCGGCAAGGGTGCGATCATCGCAAAGGGAGCCGTTCGCATCTGGAGTCACGACACCGCATTGTGTTTCGACTACCGAGATCAACGCGACTCTGGGCCGTGGGCAGACGTCAGCGGGCGCAATGGCCAACTCGTGGACGCTGAGCATCATCTCGAGGGGATGCTCGTCGAGATCGATCACTACGAAGACGAGGTTCCCGATTCAGATAGCTACCGCTGGCGGCGCTACGTTCGTGATCTTCGCAAACGGTTCGCGTACGTGCAGTCACGAACCGGCGTCTCGGTCGTGATCAACGGCGAATCGGTCGACAAGGGCGATCCACTCGAGGCAGTGGCTAACTCGCCACATCCGTCACTCACGCGCGAAACTGAGGATGCGATCCTCGCACTCGAGTACACGCCCCACGAAGGGCTCGACATCTACAGCAATGGGCTGTACGTGACAACGAAGCGCGAGTACGGACTCGGCGGGGTCGTCGTCTCGAAGGGGAACTTGACGCTGAACTTTGCGCGCAACGATATCCAGTCCGGCTGTGACCGCTGGCAGCGAATCGACCATGCACTCGAGCAGGCACGTGACGATCTATATGCCGAGGTCTCGGACGATCGGCTGACTGCTGAGAGTCGGGAGGTAATGATCGAGGCGATGGCGTCCGAGTCATCGGACGAGCAGTGGGCCGAGCGCAAGCTGTTCCAGCTGGCAACCGAGTCCCGTATCAGCCTTGACGAGATCCAGACGGCCCCAAAGATTGGATGGGGTGACGGAGCCCAGAAAGGCGCAGACAAACTCGTCGAACGCGGCTACGTCGTCCTCGATACGAGCGATGCAGCAACACAGCGGCTTCGCGACCTCGCCATCGATGAGGATACATCGATAGCGGTACCGGAGACGTTCGATGTTGGCGAACAAGCAGAGTCAGAAGGTGTGTGGACAGGCTATCATCGCATCGAGGACGAATCGCAGTTGAACGCTGATCAGCGACGGTATCTCCGCTTCGCTCGAGTGCTCGCAAAGGAGCTTGGGATTGAACGAGACGTGTACTACGGTGAGGCAAGTGCCGATGCCTGGACCGACGGCAGGACGTACATCGTGATCACCGACTCAGCCGTGACGAGCAGGCAGCGTGCCGTCTGGATGCACGACCTGTATCTCGTGATGTTACACGAGGCAGCCCACGAAACCTCGAGTCGTGAGCGACCCTCGCACGGGCATCACTTCGAGAGTGCATTCCGATCGCTCGTGGAGGATCCGGGTAATCGAAGTTCGTTTGCGAAGCTTGTCCAGCAGGTCGTCGACGAGGGTTTCGTGTCCGTGTTCGACGAGTATGAGGTAGATATCCAGCAGAGCGAAGCCGTCGCTTCTGGCTGGTAGAGTAACAGAGTTAGAAGATAGAGTCGCTTTTACTCACTCATTAAGTATACGTTCGAATTACATTCAGTAGAAAATGAAATACAAGACTAACAACTTTATGTTGGATCTGAAACGATAGGTGATTGGGGAGGGCGATTCCCGTGGTGTCGGTCCCGGCGGGACCGGGATATTTCGCTACCAGCACCACTCGAAATGACCGTTCCCTCTCCTTGACGTACTCCCGATGTGATAGAACACGCCATATTTGTACTCCGAATAGAACCAGCAGTCGCTAACACTGTTCTTCCGGCGATGTGATCCGAAGTTCGTCTTCAACTTCGTAGAAGTAGCCCCGCTCGAGGAGCCGCGTCAGTGCGTACTCGACGTCCCGTTGCTCGAGTGCTAACTCTGCATCGGCGGCCAGAATGTCAGTGGCATCGTCATAATTGATCAGCGGAACACTGTCTTCGCCAGCATCTGGCCGACATGCCTGCGTACACAGCCGGTCGTAGCACTCGAGAATCCACTCCGGAAGTGGTGGCCGTGGATCTGTGACGCGAGCCATTGCAGTTCTGTATGGTGGTTTCGACAGTCATCCGCTTAACAGTACCCGTTGAATACGGGTTTTGCTCGCAATCGAGTGAGATTTTATGGTGCGGCGGCTGCCGTGTCGCCAGTCTCTGGGTCAAACGGCAGGTTGATGACGAGTTCGTCGAACCAGACGACTGGGCGCTTACTCTGACCTTCTTCTTCGAAGAAGATGATGCCCAACTGGGCGAGCCGACTGAGTTCTTCGTGGACGTTCTTCACGTCCCGGTCAACAACCCGTGCGGTCTCATTAATGCTGGATGGCTCTTCCTGGCGGATGGCTTCAATGAGATCGAGGACGCGCGGCGTCAGCGTCTCCATGAGGTCGTCGTAGCTAGTGAACGAGAGCGTTGGCGGGGTATCCACCGCGTCGCCCCGCTCGAGCGCCTTGATGCCATCGGTGACATCATCGTGAAACTCACTGGACGACTTTACAGTCACAACGAGGGTTGATTCGGCCCGAAGCTGTTCACGCTCCATCGGGTGTAGCGGCGGCGTGGTATCGTTCATGGGTATCACCGTGGTGTGATGGCCTCACTTGACATCGAGTTCGGATTTCGGGATTTCGCTCCAGAATCGTTCCCAGAGTTCGACCATCCCGGGGAACGAGATTATATCCGGAACGGGATCCGGTGCAACGTGCAGTTCGTGCCCTTTGGTGTCCTCGTGCGAGTTGTCGTACCGACGAATCGTCCCATCGTCAAGCGTGCGGGGTGGGTCCGGCTCCGTCGCACCGTAATGGAGCTTGTAGGCCCACCCAGACGGGTACGCGTCACGGTCTGTCCGCATGCAAAACACGCGGACAACAGTCCCGTCGGGATACTTCCTCCCCTCGCTCACGCCATCGAGGTCATCGTCAGTCAGTGAGGCCATCCTCGCCCATTGGTACGTGGACCAATGCAATAAGGCTATTGGTCCAGAGGACAATAGTGGTTCGCTCTTGGGTAGAGAGAAGCGCTAATTGCGTTCTTATCTACAAGTTCACATTCTCGAGACGACAGGGTCCCGGTGACAGCTGGCGTCTTCAGACACACCCACAGGGAAGTCCTTGGAATAAGACCGACAACGACCGATCAAACGACGTACCACAGACTAACAGTACACTGCGTACAACCGCTCTTGTGCTGGATATTAGGTGGGCGGATAGAGTGAGACCCTTCCCAGGGGTTGTGGGTAGTCGGGAGACACCCTCACCTGTCGACGTCAGGTGTCTCCGGAACCGGCCATTTCACCGGGGATGTCGACATCGTCCATCAACAAGACACGTCGTTCCGTGTACTCGAGGCCGTTCTTGCGCTGTGTTCGCTTTTTGACTGCCAGCCTGCTCTTTGAGAGATCGAGTAACGCGTCGATCGTTCGCGAGACCAACTTCTTCGCGTAGTCGTCACTGATGCCCTTCTCCTGCCGTCGAATCCAGTGTTTCATATCGCCGGCGGTGACGTACTCTCGAACGCTTGCACTCCCTTTCCTCCATGGGTTGTCTCCAACTCCCGGATCGGTACGTGCCTTCCAGAGCTTTGCAGCGAGCCGTGACGGAAGCGCCGATGTCGTCGCCCGGAGCATATCCTCGTCCATCTTCGCGAGCTGCTGGAGTGGAAGCAGATCTCCATACGAGAGGGAGACATCGCCACCACGATCGAGTGGATCGTCACTCTCGGGTAATCGGAAGTAGCTCTCACCGTTGTCTTTCTGGATGCGCTCGAGGCAGCCATCCACAACGTCGATCTCCCCATTATCGATATGTTCCTCCAGGAGGTGTGCCCCCTTCTCGAGTTCTCGTGCCTGGAGTTCACCGACGCGGTCTTTGTTGGCGTTGAGTTTCTTCTCGTGGGCGTCCAGCCGTGCTTCGATCGGTGTCTGTGATTGCTCTAAGTTCTCGAGCCGTGCTTCGAGATCCTTGGTTTCGGTGTGGGCCTCCTCGAGTTCGGCTTCGAGGTGACTGATGGGCTCTGTTTAATCGCTAGACGGCGTCGAGTTGAGTCGTTAGAATCACTGTGTTGAAGCGGAAGACCGGAAATTGTGCCAACCCAAATCTTCCGCTTCACCGAACGCTGTGTCTGGATTGCTAAAAGAGTTGCTGACGATACGGACGAATCCGCCGCCCCGGAAGGTGGCGGCAGATTCGCCGATTATGCGATGATTCCGCTTCACTGCTTGCGAATTTACCTTGGGACGTCCTATCGAATGACCATTGACATACTGACGGAGATGCCACGAATAACCCGGGAGATCGGCCTTGAACCGGCCGATCTCCCTCATCCATCCACGCTATGTCTAGCGTTCGATAGGCTCGAAATGCGTGTGTGCCGAGTGCTGCTGCGCTATTCAGCGCAGCTGCACGAGACCGGTGAGATCGGCGCGATCGACGCAACGTACTTCGACCGCTCCCGTGCAAGTCGCCACTACTGCCGACGGACAAACTACCGCGTTCAGACGATGAAAGTGACGAAGCTCGTCGATACAGAGACGCAAGCGATTCTCGATTTGCACTGTACTACGACGTGGGAAGGGAGTGATGCAGAGATCTGTGAGCAACTCGCCCGCAAGCACGCGGGCGAGTTGCGCGTCCTCACGGCGGACAAGGGCTATGACTGTAACTGGCTTCGAGAAGACCTCCGAGAGCTCGACATTCGGCCGTTGATCAAGCACTGCGTCCATGCACCGTACGATCACGCGCACAACGCGCGGATCGATGACGAACTCTACGGCCAACGGGCAATGTCAGAAACCGTCTTCTCTTCTGTCAAGCGCTCGCTGGGCGTCGCCCTGCGAGCGCGAACCTGGTACCGAGAATTTCGTGAGATCGCGCTGATGTGTGCGGTTTACAACATCAAGAAGGCCGCAAAACAGGAAATTCCGCTCCCCTCATGCGATTAAACACGGCCGACTGATGAGGTCGTCCTTTCGAGAGAGTTCGTTCTCAAGCGTTGTGACACGCTCGTGAAGGCGCTCGAGTTCGTCGGCAAGTGTTTGGAGTGTCTGTGCGTCAGGTTCGGGACAGTCTGTGTTCGCGCTCATTTGGTTCTGGATTCGATGTCATTATCGGGCGATTCGACTCGCGCTGCTGTTCGATATCGGGAACGCTGGTAGAGCAGTAGACGACCGACTCGAGAGCCGTCTCGAGAAAGCGCAGTGGTCGTCTCCCCCGAAAGACGTCTTTGTGTTCGAAAGTCCGGTGTCGGTCTACCGGGGTTGGTAGCTCCGTCTCGAGTAGCGAGGTGCGGCGGTCTACTTCGCTGGATAAGTCAACGCAATCCCGAGTTAGCGTGCTGGCTCAGCTAGCTACCCTCGGGTTGGAGTCGACAGTCATGGCTCGCCAGCTTGGTGAGCGAGTCGAACGGACACTCGCAGATATCGCAGTAGTGTCTCTGTCCCGTAAGGAACGTCTCACGGTTCATGTGGCCGCCATCGGGCACGGCAGACTGTCTTTGATCACTTTCACTAGAATCGTGCTCACTGGGCCGTCCCTGGACGTGAAGATCGACTTCGGTAATCGGTTCACGACCAGTTTCTCTCCACGTACTATTGCGGCGTTCGTGTTCGATCCGCCAGGCTTCGCCACCGGTATCGGGGACAACCATCACCCGTCGGCAACGGCCATTGATCGTCGTGTACTCGAACACGAATTCGACGGTCGCTTCGGTGGACTGGTCACAGCCGCCGTCAGTTGCGATACGTGGGTCGTCATCAGTATCGACGAGTAAAATTCCGTCCTCGGTCTCGAGATTGTAGGCACGGATATCGTCGTCGGCGATAATAATCTCCGAGCCGTCGGTCGCTTCGATGTCGCCCGGTTCGTAGCCGGCGACGGCGCGGGCCTCCGCTCGCAGGCGCATCTCGCGAGCGCCTTCGCTCTCGAGTTGTTCGGCACGCTTTGCGATAGCTTCGTGATCGGTGACGATTGTCATTGGTCGCCCACCTCGACAGCGCCGACGATCGCGTCAGCCATCGTCTTGAACAGGTACTGCACTTCGAAGCCGCCGCGACGGTCGGCGATGTAGTCGATCCAGTCGTCGATCGTCTTCTCGACGTCCTCGAGGTCGTAGCGAACGGTGCGCTCGCCGTTCTCGATAACATGAACGGACTCGTCGATCGTCCGGTAGACGTGGTGTGCGCCCTCGTTGTCGATGCCGACGGAGATGTAGTTGGCACGTGGGTCGGTGGTCTGTGCTTCCGAAACCGTTTCGTGGGTTCGCGGTTGAACACTCATTGTCCTTCTAGCACGGAGGACGCAGGTCGGCTGCTCCAACAGCCGGCCGAGAATCGGTTTTCCCGGCCCCCTGCGCCTCACAGCTACTACTCTATCAACCAATATATTAAACCTATTGGTTGTAGGTTATCACCAGTAGGTTTTTGGCCATTGCCATCAACTTATCATACACCGATGAGTATAGCAACCAAATCCATGGACGCAGACGATATGCGCGATGCTGATTGGGCGATCCTCAACGTGCTTCGCGAAGGGCGTGCAAATGCACCGCTTATCGCCGAAGAAGCGGGCTACTCTTCACAGTACGTCCGAGAGCGACTTGGGCGTCTAAAACAGGACGATATCGTCAAGCCACTGGGGCATGGCATCTATGAGATCAACGAAGACGAAGTGCCAGAGAGCGATCACAATGAGTGACCAGCAGCCGCTGTCAGACCTCGAGGCACGATTCGATATCAAGTCACTGTTTTGACATAGCTCAGAGTCCTTACACTGAAACTACTGTGAACATCACCTCAAGCCAATGAACGACATCCCCCAACCGGCCACAAGACCATTTTTTAATGATTTACTCGGCTCTGCACATTTATCAGTGAGTTCGATAGAGGGTCTGAAACATCTGTTTTCAACCGTCTCGGAAGACGACCAATTGCTCTGTACCTCGATTGCAGCCGTTGTTTCCGCCAGTACCCGAACCAGATTGGTGATCCCAACAGGAAGCATCGACAAAACGCTATCAGAAATCTCAGTCTTCAGCGGTTCTGTACGCCTCTGACGATGCCTACATATAAACGTGCAGAGTCGAGGTCTTCATAGAAGTTCCAAGAATACTGAGTGTCACTCTATTATAATCACATTTATCATGATACGATTAGTTAGAATATCGCAATGACATAATGACACGGAATAGGGAGATACACGAATGCGAGTGATAGCACACCTGCGAGCACGTGCGGACACGGCCTACGATAATACGTATCACCACAAGCTTCGAGGCCGAATCTGGAACGCGCTTGACGGGACCGAATACGACGAAATACACGACGAGGATCGCCCGAAAGGATTCACATACAGCAATCCGTTCCCTCCGGGAGATATGCGGGAGGGCGACGAGCGAACGTTACTCGTAGCGTCGCCGCACGAAGAACTACTCGCCAACGTCGCCGCCGATCTCAAAGACGACCGGGAGCTGAATATCGGCGAGATGCCCTTCCACGTCGATTCGGTCAACGGGCTGGCGACCGACGTGGGCGAACCGGAGACATCAGGCACGCTCGAGACGGGAACAGGTGTACTGGTTCGGATTCCGCCGTGGCGCTTCGAGGAGTACGGCATCGACACCAACCACGACGAGGCAGAGTTCTGGCGACCCCAACATACGATGGAGCCGTTCCGCAACCAGATCGAAAACAACCTCGACAAGAAACACGACCTGTTTTGTCCCGACTACCTGCCCGGCCCGTCCGAGACCGACGGCGATCTGTTCGACGGGGCAGACCTGATCAAGACGTTCTCGATCCCAGTAACCGTGACACAGGGCCAACGCGAGACGTGGGTGTTGAGCAAATGGCGGTTCGACTACACCGTCCGCGACGACCACCACCGACGCCACCTGAATCTCGCGCTCGACACTGGCATCGGCGAGCGTAACTCGCTCGGGTTCGGGTTCGTCAACATCACCGAGAAAGAGGACCAGCGATCGGGCCGGAAGGAGCGCGTCGATGCTTGATCCTGACGAATTCCACGAGAAGTACCCTCCCGAAAAACTGGAAGACGAACTCCCAGATCGACCGATTTCGTCACTCCGGGACATCCAGCACCTCTACGGGCGACTGTACACGCTGTCGACGGCTGGTGGCGGCGACTACGCGGCGTATTTGACACCCGATCAGGCCAACGACCTGATCGGCGAAGAAGAAAGCCTGATCGTCGTCCAGGTCGATCTCTCCGGCGACCGACCCGCACTCGATGCAGATGGGCCCGTCAAGATCACTCAGTACACCGAAGACCTCGTCCAGAAAGTCGCCCACTGCAAGTACAACGCCGCGCGCGGGATTGACCACAGCGTCACGCACCGCTCGGGACGCAACAGCGATCCTGAGAAGTTGGCCCGCTACGCCTGCGAGCGCCTGACCAAGTGGGCGACTGACGATGTCGTTCAGGATGTTGTCGACGAACACCCGGATGGAGAGGTCATTCGCGGGCTAGCAACCGTCGGCGATGAGGAATCGAACCTCGACCGGATCCGGTCTGTAGTCAAGGCCGAACTCGGCGGTTCGACTACAGCACTCCTAACCGTACAGGTTCGACGAGAAGCGGGCGCGGACTACGAGTGGCCCGGCGACGTGCCAGTGTTCAACGAGGCGATGCGTGCACGGAAGCTCTCGAAACTGGTCTCGAAGGGACAGGCGACGAACTCCGCTGGCCAGGCCACCGATCTGATCAGCGGTGAGCGCACCCGAACCGTCGGCACTGCGGAGGATCCGCTCAACTACTTCCTCGGCAAGCAGATGGAGAAGTTCCCGGGATTAGATCCGGACGAAGCGTGGCGGAGCCACCCCATCTCCGAGGACGGGGCAGTCACGCTGATGAACGCCGAGGAGTTCGTCGACGCCTGTTCCTACCGGACGTTCAACGCCGACGTGTACTACCTCCCGTACTTCCTCGGTCGACCGACGCCTGCGGAGACCTACAACCTGTACGCGGCGCTTCACAGCGTCACACAGGCCGACGACATGGGTCCGGTCCAGACGCTCTACGACGAGTTGGGCGATCACGAAGCGAATTCCGAGGGTCGACTTCGATTTTACGTCGCAGCGGTCATGAAACACCAGATGTCCCGCTTCGACGTGTACGGTGAGACGCTGAACGGGCGGATCCACTACCCGACTGCGGTCGGGGAGCGACACGAACAAATCACGGGAAGTTGGGTCTTCGACGAGAACGACGACAGGAACGGTGATCGAACACCACCGATGCCTTCCCACGAGGAGTGGTCGCTCACCACGTACCAGGACTTCCGAGAGATGATTGGATCGGGAGCCTATCTCTACCGGACGTTCCCCTTCACCGACGAGGACACCGATGCAACGGTCGACGACGAGCGAATCGATGTCCACGTCTCGATACTTGCCGGCGACCCTGTACCGCGGACCCAGCTCGTCAGCGCCTACGTCGAACGACTGCTCGATCGGGACGGCGACGACGTACCGGAACTTCTGATCGCCTCCCAGTTCGCACAGTTGTGCGCGCTCGAAAACGCCGATCTCGTCACGACGGACGCCGGCGATGCCGAATCGACACTGATCGACGGTCCCGATTACGACACCATGGAACCAGAACACGCGCGAACCGACGGCGGCACGGCCGCCCTCGATCGCACCGAGAAGCTCGAATCGTTCATCGAACAGACGGACGGTCTGGATGACCCCGAACGGAAGGGTGCGTTCCTGCTCGGCACGCTCGTCGGCCAAGTCGGCACCTACCAGCAGGGCTACCACGACCGGTCGACGACCGTCATCGACCAGTACCCGATCAAGTCGATGACCAAAACCAAGATCAAGCGTATCACCCAGGAGGTAATCGACAAAGACGTCATCTACTCCCGGGAGATGGCCAAGAAAGGATCGAACATCAACTCGACGATGTATAAGGAGGTCACGAACGCCATCGTCGAAACCATGGCCGGAAACGATCCATCGGGCTGGGAGATCAGCACCGACGATCTTCGCTTCTACTACGCCCTTGGTCTGACCTACGGCATGAACGACCGATCGACGAACGAGGACGACGCAACGACCGACAACGAAACCACCGACGAATCCCCCAATACCAATGAGTGAACACTACCCTACTGTCTCGAACAGATCCGAGATCGTCTTCGCGTACGACGCAGTCGACGCGAACCCCAACGGCAACCCCCTCAGCGGTGCGAACCGACCGCGGATCGACCCTCATACGGATCAGGCGATCGTCACTGACGTTCGCCTCAAGCGCTACCTGCGGGATCAACTACAGGACGACGGCCACGGCGTCTACATTCGTAACGTCAAGGAGGACGACGGCGATCAGGCGACCCGCGAAGACCTCCTCGAGGACCGGCTCAAGGACATCAACCTCGACGATGTCGACGAGGATGACATCGAGAACGCTGTCTTCAGTCAGTTCCTCGAAAACAGCGCCGATATTCGCTACTTCGGCGCGACGATGAGCGTCGACATGGAGGACAAGAGGATCGACCACCTTCCGGACCACTTCACTGGTCCCGTCCAGTTCTCGCCCGGCAAGTCGCTCCATCGAGTCATGGAAAACGAGGAGTACAACAGCCTCACCAGCGTCATCGCGACCGGCGACGACAAGGCACAGGGCGGGTTCGACCTCGACGACCACCGTATCCAGTATGCCTTTATCGGATTCCACGGCCTTGTCGACGAACACGGGGCCGAAGATACGCTCCTGTCGGATCGGGACGTGCGTCGACTGGACACGCTGTGCTGGCGTGCGTTGAAGAATCAGACGATCAGCCGGAGCAAGGTCGGACAGGAGCCCCGGCTCTACCTCAGAGTCGAGTACGCCGACGAGAGCTTCCACCTCGGCGGGCTCGATCAGGACCTCGAGCTTGACAGTGAGGAATCCAACCCCGTCGAGGAACTCCGGAACGTCCGTGACATCTGTGTCGACGTGACGGCACTGGTTGAGCGACTCGAGGGTGCATCCGATCGGATTGACACCGTCCATGTCGTCGCCAGCGATGTCCTCGAGGTCTCCGTCAACGGTGAGACTGGCGACCACGAGTTCCTCTACGACGCCCTCGAGTCGGCGGTCGGTAGTGAAGCCGTCCGGGTGATCGATGTGTACGAAGACGCGAAAGCGACCGCGCCGGAGGAGTGAGCTGTGACCGAGCACGCACCGATCGGTTCAGGACTCCCCGATGGTGCTGAGACGTGCCTGTCGTTCACGGTCAGCGGACCCTGGGGGCACTTCCGGCGTATCGAGGGTAACATCGTGAAACAGACGTACCGCGTCATCCCGCGGACCACTGTCGCCGGCTTGATCGCTGCGATGCTGGGCATCGAACGCGACGGCTACTACGATTTGTTCGCCCCGGGCGAGTCGCTGGTCGCAATCGAGCCGACGAGCGAACTGCGGACGATGAAGCTACCGATGAATACGCTCTCGACCGCCGACGAACACCTAGCGTCGCTGAACCCTCGTGGAAAACTTTCCATCAAGCTCCCCGATCCGTCCAAGCCTCGACAGCAGCACAACTACGAGGTCCTCGTCGATCCTGCCTATCGGATCGACGTATGGCTTGACGACGACGAGCGGTACGACCAACTTCGCTCGTTGCTCGAGTCGGGGAAGTCGTACTACGTTCCGAGCCTCGGTCTCTCTGAGTACTTGGCGACAGTCGACTACCACGGTGAGTTCTCGATCGAGCAGGGGCCCGGCGGTGACACGGTTACTATCGACTCGACCGTCCCCGAAGCCGTCGACTCGATCGTTCCCGAGCCGGAGACGCGCTACCAGATCGAGCAGACGCCCGCGTTCATGGAACGCGACGACGGTGGTCGGACGACCAGCGCGTTCGTCTCCTACGCCTACAACCCGGACGGTGGCTCGCTCACGTTCGCTGACCTGTCGACATACTCAGTCGATGACCGAACCGTGGTGTTCACCTGATGGTGGATGCGCCGATCTCTCATCCCGCCGAGGACGGCGACGAGGCGACGTTGCTCCTCGATCACCTGAACGAGGTAGCTAAACGGGCGGAATACGTCGTCTCCGCGGACGCAACGACGATCGGCGGCGACCCGCTCACTGAGATGACGGCGATCGTGGCACGATGTCACGACTTCGGGAAGGCGACGACGTGGTTTCAGGAGTACGTGGTTGACGAGCGAGACACCAGTAAGCGGACGAACCACTCCCTGTTCGGGGCCTATCTCGGGTACTACGTCCTCGACCGGCTGGGCTACGACAGCGAGGACTGTCTCGCGGCCTTCGTCGCACTCGCGAAACACCACGGTCGCCTCCCCGATACGGAGGAATACGTCGAAAAAGTATCTCGGTTCGACAACACGAGCGAGGCGAGTAACGAACGCCAGCGAATCCTAGTCGAACAGGTAGCGAACGTCGACGACCATCGCCGGGAATTCGCGCGATCGTTCGTCTCTGACGCCACCGATGGTAACGGGTCGTGGGATGAATTCGCCGAAGAGGTCGACGAGGAGGACGACTCCCTGTTCGAGACCGTCTACGAACACGTCTCCATGTTCGGTTTCGGTAACGACCGCTCGGCACCTTCCGACGAGTTCTACGAACTGCTTCTCCAGCTTTGGAGTGGACTGATTCTCGCCGACAAAACGGTGGCTGCCGGTATCGAAGACGGCAATCTCGACGCGTCCGAACCGGACGCTCGTACGCTCTCGGAGTACATCGCCGACCTGGGAGGAGATACCGACGAAGACAGTCAGGAAGACGCTCTCGATACGCTCCGTGACGAGGCGAGAGACGACGTACTCAACGGTGTCGAGCAGTTCCGCGACTCGGATACGTCGATTGCAACGCTGACACTACCAACCGGAATGGGAAAGACGCTGACCGGTCTCAATGCTGCTCTCGCGCTCCGAAGCGAGAATAAACGGGTCGTCTACGCATTGCCCTTTACCTCCGTCATCGATCAGGTTGCCGACGAACTCACGGACGTGTTCGACACCGACGCTCGAGACGACCTGTTGACGATCCACCACCACTTGGCCGAGACGGTAACGAAACTCGGTGATCCGGATGACGATCCCGACGAGCATGCCCGACTCGCGGAGATGGTCGCCGAGAGCTGGCGCTCCGGAATGACGCTCACGACGTTCGTCCAACTCTTTGAGAGCCTCGTTGGCCCGAGCAACACCCAGTCGATGAAACTGCCGGCGCTGTACGATTCCGTGATCGTGCTGGACGAGCCCCAGGCGTTGCCAATGGAGTGGTGGAAGCTCGTCCGCCGGATCACGACGATCCTCACGGAAGAGTACGACGCGACGATCATCGCGATGACTGCGACCCAGCCGGCGGCAAACGACGAGGATGCGGCGTCTCAAGCCCTGTTCGACGACGCGTTCGAACTGGTCAACGACGTGGATAGATACTTCGATCACTTCGAACGAGTCGAGTACGACATTCACGATTCTGTACTCGCGTTCGACGACACCGACGCGACAGTAGACTACGAGACCGCTGGCCGGACGATCCTTAACGAGACCGGCGAGACCGAGTCGGTACTCGCGATCTGTAACACCATCGACAGCGCCACCGAACTCACGGATGCGATCGAGGAACGCGAAGCGGTCGTCGACGTTGGTCGGTGTCTCGAGTTGGAACTCGACGATGACGGAGCTAACGTGGACGCTCTCGTCAAACGGGTCGAGGCGACGCTCGGTTCGAACGAACGGGCACTCGTCCACCTCTCGACTCGCCTTCGCCCGCACGACCGCCTCGTGCTCATCGAAGCGACGAAGCGACTCACCGAGCGCGACGTTCCGCTCGTGGCGGTGTCGACGCAACTCATCGAGGCCGGGGTAGACATCAGCTTCGATCGAGTGTACCGCGACATCGCACCGATCGATAGCGTCGTTCAGGCGGCGGGTCGGTGTAACCGATCGTTCGAGCGCGACCGCGGGATCGTGACGCTCTGGTGGCTCGCTCCACCAGCGGGCACGACCAAGACTCCAGCACAAGCCGTCTACGACTCCGAGGGAGTGAGTACGATCTCACTGACTTCCAGAACGCTCGACGCGATCGGTGCGAACGATGGAACCGTCGCCGAGCGGACGATGACCCGCGAGGCCGTTCAACACTACTACGGACTCGTCGCTGGCCGGAATCCGGGATCACCACAGTACGTCGAGTGGGTCGACGAGGCGAAAGCAGACGAACTCGGGACACTCTCACTGATCGGCCAGCGCGAGAGCGTGGACGTGATCGTCTGCCGAACGGACGCCGACCGAGAGCTTGTCGATGCGATGGAGTCGGCCGTGAGAGAATTCGACTACGACGCCTTCGGCAACCGTCGCGACGAAGCTAAGGACATCACCGTTTCGCTCCCGATCTACAGCCAAGACTCGTCCGAGGCCGAGACAGCTCGACACCTCGAACCGCTTGGTGATACCGACCTCCGTGTACTCAGGCGGCCACAGGGAACCTCGTACTTCGACACGACGAAAGGTCTCGCTGTGGACGAGCCAAGCGTCGACGATCGGTTTCTATGACCGACTCGTCGGCCGACCCCGTCGACCGGTTTCTCGACGCTGCCAGAGACGAGACCGCCGAACTCCCCTTCCGACTGACCGGCGTCATGTTCCAGTACTACGTCGTCTGTGAGCGTGAACTCTGGTTCCTCAGCCGCGACGTGGAGATCGATCGCGACACGCCAGCGATCGTCCGCGGGAGCGATGTGGACGACTCGGCATACGCCGACAAGCGCCGGGACGTTCGTGTCGACGGGATCATCGCGATCGACGTACTGGACAGCGGTGAAATCTTAGAGGTCAAACCCTCGTCGTCGATGACCGAACCAGCGCGGTTGCAACTGCTGTTTTACCTCTGGTATCTCGATCGGGTCACCGGCGTCGAGAAGACCGGCGTTCTGGCACATCCGACAGAGAAACGACGCGAGACGATCGAACTGACTCCGGAAACCAGCGCCGAGGTCGAATCGGCTATCCGTGGAATCCGTGAGGTCGTCAGCGCAGAATCGCCGCCACCGGCCGAAGAGAAGCCGGTCTGTGACTCGTGTGCCTATCACGATTTCTGCTGGAGCTGTTGATCATGAACGACAACTACCACGTGTTTTCCGACGGACGGATCGAACGCCAAGACGACACGGTGCGTGTCGTCACCGACGACGGCGAGAAAAAGTACCTCCCGATCGAGAACGCCGAGGCGATCTTCCTCCACGGCCAGATCGACTACAACACTCGTTTCGTCTCCTTTCTCAATCAGGAAGGAGTCGCAGTCCACGTCTTCGGCTGGCACGACCACTACGCTGGCTCGATCATGCCAAAGCGGGGCCAAACCTCCGGTCAGACGATTGTCGATCAGGTCCGAGCCTACGACGATCCGGACCACCGCCTCGAGCTTGCGAAGGCATTCGTCGACGGCAGTATCCACAACATGCGCTCGAACGTCACCTACTACAATGGGCGTGGACACGACTTTGAGCATGTGCTGGAGGAACTGGAGGATGCGCGGGCGTCGCTCGACAGAATGGGGACGATCGACGAGACGATGGGTGTCGAAGCGCGCGCTCGAAAGGCGTACTATTCGACCTTCGACGACATCCTTCCCGAGGGGTTCGTCTTCGGCGGCAGACAGTACAACCCACCGAACAACGAGGTCAACAGCCTGATTTCCTTTGGCAACTCGCTGGTCTACGCGAACGTCGTCTCGGCGATCCGTGCGACTGCACTAGACCCGACGGTCAGTTACCTTCACGAACCCGGCGAACGACGGTACTCGCTAGCGCTGGACATTGCTGACCTGTTCAAGCCGCTGCTGGCCGATCGGATCATTTTCAGACTCGTCAACCGCGGCCAGCTAACTATCGACGACTTTGAAGACGACATGAACTCCTGTCTCCTGAACGAAGGCGGCCGAAAGACCTACTCGAAAGCATACGAGGAGACTCTCGACGAGACGATTGACCACCCGGACTTGGGAAAGAAGGTGAGCTACCAGTATCTCCTTCGTGTCGAAGCGTACAAACTGAAAAAACACCTCCTGACCGGCGAGGAGTACGTCCCGTTCCGACGGTGGTGGTGAGTGTGGTCTACATTGTTGTGGTCTACGACATGGAAGCCGACCGTACTCACAAGATGCTGAAGTTCCTCCGCAGATATCTCACACACGTGCAAAACTCCGTACTCGAAGGAGATGTGACCAAAGGCGACCTCGAAAAGATCCGATCCGGCGTCGACGAAATACTCAAACCCGGAGAATCAACTATCATCTACCACGTCTCCTCTGAAAAGATGGTCGAGAGAACCGTCTTTGGTGACGATCCTGCCGCAGACGATCAGTTCCTCTGACTGTCCTCGGTTGTTCCATCGACCCCTGGGGGTACAGAGGTTATCGCAGGTCGACGGAAACGATGAAGTGTAAACAGTCAATAGAGCTATTTACGTGGTCTAACCGGCCATGGTTTCAGACGGACCCTTGTGGGGTCGAAGCACGCTTGACTATACAATTCCGAGCGGAGAGATTGAGTTTCAGACGGACCCTTGTGGGGTCGAAGCTTCGATAAGATCCTGTGGGGTCATGCCAAGATCGGTTTCAGACGGACCCTTGTGGGGTCGAAGCTGTTCCACCGAGTGTAAGCACAAGTCTCAAGAGAATCGTTTCAGACGGACCCTTGTGGGGTCGAAGCGGCCTACCTGAATAGTATTATCAAGTCCATCACCCCACGTTTCAGACGGACCCTTGTGGGGTCGAAGCGAGCACGAGGGGCTGCAGTGTCTGCTCTGTCGGGTGTTTCAGACGGACCCTTGTGGGGTCGAAGCGACTAGCGGCCCAACTCACCGGCACTGAATGCCGTTTCAGACGGACCCTTGTGGGGTCGAAGCTCTGCAAACGGACTGATTTCAGTCGGCCAATGTGGTGTTTCAGACGGACCCTTGTGGGGTCGAAGCAGTATTATCGAATTGTAGGTATCCCTCGGTGTCTGTGTTTCAGACGGACCCTTGTGGGGTCGAAGCCGAACGGTTGGGCACTCATAGGCGTGTCTTACCCACCGTTTCAGACGGACCCTTGTGGGGTCGAAGCCAACCGAGAGTTTAATTTCTGAAAACGTGGATTGTTTCAGACGGACCCTTGTGGGGTCGAAGCCTCTCTCGGTTCGACGGCATCGTCACGATGCAGGACGTTTCAGACGGACCCTTGTGGGGTCGAAGCAGGGGATCCCAGAATTGACCGACAAACGTCACCGAGTTTCAGACGGACCCTTGTGGGGTCGAAGCACGATCCCGAAGGAACTGGCACGCTCGCGAGCCAGTGTTTCAGACGGACCCTTGTGGGGTCGAAGCTGCTAACGCTAACTTTACGACGAACGACGAGATGGAGTTTCAGACGGACCCTTGTGGGGTCGAAGCAGGTTGATCGGGAAAGGCATTCGGTTTGTGCTCAAAGTTTCAGACGGACCCTTGTGGGGTCGAAGCCGCGCGCGTGCGTTGTTGAATATCGCTCAGTCTAATGTTTCAGACGGACCCTTGTGGGGTCGAAGCCTCTCTGAGGGTGATGCGAAAGAATACGCTGACGAGTTTCAGACGGACCCTTGTGGGGTCGAAGCGACCCTATGCAGGCACTCGCCGTCTCCGGGTCATCGTTTCAGACGGACCCTTGTGGGGTCGAAGCGACTCCATTACCCAAGATCGGGTCCTGGACTGTTGGGTTTCAGACGGACCCTTGTGGGGTCGAAGCTGTATCTCGTAGGGAACCCCAGGGTTCGGATTCGCGTTTCAGACGGACCCTTGTGGGGTCGAAGCTCCCGATCGGGCGGCTCGGCGCCGGGCGTCTATCGCGGTTTCAGACGGACCCTTGTGGGGTCGAAGCGACACAGTGTCAGTCGATGGTTTCGGTGGTGGCCTCGTTTCAGACGGACCCTTGTGGGGTCGAAGCAGACCTATATCGGTCCTCGAGTGAAGTCACGTCCAACAGTTTCAGACGGACCCTTGTGGGGTCGAAGCGAGATCGTCGTCTACTCTGGCGGGACCTCGAGCACAAGTTTCAGACGGACCCTTGTGGGGTCGAAGCGAGAATTGGTCTGGTAGCAGTTACGACCCCGATGAAGGGTTTCAGACGGACCCTTGTGGGGTCGAAGCCAGAACAGCCACTGGTCGCGCTGGGTGAGCTCGTCCGGGTTTCAGACGGACCCTTGTGGGGTCGAAGCATCAAGTCGCCGAGACGCTCCTCGCAAACGAGACGGTTTCAGACGGACCCTTGTGGGGTCGAAGCTGCTCCCCGCGCTCCAGGGCGTCGGCGAGTTCCGGGTTTCAGACGGACCCTTGTGGGGTCGAAGCTCCGCTTCGATGACGACAGTCCGTTCGATCAAAATGGTTTCAGACGGACCCTTGTGGGGTCGAAGCGGAGATACCACATGCCAGCCCAGACGAGCAGGTACGGTTTCAGACGGACCCTTGTGGGGTCGAAGCTGTACCAGTGACCTCCTAGCTGAGGAGTTGACTGGTTTCAGACGGACCCTTGTGGGGTCGAAGCGTCACGCATGCGCGCGACGACGGCCTCGCGGACCCAGTTTCAGACGGACCCTTGTGGGGTCGAAGCTGCTTCGCGAAGTTTGACAGCGCGATGTTTAGATTGCGTTTCAGACGGACCCTTGTGGGGTCGAAGCACATTGAGGATGGAGATGCAACGTTCACTGTGACAGGAGGGTTTCAGATGGACCCTTGTGGGGTCGAAGCTGGGACGTCGGCGGGTCCATCTCGCAGTATCCGAGCGAGTTTCAGATGGACCCTTGTGGGGTCGAAGCTATTCGGACAACGAACTTCCGCCGGGGCTGTTGACCGTGTTTCAGATGGACCCTTGTGGGGTCGAAGCACCGCTAAGCCGCGCCCCACCATCATTAGATAGATTCGGGTTTCAGATGGACCCTTGTGGGGTCGAAGCCTTCCAGGGGCAGTCAGCGGGATATCAATCGCACTGGTTTCAGATGGACCCTTGTGGGGTCGAAGCGGTTGATCTTGGCGATGGAACGGAGAACAAGACCGGTTTCAGATGGACCCTTGTGGGGTCGAAGCGCGAACACCTACGACGTTGGAATCGACGAGAGTCGGGGTTTCAGATGGACCCTTGTGGGGTCGAAGCGCGAACACCTACGACGTTGGAATCGACGAGAGTCGGAGTTTCAGATGGACCCTTGTGGGGTCGAAGCGAGTCGCTATCCGTCACGTGCTTCGCTCGAGCTTTGGTTTCAGATGGACCCTTGTAGGGTCGAAGCGCTTGTGCGATGCAGCGCATCAAAACAGCGTGACTTGTTTCAGATGGACCCTTGTGGGGTCGAAGCGCTTGTGCGATGCAGCGCATCAAAACAGCGTGACTTGTTTCAGATGGACCCTTGTGGGGTCGAAGCGCTTGTGCGATGCAGCGCATCAAAACAGCGTGACTTGTTTCAGATGGACCCTTGTGGGGTCGAAGCCGTCTTCGGTTCGGACTTTGTACACTCGGAAACCATGGTTTCAGATGGACCCTTGTGGGGTCGAAGCTTCACCCGCCACTGGATCGTCTGTGAGATGTGTATGTTTCAGATGGACCCTTGTGGGGTCGAAGCCAGCGATAACCGATACCCTCGTTCTTAAACTCATAGTTTCAGATGGACCCTTGTGGGGTCGAAGCATGAATAGCTCGAACATCAACGAGTTAGCCGAGGGTTTCAGATGGACCCTTGTGGGGTCGAAGCAAGTCCGAGAAGGCACAGAACGATGATGAACAGACTGGTTTCAGATGGACCCTTGTGGGGTCGAAGCGACTATCCAACTCTGGTAGACGGTTAGGTTTATTAGCGTTTCAGATGGACCCTTGTGGGGTCGAAGCGATCGCGACCGGAGGACCTCGTCGTCCTCGAGGTCGGTTTCAGATGGACCCTTGTGGGGTCGAAGCAGAGCGTTAATACTCATATCCAGCACGTTGCCCCATCGTTTCAGATGGACCCTTGTGGGGTCGAAGCCCGATCTCCATCGAGATATCCCGAAGGGTAACGTCGTTTCAGATGGACCCTTGTGGGGTCGAAGCCCGCCATCCTCTGGGTCCCAGAAGTCGCGGGCGTGTTTCAGATGGACCCTTGTGGGGTCGAAGCAAGTAGTCGCCGACGGAGAACACGCTAACACCCTTGGTTTCAGATGGACCCTTGTGGGGTCGAAGCCCTGCTCGGACGGGTCGGCCGCCGATCCGCTCCCCGGTTTCAGATGGACCCTTGTGGGGTCGAAGCGACACCAAGACCGTTACCTCCATTCGCTTTCGCCGTGTTTCAGATGGACCCTTGTGGGGTCGAAGCGACAACGGCGACGTCGTCGACGATCCGGACTCGAGGTTTCAGATGGACCCTTGTGGGGTCGAAGCTAATCGATCGTAGTACGCAGTGGTCCGTTGCTTGCGTTTCAGATGGACCCTTGTGGGGTCGAAGCCTGTCCTCGGTAGAGCCTGGTGACACCACTACTAGTTTCAGATGGACCCTTGTGGGGTCGAAGCGACGGCGTGAGTTCGGAAGAGGTCGAAGAGCTGTCTGGTTTCAGATGGACCCTTGTGGGGTCGAAGCCAAGGAGACAGCTCTCTCTCGGACAATTTCTTTGGAAGTTTCAGATGGACCCTTGTGGGGTCGAAGCGAACGTCGCCTGTTCATCAGGATCATAATCACCATCGTTTCAGATTGACCCTTGTGGGGTCGAAGTGCAGAGGAAATCAGCCAAGATATTCGGTCTACAGTCGGTTTCAGACGGACCCTTGTGGGGTCGAAGCGATGTTGGCGACGACCAGGCGTTCCTCAACGAAGTCGTTTCAGACGGACCCTTGTGGGGTCGAAGCAGCAAACTCGAAGTCGTAACGTGCACACTTCAGGTATGTTTCAGACGGACCCTTGTGGGGTCGAAGCCAGAACATCGCTCGCGATGTCATCGTCCAGATTCGTGTTTCAGACGGACCCTTGTGGGGTTGAAACGACCTGCTCGAGGAAGATGACGCGCTCGATCCGATCACTCCCAGAGTTCCCTCGCCGGATCGGACTCGTCACAAGCGCAGACAGCGATGCCCGTGAAGATGCCGTCACAAGCCTTCACGGCCGCCACCCTGACGTGGATATCGTCATCCACCATACGACCGTCCAGGGCGACGATGCGATGTTGTCGATGATGCAAGCGATCAGTGAACTCGATGATAACGCCCACATCGATGTGATCGTGCTAACCCGTGGTGGCGGATCAGAAAAGGACCTCCGCGTATTCAACGAGACGCCACTTTGTCGAGTGATTCACAACACCACAACGCCATTCGTTGTCGGTGTCGGCCACGAGAACGATCGGACACTGGCTGACGAGGTCGCAGACAAGCGCGTTATGACGCCGACACACGCAGGCGAGATCGTACCCAAAAAGGAGGATCTCGAAACCGAACTTGAGGACGTCACTGATCGATTGGACCGTGCATACGAACGAACCGTCCAGACTCAACTCGAGGCGACTGTGAATAACCTGGACACTGCCTACGAACAGCAGGTCGACAGCAACCTCGCGACGTTTTCAACAGACCTCGATCGCGCGTTTGAAGCGCTCACGTCTGAACGGCTCACGGCACTTGAGACAGAACTCGAGCATGCGCTGGAATCCTTCGAGCAACAAAAAGCCCACGAGAAAGAGAAAGTTCGGGAGCTCACGGGGCGATTGAACAGTGTGTACCAGCGGACAGTCCAGACACAACTCGAGGACACAGAGGAGAGGCTCGACAATGCCTACAAACAGCATGTAACCAGCGAACTCGCTACGTCCTCAGCAGACCTCGACCACGCGTTTGAAGCGGTAACAGCTGAACGGCTCACGACACTTGAGACAGACCTCGATCACGCACTAGAGTCCTTCGAACAGCAGAAAGCCCACGAGGAAGAGAAAGAAGCAGTTGCACAAGAGTACAGCGAGTCACAACGCCGGCAGCAGATCACGATCGCCGTACTCGTGATTCTCGTGTTGCTGTTGCTCGGCATCCTTCTGTTAAACCTATGAGCGACACACCAGACATCCCAGACGATGCATCGATTTCAGAGAAGACAGAGCGCCTCGAAGAAATTATCGCACAGCTCGAGGATGGAGAGGTCTCCCTCGAGCGTGCAAATGAGCTTCACACAGAAGGAACTCATCTTTTAGAAGACTTGAGAGAAGATCTGGATATTGGCGACGGAGCAATCACCGAAAATCGATAGCCTCGGAGTTACCATTGAACCTGACCGGATCGGAACCAGGTCAATCTGTTTCGTCGACCTGCTTGGTCAGAAAGAAGAGAGTGCCGTGTAACACTTCCTCCAGTGTTGATTACATCCAGATAGCTGTGTGTATTTATCGGTAGTTGGTAATACGCTTTCTTTATTCAGAGTAGCTCGTGAAACTCGCGTTCAGTATAGGCAAGCAATACTGGTTGATGGTACTGTATTTTATTTGTACTAAGAACAGCGAGACATCTGCACATTATTTTTTCTCACCTCTATTGGGGGGAAGAAGAAGACTTACAAGTGAGAGTACGAGTCCACCCCAGATTAGTATATGATGAAAAATACTTATTGAACCAACAGTATCAAAAAGTGTAAAAATCATCCAAAACCCACCTACTATCGAAATATTCAGACCAACAAGACTAAGATGTATTTCGTTCATATAGGATTATATTTTATATAAATATAAAGTATTTCCGTTGTTCACAGGGTTATCTGATAGGATTCGTAGTGGTAGGTTCGCACGTGTAGTGACCGAACTGCCCAATTCAGTTTCAGGCATGATTCTGAATAAAGAAATCGCACTACTGTCTACTGTTATCGAAAATATCTTGTTCTATAAACTACTATTTATTGACATCACACCCGATGGACGATATATCGATCACTCAGTTAGCAACTCTCTGGTTTGTTATCCTCATATTCATACAGACAGATTCTGGGGGCGGTAGTGCAGTTAATATGGCAATCGGGTTAGCCGCTATTCTTCTTATGTATATTCTCCCACTCGCCTTGGTCATTCTTATCGTTCTGCGACTGACCGATAACTAATTCAGCTGTACTGGGTGAGTCTACTATCGAGCAAGCATACGACGCAATCCGCGAGGACCAGCTTTGTGAAGTACTGAAACTTACTTGTCTCGTGGGTACTAAACACTAGAAACTCAATGGTCGAGATTCCCGATTCCCTTTGCTCTCTGTTCAGCGCTCCAATCGAAGAGCGAAATGGAACGTACCTTATTGAAGTTCCCCCGAGTGAAGTCGATCACGAGGCGTTGTCAGCTGACGAAACATATCGCGTAGCGGTTCTTGAGTGTAGCTTCAAGTCTGAATTTGTAGATTCTCTTCAATTTCAATTGGGTATAGCTGGCGTAGCTTGAGTCGGGCGTCGTCAGTAGTAAACTGCCAGTCGATGGAACGATTGGTCATGTTTCGGCGCCTTTGCCACGCAGCGACCTCCGCTCGGAGGGTCGCTGCGTGGTAGATCCGGCGATCAAGGCACTGTCGTTTGAGGACGCCTATCTCGATTTCGGCCATATTCAGCCAGCTTCCTCTCTTGGGAGTGTAGTGAAACTCGAACCGATCAAGATACGCCTGAGCATAATCTGGTGGAAAGAACTGGTAGAAGGCAGCAGGCTTGTGGGTGTTGAGTTGATCCATCACTACCCGGATGCAGTCCGCATCCGGGTAGTGAATATCTGCGAGTTCGACCATTCGGTCAATCCATTCTGTTGTCCGCCTCTTCTCAGTAATTTCGACGTTCACCCAGCCAGTCAGCGGTTCTGTCGAGAGGTGTATTCGCTGTTTCCCGTTGCGTTTGTAGCGGTGATCGGATCGGGCGACCGCTCCCGGTCGGGCCGGGAGCGGGTCGCGTTCGTGTCCTCGTAGAGCCTTGCTAGATTCGTCAAAACAGATGACCGGACGGGTTTCGTCGTACGGTTCGTGGTAGAGATTGAGAACATCTTCCATGTAGTAGACGAAGTCAGCGTCCTGTTCTGGAGGTATCTCCCAGTAGCTGGAAAGATGAGGTTTCAGGGCGTTTTTTTAATCGCTGTCGGACGGCCTCGTGAGAGATCGACTCGAAGTCGATCTCGTCGAGGGTAACGAGTTCGTCGGCAAGGAGGTGTAGTGTCCATCGAGAGTGTCCTTCTGGCGGTTCGCTGCAGGCGAGTTTGATGAGGTGGGCTTCGGCGTTTCCGTCAAGCTTGCGTTCGTATTCACGGTCGGGTTTGCGGCGATGAATCGCCGCAATCCCTCGTTCAGTGTAGTCTTTGCGTGTGTTGTGGACGGTTTGGGGATGACAGCCGACGTGCTCACTGATTGTCGCATCAGTGAGCCCGTCATCAGCTTTCAGAAGGATACGTGCGCGTGTGTTGTCTTGGGCTCTCCGTTCACCGGTAGAGATGAACCATTCGAGCGTCTTGCGGTCTTCGTCGCTGAGCTCAACAATGTATTTCTTCCCTCCCATTCAGTAAGAGACGCGCTCAGAGAAGATACGTTAGACGTTCACTGTTGAAGCTACATTGAGTCTCCTGCCTCAACAGAGTCATCGATACAACAGGAGACACAGCAATCTCCCTCTCAGGAGACCGTAAGCCACACCCCATCGGGACCTCCTGTCGAGGAAGGCGAGGTACGTACTGTAACAATCGAGACTGTCGGCGATCAGGGCGACGGCATTGCAAAAGTCGAACGTGGCTACGTCGTGATCGTCTCTGGAGCCCAACCTGGTGACGAACCTACCATCGAAATCGAGCAGGTTCAGAAGAACGTTGCATTTGCGAGTGTTGTCGATAGCGACCCGCGGACATTCTAACTGCCGTCACCCCGTAGGCCGACCTCCTTCTCGGTAAACTACTGGGACTGAGATAGCTCCGCTCGAGTTAGTGACCGTTTGAGGAACATTAGTTCCAGCCGTTATATCTCGATGCAAACTCGTGTTCTGTACAATTCTCCGTGCTTAATAGCGTATCATAGAACCGGTCACACGCTTATTGACGCCTAGGGAATGTAAGTACAGGTCACTCAGATACCAGACACCGTAGAGAGAATGGTTCCAAGAAGAACCACACAGGCAGCACCAACTACCACAAAGAGGGCGGTGGCGGAGATATTAAACTCCTCAGGATCGGTTCGCAATGATTCGTAGCCAGCACTGACAACCATCCCACCTCCACCGATTGCCAGAAGCAGTACCGGAATGCTGTGGTCTCCATCAATGAGCGATCGCACTGCTGGGAATCCAAGTAAAAACCCAATTACTGCAAGAGCGCCGTTATAGATATACAGCCGTTCCATAGGCGCTGTGTCAAGACTTGCTCACTAATAGCTGAGGGAATCGTGCTCTTTCGCACCATTCGCACGTTCAGTGAGCATGTCTGAGCCGACCGTCAAACGCTGTCTTCAAGCATCCTTGCCAGCCCAAACATAGCGACCAAACGCACCTTCGCTTTTGCAAACCGGGAGAACATCAATTCGCTTGCCTAATAGCGTTTCAGTGTCGACACGCCGCCGCCAATTACGAAGAACAGTCCGATACCAACAACCAGAAGCGGCGCGTTCGAGGATTGATGCTTCAGATAGGCATTATCAGGGTCGCTTGGTGGGACGTATGCGGTGACTGTGTCACCGGTCTCATACCCATCTAGAACCGACCGAGCCTCCGACTCCGTGTCGTATGTCGGTGAAATGGTTGTCGGAAACACGTTTGTGCTCGTGTACGATGTCCCATCGTATTCGTAGGTGAACCGGACCGTCGGCCGGTAGTCGACTCCAGAACTACTTCCACCTGTGTCAGTGTCAACGCCCTTTGTAGTAAGTTCAGCAGTGACCTCTTCTGCGTTCGTGAGTGCCTCAGACTGCTGGACGTAATCGTATGCGCCATATCCAGTCGCCAAAAGCCCGATGAGAAGCATGATCACTGCCCCACGAAGGGTGTCTGGACCATTGAAAGAGAACTCTGAGTCATCAGCCATTCAACACACCTCCCAAGAGAGCGGCGAGTAACCACACCTGCGCTGAGTTCGTGACCAGCTAGACCGTATACCGGAGAACATATGGGAGTCTCCGGAGCCCTGTTTGTTTACTTCTTATCATGTGATGTTTTGCTGCATTGAGTGCTACTTGTGGTCGGGCAAAATAGTCATGAGGAAGAGTTCAATAGTTGTTTTACTATTACTTCTTCTTTATCACCCTTTGAGTTGAGAGCTAAGCGCTCGCGGCTACCCGATGGAACGGGCGAAAAATCCGACGTGGGACCCACATGAGGAACTCAACAATAGGAGTTACCTTCCCCCATCGGGGTGGCTTCGCATGATATTGGTCTCCGATCTCCTCAACACGACCTTTACTTTTTAGATACCCAAGAGCACTTTCGGCGCGTGATTCGGTGAGGCCACGTGCGGTTGCAATCTCTGCAGCGGTTTGCGGTTCAGAGGCCTCTTCCAGCGTCTGATACACAACGTTCAACGTCTGCAGTCGGAACATCACCTCACCCGTCTCGTCATCAAGGCCAGACACGTACTCGTGTTCCGTTTCCGCTTGGCACGATTCATATCGGATGACTGTGGCACCATCGAAGATGAACCAGAGACCTGCGAGGGCCAAGAGACCCCCAACCCACGTGTCCAAATTGGTGACCACCAAGTATGCACCTGCAGCGAAGATAGAGCCACCGTAAACTATCCATTTCGACCCCTTCGGAAGGTCGTACGATTCGTCTATGACGTCATGTAATATGAGTGTGAAAAAGATAACTGCTACGGGAGCAATTGTATGGAGAGTCGCATCGGTGAACAGCACAAAAGCGGCGAGTACACCGATTGTTCCACCAATAATGTGGAGGACTTTGTTCTTATGGAGTGACGCGATACGGGGGACCATACTACATGTTTAAAAATCAGGTTCGTGCATGTGAAACTTGTGGTGTGTGTAATGCGTGAGCACGAATACCGACCACTGGAGTCAGCCGAACCTGTGGCGAATAAAAGACAGTAGCTACGATACTCACCTTACCTGATCAGATTTTCTACATAGTCGTCGTGACGAGCCAGTTTTTCTGCGCCTGAGAGGGCGAGGCGCATACTCGCCTCGAGGCCACGAATGAGTACAGAGCGACCCTTATCGAGATCGATCGACAAACGAGTACACGAGCGACCGTGACCGAAGCTATCTAGGAGACGTTGCCCGACTGAACGGACACGAACTCGTCGCGATCGACGGGCGGCTACCAGTTACAGATCCAACACCATACGATTACGCTTATCGGGCTCTGTTGAAATCCTATTGGTTCGACACCTTCTCCGCTGACACAACCGTTAGTTAGAACTGCGTACTGACCATTAGACATTTATTGCCACTTGTTAGAAATAACGTATGAATATTCTGTGGCAAGCCGGATACGTCATAGCTATCATTCTTGGTCTTGCCTACGTCAGCTTTCCGAAGAGAGTTCATACATTTGGATTTGAGTTCCTTCGGCGTTCATCATCCGACCAATCTACGGAGTCTAACACTCCTGTCTGGCTTTATCGCGGATTGGGTATACTATTTTTATTCATCGGAATGACAGGATTTCTCTAAGGGTATATCACCTACATCTAACATTCAGAGTGCCTTGTCGATGTTGTGGGTGAGACAGCCGACAACAAGTTCACTAAACTGCTTCCACCAGTGGCGTGAGCGGACGAATGCACCGTACTTTCGTTTGAGGCGAGAGTTTACCGTCTCGTTTTGACTGCGCTGCCCGTAGAGGTCGGCGTCCAGTCGAGCATTCCACGCTTTGTGGAGTGAGGAGAACTCGCGGTGTTTGATGAGCGGGCGAACACCAGTTTCACGGGCTAACGCGCGAACCTTCTGGTCATCGTATCCCTTGTCGCCGAGGAGAACCGCTACTTTTCCAGTATTCCGCTTGATGAGTGACGGCGCGATCTGCGAGTCGTGTTTCCTAGTCGTCGTTACGTGTACGTCGATAATCGCGTTCGACCCTGTGTCCACGAGGAGCGTGACCTTCAACTGCTGAATCGTCAACTTCGCTCGCTTTGTATAGTGCTTCGAGGCGTGACTCCGGTCAAACCCAGAAGCGTCGATTCCGACGACACCGTTGGTCGGGATGAGTGTGACTGAGAGGTGAGCAGGACGCGCCAAACCGCCATATCGAGCCGATTGAACGCCTTACATGACGTCGATGAAGACGGGAGTTCCTCAAGGTCGATGGCGTTTCGAATCCGGGTCATCTCGATCAGTTCGTCAAGAAGCGTCCGGTACGCCGTATTCTTCCGCACCTTGAGACAGAGCAAGACGATGTGTTGGTGGAGTGTGTACCGGCGTTTCGAGAATTTTGACGAGTAGCGAGCGACAGCTCGGCGAGCCAAGTGATACACATGCTCAACGAATCTGAGCAACCGCGACTTTGGGACGGCCTGCATCCAGTCAGACTATCGGGTGAATCTGTAACCTTCTGAGGATTTCGACAGAGCCGCTTATCGGGAATTGATGTCTGTGAGTGGACGGGCTGAATATAGCACTGTGTCACCAAGAGATATTCTCCCTGATGTTTTTGACAGTAACTATAGTGATTAGCAGTATGACAGCCATAGATGGGGGAAAGAATTCAGAGTCAGAGGTGCGATTCAGGAAGCGTCTCGTGAGGGTGGTTGTCTCGGTCATCGTACTGACTGGTGTGACTGTCATTCTCGGGTACGGCGGCTGGATTGTCTTGACGCTCACCGCCAAAGTCGGGGGATACGATCCGGAAACTGCTGACGGCGAGTTGCTTCGTAATCGGTTATTGGCGTGGCCCGATCGCAACAGAGAAGTTATGCGCTCGAACGGAAGAACTAGCCTCCCATTGAAACCGTAGCGGATCTACGGCACTCAGTTTGATAGCTATCGGTGAGGTCAGTGGCTGCTCCGTTATCTGCTTGGCCTGTATTGAACAACGACTTTGGGCAAGCACAGGCCGAAAGTACCGTCCGAGAATTGCTACTGGATCGGACAGACGAGCGCAAGTTAGCAGTAAGTACAGGGGCGTATGTAGCACTCCGGCTACCGTTCTTGGATTCCGAGAACTACAAGCTCGCTATATGTCGTCTGTCAACCTATAAAGCGTATGAATACCGCCTCAGAAACCGAACTCGGGGAGAACGAATCGATCAACCAGCAATGGATGCTCGGCTTCCTAGTGCCGCTTCAATCGTGATTTGTTGGATATAGCTGGCGGAGTTTGATGCGTGCATCGTCGGTCGTGAACTGCCAGTCAATGTCAGAGTTATCGTCATTTCTGGTACGTTCCCACGCAGCGACCTCCGCTCGGAGTGTCGCTGCGTCGGGAATGCGTCGGTCAAGACATTCTGTGGTGAGTGCGCTGAATTCGATTTCAGCCATGTTGAGCCAGCTGCCGTGCTCTGGTGTGAAGTGAAACTCCAGTTTTGACAGCAGTCGATTCGCCTCTGCTGGTGGTAGAAACTCGTAGAAAGCGTACCGTTGGTGTGACGAAAGATTATCCAGCACCACCCGGATGCGGACCGCATCCGGGTAGTGCTCATCAACGAGTGACCGCATCTGCTCGACGAACTCCTGCTTGCGCCGGCGCTTCGTCACATCGACGTGGCGCCATCCCGTGAGTGGCTCACTCATCATGAACAGATTCCGTGTTCCGTTGCGTTCGTAGGTGTAGTCGTATCGAGCGACCGCTCCCGGACGCGCCGGGAGCGGGTCGCGGACGTGTTTGTGGAGGTCCTTGTTGGATTCGTCAAAACAGATGACTGGCCGCTGTGGATCGTACGGTTCGTGGTAGAGGTCGAGGACGTCCTCCATTTTGCAGACGAATGAGGCATTCTCTTTGGGTTCGATCACCCATGATTTGGATCGGTGAGGGTGCAGTCGTGTTTTTTTAACACCTGCCGAACGGTCTCGTGAGAGATCGACTCAACGTCGATCTCGGTAAGTCCAACGAGATGCTCTGCAAGGAGGTGCAGTGACCAGCGGGAGTATCCTTCCGGTGGGTCACTGCACGCCAAAGCAATGAGATGAGCTTCCTCGCGTCCATCGAGCTTACGCTCGTAGACACGGTCGGCCTTGCGGCGATTGATCGCCGCGAGGCCGTCTTCGGTGTAGCGTTTGCGGTAACGGCCAACGGTACCAGGGTGACAGCCGACGGCTTGACTGACTTCGTCATCAGTCAAGCCGTCATCAGCGTGCAAGAGACACCGGGCACGCGTGAGAACACGCGTTTTGTGCGTTCCAGAGGCGAGCAATGCGTTCAGTTCGGCTCGTTCATCGGCAGACAGATCGACAACGTACTCCTGAGTTCGTGGCATGATGGGCTTCAGAATATTTCTGAATGGTACTAAGACGCGCGCTGAGTAGATAAATCTAGCAGCTCAGACCTGAAGCGGCACTAGGTCTGCTATCGATGATGGGTTTCCAGGCGTTTCAGCTCGGCGAGCCGCTCTGGTTGTTCTGGTTCTCATTTGCCAGCTTCTTCTCCTTCTTCCGATACCGGTGGGAACCTCTGAAGTATCTCGGGTTGCTGGGGATCGTCGGGCTTCTCGTGGCAATCCTCGGCGTGTTCGGCGTCTTCACAGTATGAATTGAAGGCACTTCTCTGGAAGTGATCACTACTAGGCATCGCAGTTAAACACCGCTATCATGCAAGATCGGCGCCTTCTATTCAGCACGACTCCGTCAACATCTCTAATAGGTAGCAGAAGTGCCAGCGCTAAGTTCGCATCTGTAGTTACGGCGAGCGCGGTGTCCGAGAACTTGGGTGGCCTCGGACAGACTAGGCCTGACCTCTCTCGAGCACCACTACAAGCTCGGTTGCTGTCGGCTTTTGTCTGATAGGCAGGCATCGCAGACACTATCACTCTCAAACAGCACGCGAACCGTGACGACATGAAATCTGGCTCAACAAAAAAGAAGTAGAGCGGTTTCTCAAGGCTGCCGACGGAACCCCATAGCGGATCGTATTCGGTTTTTCTGCGCCTGAGAGGGTGAGGCGCATACTCGTGTGCCTCGAGGCCACGAATGAGTACAGACCGACCACTCCAGAGCGACCCGCATCGAGATAGCCCGACAAACAAGTACGCGAGCGATCGTGACCGCAGCTATCCAGGAGACGTTGCCCGACTGAACGGACATGAGCTCGTCGCGATCGACGAGTGGCTTCCAGGCGCGGAGCCAACACCGTACGAACTCAATCTCACTGATGGCTACGAGTATCGGACACGCTACTGGCTCTGCAGGAAGTGCGGCCAAGAACGCAACCATCGCAACGAGTTCTCCGTCCCCTGCGACAACCCCCAGCCGGCGACTGCCCTCGAGGCAGGTGGCTACTCGATCAACGACCCACGAACTCGCCGTGCACTGAACGAGAAGTTGGACGTCCGCTTCGGGGCAGTGGGTCCGGTCTACGTGGTCCGTAGTGAGAGCGCGACACCTACGAGGTCGATATTGAGGCAGCGACGTGTACCTGTCCTGATTTCGAGCAGCGCCAGCCAGACAACGGCTGTAAGCATCTTCGCCGTGTCGACCTCGAGATTCGGACGGGACTTGTCCCTGCGCCGGATGGTACATTCAGCCGCTGACTGTCGAGTGATCTCCTCACTCGAGACGGTTTGTATCCCCCGGAAGGGGTGCGGGGGCTCGAAGGGAGTCCACCGTAGTAACCCATGAGACAAAGAGAGACAGCAATCACATCGACAGCCACTGAAACAACTCGGCTCCTGAACCGAGGGATCACCAGATGACTGACCGCGACGAGTGTCGGATGCCGACGTGTTCGGAACCTGCTCACGATCGGACAGGGTATTCTGGTCGGTTCTGTTCGGACAGCTGTGAGGTCCGCTACGAGCACCTCCAAGCGGACGCTCGAGATGCTGCAGTAGATGAGTCAGAGGATCGGTACTGATGCTCGAGCAGATCGATCACCGTGGCAAGCGGTTCACGATCGGTGACGAAGACGGTGTCGACGACGTGGCTCGTGATCGGTGTCGGCGAGCCGAACTGCTCGAACGACAGGCTCAAAGAGAGATCCGTGAACTCGAGTGTGCGAAGGCAGTTGCTGGACCTGACAGTACAGATTCTGATATTGAAGTGCTCGACCAGCGGCACGGAACGTAGGGGGACGGAGGACACACCGTATTTCCTGAGAAAACAGGGATGAAAATCCCCCTTCACAGATAGTTGAGGCCCCACTCACACAGAGTTCACTCTGCACACGGTGTGTCTCGAGTATCGAAAAGCGATACGTCTGGTGGGTCGAGGACGAAGATTAGCACCGGACGGAACTGAGGGTGGGCGATGATTGAATCCGGGTAGTGTCGCGCACAGTGGATCACGCGACAGGTGATATATCCGATGTCCTCATGATCAATCTCTTCCCGACTCCCAGTCAAAGGCACACACTGAGAGTAACACATACTCCCCCACCCCAGTGTGTCCAGTGTCTTTGATTAAAGGGAAGGAAAGTAAATACGCACATTATTTTTCACTGCATATATCTATGTAATTTCCCTTAGCTAGATATCGTTCGGACTAATTTATAGAGTAGCTACTTAAATCTTACTCGGTCTAGTAACTACTTCTGGAAGGGGAATAGAGTGGAATTTCAGAAAGACACTGGACATAGTGGGGTGGGAGAGGGAACGGCCACCTGACACTGGACACACTGGACGCAGTGGTTTTATGTTGGTCGGAGAATATACTCAGATCAATGGGGTTGTTTCAGCCGGATACCGATATCTTCCGCCATCGTGATGTCCTTCGTGAAGATTATCAACCAGAAGAAATCATTGGCCGGGATGAGGAACTGCAGCAATATATCTCTGCTTTACAACCCGTCATCAACGGTGATCAACCTGCAAACATCTTCTTGTATGGAAAAGCAGGTGTCGGGAAAACCGCATGTACTCGATATCTTCTTTCTGAGCTCAAAGAGGATGCCGCTGAATTCAATATTGATCTCACAACTATCCGGACGAACTGTGAGGATCTTAGCACGAGCTATCAAGTTGCTATTCAGTTGATCAACGAACTTCGAGATCCTGACGATCAATTAAAGCCAACTGGCTATCCTCAACGTCAGGTCAACGAATGGCTCTGGGAAGAACTTGACTCGATCGGTGGCACTATTATCATTGTTTTCGACGAAGTTGATCATATCAATGATGATTCGATCCTCTATCAGATTCCACGCGCTCGAGCGAACGGCAACCTCGAGAACTCGAAGGTCGGTATCATAGGCATATCGAATGACTTTAAATTCCGTGAATCGCTGAGTTCTAAAGTTCAATCTAGTTTATGTGAAAAGGAACTTCAATTTCCCGCGTATAATGCGAATGAGCTTCGTGATATTCTTCGTCAACGTGCTGACCTCGCCTTTTATGATGATGTTGTTCCACATGGTGTAATTGCCAAGTGTGCTGCCTTTGGAGCGAAAGATGCTGGGGATGCTCGTCAGAGCCTAGATCTGTTAATGGAAGCCGGTGATGTGGCTGTCGAACAAAACGCTGATCAGGTTACTGTAGAGCATGTCGACGAGGCTCGATCATCACTTGAGCGGAGTCGTATTGTTGATGGTGTTGCTGGCCTCACTCAACAAGGACATCTCGTCTTGTACGCGCTACTTATGCTACACGAAGAGGGGAGTACACCTATTCGTGCTCGAGATGTTCAGGATCGGTATGAAATCGTTTGTGATCGGGCTGCAGTTGACCCTCTCGTACCTCGTCGGATGCGAGATCATCTTGGCGAGCTTGCAATGTTAGGAATTGTAAGCCGGACAGAGCGGAACAAGGGAGAAGCCGGCGGACGATACTATGAATATGAACTCGATACGAACCCCGATTTATTACTCGAGGCACTCGATAAGACAGTGGACATGGTGGGGGTGACTGATGCTATTCAGAAACGGCTTGACCAGAGCGTCTGACAAACGCAAGACAGTGGACGCGATGGGGTCTCTTTTCAACTTCTACAGGTGGAGCAGGCAGAGTGACTTAGGGCTTGACCCCAAGGCGGTTCACTAGTCTTCGGATTACGTTGATGATAGTCGTAGGACACTGGACACAATGGGGTTGTTGTGTGTACAGCTCGAACGTTCTCGCACCCCCAAAGACATTGGACATTCTGGGGTGCGTGTTCTAGCTGATCGGGCAAACACAATATACGACAGAAACCTGGGGTGGGGTCACAGAAACAACGGAAGTGAGCTATCACGCCCAGGCTTTTGCCGGTCGCGAAAATACTTCAAGCTGACATCTTTCTTCACAAATCCGCATGAATCTCGCACCCCAGCTCAAACACGTGAACTCGTCCGCCAGTCAAGAGAACGCAGAGAGTTCTGTTCTCAAATCGAATACTCTTCTGCCAGTTCAACCAGGTCGTAGACGTGAATCCCAGTTTTGAACCAGAGCACCCGCTCGCTCGTGTCACCGAAGTCATCATTCGAACAGTCTAACTGTTCGGAGACTGCGACAAGGAGATTCTCAGCATCTGCCTGGCGTATTTTCTTCAGCTTCGACTCGAGATACTCGGGTGTCCAGAATCCGATGATCTCGAGAATCGCTCGCCGGCCATCCGGATGCTCGATCGCGAAATCGGGTATCATCACCTCATCACCGAGGTCAAACACATCGTTTTCGCGTAGTAACTCCCAGTCCGTGGTCGCTCGCTCCCATTTCTGGGCGAGTGTCTGCTCGAGATCGCTATCGAACTGTCTGCCAGTACTGTAGTGTGAATCGAGTCCGTCAGTGTCGTCCAGTCTGAGTTGCCGTGTCTCACCCGATGTCTCGTCGACAAGTACTGTGGCAGTCATCTCCCAGCGATCACAGAGGGGCAATGCTGGCAGAAAGTTCGCCAGCCGAATGCCGTATTTTTGCGATTGGGAGAACAACGATGCTGGCCCGTCAAGTATGGCCTCGTAGCCATCGGCACGGTCGGTTCGTTCGACACGCTTGCCATCAGAATCGATCGGATAGATCCGATGCATCAGTCCGAAGAGTTTGACGTAGCTGAATACCGTCCCGAAATGGTCCCAGACACGGATCCGCATCTCGGTCGCATCGTAGAGGACTGCCTGGGCGAGCGCAAGATTGTAGCGAGTGACCAGCCAGTCGACCGTCAGGTCAGTGTGTTCGTACTCGCCATCGCTACTGCCAGTCAGTGTTGTGGTCGTGGTCGATTGCTCGCCAGCATCGGCATACTGGTCAGCGGTCCGCGTGCCGATCTGGACAAGTCGTTTGTTCTCCTCGAGGTCAGCATACATCCCGCGGTAGCACGCTTCAAGTGAGATATCCAACTCATCAGCAACTGCACTATACACCTCTATCTTCTGTGTGTCGTCACCGAGCGTGGGTTGGCGAACAATCGGATACCGCTCGTTGGCTTTCTCGAACAAGCGCTGGCGGATTTCATGAGGCTCGACTGGAGACATGACTTCGAACTCACACTCGTCGAGAAGCAGTTTCGCCAGTCCCTGGACGATCTTGTAGTCGGTATCCGCCACAGTGAGTTCGTCGATCGCGTCTTCGAGATCGCCTTTCGGCTCACCGAGATGGACATCGAACAGCGCAATGAGTTCGCGTGCCGTCTCTCGATAGTTCTCATCCGTTGGATCGATAAACAGCGGTTTGATCGCATCGCCGGTGGTACGAGAACGAGCCAGATCAGCCGTCAGCATTCGTCATTACCCCCTGTCGGCGCTGTTGGGACACGTACGTTTCCATCGTGTCTGCTGTGATAATCTCGTAGAGTCGGGCCGGCTGGCGGTCATCTGTCGGCCGGAGGATGCGTCCAAGCCGCTGGGCATACTGCCGTTTCGAAGCGCTTCCCGACAAGATGATCCCCACGTTCGCAGCGGGAACGTCAATTCCTTCGTCAAGCACCTGTGACGTTGCCAGCATTGAGTACTCGCCAGTCCGAAACCGCTCGAGAATCTCAGTGCGCTCGTCCGTCTTCGTTTGATGGGTAATGCAAGGGACAATAAACTCCTGAGAGATTTCGTAGGCGAAGTCATTGTTCGCAGTGAAGATTATCGCGCGATCGTCGTGGTGACGTTTGAGCAGATTGTCGAGCGTCTCGAGTTTTTTCTCTGCTGTTCGGGCGATGCGTTCGGCGCGCTGCTTGGCGATGAGTGCCCGGCGTCCTTTTGGATCGTAGGACGTCCGTTTGAGGAACTCCTGGTAACCCTCCTCTTTCCAGAGGTCGAACTCGTGACTATCGACGTAGTCGCGATAGGTCCGGTACTCTTTGTCGTATGTCTCCCGTTCCTCTGCCGTGAGCTCGACAGACATGTGGATGGTTTCGTATTCGCTGAGGTACTCGCCAGCGAGTTCGTCAACAGCCTCTTGATAGACAACCGGACCGATGAGATCCTCGAGGAGTCCATGCTTTCCGTCGGGCCGTTCGTAGGTAGCGGTCAATCCCAGCCGATACGGTGCGATCGTCATTTCGGGGATCTGCCGGTAGGTCGGCGCCGGCAGGTGATGTTCCTCGTCGACGACGAGTAAGCCGAACTGGTCGCCGTATTCGTTGATGTAGCGGTAGGCACTATCGTAGGTAGTGACGGTGATCGCGGTGACCTCGTGGCTGCCGCCGCCGAGAACGCCGATCGGCTCTGTGAGTTGATCGCCAAAGGCGTTGGTGAGTGTGGCGTGCCACTGATTCATCAGGTCAATCGTCGGTGTCACGACAAGCGCACTCACGCTGGCGTCAGCGATTGCCTGCAGTCCAAGAAATGTCTTCCCGCTGCCGGTCGGAAGAACGACACTCCCCTGGCGGTCATGGTTGATCCAAGCGTCGAGGGCGGCCTGCTGGTAGTCACGCGGTTCGATGTGGAGCGCCGGTGTCAGATCGAGTTCTGGATAGCTTCGGGCAGCATCGTGGAGAGACATAGAACGTGGTAACGCATCTTCGAGTGTTGTCTGTCCGTTGCTGTCGGACCAGCCACCAGCCCACTCGAGAAGTTCCCGATACCGATAGGCCTGCACGCGGTACTCATCAATACGATCGTCCCACTCCGCAAAGGGAACCTCGGCAGGCACATCTTGGAGCACGAGTGTCCCGTCGTCGAAATCGATCCGCATTCGGTGTGTAGTTCGAAGGGGCCAGTCAGATTGAGTCTGTGGTTTCCAACAAGCCCTTTTCAAATCCATTATACCATGACAATGGTTCTATCTCTACATTCAAGGATGTATAAACATCCTATAGATGAGTGCATGTTATTACATCTAAGAAATTCAATACAAGATAATAGCCAGAAGCGGCGCCGAGAGCTGTACCGACATGCGAATGTTGTCGGATATTTTGGAAATGAAGAATACAGTACATCACATGAGCTCGAGAATAAGATAGGATTCTAACTAAAGAACCCATTACGTCCGGTTGACCCCTGAATGTCCAGAAAAGCTGTTATGGCTTATCTATCAAGCTAAGAACATCATTAAACCGATTTTCCTCAGTCAAGACATTGACCGTAGTATCCAAATCCGTGTTCAACTCCCAGTAGTACTTTGGACCGCCCCGCGATCCGCCACTACGTTTTGCGCCTGAGACGACACCAATCATATCTAGATCATGGAGATGACTGCGAACCCGACGCATTGCGATCGAGTTCGTGTCCACGTGAGATGTGATATCTGTGTACCTCGAGTACACCTCTGGTGTTGGCGCTGGCGTTTCATTCCCTGTTGCCAACGAAGTGAGTGCTAGCAATGCCAACTGATCCTGTATTGTCAAATCACGGATGCTCTGCGCGATGTTCATCTGCTCAACATGGTCCTCGGCCTTACGGACATGCTCCTCACTGACCTGCGGTTCGTCGTTAAGAGCGGCGAACTCACCGGCCTTGTACAGATACCGAATCGCCTGCCGTGCCGATCCTAGATCTTGGGCAGCAAGCGCCGCTGCTAGTGCGATAGCTTCCTGCGTGACAGCACTATCGACGAACGCTTTCTCTGACCGACGATTGAGAATGCTCCGCAGTTGATCAGCATCATATGGGGGAAAGTGAATCTCGACCTCGCATAGCGAATCCTTAGCTCGAGGGTCGAGTTCCTCGTAGAACGTCATATCGTTGCTGATCCCGATCACGGAAACATCCATATCCTCAATATGACTGTTATCACGCGCGCGTGGCAGCTCATAGAGAATCATATCTTTGTTTCCGATGTTGTCAACTTCATCAAGGACAATAACGACAATTCCACCAATCTCTTGAAGAGCATCGTACAGCCGGGCGAATACTTTCCTCTTCGGATGACCGTTCGGGTTGTCACCAGTTAATTGTTCTACAAGATCACACGCAACCTGATACGAAGAGTGATGCCCTTTACACGTTTGAAAAATAGTAGTCAAGTTGATTCCGCTCCGCTCATCGACTTCCTCTTGCAGTTTCTCAAGGAGAAAACGTGCAGCTGCTGTTTTCCCCTGCCCGGGCTTACCGTACAGAAACGCGTTGTGAGGGGGTGCATCGTTGAGAACTGGGGAAAGAACCTCCAACCCAAGTCGTTTGAGTTGCTCTTCTCGTTCTGGAAGATCATTCGGTGTGTAACTCTCTTTCAGGATACGTTCGCTTTCGAAGATCTCTGATCGGTCCTGAAAGTACTCGGTCATGATAGGAGACAACGCACTCATTATACAAATAACCGTAGTGTCCAGAACCCCCCATAATGTCCAGAAATACGGGTGGCTGAGACCCACCCCCACCCGGGGGCGTCCGGAATTAGCGAGAAAAAGAAGCCCACAGTGAAACCAAGTTATCAGAGCCTGGAACCACAAGATACTACCATTACTGCCTCAATGAAAGAGATCAGGAGAAAACAGCCGAAAGCGCGGTCGGATATTTATCCTTCCTTGCTTTCCACTACCTGCTTTGCGGTTCCGTACAGTAGTACACCTCTTATAGATTTCGAACTAGGAGATATTTAACTAGAAAAAGATACAGTCTTACTAGAAAGATGTTTTAATAGTTTCTCTGCGATCGTGAGGACGATCGCTTTTCGTTCCGTCTTTTCTGGACGCCCCCGGGGGTGCCCCTTCCGTCTTTTCTCAATTAATCTTTTGAGTCTCTTTGAGGTCCAGATCTACTGACGAGCTCCACTCCTAAGATGAACTACCCCGCCCTACTCGCTCATGGCTGATCCCGTCCGCTCCTTGAGAACGGGAGTTTAGCGCCCTCTCTTTCAGCTAATTCGCCGACTGTCCATGTTAGTCCTTCTATCTCTACATTCGAGAATGTAGTTAAATGGGTCACTCTTCATCATGTAGATCATTTCTATATTGTACAGAATTCACTCACTGGTCTGAATTCCTATAACGTGGTGAAGTTCACTCATGTCTCTACATGATCTCTTTCCATCACACTTTATACTGTGGCTACGTGAACTATCCTCTATGGCTAGCGATTCCGAGCTCACGAAAAAACCTCGAGCTGTTGCAGTTAACGTCCTCAAAGGTGGTTTTGGGAAATCAACTACAGCGATCAATCTTGCACGAGAACTTGCAGAGCGAAATGGCCGTGTTCTCCTTGTTGACCTCGACGATAACGGCCATACCACATTCAATCTTGGCTACCGTGACCAGTACGAATCTGACAACCACGTTCAAGAGGTCCTACTTGACGGCGCTGATCCGTTAGATCATGTCGTTCCAGTTACCGATGATCTCGATCTTCTGCCGTCCCATGAAGCTCTCGAGGAGGTGGAGACGAATCTGAAATCGGCAATGGCCTCGAGTCAACGACTTAACCGTAACGTCGTTGATCCTCTACTTGGGGATACATACTCGTACATCATTGTCGATACGCCGGCCAATCGAGGAAAGCTCAACGACAATGCCTTGTTTGCAACAAAGAATCTCATTGTCCCACTCCGTCCGGAGAGTGGATGGGAATCTGGAATCACGCAGACGAACAAACGCCTGATCCAAGAAGCGCGCCAGTACTTCGACCTCCAATTGCTTGCACTTGTTCCAACTGATCTTAGCGAACGCCTCGATCAGGACACTCGAGACCGAAACCTGCTGTACGCGATTAACAGCCGTGATGAGCTTGCATCGTGCGTCCCAAACTTCGCACATCTCTCTGCGGCTGATTGGGAAGCAATCGACGCTGGCAACTACAATGGTGATCTCCCAGGCATCCGTCACCGTGCTAGTATCGATAAAGCACATCGTGCTCGCAAACCGCTACGCGATTATGATCCAGAGTGTGACCAGCTCAAGTGTTATGAGGAACTCGCCCAAATCGTCGAAAACGGCGGGGTGATGCGGTAATGCCATTCGACGACCTTGCTGACGAGTCGGAGGAATCTGATCCTGGTGACGAGGCGCTAGATGAACTTGCTGGTACCCTTGCAGAGGACTCCACAGAAGGGGAAGAACCGTCAGGAAATGACACTACGTCTGAGGATCGTGATACCGTCTCAGCATATAATTCTCAGACAGAGCCAGCATTCCCGACTGCGAAGACACAGACACAGCATTCGATCTACTGCCTTCCTGAGACGTGGGACACGATTGATGGTGCGTCTGGCCTTCTCTTCGAAGCCGAAATTATGCTCCGTCGCGATGGCTATGAAGCTGTACAGAAACGTGAACTGCACAATGCATTGCTCAAATCTGCAGCACAACAGTTGACTCCCGAGGATATTGCTGAAGTTTTTGTTGCGACTCGAGAAGACCGAGAATCTGGACCACTCCTCACAGACGAATGATAACTGTCTCGAGGCCGCAGGTTGGCTCAGCCCACGGCCGATGCGTACGCTTCGGAGACGCCTATACCGTCTTGAACGTGAATCTCTCAGGGTAGTCGTGCGAGAAATTTGGAGTAGTTCGATCCAGACGGACGGTCAAAGCGACTCAAGCGGGGATCGAACCGACTACTCCTCGTACGCGAGGTTCATGATCCATTGTGAGAAGGCGTCGCTGTTAGGATCAACCTCTTCCTCGCCGACAAACGGCGAGAGCATATCGCCGGCCATCAGCAGTCTGAAATCGAGATCTCGTGCGGTCGGCGAGATGAAGTAGGTGTTGTGGCCGTCGTAGACGGCTTCCTCTCGATCGACCAGTTCCTCTTCAACGAGCGATTCGACGATCCGGCTGCCCTTGCGCGAGGAGAACTCCAGTTCCTTCCAGAAGTCGCTCTGGTGGATGCCGCCAGACTTGCGGACGAGCTCGAGACCCGCTCGCTCGTCCTCGTTGAGTTCGGCTTCGGCCGTGGAACTGCTCATGGTGGCCACCTCGCCATGTGTACTGCTATAAGCAGGAGTGCGTCCATACTACATTCAAGACAAGGCGAGCCGTTAAAAAGTGCCTTTCGTCGAATGTTGATTCGATCGTAGTGCCGTCGTCCTCGAGTCCGCCGCCGTCTTGCTAGATGAAAAGGGCGTCATAGAAGTCTGCTCAGACTGTTAATTCCACCGGACCATCTGGTAATCATACAGCGTCGGGCCCTTGTGTTTTGATGGCGTTGTGGGAGTGTCTACCCGTTTCGCCACTACTGAGATTCTCAGTGTCGCAGTCACATTTGACACGGCGTTACGCCTTGAGCGATGTAATTTCTCACTGAAGACCGCTGTCGTCTAGCGATTCACTAGAGCAAGAACAAAGCGATCATTTCGAGTTATTCAAACCGTCTGTCGGCGTATCAGCAGACCTAATCTTGACAACATTCGGATAGCTGGAATTTAACGCTGATAATTGTACTACCTGTACTTATCGAATTAGGATGCCCGCACAGTAGATGTGACGCCCGTTCTATAACATCCCAGCTAGCCGTCTCAATGGATACGGTTCTCGAACCGCTTCGTCGTCAATAGTGATTTCTCCTTCGGTGTTTTCGTAGCTTTCACTTCTAACACTCTTTACAGCGGATGACGTACCCCCATTCAACGATGTCCATCGACCGAGACACCTTCGAGAACACGAGCGAAGACGAGCTCGAAGAACTCTCCGTGCCTGATCAAGTCCTCGGATTCCTCGCCGCCAACCAGGATCGGGCGTTCAAGGCTCGCGAAATCGCCTCCCAGATCAGCGTCGACGAGGGCGCAGTCTGAACCGCGCTCTCACGGTTGAAGGACCGTGGTCTGGTCGAACACAAGGCGACGTACTGGGCGGTGACTGACGACGCTGAGCGCCTCGACGGATACAGCGGGTACGAACGAGCAACGGCTCTGTTCAACGACCAACTCGGTACAGAGGACAAGGAAGCGTGGCGCGAGCACGCACCGCAGGAACCCCACCCAAGCGTCGAGGACGAACAGTGACCGACGAAGAGACACCGATTTTCGAGCGGGGCGACGTCGTCTACGGTGACGATCTCTTCAAAGGCGAGGAAGACGCTCGGCCCTGGCTGATCCTCTCGAACCACGAAGGCCGTCCGTTCCACGGCGACCAGTATATCGCGCTAATGTTGACGTCGAAATCCTGGATGGACGGCCTCATCGACATCCCTGAAGAGCGTTGGCTTCGTGGTGGGATGCCGGATGAGAGTCGGATCGTCCCGTGGGGCGTCCAATCGATAGCCGACGACGCCGAAACCGGGGATCGGCCGGGAAAAACCTTCCGAGGGCTTCAATGATGTGGTCCCGATGAGTTCGGACACGATCCTGCACCGAGGAGGGCGTATGGATTCATAGGCTAATTGAAACTCCTCTCGCTTACGGAGCGTGTCATATAATGGTTCTCGGCAGGCATTATTCGCGGAATAAATCTTGAACAAAACCAATGACTGGCGAAACTACAGGCTCATACGCGAATTGAGAGCCGTATAATCATCAGGTAGAGGGTGTGAGACGTATTCTATGACACGCTGTTACGGGCTATATTTCTATACTTTGGTGACTCTTTTGACCGCGATTGAGGTCGATAGGGAAAAAACCACAGGCACAATCACTAGACCGGAATATGGACACATATTTCAATGATCTTGGAAGATAACCTCGACGTATTATGAGAGTGCTTAGGCGTCTCAAAATCGGATTCGGCATGGCACGCCGGAGCGGCCGCGTGCTCAGGGCTCACCCGAAATTGTTCGTGTTTCCGCTCATCGGCGGGCTCTCGGGCGTCGCGTTCATCGTCACGCTGTTCGGGAGTCTGTACGTCACGGACTCGCTCCTCCAAGAGCCTGGACTGGCAGTGTACCTCGCGTTGTTTGTCGCCTATCTTGTCGAAACGTTCATTGCGTCATTTTTCACGGCGGCGCTGATTGCGGCGACCCGAACTGTCTTTCACGGAGAAGAACCCTCGATTCGAGGAGCGCTGGCCGCCGCTTGGAAACGGAAACTGCCGCTGTTGGCCTGGTCGCTTATCGCCGCGATTGTCGGCGTAGTCATCCGAATTATCGAATCAGAGGATAACATCGTGGCACGGATCGTTGCGGGCGTCTTTGCGGTGGCGTGGAGCGTGATGACCTACTTCGTCGTTCCGGTGATCGTCTTCCGTGACCCATCGGTCACAGAGATGCTCAAAGAGAGTGCGACTACGTTCAAGAACACATGGGGCGAGTCAATCGGTGCGATGGGCACGATCGACATCGTAACCACCCTACTGGCACTCACTGGCGTCGGGCTCGGTGCCCTCACGTTCATCGTAACCGCTGGCATGGGCACAGTCCAACTGCTGGCAACGGTGCTAATCGGTGGCTCTACGTTCATCTTTGGCCTCCTCCTCGGGAAGGCGCTCAGTGGTGTCGCAAAGACAGCACTATTCGTCTACGCAACCGAGAGTACTGCGCCAGAGTACTTCGACGATATGGACTTCAGTGAGTTCGGTGGTGACAAGTCGTCGTCCACGGGTCGCCTCGGAGGCCGCCTTGGTGGCTCCGGCGGCGGTCAAATATAACGAGCAGATCATTCCTCAAAACACCAGTTAACAATTTATGGCAAGGATCGAAACGAGTGAACTGACGAAACAGTATGGCGAGACGCTCGCTGTTGATCGATTAGACTTATCGATTTCTGAAGGGAGTGTGTACGGGTTTCTGGGACCGAATGGTGCAGGAAAGACGACAACGATGCGGCTGCTTACCGGTCTCACACGACCTACGAGTGGCACCGGTTCTATCGCTGGCGTTCCTATCACGGATCGGGACGGACTGCGCCCTCATCTCGGGTATCTTCCCGAGGAACCACCACTATACGAACAAGCAACCGCATACGAACAACTCGAGTACGTCGCTGGACTCCGTGATTTACCCGAAAGGGCTACGCAAGAGCGTATCAATACGTTGCTCGACGAACTCGATCTCACAGCCGACGCTACGACGCGAATTGCGGACTATTCGAAAGGAATGCGTCAGAAAACAGCATATATCCAAGCCGTGCTTCACGAACCGGATGTCGTGTTTCTAGATGAACCCACGTCTGGCCTTGATCCACGCGCGGCCCGCACGATTCGAGAGATGATTCTAGACCTCGCTGATTCAGGTACCACTGTCTTCCTCTCGACGCACATTCTTCCCGTCGTTGAAGAAGTCGCAGATACAGTCGGTATTCTCTCTGATGGGCAACTCGTTGCTGAAGGCGATCCGGAGACACTCACACAGCGCGCAGAAATAGGTGATACACAAACGCTCGAGGACGTGTTCCTTGAACTGACGAGTACCGATCCCGCCGCAGATGTGGGGGAAACCGATGGCTGAGCCAACCTGGCCGCGACATGCTCTAAGCATCGGCGTGTTCGAGTTCCGACGGTCAGTACGCGCACTGTGGCAGGATAAAGCCCAGCTCACGCTAAGAGCCTTCGGGATGGTGATTCCATCACTCTTGACGCTGGCAGTTACTATCGTGTTCGCCGATGCGATACGTAATATCGAGGCATTTGCTGTTCCAGATATGGTTCGCGGAATGGTCGCGTTGTTCTGGTTGTTCGGTGTCTATCTCATCGCTCAGCGCGTCGTCTCAGCACGACCGCGAATCAACGCCGAATCGCTGATGTTGACGACTGTCTCAGCACGAACGGTCGCGTTTGGACTACTCGTCGCGGAGATGCTGCGAATCCTCGCGTACGCTGGCTTTCCAATTCTGGTACTGACTGGTGTTAGCGTGTTCCTCCTTGGCTCACCCGTAAGTCTCATCCTGCTCCCAGTGGCTGCCGTTCTCTTCGCCGCGACCGTGGTGGTTGCAGGATCGGCAGTGGGGTACGCGGTTGCGTTGCTCGTTGCGACATCGCCTTTCGTTGCCCGCCATAAGACGATACTCGGAACAGCTGCTACGCTGCTTGCAATGAGTGGGTACTTTCTCTTTCTCTATCCACAAATAAGCGGACTCAGCCAAGCGGCACTCGCATGGGTCCCAATAGGGTGGCTAGCCGATCTCGCAGTTGTGGGAACACCCTTTGTCGGGTCTTCCCTCCGAGCGGCCGGCGTAATCGCCGGAAGTGCAGTACTACTCATCGTCGGTGGAATCCTTGTCGAACGGGAGACGGCCGTGTTTTGGTTTATTGAGCCGGTGAGTCCAGATACAGAGGGAAGCGTGTCTGCTCTCGAGCAAACCGCTGAGAAAGAGAACCCTCGACCAGCAACCCGAGATTCCCTCGCGGCTGCCGTAACACCACTAGTTGTCCCCCGATTTGTTTCGACACCAGTCCGACGCGTTGCAGAATGGGCACTCATGCGGACGCGCCGTGATCCGAACCGGTTGATGTTTCTCCTCATCCCCGTCTTCGCCATCGGCAGTCCGCTCGTCAGTACAGCTGTCCAATCTGGATCGATTGGCGCATTAGGTGCTCCACTGACTGCAGTCGCACTCCCATGGCTTGTCGGCTCTCTGTTCGCAATGAACCCACTCGGTGATGAGGGGGCGGTACTCCCAGTAACACTCACAGCTGTATCGGGGGATCACTACGTTCGTGGTCTCATAGTGCCTGGTCTGGTCTTTGGACTCCCGATTATCCTTCTTGTGACGAGTCTTGCTGGACTCGTTTCACCATACACGATCGGTGAGCAACTCGGCCTGGTCATCCTCAGCGGCTATCTTACAGTCGTCGCTGTCATCGTCTCCCCGGCAATCGGGATGGCATTCCCCCGGTTTAGTGCGATTAGCGTCGGTCAGAGTCGAGATGTACTTCCACCACGAATGACTGCTGTTGCCGCTCATGCAGTACTCATACTGCTCCCTGGTGCGTTGCTGGCTGCCTTGCTGGTTGCACCACGTGTCGCTCGAACTGTCCTTGCCGGCGTATTCGGCTTCGCTCCAACAATCCTATTGGAGTTGCTCAACAGTTCTCCTTACGGTATAGGTATACTATCTACGGCTGCTGGCACGTTTCATGCTGTTGGAGAGAATATTCAGGCTATTGGACTCGATCAATTGCAGATTATTGGCGGAGGGACGCTGTTGATCGGTGGGGTTCTCTGTTCATATGTACTGTATCAGAATGCTGTACATCGATTTAACCGATATGTCCCTTCTTGAGTCAATTCCCTCCTAAAGTAGCGTGTCATAGAACCGGTCACACGCCTATTGACTCATAGGGAATGGTAAGTACAGGTGAAGAATTGTTTGATTCTCAGTTAAACAGGAGGGTATTTGATTATTGTGCAGTAGGTGGTTTATTTCTATATGTAGCAGCACGGTACATTATAATAGTCACTGCTTCGACAAGGAGAACAGGTAGAATACTACCCACGATAAACACAGCAACGATACTCAGGATAAAGATGCTCCCGGCTAAAACAAGCGGCGAGCGGCGGTTGTGAGTTGAGGCCTCACGATACACGAAGCGTGCAATGAACGCTTGGATGGCAAGGTAGATGGGAGTACCAATTCCGAATCCAGGCATACAGCGAATACCTTATCGAGAAGACATATATTTTCGGGTCATCGCTCAGTTTGCAGACCTCAATAAACAAAAAGACCGATATAGTGAGAACTCCGGTATCATGTATGAATGATGAATAGTATTCGATATTCATAGCACATCTTCGTGCGATTCGTACTGCTATCGTCGGCTTAGCACTCGCAGTTATTACAGTGGGGCTTATTATCGAAGGTGACCCACTGGATTTCCCATTCTTCACAATAACGATACTCGTTTGCTTGTACGCATTTGTACCCCCTCTCATCCGTATGTGGCAAAACCCATAGCGGACAGTTCGCACGTGTAGTGATCAGCAGTTCCGCCATGATAAGTATATGAATAATAAGATTTCAACGGAGTTTCAGCTTGTAATCGGTCGGGTATCTATTTACCACTTGAAGTTAATTCTTGAGACGACATGCGTTATCTCGGTACTCCTCTAGCCCATCCGGTTCTTAATTACTGGAGGTGAAATCTGCCATGACGTTGCTCCCAACTCGTGCCGGCCTTTTTGTCCGGACAGTCATTGCCGGTGTTAGCTGTCTGTTCCTCTCGAGTGGTGTCGTCGTCGCTGTCCTCTTGTTGATTGGCGTCCCGATCTACGCTGGGGTTCACTACGGCGTTGAGGTGCTTTCCTCACTAGCGATCCTCCTTGGTTTTGATTTCCGTCTCGCCGCCGAGCCGCTCGCTGTAGCGCTCGTAGTTGCGGTCGGGATGCCTTGTTTGGCGGCCGTCGAATTGTCGCTGCGGACCGTCCGTACCGCTCGCGAGCGCTCCGCACCGGCTGGTGCACTTGCCCAGGGGATTATTGAACTCGCCTCGTACGTGCTGTTGCTTTCGTCGTTACTGATTGTGCTAAGTACTCTGCCGGTCCTTCGTTCAGTACTGCCTCTTCCACTGTTCGGGCTCTTGGTCCTGCTCGGCTTCTTTTACTTGCTGATGGCTGGGTACCTCTGGGCTGCCCACGAATGGATCCGTTCGAAAGATGAGGTGAACGATGAACGCACGACTGGCGGTAATTGGCTTGTTATCGGGATTTTTATCGTCGGCTACCTCAGTATGGCCTATTGGGTTGGGTTCGCACTGCTCGTTGTCGCCGCACTTGTCTGGCTTGTTTTCGGATCGATCATCGTTCCCAATCATGTCGATGGGGTGCGAGACGCCATCGAGCGCCGCGCCGCCGAAATCGCCGAGGAGGAACCTGTCGACCCAGCAGCCACCTACGGCATCACGGACGAGGCCAAATGGGTGCGTATCAGACTTGAGCAAACTACAGCTCTGCGACCGACCCTTCTAGTGACCGTCACTGGAATCGTCATAGTCGGAGCCAGTTACTGGGCAGCGACTTTTGTATCAGTCGAAACTGTTGTCGTCTCAGTGGCCGCCGTGAGTGCTGCCGTGTTCGTTGGCATCCACGTCGGCGCTACAATCCGTACAGAGTTTTCTGGCAACAACGCTGTTCTCCGAAATCTCGAGGACCGATTCGATCTCGAGGCGCTCACGGTCACGGACATCGAGTCGGTTGATCAGATTGTCGGTACAGCGGGATCTAACTCTAACTCTGACTCTGACCGGAAAGTCGACGTGAATGCATCTCTCGAGTCGATTGTCACTCGACTCGCTGGTCAGGTCGACCTGCCGCCGCCCGAGATTCGAGTGCTCGAGCACGGAACACCCGTCGCGCTGACAGTGGGCTATCGCCCCGCTGTCTCGACACTTGTTCTCTCTAGGGGGTTGATCGAGACGCTTGAGTACCACGAACTCGAGGCTGCTATCGCTCACGAACTCGCCCACGTTGCCAACCGAGACGCTGCGGTGCTCACTGCGCTATCGGCGCCTAGTGCTGTTGCACGACTCGCTCGTAGTCGATACGGCTACAACCCTGTCGTCGAACCACTAGCGATGTTGGTTGGAACCATCAGCCGGTGGTACGTCGCTCTCGTCTCCCGTGGCCGAGAGTACGCTGCCGACGACGGCGCGGTTGCGATTACCGGCGACCCTGCTGCACTCGCAAGTGCCCTTGAGTCGCTTGATGCTGACCTCGAGCGTCGCCCATCGACGGATCTTCGCGAGCGGGATGCGGCTACTGCGTTCGCTATTGTTCCGCCACCGTGGGAGAAACATCCCTTCTTTGATCGGACGCGACGATTTATTGCGCGTCGGGTCTTCGGTACGCATCCGCCAACCGAGAAGCGCATTGACCGGCTTCGAACTCAAGTGTGACCGGCACTTGATTCGAATTGACAGCTATATCCAACAAATCACGATTGAAACAGAGAGTGTCATACAACGGTTCTCATACCTATCTTTGCCCCTTCTATCCGCTCAATATAGTAACATTCGGCCTTGTTGAAATCCTCAGAAGGTAACGGTTCACTCACGGATAGGCGATTGATGGACGGCTTACCGAAATCCGACCTGCTTCGGTTTGTCGAACGAGTATTCGAATTGGCTGAACAAGTGATCAACCGTTACTCGTCAAAACACTCCAAACGGCGATTCACGCGGACTCAACACGTGGTTTTGCTCTGTCTCAAGGTGAAGAAGACGACCACATACCGCGACCTTGTTGACGAACTCATCGAGATGCCGCGCATTCGAAACGCCCTTGACCTTGATTCGATTCCTGCTCCTTCGACACTTTGCAAAGCGTTCGACCGCTTGGAGATGGCCGTCTGGCGTGTGCTGCTGAACGTTTCACTTGCGGACTTGCCGCTCAACGGTGTCACCGGCATTGATGCCTCCGGGTTTGAGCGGGCGCATGCATCAACACACTATACGAAGCGAACGAACCTCACCATCCAGCAATTGAAGACGACGCTGCTGGTCGATACAGCGACCAATGCTGTTCTCGACATTCACGTAACGACGACACGAAAACACGATACGCAGATTGCACCGCAGGTAGTGAAACGGAACGCGGGGTCCATCGCAGTCTTGACCGGTGATAAGGGATATGATGACCAGAAACTCCGGCGGCTCGCTCGTGACCACGAGATTTGCCCCCTGATCAAGCATCGGGAGTTAACCCCGCTTTCCAAGGCGTGGAATGCACGACTGGACAGCGACCTCTACCATCGACGGAATATGAACGAGACGGTCAACGCAACGATTAAACAGAAATTCGGGGCCTTCGTACGGTCACGCCGGTGGTGGAAGCAGTTCCGCGAACTCGTCATCAAGTGCGTCGTTCACAATCTGGAGCGAGATCTCGCTATTTCACACGAAGGCGGCGAATGTTCATAATTCTGAGAGGGCAGACTGCTGCATACAGAGGGAGAACCAAACGATTCACATCAAGGATCAGTACCTCACAAGGCATCCTCCGCTGAGCCGGTCTGAAGTCTGAGTTCCGTTGTCGGTCTCAGTGATCTGTTTGAATCTCCTCGACGATCGGTGAGGAGCTGTCGCTGTCGGCGGCGATCAGCCGCCGACGCGACAGCGTTGCCACTTGGGAGAGGGCATACTCGGTCGGTGGTTAGCGGTAGAACCGGTCGTCCGGTGGTCGGTTTGCGGGGACGGCCCGACGGACTGCGAGGGCCGTCCACGCTGCCCGTCGAATCATGTTGATGAATTCCTTGAACGACCAGGACCAGAGGCGACGCCCGCCACGGCGGGGCGTCGCCACATATTCCCAGTGCAGATACCGCCAGACGTTCTGCAACAGCAGACTCACCACGACGTACAACAGCCGAACTACCGGATCTTGTGTCGACGTTGTCGCAATACTCTGTTCAGAGAGGCGGTAGCTGGCCTCGATACCGAAGCGTTTCGCGTAGTGGTATCGAGCGTCTCGTGGCGTCTCAATGAACGGCGCGTCAGCGGCGTAGCCGTGACGCGCCACTCCATGTTCGTCGTATCGTCCGTTCTGGTAGGTACAGTCGATGTAGACGGGAAACTCGACGGTCCAGCTGTGACCGTCGAGTTTCCCCGTCAGATCGTGCTGGATTATTCGGCTCCATCCAGTCGAGAGTTCCTGCTTGATCGTCTTTCCCCACCGGACGATCGGCATGACGTAGGCGTGATTGTGTGCCTGAAGCAACCTGAGACACTTGCTGTCGTAGAATTCGCGGTCAAGATAGACGGCCTTGACGCTGAAGTCAAGGCCGTCGAGAACACCAAGAAACGCTGCAAGGACGCTGCTGGCAGTGTCGCCGTCTTCGAGACGGCGCACTGCCAGCGTGAACCGCTTGTTCTTCACACGCGCGTAGAGTGTGGCATAGGCGTGGAAGGCAGTCGTTCCACGTTTTGCTTCCGAGTGATAGAGGCCGTTCGTCTCGTCTTCGTCACCATAGTAGGGTCGCAGGTGGAGGTCAGCCACGACCTCCACCTGCTCAGGCAGAATGCCGAGAACGTCCTTCTGAAGCAGCGTATTGCCGGCTTGTTCAACCGATTCTAGATCGAACTTCTTGCGGAGGTGGTACAGAACTGTGTTTTGGTGAAGTGAGTCGTCGCTCTTTTCGCAGAGTGTCGAGACCGAGGTCCCGTCGGCGCATGCGCCGACGAGGACCTCGTAAATGTCTTCAGACGTCGCTTCGGCGTTTGGAGCGAAGTCAAGATCGACTTCCTCGTCAATCGTGTTGACGAGGAAGTTAAGGAGTTGGTCCTCGTGGATTGAATTGTCTGCTTGCTGGGTACTAGACACACTCCATGCAAGCAGACTTTTCAACTAACCAGCTTCGTGAAGTACTGAGGATAGATAACGTGGTTGTATGACCGACCGTACCGAGAGACTCCTCGCTGTTCTGGTCATCCTGATGGCCTTGTTGGTAGTTGCTCAAACGACTGTTGTCCCACGAAACCGATTACTGAGTACGATAGGAATTTTCTTTGGATCCATTGCCATTGTATTCGCACTTACCGAATTTCTGAAAACGTTCTAACTGACCGTCTGGATCGATACGCTCGCAACCCACTAACCGGCTGGTTCACCGTGAATAATATCCGACCTATAGGATTTCAACAGAGTCCAGTAGACAGTAGCGCGATTTCTTTATTCAGAACCATGCCTGAAACTGAATTGGGCAGTTCGGTCACTACGCGTGCGAATATATCGAACCGGCTCTGTTGAAATCCTCAGAGAGTTACAGGTATGACCAGTAATTTGACCGAATGCAGTCCCTCCCGAAGTAACGGTTACACCGGTTCGTCGAACAAGCGATTCACTTGGCCCGGCGTGCCGTCGCTCGCTACTCCTCGAAATTCTCGAAACGGCGGTACACGCTCCATCAGTACATCGTATTGCTCTGCCTCAAGATGCGAAAGAATACGACGTACTGGATACTTCTCGACGAGCTTATCGAGATGCCCTGGGTTTGAAGAGCCATCGAACTTGAGGAACTCCCCGTCCCCTCAAAACTCAGAACGAGACAGTAAACTTCCGACTCAAACGTAAGTACGGTGGATTCGTCCGCTCACGGCGCTGGTGGAAGCAGTTTCGAGAACGCATCATCACCTGTATCATTCATAACCTTGACCTGTCACTCTAACTATTTTATCGAAAATTGCCAAGCTACCTGATCAAGCCGCCCATGTGAGTTGTCCCCCGTCGACTTGACTGTATCATAGAGTATATCCGACGAAAATTGTTTGACCACGGTATGCTCTCCAGGCGATCGATTCTTCTCGGTGGAACGCTTGCGGCGAGCACCGTCGCTGGGGCCCTCGTGACCAGCCCTCTCTCGCATACGGGCGCTGTCGCGCGTAAGCGCATTGCTGTCTCCTGGGAGTGGGGCGGTGCTCGGAAGAACGGCTACCTCCTCCAGACGGTTTTAGGACCAGACGACGAACTCGCTCTCTGGTACGCTCCAACGTACGTCAAGGGCGCCGTCGAGACTCCCCGAAAAATAACTATCGACAGAACCCTGCACAACGAACTGACCGCCGAGTTTAGTGACGTGACATACATGATCGGCGTCCATGGCACAGCTACAGGCGAGGACTCCGCATACGAGATGAAACAGGTTGGACGGAATGGATTCAACCAGCTTCAAGTCGGGGATACAGGAACTGTCTCCGTTCTTGGCGATCGACTCTACGTCCACAGTGTGGACGAGATGTCCGACTGGTCGGGAACGTCGAATGTCAGGACGTTTAGTTTTGACCGACGAGACGACCACCTGTAGTCCGATATGACAAGCCTATTGACGATGTCTCCAGGATGGATCGGAATGGATAATTGTCTTGTGTGGATTTTACGTAGTGTTCAGATAAGCTGATTCCATGCGAAGCTAAACGATCTGAGCCAGTCGTCGGCAGTTTCTGCGTCGGCATTGCTGAAGCAATTTGAGAAACAGAGTGTTCGTCGTTTTATCTCTCTAAAGACACGTTCAACAGCATTCCGATTTCCATGTTTCTCGTATCTGAAATCGAAGCCGTGACGCTGACATGCATCTTGTAACGAGTGCGATCCATCGACGAGAAACACGGCGTCGGAGACGTCGTGTTTCTCGGAGAGTTCCGTAAGAAACGAATGAGCGAGAACCTTCGTTGTTGTCGGCTCAAGCTTTGTATGGAGTAATTCGTTTGTCTCGGGATCGACTGCGGCGTACAGCCAATATTGCTCATCATTCAGTCGGATCACAGTTTCGTCAATCGCAACGTGATCCGGATTCCGACCAGATTCAGGCTGTAGATCGGCCTTGTGTACCCAATTGTGGACGGTGGATCGAGCGCGTTCGACACCGAATATCTCAAGAATAGAGACAGTATTCGAAAGCGAGAGTCCAGCGAGATGCAGCTGAATACTGAGCTTCATTAGCAATCGCGGTGTCGCTTCTCGTTCAACAAACTCTAAGTTGATCTCGTCTAAACAACCATTGAGGCGGTCGTTTTCGGGCATAGAGCACTCGAAAAACGCTCCGCCTTACCTTTCAATCCTTATGTGAACACCGCCGGATTTTAGAACACTAACCATGTCAAAGACGGCTTCCCAAGGCTTATTCTCCACTACCAATCGCTGAAAGGTAATGTCCTCCAACAAAGATAGCCTCGGGCCCGACGGCAAAGAAACGCCCGAGATGATCGAAAGCCGGGAAGATGGTTTTTCGGAGGAGACTAGCCGGAACAGAATTGCGCCAATTTCACGCCGGGGATTTCTTGCCGCGACCGGCGGCAGTCTTGCGCTCGGTGGACTTATTAGGTACGCCGGCGGCGCGCGTCCTTTTGCGCCGCCCGACTGTGGTACTTCGGACATCACTGTTGAGGACGACGAGTGGTCGTTTCCGGACCACGACCGGCAGCATACGTCGCACGCACCGGGCCGTGCAGCTCCGGATTCGCTACAGGAACGTTGGCATACTGAGTGGGACATCCACAACCACGGACCGCCGACCGTCGCAAATGGGCTCGTCTTCGTCGCCAGTACGGACAAGTCGGCACGGGAGACGCTTCGCGCCCTCGATCTCTATACGGGTGACGAGCGCTGGACGGTCAAATTCTCTGAGTCAGGAGGTGCCTATCCCGTCGTGGCCGCCGGGGATACTGTCTATTACCACACGAACCCTGACACAGCGGGGCGGACCGCGTTCGCACTGGCGATGGCTGACGGCAACGAACGCTGGACCGACACTGTACGAGATCTCCACGCTTACCCTCCATCCGTAATGCTCGCAGACGGTAGCGCCGTGCTCACGGATCCTACTTTGAACGAGGAGCGTACCTTGGTGCGCGCGGTGGATTCGCGATCGGGCGAAGAGTGCTGGCGGACCGCGCTCAATGTCACGTCCCTGCAATCGTATGCAGGCGTGGCTGGCGGAGACGTGTATTTCGTGGCACGAACCGCGGTGTCCCCCGAAGACGGCTCTGCAATCGAACTCATCGCGCTTGATGCGACGACGGGCGAGTCGACGTGGAGAACCGCGCTTCCTGGAGATGCGGCGGAGTCGTTCGTTCTTGGCTCCGACCATGCGTATGTCGCAGCCCTCCACGGGCCGATCACTGCCGTTTCATTCGACACGGGAGAAACCATCTGGCAACATGAACGAACGGAGCTATTCGGTGAGGATGAAGCGGGAGTTGGGTTCGCTTCCCCTTCTCACGAACTTGGAGCCCTCACGCCGGATGCACTCGTGGTTCGTCTCGAGGCACATTCGGATGCAAGCGACCGTCTCCGTGCGTTCGACCCTATGACCGGAGAGATCCTCTGGACGCGCGTCGCGCAGGGTCACGACGCTTGGTTCACGACGCCGACTGCCGCTGGGAGCGAGGTATTCGTCGCCGAGAATCAGGAGGGGTCGGGGACAAACCGCCTCCTCCGACTTGACGCTGCCAGCGGGAAACGCCGCGAGTCAGTCCCATATCAGGGGTGGACGCACTCGAGTCCTGTCTTCACCGAAGGGATTGCGATCTTTGTTACCGGTTCGGGCGTATCCGCCTTCAGACCCTGATTGTTGCTTCGAAACGAACCTCCCGACAGTGCATCGTTGCCGGCTCTTCGCCACTGTTTGTGTATCGAACTGTCCGTCAGCTTCCCGAAACACAATGCTGTGCGAGATACGCACCGCGTATCTTGCACGGCCACAAGAACATTAACCGTCTCTGGTAGAAGTCATAGTGAGACCTAAGCACACCTACCTAACGGCTGTTTTAGCGGGAAAGGTGTCGAGCCAATAGGATTTCAACAGAGCCTAAGATTCCCGAACGGAGTTGGTTTGAACGCAAGCGCGACGACCGAGCTCCGACTGCTGTGATTGCCGGTAGAGCCCCACTCAAGTGATGCAGCGGTCGTCCACAGAGGATATGAAATCAGGACCAAGTTCCTGGTGATAGTGACACATACTTATACGTCTGCGAGGAATGCGATACCGTCGCGAATGCGGACGTGAACGGTGCAGAGAACATCCGACAAAAAGTAACTCCAAGTCCGTCTTAGGATAGGAGTAACAGCTGGTTGGCACAGCCTTCAGTCCATCTGGTCAATCGGAGTGAGGGCCGTTTCACCCCGCGAGAACAGGTCATGGAGTGCAAACCCTACTATCCCAACGGCGGTCGGGATTCCACGTCGTTCACGGCGTGGAGGATGTCAAAGTACCTTTGGCCACCATCCTGCGGCACAGTGCTTATTGTCAATCCAGACTAGTGTATACATATGGCCCCCGGTCTCGGTCACACGGTTCGTAAGCAGCTGACGGTCAGACATGTCCTCACGATAATCGCGTTTCTCGCCATCGTTTACGGCGTGACCCGAGATGTCAATACCCTCATCGCTGTTGTGATCGCCCTTGGGCTAACTGAGACGATCCAGATCTTGAAAGACACACCATCGATCGACAACCGGTGGATCCATGTCGGAATCGGGATGTTCGTTGCAGCCGGGAGTCTGGTGTGGTTCGGGTACGAATTCACGGTCGCGGCCACGACTGGGGGTCCAGCGTGGTTCCCTGGACTGACGTTCCTTGCTGGTGTCTGGATTCTTCTTGATGCGCGCAGAGATTTTGTCGAGGGCCAGGATAGTGATCCGCATCAAGACCTGGAAGCGAGTGAGGTGATGTTAATACTCAACCATGCACACCTCGTTGCTGAAGAGTTAAAATCCGGTCCCAAAACCGTTCCAGAACTCGCTCAAGAATGTGACCTCACGGAATCACGTGTTCATGACGTGCTCGAGTTCGCAACGGATGACAGGATGATCTACCGGGTTGATGACTCAGAGAGCGGTCCAGAACGGTATGCACTCGACGAGTCGAAAGTCGGTGGTGTCGCGTTCGTTCGCTCAAACGGCAAGCGTATCGTGCGACGACTACTGCGTCCCTTCCAACCGTGAACTTCCACAGCTTACTCACTGTCGTTGGGTTGGTCCATGTCGAAAGAGGGTGGTGATGTTCAAAGCATCGCTCACGTGGTGGAAGAAACACCTGTGCTGACTTCTCGTCCATCGTGAATGTCGCTATAAATACAACACGATAACATTCGGGCGGGATTTAACTGTTTTAAAACAGTTAAAATTGCTGCTCAGGATTATCTGAACGAGAAAGTAGTTAAAAGACTTACAATAAACTGCTACCCGTGTACGGGTATGCCAGCTATTACAGTCGACAATCTGACCAAATCATTCGGTCAGACCCTCGCACTGGACGACCTTTCCTTCCGGGTCAAAGAGGGTGAAGTGTTCGGCTTCCTTGGTCCCAACGGTGCCGGCAAGTCGACGACGATCAACATCGTCTTGGATTTTGCCCGACCGACCGATGGCTCAGTCAGCGTCCTTGGTATGGATGCACAACGAAACAGTCGGGAAATTCGGCAGCGAACCGGTGTCCTTCCCGAAGGTGTCAAAACCTATGACCGCCTGACCGCCCGCCAGCACCTCGAGTTTGCGATCAACTCCAAGAACGCCAACGACGAGCCCGAAGCGCTGTTAGAGCGTGTTGGCCTCGAGGATGCAATCGATAGGAAAGCTGGCGGCTTCTCGAAGGGGATGTCCCAGCGGCTCATGCTCGCGATGGCGCTGGTCGGCGAACCGGATCTGCTCATCTTGGACGAGCCCTCGACCGGCCTCGACCCGAACGGCGCCCGCGAGATGCGCGACCTCGTCCGCGAAGAGAATGAACGGGGCGCGACGGTTTTCTTTTCGAGCCATATTATGGAGCAGGTCGAAGAAGTCTGCGACCGCGTCGGCATCCTCCGCGACGGCGAGATGGTTGCCGTCGACTCTGTCGAAGGACTACGCGACTCCGTCTCTGGCGGCACGTCGCTGCGCGTCACCGTCGATCGGATCGACGATGCCGCCCTCCAAGCAGTTCGTTCGCTCCAAGACGTCACTCGTGCCACCGTCGAGGGTGAAGACCCGCCAACGATTGTCGCCTCTGTCAACGGCTCGAAGACAGCCGTCCTCTCGACGCTCGAGGACCACGGTATCGAGATACAGGACTTCCAAACGACTGAGTCCTCGCTCGAGGACGTCTTCCGGTCGTATACTACGGGCACAAGACCGGAGGTGCACGCGCAATGAGTACCGAAACCGACGCCGTAGGTGAGTCGACCGACAGTAGATCGACCTCGAGTAGGATCCATCTTGGGAGCATCCTCACGGTCGCGAAGAAAGACTTTCAGGATGCGGTTCGCTCGTGGCTTTTCTGGGGGCTGAGCGTGCTTTTCTTCCTGCTACTGGTCGGGATCGCGGGAGCGCTGTCGTACTTCGGCGAGGATATCGCAGCACAGGGAGCGACGACCGATGCGCTCGTCTTCTTCGTCAGCCAGGTCACCAAATGGATTGTACCGCTGATTGCGCTGATTCTGGGCTGGAAGTCGATTGCTGGTGAGCGAGAGTCTGGAAGTGTAAAAATCCTCCTGTCACTGCCTCATTCGCGAAAGGACGTCGTTATCGGAAAACTACTCGGCCGCTCAGCCGTGTTGTCGGTGTCGCTGACAGTCGGATTCGTCCTCGCGGCAGCCCTCGTTGCCGCATTTCTCGGCGGATTCGATATCGTCGACTACGGCGGCTTATTAGTCATGTCCATGATTTATGGGATGGCCTACACGAGCATCGCCGTCTCGCTCTCGTCCCTGACGCGCTCGACGACCATTGCTGGGGCTGCGATGTTCTGCGTTTTCCTGCTCTTTTACGTTGTATGGAACAGTCTCGGGGTTATATTTAGGCTGCTCGGTGAGCGAGAGTTCCTCTTCTTCGATACCGTAACGTACACGCAGGAGTTTCAGGGCCAAGAAATGACCGCAGAGCGGCGGCAAGACTGGACGTACTTCATCACGAATCTCGATCCCGGCCAGGCATACAACAGAGGTTTGACATTCGTTACCGACGTTGATCTGCTCGAGCAGGGATCGACCACCAGTGCACAGATGTTCGGCGGCGAGCTACCAATCTATCTCAATGATTGGTTCTCTTTCATGATTCTGCTGTTTTGGATCGTCGTGCCGCTCGTGATCGCACTCTATCGGTTCGATCGCGTCGACATCTGACTCTCCGTTTCTCGACGGTAGAGAAGTGCACCGGTAGCATGGCACTGCCAGCAGTCTCTCCCGCTGTGTGTGGGAAGCCGCGCCTTTCTGGGGATGGCGAACGTTACTGTCGGTACTTCCCGAGCGTCGCTTCGTGAGCTGTGCTGAGTCTCGGATGACCGGAGTGAACGGTGGTGTGGTAGCTGAGTGTAGGAGAAACAGAGTCCACAGATGGAGAGATCCGAACTGAGAAAGCTGAGATACGCCGTTTTAGACGAATGCTGTTGCTCGTCAGGTGCCTGCCCAAGGCCGCGGGCTGGCGTCAGCCCGCGGCCGATGCATACGTTTCTGGCACACCGACGCCGTTCATCTTGATCTCCCAACGCCGTTCTAGCTCTTCTTCCAATGCATGTATAATCCAGTCAGAGAAGGTCTTGAACGTGAATTCCTGGGGGAGGTCGCGCCCGCCCCGACGCGGGCGGGCGACGACCGCCCACCGAAGCACGAGCCAGAGGTTCTCCAGCAAGAACCCGACCAAGACGAATGCAAAGCGAACGACTGGATCTTGTGTCGTCGTTACCACTCGTGCTTGGCGAAACACCCGGTAGCTTGTTTCAATCGCTGACCGTTTCCGGTACAGCTGTTCGACCTGCTTGGGCGTGCGATCAGCCAGATCGCACGCCACATACCCTCGCACAACCTCCTCGCTTTTCTCTCGATCTCCAGCGTGATAGGACACAGCGACCGCGAGCGGAAATTCTAGTTCCCGCTCGCGGTCTTTGTACATCCGATAGGTTGTCATGTACGAACGGTGCGTGTCCAACTTTTCCTTCATGCGTTCTCCCTTCTTTTGGACGGGAACAACAGTCGCAGCAATCTCCTGAGAACGACGCAGGATACGTTCGTTGTAGAAGCCACGATCAGCCAAGAGAAGCTCTATCTCGAAGGGATAGGCTTCGACGCGGTCGAGGACACGCTTGACCGCGTCGGCCTCCTCCTCATCACTTCGGACGTACGTCATGGCCAACGTCACCGGTTTACTGTTCGAGACGAGACACGCTGTACAGTACCGGTGACACGTCGTTGTCCCGTCCTTCGCGTGCATTCGGCAGAGTTCACCTTTCTCGTCGGCGTACGTGCCATGATAGGGGTATCGACGAAGTCGATAGAGACGATCCTCGACCGGTCAAGGTCGAGAATCGTCATCGCTAACTCTTGGAGAAGACGGTTAGCAATGCGCTCAAACTGCTCTCGGTTGAGCGTATGTAGCCAGTCCATGGCAGTATCGTTACAGACAGCGTTGTCGTTGTCTTTGCACGTCTCCCAGATGGAAGTCTGATTGACTGCTGCAAGAATGACGACAGCCCAGATATCGCCGGGATCGAGTGGCGAGTGGTCTGCGTCACTTCTGAATCGTGGCTACGCCAGTACGCTGTTCAAATCCGGCGACTCGAGCGGATGCTTCCAAAACGAGTATTCAAACCAAATCCCGATCACTCAGCCCTCGATCCCTGGCAAAGGGAACTGGCAGATGACGTCTTCCGCTAAATCTTTTACGTCCGAATCCGAAAGAACACCGTCTGGCTGAGGGATATTGAACACATTCACTCAACCAGATATCTTCCTCATCAGACCAACGCTTTAGTTCCAACTCTCATTCTGGTTGGGAAGTACCGACAATCTGGACTAGCGTGCTGGGTGTTACTGCCACCAACATCTTTCATTCGAGGATAGAATAAACCACAAGATAGTTAATACAGTTGTCCAATTCTTCAGAGAGGAATCGAAACCCATGCGCCGCCGTCAATTTATCGCCACCACTGGCATCGGAGCTCTCACCGCTCTTGGGGGGTGCCTCGGTAACAAATCACCCCCTCCACGGAGATCGAGCGTCATATCTGATTTCGAGGTGAGCAACGGCACACTTGTCGTCGATCTCGCCACCGACAAGTGGGTTCTGTCTCGCTACGATGGTGCCCAACAGTCACCCGCTATAGTGAGTCCCGTCGGTGTTGCTAGCGCCAAAGGCAGCAGTGGTGGTAGCGGTGGTCGAGGCGCGACCGGTCGCGGAACTGGCGGCTACACCTCTGCACCACGGACCGGTCACGGACACGCGTGGTACCACGGTGGCGACTACACCGATGATTGGTACGACGATCACGAAGATGAGGTGACGCAGTATCCTGTCACTGTCGCCGCACTCGGTGTTGCCTATCTGGGTAGCACCGACCAGATGAGAGACGAAGCACCAGACGCAGGCACCGTTCCCTGGGACAGGGAGTTTCAAAACCCAAGCGAGACCGTCACGTACGATGTCGCCGATCGTCAGGAATTCTCCCAAGCAGGCTGGTACCGCATCGGAGCGAACATTGTCGGCACTGACTCGAATCACGACTTCCGCTGGGAGTGTTACGACCTCGAGATCAGCGATACCGCCACGGGATTTAACGTCGACGAACAGTGGAAGGTGTCGCCACGCATCTGAGCTGTGAACAACCACTGCTCTTGGTGTGGCCACTGGAGAGGTGCCTGACCTGACAGCCACCCGTATTCCCATGTTCAAAACTCGAACTGAGACAGTTGCCCTCCTCGTGCTCACGTTCGTCGTTTCCTTCTGTAGTTTCGTCTACGAGTTCGTCTACTCCGAACTTTTAACAGTGATATACGGCGGGACCGTAACGCAGTACGTTATCACCGTTGGGCTATACTTCTTCAGCCTCGGCGTCGGTGCTGCCCTCTCGGACGACCTGAATCCCAATGACTACGGAGGGAATTTCTTTCGAACAGAAGTGCTTCTCGCTGCCGTCGCTCCGGCGGGCTTTTTGCTCATTATCGGTCTCAATAGCGTGCGCATTCCACAGGCTGTCCCGCCAGAGGTGCTCTGGACCGTCGCACGGCTGCCTGTTGTTGTCGTCGGCTTTCTCTCGGGATTCGAACTCCCGATTTTGACACATATGGTCGACAACAGTGACAGTGAGGACACGGCGACACCCGCGTGGATTCACCACCTCGGTGAGCGACTTCACGACTGGATGGTTGCCTTCCTCGGCGTCTTCTGGAACGTCGAGCCCAAGACAGGGAAACGGAGCGGCCTTTCGGTCGTACTGGCGATGGACTACGTCGGTGGCCTCTGTGGGGCGGTGGTGTACGCTAGGCTGCTATATCCGGGACTGGGACTCATCCCAACGATCTTCGTACTCGCACTGCTCAACGCCGTCGCGGCACTCGCATTCGTCGCCTACTTTAGCGACTGGTCGTTGACACCGTCCGACAACGCTGATCGGAGACTTCTCGATGACTCGACGACGACACCACTCGTCGGTCGCGTCCCGAAGACGCTCCTCGTCGTCTGTCTGTTGCTAACTGCATCGTACGCGGGCGTCGTTGTCAACCACGACGCGACAGACGAACGACTGTCGGAACTCTACCTCGAGCAGCAGATCGAAAACGAGTATCCACCGGGCGCGATGAGCATCGAGATCACTGATCAAGAAACAACACGGTACCAGCACGTCATCCGGTATGAGCGTACCTGGACTGGCGCTGGGCCGAACCCGCATTTCACTGACCGTTCTGAATCATGTCTTCGTCTCGGGTCGGCAGTGCAGCTGTGTGATAGCTGGGCCGATAGCTATCATAACGGCCTCGTCGACGTGCCGATGTCGTTAGTTGATTCTGGTCCCGAGACAAAAGTGCTCGTCGTCGGCGGCGGCGACTGGATCGCCATCAACCATCTCCGAGAATACAATGTTACTGTCGACCAAGTCGACCTCGATGCCCAGTTCATGAACATGACGAAGAACGACCCGTTCTTCCGTCACTGGCACGACGACGCCTACGAGTACGATCGGTTGCAGACGATTTCTGCAGACGGCTATCGCTATCTCCAGCAGACGAATGAGACGTACGATCTCGTCCTTCTCGATATCCCTGGAGCGACGGACGACGACCTGCTTACGCTCTACTCAAGAGAGTTTTACCGGTCTGTCCGCCAGCATCTCTCAGATGATGGCATGATGGTGACGTGGGCGTACTCGCCGGACCAGTATCCCGAACACCACAAGGCGTTCGTCAATACGGTCGGAGCGGCCGGATTCACTCGACAATTACCCTACTGGGCGTGGGAGGACGTTGACAGCGATAACGAGGTTGAGCGGGTCGAACGATTCTATGTCTTTGCACCTGGCGATCGACGGCCGCTTTCCGTTGCCAATGGGACTGCATACGTCCAGCAGTACCGTGATCGCTATCACAACCGCCAGTGGCAACGCGTTCCCCGCTACCGCGGTGTGCGGGTGAACTCCATCTTCCATCCGAACTACGACGTTCTCGTCGATACCTGACCATGCCCGCTGAGACTCCTCACTCAACCCACGACAAGCCCACAGCACTGTATTTTGGCTACGCCAATACGACGCCGGATCTCGACGCCTTCGACGTAAAGACCGTACATCCCGACACACTACTCGAGTCACCTGCGGTGTTTACTGTTATCGGCGAGTCACATTACGTCGGGCTTCCGGCGTTCGGTTTTCACGAACTCTGCTCCTGCCAGCCGGTGTCTCCCGAAACGGCTTACGAGACGCCGCTGTCAACTGATGTCGAACGCACCTTTCGCTTCGACGGGGACACCCTTCGCGCGACGACGACTGTCTCGGGCCGACCGATGGAGTCGTTCCCTGGCCCCGAGGCGGCGACCGTCGCGTTCCGCTTCGATCCCGGTGCGTGGACCACGATCCGCGTCGACGAGACGAGGTATGAAACGTATCATACCTATCCAGAGTACGGTCTGGCGCTGCACACCGAAACGAGCCTGTACTCACATGCCTCACACGCCGAGCGAACGTGCGACGAGACGACTACCGACACACCACAACAGACCAGCAAAAACAGACAATGACAGGTGATTCTTCACAGACTTATAGCGGCGACATCACGATCAACGGCTCGGAACGCCCGCCGATCGAACTACACGATCCTGCCGATGTATTCGTCACGACGGACGGTATCGGCGGCGACCTCGAGGTGCGCAACGCAGAGTACGTGTTCACACACCAGCCCATTGACGGAGATATTACCGTCGCTGACGCAGAGACGACGCTCCGTGGCGACCTTGAGGACGGCTACGTCGAACGGACCGACGGCGACGTTCGCATCACCGATACGGAAGACGTGTTCATCGCCACCGATGCCATCGACGGTAAATTTTCTGCACCCGGTGCGGAAAACGTCTATACGGACGCCGTCTCGGCAGCGGCAACGCCTGCCGAGTACGACGTTTCGACCGTCGGTTGGCAGCAGTCTGGGCACGCGAGCGATCCATCAGTCGGCGCCTACGCAGTTGGGATGAACCACGAGATCGAACTTGAGGGCGTACAGACGGATCTCGAACTCTACCTCGTCGGCCACGGCCACGAGGTGTCCGTCGACGGCCGCAGCGCCGAACTCGCGATTCACTTCCTTGGCTACGACAATACCGTCCACGTCGGGCCGCATCTCGCGACCGATGTCGTCTCCGACACCGGCCACGACAACGAGATCGACGCCGAACCCTACCCTGCGGCCGACCTCATTGAGATGTCTCGGAAGGAGGCATACGCGAACGCGGGATTCGGCCGCCGAAAAGTGACCTTTCAGGTCCCGGCCGACGACGAAGAGTGGTGTTCGAACTGCGGACGGGAAGCCGATGCAATCATTGAACGCCACCTGATGGAGGCGTTTTTTCTCTTTCGTATCCCGGTGTGGACGTACGAGCAAAGTACCGATCCCGCACAGGAGTGTGAACATTGCTCACCAAACACCGTTCACGCCGAACTCTCACCCGCAGAACGGCGAAGAGTGTTCGATTGAAGATCGTATCGACCGAAACTATATAGCACACTGAAATATACCGTGAGTATGACCATCATATATACAGTCACATCGTGTCAATCGGGGTGCCAAGAGGTGTTGCGATAGTTATGGCGAAAAACGAGCCCAAACCGGCACTGATGTCGTCGTCGGCCTGTCGATACACGTTCGACCCATCGACGCAGACGGATGCCGAACTCCAGACGACGTGGGAGTGCCCGCACGAGGCACATCCCGAGAGCGAGTACTGCGTGTTCCACATGAGTCGAGACGAACGCGTAGCACACGATGTCACCGCTGACGACATCGTCGATGTCCTCCGAACGAACCTCAAGTCGCCGGACACCCGGGTCAACGAGTACGTAGGTGCGGACCTGCCACATCTCTCGCTGACCTACCAGGACATCAACGGCTCGACGAACCACGTTCTTAATTTTCAGCACGCGGACATCGACGGGTTGGATCTCACCCACGGTCGACTTGAGCAAGGACTCATCCTTCGGGAGGCGACCATCGGGGAACTCACGTTCGAAGACTCAGTCGTAACGGGCGTCGTCGAAGCGAGCGAGTTGACAGTCCAAGGGACGGTGACAACCAACGAAGCGACGTTCGAACAGGACGTGCGACTCGACGGTGCCGTCTTTAACGGTGATGTCCACTGCGATGAGACGATGTTTCGCGGCGATACGAGTTTCGCGGCGGCGACGTTCCACGGCGTTGTGCACTTCCGGAATGTCGAAACCAGCGGCAGCAGCCACGTCCTTGAGGATCATATCTCCTTTGCCGACGCGACGTTCCGTAACGACGCAAGCTTTCGGCAGGCGACGTTCGAGTACGTCACGTTCGAGAACGCGCAGTTCACCGCCGGATCCGTCTTCGAACACGTTGATTTCAACGGTAACGCTCGGTTCGACGGCGTGACGTTCCAGCAGATGGCTGACTTCGACGAAGCGCGGTTCAACGACGACGCGAGCTTCGAGGATGCACACTTCATGCAGTTAGCCGAGTTTCGCGGCGTCGAATTCAACGGCGGCAGTCGGACCACCAACGACGACGTGACCTTCGAGGGGGCCGTCTTCGAGAACGAGGCCGATTACAAACTCGCGCAGTTCCGATTTGCGGATTTCAAGGACGCGACGTTCAAAGGGGAGGTCAACTTCGATCGGGCAACTTTTACCGCTCGTGCGGACTGCCACCGCGTGCAGATTGTCGACGAACTCGATCTGGCCTGTGCGACGTTCGAAGGCGAGGTCGACTTCACCGAGAGTAGTTTCGGTGACGACGTTGTCGCCGTCGAGACGGAATTCCACGGTGATGCAACGTTTGACGAGGTGACATTCGACGCTCGAGCACAGTTCGATGAAGCCCGCTTCAACGAGGACGCGAGTTTCCGCGGTGCGACGTTTCAGGACTTAGCAGAGTTTCGCGGAGCGGTGTTCGAAGGCGAAGCGCAACATCTCGAGGAGAACGCATCGTTCAAGGAAACCGTCTTTCGCAGCGACGCAGAGTTCGAGTCAGCGGATTTCACGAACGTCTCATTCTGGGACGCGACGTTCCACGGACGCTGTGACTTCCGTCACGCGACCATCCACGAAACGGCACAGTTTCGTCTGCTCAACGGTGAGCGCGATACGTACGTTGACCTTACCGATGCGACGATCAATGGCGGGACGATCTCGCAAGTCGGTGGTGATGCAATCCCGTACGACCTCACGCGGGCAACAATCGGCGACATCCAGTTAGAGGGGCAGGGGAACGAACACGAACTGCTTGACCACTTCCGATTTTGTCTGACCGAGTTCGATCATTTCGACTTCAGCACCCACCACGCGTATCTCGAGCGCAACGACTGGACGATCCACGACTTCGTCGGCAACAGCTCAACTGGACAGTTCGCCGTCGAGATGAACAACGAAATCATCGAAGAGACGTATCGCAAAGCCCAGGACAGCGCCGATGCAGTCGGCGATACGCCTGCAAGCAGGGAGTTCGAGTTCAAACGCTACTACTACAACCGCAAGACCAACCTCGACATCATCCGCAACGAATATTCGCTGAACGCGTTGGCACGCATCAAAAAGAGTGCAAGCGTCTTTCTCAATCTGTTCATGCAGATTACTTGTGGGTACGGCAATCGACTTCCACGGATTGCTGCGTTCACCTTCCTACTGCCTGCACTATTCGGGCTACTGTATGCTCTTGGTGGTCCGTTTCTGACTCAGGCAGGAAGCGTATTCAGCGCGGGAGCAGTCGATAAGACGCCACCAGACGTCCTCTTTGATAGTGTCTACTACAGCTACATCAGCTTCAGCACGGTCGGGTACGGTGACATCAACCCGCTCGGCCCCGCAGCGAGGGTGCTCGCCGCGAGCCAGGGGATGTTGAACGGGTTGTTCTTCACCCTGCTCACGTTCACGCTGTTCAAACGCGTGCTCGGTGGAAGCTAACCACGTCACCTATTGGACTTATCTCTGTCGCTCTTCCGTAGGAGATTGTTGATACTACTGATACTGGCGGACAGAACTACGTGAAGATCGGTCGCTCTGCTGCGGCCGTCACCAGTGGAGACGTCCGCAAATTCACGACCGACTTCGTATTGACTGCTGGCCGACAGTATTATATCCCAAAGTTGTTGTTGTTGATGAACACAGCCATTGAAGTTGAGACAACTGCTGTGGTAAATAGACGGTGAGTAGTAGTTAGAGCGGCTCACAGAGCGGTCGTCCGCATTCCGGTGGACGACCTGCGACTCTGTCTTCGTATCGTGTTTCCATTGTGCTGTAATTCAAGAGATCGATTTCCTCTAGAGTTCGTTTGTAGACGCTCTACATTCCAGAAATTTGTAGCCCTTCCAACATATTAGGGTGCGGTGTCAATCGACGGGCTCTCCACTCCCATACAGCGCGCGACATCGTCGACGGACTTCATCTCGAAGACGAAGTAGTCCGCCGGGACTGTCTCGACGATTTCTCGGTACGACGGCAGCGGATCATGGGTGTCGCCGGTGCCATCGTTATCGTGGAGATGGCAGACGCGGATGCGCTCGCCAAACCGGTCAACGAAGTCACGCCAGTCGTAGCCGTTTGCCTTTGCGTGGCCCACGTCAAGCGTGACACCGAGGGCATCACCGTCGATCGGAACGTTCTGTAGCGTCGCTTCGAGATCAGCCGGTGAAGTCGTGTAGCGTCGCTTCGACTCGTTCCGTGGCTGATTCTCCAGACAGAGCGCCACGCCGATCTCGTCGGCGTACTCGGCGCACTCGAGCAGCGACTGACGGGCGTTGTCGGCGGCCTTCTCGCGGACCCACTCGGGATAGCGGTGGGGAACGGCACCACCGTGGACGACCACGGCACCGGCGTCGGCGGTCGCCGCATCGTCGAGGGTCCGTTTGACCTGCTCGACGCTCGCCCGTCTGACGCCGTCGTTGAAACTGCCCATGTTCCAGTCGCGAAACGGCGCATGGTACGTGACAGAGACATCGTAGCGATCGGCCAACTCGCCGAGTTCAGCTTCCGTCGGCACGTCTGGGTGTCCCTCCAGATACTCGCGTTTGAGCTCGAGGTGATTCAGGCCGAGTTCGGTGAGGAACTCGAGGAACTCCTCGACGGACGCCCCGAAGCGAACGTCCATGGCCGCACCGAGTCGACTCACGGCGATCCCTCCGCACGATAGACCGGCGTGCCCGCGACGAGCGCCTGCGTAACCGTCGGCGTTGGGTTCTCGTCGATCACCACCAGGTCCGCTCGTGCTCCTTCCGCGATTCGTCCGCGGTCGGTGAGCCCGACGGCGTTGGCCGGCTGTTTCGTGACTCGAGCGACTCGCTCGGGCAGCGGATCGCCGGTATCGACGAACGGCGCGGCGAGCAGGGATGTCGGGTGGTAGTCCGCGACCAGCGCGTCCACGACACCGGCGTCGATGGCGTCCGCCGTTCGCAGGTTGCCCCACTGGCTCCCGCCACGGACGAGGTTCGGCGCACCCATCGTGACGGTCATCCCCAGTTCGTGTGCACGTTTCGCTGTCTCGAGCGTGATCGGGTATTCGCTGATGTCTACGCCGACATCGGAGAGCCGTTCGACCTCTGTGACCTCCTCGTCGTCGTGCGAGGCTGTCGGAATACCGTGGTCGTGGGCCGTCTCTACGACGCGGTGTACCCGATCGCGGATCGTTGCCAGCTCGAGGTTGCCGCGCTCTTCGATCAGCTCTTGTGCTTCTTCTATCGTGTGTTTCTGGGAATTGCGGTAGTAGTCGAGGAACGCCTCCTCGTCGCGGAACTGGCCCTTGCCGGGGATGTGGCTCATCACGGACACGAGGTCGGCGTCACCGGCGGCGATGAGCTCTTCGACAGCTTCGACGCACCGTTCCTGTGTCACCTCACAGCGAGCGTGGATGCGGTGGTCTGCCATGAGGTCGTCGGCTCGCTCGACGGCGTCGGTGATCTCTGCGCCCAGTTCCGGCGAACGGTTTTCCTCGGGATCGACCTCGAAGGAGATCGCGTGGAACTTCGTCGTGATGCCGGCAGCGAGGTTCGCACGGTCGGCGGCGGCGAGCGCCATGTGCGTGTCCATTCGTGCACCCGACCGCGGGTGAAGGTGGGACTCGATATCGTCGCCGTGGAGGTCGATCAGTCCGGGGAGGACAAGGCGATCCCGTGCGTCGACGGTCTCGTCTGCGCGCCGTTCAACGTCGCCGATACCGGCGATCCGGTCACCCTCGATACGGAGCGCTCCCTCGACGACTGCCTCGGGCGTGACGAAGCGGGCGTTTTCGACGACAATCGTCGATTCGTTGACCGCGCGCTGTCCGCTCACGCAACCACCTCCCCATCTAACTCCTCACCGTCGTACTCCTCGATGGGAACGACCCCTCTCATGCGCGCGTCCTCGAGAACGACGACCCGATCGGCGACCGCTTCAATGACGTCGCGGTTGTGGAAGACGCCGACGACGGTCGTTCCGTCGTCGAGGAACTCCCGGAGTAACCCGATCGCGGCCGCACGTGTCTCAGGGTCGAGCGCGCTGGTCGGTTCGTCGAGCAATAGCAGACGCGGCTTGGGTGCGATGGCCTGTGCAAGATTGATCCGCTGTCGTTCACCGCCGGAGAAGGTGGCTGGATAGGCGTCCCACAGTTCTTCGGGCAGGTTGAGCCGCGAGAGCAGCGACTCGGCCGTCTCCCGTGCCTGATCGATCGGAACGCCTTGCTCGCGGAGTGGTCGGGCGACGACGTCCACGGCGGGAACGCGGGGGATCTCATCTAAGAACTGGGACGTATATCCGATGGCGTCGTCGCGCAGTTCGATGATGTCGCGTTCGGGACAGGCCGCCAAGTCGACGTCACCGTCCGCGTCGTGGAACACCACGTGGCCGGATGTCGGCTGGTAGGTCCGGTAGATGCACTTCAGCAGCGAGGACTTCCCGCTGCCGGACTCGCCGACGATGGCGAGGAACTCTCCGTCGTCGACCTCGAAGGAGACGTCGTCGAGTCCGACGACCTGCTTCTCCCCAAGGACGTGCATGTCGAAAGTCTTCGAGAGACCGTCGACGGTTAGAACTGTCATTTATATCACCGAGTTGATGAGCGTCTGCGTGTATTCGTGGTGTGGATCTTCCATGACGCGGTCGGTCAGGCCGGATTCGACGACCCGGCCGTGGCGCATCACGAGCGTCCGGTCGGCCAGCAGGCGGACGACGCCGAGGTCGTGCGACACGACGATTGCGGCGACGCCTTCTTCACGCTGGATCCGTCGGAACACGTCGAGGACGCGGGCCTGAACGCTCACGTCCAGTCCCGTCGTCGGCTCGTCGAGGATGACAAGTTCGGGATCGTTCGCCAGCGCGCGGGCGATCTGGACGCGCCGTTGCATCCCACCGGAGTACGTGTGGGCCGGATCATCCATCCGGTCGACGGGCACCTCCGTCTCGTGGAACAGGTCACGGACCCGCTCGCGGACGTCCTCGTAACTGCGCCACCCTGAGGACAGCAGTTTCTCGGCGACGTTGCCACCGCCGGTGAACTCGAGGTTCAGCCCGTCGCGGATGTGCTGGTGGACGAGGCCGATCTCGCCGTTGCGGAGTTCGTGGCGCGTCTGGTAGTCAGCCTCCAGCAGGTTCCCGTCGTGGCCGGCCAGGTTGACCGCCCCCTCCTGTCGGCCCTCGCCTTCGGGCTCGAGTGCCAGCATCTCGGCGAGACTCGACTTGCCGCTGCCGGATTCGCCGACGATCCCGAGCACTTCGCCGGCCTCGAGATCGAGGTCGACGTCGGCACAGGCGACGACGCTCCCGCAGGCCGGACACTGGTTCGTCCCCGCATGGTCGCCGGTTCGGTCCCGACAGACCGCACAGCCCTCGCCGTAGACCTTGCTCAGGCCGGTCGCCTCGAGCAGGCTCATTTGCCGTCACCTCCGTCGGTCGCACTGGTATCTGGCGTGCCCGGCCCCCAGTCCACGCCGGACCGCTCGAGGTGGTGGTCCTTCGGAAGTGCGGGATCGTCCTGCCGTTTCAGACAGAAGCTCGTGTCGTTACAGGCGTAGTAGCGCTCGCCGTCCTCGGTCTCGACCTCCGTGAGGTAGGTGTCGGTCGAGCCGCAGGCAGCACACGACTGGTCGGGGAACCGCTCGATCTGGAAGGATCGATCCTCGAACGCGAGCGGTTCGACCTCGGTGTGCGGCGGAACGGCGTAGATGCGCGCCTCGCGCCCAGCTGCGAACACGAAGAGTGTGTCCGCGTCGTCGAGTTTGGGCACGTCCCACCGCGGGATCGGCGAAGGATCCATCAGATAGCGGCCGGCGACCATCGTTGGGTAGCGCGAGGCGATGTTGATCTCGCCCCACTCGACGACGTTCTCGTAGAGATGTACCCACATCTTCCCGTAGTTGCGGTGGGCGTGTCGCCGTCGGTTCGCTGCGTCCGAAGAATCCACCTTGCGGAGCGCGTCGGTGACGGGCACCTGCAAGACGAGGATCTGCTCGTTGGTCAGCACCTCTTCGGGGATTCGGTGGCGGGTCTGGATCACGTCGGCCTCGGTGGTGTCAGTGGTGGTCGCCACCTCGGCGGTGTCCTCGGCCAATCGTCGGATGTTGGCCGCATTGACGGACTCGTCGGAGCCCTGGTCGATGACCTTGAACGTGTCCTCGGGGCCGAGCAACGAGAGCGACGCCTGGATACCGCCGGTCCCCCAGCCACGCGCCAGCGGCATCGGCCGGGACGCGTAGGGGACCTGGTGGCCCGGGATCGCGATGGCCTTCAGGGTAGCGCGTCTGACCTCGCGTTTGGTGTGTTCGTCCAGATAGGCGTAGTTGTAGCCCTCGAGGCCGTCTCCCTCGAGGTCCTCGAGTGCGGCCTCGACGGAGTCGGTCGGTACCGCCGTTTCCACGTCGATGTCGTCGGTTTCAGTCATCGTCACTCGCCTCGATCGTCTCTCGGTCGGTCGGCTCGCTCTCGGTCGGGTCCGTGCTGTCGTCGGCTGTAGATTCGACTGTGCGATCGGCTTCGTCGTCGCCCGTAGCCTCTGCATCTGCACCTTTTCGCTCTCGAATGGCGCGAATGCGATCTAGAATCGACTGGAACGTGACGTAGTGGGGAAGTTTGAGGTGTTCGATGAAGCCGAACGAATCCATCCCATCGACGACGTCGAGAACGAACTCGGCGTTCTCGGCTGGCTCGTCCTCGCTGTTGAGCTGGATGGAGGCGTCGAGAATGGTCATCGCGATGACTTTGCGCTCGTTGCGGCCGAACGTCAGGCCGTAGCCGAAAGCGAACTGCGGGTCGTCGCGCTTTGCGTACACCGGGACGACCGCTTCGCTCTCGCTGACGTCGACATTGGCGACGGTTACCTCGTCGCCCGTGTAGGGGTGTTCGATGGTCAGCGGCAGTTTTCCGACGCGGACCTCTGCCAGCGTCGGGTGTACCTGCCCGTACCCCCGGAGCGCCGAGTAGCCGAGGGCGGTCACCGCGCCTGTCTCCCCGCGTGCGAGTTCCTGGAGCACGGCGTCGCGGTCGACCGGCGGCGTGACTGGCTCTCGGGTCGTATCGGTCGGAGCATCGACGTCCGGTACCTCGGGGTCGTGAACCAGCCCCTCCTCGCGGAGGACGTCCATGACATTAGTAAGCGTCGTCGGTTCGGCGTCCTTGAGGTCCCATGTCTCGGTTGGATCGTCGGGGTCGTCCTCTCCCTCGAGATCGAAGTCGAGTAACCGCTGCGTGTAGTCTTTGGTCGGCCCGAGGATCTGGCCACCGGGAACGTCCTTGAACGCGGGCGAGACGCGCCGGGTAGCGAACATCTCTGCGGGCTCGACCGGGACTGACTCGTCCCATCGCTCCAATGTCGACCGGTATGAACGCAAGAGGAAGGCCGCCTCGACGGTATCGCCCTGTGCCTGCTTAACTGCGAGTGCAGCCAGCCGCGGTGCGTACAGCCCACCTTCGCTCATCGCTTGTGCGGTGAGCCGCTCGAGTTGTCCCTCGAGTTGATCGACAGTGATGGTGTCTTCGTCACCGGCGAGGCGCTGTTTCTCGAACAGGTCCTCGGCTCGCTCGATGATCTCTTCACCGGCCGTGACGGCAACGTACCCCATCAGCGATCGCCTCCGTTCTCGATCGACTCGGGATCGTCCGCGACGCGCAGGGTGACCGATCGCGGGAGCGCGGCCACCCGATTGTCACTCGCGAAGACGGCGTCGACGCCGCGTGGGTAGTCTGCTTGGGCGTCCGCGAGCGCGGACAGTTCCGCTGCGGGCAGCCCGACGCCGAACGTGGTGGTCCCGTCAACGCCGGGTCCGGAGACGGTGACGTCCGTCAGCCCATCCTTGGGGGTCTCCGACAGTCCCTCGACGCGGTAGACGACGGTCGCACCCTCGCTCGGTTCGACGAGCGACCCGCGCTCGAGGTCGCGAACGTCCCACGACGGCGTCCCGGTTGCGTGGACGATATCGGCCGCTGTCGGATCGGTCGCTGAGTGCCGTCCCTGTTCGGCCAGTGCCGTGGTTAGCTCCTCGTCGCTCGAGTGAAACGTCACTTCGTGATCGACCAGGGTGGCGGTGATGGCGTAGTCCGTGGGCGTGGTCTGAATCCGAGAGACCGTTCCCGGTCGACTCATGACATCACACAGCGCACGGAACGTCTGACGCGTCCCGTGGATGGGGTCGACATCAAGCGCTCTCACAGGTCGTCCTCCATGGTTTCGAACTCGACGGCGGTATGGGTTCTCTCTGCCCACGCACGCTCGCGGTCCGCCTGTCGGTCCTCGGCGACGCTGCGAAGTCGCGTCGCGATATCGTCTGCCAGCTGGTGTCCGCCGGCGACGGCAGCGTCGACGATCGCTCCCGATAGGGCGGCCCGTTCGTTCTTGCCGGGGACCATCGCAAATCCGCGGCCCTCGTCCAGTTCAACCTCGGCGGGTGTCACGACGACTTCCCCGAGATTGAACGGCCGTTTTTCGACGGGCTCGACGACACGTTGCATCACGAGCTGTGGGGTCGGTTCCTGCAGAACGGACAGCGGTGGGTCGTCCGCCAGCACTTCGTTCGCCAACTGGGTGAGCACGTCACCGTCGCACGCGGCGATGAGTTCGAACCGATCCGAACGATCGTGTGGATTTTCCATGCAATCATCCGGGGAGAGTCACAACACCAGTGTAAGACTTCGCTGGGTACTCTCTATTCTCCCTCTCCAGTGGCGGACTCTCCCCCGGACCGTGAATTAGCGTCCAGACGGCTATTGATCGCTCTGTACCGGTCCGAACTCGTCGCGGTCGATCGGGGACGTAGTTTCCCATCACTGCACCGGCTACAGCCCATCCGGACTTTACTCAGCCAAGGGTTATTCTATCCCGTTGCCAGCTACTCGATGATGTCAGACGAGCCGACTGCTGACGCATCCAACGTACAGGACGGGATAGGGCGTACAACAACCGAGCAGCTGAGCCGCCGTCGCTTCGCGATCGGCAGCGCGGCTAGTGTCGCCGCCCTCTCCGGCCTCGCAGGATGTATTGGCTCTGCTGCCAAAGGAGAGACGGTCACTATCCTTCTGACGCCCGAGAACCCATCGGATATCAGAAACGACTATCTGCCGATGAAAAACTATCTCGAGGGAGAGATCGACGGTCTCTCCATCGAGTACAAGGTTCCCCAGGATTATTCGGCGATTCGACCGGCGCTCAAGAGCGAACAGGCCGAAATCGGTATGGACGACATTACGCTGATTTCCGCGCCGGATATGATGGACGTCTTCGGGACGGCAGTGACAGGCGGGACCGCGTGGTACTTCTCGATGATGCTGACGAACAAGGGTTCGGGGATTGAGAAGCGAAGCGACTTGAAGGACAAGACGGTCGCCTTTGCCGACAAGCTCTCGACGAGTGGCTCGATCTTCGCCGTCTACACGCTGAAACAGGCCGGACTCGACGTCGGCGACGCACCGCAGGGCGATCCGGTTGACTTCGAGGGGACGTGGTCGAACCACAAGTTCGCCGTCGAGAAACTCGCAAACGAGGAGGCTGATGCCTGCTGTACGTGGGGCGGCAACGGCATGCCCCACGTCGAAAAGAAAAATGTTCCAGAGGACGTCAGACCGAAGACGGCCTATCTCGGCGACACTGCCACCGAAGAACCACTGTTCAAACCGATCTGGTGGTCGTTCCCGATCCCGAAACAGCCGATCTATTCCCGACAGAGCTGGGACTCGGACATGAAGGGGAAGATCGAACAGGCACTCCACGATTCCACCGAGGAGATGATGAAAGAGTACCAGCCCGACGACTACGACGCCACGTTGCCGTTTACGACACTCAGAGACACCTCGATTGAGGACTACCAGCCGGTCATCAAGCGCCTCGACGACCTCGGCGTCGAACTCGGATAACACGCCAGCGACTACTCTCAGCATTCCTTTACCATGAGTACACTCACCGTAGAGAACGTGACAAAGACGTACGGAGACGTGACCGCGCTGGAAGACGTGTCCTTCGAGATCGAAGACGAGTTCGTCGTGTTACTCGGCGAATCCGGTGCCGGAAAGTCCACGCTGTTGCGCTGTATCAACGGCCTAACCGAGCCGACGACGGGGACCGTTACCCTCGACGGCAAACCGCTTGCGGGCTCGCGTCCCTCCGTCGGAATGATCTTCCAACAGCACAACCTCGTCGAGGGCGTCTCCGCGTACCTCAACGCGCTCACCGGCTCTCTCGAGCGGACGTCACTGCTCGAGAGCATCTTCCAGTGGCACGACCGGGCGGACAAGCGCCGGGCGCTCGAGGCCCTCGAGACCGTCGGACTGCTCGACGAGGCCCACCAGCGCGTCTCCCAGATGAGCGGCGGCCAGCAACAGCGCGTCGGTATCGCTCGAGCGCTTGTACAAGACCCCTCGCTCGTGCTCGCCGACGAACCGGTTGCGAGCCTCGATCCGGGAAGCGCCGAAGACGTGATGGGCTACCTGAAGAAGGCCGCGAACGTCCATGAAGTGACAGCGCTCGTGAGCCTCCATCAGGTCAACATCGCCGCCCACTTCGGTGAGCGCTTCATCGGGCTTCGTGACGGCCAACTCCTCTTCGACGTCCAGCAAGGCGAGCTTACGCCTGCGCTGATCGACGAGCTGTACGGCGACGTCGAGACGGTCGGTCTCGCCGAGTATCTCGCACGCGACAGCGACGAACCCCCCACCCAACAGCGACGGAGGGTAGAGGCGTGAGCTCGGAGTCCTCGTCGCGAGGCGATCGGTTCCGTGAGTACCTCGGCCTCGCCGATGTCGGTGAGACATCCGTCGACCGGAAACTGACGGATCTCAAGCGCCGAAAGACGATTCGTCGGTTCTGGACCGCACTCGGCGTCGTCGCCGTCGCCGTGCTCCTCAACTTCAGTCTCCGCACGGTCGGGTTCTCGCTGGTCGAACTGATTACGCAGTTCCCGTTCTTCCTCGATGCGATTCCCGAGTACTTCCCGCCAACGACGTACTACGGGATCCCCTTCCTCGACGTGATGCAGTACTGGTCTTTCATCGTCGAGCAGAATCTCCTCCTCTCGCTGGAGGGCGGCCGCTGGCTCGTCGGTGACGTCAACATCGTCTGGGGAGCGACGTTCGTCACCCTGGCCATCGCGTTCGCAGGCACGGTGCTTGGGCTTCCCGGGGCACTGCTGTTCGGCGTTATGGCGAGCGAACGCGTCGTCCCGTATCCGTTCAACTTCCTCTTCCGGGCCACGATGAGCCTCATCCGTGCGATTCCCGCGCTGGTGTGGGTGCTCATCCTGATTCCGCTCGGCGGTGTCTCCCCGTTCACCGCGACGCTTGCGATCATCATCGACACCACGGGCTATCTTGGCCGCCTGTTCACCGACGAACTCGAGGAGATCGCGGACGGCCCCATCGAGGGCATCCGCAGCACGGGCGCGAACAAGCCACAGATCGTCTCGTTCGGCATGCTGAGCCAGGTTTTCCGGCAGTTCATCGCCTGGATCGCCTTCGACCTCGAACACAACGTCCGGGTCGCCATCAGCCTCGGCCTCATTGGCGCTGGCGGTCTCGGACTGGAACTCGACATCCAGCGCAAGACGTTCAACTACACGGAGATGATGGCCTGCATTGTTCTGATCGTCCTGCTCGCCGGCTCCGTCGAATTGCTTAGCCAGCGCGTTCGATCCTACCTCCGCGGCGAAGACGAAGTCGAGAAAACCGGCGTTTTCGAGGCGTTTTTCACCTCCCCACGGAAGATCATCGAATCTGCCGCCGGTCGGCGCAGGTAATCGCCCGCCCTCTAACACCCAATCCATGACACGCATGATCCCGACAATTCAGCTCACGTCACGCGCACCCATGCAACGTACTTGTACCGCTCGTTACCCTCAACCGCGGCTCCGATTCCGACGCACCAGCAACGCACGCGGGGAGGCAGCGACATGACCTACATCGACTCTCGCGGCGGCGATCGCGTGAAGTCACTCTCGCCCGAGCCGACGATCCACGATCCGGTACAGATCACTGAGAGTACGCTCGGCGAGTGGACCGAGATCCGCCCGCACTCACGGCTGCACGCCGCCGAAGTCGGCGACTACACGTACCTGATGGAACGCGTCCAGCTCGATTACACGACCATCGGAAAGTTCGGCAACATCGCCTCCGATGTCCGACTCGGTCCGCCGAACCACCCCATCGATCGCCCGACGGCACACCATTTCACCTACCGGGCAGCGATGTACGACATGGGCGAGGACGACGAGGCAATCTTCGAGTGGCGAGCCGACCAGCCCGTCGAAATCGGTCACGACGTCTGGATCGGCCACAGCGCGACGGTACTCCCAGGGGCCACTATAGGCAACGGTGCGGTCGTCGCCGCCGGAGCGGTCGTCGTCGACGACGTCCCACCCTACACCATCGTTGCGGGGGTTCCGGCCAAACCCATTCGTCGTCGGTTCCCCGAAGACGTCGCCGCGCGACTCGAGTCCACCGAGTGGTGGCACTGGGACCACGAGACGCTTTCCGACCGCCTTGCGGACTTTCGCGACCTCGAGTCGTTCCTCTCGGCGTACGCACCCGAGACCGCGGAGCCGTCACGACTCGACTGACCACGTCCAGAGACGTACGTCTGCCATCACGGTCGCTCACGTGTAGCGCGTATTTTTCCACACCCATACACCGACACTGCGAGATCCGTCTCCGTCTCATGCTTTTGTCGTCGGGATTTCTCGACCGGCGCGTTTTCTGTCAGCAACCCATTGTGCTGAAGCCCGCCTCGAGTGGGACCCATCCGCTGGCAGTCAGGACTGCCGAAACGATTGTCTGCGGACGAGCCAGTATACGACGCCGAGGAATCCGGCGAGAAGTCCGATTTCGGCGAGACGTCCCCCCCGCCCGCGTTCCGTCGGTGTCGACTCACGATCGTGTTTCGTGGGTTGTGACTCATGCTTGTGTTCCGTAATCACCGACTCACGCTCCTGCTCCGTGGCAGCGCGAGTGCTTGTTTGTGGCGCTTCGACAGCACTCCGCTGTTCGGCGAGCACGGCGAAGTCGGTGGCGAACGACTTGACCTCGTCCCAGTCGGTGTACTCGTAATCCCGTGAGGTATCCGTATCGCCGGTCGTTATCGCCGAAAACAGCTTGAAAAAGAGCCGCGTGACGGGCCCGTATCGCGTGTATTTGACCGCGCCGGCAAAGAGCCCGACGCGGTCGGGCTGCCATCCGGTTCGTTCAATGAGGTCATCCACCCACTCCTGAGCGCCGTCTCGAGCCCAGTCAGCTGGAATAGCCGAGGCAAAGGACAGCTGGAAGAACGCGGTTGGCTTCGCCGCGATCGCCTCGCGGTTTCGGTCGATGAACGCGACGACTTCCGACAGGTGTTGCGCTTGATGACCGGCGAGCCGACGAGCACTGCATCGACATCATCGACGATCGAATCCGACATCTCTGTCACGTATCGCGTTGTGACGTTGTGGCCGCGGTCGGTGAGCACGGTTTCGATGTACTTGGCGACCGTCGCCGTCTGTCCCTCGTCGGTTCCGTACACTATGAGAAACGATACCATCCGGAATCACGACTTCGCTACGACCTCGATAGTCGTAGTTCTGTGGAGCGCTCAGATCATGACGTGGTCGGGCTGGACGCCGGAGTGTAAGCGGACGGCGATCTCGGCGGCGTGGACCCAGTAGTAGATCGCACGCTCAAGCGCTCGAGTCACCGTCACCAGGTAGCCGTACATCTCCGGATCGTACGCCGTCACAAGTTCGAACAGTTCGTCGAGGTCGCGGTGGACAGTCTCTTCTTGCGCGATGAGATCGTCGTGGGCCGCGAGGTCACACTCGAAGAGGATCGCCGTGAGATAGTCGTTGATCTGCTTGCCCGCGTCGAAGATATCGCAGACGCGCTCTTCGACCACACCGGTGGTTGCTACCTCCTGGTTGTCGATGACGTCTGTGATGAAGCAGGCTCGATCGCCGACGATCTCTAAGTTCGTCGCAATCGTCGCTAAGTCAGCGGCGACTCGGTTGCCGGGCCAGTCGGTTGTCAGCGTGTATGACTTGAGTTCAGAGAGAACTGCCGAGTGGCGCTCGTTCGCCAGCGACTCGAGTGTATCCGCCGGCCGTTCGGGTTCTGCGCCAACGAACGACTGACGGGCAGCCGCATACTGTGTGGTAGTGACGTCCTCGAGTCGCGCCAGCAAGTCGAGTACTGTCTCCCCTCGCTCACCGGGTGCTGTCGTCTCGGCCTCCGCCACATCCCGTTCGTGATCGGTGTCGGCGGTCTCATTTGTCACGGAGTCGGCGTCGAGTGGCGAGAGCGCGTCTGCGTTGGCGTACAACGACGTATTGTCGACGACGTACGCCTTTCGGACGATGTCATCCGCTTTCAGCTCCTGCAGTAGTTCGGAGAGATACTGTTCGGAGATGCCGACGTCCGCCGCCAGCCGCGCTTTCGTCTCCGGCGCGGTGCGATCGATGGATTCGATAACCTGTGCGATCGTCGCATCGCGACCCTGTCGAGTCGCGTCTTGTGGCCGATGCCACATTTCCCGGAACATACCTGCGAAACTCGACGGGCGGGGATAGTCGTGTACAATAGACTGTCCGGACGCCTATATAACAACTGGACGGCCGTTGCACTCTCGAGTCGAGAGCTGTCACAACTACAAACAGTACTGATATGTAGTCGCCTATAGCGGACTAATCCATTCATATAAGCGGTAAAGGGAGAGCCACGCGGTTCGGTCAGCATGGAGACACGGAAAGTTCAGCTCTCCGGTGGAACGACGTACACCATCTCGCTCCCGAAGTCCTGGGCACAGGAACACGGGATCGAGGCTGGATCTGTACTCTCGTTACATCCGAATCAGGACGCCTCGCTACTCGTCGAAGCGATGGGCGGCCGCACCAGCGCCGACCGCTCGACAACGATCGATGTCTCCACTGACAGCGACAACACGATCCGCCAACGAATTCGCGCTGTTCACGCAGTCGGCTACGATTCGGTGACTCTCGTGGATACGACGGGGCATCCAGCGGACCGCCGGAAACTGGTCGACCGAGCGTTGACGGAATTGTCGGGGTTCGAACTTCTCGAGGCGACCGACACCCGCATCCGACTGACGAATCTCATCGACGCCGAGAACGTCGACGTCAGAAAGAGCACGCTCCGGCTCCGGCTGGTGATGCTCGCGATGCATCGGGACGCCATGACTGCTGTCGTCGACGGGAACGAAAATCTGGCCCAACGCGTTATCGAGCGTGACAGTGAGGCCGACAAGCTGTTCGCAATGGTCACACGCCACTTTCGGCGCTCGCTGACCGACCTCCACGAAGTCGAGAAACTGGACTGGAGTCGGGACGAACTCTTCGAGTACTACTATGCCGCACGTCAGTTCGAACGCATCGCCGATCACGCCGAGAAAATCGCTGAGTTCGCACTCGAGCCGGCAGCGTCAATCCCATCAGCGTACGCCACACGACTCTCCGAACTCGCCACCGCCTCCCGGCAGGTCGTCGATGAGGCGGCCGACGCCATCCTGACAGACGCCAGCGTTGCGGCCGCCAACGGCGCACTTGCTAAACGCGATCGGCTACTGGAGCAACTCGAGGAGTTCGACCGCGATCTCTACGATCACGACGTGCCAAACGAGGCGTACGTCCTCGGACTCCTGCTCGACAGCCTCCGCCGAACGGTTCGGTACGGTGCGAACGTCGCCGAAATCGCCCTCCAGCAGGTTACTAGGCAGAACACTGCAGACTGATGCGGCGGCTCCCTCGTGTGCGGTTGATGTATTGTTGAAGCGATAAGAACGGCGTTGGTTGATTATCGGATGATTCAGTTCTGCGGTCCAGTGCCCGGAGCTGCTGATCGCCATACCTCTTGTCTCCAGTTCGATTCGACGACGGGCGAACAGCCACCATCAATGTGAGGTCGTTTCAACACCCCAGAGCGGTATGGGACGCGGTCGGCTGCTCAACGGACGCGCTCGACCGGGTCTCCCGTCTCGAGTTCTGCCGCAACCTCTGGGGTGAGGCCGGCGATACTATCGATGAGATTTATCCGGTAGCTTGCCGGCCCGTTGTACTCGAGGTCGGTCGCACGCTCGCCAGCGAGCCCGTAGGCGAGTGTCCCGTGGAGGGCAGCGGTCACGTCGCCCTTGAGACTGCCAGTGAAGGCCGCAAGGGTCGCCCCAAGCATACAGCCTGTCCCGACGACCGTCGAGAGCATCTCGTCACCAGCACGGAGGCGATAGAGCCGGTCGGATCCGGCGACGATGTCTTCGGCACCCGAGGCGACGACTGCAGCACCGGTTGTCTCGGCGAGTGCCTGTGCCGACTCCGTAATGTCCTCGTACTCACCGACGGACTCGACGCCTTTCACCTCGGCTGTCTTCCCCGCCAGATGCGTGATCTCTCCGTAGTTGCCCTTGATAGCGGCAAACTCGACGTCCTCGAGTAAACTCGTGTGGACCTCGTCTCGGGTCGGCGTCGTCCCGGCACCGACGGGGTCGAGGACGACCGGGACACCAAGGTCGTTGGCCGCCCGACCCGCGGCGTGTAACGCCTCGATGTTCGAATCGGTCATCCGGCCAGTGTTGAGCAGTACCGCACCCGCGAGTTCGGCCATCTCGGGCGCTTCGCCGGGTGCATCCGCCATCACCGGTAACGCACCCCAACTGAGAGTGACGTTCGCCAGATCGTTTTTCGTTACCTCGTTCGTCAACTGCTGGACCAGCGGCTCGCGTTCACGAATTGCCGCAAGCGAGTCCGCCAGCGCCTCACCGGTGCCCTCAGGGCCGTTAGTCATCGCTATCAACCTCCCCGGTGACGGCGGCGGCTACCTCTCTTGTCGCAGTCGCCGGATCGTCGGCTGCAGTGATCTCGCTGATCATGGCGACGCCGGTCGCACCCGCTTCGAGAACCGGTGGCGCGTTCGAAGCGGTGACACCGCCGATCCCGATGACGGGAATCGAGACGGCCGCAGCGATCTCAGAGACGAGCTCGAGGCCGGTTCCGTTCTTCTCCTTGGGCACATCTTCCTTCGAGTCAGTACCATAGATAGCGCCTACACCGAGATAGTCCGCGCCGGCCGCTTCGGCCTCGATCGCTCCCTCGACCGTCGACGTCGAGCAGCCAATGACAGCCTCGGGACCGAGCAGTTCGCGGGCGACTGCGACGGGAAGGTCGGACTGACCAAGGTGGACACCGTCGGCGTCGATCGCCTGTGCGATATCGACCCTGTCGTTGACGAGCAGGGCAATGCCTGCCTCGGCAGTGAGTTCACGCAACTTGCGACCGAGTTCGTAGCGCCAGCGAGCGTCGGTGTCTTTCTCTCGGAGCTGAACGACGTCGACGCCGCCGTCGATCGCGGCTTCGACCACCTCGACGGTACGTTTCCCGTCGGAAAGCGATTTCTGTGTCACCAGATACGTCCGCCAATCCTTCGTATTCATAGAATTTATCACCCAGTGGTAAAACTAAGCCGCTTCGATTCGAAGCCTTGAGTGAGCGGTCGTCCACTCCACGACCAAGTGATTCCGATAGCTTTCTCGGGAGAGAGTGTCATACAAGAGTTCTCACACCCCGCTCTCGTCCCCTTTGTTCGCTCAATATAGGGGTGCAACCTATCACTCCATACAGATGGAATACTTATTGTAAACGGTAGTGACAGTAGAACAATGTGTGTTGGTCAATCGGCTGATAAGGTCTGGAACAATCCGATTGGGTGTCTCTTGATCCTTCTTGTTGGTGTGGGTTTCGTAGCAGGAGTACTGACGATGTATACGCAGTTTCTGCCCGTGCTCAGATGGGCTATGCCAGTGTGTCTTGTTTTGTGGGGAATCTCTCGATTCTATCTCTACGGGGTAGAAGACCCCCTGACCATGGTTTCGGGCTGTCTGCTGATACTCGGTGGCTTTACCTATGCCTCTTACCTGCTCATATCAATGGGTGAACTTACCGGAACGATAGCTCAACTCGTTCCAATAACCGGTATCTTTACAGAACTGTTCGCTGCCCATTACCGCACTCAAGACTGATTGGCGTAATTCGATGGATTTGCAGACCTACTGACCAGCTATTCACTACCAATAGTTCTGAAACCAACTACCTTGCGAACTGTTCTATGACACCCTCTGCCCGCACAGTAGGTGTGGGGCCGTTCTATAACACTCTAGCTAGCCGTCTCAATGCATACGGTTCTCGAACCGGTTCGTGGCCAATAGTGATTTCTCCTTCGGTGCTTTCGTAGCTTTCACTCCTAACACTCTTTATAGCGGATGACGTACCCCTATTCAACGATGTCCATCGACCGAGACACCTTCGAGAACACGAGCTCGAGGAACTCTCCGTGCCTGATCAAGTCCTCGGATTTCTCGCCGCCAACCAGGATCGGGCGTTCAAGGCCCGCGAAATCGCCTCCCAGATCGGCGTCGACGAGGGCGCAGTCAGCACCGCGCTCTCACGGTTGAAGGACCGTGGTCTGGTCGAACACAAGGCGACGTACTGGGCGGTGACTGACGACGCTGAGCGCCTTGACGGATACAGCGGGTACGAACGAGCAACAGCTCTGTTCAACGACCAACTCGGTACAGAGGACAAGGAAGCGTGGCGTGAGCACGCACCGCAGGAACCCCACCCGAGCGTCGAGGACGAACAGTGACCGACGAAGAGACACCGATTTTCGAGCGGGGCGACGTCGTCTACGGTGATGATCCATTCAAAGGTGAGGAAGACGCTCGGCCCTGGCTGATCCTCTCGAGCCAGTCCCAGCGCACACAGTAGGCGAGAAACGCCGAGACGTAGTCGTAGTACGTCCACGCGGTCGCTGCAGTCTTTGCTTCGTCGTTCGAGAGCGCTTGCGCATACGTCGCCATGTCGCGCTTCGAGACACGTTCGACTGTCTCGGTGCCACGGGCTTCGAGGCGCTGTCGCCAGTCGGTCAAGACGCGGTCGAGGGCATCGCGATAGTTACCGGCCTTATTGCCCGACTCGAGGAAAGCGTCGATGGCGTCCTCGAGGGCGCGTGTTCGCCGGATGTCACTGCTGAATCGCTGGGATCCATCTGTTCGGTTTCCCGTACAGTGTCGGGGTAGATAAATTCACTGTGCATTACCGTGCTAATGCACAGTGGATTCCGAAAAAGCTCATTCGGCTGATTTCGGGCTTCTTGAGTGTCCTCTAGCATAAACCAACATTTGATAAATTGTATGGTGCTATAGGAAACTCGACTGCCCAGTTGATCACAACTTCGGGATCTCAAATTCTACAAACCACCATACAGCTGACACCCGTTACGATCGCCCTCAGAGAAGCTGTTTGAAAAAGAAACTATTCTTCGTCTTCCGAGGCAACAGCGCTCATAGCGTCCATTCCTTGCTGAATCGGATGCTCTTCGTAGAGCTCTTCGCTTCGCAGAAACCCATCTGAGAGGATGTTATCTTCCATACCGCTCTCGTAGACAACCCTCCAGCCGTGACCTGCTTCGTAGGTCACGGCTGTCACCCAGTCGTAGCCAATGAACATCGCGGTGTCCATAACCATCCCGTGTTCCGGATCAAATTTCGTCGTCTGAGGCATTATTGACTGGATGCTCTCGTGTCGTTCGAGTGAGTCACGCTCAGTATCCTTGAGTGGGCGGTCTGGAAGCGATTCAACAAGGGATCCATCTTGAGCCATACTCCAAGTAGCTCTTGGTGCGTAAATAACCGTTCGGCGTGGGTCCAAATGAGGTGCCCTAATGGGGAGTCTCTCCTTCGGTTTCAGTATCTGGACTGACTGTTAATGGCATCTAACATCACTCCTGCAGTTGATGACGATGCCCCCGCTTTGGCGGGGGCGATCGTCATCCACGCCAAGAAAGTCTGTGAAACAGCTGATCATCTCTGGCGTGTACTTGGAGACGTCTCGATTCCCGTGGATGGACTAACAGACACTCGACAACAGCACAAAGTCTCGTTCGGAACCGAGTCAATGGCACGAGTCTACATCTACCAGACGATCTACGACCTCGCCCAAAGCGAGGTCGCAGATCGGCTTGAGAACCGTCCAGCACTGCTGAAACAGCTAGGTTTGAACAGGGTGCCGACTCAGCAGAATCTCTCATACGCTTGGAACCAATTCAGCGAGCAAACCAAGACCACGCTTGAGGCCGCTGCGAAGGGAATAGCTCGTGAAGCCCGTGATCACGACGTTATTTCGGAGGCACTCATTCCAATTAACCTAGATGAAAAGGAAACGAACGACGATAAATCCGATTCGACAGTGTCTCGCGCACACGTGCGCGAGCACGGGAGTAAGGTCGTCGAACTCGCTCGCCGACACGGCTTCGCCGAGTTCGACTCCGATAGAGCCGACAACAGGGTATATGAGGACGAACAGATCCTTGATCTGTTCTCCAACGCGTGCCTCACGCAGGGGAGCGCTCATTCAGAGGGAGAAGCTGGGTGGTTCCTTGAAGAGAACGAGATCTGTGACGACTCGACGTTTCTCCGAGTAATCAAGCAGTTTGCGACGCCATCCGACGAGGAAGTAACTCGCTCCGTTCAGGAGTTGCAGATCGAGGATATCGTCGCGTTCACTGAGCTGTATCGAGAGGCTGTGATGGCCTCGTTCAACGCGGCGACCGAAAATATTCTCAAGACGATTCGTCACGAGGATCCCTTCGACGACCGCCACGTTGTGGCGGCCGTCGACTTCACACACGTCCCCTACCACGTCTGGCCGTGGATCGACAAGGACGAGAAAATCCCGAAAGCAGAGTATCCGCCGATGGTCAGCGGGTACAAAGAAGACGGTGAAATCAAGCACGGGTATACGTTCGCGACGATCACGATCGTCGGGAACGATGTCCCAATCATCCTGGGTATCGAGCCAGTCAAGGAACGCTCTGCATGGGAACCAGAAGATGCGCCAGCCGATTCGAAGGCGGATGTGGTTGACGTACTGCTGGACACAGCCCAGCAGTACGTCGATCTCGACGAAGTGCTCCTAGACCGGGGATTCTACAGTAACGAGGTGTACGCAACGATTCACGACCGCGGGCTTGTGTACATGACGCCAGTGCCGAAGTATGAAGACGATTATGAGGCAATCGGGAAAATCAAGAGCAAAGAAGGAGTTGACGCCGCTGTCAAGAACGATGTTCCGTTCGCCATTGATGGCGAACTCCACCACACCGCAGAGTTCCTGTACGCACCAGCGACTGATGAGGAAGCTGAAGGAAGCTATGCCGTGTTCGTGACCAACCGTGATCACGTCGCTCCCGAGGAGATCATACACGTCACCAACAGCTACAGCCGACGCTGGGATATCGAAAATCAGTACAAGTCGGTGAAAGCATTTCTTCCCAAGACGTCCTCGAAGGACTACCGTGTTCGGTTGTTCAGCTTCACGTTCGCAGCATTGTTGTACAATCTCTGGAAGCTTACCGATTACTTGGTGAAGCTCGGAACAGATCGCGAGATCAGATCGCCGCCGGTCGTGACCGCCAGGACATTCGTCCGGGCGGTCAGTCAATCACTCCGACAAGGTGGCTAAGCGGAAAGCACTCGGTGTGGCTCGCCTGCGGCAAGCCGCAGGACTCGCGTTCTATCTCCTAAATCGCGTGTTGGACGCTGCTCAGCACATCTTGCTTAGCGAACCAAGAATTGCGACATAGGATTCGAGAGAGTTCCACTCGGATTTTATTTGATTCCTCCGAAGCTCGTTTGTAGACACTCTACATCCCAGAAGCGTGGGAGATAGGACTTTAGGCTGTTAACGGAGCTGAAATGTACGAGCTCAGGCGAAGTAGGGTTGAATGCGCTCGCGAACGAGGGGTTCGTCGTCACTGCGACTGGTAAACATGGTGGAACGACGTATCGTCGCCCGCCAGAATCACTCGTCGTTGAACAGGCTGCTGACATTCTCGAGCAGGTCTCAACTGACGAACTCACCACGCGTATCGCCGAAATGCGTGACCAGCTTAGCAGCTACCAGTCCGAGTACAGTGTCGACTCGCCCGAAGAGTTAGCCGTTGAGAAGACAAATCAAGCACTCTCTGAATCTGCTCTGCGCAACGAGGCATCGACGCCGAGACAATCCAGGAATGGCAGACGCTCCGGCGCCGACGCGAACTCGAAGCCCATCGGGAGTGGGAAGATCAGCACGTCGATGAAGTACTCTCAGGTTCAGAGTGAGATGGCACGGCCGCTGAACGTGCTGAGTGGCACTCCTCGAGCGTCGCTCCAGTACGATCATAGTCACAGGATATTATGAGCGAAAAGAGAGTCGGCTAGTGGTATACAGAACCGACTAGTTTGATGAGATTACATCTATGTACGTGTGGAATAACAAGTATCACCTTGCCTGAATGGCTGTGCCATGGACGACCTCACAGGATTCCAACGTGACCTGCTGTACGTAATCGCGGGCGCTGACAGACCATCTGGACAGGACGTCAAAGACGAGATCGAGCGGTATTACAGTTCAGAGATCAATCATGGGCGGCTGTATCCGAATCTCGATACGGTCGTGAATAAGGACCTTGTCGAGAAAGGACAACTCGACAGGCGCACAAACTACTACGCGATTACAGACGAGGGAGAGCAAGCGATCAAGGATCGGCGTGAGTGGAAATCCCAGTACGTCGACTAAATCGAGATCAGAAGTGGTCTGGATCGCTGCTTTGCTCCCCGAATCGGTAAGTACAGGGAAAGCAAGTAACGGAGTCACAATCGGACTCTGCACTATCTGCCAAAGGCAGCATGTAAGAGCTATAGGATGTGTCTTTCAGGAAAACTCAGAACGATTCGTCCGCTTCTTCGCTTTGCTCACCGAGCGCTGGCGGCGTGCGATCACTGTAGCCTTTCCGTCCGATGGCGTCTTCAGGGACGTTGCTGAAGATGGCTGTACGAGCTTCCGTAGCCGAATAGAACTGCTCTTCAGGTACCAGGCTTAGCACCTCCTCAAGCGTCTGTTCACCGTTTTGGAACTGCAAGACCGCTCTTCCGTATGACTCGACCAACTCTTCGCACGTCGCTGGGTACTCGTGCTGATCGAGTTGGTGGGCGAGAGAGCCGAATTCGACACCGAGTTCTCTGGCGCGTTCATCATTAGTTGGGTCGGACATTATCGGGAAATCCTCCATCATCGATTATAATAAATACCCTGTGTGACTTCTTGACTTGTTTCGCTCATACAGGAGAAGATTATGCGCTACGCGTATAGCACGACTCCGTCAGCATTCCCAGTAGTTGGTAGAAGTGTCAACGCTAAACTCGCAGGTGTGGTGTGTGGAGGAGTCACTGACACAGCTGTGGTGGAGTAGATCCCAGTGAGCGGCTTGCAATCTGGGAGTGCCAGGTCTGTGGAATGTCGCGCTACGGGTCGGCTCCAGATTAACGGTGGTAGTGAGAGTACCAAGCCCCGCCCTCGAGGAGCGACCGGAGGGAACTCGAGGGACGGTGAGAATGATCGGTATGATCGGATCGGAAGGTGCGGGGCAGTGAACTGAGGACAACGTAACCCACTTACCGCGTGGTGTGCTAACGCTTTTAGCCAACTAGACGTAAGTAGGTAGTGAATAGTAACCTATGACAGAAACAGCAACGACGAACGAACCGGCTCGCGTCGGTATCGTCGGTCTCGGTGGCATGGGAGTACAACACGCCCGAGCGGTCGATTCTCTCGGGCATTGTGTTGTCGGCGGAGCGGACATCGATCCGGAGACGCGAGACCAGTTTGGCGAGGAGTTCGCCGCGCGGACGTACGAAACTCACGAGGCGCTATACGAAGGCGAGGAACTAGACGCCGTCCTCATCGCGACGCCGAACAAGTTCCACGAGCCGACGGCCGTGGCGGCACTCGAACGCGGATTGGACGTGCTCATCGAGAAGCCCCTCGCACACACACTCGAGAGCGCCAAGCGGATCGCCCAGACGGAACAGACGGCTGACGGGTTCGGAATGGTTGGCTTCCACAACCGATTTGCACCGGCGACGACCGTGTTCAAAGAGTACCAGGCAAACGATGCGTTCGGCGACGTAACGCACGTGCAGGTCAATTATGTTCGACGTCGTGGTATTCCGGGGCGAGATTCCTGGTTTACGGACCCGGAGCTCGCCGGTGGCGGTGCACTGATCGATATCGGTGTTCACGCGATCGACCTTGCCCTCTACGTACTTGGATTCCCTCGAGTCGTTGAGGCGACCGGGATCAGCCGCTCCGAATTCGGCTGGCGGCCGCAGTACGTCGATCCCGACCGACCTGAATCCAGCGACTGGGACGTCGATGAGACGTCCTTCGCAGTGGACGACTCCGCCAGTGCGTTTATCCGAACCGCGGACGACCGCACGGTCAGCGTCGAGGTAGCGTGGGCAGCCTCGCAAACGTCGCGCAACGACGTTATCGTCCGAGGAACAGACGGTGGTGGGGCGTTCGAACTCGGCGGTGATTCGCTTACGATCCACCACACGAGCACCCGTGGGACGCCTCACTATCGGACATCCGAGATCACGGCCACGCCATACCGGACGCCGCATGAAACACAACTCGAGATGTTTCTCGAGGCCGTCGCTACCGATGAACCACCAGCGTGTAATACGTTCGACCAGGCGCTGACCGTCCAGAAGATCGTCGACGCCGTCTACCGCTCTGAGGAGGCCGGTTATCCGATCTCACTCACACACATAGACGAGGAAACACCGGTCTAGTAGTGTCCAGATCCAACTATACTCACTTCCGACGCTTGGTCGATAACCAAGTCGTAACTACGTTACCGATAGCTCTGGCCGTGTTTTTTCTGCCCCACGTTCGAACCGGATAGTAGAGGAACCAATGTTGAAACTTTACAGTCTTACTGGATGTCCGTACTGCGCAAAAGTCGAGCGGAAGCTCGATGCCCTCAATCTGGAATATGAACGCCACAGCGTCTCATTGTTTCGATTTCGTCGTTCAGAAGTAAAGGAAGTAAGCGGTCAATCCGGAGTTCCCGTGCTTGTCGATTCCGAAAACGGCGTGACGGGAATGGCGGAAAGCGCCGATATCGTGGCGTACCTCGAACGAACATACGGCTGAACATGCTCTATCGATTAGGGATAGCCGACAGATTCATCGAGGTCTCGACGGTCATTCGCTACTGATACACAAGCGAATAACATTCATACGGATGTAAAGCAGTGCTGCCCATTCACTGTTGTCTCAGTCAGGATATCACACTCACGAATCACCGGAGTGAACTACCCCGCCCTACTCGCTCCACCAGTCGCTCCTCGAGGGCGGGGGCTCGGAACCCTCACAGACCCGCTAAAAGATCCGACGTGAGGCGTACAGTTCTTCGAACGTAGCCAGAGAACCACGCGGTGTCTTGTCAGCTCACTATACGTATTCCCAAGTGGCTTGCTATCTCTTGTTAGAACGAACCGTCGGAACTATTCTCCTTTTGACTGTTCATCGGTGATGCACGACCGGGAATCAATTTTACTGGACCGAACTGGAGCCGTAATGAGGATAAAATATATGATGAAACGGAATCTCTCCAAGATTTCCCATGGTGTCTCGAGACGCTCCGTTCTGACGACTGCAACTGCCATCAGCGTCGGAACCATCGCAGGCTGTCTAGGCGGTACAAACGAAAACGAGGAAGAGGATGTTGGGAATGACATCAGTGAGGAGGACAGAGAACTCGCTGCAGAGATGGCTGAAGCCATCGATGATGACCTCTCAGTCGCGGGGTGGGAGCTACCCGGAATGTTCATTCCAGAGTATACAGACAGCCGTGGAGTGGAAGCTGACGCCGCGATTCTCGGAAATGCATATGCCGATATCGTCAATCAGGGATTCGATCGCCGAGCGATGCCGACCGCTCTAAACGAGGATGGAGATATTTATTTCATGGTCTTTCTCGAACCCGAGTGGGCCAACGCGTATCTCGACGGCGACTGGTCGGAGGACACGTACTACAAAGAGATCGAAGGCTCTGCACACTGATCGCGGATATGAGCTCCAGACCGCCAGCCGCGGTATTGGTGGCCATCGGAATCCCCACTGAACTGCCGGTCGATTCTCCACTTGGTGTCCGGAATCCAGGTGATCACGCCATTGTGAGTGCGTCGATCCAGTCGTCTGACTGAATCCAGGCATCTTCGTTCTGTTCGTCGTAGACGATCAACTGGTTGGTTTCCGTCTGGACAGCCGAGTAGTGCTCGAGCGGGGCGGCGTCGACGCCGATCGTTGGCTGCTGGTCGGGGTGTGTTGTATCTGTGGACATGGGATCTCTCCTCGATTGCTTACCTTACACTACTAGGTAACACTTGGTAACGTATAAGCACTCGCGAACCCCCTCGTTAGGGGGTTACCTAAGAGTCAGTTGTCCATGGACGTCGGCTCGTTTGTCAGCACCGAGTCGGAAATCGAGTAGAGCGATTGTCTCGCATCAGGAAAATACATTCGTTCACGAAGGACGCCGGCATCCCGAAGCGTATCGAGTGCGTACCGAACGGTCCGTTTGCTCAGCTGAGTTTCGGTTGCGATTTGGCTCTGTGTCATCTCACCATTGACGTCGAGAACTTTCAACACGAGTTTGCCACTCGGTGGAAGGTCGTAGAGTTGGTCCGGAACATGAGCCATGATCCTCCGTTGCTCGTGTCGTTGCTTTCGACATGGTGGAATCTCCGCCTGGCACTCGCCGATATCTCGATTGGATAGGTTCCGGCGGTTCAGTTCCCAGAATTTCAACCGAGGAAACTTGAGAGGTGGCAGCCTTCGGATAGGATTTGCTCCTTCGATACGAATCGACGTTACTGCTTGGTAATGGCATTACCTCTAGCTTAGCTTACAATTATGTGGGGCGGCCGCAAACGAAGTTACTGAAGGTAACTACAAACATGGCTACTGAAGCACAAACGACAACTTCGATTCGTACTGTTACGCCTGTCAGTTGGGCAGTAGGAGCGATCGGCGGCTTCGTTGGCAGCGTCCTCTTCGGCCTCATCATGCAGTACGTCATCCCGGCACCGATGCTCGAGATGGCGATCCCCGCAATGTACGGCATTGAGGGGCCGGCCTTGCTCGCGGGATGGGCGATCCACCAGTTTCACGGCGTCGTCCTCGGCTTGGCCTACGTCGCACTCGTTCAGTTCGGGCCGCTTGCCGAACCCGCGAAGCGCATCGGCCCTGCGATCGGACTCGGAATCGGTTACGGAGTGCTGACAACTGCCGCTCTCGCGGTCCTCGTGATGCCTCTCTGGCTTTCGACGCTCGGCTTCCCCGGTGCACCGCCGTTCCCGAACGTCGCGATTCCCGGCACGATCGTGAGCCTCGTCGGTCACGTCGTCTACGCCGTTTCTGTTGCGGTGGCGTATGCGCTCGTTGCTCGAGACGACACTACCGACTCGGGCGAGTAGCGTATGAGTGTGTTCGTGTCGTATCACACTCACTCGGGGAACGTTCCGTGAGCAGGATGTATCGACCGACAAAGAATAGTACTGACTAGTAACTTGGTTACAACACGTAACTATATACCGTTTCAGCACTAGTGTACAGATATGAGCGAGTCGACTGAGCAACTGGAAGTGTGGTGTGCAGGCGAAGACTGGTGTCCTGTTACCTCCACAGCGACGTTGATCGGCAAGAAGTGGCACACCGTCATTCTCCATCGATTGCTTGCCAACGGACCACTTGGTTTCAACGCACTGAAAAAAGAAGTCGGCGGGATCTCGAGCAAAGTGCTCTCGGACTCACTCGAGGACCTCGAGGCCAAACAGCTAATCGAGCGGTCGATCATCAGCGAAAAACCGGTCCGGGTCGAGTATTCGTTGACCGAACACGGGAAATCGCTGGAGCCAGTGATTCAGGAGATGGCCAAGTGGGGACAGGAACACCTGACGGCTGCAAGGGACAAGGAAAGCTCGATCGCTTGATGTTTTCCACGACGTGACCGACGTGGAATCCCGATCGCCGTTGGGATAGTAGGGTTACAGCCCATGACCTCGTAATTGAGAGCGATATTGTGACTGGATTGCACTCTCGACGAGCCTCTAAGAAACGTTATCGCTAATGTAGATGGGAGTGTGCTCCCATGACGAGCGCGTCTCACGATTTATTGCGATTCGAGGGAACGAGAGCAGCTCGTTCCGTGAGGGCTCATCTGCACGGACAATTAGACTTAAAACAGAGCTATCATGTGCAAGAGCCAATCTAAGCGAAGGAACCGACGTAAGAGATTCTTCTCTTGGACTTCATCGTGAGAGGACCTATGAGAACGTCTGTACAGCCCAACATACCGCTACGGCTAGTGTGGACCGCGCTCCGAGTGCCATGGCAGTAACGAGACGAGCGGTGCTCGAGCAACTCGCGACAGCCAGCGATAGCGATCCGCGAGAAACGACGACAGTCGAAGCACTCGCAGCGGCACTCGAGGCCGACGAACGCACGATTGAATCCCACCTCCACAGGTTGGCGGACTGCGAACTGGCTCGGATCCGATCGGACGGGAGCGTCCGAGTGACAGTTACTGGTGAAGAACTGCTCGAACTCGACGAGGTACTGATCGTTGATCCAGAGACAACGAATCCAAGTGAATGAGAAGAGTTAGTATTTAACAAGGGCCTGCCTAACTGTGTACTATATGGAGGCATTGGAAGCGAATGTCGAATGACGAGACGACTGACCCCGAAGGACCCCAAGAGCTCCAGTATGATCCATCATCCAGCCGGTACGATCTCTTCGAGTGTCCCGACTGTGATAACGTCGTCCTCGTCCTCGGTCGCGACGATCCGCCGATGTCTTGTCACGACGAACCAATGGAACACGTGACGGACCTGGAAATGAGCGTCAAGCCGCCGGACGTCAAGCAGGTCCTGCTTCAGGCCTTCGGGCTCCCGAAAGCCGGGCTGGACATCTGTCTGTGTGTCATCGGAGAGGGCCCGCTGTCGGCGAACGAAGTGGCCGAGACGCTCGGATACGACCGAAGTACAGTCACCCGATATCTGAACAAATTGGTCGAACTCGGGCTCCTCCGGCGGTCGGAACTAAACCGGGAAGCGGGTGGCGTCGTCAACGTCTATCACTCGGTCGATCTCGAGCGTATGCGTCGCGAGACGCTGATTGGATTCTACGTCTGGGCTGGTGAAGCGGCTGCCCTCATCGAAGATGCGAACCTGACCAAACAGGACTATCTCGAAGAGAACCCCGATCAAGAGCTTCCAGACGTGTTCTGGGACTCGTTTCCAGAACGTGACGGTTGACAGAGACTACGCGCGACGAACCAGAAACTATCGTTTTCCCTCGAGTACCTTCGCCGCGGTCAACACGGGATCCCAGGTCGTGTTGAACGGTGGCGCATACGCGAGATCGTAGTCGGAGAGTTCGTCGACGGTGATTCTTTCGGTAACTGCCCCAACGAGCGCGTGGCTTCGGTGGACAGCACCTTCGCCGTACTCGGAGACGAGACTGCCTCCCAACACGCGTCCGGATGGACGGTCGGCAGTGAGCGTCACGCGTACTGTTCCACCCTCGGGATAGTAGCCAGCACGCGATTTCGCGTCGATCGTCTCCGTTATCGGGTCGAAGCCAGCCTCACGAGCCTCGTAGTCGAGGAGCCCGGTTCGAGCCGCCTCGACGTGAAACGCTTTGACCGCAGCCGTCCCCGCGATACCACCACCTTCGGTCGGGTCGCCAGTGATCGTCTGGCCGATCGCTCGACCGTGTCGGTTGGCAGTTAACGCAAGAGGGGTGTACACCGGCTCACCTGTAACAACATGCTCAGCTTCTGCGCAGTCGCCCGCTGCGTAGACGTCCGGCAGGTTCGTCTCCCGATATTGGTCGGTCGCGATTGCGCCCGTCTCGCCGAGTTCGATTCCAGCAGCCTCGGCTAGTGTCGTCCGTGGACGAACACCGGTTCCGACAAGCACCATCTCGACAGGGACTCGCTCGTCGGTCGTCACGACCGCCTCGACCGCCTTGTTGCCGGCAAGTTCTTTGACTTCCGTGTCGAGATAGACTGCGACGTCTTGCTCCTCGAGATGTGCGAGAACGGTCTCGCTCGTGGCCTCGCTAAACTGTTTTAGAACCCGATCGCCACGCTGGAAGAGATGAACCTCGAACTCGTTCGCAGCCAACGCTTCGGCCATCTCGACGCCGATGTATCCACCACCGACGATGCCGACGGGACCATTGCATGTTTCGAGGAACTGGCACGCTGGGCCACGGTCGGGCTGTTGGAGATCCCCGTCGCTCCGAGCACGGCTAACGTACTCGCGGAGTTCCTTTCCATCCGACATCGAGCCAAGCGTGTAGACGCCCGGACGATCGATCCCATCGATCTGCGGCGTGACTGCAGTCGCGCCGGTCGCCACGAGCAAGTGGTCGTACTCCTGGACGATCTCGTTGCCGTCGGCGCGGGCCGTCACGGTTCGAGTCGTCGGATCGATATCGATGACATCGTGGCCGGTTCTGAGGTCGATATCCCGCTGCTCGCGGAACTGCTCGGGCGTGACCGAGACGAGGTCGTCGAGCGACTGTATCTCGCCTTTGATGTAGTACGGGAGGCCACACGCCCCATACGAAACCCACTGCCCTCGCTCAAATACGACGACGTCGAGGTCCGGATCGTCGCGCTTTGCCTTGCTTGCTGCTGACATCCCTGCGGCGTCACCGCCAACGACAACGAACGTGCTCACGGATCGAACTTTGCGCGAAATCGTATAAATGCGGCTCGAGTGTGCGCTTTGGTTCCCAACCCGCCTCACGGCCGTGCAACCGAACTGAACCGTCGCACGGGATTCTTTACCATAGCTATCGTTCAGCACTGTACCTATGGCTGATTTCGACGTCATTGTCGTCGGCAGAGGAACCGGAAATACCGACGCAGTCCTCGCGATGCGACATGGACTGTCCATCGACGACATCGCTGGGACGATCCACTCACATCCGACGCTGAGCAAAATCCTCGAGGCCGCGTTTCGAGAGGTGACACGACAATGAGCGAGTCACAGACGGCCACCGAGTACGAGGTGATCGTCGTCGGGGGTGGGCCTGCGGGCATGACGGCAGCGCTGTACAGCACGCGATTGGGGCATCGGACGGCGGTCGTCAGTCGTGGCGGCGGTCGGGCGGCGATGATGCAGGAAGTCCATAACCTGCTGGGCATTCGCGAGGAAACCAGCGGCGCCGAATTCCTCGGTATCGGGAAGGAGCAACTCGAGGAGTACGGCTGTGATTTCTACCAGGACATGGTCTCCTCGTGCTCCCGCGAAGAGGGAGAAGGGGGACTGATCCGACTATCGGGCAGCAATGACGACTACGACGCAGAGATCGTGATCCTCGCGACGGGGTTCAACGACGTCCGCCCGGAACCGCCACTGCCGCGGACCGGTCGCGGGCTCCACTACTGTCTGCACTGTGACGCACACATGTTCGTCGACAAATCGGTCTACGTGATGGGCCACTCGGAGAGTGCGGCCCACGTCGCGGGGATCATGCTGAACTTCACCGACGAGGTCGACCTGCTCACCCGCGGCGACGATCCCGAGTGGAGCGACGAGACGGCAGCTATGCTCGAGCGCCACCCCATCGATGTCGTCCACGAAGATGTCACAGGCGTGCAGAACGGCGACGATGGCTGGTTGAAAGAGCTCGAATTCGAGGACGGAACTGTCCGGGAGTACAAGGGCGGGTTCGCCATGTACGGTGCCGAGTACAACAACGGACTGGCCCGCGAACTCGGCTGTGAGATCAACAACGACGGGACCATCGAAGTCGGTGATCACGGGCAGACCTCTGTCGAGGGTGTTTACGCCGTCGGCGACTGTACGCCGGGCCACAACCAGCTTCCGGTCGGGATAGGACAAGGCGCGAAAGCAGGAATCGACGTGCACTTTCGGCTGCGCGATTTCCCGCGGGACCCCGACATCCTCGACGAACAGGGGCCGGTTCGCTCGGAGGAAGTCCCGGGGATACCGGACGAGCTGCTCGAGCAGGCGGTCGACTTCCACACCTACGACTGAGCCGGTTCCCTGTCACTGGTTTCCGGCACACTCACATGGCAGGTCGCGAGCCCGCTGGGACTGACTGACAGGAGTCCGTATGAGGCGGGTACGAGTCGGATTCATGGGCTCGAGCGTCGCTGTAATCCGCCGTCGCTCTCAGGTCGATGCGTTCGCGATGTCAACCCTCCCGGCGACGTACACCAGACTGGCAAGCAGCAGCACCATTCCGAGCGGCAACAGCCAGGCGAACAGTGTCAACAGGAGGCCGCTCGCCTGTATCCCGAGTACGATCAGGGCGACGGGCCCACAGCAGACTGTCCCGGACAGCAGGGCCGGCATCGACGCGAGCAGCCCCGAGCCAGCTCCGATCCCGCAGGCCGCCGGTTGGACGACTGCGAGGTAGGTCAGTCCGAGGTTGAGGCCGACGAGGCCGGCTATCGCGAGCCCGATCGTGACATCGATCGGCGACACCAGAAGTCGGACGACGCCAGTATCGAGCAGTGCGACGGCCTCGAACGACGCGGGGCCGGTCCGTTGAAACATCCGAACTAGTGGATCGTCGACGACGATCAGGCTCGGGGCCGCGCTGGGTCGCATCGCGAGGTCGCCGATGGCCCAGAGGAAGGCCGCGAGGTAGCCGATCCCGACGAAGATGGCGACCGCCAGCGAATCGCGTCGTCTGACGACGAGCGTCGTCGCGGCGATCGTCTCGTCGATCCGCCGCCTCGGCGCCGGGTCGAACTTGGTCCAGGTGCTCATCCGTGGACCTCCGTCGAGGGGTAGAAGCCGTACCAGGCGAACCACATCGCGTCAACTCCGATCATGCGTTCGAGCGGGAGCCCGTCCGGTTCGTACTCGTCGCTGTCAACGGTGAGTGCACTGCCGTCGAACGCGACCGACCGGTCGTCGGGGTTGCGGTAGACGTAGCCCGTATCGAGTTCCTCGTCGTAAGCGGTCGCGTAGGGAACGTCACCCACTGAGCCGACGACGACACCGCGCTTCCGGAGCGTCGACTTGGGAACGGCCAGCGCCCCGTCGGCACTCCGGGCCCCGACGACGATTTTCTTCGGGGGGAACCGGTCATCGCTCGCCAGCGGGTCGAACAGCAAGCTCTCGTCGTCGTAGTAGCCGGTCCGGGGGTTGTACTGCCCGTAGGGATCGCCGCCGTAATCCCGGACGTGGCCGGTATTCTCAGTTAACACGGCCGTCTCCGGATGTCGCTCGCGCCACTGTCCCCACGTCGTCCACGTCACCTGAAACTCCGACAGGTACGCCCCTTCGTGTGGGCCGCGGATCCCCCGCGCGAGCACCTGCGACCACCATGTATCGCTCCCGCGGTCGTACATGATGAGATTGCTGTTGACGAGGCGACCGGAAACGCCGAACTCGCTCGCTCCACGGTAGAACCCCTGTGTCGTCCCGGTCAGCGGACAGTACGTCACTGCGACAGCTTCGTCACCCACGACGTCGTTGACGATCTCGTGCCATACGAGGACGTACTGGGGGTACGCCTTCGCGTCGCCGTTCAGTTCGACGCCGAAGACGGGATCGCCGGCCGACAGCCCCGCGGGCGGATCGTCGGCTGCGGCGAACTCGGGCTCGTCGATCGAGGGGATGCCGTCCTTGCCCGGGCCGCCGGAGAGACTCGCCTCGTCGAGTTCGCCGGTCGCGTACTCCTCGGGGAGCGACCGGTCAACCGTGGGCGGAGCGCTGGTGATCGCTCTCCCGTCGTCGCCCGAGATGGGCGCGAAGGAACCGTCCAGACAGCCAGCGAGCGCAGCGAGGCCAACGCCGCCGACCGCACCGAAGAAACATCGCCGGGAGACGCCCACACTCTCGTGTCTATCTGGCATATCCGTCGGTTGGAGCGCAGCACTCATAACCGAGCGTCAGTCGTGTGTGACGGACACACAGCAGCGTTCTCGCCGAACGGGACGTTCCGGGCGACCGTCTCGGCCGCGAGGGACGATTTCGAGTGGCCACCGACGAGCCGGGACCGCGCCACCACGACTGCGAACCGCACACCGGCGTCACGTTCGGAACGCTCGAGGTGGAGTAATCGAGACCAGCCTCGTCACAAGCCCGATCGCGAGTCGAGAAACTTGCGGGCTCGCTGGGTGCCTAGGGACCGGAGTTCGTTGAGGAACGCGGGGTCGCGGTCGACCTTCGTCGCGCAGGGAAACCGCTTGCCCATCTGAATGCGGTGGATGTCCGTCTGCTGAAACTCGTCGGCGGGGAGTTTCCCGTCTGCAACCCACTCGTTGACGCGCTCGATGAATCCGAGCTCCTGGTTGAGGGAGATGTTTCCCGACAGTTCGTTGCGCCGGTCGGCGATGACGTCCAGCGTGTCGGGCTCGCCCTCGAACTCTTGGGAGTTGATCTGTACGATCCACAACTCCTCTGGTTTACGTGCCGGTGGAAGCCGCATCAAGTCATTAACTGGTGGGTTCTGCGAGAACAGCCCGTCCCAGTGGAGGTGCCCGTGGATTTCGACGGCCTCGAACAGGTTCGGAACCGCTGCCGAGGCGAGCACGGCGTCGACGGTGACGTCCTCGTTGACGAACGTCTCGAAGACACCGGCATTGATGTCGACCGTCCCAATTACGAGCTCTGGTACGTGCTTCTGACAGAGGTCCGGGATCGCGTCGAAGTCGATGTGTCTTTCGAGAACCTCTCTGATACGCTGTTTCCCGACCTCCGGCCCAAGCACCTGGTACGGACTGATCGAGGGAAGGGGAAAACCGGCACTCTCCATGCGCGAAAGCGCGGTCACCAGGGAATTCGTCCAGCGGTCCTGTCCCCCGTCGGCCGCCAGATCCGTCCACAGCCCGTCGAGGATCGTACGTGCCCGCTGAGTATCGCCAGTGACGAGCCCGTACCACGTCCCGAGGGCGTTGAACGCGCCACCGGACGTGCCGCTGATGCCGACTAGTTCGTACTCGTCGTCCCACTCCTCGAGCAGCGTCCGAAGGACACCCGCGGTGAACGCTGTATGGCTGCCACCGCCCTGGCAGGCGATGGCGACACGCGTCGGGTCGCCCTCACTCATACGTCGTCGTGTAGCCACCGTCCCAGAGCAGGTCGCCGCCATTGAGGTGTTTGCCGTGCCGGGAAAACCCGAACACGAAGAGGTTCGCCACCTCGGCCGGCGTCATCATCTCTTTCGTCCGGGCCTGCCCGAGCATCACGTCTTCGACGACTTCCTGCTCGGAGATGCCGCGTTCCGCAGCCGTGTCCTCGATCTGATTTACCATGAGCGGCGTGAGGACGTATCCAACGCTGACCGAGAACCCCCGAAGCGTCCCCTCGCCTTCGGCGGCGATGGCTCGAGTCAATCCTCGAAGACCGTGCTTCGCAGTGATGTAGGCGGGCTTGTCTTGGGTCGCATAGTGCCCGTGGACCGAGGACATGTTGCCGATGGCGCCGACACCATCGTCGGTGGCACGAACGTGAGCCATTGCGTGTTTCGCTGTGAGGAACGGCGCCCGCAGCATGACGTCCAGCAGCAGGTCGTACTTCTCCATCGGAAACCCCGAGATCGACGCGATGTGTTGCATCCCCGCGATGTTCGCGACGTATCGAAGCTCACCCTCTTCGGCCGCGGCGTCGATCATCGCCTTGACGTCGGCATCGTCGGTGAGATCGGTCGGAACCGAGTGAATCTTGCCCGGCACGTCGAGACTCTCGGCGATCTCGCTCGTCTCCTGGAGTCCCTCTTCGTCGATATCGGCACCGACGACCGAGAGGCCGTTCGCTGCGAGGGCGACCGCAGTCGCCTGTCCGATGCCCGATGCGGCCCCCGTCACGACGGCCGTGGTTTCGGGGCTGAAGTGTGGATCCTCGAGAACGAGCAGGTCGTCGGTCGTAAGCGTCGGTTCGGTGAGATCGACCTCATCGGGAGACATACGCGGGGCTATGCGGGCAGCACATATAGTGTTATAACGGCTGTGTCCCACAGATACACGGCGAGGGTCGGCAACGTGCTCGAGCGGACACGACTCAGACGAGTTCCTCGCTCCCAACCACGAAGTCTCGGCGCGGAGTGCTAACCGAAGAGCGAACCCAATTCATTCACGAGGTCATCAGCGGGTTCACGGACAACTACGGTGTCGAACTGACGAACCTCGACAGCGAAGACGACCACGTACACATCCTGTTCCGAGAAACCAACCACAGACCTCGCGAAGTTCATTAACACATAGGGTGTCATAGAACAGTTCTCATACCTACTATGTAGGCAACCCAATTCGATAAGTACAGCACGAAGAGTTAGCGATCAGTATGGCGTAGCGATTACTATGTTAGCAGTAGTTGGTAGTACTGTTTCTTCATTCAGAGTGCTAATATTTTTGTTCCTATATTATAAAATGGAATCCATGGATCGCCTCTCAACCCTCCTGATATACGCGTTCGTTGGTTTCCCTGTTTTCTTCGTTCTCTTCCCATTCGGCCCATTAGGGCTGTTTTTGTTCGTATACCTCGTTCTCCTCATTATGATGATTCTATCGTGGGACGACACCGATGAACCACCGGCTCGGATTAATTGTTCGCAATGTGGTGCACCGAACAAACTAGATCAGGATCAATGTAAGCACTGTAATTCATCGCTCACCGGTCAGTAAGCACCTGTAGTGAACGGATAGTCCAGTCAAAATAGAGCGGAATGAATGCTATGCGAATCGTTCTATGACACCCTCTAGGGTAGGGTAGAGTAGGGTAGTTCACTATCGATCTGGATGGCACGATCCTCGGCTGCCACATCATCGGGCCAGCGGCCTCCGATCTCGTTCAAGAGGTCGTCGTCACGATGAAAGCGGGGTCGGGGACGGTACAGGACATCCGCGAATCGGTTCACATCCATCCCGCCCTTTCCGAAGTCGTCCAACGGGCGTTCGCCGGACAGTTCTCTCGTGGCGGTGACGGAAACCATTCCCACTGAGTGCGACACGTCGCTGGTTACCTGCATGCGGTTCGATGGCGAGACGACCCTCGAGACGGATAACTGTTCACCGAACGCGCATGCAGTCTACACACCCGCAGATGGGCTATATGCGGCCGGCTGCTATCAGAAACTGTAATGTCGAAAGCAGCAGTCATCATCCTCGCGGGTACTGACGGGCACGCCAACCTCGGTCGTCTCGTAAACGGACTCGAAACGGCCAAAGAGTTCGCCGAGAACGACGACGAAGTCGAACTCATCTTCGACGGCGCCGGGACCCAGTGGATTCCCGAACTCGAAGCCGAAGAGAGTGATTATTACGACCTCTACCGGGCCGTTCGGGACGATGTAGCAGTCTGTGATTTCTGTTCTGGAGCGTTCGGCGTCGACGATGCAGTGAACGACGCCGGTGTGGTCCGTCTGGACGATCACGATGGCCATCCCAGTATTCGATCGCTCGTCGACGACGGGTACGAAGTTCTCACGTTCTAATAACCAGTCGAAAATCGCTTTTGCCCTTACTGCGGAGAGCATTACCTGCCCACGGAGCATTTCAATAGCGTCGACACAGTTTTTCGTGTCTCAACAGCGGTGAACCGCCTTGAGGTCATACTGTCGGGTATAAATCAATACGAAGTCGATCGCGGATTCGCGGCCGTCTCCATCGGTGACGGCCGCAGCAGAGCGACCGATGGTCACGTCGTTCTGTCCGGCAGTATCATACGGTCTGCTGTACCGAGTTCCCGACACCTGCAGGGCGGGTCGCAGGTGAGCCGGCACTGACTGACAGTGGTCGGTCTCAATCGAGCAAGTATGATCAACGAAAGCCCACTGTATGGGACGGAAGAATCATTCACGAGAAAGATACTATAGCTGTTCGTTATATTTTATGTTGGAAGATTATATATAACAATATGGCTTTCTAACCCCGTGTTTAGCATGAAAATCGGGATGTACCACGATAGTGTCGGAACAAAACATGCCGGTGGAATCGCCATCTACGCCCGGCAGATGGCCATCGAACTCGCAAGATCAAACGAAGTATACGTCTACACACAGGGGGACGACATCGTCCCACCACTGGTAGAATCCGAGGCACACATTATCGAGACACCGACATTCGATAGCTCGACACTCGATAGTCGACTTACATCCCTCGTTGGAAATCCATTTCCAGTGGGCCGTCAAGAACTCTCCAAACTAGCGATGACGATCTGGTCGTCTTACAACGGCGTTATCGACCATATGGAAGAGCATGTAGACGTTCTTCTTACGTTCCAGACGCTTGACGACCTCCTGCTATCGAATCTCGTTGACATCCCAACGGTCCGTGGCTTTCTTAGTGATCGAAGTGCTGGGATCGGATCGGCGATCCGCGAACGATACACCCAAACCGACCTTCATTTCGCTAACACGCCGTACCTCGCCGATCAAGTTGCTTCGAAGTTCGGCTACGAAGTCGATGCAGTGATTCCTACGGGTGTGGACACCGAACTATTCGATCCGAAAGTCGAACCGGCGTTTGATCGTGACGAGATCACCATCCTCTTTGTCGGTCGTGTTGTCGAGTCGAAAGGCATTTTTGACCTCCTCAAAGCGGTCGCCTGCCTCGACGAAGAGGTTCACCTGCGTATCGTCGGGGCAGGGAACGAGGAAAGCGTTCGTCACCACGCTCGAAAACTCAACATCGCTGATCAGGTGATGCTTGACGGAGAGGTCGCTCACACTGACTTGCCTAGCTATTACACTGCTGCAGACATCTTTTGTCTCCCAACTCACGTTGATAGCTTTGCCACAGTCAACCTCGAGGCGATGGCCTGTGGCACCGCAGTGGTAACCACCGATCTCGACGGAATTGAAACCTATCTGTCAGCTGGCGAAAACGGGGTAGTTGTCACGCCGGGTGACCAGGATGAACTCGCCGAAACGATTCGCGAGCTTATACGCGATCCAACTTACCGAGAATCACTGGCATTACGAGCACGGGAGCGGGCATATGATTTCCAGTGGCGTCAACAGGCAAAGAGGTTGGAGGCATTCTGTACCGATGTGTTACCAGAAAAAGAAGTCGAACGGGACCACGTCGAAAAGCAGACAGCGGTACCGTCGTAACTCACCACAGCCAATCAGGAACCGATTGACGTGATATCCGACGGATACAGCTGACTGAAACGCACTGCGTGAGACACTATGCACCGTGGAAGAGCGTATATCCGGAGAATTACAATAGTTCTTCACCATCAGCAACAGTCCAGTGGTCTCAAATAACTCACGCTGGATTCAGTGGCTCATATTGAGGGGCCGCCCGAGTCGCAGACCCATTCCGGTGAGTCCTGGTGGACCGATAGCCGAAAATTGTCGGTCGCGCGCTGCGATCAGACTCCAGAACCGTCTCTCGTAATCACCATGTCTGTTACAAATAAAATCGTCAAGGGGTTCAAAGCGACACTCGGCGCACGGCTTATCAACAACATCTCTAACGCGCTACTGATGCTGTTATTGGCGCGAGTTCTGTTGACGCCCGATGAGTATGGGTTGCTGTTTCTCGTAATCGCGATCGTCTCTGTGACACAGCTTGGGTCAGATCTCGGGCTTGCCCGATCCGCTGCACGGTATATCTCGGACCGGAAGGAAACGGATCCATCGTCAATCCCGTTTATTATCCGGGTTTCGCTGCGGTATCGGCTGATCCTGATCGGGATCGTCGTTGGGTTGCTCGTCCTAACGAGAAATCTCCTTGCACGTGTGCTCGATACGCCAGAGCTATCGACGCTACTGCTTCTCGGAGCGATCTATCTCGTCTTTCTCTCCATGTATTCGTACTACCAGACCATCTTTCAAGGATTCAATAAGGTCGATCTGAGCGCTATTGTCGAAGTCGTAAACAACCTCACACGTGTTTTGTTTGTCGTTCTATTATCACTACTCGGGTTCGGTGTCGTCGGCGCGCTCTTGGGGTACGTACTCGGCTTCGTCTTTGCAACGATCATTGGGACTATCATTCTTTACCGCCGTTTCTACACTGCGTACGACGACAGGGGTGGGGACCGCTCGTTACGGACCAAGATACTCAGATATAGTGTCCCCTTGACAGCGTCCCACAGCGCAAATATTCTCGATCGGCGCGTTGACACTGTTTTGGTTGGGTACTTCATCAACCCTGTCGCGGTTGGTTACTACGTCCTTGCAAAACAGATCTCTGAATTCGTGACCGTGTTTTCGGGTGCGCTTGGCTTCTCTGTCTCTCCGACGTTCGGCGAACAAAAGGCGAACGACTCACTCGAGCAGGCAGCCCGTATTTACGAGACGTCTCTCCAGTACGTGTTCCTGATCTATATTCCGGCCGCGGTTGGGATAATACTCGTCGCAGGACCCGCCATAACGCTCACGTTCGGCGAGGGCTACGCGGGTGCAGCGCCAGTATTACAGGTGCTTGGTATTTACGTTATTTTCCAGTCGATCACCGATGTAACGACCAACGGACTCGATTACTTAGGCCGAGCAAACGCACGTGCAGTCGCGAAGGGCGTGACTTCGGTCGGAAACGTCCTCCTCAATATCGTCCTCATTCCACTGTATGGCGCTACTGGCGCAGCCCTTGCGACTGTCGTGACCTTTGGAGCGTACACGCTTGTGAACGTGCACGTCATGCACCGTGAACTCTCACTCAATTTCCGAAGGCTTGGCCGTGCATTCGGGTTTGCAACCGCGATCTCCGCTGCGATGGGTGGCGCAGTAGTGATCCTCGTTCGGTACGCCTCGAACATTCCAGCGCTGCTCGGGGTAATTACGGTCGGCGTGCTGGTCTGGGGCGCGTTAGTGATCCTAACGGGGGTGATCGATCCTCGAGAGACCATTGCACAGCTTACTTGACATCCTCCCCGCGCTGAAGTGCGAGGCTTTTGCCTCGAATTTTCCGTAATACTGCCGGACAGAACGACGTGCAGCGGGTCGCGACATCGCGGCCGTCCCCACAGGTGACGGCCGCACGCAGGCGATCGGCTTCGTCGTGACTGCTGTCCAGTAGTATAAATCACTCTGTAACCGACCTCGGGTGCGATGGCTCGAGGCTTTTGTTGGTCCTCTCGGCCACCTGTAGCGTTTCCTGGCCGGCAAGCGACCGGGAAAGGGGGAGAGCGGGGTACGCGCTTCGACCCGGCCAGGCGCACCAACCGAACCAGTGGTTGAGTTTTGTGAGTCCGGTAATTCGGTAACTGCTTACCGGCGCACCCGCGACCCGGCCTGCGGGTGCGCCGGCATTGACTGACAGGAGTCCGTATGAAACTACGACTCTACCGAAACCCACGTTCACTGCAGCACCAACACGTCTGCGAGTTGTGGAGGGACTCCACCGTGTCTAGAGGAATCTCTCGTCGCGTTGTTGTACGATACAGTTTCGCGGACTTGTGGAACGGAGCTTGTCGACGCTAGACCGTTTGGAAAGACGAACTATCAATTGGGGAGAGTAGGCTTTGAATATAATTGAAGACGAGTATAGAGTGCTATGCAGGCAGCAACATACCATGGCCAGAAGGACATCCGTGTCGAGGAGGTAGAGGAAGGTGGAGTCGGAGCGGACGAGGTCCGAATCGACATCGATTCCTGCGGCATCTGTGGGTCGGATCTCCACGAATACACCGCCGGTCCGATTTTCGTCCCGGAAGACGACCCCCACCCCGTATCTGGGGAAGCAGCACCGATTCGGATGGGGCACGAGTACAGTGGCACCATCGCGGAGGTCGGCGAGTCCGTGACGGACCTGGCTGTCGGTGACGCCGTCGCAGTCAACCCCATCCTCTACTGCGGGGAGTGTCGACAGTGCAGGGAGGGGAACTACCATATCTGTGATTCGATCGGGTTCATCGGGCTCTCCGGTGGGAGCGGTGGATTCGCCGAGAGCGCAGTCGTAGACGCAGAGCACGCCGTCCCGCTTGGGGACGATGTCCCAGTGGAATACGGCGCGCTGGTCGAACCGCTGAGTGTCGGACTGCACGCGGTACGCCGCTCCGGACTCCAGGCCGGAGACGCCGTTGCAGTCTTCGGGAGTGGACCCATCGGCTTGGCGGTAATCCAGTGTGCTCGCGTGGCCGGTGCGGGAACGGTTTTCGTCTCCGAACCGCGCGATGCCAGGCGCGAACGCGCAGCCGACTGCGGCGCAACGGAACTCATCGACCCGTCGACGACCGACCCCGTCGAATACATCCAGTCGCACACGGATGGTGGCGCCGACATCACGTTCGAGGTTGCGGGCGTCGAACCCTCGTTCAATGCGGCCGTCGAAAGCACGGCGCCGGGCGGTCATACGACCATCGTGAGCATCTGGGAGGAAGAAGTGAGCACGCATCCGAATACCCTCGTCCTCGGTGAACGGACCGTAACCGGAACACTCGCCTATCTCGGCGGCCCGCGGTCTGATGAAGAGTACGGAATGGTAATCGAGATGCTCGCTGACGGCCGTCTCGACCCGGACCCGTTCATCACCGACCGAATCGGTCTCGATGAGATCGTCGCCAATGGATTCGATCGACTCATCGACCCTGAGAGCAACCACGTCAAAATCCTCGTCAAACCCGATATGACCTGAAGACTCGGTACGGTTGGGGTACCCGCTCAAGAATCGTCTATGGTAACGATTGAAACAATTCCCACACCGATCGCAGGGGCCGCGGTTCTCGGTCACGTCGTCGCTCCGGCCCGCGCTCCCGTCGTGCGATCGGGTGTGCAGTGACTGCCAGTGGCTACTATTGGATGTCTCCGTCTTCTAGCGTGTCAATTACACGGTACGCTGTCGATCACACAATAGTGAGCATATCGGGACTGTCTTGGTCGTTACGCAGGGCCGTTCAAAGCGATCCCACGCGAAGCGGCTTTCGCGTACTGTACTCTACAGGCTGAGTAGGGCGAGTGCCTCGGGGCTTGACCCCGAGGGAGAAGCCCGTCAAAGGGATTAACTTACCACCTCCCGTATCGTAGTTTAACGACCGTGACGTGGGTTAAAGACCTTAATCCGAAGCGGTCGTTCGGAAGTTTGGAAATGCGACTCCTCTCAACACCCTGCTACGGCAGGTGAGACTGGAGTTGTCGGGTCGTGGTGGAGCGACCGACCCTCACGGACACCAGCGATGTGTTCGGGTGTTAATTCCAACCGATCTTAACGGGGAAGGTCGAGGGGAATTAAATTCGCCTGCGTCCGTCCGCCCGTTTCTGGGCGCTCGGACAAAACGGTGAAGTACCTCGGGGACAAGCCCCGAGGCTTCACCGTACTCGTTCTCGTAATGACAGCATAGTTTATAGATAGCCACGGTGGCTGGCACACGGCCAATAAGGTTATTGCAAAACGATTCAAAGTCACAGACGACGGGGGGATTCCGTCGTTGCCAGATGAAACCTGTCCGGCTTCGAGACACACGGACCCTCGTCACACTCCTGGGATCGTTCCACCGTCAATGGCCACATCACCGATCGATCTCAGACCCACCCGATTGACACACCATCTCTCGGATGGGGGGGGCTCTGACGCTGGCTTCTAGCCGGCGTTTTTCGAAACGTACTTTCGATCAGTAGTGAGGGTAACCTCGCTTTCAACCGTGCCCATCACTGTCACCCCGAACCTGTTTCGACGCTTTCTCGGCGCTGCTTGCGCGTGAGCTCATCGCGATCGAGGACTGACACTGCCTCGAAATTCGAATCGGGCACCCTCCAGCACTTTCCGCGAGAGACGTTCGTACGGTCTGCTGTCACGACGTCCTGGCGCATCCGCAGGCGGGTGCGCGGATGCACCGGCAATGCCTGACGGTAATCCACATCTGTGGCTACGATAGTTGATGCGATTCGGACAGCGAGTCGAAAATACTGGACGAGGTGGAACGCGAGGTGTCGACGGACTAGCCCCGACGTGACACGGGATTTAGGAAGACCTAAAACACTGCGCGTGTAAAGATGGCACACCGTAGACACACCAGTAGTCCGGGAACCTTCTCCGAAGACAGCACGTTTCTAGTGACTGACCCTGTCGTCAATGTGGCCACCTAGAACCACAACTACTAAGCGTTTTTTAGGCTCACCTAAATACAGATGGCAGAAACACAGTCAGTTAGTGGCCAAACACCTTCCCACCAACGAGCAGGATGGGTTACAGGGACGCTCGTTCTCTTTTGTCTGGCGAGTACGGTTGTCACCGTCATCGCTGGACTCATCCAGGTGAGCTTCGGGGAGTACTCGATGACGTTCCTCGAGGCCTGGCGGGCAGTGTTCAATCCCGATGTGATCTTCAATGTCAACGCCTGGTCGGCGTTTCTGTTCGGGACGGAGCTTCCAGAGATGAGTACCGCGAGCATCGTCGTATGGGAACTCCGACTCCCGCGCGTGTTCGTGGGGATCATCACTGGGGCAGCGCTTGCGGTCTCCGGCGCGATCTTCCAGGCCGTAACGCGCAACGAGCTGGCGAGTCCCTTCGTGTTGGGAGTCAGCTCCGGCGCTGGGTTCGCCGTCCTGGCGACGCTGATCGTCTTCGGCGGGCTCGCGTCGGTGTTGCCACTCATCGCGACCCTGGGAGGCGCAGTTGCGTTTATACTCGTCTACACGATCGCCTGGAAGGGCGGTACGAGTCCCGTCCGTCTCGTTCTCGCCGGCGTCATCGTCAACATGGTCTTTCAGTCGCTCCAACAGGGGCTGTTCTTTTTCGCCGACGACCTCGGTGTCGTCCAGACGGCAGTCGCTTGGCTTACGGGATCACTGACGGGCACTGGCTGGGACGAAGTCAGAATCGCGATCCTCCCAGCGATCCTCTCGTGTGCAATCGCGATCGGTGGGGCACGACAGCTGAACGTGTTGCTGCTGGGCGAACGAACCGCCCGATCGCTCGGGATGCGCGTCGAACGGACTCGCTTTCTCCTCTCGGTCGTCGCAATTCTGGCTGCAAGTGCTGCGATCGCCGTCGCCGGGATCGTCAGCTTCTTCGGGCTCGTCGTCCCGCATATCGTTCGGAATACCGTCGGCGGTGACTACCGACGGCTGATACTCGGCTGTCTCTTCGCTGGCCCTGCACTGATGGTCGTCGCCGACGTCGGCGCACGTCTCGCGCTGTCTGGCACCCAGCTGCCGGTCGGCGTCGTCACCGGACTGGTCGGCGGTCCGTACTTCCTCTATCTGATGCGCAAGCAACAATCGATGGGTGAGTTATAATGGCACGCACACAGGACCACGAACGCGAACAGGGCCGGATCACTGACGATGACGGCGTCGCTATCGACAGCGCACTCGTCGGTGAGGACCTCGAACTGAGCTATCCGACGAGTGAGGAACCGATCGTCGACTGTGCACGCCTCGATATCCCCGAGGAGGCGGTGACCGCACTCGTCGGCCCGAACGGTAGCGGGAAGAGTACACTGTTGAAGGCGCTCTCGAACCACCTCGAGCCGGAGACGGGAACGGTTCGAATCCACGGCGAGGACCTCGACTCGTTCAGTCAGAAAGCACTGGCGCGCGAACTCGGTGTTCTCTCCCAGGAGAACGATTCGCTGGGCTCGATTTCCGTCGAGGATCTCGTCTATCACGGCCGGTACCCCTACCGTGGATTTTTCGACAGCGTCAGTGAGACGGATCGGGAGGCAGTCGAGCGCGCGCTCGAGTTGGCGGGAATCGAACACCTCCGAAACGCCGAACTCGGGCAACTGAGCGGTGGTCAAAAGCAACTGGCCTGGATCGCGATGGTGTTGGCACAGGACACGGATGTCCTGTTGCTCGACGAACCAACGACGTTTCTGGACGTCCACCACCAGTTTCGCGTCCTCGAGACGATCCGTCAGCTAAACGAGCAGAAGGGGGTCACCGTGGCAGTCGTCCTCCACGATATCTCGCAGGCGGCCCGCTTTGCGGATTACGTGGTCGCGGTGTGCGACGGCGAACTCTACGACTGGGGGCCACCCACAGAAGTCGTGACCGAACAGTTGCTTGCCGATGTCTTCGGCGTCGAGGCGACCGTTAGGTACGAACCCGAGCTACAGGTGCTCCCCAAACGAGCATTACCGAACCGATAACTGGACACCGAAAGTGGTCAACGATGGACACGTCACGACTCTAAGAGGAACCGGAGAGACTGCGAGCCCCATGGATAGATCAGCCGACTTCGTAACGCTTTTAAATTTTTAGGCTGGCCTAAACTATGATGAGTGGTCAACGAACGTGGACGAGACGAAACGTACTTGCAATTGGAGGCGCGGTCGCCGGTGTCAGTTCGCTTGCTGGCTGTATTGGCGCCGGAAACAGCGGAAGTGGCCGCGGTGCATCGGATGGTGAACCATACACGGTATCGATGCCACCGGTCGGTGAGGTCGAATTCGATAGCGTCCCGAAGACGTGGGCAGCTAACAATGGGAGCTGGGCCGACATGGGGATCGCACTGGGCCAGAAACCGCCCGAAGCCGTCTACCTCGCCAGTCGCTATCACACGCAGTACTACGACGACATTCCGGGCGTGAGCGTCGACAAAAGCGGTATGACATCGCTCTGGGAAGGTGAACTGAACCCGGAGGAGTTCCTCGAGTTGAGCGAGAGCGTCGACCTCTTCGTCAATGATCCGAACTTCATCCTCGGTCGAACCGACAGCTGGACCCAGGAGGATATCGACCGAATCGGGGCGACCGGGACGCCGTTCTTCGGTAACAGCATCTTTTCGACCGGTTACGGGTGGCACGACTACGAGTATCTCACGCTGTACGAGGCCTTCGAGAAGTTGGCGCAGGTCTTTCAGGAGACGGACCGATACGAGGCGTTCGAGCGTCTCCACGCGGACTTCCAGTCGAACGTCGCCGATATCGTCCCACCGGAGGGCCAGCGGCCGAGCGTCGCCATCATGTGGGCGACCGAAGACAGTATGGGATCGTTCTCACCGTATCTGATCGGCGAGGGAACGAGTTTCAAGCAGTGGCGCGAGCTCGAGGTCAGGGACGCGTTCGCCAACACGGACGTACGGGACTTCCACAACTCGCGTGGAGCGGTCGACTACGAGACACTCCTCGAGATCGACCCCGATGTTATCTTGTTCCGCGGGCAGGAAGCGAAGACTGCCGAGGAGTTCCGGAGTACGATCGTTTCCCAACTGAAAACCGACAACGTCGCCAGCGAGCTAACGGCCGTCCAGAACGGCGATGTCTTCCGTGGTGGGCCACTCTACCAAGGGCCGATTACGAACCTCGTTGTGACCGAGCGAGCGGCCAGACAGATCTACGACGTTGAAGTGCCCCTCTACGACCGGAAGGCAGTCAGTGACATCGTCAACGGCAACTATTAGCATCGTCGAGTGTAGGGCCTCGCGCCGTCCCGGCGGAACTACCTCCAACGACGTAGAGCCGGTCGAGAACGGAATTGACGCATCGGCGGCCAGTGACGACCGACAACGGCAGCCACTGTTCGATTGTTTTATAACTCCCTCGTCGGAATCAGTATCCACGCCGCTGTTTTGGTCAGCCTAAATCGAAGCGGTTATGAACTTTTAGGCGAGCCTAAAAAATATGCGACCAAGCAGACGCGATCTATTGGCAGCGAGTACAGCCGCAATCGCAGCCGGCCTCGCCGGCTGCAGCGCTTCGGGGGAGGGTGACGACGACACCGCGACCCAAGCAGCCTCACAGGGAACCGACGAGGCAGAGACGACCGCGTCAGTCAATGCGGCCGTCAGCGCGGAGTGGAACGCGATGCGTGCCCGTCTCTGGGATGCCCTCTCGCTGGGCGTCGCCGATGAACCGGCCGCTGGCGCATCGGTCGCTCAGCAGACGTTCGCCCGGTTCGAGCACGCCTCTGGGGAATACGGTGCTCACGAGATGCTCGAGGCGACGAGCGAATCGAACTACGAGGAGTTCGAGGAAGCGCTGGCCGAACTCCGAACGGCCGGACTCCAGGCCGAAAACATCGGCCGTGCTCGCGAGGAGACATCGATCGCGAGCACGCAACTCGCCGAGAGCCAGCAGGCACTCGCTGGCGAGACGACCGCGCAGCTACTCGATCTTCAGTTGTTCGGGGTTACCGTTCAGAACGCCGCATTCCTCGCGGCCGCGGGGAACTTCGAGGCGGCACGAACCACCGCAGCAGACGTCCTGAGTCGCTTCGAAGAGGCGGCGGTCCACGACACGCTCGCAGCGGCCGACAGCGAGGCCTACGCCGCGTTCGAGAGCGCGGTCGCGGCGGTCGAATCGGCTGCTGGGAACGAGAATAGCGAGCGCGTCCAGAACAGCGCCACCGAAGCGTTCGAAGCGGCTATCGACGGCAGTTATGCGCTTGCTGACGTCGAGTCCGCCGCGGGTGCGGGTCACATGGCAGCGCTCCAGGCCCGGGGCTGGGATGCGGCGGCACTCGCATCGATGGGCGGCCCATCCTCGTCGTTCGCACACGCTGCCGCGTTGACCATCTACCGTGCCCGCGCGTACGACTGCCAGTGGCTCGCCGCTCGTGGCGAGACCGACCGGGCTGCGACGATGGCGAGCGACGTTTTCGCGCACTTCGAAGGCGCACGAGCACACGAAGCGCTCGAGGAGGCCGACGGCGACGCCTACGAGGGCTTCGAAGCCGGACTCTCGGATCTCCAGTCCGCGATCAAGAACGGAAACGCGTCCGGTATCGACGATGCTGTTGCGACAGTTGATTCGAACCTCGTGGCCGGGATCGAGGCACTCGCCGGCGCGAACGCACCGCTTCTCGAGGCGGCGTTCTTCCGAGCGCGGTTCGATGATGCCCGTGAACTGTACCGCTTGGGCCAGAACACTGTCGCTGCCTCGATCGCAGAGGACCTCTTCGAGCGGTTCGAACAGAACGAACTCGAGGTCCACGAGACGGTCGAGTCGACCAGCGAGAATCTCTACACCCAGTTCGAAGAAGAGCATCTCAGCGGCCTGATCGACGCGTTCAAGAACGCGAACGACTCCGGTGTCGAAACCCATTACGAGGGAGTCCAGTCGACGCTACTGGAGTTCGAAACGATGGCCGGCACCACTGCGACGGTGAGCGGTGCCGAGGGTGGCTACATGGCCGCTCGCGGCTTCGACGCAGCCGTCCTCGATACGCTCGGAAACGATAGTCGGGCACAGGCGATCGCTCAGGACGCGTTCGAACACTTCGAGTCCGGTGCGGGCGGCTACCACGAGGCGCTCGAAGAGGCGGACGAATCGACTTACGAGACGTTCGAAGAACGACTCGGCGGCATCTCCACGGCTGCCAGCAACGGCGACGACGTGTATCCCGTCGTAAAGCAGTTCAACGCGGAGGCGCTGGCGTCGGTTTACGCCATCGTCAGCAGTAGTGGTGGCTCACACACCGAGGCTGCTGCGGCCGTAATGCAGGACGTATTCGCCCACTTCGAGGAGGCTCGCGTCCACGAACTGATCGAGGAGGCCGATCACAACGCCTACGAAACCTTCGAGGCACAACTCGACGCTTACCTCACTGCGCTCCAGGAGGGGGGTGATATCGGTGGGGCGGTCGAGTCGTTCGCGAACGCCTCTCAGTACGCACAATTCGCACTTGTCGACAGCGTCGAAAAACTCCCGCTCGATCTCGACCTGGCCGGAGCATCGGGTGGCACGCACTCCAACTCGGGCGACGGCAGTGGCAGTGACGCTGACCTCCACGGCGGTCCGAACGTCGTCGACGGAGTCCCCGAGGACGCTGATCACGTCATCGACATGGCTGCCGTCGCATACGAGCCGGCAGAGATCACGGTCTCGAAAGGTGACAAGGTGGCCTGGACCTACGCGAGTGGCGAAGCACACTCCGTGACCGCGTATGAGGACAAAATTCCCGACAGTGCCGGATACTGGGCGTCGGGTGGCTTCGACTCGCAGTCCGCAGCAGAGACCGGCTGGGAGAACGGGAACGGTGCCGTCCAACCCGGTCAGTCGTACGTTCACACCTTCGCGGCGACTGGGACACACGAATATTATTGTATCCCCCACGAAGCCGCTGGGATGGTTGGGAAAGTGATCGTCGAATAAGACTATGACGCAGTCTACGGCCCGCTGTCGCAGCCTACTGTGTGTCTCCGCACCCAGTGGAGCCCATGCGTCTAACAGCCGGTCTCGTTCGATCGGAAATCGAATTCGATCGACTCGACAGCGACGCATTCTGTGGACTGTTGCGAGCCATGATGGTATCGCTACTGAAAATCTGCATTTGTCGATCCATGTTTAGTGGCGTCGAAGAGACGGCGTCTGAGGCATTTCCTGCCTCAAATGGCACGGTTCTGGTGTGTGCGCATTCATGACACAGCACATAGAATTAGCGCGAACGCGAATACAGGTAGAACAGGAGGCAGTCGACGCGAAACTCGAGGCGTTCGAAACGTTCGTCGACCGGGTCGCAGACGTCCCGACTGAGCCGACACCATCGTTGTCGCCCGGGATCACAGCAACCGCGGGAGCCCAGTTCCAGACGAACGCATCCACCGACGATCAGTGTCACACAGTACGGACTGCGTTCAACGAGACGATCCGTCCTCACAGTGTTGCCGACATGGACAGCTCCGAGTCCCTGCTGGCGACCATTCAGAGCGAATTCACGGATTCGATCGCGGTCGCACTCGCGCCGACAACGGAGACGCCGTTCTCAGCGGACCTCAAACGGATGGTCATCACGGAGGCAAACGCCCGGCAGACGGAAATAGCGGTCTTTCGCCGGGCACTCGCTCGAGAGGAAACGCATCTCGAAGCGGCCGCTGAGAGTATCGATGACATCGTGAGGTGGATCACTGACGCAGACGAAACCCCGCTGACAGATCTCGGTTTCGACCCCCTCAAGCAGCGTCACGAGACACTCACCGACCACCGCGACCGGTGTGAAACGCTCGCCCAGCAGCGACAGGCGTTCCTGCAGAAGACGACGAACAAGAACGTCGAGGCCGGGATCCAACATCGGGATCTCGTTCAGTACCTCTATGAGGACATTCCGGTTGAGTATCCGCTCTTGACGACGGTCGTCCGTCTCGACGCTGTGTGTGAAACGTGCCAACGAGCGATTCGGCAGCATCTGGTTCGACGGGCGTGAAGGCTGTCACTGCACGTTCGTTCCCGCGGGTTGGATCACGCCGTCGGCTGGTCGGATTGGCTCCCGCATAAGCGGCGACGATATCTTCCTGAACAGTACGCGGCATCGAGGAAGCCCAGTGATCGGACGATGAGGAATAACGCTCGATCGATAGACAGTTGATATCTAATGGAAACACCCCTGGATGGCGTCCAGAACCACCGCGAAAAACGCGGTTGCCGGGTCGATCGGCCCGGTGGCTGATGTCACTGCCCGCGATCGTTCCGAGTCACAGATTCACTCACGTATGTTCGTATGGTGGGATTTCAGCTTCGACGAGCTCGCCAAGCAATTTGAATTCTCGGCCGAGAAGCACGACGAAGTCGTCGAACGTGACGATTCCGGCGAGCTGTCCATCTTCGTCGGTGGCTGGGATCCGGCGGACGTTCGAGTCCGTCATCACACGGATCACGTCAAAGATACCACTGTCCATCTCCACTGTGACGGGGTCGTCGCTCATCACATCGGCAGCGGTCGCTGTCGTGGGATCTGCCCCGCGGGCGACTGCTTGGACCGTGATATCACGGTCCGTCACGATCCCGCGTGGTTGGCCGTCTTCAACGATTACGATACTACCGACGTTCTCGTCGTCCATCAACTCTGCCAGTTCGGTGAGGGTGGTCGTTGGTGACGCGCTCACGACTGCTTCGCGGACGATTGTCTTGACTTCTGGCACAGGGGATCACCTCTCCACGATGACGGTGAGCGTACACCGGCACCACACAGAGCTTCGCTGCCCAGAGAAATAAACGTGGTATCGACTGAGTGTGCACCGATCGGAACCGGCCTCGCGATCAGAGCGCTGTCCGTGTTTGCACGTGTTCATCGAGCAGCCCGTATCCCGTTCGCCGTGGCACCCTTAGCGAACTCAGAGCCACATCTCGGATCGAGAGTACGACCTGAATCTCGAAGCGAATACTGCTCTTTTGGTACGGATGCCCAACCTCATCGCATCGCAGAAACGACGGACACCGGATAAGACGTCCTCTGGTCACCATCGTTCTATTCCGAGCGCGACAGTGACGACCGTACGATCTGTGGACCCCTCGAGAACGGGGATGGGATGCTCAAACGCTACCTGGACTCGAGAGAAAAATCGAACTGGTCTGCGGTGGTACTGGAGTACTGTTAAGACAGATCGTGTCGAACGTGCACATATGACATATACATTGCGGTGTGACAAGTGCGAGATCGATCAGACGTTTACGGAGTGGGCTGATGCGAACTGGGCCGCTAGCAACCACGAGGCTGATAACCCGACTCACTGGGTGACCATCCTTGATACCCAGCCAGCCTGAGCCACACAGGGTGTAGACGTGCCTCGAGCGCAGTCTCCACGAGCGCTCGAAAATCACTGCGTTATTTTCGCAAATCGCTCCGTGATTCGGAGCGGCTCGCTCCTATTTTTGAAACCGCACAAAAGGATGCCGTCTGGCGGTTGACCGCTTTCTACTCGTGACACCCCTTCGGTCGGCGCTTGCAGATACTGTCGGACAACAAGCAATGAACACTCGGCCGTGTCTTGACGCCTGTCACCGTTAGTACTCCGTCACGCGTCGACGGGCGAGTCGAACCAGATACCCGCGATCGGTTCGACCCGCAAAGTCAGGCGTGACGAACCACTAGCGGCAGCATCTCGCGTTCGATCGATGTGTGATCCGTGTTGTCCGACAGTCTGTGGAAGTGGGCTTCGCGCCTCAATGCAGCTACTGCCGCGGGCTTTCGCCTCGCGGCCCTCCAGGCGCGTGGTACGTCTCGATCGCTACCGACTATCAGCAACCTAACTTGGTCACCGATCCCACTGGCGATAGCCAACGAGCCCGACACTAACGAGACCTATAAGAGCGATACCGACGCCGGCGAACGGCAGGCCGCCTAACCCACCCGCTGTGGTTATCGACTGTTCACCGTTGGTTCCGGTTTCGGACTTCGTTGCAGTCGGTTCCGTAATGTTGATAGACTGTCCTGTCTGCGCTGTGCGGTCGCCGACCGTGTACATCGCCTCGATCTGGGCAGTCCCGACCAGTGCATCGTTGACTGGAATCGTCACTGTCTGAGCAGACGTTGCGTCGACAGTCTCGATCGTTGCACTGGGCAACTGAGTGTCGTTCGTTTGTCCCGAAATCGACACATCGTCAATTGGGGCGTTCCCGCGGTTGGTGACGCGGTACTGAAGCACCGTCGATCCGTTTCGTTCAAGAGCGAATGCGTACAGGTCGACGTCTTCGCGTAACGGTTCGACTTGCATCGACTGGGTGGCCGTTACGTGGCTCCCACTATTGTACTCCAACGTCGTCTCGAGGCTGTTGGAACCGACGTTCTCGGGCTGGACGTTGAATTCGACGGTCGTCATATTTCGAGCACCGAGCGTCGGCCAAACCCGTGTTGGGTCTTCGACGGTTCCATCGCTCTCGAGTCGGAGAGCGAGGTCGGTCAACGCGTTGTCGTCGCCGTTCGACACCGTCACTGTGACTGGGACGTCGGACCCAGCGACTGCACGGTCAGTAGTGATCTGCAGCTGTGGTTCCGTCACCGGATTGGACGAGGGCTCGGAGACGCTAACGTACACGGGCCGCTCGATAACACCGATCTTCTGCGTACTCCCGTTTGCGTCTGTTCTGACTCCGCGAACTGTCACCACTAATCGCTTTTCGCCTGCGGTGTCGAACGTCGTCTGAAGCGGGACGTCGATACTTTCTCCGGATCCGATGACGCCGAGATCGTCCGCTTCGTCGACCCGCCCCTGGTCAGGAGCCGTCAGAATGACTTGCGTAATTTCGAATCCGCCGTCTTTCTGGCTCGAGAGGCTGACCGTCGGCGTGACTGTGACAGCCTCATCGGTCGTCGGTTCGTCGTTCGAGACCGTCACGTCGGAGACGGTGACGTAGACATTCGACGACGACGCGGTAGTGAGCCCTGCCCCAGCGATCAGCGAACAACAGAGTAGTCCTACAACAAATACTACACGTAACTGTGACAACCCGTATCGCACTGATTGTGACATGCAAGATTTAGGTTCGCCTAAAACAATTAGTCGCTTTCGATTTAGGCTTGCCTAAATCAATGTCTGGTTCGCTTATTAGACTGTAAAATTGAAAGAACCACAACACTTCACCTCCACACGCTACCGAATCGACGGTTGTGATGTCTGGAGAGACTTCGAAACGGCGGGACGGTAAGGTTTGGTGTCGGCCAGTCGCTGTCTGCTTGTGTTTGTTGAATACCTTCTCCGCGCAGACACTCACCCTAACCCGACGTGACCGACTGGGACCGAGGCGCATACTCATGGGCCGCGAGGCGGTTTCCGGTGAACCTTCATCCTGGCAGAGGGTGCTTCGGCCTCGGCTATCGTGAGTGAGTCCAGTCACGAATCGACTACTGTATCCTCCTCTACATGAAGGGGCCGCTCGACGACGGCGCGAACGTTCGGTCCTTCAAGTTCGATCGTGACAGTGTCCGTGACGACACCGGTTTGTCCGTCGGTGAGCGTTACCTCCACGGAAACCGGCTCCTCGAGCGAAATCGGCGGAGTCGGATCGAATTCGAACGCGCTGGCATTGAGTGTCGTCACCGTCACCTCTTCGAGTTGGGAATCTATCGTTATCGTTGCCTCCGATTCAGCGATTGGCTCCCGCAAGGCGGCGCCATCCAGAGAGAGGTACGAGTTGTCATCGGACGTGTCAATACTGGCTGTGTGACCGGCGCCGACACGGGAGACACCGTCAGTCCCGACGAGAAGTGGAAGCGATGACCCGCCCGCAAGCGCAGCGAACAGACGACGTCGTGTTAGGTTCATCGTCTCAAGTGAGCCGTCCGGTCGGCTATGAGGGTTGTGGTACAATTTCCGAACGATCATTTGACTAGTCCGGCATATTCTAGAAGTGAACCACCCTTATTCGATAAATACACCAGAAGTTGTTAATAAATATGGTTTGGACCATCCAATCGTAGTATGTCGGAAAACGATAGTCACCAGGCGATCCGGGTTCGACCGACGAAACACTGCGGCCGATCGAACGGAGATGATCTAGCGTGAAACGACGCCTGTTCCTGTTTGGGTCGGCAACTGCTGGTGCCGGACTGCTGTTCGGCACGAGTGCATTCAGCGCGTCCGGTGTCGGCCACGCCGTTTCGATCGGGACCGGAAACGGCCACTTTCACGTCGAAGTAAACGACGACTATGCGGGAGATGCAAGCGAGTACGTCGAGGACACCAATCCAATCAGGTTGATTCTCGACGATCTTCACAAGCACGGTTGGATTCGGTTCGACGACCTGCTTCAGGTGACGAACACGGAAACGCAGGCTATCAACGTCCACGTCAAGGACCAGGACTGGCTCGGCGACGATACGGACGCTGTTCTCGATTATCGGTACGACGGCAGCTCGATCGTTGGCAAGGAAAACAGTGTCCCACTCGAAGGTGTCTCGGGCGACAACAGCATGCCGATCACTGTTCGCGCCGACACGACCGATCACGACGACCTTCAACAGGCCTTGCCTGACGCTGAAGCCGACGATGGGGATCGAACTGTAATGTTCGTTGCCTCGCCCAATGACGCTAACGGAGGAACTGGAGACGAGAGCGATGAAGAGGAGGTTACCAAAAGTGGCGAGAATCTCTCTGTCAGCGCGCCCGGACAACTCACCGTCGGCTCGGACAATCACTTCACTGTCACGGCGACTGTCTCCGACGGCGACTACAGCGGCGAGGCGACCGTGACCCTCGATGTGGAAGACACACTCGTCGACGAACAGACTGTTACGGTACCCAAAGACGAACCAGCGGAAGCGACATTCGATGTCCCGACCGTCTATAACGATTTGGCTGCGGAGAACACCGAGACCGGCCGGCACGGTCCACTGCGCTTCGACGGAACCGACTGGTCGGTTGGGGCCGAATACGGCGAGTCGACGGCGGAGGCCAGCGGGACTCTGGAAGTCGAGGATGCGCCAATCACGTTCGGCGACGCAAAGTGTGCCGTCTGCGGAATGGACACGAAAGGGGAAATGTTTGATACTGCCCACGCGCAACTAACCCACGCGAACGGCGACCGGATGGAGTTTTGTTCCACTGGGTGTCTGGTTACCTACGCCGTCGACCCCATGAAGTACGACGGCGACAAGGTTGATGTCCCGGATGAACCCATCGAAGGCGCTTGGGTCGTCGACTTCACCGACCTTGACAGCAGTGGCGAGCGCGCCGGCGACGGGACTGATCTCATCAACGCACACGAGGCGTACTTCGTCCTCGACTATGACACCTCATACGGGATGATGGGCGCAAATCCACGTGCGTTTACTACCAACGACGACGCCGTCGGCTACGTCAACACCGACGATGACCTCGGTGAGGAAGCTATAATCACGTTCGACAACTTCGACGCCGGCATCGCTGAAAAATATCGGCCTGGATTCAACTAAGCATACCTGCTCCAGCACCACGAGCCGCGCCGACTGCCGCTCGTCGGCGGCTGGCCGCTCTCGTAGACCGACACACCATGATACTCCAAACTACCACACGGCTGCTCAAGATCATCTTGATTATCGTAGTTGCGGCGCTCCTTGTCGGCCAGTTACTCGGCCAGCCGATCCTGCTCGGCTACGTCACCAGCGACAGTATGGAGCCAACGATCGACGCCAACGACGGCTTTGTCGCTGTTCCGGCCGCCGTCACAGGCGACCCAACTCCAGGCGATGTCGTCGTCTACGAGGCGACTGATGGCGAACTGGTAACCCACCGCGTCGTCAACGAGACTGCAGACGGCTACATAACGCGTGGCGATGCGAATCCAGTGACCGATCAAGATCAGGGTGATCTACCCGTCACCGAGGACCGAATCGTCGCGAGGGCTCTGCAACTCGGCGGGACGGTTCTCACAATTCCGGGGGCAGGAATGGCAGCGGCCAAACTGGATGCGGTCGTAGTCACCACACAGCAATGGGTGTTGGACAAGACCGGCTCCCAACTCGGCGGGATCAACGGCGTCGCCACTGCGGTCCTGGTGGTCTCGCTCGTCGGGTACGCCCTCGAGACCGTCCGTGACAGGCGTCGGTCGACGCTCGATACACGAGAGCGAACTGACGACATTGGTGTCACCCCACGGCGGCTGGTTATCGCCTTCTCACTCTTCATGGTGGTCGGCGCGTCGGCCGCGATGCTCGTCCCAGCAGGAGCGCAGTCGATGACACTCGTCAGTTCACAGCCAGCGCCCGACGGCGACCTGATCGTCGAGCCCGGCGAGACTACCGAGACGACATATCAGATCTCGAATACCGGATTCACACCGATCGTCGTCTACCTCGAGTCGAGCGAGGGAGTCGACCTCGAGCGAGAGACAGTGGTAGTGTCGGGGAAAGACAGCGCAGCCGTTGAGGCGACGCTCGAGGCACCTGAAGAAACGGGCCACTTCGAGCGGTCGATCTACGAGCGACGATATCTACGCGTGTTGCCACGATCCATGATCGGCGGACTCTACGATGTTCACCCGTGGCTGCCGTACGGTATGATCGTCGCTTCGCTCGGTGGTGGTGCATACGCCCTCGGCCGCGTTCTCGTCATCGAGGACGTCCGTGAGTGACGAACGCGGATCGATCAGCTCTTTCCGCAGAATCTGTCGTCAAAGCTGGTGTCTCGTCAGTTCGACGGAAAACCCGCTTCCCCTTCTCAACGTGGATTTCACCGCTGACGCTCACCGTTTTCCCTCATACGGACTCCTGTCAGTGTCGGCGCACCCGCATGTTAGCCGGTAAGTAGGTATGCGAACTGGCCGTCCCTACACGATCCAACACAACCCAACTCAAAGAAGTATCTATAAGCAAGAGTCATTTTACCACAAAATGAACAGTCAATACGATGCAGCACATCAGATGTTTCTACTGTGATTAATACTGTTTATTCAGTAGTAGCCTGGACGTTTCTCATAATTTTCTTTGTGACAACGGCGTTCTGGGTTGTAGAAGTCCTCGTTGTTGGGCAAGCACGAAAGCGACCTGCCGAGCACGACCTCTCCGACATTCAGGTTCGGGTGATGACTATTGATGCCCAAGAGGTTGTCCAGCAGACCGTCAATTCGCTTCCTGCAAAACTGAGCGACGTGCGGGTGATCGCCGAACATGACATCGACATCGATGGCGCAACGGTTCACGTCGTGCCTGAGTCGTTTACCTGTGAAGCAACGCGAAAAGCACGAGCTGCCGAGTGGGCTCGTCGCCACGTGCCCACAGATCAAACGTTTGTCCTCTATCTTGACGAAGATACTATTGTTCCATCACTCCCTCGGTTTCCCGATGCCGATATCGTCCAGTTGATGGAACGGCCGGTTCGGACCGGGTCGTGGTTGTGTTATTTTGCGGAAATCTTCCGCATGGGCTTTCAGATTGAACAGCGCGTGTTTCCGCGATTTCGCTATCCATTATATGCCTGGGGTGGTGGGTTCGCCGTCAAAACAGTCGTTGAGCAGGAGGTTACGTGGGACGTTCCGACAGTCACCGAGGATACGAATTTTATCTGGCGTGCATTCGCTGACCCAGACCGGGAGATGGCAGTCCTCCCAGTGAAACTTCTCAATCAGGCACCGCCGTCAGTCGGGGAACTGATCAGACAACGACGTCGGTGGATTTCGGGTGCATCCCTCGACTCGCATCTGTTACCCAGACAGTACCAACTGCTGTCGTTGCTCCGGAACGCAGCCTGGGGACTTGTGGCGCTGTCCCCGTTGCTCTTGATTCCACTAGTGACGCCCGTGTCAATCGTCTTCCTACCGTCCCTCTATGAAGTCGCCATTGGCGTTCAGATCGTGGGGATGTTTGCGTGGGGATTTATCGGCTATTGGTACTACGCAGAACGATTCCGCGTATTAGTTGGATTATTCGTCTCGCTCCCAGTCGTTGCAGTACTCCACGCAGCAGGGGCGTTGTGGGCGATTCTCCGTCCGACCAAAACCTTCCGCGTGACGCAGAAGGTGCCACCCACACAGCTGACCGACGACGTAGCTGAAGAGATAGTGAGTGATAACAGAGAATCGGACGATCACCAAGAAGGTGATGACGAAGAGAAACCTCGGGCTGTAAAAAGCCGGTAACGTCTCCGTCCATGGGAGCAGTACGCTGTTCGTGATAGCTATCGGTGAGACCGATTGCACCTCCGGGAACCACTTCGCCTGTACTCATCGCGAGTTTCACGCCACACTCTAAATAAAGAAACCGTATTACCAACTACTGATAGGGGAGTGATACAGACGGCTCAATATCCCTCCTAGGAAGATACTTCATCGAGTCGCCCGCTGCTCTGAATATGGCCTGGACGTTCTGGCGACACCCACACTCCGATGAGCGAGCGGACGCGGACGCAGCTTCGGTCAGTACCACCACCGATCCTGATTTTGCCGTCCTCGCCGAGTGGCGACGGGTGTGTATTCTCACCCATCTCGTCAATATGGAGTCCCTCGAGACTGATCGATCACAGTTAGTTGAGGTGGTGTTCGAGTCCGAAGTGCAGGATCCGAATCAGACGACCCAGCCGGACAGAGACGCGATCGACATCGACCTCCATCACCATCAGTTGCCACGGCTCGAACAGGCAGGACTCATCACATACGACTGGCGTCACGGCACGGTCCAGTACGATGGATCGCCGGTGATCGAAAAGGGGCTCGAATGTATCTCCGCGGATTCACCAGGTGTGCCACAGTTATGACGCCTCGACCCCTCACTCGAGTGAAACGTACGATGGAAGCGTCATGATGTGTAAGGAGAGCGGCTTACTGTAAAGCCCGGTGAGGATATCGAGACTGATGTTCGATTATCACGCAAATAGCTTTTTTACTGGACAATCAGGATACGTTGCCGAAATGCTTTCCGCTGATCCAACTAACAACTACGTATGAGTGATGCTGTCATTGTCATCGATATGTTGAACGACTTCGTGACTGGTAAAATCGAAGCAGAGCGGGCTCAAAACATCATTCCAACCCTCCGTGATGAGTTGCTGCCGGCGGCTCGTGCACACGACGTTCCAGTGATTTATGCCAACGATGCACATCGGCCGGAGGACTTCGAACTGGAGGTCTGGGGAGAGCATGCGATGCGTGGGACGGCGGGTGCAGCCGTCATTCCCGAACTCGAGCCCGAGGCTGATGACCACATCTTCGAAAAGCGGTTCTATGATGCGTTCTACGGGACCGGACTCGACCAACACCTCCGCAGCCTCGGCGTTGACCGGCTCGTAATGACCGGCCTGCATACGAACATGTGTGTCCGCCACTCGTCGGCAACCGGCTTTTTCAATGGCTACGAGATCATCGTCCCCAAAGATTGTGTCGACGCGTTCACCGAAGACGAACACGAGAACGGTCTCGACTATCTCGAGCGAGTCTACAACGCCGACCTCACGACGGCTGCGGCGCTCATTGAGGAGTGGGAGGCTGCTGCGTAGCTTTCGAGCGACCGCACGCTGTCGGAACTCGGCTTTATATCGATTTCCCGTTCTGCTTTCGGATCGCTCGATACGGTCTACTGTCTCGCTCTCCGATGGGCCCCAGAACGGCCGCGGGCCAACCAGACATGACTGAATACGGTTTGCTGTAACGACGTACCGGTGCAATTGCGACCGCCCGCGGTTGCACCGGCACTGACTTACAGTAGTCCGTATGACAGGAGTCCGTATCAGGGGTCTTTCTCGGCGTCAACCGGAAGCTCCACCACGAAGATGCTCCCGTCCGGATCGTTGTCTTCGACCCAGACGCGCCCATCGTAGCGAGTGACGAGCGTCTTCACGAGATGCAGCCCGAGTCCGGTTCCGTCGCTGTCGAGTCCCTTCTCACCTTCTTCGAAAATCTGTTCTTTGTGTGCATCTCGGATTCCGGGACCGTTATCTGTGATCCGAATCCTGACGTGCGTGTCAGCTCGCATTGTTGTGACCGTGACACTCGGAATCTCCTTGTCGTTGTGTCTGATCGCGTTTTTCAACAGGTTTCGGAACAGCGACTCCAGCATCTCGTCGGCGAGCACGTCGACGTCCGGGATCGTGCCTTCGATGTAGACGACCGCTCGTTCGTGGCTCGAGCGCACGTTGTCGACTTCCGCTTCGAGGATCTGCTGGAGGTTGACGGGATAGCGGTCGGCATCCGACTGGAGCATCACTTGCGTCACGTCTCTCGCTGTCTCCGTGATCTCGACGGCGTCGCGAGCCGCCGTGAGCACCTGTTCGACGTACGCTTTGCCATCCGCATCGACGTACTCCGCGAGCGTATCCGCGTATGCGAGGACGAGCTGGAGGTCGTTACGGATGTCGTGGCGCACGACCTGATTGAGCACCTCGAGGTTGTCCCGCTGGGTCTCGAGCTGTCGCTCGTACTTGACGCGGGTCGTGATGTCGATGTTGCTCTCTGCAAGCCGAACGAGGGTCCCGTCGTCGTCATAGATCGGGTTCGCGTGCACCTGAAAGGTCCGTTCGGTTCCCTCTTCGTCGAGATGGACGTGCTCGACCGTTACCGGTTCGTCCGTTCTCTCGATTTCGGCTATCGGACACGGGACCGGATCCTCGCCCTCATCACAGGGCTGGTCCCGGCCGTGGGTGAGTTCGTAACAGGTATCGCCCGTTTCGACGGCTGCATGCGAGTTCGCGTATTCGATCGTGTATTCCTCGGCGTTGAGCACGTAGAACGGATATGGGAGGCTCTCGATAACCGTGTCGAGGAAATCACGTTCGGCCGCGAGTTCTCGTTCACGCTCGGTACGTTCGGTGATGTCGCGACCGACTGCGAGATACTGCGGCTCGTCACCGATCTCGAGTTTGGTAATCCAGACTTCAGCCGGATATGTCGACCCGTCCTTTCGCTCGTGTTTTCCCTCGACCTTTACCGTCTCGTCGACGTCCATTGCCGCCCAGAGCTCGCGTGCGTCCTCCGAGTCGAGTCCGACCTCGTAATCTGTGACGTTCATCGAAGTGAGTTCTGCGTGTGAGTAGCCGAGGTTCTCGGTGTTTTGCTCGTTCGTGTCGATGATCTCTCCAGCCGCATCGTGGACGGCGATCGCGTCCGGCGACTTGTCGAACAACGCTCGCAAGCGATTCCTGCTCTCCTCGAGCGCCTGCTCGCGGTCTTTGAGCGCCGTCATCTCTTGTCCTGAACCGACGATCTGCTCGACACGTCCGTCGACAACGATCGGCGTCAGTTTGGTCTGCCAGACCGTCGTCTCGCCGTTCAACTGGAGTTCCTCCTCGTAGACGATTGGCTCTTGGCACTCGAGACACTCGCGATACTTCGCCTCGAGTTCGGCCCCGAGGTCGTCTCCGAAGGCTTCGACCGGTGTCTTCCCACGGACATCGGCAGTTGACTTGCCTGTAAACTCGGTTTCGCGCTCGTTGAACCGCTGAAACCGGATCGTTCCGTCTTCGCCGACATCGAGTAAGAACAGGGCGTCCTGAACGTGCTCGAAGAGTGTTTCGTACGCACGCTGAAGTGACTGGAGTGTGCGGTCGCGACTCGTTTCCTCGGAGACTGCCTGCGACACGCTGACGATCGTGGTGAGTGTGCCGTCCTCGACGATCGGCGTGAGTGTCGTCTGCCACTCGACAGTTCCGGCAGGGAACTCGAGCGTTTCCTCGTATTCGATGGGGTCACGTCGAGAAACGCACTCGTGAAACCGGCTGGCTGCCACAGTGCCGTCCGATTCGCCGAGAAGGTCACGGAGTGATCGGCCACGGCACGCGGTCGCTGTGATTCCGGTCTGTTCTTCGTGGGAGTGGTTGTTTCGCTGGAACCGGAAGGTCGGTTCCAAACCGTCGCGCTCGACCGTGAAAACGGCAATCGCGTCTTCGACGGCGGTGAAAATAGCTTCGGTTACCGAGGCTGGCTGCGATTGGCTCGCCGACAACGCGCGGTCGCTCTCGTCAGATCCAGCCACACGACGGTCCGGTCGATTCTGATCGGCCATACACATTCACGGCCTGTTTCATCAATAAGAGTGCCTATACTGTGAACACTCGGCTGGGCTGTCTGACCGTTCCGTGCCGTGATTGTGCTTGCGTCGCTACACAATCATTTTGGTCATCAGCTAAAAAGAACGGGTATGACTACGTCGGTGTCTGTCTTGCACGTCGGTGATCACCTTTCTCTCGAGGCGGTGGCTGCACCAGCCGACGGCCACGAGACTGCGGTCTTTACCGTCGAGACAGTTTCGCGGATGTGCGACGGTCTTGAACGGTTCGCCGCTGGTGCGTTCGACTGCATCGTGACGGAACGCCGACTTTCGGATGGTTCAGGGATTGACGTGATTAAAACGGTTCGCAACTCCGATCCGTCGGTTCCGATCTTTTTGTGTCCCTCCGACCACTCGAGCGAGTGCGTCCGCAAGGCAGTCGACGCCGGCGTGACGGAGTACTTGCCGTGCGAACCCGACCAAGACGCGTATCCGCTCTTGGCGACACAGATTCTCGATGCAGTCTCCCAGGAGCTGGCGACGGAGCGGGCAGCGAAACTCGAGCAGATCAACACCGTCATCCGTGATCTCAATCAGGCACTCGTTCACGCATCGACGCAGTCCGAGATCGATCGGCGCGTCTGCGAGATCATCAGCCAGTCCGAGTCCTACCTGTTCGCCTGGATCGGTGAGCACGATCCCGAATCGAACACAGTGACGGGACGGGCCGCAGCCGGTGTCGAAGCGGGCTACCTCGAGCAGATCAGTATCACGACGGATGAGGAACCGACCGCACAGGGTCCAACCGGCAAAGCTGTCCGTACCCGTGAAATACAGGTCATGCAAAACGTGCCTGACGATCCGGCCTACGAACCCTGGCGCGAGCAGGCGCTCGACCGCGGCTACCGCTCGAGTGTCTCGGTTCCGCTCGTCTACGACGGCGCGCTCTATGGCGTCTTGAACGTCTACGCGGACCGGGTGGGTGCGTTCAAACCGAACGAGCGGGAACTGCTCGCCGAACTCGGAGAGACGATCGCATACGCCCTCGACGACGTGCAAATGCGCGAAGAGTTGCGCCGCCGCCAACGCGCCATCGAACAGGCTGCCGACGCCATCTTCGTTACTGACGTCGACGGAACCATCGAGTACGTCAATCCCGCATTCGAGACGATCACCGGGTATATGTCTGCGGAAGCCATCGGTCGGAAGCCGAACATTCTCCGGTCCGATGACACCGACGACGACTATTACGAGCGGCTGTGGGCGACGGTCCTCGACGGGAAGACGTGGGACGAATCGATCGTCAACGAGACGAAAGCCGGCGAGCGCTATCATGCCGAACAGACGATCGCACCCATCGCCGACGGGACGGGCGAGATCGAGGGGTTCGTCGCTATCCAGCGTGATATCACCGAGCGGAAACAGCGCGAACACGATCTTGAGCGGAGTCAATCACGGCTTCGTGTGCTCTTCGATCAAGCACCGGACGGCATCGTCGTCCACGACGTGGATGGTGCCGTACTCGACGTCAACGAGGCGCTCGTCGAGATGCTCGGCTACACCAGAGACGAGTTGCTCTCCATGAACATCGCCGAGATCGAATGCGGTATCGATGAAGCGACACTGCGAAACAAATGGAGATCGATGGATCCCGGAGCAGTGGATAAAGTCGAGGTCGACGGCCGACACCGGCGGGCGGACGGCTCGACCTACCCGGTCGAAGTCTGGGTCAGTCGAATCGCGACCGATGACCCACGCGACCGGTTCGTCGCCTTCGTTCGCGATATCACGCACCGCAAGCACCGAATTCGACAGCTTCGGGTCCTTGATCGCGTGCTCAGACACAACCTCCACAACGAAATGGCAGTCATTCGTGGCTATGCTGAGACGATCACGGACGCCACTCCCGGAGACGAAGCCACGTACGCTCGCGAAATCGTCGCGAGCTGTGATCGCCTGCTCGAGACGGTCTCAAAGGAACGGGAAATCGTTCAGATTGTTTCGAGCCGGCCTCACCGCACCGAGATTGAACTCGTCGAAACGATCAGAGAGTGTGCCGACCGACTCCGATCCCAGTATTCGAACGGACGGATCGAGGTTCGTGCATCGGCCCCCGTTTTCGTCGAGGCAACGATGAACATCGAGCGAGCGATCGAGGAACTGCTAGAGAACGCGCTCGTTCACAACGATCGGTCACCGTCCAAGATCAGTATCGAAGTCACACGTAACGACGATGGAACCGTCTCGGTCTGCATCTCGGATACCGGACCACGCATCCCCGCGGAAGATGCCCGTATCCTGACTGGTGAAGAACAGCTCGACCCGCTCTCTCACGGGAGCGGACTGGGTTTGTGGCTGGTCTACTGGATTATCGAACACTCCAACGGCGACATTCAGGCCAGGTCAAACAGCCCGCGCGGAAACACAATCGAGCTCACGCTGCATGCGACCTCGTGAGCGATTGCTCTCGATCACGGCTGGCGTTCACAACGACCGCGCGCTTTGACGACCGCTGATCGTCGCCGGCTCGAGGACGTACCAGTCGAACGAAATCGACGCGGTGTCTCGACTGAAGACGTCGACCGATGCGAGGTCGCTTTCGGCGAACACCTCGAGCACATCTCGCTGTCGAACCTCGTCGCGGGAGAGTGGGGACAGCGAGCCATCGACGATGACGCTGCGCCACTGGTCCGGCCGCGCATACCGCGAGACGACGAACGAAGCCGCGGCCGAGCGTTCCAGTCGGGCCTGTTTTTCGCTGCCATCGAACGCTGCCAGATGCATGTATAATACCCGTTCGTCGGCGTCGTATCCGTACGACATCGGAATCGCGTACGGTGACTCCCCATCGAAGGCGAGCACGCCGTAGCCCTCCGATCCGAGGAAGGTATCGATCTCGTCGTCCGACATCGTCGTGGGAGTGACCGTCTCTGCGCTCCCGTCGGACTCGTCGCCTCCTTCTTCGAGCTCGTTGGCGGTCGTCGCTGCCGTCTGCCCGGTCTCCGTCGGTGACTCGGCGTCCGCGACGGACTCGAGCGGTGAATCCTGTGGTTCGACGACGCGATCGAACAACGATTCGAACAGACGGCGTGTCTGTTCGTCGGCTGCCGCTGGATGGAAGTGGACGTGGACGTCGGCCCCCGCGCCCTGCAGGGTCGCGAGGATAGTATTCAGAAAGCGGTAGATCAGGTCCGTATCGTGATACGGTAAGAGCGACTCGATGTCGCGGAGGCAGATCTTCACTGACCCCTCGATTTCGTCCCACCGTTCGATGAGACGGGAGAACACGATCGAGATCCCGGTCAAATCCTGCGGATCCACCTGAAATCCGTACAGCGGCGTCTGTTCACCGACGACTGTCCTCGTCGAACCCCCATCGGACTGCGGTGTCGTGATGATGACGGCCGCCTCCGAGGGATCGTTGATTCGCTCTAACTGAACGTCGAGCGCATCGCGAAGCGATTCGAACGACTGTGAGGACGTCAACTGGACGACGCGGTACTCGCCTTCGACCGCGTCGTCGAACACCTCGGTACAAAACGCCTCGTCGGACTCGAGCGTACCTGACTCGAGATACAGCGTCGGGCCCCGCGTCCGGTCTCCCTCATGGTCACTGTTGGTCCCCATTTATTTATAAAATCAGATGTCACACAGTTATACGTTTCGCCCATCGTGATCGAGTGCCCGTCCGTCCACGAGCGAGTGTCGCTTGAGTGACGGTTATCGTAACAATTGAAATGAGTTCCACACCGATCGCATCGTCCACGGTTCTCGCTCACGGTGCTCTCTGAACCGCGCTCCCGTCGTGCGATCGGATGTGCAGCGATTGTCAGTGACTACGATCGGTGTCGGAACGGTCTGCAGCCGACTGCGTGTCGTGTGCCTCCTCGACGCGTGCTGCATGGTTCTCGAGGTCCGCTGCGATCGTCCGAGCCTGCGCGGGCGTCAACTCGAGTTCCTCCATATGCGCGGGCAGATGGTCCTCGGTCATGTTGTCCAGTTCGAACTGCAACCGAACGCAGTCGGGATCGTCCCTCTCAGCCGTTGCGTTCACGACGGCCAGCGATTCCGTCTCGAAGTCGTGGCCTGTCACGACGGCGTCGACGAGATCGAGGGTCGTGTACGCGTTGACTTTCATCAATCGATCAGCCATGTTAGTCGTCGGATGGAATCGGTGTGCCGTCGGCGCGTGCGGGCGCTGGGCTCGCCTCGAGGTCATCGTCTTCGGCGTAGGGGTACCAGGTGCGCTTCGTGTTGTGCATGTACGGATCGTCGTAGTCCGTCTCCGCTGGCTCGACGAGGTCGGCGAGTTCGTCGTCGTCTCGCTCGAGGACGAACTCCCGGAAGCTCTCGGAGCCGTCGCGGGCAGCCGCGAAGTTCTCGAGTAAGTTCGCGATCGCGCCGGGGACTTCGTCCGCGGGGATGCGTTCGGCGACCCAGGACGCGAACTGTGGGTTCTCGCCGAGTCCGCCGCCGAGCCCGAGGTCGAGGGCTTCGACTGGCTCGCCGTCCTTGCGCGTCTTCATCCCTCGCAGGGAGACGTCGGCGATCTGGGGCTGGGCACACGAGGCCGTACAGCCCGACAGGTGGATGTGAAAGTCCTCGACGCCGTCTGGCAGATCGACGTTTTCCTTGAGCCAGCGGGCGTAGCGAACCTGCCGGTTTTTCGTCTCGACGATCGAGAGCGAGCAGAACTCGGTCCCCGTACAGGCGATCGAGCCGCGCTGGAACGGATGCGGGTCGGGGCTATATTCCTCGAACACGGGTTCTGCGAGCAGCGCGTCGAGATTCTCGTCAGGAACGTCGGTGAGGATGATGTTTTGGCGCTGCGTCAGCCGCACTTCGCCGGAGGCGTACGTCTCGGCCGCGTCGGCGATCTCGTAGGCGTCGTCGACGCCGATCCTGCCGACGAGGACGTTCAATCCAACGTAGTACTTCCCGTCGACCTGCTCGTGGACGCCGACGTGGTCGTGTTTGCCGTCGGCGTCGCCCGCGTTGTACGAGTACGCCTCGCGGAGGTCGTCGCCAGCCGTCTCGAGTTCGAAGTCGACGTAGTCTTCCTGCAGCGTCTCACGGACCTTCTCCGGGCCCCACTCGTCGACGAGGAACTTCATGCGAGCGTTGTAGCGGTCTTCGCGGTCGCCGTGGTCGCGGAAGAGCGCGGAGAGCCCACCCGCCACGTCGACGGCCTGCGCTGGGGTGGCGAAGACATCGATGTCACGAGCGAATCGCGGCTCGTTGCGCGAGAGGCCACCACCGACGCGGACGTTGTAGCCGGTGACTGTCTCCCCGTCGATCTCCTTCTCGGCGGGTTCGAAGGCGAGGTCGTTGATATCGCCCTGGCCACAGCCTTCGTCACAGCCCGTCACCGAGACCTTCCACTTCCGCGGGAGGTTCGAGTGTGCTTCGTTCTGCTTGAAGGTCTTGTTGAGTTCGGTGGCAAGGGCACTCGCATCGACGTGCTCGTGTTTGTCCTTGCCGGCGACCGGACAGCCGACGATGTTCCGCCAGGAGTCACCACACGCCTGGACTGTAGAGAGGCCGATCTCTTCGAGCCGCTCGAAGATTTCGGGGATGTCCTCGAGTCGGATCCAGTGCAGTTGGATCGCCTGTCGGGTGGTCACGTCGAGCCAGCCGTTACCGAACTCGGGGTTTTCGGCGGGGCCGCGGGAGAACTCGTCGGCGAGCTCGACGATACGCCGGAACTGGCCCGGCTCGAGGACGCCACCGGCTGGGCCGATCCGCAGCATGAAATAGGATTCCTGTCCGGCCCGCTGGTGGTACAGACCGTACCACTTGAACCGCTCGAACCAGGCGTCTCGTTCGTCCTCGGGAATCGACTCCCAGCCCTCCTCGGCGAACCGCTCGATCTCGGCACGAATCTCCGTGCCGTAGAGTTCGTCCTTCCATTGTTCGACGTCAGTAGCCATTACGACCGCATATGGAGGGTACACATAAGACACGTCGTCTGTCGTCAGTTCTCCCCGCGTCTCAGTGGTTCCGGTCGTCTTTGCCACTATTGGCTTACGTGCGCTCGCCGTCGGGTTCGACGAGCCATTGGACGCCCTCGGGATCGTACGGGCGGAAGTCGTCGTTTACGATGCGGCCGACGGGAAGCGCCTCGATCGAATCGCGCGTGCCACACTCGAGACACTGTCCGACTGCGTGGGCGACGACGGTCGAGCCGTCGACGTCGACGTCGACGAACGCCTCGAGTAGGACGTACGCCGGGGTACAGTCACAGAACGTGCCAGTCGTAAGGGTCCAGACATCGCTGACGCTCACTTGGCGACTGTCGTTGACGCTGATCCATGCGCCGTCGTCGAGCGTTCGCAGGGCGATCGACATACGTGGAGTTGGCTCACTGTCTCCCTTCGTCTATCGTCCCGTGCAAACCTTACCGACGTGGCGACGCCGTTCTCGCGGAAAACGGCACGACGGCATCGGGTTCGGACAGCTTCGGCCAAACCTAGATACCGGATAAAATATCCGATATGGGCGAGCACGAGTCGGCGGCGTCCCGAACGTGGGTCTACGAGCGAACACGGGATCGTATCACGAAGTCCCAATTCGAGCGCGGATCGGGTTTCACTCAGTGAATCGTTTCTCGGCGCTGTGATCGTTCGAGAGGCCCTGCTCGTACCCGGCGTTACGATGCTGACGGATCGATCTCGATGTCGGTAGCACTCGTCGCAAACTGCTTGATAATCTTCTCTTCAGCTCGGTGGAGCGTCTCGCTACAGGTCGATTTCGCGATGTCGACATCAGCAGCGAGTTCTGTCAGCGTGACCTCGCGTGGTGTGTCGTAGTACCCCAGTTCGATCGCTCGTTGCACGAGTTCAGTCTGCTTTTTGCTCAACAACTGTGTCGTTTCGATGCGATGGGTGACGGACTTTACGGTAAACGAGATGTCGAACTCGCGCAACTGCTCTGCGAGCAGGGAGAGTCGTTCTCTGGCCGCAGTAATCTCCCAGTCGACTGTGCTGTCACTGACGGTAAACGGTAACTCGAGCGGTGTACCGGCTTCTCGAACCGGGAACAACAGGATCGGTGACGATGTCTCGAACTGGATGAGGACACTGTCGTCCGTTCGTTGGAGCACATCGATATTCGTGACATCGTCGTAGCTGTCCATCGCTCGAACGACAGCACCGACATCCGAATGCGAGATCTCGGTGAGTGCGACACCGCCCATCGCTTTGGGGAACGCGGTGAGTATCTCGAAAACTGCGTCCGGATAGTCCCGCGAGAGTTCGCCGATCCAGATCCGGTCCGGAATCGTTATCGTGATCTCAGCAGTGGGCATGGATGCCGATATAGAGTCCCGCCGTGTATCAGTGTGTTCGAACATGTTCGAGTCGGACGGCCAGTCGAGCGGAGAGGGGGAACAGCGAACGATTCCGCGCAGGACCGGCAGCAGTAAGTCGCCACGTCGTCGCTGTCCAGCCATGGAAACGGTCTCGCTATCGCGGCGGTTCGACACCGATCCGGAGACACTCCGCGCACTCATAACGGATGTCGAACCGTTCATGTATGGTGCCGACTTCGATACCGTCGACAGAGCGGGTACGACGCTGACACTCGAGAACAGCGTCGGACTCGCGACGATCGAACTCGAGGTCGAACTCGTTGACGACCCGGATGCAGCGCTCGCCTACGAGCACCGCGATGGCGTTTTCAAGGAGATGACGACGCGATACGAATTGACTGGCCGCGGTGACCACACGGAACTCACCGCGACGACGGACTTCGAAGTCGACGTTGCGCTCGTGGGATTGATCCTGGATGCGACCGTTATCAAGCGACAGCGACGGCGGGAACTCACGGCACAGTTCGAGTATCTCGCCGATGAAATCTGACACGGCAACTAGCTGCGAACAGTATCGGCAGAACGGGTCTCCACCCAGTACATGGAGCCGGCCACCGGCACCTGAACATATTCGGAACAAGTCCCTCATCGTGAGAGCCCCGAGCAGAAGTTGTATGGCAGAGACAACCCTCGACGTTCGTGAGGTTCCACCGGCGAAGCGCCATTCGAAGATCCACGAGACGTTTACTGCCCTCGAGAGTGGCGATACCCTGACGCTCATCAACGACCACGAGCCGAAACCACTGTTTTACGAACTACAGGCCGAAGTCGACGCATTCGACGCTGATGGCTACACTGTCGACCATCGAGGTGAGAACGAATTCGTCGCAAAATTCCCGAAAAAGTAGTCGGCTGAAACGGTTCCCTGTCAGGGCTGTCGGAGACAGGAGCTCCTGCTGTCAGTATCGGATCGAAACCGCTCGTCTCGACGGAGACGAACAGATGTCGCGGTCACTCGCCTCGAGGACTGTTCGACCCGACGGCTTACGACTTCGACGCAGCGGGATCGAACTGGGCGCAGTTCGGACACCAAGCAGAGTCGTCCGCCCGTCGTTTTTGTTTGCCACCGCAGGTAGAACACCGCGAGGCCGCGTACTGAACCATACGCTTCATCACGAGGGCGCAATTATATCTTTGTCGTATTTGCTATTTCAACCAAAATGGTTGTGAAATTCACCTACTGGTGACGATCAGAATAGGCGATACGTCCACGAGACTGATGCCAGCGACCTCGATTCGGTGACAACGGTCGAGACGGGGACGTCCCGTGTGAGCACGTACTGTCGGCTCCTGTTATCCCTGGCCGACCAGCGAGTCCTCTTCGTCCCACTCCTGCTCGCGCAGTTCGTACTTTTCGACCTTTCCGGTCGCCGTCGTCGGCAGTTGCTTGACGAATTCGACCCGGCGGACGACCTTGTAGCTCGCGAGGTTCTCGCGGGTAAAGTCGATAATCTCCTCGGCGGTCACACCGGGATCCGTCGGGTCACCGTTGGCCGGCACGATGAACGCCTTCGGCGTCTCGCCCCACTGATCGCTCGGCGACGGAATCACGGCGACTTCGGCGACCTCGGGGTGTTCGTAGAGCGCGTCCTCGAGTTCGATACTCGAGATGTTCTCGCCCCCGGAGATGATGATGTCCTTCTTGCGGTCCTGAATCGCGATCATGCCGTTCTCGTCGACGGTGGCGAGATCGCCCATGTGGAACCAGCCCTCGAGGCGGTCGTTGAACGCCCGCTCGGTCTCCTCGGGGTTCTCCCAGTAGCCTTCCATGATCTGGTTGCCACGGACGACGATCTCGCCGATCGTCGCGTCGTCCCACGGGACCTCGTCGCCGTCGTCGTCGACGACGCGGATCTCCGTGCCGAGCATCGGGATTCCCTGTCGCTTCTTGATGTCGTAGCGGGCCTGATCGTCCTCGAGGAGGCGGTTGACTTCGGAGGTGGCGATGAGGGGGCCGGTCTCGGTCGCGCCGTAGACGTGTGCCAACTCCCAGCCGAACTCGTCTTCGACGGTTCGGATCGTCGCTTCCGGCGGGGCGCTGCCGGCGGTGGCGACGCGAACGTCGTTGTCGCCTGTCGTCACCGGATCGTTTTCGTCGTAGTAGTCGAGCAGCATGTTGAGCACGGTCGGAGCGGCACAGAAGTACGAGACGTCTTCCTCTTGAATCGCCTCGAACACGTCGCCTGCGTCGACGCCGCGCGTACAGACGTGCGTGCCACCGATGCCGGTAATCGAGAAGACGTGGCCCCAGCCGTTGACGTGGAACATCGGCAGCGTCCACAGATAGACGTCGTCGTCGCTGATCTCGCGGTGAACCGACGAACAGTAGGCGTGGATGGTCTCGCCGCGGTGGTTTCGCATCACGCCTTTCGGGTCGCCCGTCGTCCCTGAGGTGTAATTGATCGTGATGATGTCCTCTTCGTCCATTTCGGGCCGGTCGTACGTCGGCTCGGTGCCCGCCAGAACCTCGTCGAAGTCCTCCCAGTCACCGTCGACCGCGTCGGCGTTGGACGCGATGAACGTCTCGACCGGAACCTCGTCACGGACGGCCTCGACCTGATCGGCGTACTCGTGGTCTGCGATGATCGCGGTCACATCACAGTCGTTGAGCATGTACTCGAAATCCGACGGGACGAGCCGGTAGTTCAGCGGCGTGTGGACGGCACCGATCTGTGTGATCCCGTAGACGGACTCGAGGTGGTAGTGGGTGTTAGGCGCGAGCACGGCGACGCGGTCACCTTTTTCGACGCCGCGGTCCTGCAGTGCTGCCGAGAGTCGGTCGGCCCGCTCGCCGAACTCGTCGTAGGTGAATCGATCGCCGTTCGCAGCGATGATAGCCTCTTCCTCGCCAAAATACGTTCGGGCGCGGTCTAAAAACTGCGGTACGAGCAGTGGTCGATCCATATTCGATCGAGTGCTGGTGGTGGTTTAAAACTAACTCAATTCCCCGAATTTCGAAACAAATTGAGTATAATAATTCGTGATGGACTCGATCTGTCAGATGGGTGCGCGTGGTCGTCGGGCCGTGAATACTCTCGGACACGTCGCAGCAACGCATCGGCTGTTCGTGACCGATATCCAGCATAGAGCTGGGGCTTGAATGCGGCGTAAGTCACAGGAGAGGGCGAGTAGCGTCAAGCGGACGCTATCATCGCCCTCGAAGTGCGGCAAACGACTGTCATCGCTGGCTGCCCTGGCAGCCATGCTATCATATATCGTGGTTGTTGTTGAATCTATCGAACCGTCGCAGTGAGTGAGCCATAGTAGCCACTGGCAGTCACTGCACACCCGATCGCACGATGGGAGCGCGGGTCGGAGCGATGGGGTGAGCGAGAACTGCGGCCCCTGCCGTCGGTGTGCAAATCGTTTCAGTTGTTACTATAGAACGGCGGGCGGTGAGGGAAGTCAGGGCGGTCACAGCTCGTTGTACCGAAGTTTCGTAACGTGCCCCGTCCACGCATGCATGTCTCCGTCCCGAAGGTGCCAGACGACATCGCCCGCCGTCGGAACGCGAACACCGTTTCGAGTCTCGTAGTTTCGCCAGTAGCCGGACCAGGGCGTCACCTCGTACCCCCCGTCAACGTGTCGATACCGATCGGCGGAGACGTGCGCCACCTCGTTGTTTTCGGTAAACGAAAACGTGACTGAAGCGGATACGTCCCCGTTTTCGATGGTCGCTTTCGCCGTCCGCTTGTCGATCGACTCCCACTCGACGCCCGCTGTGGGAAGGAGCGCGGTCGGATACCAGACCGCCTCGGCGAGGTACCGCATCAGTGCCGCTTCGTCTAACTCCGAACTCGAGTCATCGCCCTCGAGTGGGACGACACCGAACAGCGAAACGTTCGCAGTTCCCGCCCAGTCGTGAAACTGGTCACGGACGCGGACCGAGACGAACGGTGCGAGGGAGACTGACGCGTCCCAGACGAACCCTGGCGGATCGACTGTGACGTACTGTGTCGCTGCAAACGGTTTCCACGGTGATGCTGCGTCACCGGGACGTAGCTTGCCGGTCTGTTCGAGATAGACCGAGTCGATGTATGGTTGTCCCTCCTGAAGAACGGTGTCAAGATACGCGTAGACTGGAGTCGGGAGCCCTTCGAGGTCCTCTTCCGAGAACGTCCCTTCGCGTCTCGTGGTCGCTACCTGTCGAAGTTCGGCCACATCCTGGGCCGTCTTACGCCGACGCCAGCCGACGGTGGCGAGAACGATGACGAGGAGCGCGATGCAGCTTCCGGTGACGCGTTTTCGAAGACGAGTAGTGCACATGGATGCACGTTCACGTCAGCTCCCTAAAGCGTATCCTCCCGCTTGAGACACGTCCCAGAACAGCGGTGACTGGAGCAGTAACGTGTGCGATCACGTTCAGTAGGGAGAGGACGACGCAGTCCTGAGAGATCGATAAGGGTCGTGACGGCGACGGCGTACGTCGAGCAGTACGACGATCTCGCCGACGGCGATGTCGTCTCGATCGACGAGTTTGATCAGGACATCGCCGAGCTATATCGAGGGCAGTCACTCGATAGAAACGAGTCTTCCTGAAGGATGGTGCGCTTTGGGCTATTTCGGCACCCCAGAACCGAACCGAAAATATTCTACGATAGCAACGGATTGAATCCAAGCTGGAAATTCGGTAAGACTGATCGGGTCGCGTATTCACTAGCCACAAGAATCCGATGTCGCGAAGAGATGTCCGCATAGCTGGACTATCGGCCATTTTTGTAATATCTTCAAATTGTAAATAATGCTTATGATTGTGTGGTCATCTCTACCAGATATGGGAGACGATGATACTCCGGGCAGCCGTGATCACGCTGATCTCTCGGGCGATGAATTGTTTCACGTACTCTCCGACGCGAGTCGGCGAACCGTGCTGTTTCACCTTCGCCAGCACAGAGTTGCGACGGTCGACGAACTCACTGACGTGATCGCAGAGATCAGTGGGGACGAACCCCAGGAGATCGAGCACGAACACCTACGCACGTCGTTACATCACAGTCAATTCCCCAAGCTCGTTGACGCCGGGCTTGTGACGTACGATCCGGAGCAACAGATAGCCGAGTCCACGAATCTTCACGGCGAAATCGGCGAGTGGCTTGACCTTGCAGTTCGCCATCAGATCCGAATCGAGAGCGTGCGCGAAACGCACAGTCAGCCCGACGAGCGCGAGGAGGTTCGGGTGTTGCTCGTCGACGACGAACCAGGACTCCCCGAAACGATCGGTGCCTACATCGAGCGCGAGAACGACGATATGACCATCACTACTGCGACGAGCCCCCTCGAAGCGGTGACGAGACTCGAGGAAGTGTCGTTCCACTGTATTGTGAGTGATTATCAGATGCCGGCGATTAGCGGTCTCGACTTTTTAAAAGCCGTTCGCGAAGAGGACGCGACCATTCCGTTCATTGTTTTCACCGCGAAAGGAAGTGAAACAGTTGCGAGCCAGGCGATCGAAACTGGCGTTACTGACTACGTCCAGAAAGGACCGGATACCGAGCGGTACGACGAGCTGGCAGCACGGATCCGCAAGGCAGTCGCTGCCGACTAACGCCGTCTATGCTCGAGACGAGCGCGTCGACTAGATCGCGGGCGGCCCCCAATACATCAATAAAGCTATATTTCTGTCACGAATGTACGCCGAAAACGTGTCTCGAAGGAGTGTGTCAGTGCCCTCTCGCAAACGCGCAGTGTCTGACCGCTGTGCGATCGATGATGTCCGTTTCGAAGCGTTTGTGCGAACGAAAAGCGACGAGCAGACCGCTGGAGTTGCCACACGGGGCACGACTGTTTTCTACCGCTTGCCCGGAACCGACCGGAACGCAGTCCTACCACGATGCCCCGAAACCGCCGCTGTACGACATTATGTAGATGACTAATGACCGATCAACAGACGAGCAACTGATCGAGCGGGTCTCGGATGCATGCTGTGCAGTGGATACCGAGGGACGCGTCACGTACTGGAACGACCGGATGGCTGCGTGGACTGGAATCTCGGCCGCTGACATCGACGGTGCGGTCGTGTGGGACGCTATCCCGGCGTTTCGCGGGTCAGCATTCGAGTCACACTGCCGGGACGCCATCGAAACACAAGGAACATACTCGTTCGAAACGCGACTCCGCGAGCCGGTCGACGTGTGGATCGAAGTGACTCTGTACGCCACCGGGGACGGGCTCACGATACTTGCCCGTGAAATCACCGAGCGCAAGGTACATCAGGAACGAGTCGGACTCGCCGAAACGTTGTTCGAGAACACACAGGATGCGCTCTTTCTCATCGATCTCGACGAGGACGAAGACGAGTTCCGGTTAGAACGCGTCAATCCTGCCTACGAACGCCACACGGGCCTTACCAGCGACGAACTCCGTGGACGGGGGTTACGAGACGTCTTCGGTCTCGAAGAGGGTAATTCCATCCTCGAGAAGTATCGAGAGTGTGTTGCCCGGCGTGAACCGATCGAATACGAAGAACTCGTCTCCGTCCCTAACGAAGGTCCTTACTGGGAGACGCGGATCGCCCCCGTTATCGTCGATGGAACCGTCGAGAAACTCGTCGGCGCGACGCGCAATATCACCGCCCAAAAGGATCGGGAGCGTCGGTACGATGCTATCTTCAACCAGACGTACCAGTATATCGGGTTGATCGACACCGACGGGACACTGCTCGAGGCCAACGAATCCGCACTCGAGTTCGGCGGTCTCGAGCGTGAGGCGGTCATCGGCCAGCCGATATGGGACACGTACTGGTGGCAGCTCGACGAGCACACTCAGACGCAGCTGAAAGACGCCGTCAGATCGGCTGCAACTGGCGAGTTCGTCCGATACGACGTCGAAGTACGAGGAGCCGATGAAACTGCCATCATCGACTTCTCGATTCGGCCGATCACGGACGAACGGGACGAGGTCGTCCTGCTCGTCACGGAGGGGCGAAACATCACGGAACACAAACGGCGTGCCCGGGAACTCGAGCAAAAACGGGAGTTTCTCAGACAGATCCAGACTGTCGCGGATATCGGCGGCTGGGAAGTCGATTTCCGAACGGAGACGATGCGTTGGACCGATGAAGTCCACCGTATCCACGGACTGCCAGCCGAGTACGAGCCGGCGATCGAAGACGGTATCGACTTCTACCACCCAGGTGATAGAGCGACGATTGTGGACGCGTTCGAACGACTGCAGACGACAGGGGAGGGCTACGATCTGGAGTTGCGGATCATCACGGCCACCGATGAGCAGCGCTGGGTTCGAACGCTCGGAGCACCGTGGTACGACGACGATGGCACCCTCATCGGTGCGCGCGGCGCGTTTCAGGACATTACCGAGCGAAAAGAGCGTGAGCGTGAACTCCAGCGGACTAACGCTCGCCTCGAGGAGTTCGCTTCCGTCGTCAGTCACGACCTTCGGAACCCGCTGACAGTCGCACAGGTTGCTCTCGAACTCGCTCGTGAGAGCGGCGCAGCGGAAGACTTCGATCGCGCCGAGGCTGCTCACAAACGGATGAACGCGCTCATCGACGATCTGCTGACGCTTGCACGGAACGGCCAGCAGGTCGACGAGACGCAGCCGGTCGTCTTGCGGACGCTGCTCGAGTCGGTCTGTGAGACGATTCCGAGCGACCGTGCGACCATCGACATCGCGCTTGCGGACTATTGTGTCGATGCCGACGAGGGTCGACTGCGGCAGTTAGTCGAAAATCTCCTCTCGAACGCGCTAGTCCATGGCGGCGACGACGTGACGATCCGTATCGGTCGGCTCGAGAGCGGTGACGGATTTTACGTCGCCGATGACGGACCCGGGATCCCACGTGCGATACGCGAGGCAATATTCGATCAGGGCTACTCGACGACGAGTGACGGGACAGGCTTTGGCCTTGCAATCGTCAAAGGTATCGTCGAAGCCCATGGCTGGACGGTCGATGTGACCGAAAGCGAGGAGGGAGGCGCACGATTCGAAGTGACCACAGCACAACGGAATCCGACGTGATGTGATGTGGCCGATGGCAGGTGTCTCCGGTATCTGGCTCGAACTCGAGGGAGAATTCACAGGCGATACAAGGCGGATGCCCCGACCCTTGAGGTCGGGGAGGAAGCCGACAACCGATGACACAAAATGTGCGCTTGAATCGCGGGACCTGAACGTGAGCGGGAAGCACGCACCCCCTGGCTCTACCGAGGCATAGAACGGGAGTCCACGCGAAAGCCTCGGGGTCGCCCAAGACGGCAAAGCCGTCTCGTGATGACGAGAGACCGAAGGTCTCTCGAACCACTTGACCCCGAGGCGATTTACCTAGTGGCTGTCCCGAAGAACCATGAGTTTCACCCGATGCACTCCATCGAAGTCTCGAAGCTCGTAACTCAACTCTCGAATCCGCACAACAGTGCCCCGACAGAACAGTGACTCGAGACACCACTCCCCCTGATGGGTATGGCTCGTATTGAGAATCACGTCTTGATACTCGTGTTGAACACTGTGAAGGACCTCTATGACTTCATGATGCCGGTAATCGAAAGCGACGAGTGCAATAACGTCGCCGGTCAACTCTTCAAGCCGCGAATGCGACTCGATGTACTCCTGCATCGCTTCTCGGACTGCCCGTGACCGATTGTCGATCCCTTCATCCTGCCAGACCTGATCGAACTCTTCGAGAAGTTCATTTGGAATATTGAAACTCGTTCGCATGGTCTATTACTTCGTCACCCCGGAGTAAGAGTCCCGACGCTAACGAAACTCCCGTTTTGGGAGTAACACCGTTATTCATTGCTTTCTCAGCCACCGAAATCGATGATGTTACACGGTGAACGCCGCCCGGTTTGGAATCGAAATTCAGCAGAGTAACAATACTCCTCCACCCTAGTGTGTCCAGCGTCTTTGATTACCGACCCATTATCCGACACTGTTATATGTAGCGGTCAAAGTCTTAACAGTGGTAGCTAATGTCGGATGTAGCTCTTACGGGAACAGGTATGACGTCGTTTGGATCGCATCCCGACCGGACGGGAAGGGACATGTTCGCAGAGGCCGGCCTCGCCGCCCTCGAGGACGCGGGTGTCCCTGCTGCGGACGTTGACGAACTCTTTTACGGCAATTTCGTCGGCACCCTTTCGGAAGGGCAAGGCCATCAGGGACCGCTCATGGCAGAAACGCTCGGGACGACCGCTCCCTCGCGGCGGATCGAAAGCGCGTGTGCCTCGAGCGGGCTTGCGGTCCATGACGCCGTCCGTGCGATCAGAAGCGGCGAGGCAGACGTCGTCGTCGCCGGTGGCATGGAGCGGATGACGAACATGGGCACGGCTGGCGCGACGAAGGGACTGGCCGGCGCGGCCGACGATCTCTATGAAGTCCGGTCGGGCGTCACCTTCCCCGGTGCGTACGCGCTGATGGCGCGGGCCTACTTCGACGAGTACGGTGGGACTCACGAGGATCTGGCTCACATCGCAGTCAAAAACCACGACAACGCGCTCGTCAACGACCACGCACACCTTCAGCAAGAGATCACGGTCGAGGACGCACTCGGCGCGCCCGAAATAGCGTCTCCCTTTACCCTCTATGACTCTTGTCCAATCAGCGACGGTGCGTCCGCGCTCGTCTTGACCTCGCCGGATTACGCCGACGAACACGGCCTTAACACCAATGTGGCAATCACGGGGGCCGGCCACGGCGGCGATACGATGGCGCTGCACGATCGCCAGTCGCTCTCGAAGACGCCCGCGACTCGCGAGGCCGCAGAAGAAGCTTATGACGACGCCGATATCGGGCCCAGCGACATCTCTCTCGTGGAGGTCCACGACTGCTTTACGATCGCCGAGGTTCTTGCCCTCGAGGCGCTCGGACTCTACAGCTACGGCGAGGCAATTGGGGCGGCCCGCCGCGGCGAGACGCGCCGCGACGGTGAGTTGCCGGTGAACCTCTCCGGCGGCCTGAAAGCGAAGGGGCATCCAGTGGGTGCGACCGGAGCCGCCCAGGTGGCGGCCATCGCGACGCTGCTCGATGGTACTCACCCGCGCGCTGACGCTGTTCCCAACAACGCAACGGTCGGTGTCGCCCAGAACGCCGGTGGCACGGTCGCCAGTGCGACCGTTCACGTCCTGGAGGTGATGGAGTAATGACTGACGTGACCAACGGCAAGTACGACGCGTTCCTCAACGCGCTCGCGGACGGCGAGGGCTACTACCTCACCTGCGAGAACGAGCACGGACTGCTGCCCCCACGGCGTGCCTGCCCCCACTGTGGCGACCGCGACTTAGCGGTGCGAGACCTGCCAGAATCTGGTGAGATCGTCACGCACACGACCGTGTTCGTGCCGACGCCGCAGTTCGAGGACGACGCACCCTACGTTACCGCCGTCGCCGACTTCGGCGGCGTGCGGCTCACGGGGATCATGCGGGACATCAATCAGAACGACGTCGAAATCGGAGACTGCGTCACCGCGACCGTCGAATCAAACGAGACGGCAGACGAACGAACGATCGTCTTTCGTCCAACGGAGTAAGACTAGCTGTAAGAAATAATCATTTCTGTATTCGTCACATGAACCTCATAGCACAGACCGATGTCGCAAGGGAAACGTACTGGGGAATCACCAGCGTCGAGTATGCGGTGTTTTACTTCCTTGCGTTCGTCACGGTTGCTGTCTTCACTTACGGTGTCTTCCATCGATTCGTCCGCTACGCCCAGGGAGACGACGAGTCGTTCCCTCGAGTCGATAATCTCCAGCGTCGCATCGTAAGCGCGGCCAAGATCGTCCTCTCGAACGAGAAGCAGTTCAACAGGGACCTCTACGGCGGGTTGATGCACTCGTTTATTCTCTGGGGGTTCCTGACGCTGTTTATCGCAACCTCCATCCTGATGGTCGAAGAGTACGCCGCGAAGAAGCTGCTCCATATCTCCTTCTGGAATGGAGACTTCTATCTCGCCTACCAGTTCATGGTCGACGCGATGGGGCTGCTGTTCGTCGTCGGCATCGGCATGGCCCTCTACCGGCGCTACTGGGTCCGCAACCACCGCCTCTGGGATCGTCACACCTCCGCCGAGGACGATCTGTTCATCTGGACGCTGTTCGCTCTCGGCATCGGTGGCTTCCTGCTCGAGGGACTGCGCGTCTACAGCGCCGGGATTCCCGACCACGAGGTCGTCAGCTTCGTCGCCTACGGGATGGCGCTTGGCTTCGACGCGCTCGGGCTGGCGACGCTCGGCCCCGCCCAGGCCGGGTTCAACAGAGCCGGACTCAACGTCGAGAACCTCCACTGGCTCGCGTGGTGGACCCACTCGCTGGTTGCGTTTTTCTTCATCGCGTGGATCCCCTACGCCAAGCCGTTCCACATGCTTTCGTCCTTTGCGAACGTCGTCACCCGCGACGAAAAAGCCGGGAAACGGCTGCCCAACGTCCCCTCGGATCTGGACGCGACCAACGCCGAGTCCATCGACGACTTCACCTGGAAAGAGTTGCTGGACCAAGACGCCTGTACCAAGTGTGGCCGGTGTTCGTCGGTCTGTCCCGCCAAGGCCTCCGATCGCCCGCTGGATCCGCGTAACGTCATCCTTGATCTAAAATCCTATCGCGAGGAGCTCGACGCCGGTGGCGAGGAACAGCCGATCGTCGCCGACGGCGGCACCTCGGTGATCAATGCCGAGACGATGGAGTCCTGTATGGCCTGTATGGCCTGTATGGACGCCTGCCCCGTCGAGATTGAGCACCTCAACAGCTTCACCCGGCTCAACCGCCAGCTCACCGATCAGGGTGACATCGACTCGAGCATGCAGGACGTCTTCCAGAACGTCATGCAAAACGGCAACACCTTCGGTGACTCTCCACGGAATCGCGGTGACTGGACCGAGGAACTCGAGTTCGACGTGTCCGACGCCCGCGAGGAGGAAGTCGACTACCTCTGGTACGTCGGTGACTTCCCGAGCTACGACGAGCGCAACAAGCAAGTCGCGCGGTCGCTGGCGACCATTCTCAAAGAGGCCGACGTCAGCTTCGGGATCCTCTTCGACGACGAGAAGTTCGACGGCAACGACATCCGCCGCGTCGGCGAGGAGTTCCTCTACATCGAACTCGCCGGCCACCACGTCGAGACCTGGGAAGACTGCGAGTTCGATACGATCGTCTGTACGGACCCCCACTCCTACAACACGTTCAAAAACGAGTACCCCGAGGTCGACTTCGAGGAGTTCGCCGACGACCCGATGATGCCCTTCGAGTACGACGAGCAATGGAACGCAGACGGCGAAATTGACGTTCTTCACTGGACCCAGGCTGTCGAGGAACTCGTCTCCGAGGGTCACCTCGACCTGTCGGGAACGGAACTCGACTACACGGTCACCTACCACGACCCGTGTCATCTCGGCCGATACAACGACGAGTACGAGGCCCCCCGCGAACTCATTAAAGCGACGGGCTGTAAACTCGACGAGATGCCCCGCAACCGCGCCAACTCCTTCTGCTGTGGTGGCGGTGGCGGTGGCCTCTGGATGGATTTCGAAGAAGAGCCCAAACCGAGTGAGGAACGGATTCGTGAGGCGCTCGAGGACACCGACGCCGGCAGCGGCGTCGAGAAGTTCGTCGTCGCCTGTCCGATGTGCATGACGATGTACGAGGACGGCCGCAAGACCGGCGGCTACGAGGACGAGATCGAAATCGTCGACGTCGCCGAACTCATCGTCGAGGCCATCGGCAAGACCGAGGAAGCAAAGGTCGAGGTCGCCACGGACTAAGAAGCTATAATCCTACCGCCGTACCGCATTCCAATACCAGACTCGGACGCTATCACCGAGGACGACGCAGACCGCCCGCTCGACGAACTGTTCTAATACTTGAGGTGACACCCTATCTGACTCGTTCTGAGACCGTTTTCTACGATCCTATCTCGAGTGCGTCGATTGCTTCCCGTGGCTCGACGTTGTAGTCAACGAGCCGATCGGCGGCGAGTTACCAAGCGTGTTCGGCGAGTTCGGGATCGGCCTGCTCGTGACATCCTCCGCGCCGTAAACGGCGCGGCTTCCCGTACCGCGGGTGGGATATTTACTGGTCTACGACACGACCTGTTCTCTCGTCTGAAACGTCCCGCTCTCGCGGTCGAACAGGTGTACCGATGGCTGTGCCACACAGCCGTTACTCCTATCCTCACCGTGAGGACTCGGAGTTATCTTCTGGCGCATGTTTTCCGCTCCGTTACAATCCGCGTTGGCTACCAACTCACACGACTCACAGACATACAGGCCACGTTCGACACGGTTCGACTTCGTCGCATCGCCACAGCGTGAGCAGGTCTTACTGGTATCCCACTCGTTCTCCTTCAGCACCTCGACGTCACGAATCTCGCCTTTGTATGCGAGGTACTGGTAGATGCGGTCAAACGCCCACGAGTGCAACTTCTTGTTCCCCGTCTTCCCCCAGTCGGACTCTCGAACGTCTTCGGGCCAACTCACTGCGAGCGTTCCAACACCGCGTTCGACACATTCGGTGATGATGGTGTCCGTGAGAACGTGGTAAAAATGCGTCTCGCGGTCTGCGAGTTTCCGACGCGCCCACATCGACTTCTCTGACGGGCCGTTCTCACCTTCGGTGTCGTACTCAGCCCGGGTGAAGTAGTGCTTGTCCTGTTTGAGCGAGTTGCCGGGGTACAGGACGTATTCGTTGGGGAATGCGACCGTGGCGATATTCGTGATGCCGAGGTCGATGCCTGCTACCCCGCCGCCTGCGGAGTCGTTGGTTTCGAGGTCGACTTTGCAGACGAAGTGTAGTTCCCACTCGTCACCGTTCCAGACGGCGCGAACGTTCTGCACTCGGGCGACTTCTGAGAGGTTGACATCTGGCCGGGTCTGGTACTCACAGAGGATGAAGTCCGACCAATTCTCTTTAAGGTTCGACCCTTTCGAGAGTCGGACACGGTTGTTCTCGGGATCGTGTTTGAAGCCGTCTGCTTTGAACGTGACCGTACTGCGCGGTCGTTCGTCACCGTGTTTGCGGTAGCCGGGCGGATTCGCCGTCTCGTCGTTCTGTCGTAGATCGAACCACGACTGGAAAGCGTCAGAGAGTTCTTCGATGACTTTCTGACTGGATTGTGCATTCAGGTCTTTCCAGCACGTTTGATTCTTCATATATGCCTTCAGCGTCCCTTCATCGGGTACCTCGCCGATTTCATCCCAGATGCGGTCGGCTGTCCAGCGTGCGACGTTCCAGATCTTCGAGGCGGCGTCTCCGAGCAAATCCAGGGCATCGCAGACCTGTCGCTGGTTCTGAATGGAACCAACATAGCTGCGAGTAACCTGAATCGCCATACATAGCCTATATAGACAATCCAACTTAGCGGTGTGGATTCACGTTAAATATCCAGCCTGCCATCGACTGTGGGTTGTGTACCCGAGTGACGCGATTCACGCCCGGCGTAAACGCCGGAATTCTCTCGCTGTTCAAAGATAGACATGCACTGCTCGAAGATGTATCGTAACTCTACACTGAAGGATGTGTGTTTGAGCAGTCGCTAGATCCGCGTCAGCCAACCCAGTTTGTCGGCGGCACAGCGACTGCACTCTGGGAGAGTGGTTTGTGACGTTTGAAGATACAGGTCACATTCAAGATTGCCGCAATCGTTGACACCAGGATACTATTGCTGGGAATCTCGACTTTTTACGCTTCAATTCCACTATCTGGGCTCGTTCCTTCCTAAACTGGGTTGGACCCGGGACTGATTGCGACCAGAAATCGACCCATCAGCCCCAGACTGATGGCCGTCAGCGTTCCAAAGATTAGGATCTGGGGCAGCGGCACAGGTTGTCCGTCGAGGATCATGTAGATTATCATCGCTAGGACCGCGCCGCCGAGCGTGGCGATTTTCACGAGCAGAACAGCGGTGAACGCGTATCCCCAGGGCCGACGGTTCCAGAGCCAGTAGGCCGTCAGGGCAAATGCGGGGATGATGATACCCAGGTCCAGCGAGTAGATGACTGACGTCGGGAGTCCCGGCTCGGCGATGCTCGCTGGTGTCGTCCCTGCAAGAGTCGCCGGCAGAATCTCCGAGAGCCATAGCAACGAGACTAACACGACCAGGAATAGCTGGAAGACGACGTAGGGGCGGACGGACGCCTCACCGAGGTCCCGTTTCAGCGCCGCCGCGTCGAGCCGGACCATCCCGCCGACGAACGTGAACAGCGTCAGCCAGAGCAACGTCGTATACACGAGGTACAATTCGTTGAACGCGGTCATGAACGCGTATGAGGCGTAGGTGTACAACAGGTAGCCAGTCACGCCAAGCCAAACGACGTAGCCTCGGAGCGACCCACGGTTTGCGTAATATAGCGAAACAGCAAGGGCTGGAACGCCAACCACGAGCGTTAACAGATCTTGTCCGTAGATCTGGGGAAGCAACACCGGGTCGTCGCGGTAAAAGTTCGGGACGAACAGTCCGACGGCTGTGGCAACTATCGTTAGGAGCAGCGTCGTGAGCGATGCGATACGGTACGAGCGGGGAATCGGTGGCCGGGACACGCTCACCATCTTAGTCGCTCCGATTAGCGTCGCGGTGCGCCAGCACGGCCTTGGACATGGCCGGTGACGGGGCTTTACATTCGACGGAGAGAATCATATATCGAAATCATCATTCTAAGATTGTATAATTGTAGGCGTGGCAGATTCCTGACTTATATGGGATCGATCATTCTCAGTTGCGTATCGAACAGTTTGTCAATCGATCTGACTCGTTCCTGTAAAAAGGCGATCACGTATCAGTTGGTGGAAGCGTGAATGAGAACGTCGCTCCCCCGCCGGACTTAGACTCGACCCATATTTCGCCCCCGTGGCGTTCTATGATACGCCGACAGAGTGCCAGCCCGATTCCGGTCCCGGAATGTTCCTCCCGGCCGTGGAGACGCTGAAACACCTCGAAGACGCGATCCTGCTGATCTGGATCAATACCGATACCCTCATCGTGAACTGAGATCTTCCACATCCGCCCTTGACGATTGGCTTCGACGTGAATTTTAGGTAGGCCATCCCCGCTGTACGTAATCGCGTTACTCAGAAGATTTTGGAAGACCTGACGTAGCTGATTGTCGTCACCTTTGACCCACGGCAAATCGTCAGTTGTAAGAGTGGTGTTGCTCTCCTCGATTTGCATCTGGAGATCCTTCTGCACATCCTCGAGGAGACGATTCAAATCGACCGGTTCTAACGGATCACCCTGTGTATCCACCCGCGAGTACTCGAGGAGGGCGTCGATCATCTCACGCATGCGTTCAGCCCCGTCGACGGCAAACTCGAGGAACTCTTCACCATCGTCGTCGAAGTCGTCTGCGTACCGGCTCTCGATAAGTTGCAGGTAACTCGAGACCATCCGCAAGGGTTCCTGCAGGTCGTGGCTAGCGGCGTACGCAAACTGCTCGAGTCGTTCGTTCGATTTTTCGAGTTCGCGCTCGTAGACTTTGCGTTCGGTGATATCCTGACCGATACCAATTACTCGAGCGATTCCCTCGTCGTTTTCGACGTGTTTTCCTCGGATGCGGAGCCAACGAGTCTCTTCGTCGGGCCTCACGACTCGGAACGTCTCGTCGAATGGCTCATCTGGAAGTTTATTGAAGTTCGTGCGGACGCGCTCGCGGTCCTCTGGATGGACCCATTGTACATATGCACCTGGATCGTCGTACAGCCGCTGACGACTGATACCCCAGATGTCGTCGAACGACGGGCTGATGTACTGGTATTCCATCGTATCCGGCGCGGTGATCCAGATAGTCTCTTCGATGTTCTCTACGACCATTCGGAACTCTGCTTCGCGCACCTTTCGCTCCGTGATGTCGCGGAAGTAGACCGAGAGACCTGTCTCGGACGGATACGCGTTAACTTCGAACCATGCGTCGAGGGGATCGGGATAGTAGAACTCGAACGAGGTCGATTCTTGCGTTTCCATCGCTTGTTCATACTCCATTCGGGGTTTCGAATCGGCCGCCCACTCGAACGTATCCCAGACGTCTTTGCCGACGAGGCCCTCCCCTGTGATATCGATCAACTCTTCTGCACGGTCATTTAGGTATGTGAACTCCCAGTTTTCGTTGAGCGAGTAAAATGCGTCCGAGATGCGACTGTGCATCTCTTTGAGTTCATTCTGTGTTTCCCTGTTTGCGATAGCCGAGGCGAGCACGTTGGCGACGCTCTGCACGAAGTTTGCGTCGTGGTTGGTAAACTCTCGTCGCTCGGTCGTATGCACTCCTAATATTCCCCACGGGTCCTCCACCGATCCGATAATGACACTAATCCCACTCACGACGTCATGACTGGTGAGTAGTTCGGGGCCGGAAAACCGTTCTGTAGTGTTGATATCACTAACAATGATCGGTTCTTCGGAGTTCAGCGTATACCCCGCCTGTGAGTCGAAATGAGTAGGGACCCTCACATTCCCGACAAGACCGTCGCGCCATCCGACACCCTGCCGGAGAAATACCTCGTCACCACCAGGGAGTAACTCGAAAACCTTCGCATACTCGACATTGAGCGTCTCCGCGACAGCAGCGGCAGCATCGTGCATCAACTGATCGAGGCCGTCAGTCTCGAGCGCCTGCTGTCCAAGTTCAGCAACGACCTCCTGTTGACGGACGCGAGTATGGACTTTAGAGTCCAGATCCGGGTCTGGAGATGACGTCATCTAAACGAGAAAGTGTCGCAAGGCGTATAAGGGCTTTTCTCAGGGCTTACAATTCGACGTATTGTTCTTCCCATTCGCGCCGTTCTTGGATCTGCTTACGCCCGGCATCTGAGATTTCATAATAGTTCGTCCGGCGGTCTAGCTGCCCTTTTTCGACTAATTCCTTATTGACAAGTGTATCCAGATTTGGATACAGCCGGCCATGATTGATCTCGGTACTGTAGTACTGCTCGACTTCCTCTTTGACATCTTGGCCAGACGGTTGGTCAGCGCCTGCAATCACATATAAGAGGTCACGTTGGAAGCCGGTCAGATCGTGCATACACTGTTCACGATAAACAGCATATTTGTTACCCTGCTTGTATATGCAACTCATAGATGTTATAGTTACCAAATACATCCTAAACGTAGCTCTCATACCAGTCTCAATTCCCTGTTTCCACAAATTCACCCCATCATGTATTTTTCCAGATAGGAAGGCCTATACTGAGGTGTTCGAATTATCGGAGTATGACGCGCATCAACGGTAAAGCCGCATCCAGTGAGTCAAACACGGAGCAACTTCCGAACTGTATTACTGTTGTCGGACGCGGTGTTCCGTCGAATTTCGAGTTCTCTGTTGCCGGTGACATCGAAATGATTAGCGATAATCCTGTAGAAGAGGCGACTGTCGTTACGAAGAACGCTGTTGAGGGTTCGATCGATGTTGGTGTTCAACGCTTCCGGTTCTCTGGCGAGTTAGCAAATATCCACGTTACCGATTGGAACGGTATGAAAGGTGGGGAATCTCCGAGCACACCAACCATTCACGTCGATTACGGCACTCCTGGCCGGTAGCAACACAGATCTCTTAGCCGGTGTTAGGTCGCCTCCGATTGCTGTTACTGCTGCTCAACAACGTCAGCGAAGGCAACGCTCTGCCGGACATTCGTGACCTCGATCACCACATGGTCACCTAGTTCGGCATCAGCCACAATGATGACATATCCCCGTTCAACGCGAGCGATTCCATCACCTTGCTCACCGACGTCTTCAATCGTCACAGTCCGCCGTTCACTCTCTTCAACAGGCGGCTTTGGCGCAGACTGTGCCGTGATCTGTTGATTAGATTCTGTTGCGTGGTTGGGTCGCCTAGGGGCGTCTGTGAGTTCCGCCCTCAAGAGCAGCCACGCGTCGCCGTCCGTGATCGTGAGAACGAGGCTGATCTCGCTGTCACGCTCGTTCACGAGTACGCACATGCGCTGTTGCACAGCGGCATTGATGACGAGACTGAACGATCGAAACGTGTACTCGAGGCTGAAGCGGTCGGCTACATCGCTGGGCGGTACTTCGAGTTGGATACCAGTGGGTCAGCATTCTATCTTGCCGCATGGCGCGGAGATGAACCGGAGGCGATCCTTGATCGGCTTGAGCGGATCAGTTCAACCTCTCAAGAACTCATCGATGTTATCGGTGAGGTGACCAAGAATAAGTGATAGAACGCTTCTACTCGAGATTATCCGCATGGGTTGAGAGTGACTGCTCAATCAAAACTATGTTATGAAATTGATCAGTGAGAGGAACTAATACTATTAGGTTAGAGTATGATAGTGGGAGTAACGAGACTTGGATAACTCATATGTCACCCAACCGACCATCCAATACAAGCCGTTCTATTCAGGACACTGATCCAGGGTCTAAAAACGAGTGTGAGATCTGTGGATCAACAGACTCACTCTCGAAATACTCATTGGAATCGTCGTCAGGTGACAGCTCAACAATCGCCCTGTGTCCAAGCCATTATCAAGTTGCAGTTCTCCTGAGTGGATCTCATTTTTCAGACTCCGATACTTCGACCGATTATAGTCTTCAAGAAACGAAGAAAATCACGGTTCGTGTCCCACGCGCATTGATTGAGGGTGCAGACTCCGTCGCTGAACAAGAGGGGCAGACGCGTAGCGAGTTTGTTCGTGATGGGATACAGATGGCGATAGAAATCCGAGATCTGGAAGAGGCATTTAATGAGATCATCTCTCAAGCAGTCCAATCACAACCGGACAGCGAAACGGAAAGCGATGTTGAATTTCTCAAAGAGCGAATTCGAAACCTTGAGTCCCTGCTTGAAGATAGTATCAACAAAATTTAGCTGAACTGAGGCGCTAAGCCCTTTCCTCAGGGAGCGCCGACTAAATGGAAGGCGAGAGCAGGAAGGGGATACAGCGCTGCACAGTTCTCATACACTGTTCGGTGACAGGCCTACAGGCGCCCACGCAGTCGCTTCCTCGGACGTCCGCTTGACCGACGGGTTAAACATCACAATAACTCGTACCAACGGTTCTGTGCGGTCGTTGGCGACTAGTGCCCGTTACGCTCATCCGCAGACGGCACCGACGAAGACACGGGCCTGTATGACTATTTCTACTCGTTCCTCGAGAATACCGGAAGACTGCGCCAAGTTGAACCAGAATTCATTCCGGTTTCCAAGTGACCGCCCGGTGCGGTTTCTATGGTGCCAGATGGGTGAACACCATAACAGATCATCCGACGTTATCGGAGTTCGCTACGAACGAAGCAGCTGACCCGAAGCCGGCCAGTCGGCCATCGACTGACGAGACCGTGACGATGACGGCTGACGAGTGGGTCGCAACATACCTCATCGAGGATCAGATGGCGGATCTCACAGACGCGATCCGTGAGGCCGTCCAAAATGGCATCGACAGTACCGGTTCATCTCGTGTGCTAGTCAGCATCTCGCCCGAGCGGTCACTCATCTTCGATGACGGTGCTGGTGTCGGCCCCGAGTTCTCCGAAGAGGGACCTCGTCGATTGAACGTTGCGCTCACCCGCGCTCGGAAGCGGTTAGTCTTGATCGGGAACTGGGAACCATTGGGTACAGTCGCACCACATCGCTCACCAGAGGAGAGCTGTGCCCACCTCTATGCGAACCTGGCTGATGAACTACGGTCACAAAACCAGATGTTAGCCCGTAAAAAGCAGCTCTGACATCTCCCCTGTGCGGGGTGACGCGACAGGCCAGTCAAATCATCCGTACCCTATTTGTCTCAGCCCGCTCGGCAGCTACCATCCTACGCCCATTCGGGTGGCTTTTGAGGTCTGATTAAGGACGGTGAGTGGTATAGCTACTCGATCGCGAGTGCATCGACGGCTTCGCGTGGTTCGATCTCGGACTCGAGGAGGCGATCGGCGGCCAGTTGCCAGGCGTGTTCGGCGAGTTCGGAGACCGGCCTACTCGTAGTGAACTGATAGGGATCAGCAGACTAGTTCATAGTTTCTCTCGTCGTGCGGTTTTTCCAGTAGGCTGTTTTCCTTGTGAGAATTTCTGAATATTCACGCTGATCCCTATGAGAACTCGGTCAGTGAAACGGCGATCAGGAGGTCTTCGCGGCGATCGGTCAGTGACATCGCCGGCGTTGGTCGCGGCTTTGTATGTACGTCAGTAGACGTCACGGCTTGCTGGCAGCGCAGTCGTGGCACAGTTCGGCGATCTGGGAGTCCTGATCGGATGGATCGTATGTAGTCATCTCCTCAATCTCGTCGTCCTTGAAGACGACGCGGCCTTCACCACCGGAGGTGAGATAGCGTGACCGAGTACGATGAAACGATGGACAAGCTTTCGTCACTGTTCGATCACGATAAGCCCGAGAGCGAGCCGACGCTTGTACAGTGCCGCGTGCTTGCGCCCGCTGGGAGCGACCCAGCCGATATCGGATTAAACTTAGTGCCGCTCGCGATCACGAGAGCAAGACCGTATGGCTCCGCAGTGACGCCGACGGGATGCGCGAGCGCGGGGAAATCACTCGTCGCGGCCGCCGATCTGGTGGAGTCCGACGACGACCGCGAATAGTCGCCAGCGCGGCATCCTCAGGATGTCGAGTGTTGTTTGATGTCTTCCAATTCTGCGAGTTCCGTATTGAGATCCTCGTCAGTTCGACTTTCTCCAATTTGTTTCTCTGGGTTTTCTGGCGTGGTGTCCGCATTGCGGAGGTGACCGAACACCTGGTATCCTTGTTTGAGAGGAGAGACGTATCGCCGGGTGTCTGCTCGATCGATGATGAAGTGATTTTAAGCAAAACTGGCATAGTATACTCAATCTAATATTCAGAGACCGATGCGTCGGACGTCGAACGTTCCGGCGCGACTGATCGACCATGCATGAAACGGACAGTCATCCTCGGCGGCGGAGAGGCGGGCTTGATCGCTGCGGCGTACCTGGAGCGCGCGAGCGAGACGAACGTAGTCGTCGTTTCCGAGCGGGAACGCCACGTATTCTCGTTCCAGCTCTACCGGGTGATCAAAGGGATGCCGTTCGACGGGGCGACACTCGACTTACGGGACGCGTTCGCCGACAGGGCTGTCACCGTCGTCCGGGATCACGTCCGGTGGCTGGACACAGCTGAGAAGCGGGTTGACCTGCGGAGCGGGTCGATAGAGTATGACTCCCTCCTGATCGCGCTCGGCGGTGTGACTAGACTCGACGCCGTCGACCGCAGTCGCGTGTCGGATGTTCGGACAGACGCCAGAGAGATTCAGCATGCAGTACACTCTGGGAGTGTTCGCGATGTCGTCATCGTCGGTGGTGGCCCGGTCGGCGTCGAGACGGCGGCGACGCTTGCGTCACTCGTGAGTGACCTCGACATCTCGCTGATCACGTCAGGCGAGCACCCGCTCGCCGACTTTCCGGAGCGTGCGGGGCGCATCGCCGAGGGAGAATTAGGGCAACGAGGCGTCGATGTCCGGACGGGAACACGCGCGACAGAAGTGACGGACGACGGCGTCGTGCTGGACGGGGAGCGCGTCGAGCGAAGTGATCTAACGGTCTGGGCGGGCGGAGTGAAGCCGAATCCGGTGATCGAGAATTTCGACCTCCCGCGGAACGAGCGCGGCCTGCTCGTCAACGAGTACCTCCGCTGTCGGGACGCCGACGGCGTCTACGCGGTCGGAGACGTGGTCGACTACCCCGGAAAGGTCACAGACGGCTATTCGGCGGGGCTGGAAGCCAGACGAGCCGCGAAGAACGTGCTGCGGGATCTCCGGGAACGGCCGCCGAAAGAGTACGACGAACGGTGGCATCCGAGAATCGTCTACCTCGGTCGGACCACCGCCCTGTTCGCGGCAGACAGGATCGTCCACTGCGGGACGTGGCCGGCGATTCTGCGAGCCATCGCCGCCAGGGGCTACCCGCTCTTCTGGAACTACGTGTACTGACCGTGTCTGACATGCCCGGACGACCGCAGCGAGACGGTGGCTAATACACTATGCTTGTTTCATAGAATCGACTCACGGTTCTTCCGATTCCTCGGTTTCCTTAAAATAAGGACGACGTTGGAGGACCTGCCGACGTGAGTGATCAGCGAAACAGTTGGCTCCCTCGAGAAGTGGGCAAATCATGCTAAAGGACCGGGTTCTGAGCGAGTCCTATGCTGTTCAGAATTATGTATACCACTCCGGCGGGTTTGCCCGCTGGGGACAGTCGAATGGTCCGTCCGGAACTATCCGGTCATGATCATATTCGTCACTAACTCATGGACGGAATGGAGATGGAAAGTGATTATCGAGATAGAAGACTGACGATCAGAAAGGCCCCACCTACTGCAAAATAGCTGGGAGCGCCCAGAAATACTCTGTGACTCCCGACTCCAAAGTTAGCACAGCGTTGATAGTGAGATGGATCCATCCATACGCCACAACGATAAACAGTGTCGCGAGGCTCACTTGAATGACCATGACTAGATAAGACACCTCTACCTCTGAATCGTCTGTCTGATTTGCCCCCTCCCCGTCTGCTCGGATCGTAGTCGTACTATATTCATTAAACAGAAGCCATATAAATATTATAGTATTATAAACCATTTACTGAGTTGGTCGATGACAGCTCGTCCTTGATTGCCTGTCCCTCCGACAACAAGAACTGTGTTGGATGTCACGTGTTTCATAGTCAGAAAACCATCACTAAAAACTACTCTCACCATTCGTTCTTCGGAAGCAGGCTGTTGGCTGGGTGGAGCTATCAGTATGAACTGCCACAGGGCTTGAACCCGAGGTACTTCACCCAACAGTTGAGTCCATGGACCGCTAATTGCAACCGATACCTGTGTCTAACACGGACCGGCAGCACGATCTCGTCGTCTGGGGGGCAACCGGCGTCGCTGGCCGCCTCGTCGCTGAGTATCTCACGGAGCAGTACACACCAGACCAGCTCTCGCTCGCACTCGGCGGTCGCAGCGAGAGTCAACTCCACAAATTGGAAACAGCACTCAGAGACCGGCGTTCTGCGTGGGATGACATCCCGATCGTCCTCGGCGACGCAACCGAGCCTGAAAGTCTTCACACCATCGCCGAAGACACGCATGTCGTTTGTACGACGGTCGGCCCGTACACGAAGTATGGTACACCACTCGTTGAGGCATGCATCGACGCTGAGACGGATTACTGTGATCTGACTGGTGAGGTGAACTGGGTGCGGGAGATGATCGACCGATACCACGACGACGCAGTCGAGGCTGGCACTCGAATCGTCCATAGCTGTGGATTCGACTCGATCCCCACCGATCTTGGTACGAAACTCGTTCAATCGTTCGCTATCGACGAGTTCGGGACTCCGTGTGATATGGCGCAAATATACCTGGAGGACAGTCGCGGTAGCGTGAGCGGTGGGACGATGGCCAGTGCAATCGAAGTATTTCGCGCCGCGTCGACCGACCCGCTGGCCCGGCAGACGCTTCGGAACCCGTACTCGTTGGCACCGAAAGGTGAGCGCGACGGCGTCGATCCGGGCGCACAGTCCGTACCGAAAAAGGACCCACTACGATCGGTGTGGACAGCTCCCTCGCCGATGGCGATGGTGAACGAACGAGTCGTTCGACGCAGCAACGCGCTGCTCGGGTATCCGTGGGGTCGTGAGTTCGAGTGCACAGAAGTGCTGCCCATGGGCGACGGCCTCGGCGGCCTGGCACGTGCAAACGCTGTCTGGGCGGGTCTCACAGCCGCTACTGCTGGGATGGCGTTCGGGCCAACACGAGAAGGATTACGTCGATTCGTGTTCCCGGATCCGGGCGAGGGGCCGACGAGAGAGCAGATCGAAAACGGGTATTTCACCGTCCGTGTACTCGGCCGTGGAATCGCCACTGACGGCCCGTTCGTCGTGGAGAGTCAGATTAGCGCCGATCGGGATCCGGGGTACGGAGCGACCGCGAGGATGCTCAGCGAAGCTTCGATGTGTCTGGTGCGCGACCAGACTGACTCACCGCTCGAGGGTGGAATTCTCACGCCAGCGTCAGGTATCGGTGATCCACTTGCTGACAGGCTTCGACAGGCGGGACTGGATGTGAAGGTGGACGTGTGGGATCGGCCGCCCGCGTAACGGGAGTTGCTCACCAGAAGCTAGGCCAACACCGACCATCAGGCAATCTCGCTCCGAGACAGGGACCGCTACTTATGACGTTCCCCGAGCCCGTTCACGGTCAACAGTGCGTCCCGGACCATCGCGGGCTCAACTGGGAACGGCTCGTTGTGGATCGTCTCCTCTTCGACGCAGGCCGCCTCGGCGACCGTATCGAGCTGGTCTTCCGTAGGATCGTCGAGACCGATGTCCGCCAGCGTGACCGGAACCCGATGTCGAGCGAGAACTCGACGATGTCTTCGACGAACTCGTCGTCCCTACCCTCGAGACAGCTCGATTTTCGTCTGCGACAATCGCTCGGTGGACTACGACATCCCCGAAAGTCTCGTTCTCAAACGGCTCAGCTCTGTTGTGCATTGAACGCTCAGAGAAGCAGAGGAGTATCTGCGTGCCGATTGCGACTGGGTGAATGAGACGTGGAAAGGGAGTGAAGACCTGATCGAGAGCTGCAACGGATCGTCGATCGATTTGACATTCTTACTCGATCGGCAGTCATTTATTTATGGCTGTGGGGACTTATCGACCAACTTACGGCAGAAGTTTGCTCAAAGTCAAGAAATAGCGGGAAGTAGATTTGAACTACTGATCTGCGGGTTATGAGCCCGCCGGAATCTCCTGGCTATCCCATCCCGCTATCTATCTATCTCTGCCGACCATGATTAAGGATTGCTATCTGGTTGCTGTCTATGAAATAGTCTGACCAAATTCATTCTCAATATCTACCACTATCTGTAAGATATTATAGAATATAGATGACCCCAGCCGTAGGCACTGTCTGGGTATCAATATGAATAGGAGCGGCGAATCGACGTTCCCAGAGGATCGCTCACTCCAGTAGTTGCCGATACGTAGGCGAGCTTATCTTCCGTGTTCGGGACGGGTACGGGAGGAACCTCGCCACTGTGGCCGCTGTAATGCCGATCGGCGGAATCGAACCGCCGTTAGACCACGATCGGTGGATGATGACCGTATTGGTCGATATGAGTGGAGGCGGCGAAACGAGTTTCCCAGAGGGTCGCCCACTCCAGTACTCACCGTAACGCAGGCGGGCTTATCTTCCGTGTTCGGGATGGGTACGGGAGGAGCCCCGCCGCTGTGGCCGCCGTAACGCCGACCAGCGGAATCGAACCGCCGTCATTCCAATATCGGTGGTGTGTCCAAGACCGTTGTATACGTGTAGTCCAGTTTGCGTCCGGACCCGTTCGCGCGTCACGGATCCAATGCGATTGTAGTTATGAGTGTGTGGCTTGGCCGATTAGTGCTCGCGGACTCAACACCTCGTTGCCTTGGTGCGTACATCCCGAGTCTATCGATCTCGTCTTCTACGAGTGGCCTCGGTGGTATCTCTTTTTCAGGTGGGTTTCGAGCTTAGATGCGTTCAGCTCTTACCCCGTGGTGCGTCGCTGCCCGGCACGTGCTCTTTCGAACAGCCGGTACACGAGTGGCACCCATTCGTAGTTCCTCTCGTACTATACGAACGTTCCCGTCAGATACCGTAACACCCCCAATAGATAGCAGCCGACCTGTCTCACGACGGTCTAAACCCAGCTCACGACCTCCTTTAATAGGCGAACAACCTCACCCTTGCCCGCTTCTGCACGGGCAGGATGGAGGGAACCGACATCGAGGTAGCAAGCCACCCGGTCGATATGTGCTCTTGCGGGTGACGACTCTGTTATCCCTAAGGTAGCTTTTCTGTCAGCAATTGGCCGCATCAAGCAGCCTAATTGGTTCGCTAGACCACGCTTTCGCGTCAGCGTCCGTCGTTGTGCCGGACACTGTCAGACTTCCGTATGCTCTTGCGCTCTTCCCCGCGTCTCTGACACGGGTGAGGAAATCTTGGGGCGCGCCCGATATCTTTTCAGGCGCGTACCGCCCCAGTCAAACTGCCCGGCTACCAGTGTCCTCCGCCAGGAGTGAGAGTCGCAGTCACCATCGGGTAGTATTTCAATGCTGGCTCGGTGGCCCGCTAGCGCGGGTACCTGTGTAATGCCTCCTACCTATGCTGCACAATGGCGACCACGTCTCAGTGACAGCCTGCAGTAAAGCTCTATAGGGTCTTCGCTTCCCCTTGGGGGTCTCCAGACTCCGCACTGGAACGTACAGTTCACCGGGCCCAACGTTGGGACAGTGGCGCTCTCGTTGATCCATTCATGCAAGCCGCTACTGAAGCGGCAAGGTACTACGCTACCTTAAGAGGGTCATAGTTACCCCCGCCGTTAACAGGTCCTTCGTCCCCTTGTACGGGGTGTTCAGATACCTGCACTGGGCAGGATTCAGTGACCGTACGAGTCCTTACGGATTTGCGGTCACCTATGTTGTTACTAGACAGTCGGAGCGCCCGAGTCACTGCGACCTGCCCCATTGCGGGGCAGGCATCCCTTATTGCGAACGTACGGGACTAACTTGCCGAATTCCCTAACGTCGGTTGCTCCCGACAGACCTTGGCTTTCGCCGCCACGAGTACCTGTGTCGGATCTCGGTACGGACAGTGTGCTTGCCTTTTCACGGGCTCTAGGTTGACCTGACTTGCGCTATCCTGCCATTCGGTCGCTTCGTGCCATTACGGCTTCCACGAACTTCGACAGTTCGACTGGGCGAAAGCCCAGCTCAGGCGGCCCCAAAGCGTTGGCTTTGAGTGCACACTGGCATAGGAATATTAACCTATTTCCCTGTTGTCAGCTTCGACTTACGGGCTGACTTAGGACCGGCTAACCCTCAGCTGATCAGCATTGCTGAGGAACCCTTACTCGTTCGGCCGTCGGGGTTCTAACCCGACTAACGCTGCTACTATGACCAGGATTTTCGTTACTGAACGGTCCACACGAAATCTCTTCCGTGCTTCCACCCGAACAGAACGCCAACCTACGGGATCACCTTGTGACAGGTGCCGCTAGGTCTCGGTGGTGGATTTGAGCCCCGATCATTTTGGGCGCCTCAAACCTCGGCCGGTAAGCTGTTACGCTTTTCTTAGAGGGTAGCTGCTTCTAAGCTCACCTCCCGGCTGTCTAGGGCTTGAGACCACCTTCGATCGCACTTAATCCACACTTGGGGACCTTAACCCAGCTCTGGGTTGTCTCCCTCACGGTACACAGGCTTACCCCGTGCACCGGACTCCCTGCGTCGAACGGCGTTCGTAGGTTCGGAGTTGGACAGGGGGGCGCACTCCTCTCGGAGTGCGGTCCCCCAATCCGTCGCTCTACCCCACGAACTACCTCGGCAGAGGTGATGCTTCGACATCTTTCGGTTGGAACCAGCTGTTTCCGGACTCGATGGGCCTTTCACCCCTAGACGTAGATCACGAGAGGGTATTGTAGGACACCAACTCTAACAGGCCTCCACGTGCCTTTCGGCACGCTTCACCTTGTCCACGCCTAGATCGTCCGGTTTCGGGTCGTGCCCGTTTGACTCCCCGCGCTTGAACACGGCGGCCCTCACATCAAAGATGCTGCGGCCATGTCGGTTTCCCTACGCCTTCCCCGATGATCGGGTTAGACTCGTCAAACAGGCACACTCCCTGGTTCGTTTTTCAAAACGTACGACAGAACACCGGCTTCCCAAACTGCTTACTACAGGTTCGCACCTGATTCATTAAGTCCGGGACCTTGTGTGCCCTGTCGCTCCATCGCCAACTGATTTCACGCCCTATTGCACCTCCCTTCGTGGGGTGCTTTTCAGCGTTCGCTCACGCTACTTGTTCGCTATCGGTCTTGAGGAGTGTTTAGTCTTCGCGGTCGATGCCCGCGATCTTCACGAGGGATATCCAACCCCCGATACTCTGGAGCTGACTCGTTCCGTACTTGTCGACAATACGGGACTGTCACCCTGTTTCGTGCTCTGTTCCAAGAGACTTCGTGTCGACGTTCGGGAAGTGATCGTCAGTCCGAACACCACATTGCCTGACGGCTTCGGTTTGGACTGTATCGCGTTCATTCGCCATTACTAACGACATCGCGTTTGCTTTCTTTTCCTGTCGATACTAAGATGTTTCAATTCTCGACGTTCCCCATTGCGCGAAGCAATTGCGGTGGGGATTCCCATTCGGAAATCCTAGGTTCTTTGCCTCCGTGCGGCTCCCCTAGGCTTATCGCAGCTTGGCACGTCCTTCTTCAGCTCTCAAGCCGAGCGATCCACCAGCTGGCACAGTAGCCACGTTCATCGGATCGGCGTTGCGACAGAGTCGCAACATCGTGACCCGGGAACGGGTCCAGTGGACGCCTGGACTACACGTACACACGGTCTCATCTGCACGCCAGTAGACAGCTGGCCTGCATTAACCCTTCCCAGCCACACTTACGCGGGCTGGTGCATCGGTTCGGTCGTACTCAATCGAAGTTCCGTCTCCCACTTAAGGGCACGGTTTCGTCGATCAAGTACGAAGCATGGACCCACAGGGATTCGAACCCTGGGCATCCTCCTTGCAAAGGAGGCACTCTCCCACTGAGCTATGGGCCCACGTCCACTCAAATGAGTGGACAGCGATTGCGTTAGCCTTGGTAGTTCTAAGGTGCCCGATCGGCCACTCGGTGGTCGATCGAACGTGCGGAATACCGCTAAGGTGGGCTGGGGCAGCGCCCCAGTCCCGGTCTGTGGAGGTGATCCAGCCGCAGATTCCCCTACGGCTACCTTGTTACGACTTAAGCCCCCTTGCGGAGCCCAGATTCGACCTCGGAATCGAGGCCTCATCCGGACCCCACTCGGGTGCTTTGACGGGCGGTGTGTGCAAGGAGCAGGGACGTATTCACCGCGCCCTTCTGAGGCGCGATTACTACCGAATCCAGCTTCATGAGGGCGAGTTTCAGCCCTCAATCCGAACTACGACCACGTTTCGGAGATTAGCGTCCCCTTTCGGGGTTGCATCCCACTGTCGTGGCCATTGTAGCCCGCGTGTCGCCCAGCACATTCGGGGCATACTGACCTACCGTTGCCCATTCCTTCCTCCAGTTTGGCACTGGCAGTCTCCCTAATGTACCCATCGACCACAAGGGTCATGCTGGCAATTAGGGATGTGGGTCTCGCTCGTTGCCTGACTTAACAGGACGCCTCACGGTACGAGCTGACGGCGGCCATGCACCTCCTCTCAATGGCTCCAGTAAGGTCATCAACCTGACGTTCACTGCACATTGTCGATGCTGGTGAGATGTCCGGCGTTGAGTCCAATTAAACCGCAGGCTCCTCCGGTTGTAGTGCTCCCCCGCCAATTCCTTTAAGTTTCATCCTTGCGGACGTACTTCCCAGGCGGTCTGCTTCACGGCTTCCCTACGGCACACCACAGGCTCGTAGCCTGTGGCATACCTAGCAGACATCGTTTACAGCTCGGACTACCCGGGTATCTAATCCGGTTCGTGACCCGAGCTTTCGTCCCTCACCGTCGGATCCGTCTTTCCAGAGCGCTTTCGCCACCGGTGGTCCGTCCAGGATTACGGGATTTCACTCCTACCCCAGACGTACCCTCTGGATCTTCCGGTCCCAAGCCACACAGTTTCCACCGGACGCCCGCGCGTTGAGCGCGCGGATTTCCCGATAGACTTGCGTGGCCAGCTACGGACGCTTTAGGCCCAATAAGAGCGGTCATCACTCGTGCTGCCGGTATTACCGCGGCGGCTGGCACCGGTCTTGCCCAGCACTTATTCTACCACCTCCTTACGGTGGTGAAAAGCGAGGGCTATATGCCCTCGCACTTGGAGTCCCCTTATCGCACTTTCGTGCAGTGTAAAGGTTTCGCGCCTGCTGCGCCCCGTAGGGCCCGGTATCTTGTCTCAGATACCGTCTCCGGGCTCTTGCTCTCACAACCCGTACCGATTATGGGCACGGTGGGCCGTTACCCCACCGTCTACCTAATCGGCCGCAGCCACATCCTATGGCGCCGGAGCGTTTCTGACTCTCGCCACTTCCAGGCTGAGAGTCGTATTCCGGATTAGCCTCAGTTTCCCGAGGTTGTCCGGATCCATAGGGTAGTTTGGCCACGTGTTACTGAGCTATCTGCTACGAGTCTCAACTCGTGCAACTAGCATGGCTAAATCGGACTCCAATAGCAATGACCTCCGGCAGGATCAACCGGAATGTAATGCTCTTCCCCAGCGAAGCTGGGGGAGTTGGCGGTGAATGTAAATACACTCACACATGGGTCCACACGTTCGCTGACGCAGATCGAACGACCGATCGGGCGTCACCGAACTACCAAGGCTAACATCAGATCCCGTCTGTACGGCGGACCGCAGGGGCGGGGTCCTCATCTTCTTCGTATTAAAACACAATCGCCGACCACTATTTAAGTCCTATGAACCTTCACTTCAAAGGTAGTTAGTACCACACAGGCTAGCAGAAAGAGATACGACTATCGACTGGCAATTGAGTTTGCACGTATGACATCCTCCCCGGCGTGAACGCCGGGGTTTCCTCTCGCTGGGAGTCTCGGCTACGCCGAGTCCACGGAGGCAACTTGCGGGTTCGTGTGCTCCTCGTTGGGACGGGGAGAGCGTGGTGACTCCAGCCAGTCGTGGCTGTCCCACTTGAGGCACACGGGCCGTGCCATCGGCCGTGCTACGTCTTCGTGCCGTCTCAGGAACGTCTCGCTTGCGCCGAGATCCACGTGGCCTTCGAAGCCGCAACGACAGGAGAGCGTGTCTTGATGCCGCGTTGTGTCCTTGATTGAGCCGCAGTTCGGACACGTCTGCGAGGTCCACGCTTCCGTGCGGACTTCGATGGTTATGCCGAACTCCTCATCACGAAAGAGCGCCGCTCTTTCGAACGACAATAAAAAGCGTGCATCGTCGGCTGTGGCCGGGTGTCAATTCGGTAGGAGTGGTACACTCCGAACCACCCGTGACGGGAAGTCGCCTGTGGAGTCTGGACCGTCCTCAGAAGTCGAAGAGTTCTGATGGGCCGCACGAGAACTCCGTTATCGTGAACGCTGGGGATCTGTTCCTGCACGTTCCGACACAGAAACAGGAAGCCCCGTCCTCAACAAGCGAGGGCCGGGTAGGCCCGAGCGCGGTAGGGCGGAGTAGTTCACACTTCGTCAACTGTGCCGAGAACGAACAAGGTCACTGCAACACAGACACCCCTCTATCGATGTGTTCGAGATGAAGCGAAAGGCGGGAACAGAGCCTCCGAATGGAAAACGAGCGCGGTAGGAAAACTGTCCTAGGTGGATTCGATACAGAGCGGCCTCAAGAAGGATATATAGTGAGGGTCTGCTTTCGAGAGTGACCCTATTTGCTTCGGATAGGATGGGGAAATGTAATAAAGTCGAGGCCACGAAAGAGGGCCAGTCCGGAACACATCGAACACATCGATAGAGGGGTGTGTGAGTGTCTAGTCTAGAAGCTAGAAGAAGAGAAGCGAGAATTGACCTGTTTAGCGTCCTCGATAACCGCTGATCGGCTCTTTACTTCGATACCTCGAGATATCGAGCTTCTCAGTCAATCTCTCTCGTCGGACACCCCCACCCCTTCGACACATCGAACACATCGATAGAGGGGTGTCTGTGTTACCACAATTCCGAAGCGTAACATATCGTCGGCCGTCGGTCGCAGTTCGAGGCTGTCCGTTCTCAGCTCAGGAGTACAGGAGGCAATACCGTCTCAATCGAAGAAACACACATCGATAGTGGTGGGGAACACTTTTGGTCCCACCCTGTATGGGACATCGTATGGATGACTTCGAGGATCCCCGCGATGGGGCGGGGACATCGAAGGATGACATGACGGAGCAGGCTCTTTCCTCGTCTGACTCGACTGCATCCGAACGATCCCCATCACCGAACGATCCGAAGTCGGCCAGTGAATCGAAATCGATCGAGGACATGTTATTGGAGTTTGATCAGCAGGACGGACTCATTCGCGACCGGTCGCTTCTCGATCCGAATCATATCGTCGCAGAGGATCGGATCGTCGGGCGTGACGAGCAACTCCAGGAAGTTACCAAGATGCTCCGTGTCGCCCTCGGAAATAATCGCCCGCCGAACCTCTTTCTCTACGGTCCCTCTGGAACCGGCAAATCTCTCATCACGAAAGCCGTCTGCAAGAACATTAGTTCCATCTGTGAGACTCGGGATATCCGGTTCGGAACCATCGAAGTCAACTGCCAGGACCTTGACACCCTCGGTGTTGCGGTCTACGAACTGGCGAGCCGCGCTGCGGATGAAGCTGATGTCGACGTGGAGGTTCCGAAACACGGCGTCGCGACGAAAGAAAAGTGGGACGAACTCTATCGGATCGTCAACGAGAACTTCGACTCGGCGGTCTTCGTTCTGGACGAACTCGACATGCTCGTCGGTCGTCGAGACAAGCAGGAGCCGGCGTTTTCTCGGCTTCTCTACCAACTCTCTCGGGCCGGCGCAAACAACGAACTCACGGCCCACGTCTCCGTCGTTGCGATCTCCAACGATACGAAAATGATGGAGTCCGTGGGCAGTCGGGCCCTGAGTTCGTTTACCCCCGAAGACGTCCACTTCGACGACTACGATGCGAACCAGCTGCAGTCGATTCTGCGTCGTCGTCGGGATGCCTTCTACGAGGACGTACTCGACGAAGACGTCATTCCATTGGCAGCGGCCTTTGCGGCTCAGACCCACGGTGACGCCCGTAAGGCGATCGACCTGATGCGCGTTGCTGGCGAGCTCGCCGAACGCGAAGGCGACGAGCGCGTTCGTGAAGAACACGTCCGCGGAGCACAGGACAAAGTCGAGAAAAACCGGGTCCTCGAGGTCGTCCGCGGTATCAGCACCCAGAAGAAGCTGTGTCTCTACGCGACAGCGGCCGTCGCCGCTGAGACGGACGACGAATCCGCTCGGAGCACCACCGGGTACCGTGTTTATCAGTTCCTCACTGACGCGATCGGCGCCGAGCAGTACCACCAGGAGACTTATGTCAACAAGATGAAGGAGATGACGACGTACTCGCTCGTCGACTTCGAACGTCGGAGCCACGGGCCGAGTTCTGGTATGTTCCTCGAGTTTCAGTTTGGCGAATGTCCTGACACGATCCTAGAAACGCTTCGGGAAGATTCGCGTATCGACATGGTTTCCACGGACGAAGTAACGAGCGTCGTTAAAGCACAGGTTCGAAACGAGAACTGAGTCGTTTCGGCTCGTTTTGTGGTGGTCTCTTCTGTTTTGTGTTGCTACTACCACACCCCTCTATCGATGTGTACTTGGACGAAACGAGCAGTGCAAATGTCTGCCGGAGTAGCGTTTGCGTATCGCTGTACGGGAGCCATTTGTTGCAGTCACGAAACGATAACTAAGGAGTCCAATCTGCGTTAGTGGTGTGAGTCCAATTTACACAATCGTTCGATGACAGCATCTACTTCTTGTAAATCGTATTAATACTATTACCGCGCATGAAATGTGCTTGGGCGGTATGGAGGACGATCATGCTGATCGTACGACTTTGAATAGAGACGACAGAACCGACGTGACCCAGCCGAGAGCCACCACGGGTGTAACCCGGCGCCAAGCGCTTCGTATGGGGTGTCTGTTGAGTGCAGGAGGCATGCTCGGTGCAACCGGGACTGGGGCAGGACGTGCAGCACCTCCTGCCAGTAGCAACAGTGTGCCGGACGAGGTCATCCACCTCGTGTACGACGAGTACGAGGATTGGCGAGACCTGTACTGGCTGTCAAACGGTGACCGCGACAATCTCTCGCTCGTTTCTAGTCCAACATATACTGGTGGGACCGCGCTTCAGCTCCGAGTTCGCGACGGCGACCACTGGGGAGCGAGTACCCACTACGACTTCGAGGACGAGGTCCTCGAGCTCAACGGCCGCGTCCACTTCGCGCTGAACTCGAACTGGACGATGAAAAACAGAGAGGTAAGCAACTGCCGGCTCTGGAACTGTGCGATGGCGCTGGGTGAGGGTAGTGCGGGTGGCGGCGTCCCGGACGGTACCAACGGCTGGAGCAATCGACTGTACGTCACCACGCGAGGGACGAGTCCGGACGGACCGTTCCACCTGCTGTCGTACACGTACCATATGGATCAGAACCTGGATCACGATTTCATCCTCGACGGCGAGGAGTACGCTGTCCAGCAACCGGAGATCGTTCCCGGAAAGTGGTACGAGTTCGAGTACTACGTGCGCGTGAATACGATCGATAACGGAACAGCTAATCCTGATGGCGTCATCCAATATTGGCTTGACAGGGACTTGATCTACGATCGTCGGAACTTCCGGTTCACGGAAGACCACGCCGATAATGGTATCGGAACGAACGGTCCCGCAGGACACTATGGCGGCCAGTACGTGGCACCACAAAACCTCTACGCCTATTACGACGATCATTCTATGGCGCTCAACGGTACGTTTGCCGATGCTCCGGACTCACCGAAGGAATCGACGCGCCCAGACAGAATTGAACTCCCGAACGGGATCGGACTCCCTGACTGGCTCGAACTTCCGACTGGGATGGGCCGTTGACGTTCCCCATGCCCTGATCGATGTGGAACTCACAGATTCGAGTTCTGCTGAACGTGGCATTTGTGGCTCCAACTCGCAGTCACGAGGCACCGGCGACCGCTCGGACGATCACTGGTTTTCCGACGAGTTGTGTGTGATGCTCGTATGACTGGTCCTCTCGTTTCATTCTGCGAATCCGTATTGTCATCAACAGGCGGATTTCTGATTTTCGATCGGTTGGGTACTACCACACACCTCTATCGAAGTGTTTCTCGACCCCCGTTCTGAATCGTCGTCTCTTCGCGGTGAAATATTAGCCACTCGCAAATATTACGTGTGACTATCAATAAAAGAACGATCGTACTAAGAGGCATAATTTGAAGAATAGCTACAATAGGTACAGAGGGTGAAGTAGTTGTAGTATATGGCCTGTCATTGAGACGTAGGTCTTCGTTGCGGTCGGTGAGGTAGCTACGAGTGGTGCAGTAGCTGTAATAGCTGTACTATCTACAATAGGCTCGATAGGTGCAAAAGCATAGCACGACGCAGCCGGTCTGACAGCGGGTGTTAGTGTGATAGAAAAAATAGCTATTTTGGGTGTAATCACGTACAATAGGTACCTGACCTACTGCAACTGTCTTACCCACAGCACCTTGTCAACCTATCCCAACTATTATGCCTATTGTAGATACTCTTTCTATTGTATCTCCAGTAGGTAGAACTAATATGGTGGAAAGAAACCTATTCTCTGTAAGCTGAAATAACGGGAATCGGAACAATAGGTACCTATCCCACTTCCTTTGAGACAGGGAACTTCAACAATGAACGACACAACGACCGATCCACGTGCCGTAAGCGTGGTCATCCTGAAAGGTGGCGTCGGCAAATCAACGACTTCGATGAACCTCGCGCGCCAACTCGCCGAGCGCGGAACGACCCTCTTTGCTGACCTCGACCCGAACGGACACGCAACGAACGGGCTCGGCTTCGAAGCTGCATATCAGGACGACATCAATCTCGGGGACGTCATCCTCGAGGGCGATGCGACACCACACGACTTGATCCGTCCGACCGAACATGGCTTCGATCTGCTCCCCTCCTCGGACACGCTCGAGGACGTCGAGAAAGACCTCGCGGGCGCAATGCAAGGATCGGCGCGAATCAAATCGAAGATCGTTGATCCGCTGCTCGGTGACGAGTACGAGTACGTGGTGTTCGACTGTCCGGCGTATCCGGGGATGCTCAACAACAACGCACTCGTAGCGACGGGGAACGTCATGATTCCGATCGAGCCGGGCTCGAGCGCGATCGGCGGCTACAAGCGAACGATGGAACGGCTGATCGAACCGGCACGGGAGTACATCGATGTCGACGTTCTCGCCGTCGTTCCGAACAAACTCGCCGACCGGATCGATCAACAGACCGAAGACCGAGAACTGCTTGAGAACCTGAATACTGCGACCTATGAGGTCAATCCAGGACAGCCCTTGCAGGAAGTGATTCCGGACTTTGCCCGGATCACGGCCGCGGAGTTCGAGGCGATCGATGCCGGTGACATGACACCGCCGAAGCCGGGTATCCGTCACCGGTCGGCGCTCTCACGGTCGCTCCAGCACAACCAACCGCTGCAGGATTACGATCCTGAAAACGATCAAATCGCGTGTTATGAACAACTCGCTGAGATCGTCGCTTCCGGAGGGATGGATCGATGAGCAACCCGTTTGACGATCTCAAAGCGGACGACACGGAGACGTCCGAGTCGGACGCTGCGATCGAGGCCGAGGCTGAGACTGAGACAGGGTCTGGGATCGAGACCAGTCCCGAGCCTGAATCACAATCCGATTCGAAGCAACTCGATGACGAGTCGGCGACGACAGAGACGACCCCCTCGCGTCCGACTGATGCATCGACATCGACCGCAGAGCCGAGCGCCGATCGAGAGGCTGTCGATGACACTCCTGACGAATCAGTGTCGCCTGCAGAGACGGGCCCGGCGTTCGAATACAGTGAGGTACAACAGAAACCGTTCTACGCGCGCACCGAGACGGTAACCGAGTTCGAGAACCAGATCCGGACGACGATCGTCCCGAAACTCGCCCAAGCAGGGGTACTCGACGAGGAAAGCCGCGAGATTCACGACGCAATCCTCCGACTCGCAAACGAACAGCCCGAACGCGTCGCCGAACTCGTGCTCGAGGAACGACGACAGTCCGGTGGGACGTAAGACGGTGTGGTCTGTGTCGCCGTGAGCTGCCGTTGACGTCGGTCGGTTTGCTTTTTCGTCGCGGTCCGTGTACTTCTTAGCGAGACAGCGTTCGATGAGTTTGAGCACCGTCGTAGCTCAGTACCCAGTATCGGTGCGACTTGGCTACCGTCTGAATAGTCTGCTTCATCCTGTTCTCTCGTGTTCGATAGAGGGGATATCCACACTAGCTGCACCATCTACAACAGGAGTACAATCTACAATAGGTGCAATAGTTAAATTGTGCTGTCGAGTCGTTCTGGAGAGCACAGTAGCGGGTTCAGCTACTGGAACCGGACCGTGGTACTCCGCGAGGCGAGGTGAAACTCGCGTCCGGTCCCGGACTGGAACCGTTTAGCGGTGGCGGTGAGGTTGCCAAGCCCCCGCCCTCGAGGAGCGACCAGAGGGTGCGAGGAGGGCGGGGTAGTTCACGACAGTTCGGATGTGACGTCGGTCGACGAAACCATCCCCAAGTAGTCGTCACCGTCGACGACCGGCAGATGGTTAATTCCGAAATTGGTCATCATCGCAGCGATCTCCTCGAGATAGAGGTCCGGTGGGACGGTCTCGACTGAGCGCGTCATCACGTCGGACACTTGTTGTGTGGTGGGATCGTGGCCCGCAGCGGCCGAAGCAACGAGATCAGTGCTGGTGACGATCGATGGCGGATCCGTCGACACGACCAGTGCGCTGATCTCCTCGTCGCGCATCACCGTTGCAGCCTCCGTGAGCGTTGCATCTTTCGAGACGATCTCGAGCGGTGTTGACATCACGTCTTCAACAGTTCTGTTTACGGTCGTCACGTTGTGATCTATGATAACCACGGTCATGGAACTTTCGGACAGCGCAATCTACGAACCCATTCGAGGATGCGCGCTGTGTATGTGTGTGAACATCGCTTGCTGATTCCCAACTCATGTCCCTCGTTCGTGAGAGGCTCCAGCAATGTATTGATGGCTAATGGTGCGTTAGGCAGTAGGCAACTGATAATGCAGCACGACACCATACAACGACCTGTGTGGCTGTTGCTGTCTCGGACTGGTCGAGCAGTTCTGCCGGACGGTCGGCCAGGTACCGCCTGTGAAGGCGATGCAATACCTCGCCGGCGACTACTCGTGACGAATATCGCGACCCCGTCACGGTACGACTTCTGCGACGCGTATGACGTCGAACCGACGCTCGGCCCCTTACTCGAAGTCGATGAGGGGTTTGATGATGCCGTCTTCTTTGGTCTCCATCAGCCGGAACGCCTCGCCGATCTCGTCGAAGGCGAACTCGTGGGTCGTCATTGGCGTCGGATCGACCACGCCCTCCTCGAGCAATCGTAAGAGCCGGCGCAATCGGAGTCGACCACCGGGACAGAGGCCGGTTACGATGTCTTTTTCAGCCATACCGACGCCCCACGCTTCCCGCGGGATGGTTACGTACTCGCCCTCGCCGTGGTAGCCGACGTTAGAGATGGTTCCACCGGGTTTCGTCGCTGCGACACACTGCTCGAGCGTCGCCGAGGACCCAAGTGCTTCGATGGCAGCGTCGACGCCTCTGTCGTCGGTCAGTTCGTGAATCCGTTCGACGGGATCGTGTTCTTCGAAGTCGACGATCGCCGTCGCGCCGTAGCGTTCGGCGAGCTCCTGGCGTTTGGGTACCGATTCGACTGCGAGGATCTGGCCGGCTCCCTGCAGTGCAGCCCCTTTGGTGGCCATGAGGCCGACGGGACCCTGGGCGAACACGGCGACGGTCCCACCGATCGGAATGTCGGCGTGTTCGGCGCCCATGAACCCCGTACTCATCATGTCGGTGGTGTAGGCGGCCTCCTCGTCGGTGACATCGTCGGGAATGTGGGCCATATTCGCGTCGGCCTCGTTGACGTGGACGTACTCGGCGAACGTGCCGTCTTTGACGTTCGCGAACTTCCACCCGCCGAGGGCGCCGTTCGACTGTGATGGATGATCGGCCTGTGCCGCGTCGGACCCCCAGTCGGGAGTGATCGCTCCGACGGCGACGCGGTCTCCTGGCTCGAACGAGTCGACATCGCTACCTACCTCCTCGACGATCCCGACGATCTCGTGGCCGAGCGTGAGATCTTCCCGCTCACCGATCGCGCCGTGGACCGTATGCACGTCGGAGGTACAGACGAGCCCTTTCGTCGGCCGGAGGATCGCATCGGCCGGTCCCGCTTCCGGCTCGTCTTTGTCTGTGAATCCGGTTTCGCCGATTCCGTTCATGACGAACGCTTTCATGGCTCGTCCGTGGTACCACAACCCAGGCCTTGTAACGGTATTGCTCCTCCAACTGAAGATCTTCCTGCGGTGAGTTTTCCATACTGACGGTCCGCGAACCACTCGACGATGCTACCGTACACCTCTCGCTGCTGACTCGACGTATTCACGCGGCGTGACGTGGCGTCCAAGAGAACGACTGGAGACAGGCCCCGGTCGGACTTACGGTGTTTCGGCTGGCGCTTCTTCCCGGATGATCGTCACGGATCCCGGCGAGCGCCGGACGACCCGTTCGGCGACGCTCCCGACCAAGAATCGTGACAGCCCCCGCCGGCCGTGACTCCCGAGCACGATGTGATCGATGTCGTTTCCCTCTGCATACCGGACGATCGAAGATGCTGCATTTCCGACCGTTTTGTCAGTCGTCAGGGCTGCATCGTATTCCTGTGCGATCTGGGTTGCTTTCTCGAGGAGTTGCTCGGCGGACTCCTGTGACTGTCTGTCGGCCGTTTCCGAGTAGAAGCCATCCATGCCGTCAGCACTCACCCATTCTCGTGGGTCTCTCACATAGAGAACGTGGATCTCGGCGTCGGTGTACGTCGACAGCGCGTGATGCAACGCGGCGGTCGCTTGCGGTGATTCGTCGAACGCAACCAGGATCCGAGGTGTCATGCGTTTCCTGTGGACGGCCAGCGGTGATACGCTTTGGGGGAGTCATTTCGAGGGCACAGCGAAGCGCGAAGAAGAGGCTGAAGCCCAGAAGGAGCCGCCTCTCAAGCGCGAACGGGCACACGATCGAAGTCGAATAACCGTACTGTCCCCGTTGGACCACAGCCGCAATTCATACTGCCGGACAAAACGGTTCATACCTCGATCGCACCCAAGACGCTGTCGCCGACGGCGACAACCATCGAGACGCGATCGAGTATTCACTGACTTTTGTCCGGTAGTATCAGGATGGGTCATCACTGTCCGAGCCCCGTCTGTGCGTGTTTTCGGCGTCGGCCACGTTGTGCAGTGGATTCGATACGTCTTTGAGTACTATGACGAGTCGCTCGGTCGACCCCGTACCAGCGTCACAGGTATGGTCGATCGACGCGATACCGTCTGAGCGACGCTTCCAGTGATGAGTCGCGCCGGCAGGGATCGACCGTGACTCCCCATGACGATCTGGTCGAATCCGTTGTCCGCTGCGTAGTCGACGATCGACCGAGACGGCTCCCCGTATTGCAGTTCCGTCTCGACGGCGAGATCGTCGCCTTCGATCGTCTCGCCGGCTGCTTCGAGAACCGAGTCTCCCTGCTCGGTGAGATCGTCAACGATTCGCTCTAGGTACGTTCCGTCGATGGCATCGACATCGTATTCGAACGGGAGCGACACAGCATGGAAAACCGTGATTCGCCCCTCCGAAAACTGGTTGGTCGCGTACTCGAGTGCGGCGAGTGCCTGGTCGGAGCCGTCAACGGGAACCAGAATGCGACCGGGGAACTCTCGCTCGAGAAGCTCCGACTGCGCCTCCGGAACGATCGTCGTCGAGACGGGGGCTCGTCGGACGACTGCTTCACTGACGTGGCCGAGAAACGGACGGACGATCGGGGATTCGCCGTGGCTTCCCAGGACGATGTGATCGATGTCGTGTTCGACGGTGTACTCGACGATCGTACGATGTGGGATCCCCCTCTCGAGTACCGTCTCGAGTTCGCAGCCATACTCCGCTGCCGTCTCGACTGCCTGCTCGAGGAGCCTCTCGCTGGCGTGCTCAAGTTGCTCCTCGCTCGATTCGGGAGAGCCGACCGTTGCGTACGCGTCGTGTTCGGTGTCGGTAACGTGTATCGCGGTGATGGTGGCATCGGGAAACGAGACGAGCGTATAGACGAGCCCTGCGGTCGACTGTGACGAGCGATCGATCGGAACGAGGATGTTCGTTGACATAGGTCTGGGATGAGACACACATCGTCATGGACGATGCGACGCGGTGATCCCCGACGACGCCGAGAGAAATAAACCAGGGGTACCGACTGCCCTCGAGCGGCCCACGCTGCGACCAGCAGCGGTGCGATATCGCAGCAGCCGTGAGCGGGCAGCCTGGGTCGATCACCGATGTTCGTCTTCGTCCGCTGATGTGGGTGCGTCGAGTCGGGCGTCGGTGATTCGAATCTGCCCCCACGTGCCGTACCACTCTCGCTCGAACTCGAGCGTGATGGGACGAGACATGTGTGGGCCGTCGGTGACGATCGTCTGGAACTCGCCGCCCTCTCCAAGCAGGTGAACGCCGTACTCGCGGTGAAGCGCCGCCAGGTCTGTCAGGGCGTCGTGATCGAACTGTCGACCGAGCCACGACTCGTCGAAGCCCGGTCCTGCCACCTCGACGATGCGTATGGTCAGTCCCCCGTCGATCATCGCCTCTCCGAGTTCACGCGGATCCGCCTGCCACAGCGGCGCAACGAACGCACAGCCGAGCCGGTCACACATCGACTGCAGCCGATCGGCCTGATAGTCGCTCGTGACGGTCCCGGCGACAAGTCCACGCAAGCTGCCATCGAACTCGGCGTCCAGGCCCTCGAGGGCGGGCTCGAGTGCTTCCAGCTCGCTCTCTTGCCCTTCTACGGACGTCAGATCGGGTGGCTCCATGTCGGTGACCGGGAGCCCGACGTCGAGGATCGGAAGGCCGATGCTGTGTGCGGCCAGTCGGATCACCGATTGTGCGGGCGCGTGGTATATATACGACGTCTCCGGCGGCTGGACGACGACCAGTGTGCGGACGTCACGGCCGGACTCGAGGGCCTGATAGAGTGCCCACGAGGACTCCTTGCCCCCCGAAAAGAGCGCGGCCCAGCCACCGTTGGCTTCGGACATATGGCCCCCTTCTCCGTGGATGGATAAATTCCTGCGGCCCAGCTCGCTGTCGGTTCGTTCGACCCGTCCGACTGCACTGCCACGTCCAACGATGGATCGCGAACCGTCGACGACACGCTGGGATGGCCCACCGCCAGCGGACGACGGTGACCGGAACGGTCGTCCGTTCGACGATGCCTCTTGTCACACCGCCGGGTAGCCATTCCATCCGCTCCGGGCGGCCGCCTTGGTCGAAATAGATCGCATCGAACCCTTTCCATCTCGGCGTCGGTATTTTCCAGTTCGAGATCGGCAGCCGTCGCCTCTCCGCACACCGGTCACGTGCGGTTCTGGTGTGGACTGCTCCCCGCCTCATGGTCGGATGCCCGGTGTCTTGCCGTCGGTGCTCGAGACCGACCCGATCGCGATATCCGACGCCAGAGGGCATGCCCACCGATCGCGCCAAGGGAGGTCAGCACCAGAAACGAGCAAAAATACCACGGCTTGGATTGCACTACGATGAGTCCTCTCGTGGACGCGGGGACGACACCGAGTGCCAGCAGATAGCAACCGGTGACGAGACCGAGTGCCGACTGGCGATGGCCGTGCCAGTAGAGAACGCCGACGAGGAGTCCCGCGAGGAGGCCGAGTTGCCCGGAGTGAAGTTCAGGGATCGTACTAAAAATCGACGACAGGACTGTCTCAACGGTCGCCATGAATACGTTGTGCTACGCAGGAACCAGCATACGGGTTGCCCTGCATCTGGACAGCCACTATAGCAACGCGAGCGGTACCCCTGTGTGTTCGGGCGCGCGTAATGGTGTCAGTTCCCAGTCACAGTGTTGTCTCGGTTGCCGTTGCGAAATCGCTGTGAATCGCCAGTGAACTACCCCGCACTCCTCGCTCCCTCCGGTCGCTCCTCGAGGGCGGGGGGTTGGCACCCTCACCGCCACCACTAATCGAGCCTATTTCACCTCATTTACCTACTGTACCAATTCTACCTATTGTAACTACTGTCACTATTCCTGGGTGGGCATCGGTACACAAAACACGGGGACGTCAGCACCTCGGACGACGTTTTCGGTGACGCTGCCGAGCAGGTGACGCTCGAATCCGGAGCGACCGTGCGTTCCGATCACGATCATATCGACCGCCTTCTCGTCGGCATAGTTTAGAATAACCCTCGCTGGCGGGCCGTTTGCGACGGTTCCCGTAACGCTAACATCGCTTGCTTTCGCGCGTTCACGAACCGTCTCGAGTACGGTTTCGCCTGTGCGCTCGAGTTCGGACAGGATCGTACTCGGACTCGATCCCATCGTGAGCCGGCTCGTGTCTGCCGAGTACAGCGCGTGCACCATCGCGTCGAACACGTCCGCGAGGTGGACCCCCCAGTCGACGGCGGCCGTGGCACCGTCGCTGCCGTCCGTCGGCAGGAGCACGTTCTCGGTGGTCTCCGGAGTGACTGAGCTGTCAGCCGCGACCGGTGGGACGGCCAGTACCGGGATGTCGACCGTCCGAAGGACGTTTTCGGTCACGCTCCCGAGTACGATCCGCTCGAGCCCTGTCCGGCCTTTCGTCCCCATCGCGATGAGATCGATGTCGGCCGCATCGGCGTAGTCGTCGATACACTGAAACGGCGTGCCCCGTTCGATCGCCGTCGTGACCTCGAGGTCGGGGGCTCGTTCCTGAGCGATCGTCGCCACGGTTTCGACGGCTGTCTCGGCGTCGGCTTCGAGCGCGTCTCGTTCGTCCGCTACCGCGTCGGTGTCGAGAACTAACGAGAGATCATCGAAGTCTGACGTATCGACGACCGAGAGGGCGTGAACCTCCGCGTCCGCTGCAACAGCCAGGTCGATACCGCGTTTTGCGCCCGCGAGAGCGCCATCGCTCCCGTCTGTCGGTAGCAACACTGCATCAATCGACTCGGTTGCCGATGGCATTGTACTCCTTTTTCACCCTCTCGCCGAATAATTGTAGGGGTCACCGTACTGGGCGGCCGTCTGTCCGGCAGTAGTAGCTGAGCACTGCCGGCGAGACACACCAGTGTTATATGCTACTGTCTCTCGTTCGATGATCCGATGGGAGGAGCTCGTCGATTTACCGACCGAACTGATGCGGGTGAGCAACTCGCAACGGCGCTCCGTGAGCGGGAACTCGACGCGGATATCGCGCTTGCCATCCCACGGGGCGGTCTGCCGCTCGGGCGTGCCGTTGCCGACGCACTCGACGTCCCTCTCGATATCGTCGTCGCAAAGAAGATCGGTGCCCCGGGAAACCCGGAGTACGCGATCGGTGCTGTCGCAAGCGACGGGAGCGTTTGGCGGAACGAAACAGCGTTTCGGGGGACGAGCACCGATGAGGACTACTTCCAGGAAATGCGTGAGAAGGAAGCGGCGAACGCGCGTGAAAAGGCCGACCGCTATCGCGGTGGCCGGTCGGAACCCGATCTGACGGACAAAACCGTCGTCGTCGTCGACGACGGCGTGGCGACGGGATCGACTGTCAGAGCGTGTCTCAAGCGGCTTCAGAACACGGAGGCCGAGCGCATCGTACTCGCAGTGCCGGTCGGCCCGCCGAGTACGATCGACGAGTTGGCAGATGAAGCCGACGCGGTCGTCTGTCTCGAGACGCCCAGCGGCTTCCGGGGCGTCGGGCAGTTCTACACGGACTTCTCTCAAGTATCCGACGCGGAGGCGATGGAGTATCTGGAGACGGAGACGTGATCGGGATACGACGAACCACGTCGTGGGCGGCCACTCCTGTCCGCTCGCAGTCGGTTGCACGCCGATCGGGGGCTCTCCATCGCTTCTGGCGACGGAGACGGCGCGAGCCACGCGCTCAATGAGGGCCGCGAGGTGCTGGAATGACAGACACGCGACCAGAAGACGCACGGCCGGAACAAGAACCTCTCGAGCGCGCAGTTCTGAGAGAGACGGTTCGGGTGGCTCTCGAAGAGTGAGCGATTCCAACCGATCCACGCGACGATACCGCGATGCTGCCGACCAGTAGACATCGTATGCGCCGCGTCCTCGGTGTCTGTCTGTGCCGAGCCGAGGGCGAAGACGTCCTTGAAACCTCTTCGATACTGCGGCGTTCCTCTCATACGGTCTGCTGTCCCGATCTATCGGCGCACCCGCAGGACGGGTGGCGTATGCGCCGGCACTGACTGACGGTAGTCCGTATCAGGCCTCTGGACCGGTATTTTCGACGACTACTCCTGTTCCGCCGGTCGGTGACCGACCGGCAACAGATACAGCGCCGCGAGCCGTGTCGGCAGCGACAGCGCCGCTGCGACGGCAGTATCGGTGAACGCGCCGACGGGGCAGGTATTCAATCCGCGCGACTCGCAGACGAGGTGGACGTTCTCCGCGACGTGTCCGGCCTCCATGTGGACGTACCGCTCGCCGTGGTCTGGATACTGCCGTTTCGTTCGGTCGTCGTCTGCCGTTACCACGATCGTCATCGGTGCATCCGCGATGACTACCTGGTCGTGCGATGCGGTCGTGAGGTCGTCGTGGACGGCTGTCTCGAGTTCGCGCTCGAGTGCGTGTCGCTGTTGATCGTATCGGTACACACCCGGTTCCAGTTCCTCGCTTCCGTTCGGCGCGACCTCGAGAAAGACGGTGAGTGGATACGTCGCGCCGGCACTCGGCGCGGCGCGTAGCTCGACGCCGTCTCGGACGTGCGTTTGCCCCTGTGCCGCCCACAGAAGTTGGGAGACGGCCTCAAGTTCGATCGGCGTTCGGGCAAACGAACGGCGACTTTCTCTGGTTGCGATCGCTCGCTCGACGCTTATCGATCCGTCCATGTCGGGATCGGGTAGCTCGATCGGAGCCATAGTGATCGTTCGATAGCAGGGAAAAAATACCTCTCTCGAGAGACCGTTCGTGACGGTTCGGACGGTTGTCTGTGACCGTCTGTCGAAGGAGAGTACATACTCCGAGCCAGTTTCGACGCCGACCAGTGAGCGGTGTCGCCCGCGACACTATAGGTCTCCCTGTGAAAGCCATCGGTATGTCGCGGACAGTGCTCGTTCCCGTCGACGGATCGCCGTTATCGTTCGACGCACTCCGGCATGCGTGTCGAGAGTTTCCGGACGCAGAGATCGTCGCGTACCACGTCGTCGACTTGTTCAGGCCCGACTACGGGACGCTCGTGGATGTCGACTCGACGTACGAACCGATGATCGGGACGGCAGCGTGGGACCGTGCCGTCGAGGAGGCTACCGACCAGCTCTTTGCGGACGTTTCCGCCATCGCCGACGAGTACGACCGGGCGGTCGTGACCGACTCGGATATCGGCGACCCGAAGCGGCTCATCGTCGAGTACGCGACGGTCGAAGACGTCGACCACGTCGTCCTCGGCTCCCATGGACGGCTGGACGAACGGCGGCCACTCTACGGGAGTGTCACCGAGACCGTCGTCCGTCGTACCCCGGTCCCGGTCACTGTCGTTCGATGAGTCCGGCGCTCCCGACTCCCAGCATTTCCACGATGTATCACGATCGCTGTGTGTGTGGATGCGTTTGATGCCCGTTCGGAGTGAACGAGCGGGTATGTTTGGTACGATGCTCGTCCCGACTGACGGCAGCGCTGGTGCTGAAGCAACGATCAGTCATGCGCTCGAGTTCGCCCGCGCCTACGGCGCGGCCGTGCACGCGCTCTACGTCGTCGATACCGGTGCCGAGCCCGCTGGTATCGCCGGAGCCGACCGCGAGGAACTCTACGCGCCATCCGAACGACGGGGCCGCGAGGCGACGATCCGGATCACGGACCGTGCTGAGGACGCCGATCTGACGGCTGCTCGCGAGGTACGCGAGGGAGTCCCACATCAGGAGATTCTCACGTACACGGATGAACATGATATCGATATCATCGTGATGGGGACGCACGGTCGGACCGGCGCCGATCGGGCTCGTCTGGGGAGTACGACCGAACGTGTCCTCACGCTCGCTGACGTGCCGGTGCTTTCGGTCCGGCTGGGGGACGATCGCGAGACAGCGACAGCGGGGCCGTACGAGCGGATATTGATTCCAACCGACGGGAGCGACGCCGCCGAACGTGCCGCGGAAACAGCGCTCGACGTCGCCGAGAAATACGACGCCGACGTGCACGTCGTCTACGTCGTCGATCCGACACCGTACGTTCTCGAGGACGCATCACGGAGTATCGTTGGATTGCTCAAAGAGGGTGGACGCGAAGCGACGGAGACGGTCGCGACCATGGCACGCGATCGCGATCTCTCCGTGACGACACACATTCGTCGCGGCGAGCCGGCAACCGAACTGCTCACGTCGGCATCAGCAGTCGACGCCGACATCGTTGCGATGGGGACGCGCGGCCGGACCGTCGGGACCGGTCGATTACTGGGGAGTACGACAGCGCGCGTCGTTCGTCGTGCGCCGATTCCCGTGTTGACGGTCGGGTAGCGTCTTCGAGCCGTGTCCTGCGTCACCTCTCGAGGCGAGCTACTCCGAGTCGATCGCATCGAGAACGTCTGTTATCACGTCGCAGTGGTAGTATCGTACGACGTTGTCTTGTCTGTCATATTCGATCACCCCCGTGTCCTCGAGCATCGGCAAGTGGATGTGGTGGAGGTCTCTTTTCCAGCCGCTTACACTTTCGCCATCGCATGTCATCGACAGCAGTTGTGCCATCTGATCGATGCGAATCCAGTTACTGTCACAGTTTTCTAGCAATACGACGACCCGTCGTCGAGAGGCGTCCGCAAGCAGACGAAGCAGCTCGTCTGTCTCACATGTACACTGCACGAGTCCGTCTTCGTCCGTAATCGGGAACTCGGTCATGGCTCGCGCTGATCTGACTATCGAGAAACCGGTTGAAGTACCCCCTCCGGTATTCCCGCGATGTGAAAGTTCCGTACCTGCTGGATCGGCCGCCGAAGCAGTCGAAACTAGATCTGGTGGCTCGTCAAGCCTGACTTTGCTGGTCGAGCCGATCGCGGTTATCTGGTTCGACTCGCACGTCGACGCGTCACGGAGTACTAGTCCTGTCTTATATGTGCGCGCGCAAATCGTATTCGTTATCCGCTGGTGTCTCTGAAGACGGATGTGACCTCCGCAGAACCCCGTGCTGGCGAGGAGCAAGCGCTAGTCAGTCGTGGCTATCGGATTACCGTCGATGACGGCCGTGACTCGTTCTTTGCGATCTGCATCGAAGAACCGGACAGCGAGACGGCGTGGATCATGTCCGATACCGTCCGATCGCTGGAAGAGATGGTGTAGGTTGTCGCCGGCATGATCATATAGTCAGACTCCGTGAATTGAATCTATGGGGAAATATATCAAATGTCTCGGAAGTCTCCTCGTGGGCGTGCTCGGCTTTCTCGCTGTTGGGATCGGCGTGACCGAAGCGCTCGATCCCTACGTCTGGCCGTCTGCGATGCTGGGCTTACCTGCTGGGATCGTTGCCGGGGCTGCCTTGCTCCCACTTACACATCTGGGACTGACCTACTGGGAGGAGCGCACCGCCACTGGCACGGCGTCTCCGAAAACGTCGCGACGGCTTTGGGCGACGGTCGCGGCGATACTCGGTTTCCTCGGCGGTGGCGGGCTTGCCATGATCGTTCTCTCGACGCAGGCTATGGGACTTGCCACAGCGATATTATTTGGTGGCGTCCCGGTGGGGATCGTTTCGGCAGTGCTCGCCGCATACTTCGTCTTCCATCGTAACTGGGGGCATCGCTCCAAACCTGAGTCAGTGATCCGGTAACGTCTTACGGACACTTCCGTCGTCCGGGTCAGTCTCCGATCTCACAGCAAGCACGCTACTGTGTCGAACCGTTCCAACCGTTCCTGTTCCAGCCGTTCCCGTTCCTATTGTTCCTGCCCGCGAGCGTCGGGTTCTGGACCTCGCGGGTTTTAACAGCGGCGTTCAGAAACCGCGCCGCCTCGCATGTACTCGACATTTGAACGCTCTGTGGGCCTGAGACAAATCATTAAGACGAGTTCTGTGCTAACACCTAGCATGGCTGACCCAGACGAACTAGCGGAGTATCTCCCCGAGGACCTCGAGGTGACGTCTATCGAGCCGGAGGAACTCCGCAACCGTATTGCCGCAGGTGAACAGGTGACTATCCTCGATGTCCGTGCAGAAGACGAGTACGAAGAGTGGCACATCGAGGATGACGATATCACGACGGTGAACATCCCGTACTACGAATTCCTCGATGATGTCGACGACGAACTGCTTGAGCGGGTCCCGGAGGGCGATCCGGTCGTCGCTGTCTGCGCGAAGGGTGGCTCGAGCCACTTCGTCGCTGGAACGCTCCTCGAGCACGATGTCGACGCCGTAAACATGGCCGATGGGATGAACGGTTGGGCTCGCATCTACGACGTCGTCGAGGTATCGCGCGCGCCCGGGCCGGCGACTGTGCTGCAGCTTCAGCGGCCCTCGAGCGGGTGTCTCTCCTATCTCGTTCACCACGACGGCGAGGGGTGGCTCGTCGATTCGCTCCGGGCGTTCGCCGACTTCTACGTCGATCTCGCGGACGATCTCGATATCGAACTGACGTACGCGATTGACACGCACGTCCACGCGGACCACATCAGCGGCGTTCGCGAGGTTGCAGACCGCACTGATGCCACCGCCGTGCTGTCACAACGTGCCATCGAGCGGGGCGTCGAGTACGATGTGGATCGCACTGTTGAGAACGGTGACGCTCTCTCGGTCGGTGACGCCACCATCGAGGTTCACGCGACGCCGGGGCATACGACGGGGATGACGTCCTTCCTCGTCAATGACGGTGTGTTGCTGACGGGCGACGGCCTGTTCACGGAGAGCGTCGCGCGGCCGGATCTGGAAGAGGGGGCCGAGGGTGCACCCGACGCCGCCCGCCAACTGTACGACACCCTACAGGAGATCCTGTCGCTGCCGGACGACACCGTCATTGCGCCGGGGCACTTCAGCGACGCGGCCGAGCCAGCGTCGGACGGGACCTACACGGTGCGGCTGGGCGACCTTGAGGACCGCATGGCGGCGCTGTCGATGGACCGCGACAAGTTCGTCGAGTTCATCCTGTCGGATATGCCGCCACGGCCGGCCAACTTCGAGGAGATCATCGCGACGAATCTCGGCCAGCAGGACGTCGACGACGACCGTGCGTTCGAGTTAGAGCTTGGCCCGAACAACTGCGCTGCAACCCAAGAGGCGATGACGGGCGACTGATACGGACTCCTGTCAGTCAGGTCCGGCCCGCCCGCGACCCGCACTGCGGTCGGGCCGGTCACTCGTGACAGCAGACCGTATAATTACCCGAAGCTGAACACGTGGGCAGCGTCCGACGTTTCGTCGAGGAACGCGGCTGCACCGGCGAATTCCGTCGTCACCGCGTCATCCATTCCTTCGCGGTCCCAGCCGAGCATGTCGATGGTCGTCGTGCAGGCGACAGTCGTGACAAGCTCGTCTCCGGTTTCGACGAAGTCCGCGAGCATCTCGTAGGGATCGGGCACGCCCGCCTCGACCATCCGCTCGAAGTCGCCGAGGTCCTTCTCGCCCGCCATCAGATGGGAGAGGCCGTCGAACGTGAAGTAGACGACCACTTCTGTGTCCATTGCCAGGGCGACCTGACCGAGGTTCATCGCCATCGCGAGGCTTTTCGGATCGTCACTGTACACGATGATACCGATCTTGTCGATTGATGGCATTGTTACACCAGTAGTTGGATATCTGCATCGGCCATGTGCTCGAGTGCGGTCGCCGCGCCAACGCCCGTCGTGACGCCCTCGTAGAACTCGTCCTCGTCGTAGTCCATCAGGTCCTGGGTCATTTGGCAGGCCTGTAGCTCGACGCCCATCTCGAGTGAGGTGTCGATGAGCTCCTCGATGGTGGCCGTGTCGTTATCCTCGATGCGGCGGTTCATCATCCACGTCGTCATTCGATCCATGCCGGGAAGCGCGGCGAGGATGTTCGGGACCGGCATGTTCGGGTTCCCGACGGAACTCAATTTGAGTTCCGTCGAGCGCTCCTTGTGGAGCATCTCCAGGCCCCAAAACGTGTGAAAGACCGTGACGTCCCAGCCGAACGCTGCTGCCGTGCTCGCCAGAATGAGCGGTGGATACGCCATGTCCAGCGTGCCCTTCGTTGCGATGATGGTCATCCGCTTTTGGTCATTGTCGTCGCGTTTCACCGCGGCGAGATCATCCCGGAGGTCGTCTATTTGTTCTTGTAGGTGTGCCGTGTTTTGATCCGTCGTCGCTGCATCCGTCGGCGAATCAGTGCTCATGTCCCTGTCCTCCGGACGTAGTGTCGATAGACGGTCTCACCGTCTTCATCGCCTTCGGCTTGTTCGAGGAGCTCTACCCCGTCCGTCGAGCTCGCCCACCCTTTGATGTCGGACATACTTCCGGGGTCGGTCGCGATGACCGCAAGGACGTCTCCCGACTCAAGGCTGTCGACCGCCTGCTTCGCCTTCACAACCGGCATCGGGCAGTTCATCCCTTTCACGTCGACCGTTTCGGTGATGTCGTATTCCGTACTCATGTGTCTTGCCGGCCTCGTACAACAATAGCTATCATGAACAGGTGGATAAAGTTTCGTACCTCTGAAAATTGAGTGACATTCCCAACCGCAGATACTGGCGTTCGTGGCGTTATCGTCTGTTTCTGACAGCGGTGTTCGATCGAGGGGAGAGAAATCGCGACTTTAATCCAAACTGTATCGTCCACTGAAGTGCTCTTTATTCGGTATATTGTGCAATCCGCGCAAGTTTTAAGTGTTATCTTGACGCACGTTGATTGTTGCCATGAACCAACGGAGGTGGTCCCCATAACGAACTATGGCTTTGTCATCGACAACAGGAGGTGTATCGGCTGTCACGCATGCACGGTGGCCTGTAAGGGTGAGCACGACGATCCGATCGGCGTGAACAAAACGTGGGTCAAGTACATCGAGAAAGGCGAGTTCCCCAACACGAACCGCAACTTCTCGGTGATGCGGTGCAATCACTGTGCTGACTCTCCGTGTACCGACGTCTGTCCCGTGACTGCACTGTGGGAACGTGAGGATGGGATCGTCGACTTCGATCCGGAGCGCTGTATCGGCTGCAAAGCTTGCATGCAGGGGTGTCCGTACGACGCGCTCTATATCGACCCCAACTCGGAGACCGCGGCGAAGTGTAACTACTGTAGCCACCGGGTCGACACGGGTCGCGAGCCGGCCTGCGTGACCGTCTGTCCCGAGGACGCGATTCTCGCCGGCGATCTCGAGAACCCCGACACCGAAATCGCGCGCACGATCTCCCGCGAGGAGGTTCAGGCCCGCAAACCCGAGAAGGGGACGGAGCCGAAGCTGTTCTACGTTGACGGCGACGAGGGCAGCACCACCCCGGGGACGACCGCCCGCGAGGAACACTACATGTGGAGCGACGCGCCCCATCAAGTCGAGACCGAGGGCGGCTCGGTTCCCGATTTCGACCTCGAGAAGGCAGCCGAGTCGCTCGCGGCGTCCGATGTCTCGCTTGGCAGTGCCGACGGATCGGACGACTCGGAGGCCCGCGCTGACGGTGGACAGAAAGACTGTGGCTGTGACTCCTGTGCGTGCGGCGAAGGAGACACCGCAGACCGGCAGTCGGACGGCGGATACCAATCCGACGGTGGCTACGCCACTGAACCGTCCGGACGGACGCGTGACGACGAGGGCGACACGAGTCGAACCGAGCGCGCGTATGAACTCCTCCACGAGGAGGCAACGCGGGTTTACGACATCGGTGAGAGCCACTACGGCTCTTGGGGGTGGGAGGTGTACTCCTACACCTGGACGAAAGGGATCGCCGCCGGGATGCTCATGCTCCCGGCGCTGTTCATGCTGTTCGGACTGGTCGATCCCAATGTGGCCGCCTTCGGCGCGAGCGCGTTCTTCAGCGGCCTGTTTCTGGCGGCGACCGGTGTTCTCCTCATCCTGGATCTCGAGCAGCCAACGCGGTTCCACTGGGTGCTGTTGCGGCCGAACTGGAACTCCTGGCTCGTGAAGGGAGCCTACATAATCTCCGCAACTGGGGCGTATCTCGGGCTCGTCGTGTTGGGGGCGCTCCTCGGAATCGAGGCCATCGTCACCCCGCTCTCGCTTGGTGTGGCTGCTGTCCTCGGTGCGGCGACGGCGGTCTACACGGCGTTCCTGTTCAGCCAATCGAAGGGACGCGACCTCTGGCAGAGCCCCGCAATGCCGCTGCACATGTTCACGCAGTCGGTCATCGCCGGCAGCGCGACGCTGGTCGTCCTCGGCGTCGCGGGCGTGCCGTGGTTCGAAGCGATGGTCGGGCCATCGGCGCTGGCACTCGGTGCCGGCCTCGTCGGCCATGCCGTGCTGGTCGCCTCTGAGATCTTCACACCCCATCAGACCGAGGACGCCGAAGAGGCCGCCGCGCGCATCACTCGCGGCCGGTTCCGGACGGCGTTCTGGATCGGCGGCGTCGTTGTCGGCATCCTGTTGCCGCTTGCGGCGCTGGCCGTCGGTGTACCGATCCTCGCGGCGGTGGCCGGCGCGCTCGCGCTTGTCGGGCTGTTCGCCTTCGAGTATTGCTGGATAACCGCTCCGCAGACGATCTCACTCGCCTGACCATGGGACACGAATTCGATCCGAGCCGCATCGAGAAACTCGCCGAACGACTCGGCGTCATTTCGAATCGCACCGAGAACACGAAAAAACAGCGACAGCGTCGCGGCGTCGACGGCATCGACCGCATCGCTCCGGAGGGTGAACTCGGCTCATACCCCGACCCCGACCAGTGGCATGACTGGGTCGAGTACGAGTCCGAGGGCCTCCCGAAGGAGTACTCGGTCGTCCCGACGGCCTGCTTCAACTGCGAAGCCGGCTGTGGGCTGCTCACCTATATCGACAAGGAGACCGGCGACATCCGCAAAATCGAGGGCAATCCCGAACACCCCGGAAGCCGAGGGCGCAACTGCGCGAAGGGACCGGCCACGATCAACCAGATCAAAGACCCCCAGCGCATCCGCTATCCGCTCAAGCGTGACGGTCCACGTGGGAGCGGCGAGTGGACTCGCGTTTCTTGGGACGACGCCCTCGAGGACATCGCCACCGAGATGCGCGAGACCATCACTGACGGCCGCGAAAACGAGATTACCTATCACGTCGGCAGGCCTGGCCACGAGGGATATATGGACCGGGTCATCAATGCCTGGGGACTGGACGGTCACAACTCCCATACGAACATCTGCTCGGCGGGTGCCCGGGCGGGGTACGCCTTCTGGCACAAGTACGATCGGCCGAGCGCGGACTTCGCCAACGCCGAGTTCATCCTGCTGTTGTCCGCCCACCTCGAGTCGGGCCACTACTTCAACCCCCACGCGCAGCGAATCATCGAGGGTGTCATGGAGGGCGGCCAGCTCGCTGTCTTGGATCCGCGACTGTCGAACACCGCTGCCATGTCGGACTACTGGCTGCCTACCCAGCCCGGTAGCGAGGCCGCGGTTTTGCTGGCGATGGCGAACGTCATCCTCGAGGAAGGGCTCTACGACGAGGAGTTCCTCTACAACTGGGTGAACTGGCGGCAGTTCCTCGACGAGGAACATCCCGGCCGCGAACGGACGTTCGAGACGTACATCGACGTCCTCCAGGACACGTACGCGGGCTTTACACCCGAGTACGCCGAGGCCGAGAGCGGCGTCGACGCCGCCACGATCGAGAAAGTGGGTCGGAAAATCGGCATCGCCGGCTCGCGCTTTGCCAGCCACATCTGGCGCTCTGCGGCGTCGGGCAACGAGGGCGGCTGGCAGGTCAGTCGGGCACTGCATTTCCTGTCCGTGCTCACCGGCAGCGTTGGCACGAAAGGCGGCACCTCGCCCAACGCCTGGCACCAGTTCGAGCCGGAGCTGCCGAAGGAGCCGCCGCGCCAGCGGCTGTGGGACGAACTCCAGTTGCCGCCGGAGTGGCCGTTCGCCCACTACGAGATGAGCCAGCTTCTGCCGTACTTCCTCAAGGAAGGTCGCGGCAAGCTATCGGTGTATTTCACTCGCGTGTTCAACCCCGTCTACACCTACCCCGACGGATTCTCCTGGATCGAGGCGCTGAGCGACGAGGACAAAGTCGGGATGCACGTCGCGCTGACGCCCACCTGGAACGAGACGGCGTACTTCGCGGACTACGTCCTGCCGATGGGCCACAGTCCCGAACGCCACGACATCCAGAGTCAGGAAACCCACGCCGCGACGTGGGTCACCTACCGCCAGCCCGTCCAGCGGGAGTTCGCCGAACGCGAGGGCGAAGACATTGAGCGCACCTACGAAGCCAATCCGGGCGAAGTCTGGGAGGAAGACGAGTTCTGGATGGACCTCTCCTGGCGCGTCGATGAGGACGGCGAGCTAGGTATCCGGGAGCACTTCGAGAGCCCCTATCGAGATGGCGAGACGGCCGCAGCGAACGGCGGCGCGGCTACACAGCGAGGCGACAGCGCGGCCGAGCGGGAGGAATCGAGCAGTGACGAGGCCGCCGACGAACCGCCCCAGATGACCGTCGACGAGTACTACCGCTACGTCTTTGAGCACGAGGAAAACCTCGTCGAGGCAGCCGAAGAGGCTGGCATGGATCCCCTCGAGTACATGAAACACCATGGGGCGTTCGAGGCCAGCGAGAACGACTACGAACTCCACGAGGAGCCGCTCGATCCGGCGCTGCTCGAGGACGACGACGTGTTCGTCGACGAGTACGGGACCATCCACCGGGTACTGGACGAGGACGCCGACATCTCCATCCCGGAAGGGGCGGCGCAGTCGGCCGAAATCGATACCGGTGCCGACCACCCTGAAGGATACGACACGATTCCACACGGTGGGGTCTCGGACCTCGAGACACAGGTGCTCGGCGTGCTCGTCGACGGCGAACCGAAACGCGGGTTCCCCTCGCCGACCGGAAAGCAGCAGTTCTACTCGAAGACGCTCGCCGAGTGGGGCTGGGACGACGAGGAATACACCATCCCCCACTATCTGAAAAGCCACGTCCATCCCGAAAACATCGACTACGAGAACGGTGAGATGGTGCTCGTGCCGACGTTCCGCCTGCCGACGGCGATTCATTCTCGCTCGTCGAACTCCAAATGGCTCGAGGAAATCTCGCACAACAACCCGGTCTGGCTGCACCGTACGGATGCCGAGAGACTGGGAGTCGAGACGGGCGACCTCGTGCGCGTCGAGACGGACATCGGCTACTACGTCAACGAGGTCTGGGTCACCGAGTCGATCAAGCCCGGGATCGCTGCGATGAGCCACCACATGGGTCAGTGGAAAATCGACCGTGACGGCGACGGTGAGGCTGATGGGGACTTCGACGAGGGCGGTGATCCCTACGGGAAGGTCACGGTCGATCTGAAAGACGAAGATAGCCAGTGGGGGATGCGCCAGCAGTCCGGCATCGGGCCGTTCGAGAGCGACGATCCCGATTCCGCGAGGGTCTGGTGGACCGACGGTGGCGTTCCACAGAACCTCACGCATGCACCTCATCCCGACCCCATCTCGGGGATGCACTGCTGGCACCAGAAGGTCCGGATCCGGCCGGCGAAGGCGGACGACTACTACGGTGATGTCTACGTCGATACCGACCGCGCCATGGAGATCTACCGCGAGTGGGTCGAGAAGACACAGCCGGTCGATGGGCCGGACGGGAAACGCCGGCCGAAGTGGCTCAAACGACCGATCGCGCCGCCGTCAGATCCCGACGATGACGATGCCTGGTATCTGGATGGCCCGATCGGTCGCGAGCAGCGATGGGATCCGGATGAGTTCGGCCCGCAGGGCGAGGACTGACCAGCGATGGACGATTCCGACGACTGTCCTCGCGCCGGACGGACCGATACGGTATCGACAGCGCCAGCTGACGCCGGTCGGGGGGACGATATCGCCGCGGCCATCCGGGAGGCTATTGCCTCGGCAGGCGTGGGAACGGAAGACCTCTATGCCGACCTTGTGGCGATCGATGGCGTTAGTGACGTCGCCATACGCGATGGCGTGGCGTCGGTCGAGATCTCGCTGCCAGTGCCGAGCAAGACACTCCGCGAGCGACTCGCTGCGGAGGTGATCGCTGCCGCCGAGTCTGTCGATGGTGTCGACTCGGTCGACGTCGACTTCCGGGCCAGCGCTGCCGATCCGGGAGAACACGTCGACATGCTTCCTAACGTCAACAACGTCGTCGCCGTCGCGTCGGGCAAGGGTGGTGTCGGCAAGAGTACTGTCGCGGCGAACCTCGCGGTTGCGCTGGCCGATACGGGCGCGGCCGTTGGCCTGCTCGATGCCGACGTGTACGGGCCGAACGCGCCGACGATGCTCGGCCTCGATGAGCGACAACCCAACGCCACGAGCGACGACGAGATGGTCCCGCGCGAGTCCTACGGCGTCCGGACGATGAGCATGGAGTTCATCACCGGTGAGGACGACCCAATCATCTGGCGCGGCCCGCTGGTCGACGAGTTCATCAAACAACTGTTCGGCGACGTTCAGTGGGGTGAACTGGACTATCTGATTGTGGACTTGCCACCTGGAACGGGGGACGCACATCTCTCGCTGGTGCAGCACTTCCCTGTCGCCGGCGCTGTTATCGTGACTACCCCACAGGAAGTCGCGGTCGACGACGCCGCCCGTGGCCTCGTCGGTTTCGCACGCCACGACACACCGGTGTTGGGGATCGTCGAGAACATGGCCGGATTCGAGTGTCCGGACTGCGAGTCCCTTCACGATATCTTCGGAACCGGCGGTGCCGACGATCTGGCCGAGCAGTTCGACGTTCCCGTTCTGGGTCGCATCCCACTCGAGCCAGCCCTCGGGATGATGGACGGTGACGGCGAGTCCGCACGTCCTCCGGGTATCGACGTTCCACTCGTCGGTCGCCTCGAGCTACCTCGGACGCACGAGGAGCGAACGCGAGGCGACAAAGCGCCCCCGCTTGCTCTCAGGGCTGACGGCGGTGCCGCCCGTGAGAAGTTGCGGATTGCTGCGAGCCGAATCGCAGCACGGCTGAACGAGGCTGCTGTGACATTCCAAGACTGATCGTCGAACTGAGTTGGGTTTCTTGTTTCAGGTGGGGCTCGAGGCGGTCGCGAGGATAGCTGACTGGCCGTTGGTATTCGCGGCTACTCGACGACGACTGCACCTTTCATTCCTTGCTGACGGTGTGGCTCACAGACGTAGAGGTACGTGCCAGTGTCCTCGAACTGGTATTCGAACGTAAACCCTTCTTCGCTTTTGACATCCTCCCCGCGCTAAAGCGCGAGGATTCCCCCGTTGGGGGTTCGGCTACCGACCCACGGAGGCAACTTGCGGGTTTGTGCGCACTTCTTTGGGACTTTCATGAGGGTGTGGTTTCCCCGACCAGTCGTGGTCGTCCCACTCGAATCGCACGGGCCGTGCCATCGGCCTGATTTCGCAATCGCTGTGTTCTCGAAGGAACGTCTCTGACGCCGTGAGGTCGGCGTGCCCCTCGAAACCGCACGGACACGTCAGTGTATCTTCGTGGCGAACCGTCGCCTCATGGTCGCCACACTCGGGACACGTCTGACTCGTCCACGCTTCCGACTCGGCTTCCAGAGAGATGCCGTACTCCTCACAGACACACACGAGACGATGGATAAAATTCTTGAACGCCCAGAAGTTGTGCGTCTTCTCGTTCACCTTGACCGACCAGTGCGTTTCCAGCACGTCGGTCAAGTCGCCCACGTACACTGTCGCCACGCCCTCGTCGTACAGCCGTTCAACGAGCTCGCGCACCAGCGCGTTCTGTGCGTGGTCACGGCGTTTCGTCCGCTGTCGGTACAGCCGTCGAATCCGATTCGAGGAGTAGCACCCCTCTCGGAGTTTTGACTGTAGACGGGCGATTTCGTCGGTCGTCTCGCGGAACCGTCCGAACAACTCCCGACCGTCGTAGAGGTACTGGTTCCCAGTGGTCGTGGAACACGCGACGAGATTGTTCGCGCCAACGTCGAGGGCGGCTTCGTGAGAAGCCAGTGGTGAATCCAGTCGAGAATCAGGTACGGTGACTGGTTGAAAAGCCCTGAACGTGTCGCTCACCTCGTCATACTCAAGTTCCAGACGACCCTGTTTCCCCTCCCATTTCGGGTTGCCTCGGACTTCGAGGCGGAGTCGTTCGTGGTAGCCGAGTCCGTATTCGTCTTTCAGTTCTTGCCCGACAGGAATTTCGAGACGCGACCGCTTTCCCCACTGAATCGTGTACTGGTTGCACCGAATGTAGGTGCAGAGTTCGCGCCCATCTGCCTCGTTGCCCCAGTACGACGGTGGGTTGGCGTACTCGCCTTTCTCCTTGAGGGCGAAGAACGACCGCCACGCTTCGCTGTTCTTGCGCGTGACCTGTTGAACGGTCGCGCTTCCGACGACACCGTTGTACTGTCCACGGTATTCGGAAGTGTCCCACACGTCGCCGTCACCGAAGTAGTTCTGACGACGTTCGTAGGTCAGTTCGTTCCACAGGGAGGCGGAGGCGTCGAGTAGCCGTAGGAGGCACTCTTTGCTGTTCTCGGACTGTGGAACCACCTCGAAGGTGTTGACGCGCTTCATTTGTCGTCGCTCTCCTGTTCAGCGATGTAGCGTTCGACAGCGCCCTTCGTGGCGCTTCCCGCCGTACCGACGTAGTACGAACGAGTCCATTTCACGCGGTCGTCGTAGCGCTGGTTATACTTCCGCGCCGAGATGCCTTTCACCCAGTTGACGATGAGTGATGGGGCGTTCTTCGGCGGACTCCCGATAAACAGGTGTACGTGGTCGGGCATGACCTCGCACTCGGCCAGTTCGAGGCCCTTGTCCTCACAGATTTCCGTGAAGATGGCTTCGAGACGTTCCTTCGTCTTCCCCGTCAGGTTCGAGCGCCGATACTGAGCGGAACCCTGTTCCGCGAGGTCAGCGGAATCTTCGATTCCGCCCGATTTCGGCACGAACACTATGTGGTAGTAGAGTTCGTATTTCGCGTGACGGGTACTCTTTACCATCTATGCATACTATTGTGACCGGACGGGTTAAAGATTGCGTGGGAACCCCGCCTACGCCATCGTCGGCGGTTGAATACTGTTGGTCGGCTTCATCCCCGCCCTGAAGTGCGAGGCTTTTGCCTCGAATTTTCCGTAAGATGACGAGGTCCGCGTCTTCGAACGGGTCGTTGCGGCGATTAGTGCTCGCCCCAAGTCATAGCAATCTGGAGCGTAGCCTCGCTATTTCACATGAAGGGAGCGAATATCCATAATTCTGAGAAGAACGGGCTGCTGAATATCGAGGGTGAGTTCAGCACCAGCATAACCACCGGCCCCGGCCAACGTATAAGTACGGGGTGAGACAACACTCCCGGAAGATGAATGGTAGTGAACTGCACGGCGACCCCGAACGGACACGGCGCTTTTTGGAACTCGTCCTCAAGACAGGTGAGATGAACGGTGCGTACGTCGATACCGACCTCAGACACACGTGGGTTCACAACTCTGCCCCGGAACCCCCGGACGAGGAGACCCTCGGCAAGACCGATGCAGAACTGTTCTCCGAGGAGATGGCAGAGCCCACGATGAGTATCAAACGGGAGGCCATCGAAACTGAATCGCACGTCGGGCGCGAGTTCACGTTCATCAAGCCGTGGGGGCAGAACCGATATCGAGCGGCTGCCGAACCACTCTACGATGGCGATGGGGAGGTTGAAGGAGCCATGTTCGCAGCCATCGACTTCTCCGACAGGTACCGGCTTCTCGAACGGACTATCGACGCCGTCTACACCGTTGACTCCGACTGGGAAGTCACGTTCTGGAACGAGCGGATGGCAGACCGGACAGGCACAGAGCCTCAGGAGATCGTGGGGAAGAACCTGTGGGAGGTCTTCGGCGACTCCATTCCCGACGAACTCGAAGAGCGGTATCGGCGCGTGATGGCGACGGGTGAGCCAGCCGAGTTTGAGCAGTACCTTCCTGAGCCATACGATTACTGGGTCGAGATTCGGGTGTTTGCCGACGAAAACGGCATCTCGGTCTACTCCCGGAACATCAGCGAGCGGAAGGAGTACGAGGAGCGGCTGAAACGCCAGCGAGATACATTAGACGTATTGAACCGGGTACTCACGCACGATATCCGAAACGACCTCCAGCTCGTCACTGCCTACGCCGATATGATTGCCGACCGTCTCGGCGAGGAAGATCAAGAATACGTAGCGACCATCTCTGAGAGTGCGGAACACGCTGTCGAACTCACGGCGACCGCAGCCGAAATCCCGAAAGTTCTCTTCGCGGAGGACGAGTCGCTGCGGCGTCTCTCGCTTCGGGACGTTCTACACGCGGAGATCGAAAGCGTCCGAACAGCCCATCCCGACGCTGCCATTCTGGTCACCGATGAGATTCAGCAGGCTACCGTCATCGCAGACGGTATGCTTGGCTCTGTGTTCCGGAACCTACTGAAGAATGCTGTCCAACACAACGACAAGCAAGTCCCAGAAGTGCGTATCTCTACAGACGAGCGTCCCGACGAGGTTATCGTCAGAATCGCGGATAATGGCCCAGGTATCCCAGACCCGCAGAAGGACACGATCTTTGGGAAGGGGGAGAAAGGACTGGAGAGCCGAGGGACAGGAATCGGCCTCTACCTCGTCAACGTTCTGGTTGACCGGTACAATGGGGAGGTACACGTATCGGATACCACTCCTGAGGGAACGGTTTTCTCCGTCACTTTACCCAGAGTTATTGAAGAGCAATCAAGGGAGTAGCACCAGAGTCCAGGCTCTACCCTCGTAAGCGAATGTCCGTTTGAACCTGACCGACTCGCGCCCTCATGCAGCACGACTTCTGTGACTTGTGATCAACAGGGCCATCTAGCGGGGTGATCCTTGGCGGCCAGAACTAGCGATCTTATTGCCACTTGCTTCCTCTGTACTAGACCGCTGGACCGGTTCGTAGCCTGCTGACTTCCTCAACCCACGTGGATAATGTGTCCAGTAGCTCGTGTATAGGTGTTATCCGATTACGACCCCCTCTCACCAGTCGCTACCACGGGTCGAGTGGTCCACCCGACGTCACTTTGTCGACCGCCACGTATCGGTCGTGGACGACGCAGACGGCGGTGGCGAGCAGTCCGGCACCGATCCCGGCGATGCCGACCGGGCCGACGAAGAGATTGCCCGCACCGGTGAGGTAGACAAGCGAGAGCGACGCTACGGCGTTGAACGAACCGTGGAGCAGCGTCGCGGCGAGGACGGACCTCGCACGGACGGTCAGGTAGGTGAACAGCGGGGAGGCGGCGACCGTCCAGCCAATCATCACGACGACTCCTGCGACCGGTGCGTCGGGGAAGTTGTGTCCCTGGACGATCAGCGGTGCGTGCCAGATACCCCAGACGACGCCCGTCAGGAGCGATAGCCGCCAGAACCCGAGCGGTGAGAGTTCTCGTAGGAGCAGTCCCCGCCAGCCCAACTCTTCTCCCAACGCTGCGACAGCATTGATCGTCAGTCCCCCGATAAGCCCTTGCAGGACGAAAAACACGGGAATGGGAACCGGTACATCCTCGAGGGCGGCCAGTGAGGCTTCGACCTGTGCCTCGGGTAGCCCGAGTTCACGGAGGAACGCCCCGTAGTCCGTCGTGAAAGAGACCTCCGGAAAGATGACACCGATCCCGACCGTCAGTGCGAGAAGTCCGACTGGTGTCAACCAGGCTAGGCCGACCCACCGGAGTCGTCCCCTGCGGAGTCCACAGCCGGTTCGGACTGACTTGCCGTCCCACCACTGAATCAGTATCGCGGCAACGGCTGGCGCCCACATATAGACGACGACCACGAGGACCGTTCCACGGAGACCCCTCAGGTCGACATCGACAATAGCGAACACGGTGGCCCCCACCCACGAGATGCCGAATGCAAGCGCAAGAAACACGAGGACCTTGCGCACATTGACCTTCCTGAGGTTCGATGACGACATCTGCTGGGTTATCGAATATCCGACTGAAGTATCAGCGTGCCGGTTTCTCCCCAACGGGAACGGCCTGTCCGATGAATCTCGGTCGTGCACCGCATCCAAACGGCCAATACGACGACCTCGGCAGGTCCAGATTCGTCGTCAAGTTTCGTTCTCTCAGCTGTGATCAGAGCGATTTCATTTTTGGAGACTCTGGAGTGATCAGACAGAGGATACGTCCAGCACGATCGTGCGACATATTAAAGAATTAGCGTTTGTCGCACCGTGAGAACTATCATTCGGTCAATAACTTGTAGACAAGTATCACACCCGTATTATATGGAACGCTAGAGTCGAAAACATGTGAGTAGGGCCCAATGGTGCCGAGACCGCTCAGAGAAGCACGAGTGACGTCGTACCGTGTTCGTCTCCCAGCGGTCTTCAACTCGGCCCATAGTCACCATCTCCGGACTAGACATCGACGACTGGCACCAGTTGGAAGAATAACGACGAACGATTCGTATTGATAAACAATGCATTCTACAGAAAAACCAGCGAGTATCTCGGGACGACGTCCTGAATCGGGTTACCAACCAACGGCGATAATCTCTATGATCAGGAGGTAAGTTTCGGTGTCGACAAAACGCCTACGAGAACGAATTAGCAGACGATTTTCGTCGACTCTCCCGGTGCTCGAGTGGCTCCCACAGTATAATACGTCGTGGCTCCGTCTGGACGTCGTCGCGGGAATCACCGTCGCAGCGTCGGTCATTCCCGAAGGGTTGGCGTACGCATCATTAGCGAACATGCCGCCGGAGACTGGCTTGTATGCCGGGTTGATGGCCGTCATCGCCTACTTGTTTCTCGGTACCTCCCGGCAAGTCATCGTGGGACCGACCTCGGCGCTGGCGATTCTACTCGCGAGTGGTGTCGGGACAGTCGCTAGCGGAAACACCGCCTCGTATGGGTCACTCGTCGTCGTAACGACAATCCTCGTCGGCATCTTCGCAGGTATTTCGTGGGCGTTTCGGTTAGGCTTTCTCGTCCACTTCATCTCGGGATCGGTTCTCACGGGATTTTCCGCCGGAGCGGCGCTGTACATTATGTCAACCCAGCTCAGCAAACTTTTCGGCATCGAGAGCAGCACGTCGGGCGGCTTCTTCGGGAAAACGTTTTTTGGGCGGATCTGGTTCGCCGGAACTCATCTCGCTGAGACGAACCCTGAGACACTAACCGTCGGTGTTGCTGGCATCGTGTTGCTCCTCCTTGGAGAACGGTACGCGTCGCGTGCCCCCTCCGCGCTCGTCGTCGTCGTCCTCTCGATCATGCTCATGTCGGTGACGAACCTGCAGGCCCGCGGTGTCGACATCGTCGGGTCGATTCCGAGCGGTCTCCCCTCGCTGACGGTTCCATCGATTCCCAGGATCGCGACGCTGGGCGCCCTCGTCCCCGTCGCCGCTTCGTTGTTCCTGCTCTCGTACGTTGAAGGCATCGGCGTAGTCGAGACGTTTGCCAGACGACACGACTACCGAACCGATGCGAATCAGGAACTGTTGGCCGACGGCGTTGCCAACCTCGCCGCTGGCTTCGGGGGCGGATTCGTCGTCGGGGGAAGTATGTCTCGGTCGGCGCTCAACGACGCTGTCGGCGGCAAGACGCAACTCACGAACGCCGTGATCGCTCTCGTTCTCGTCATCGTCCTGCTCTTTCTCACCGGCGTATTCGCGAATCTCCCAGAAACGATTCTCGCAGCGATCGTTATCGTCGCCGTCACGTCCCTTTTCGACGCGAGCGCACTCCGCCAACTGTACCACGTGAGCAAGAGTGAGTTTACCATCGCGATGTCTGCCTTGCTCGGAGTACTCACGGTCGGAATGCTCTGGGGCGTCTTCATCGGCGTCGTCCTCTCGTTGCTGGTCGCGATTTCTCGGGTCAGTAGTCCCACGACACACGAACTCGGCCAGATCGCCGGGACGGACCATTTCGTCGCTCTCGATCTATACCCGGCGGCGACGACCATCACGGATGTGTTCGTCTACCGCGTCGAAGCTGAACTGTTCTACGCGAACGCTGATACAGTTCGGACCGATCTCCTTGAACGGCTCGCAAAACACGACTCTGATGTCGAATTGGTCGTCTTCGACCTCACATCATCGTCAACGGTCGACTTCGAAGCCGCGCAAATGTTGGAGGAACTGCAACAGAAACTCGGAGCACGTGGAATTGACCTCCGTTTTGCGGAAGCCGAGCCCGAGGTCGTACAGATGTTCGAAACGATGGGGTTCGCGACGAACATTGACGGTGTGAAGCCCGAGGAATCGGTCGATGACGTTATCGACCGCTGGAGCGCGGAGCAATCGTCCGAATGAAGGGCTCGAGGGTGCCTATTCGATGAATTTCGGTCGGGTACTACAGCTGAACGTCTGACACGGCGACCTTAACAGATCTATATTCGTCGACTCGTTCGGCGTTTTGTCCTGATGGTGGTGTATCCTGTGAACTACCCCGCCCTACTTGCCGCCTTCAGCGGCTCCTTGAGGGCGGGGGCTTGGCACCCTCACCGCCACCGCTAATCTTCGATCGTCGTGTGAATCTCTCGGATCTCATCCCGGATCCGCTGCCACTGAGTCAAAGTGCCAGGAATATCCGACTCTTGCCGATCGTTCCCACCAAGTCCGTCGTTGTTCGATGCTGCTTGATCGACGAGTGCCCGAATTTTACGGGGATCGTCTATCGCCTGAAATGAGAGGTCATTCCCACCAGCGATCTCGAACTCGACGGAGCCGTACCCGAACATCGATCCTGTAATATCTTGGCCATAGGCACTGTTCTGGACCGTTTCGAGATTGGCCTGTGTGACATGTCGGGTCACTACCCCATGTTTCACGTAGAGTGCTTGGTCCGTTATCACGTACTGCGTGCCCTGTATAGCCAGATACTTCCAGAGAGGAATTGCTGCACCGATTGGAACGGCTGCGAGAAAGAGTAGCGTCTCTTCTACTAGGCTGCTGACAACCCCGACGGCCACGAGCAGCAATCCCGTTGCGAGTGCTGGAAGTACGGTCGTAATTCGCGGATGACCGGCCCACGTGACTGACTCGTGGCTGTCGAGTGGGACAGCCGGGTCGATTGACTCCGTCATTGCTGTCTACCGGTCATTGGCTCGATCCCTGTTCGGTTTCAGAGGGATCAGTTGGCCGTTTAGTACTCTTAGACTCGTTCGATTCGGAGTTGTTCTCGCTAGTTGAATGCCGCTTTTCTGAAGTACCGATATTGGACATTGTGGCTGAGGTATCGCCCACAGTCTCCTGTTGTGTCTCGAGAGTAGAGCGAATCTCCTTGAGCTCAATGAGAATCTCGTCAAGCACATCACGCTTTGTTTCGCCGGATTCCGTAGCCGATTTACCACGACTAGCCTTCACGCGCTTGTTGATGAGTTCCTGAACAGCACGTGGTTCGGGCACTGACTGGAACTGCATCTCGATACCGGATCCGCCAGCAGTCGAGATATCGACGTTTCCATAGCCGAACTGGGAGCCGAAAAACCCCTGGCTGTAGGAGGTGTTCTGGACCTTGCCGAAATCGATGCGCTGGACATCACGAGAGAGGATTCCTGTCTTCTTATACAGTCCATCGGTTGTCACAACGTACTGCGTATTCTCACGGTGAAGATAGGCCCCCGCGATGATGAATAACCCAACGAGGACGAGAGCCAAGGGCAGACCAATGATGAGTGCCGGGATTAGACTACTCTCATGGGGTTTCCCAGACCAGATGATCTCCTCGTCCTGATCAAGGGTTAACCAGTCGTCAATTCCAGGGTCGATAACAGAGGAGTTGGACATACATGACTATTCAATTGTTAGGTGTATTAAACTCTCGACAGACCCAGCTTCATCCACCACGCGTTTCGGTCACACGACTATCTCGAATGATGCTACGTACAACTGGTATCTGTGGCTTCTCTGGAGTCGAATGTACCGGTTGTCTCCATACTGCTGGTCAAGAACTAGAAGGAGAACTTCATCGAAAGAACCCGAACACGACCTGCTCGTCTTCTTTCTCCTCGTGATTGTCCTCACCGAGCGCCTCTCCTAGACGCTCGGCGAGAATCTTTTCTGCATCGGTGGGTCGTCGTGGATCCATTGGCCGCGGTTTGGCGTAGTTCATCCCTGCTTCTCGGAATTTCCGGCTCAAATGGGTGGATGGTACGTGACGTTGTAGCGGTCTTCGATAAGCGCGTGAATCTGCTTAGGCGTCACGGCTGGCTCTCTTCGAGACTGGTACAGAGTTCGTCCCACTGTTGGGAGGTGAACTTCGGCAGCCAACCGCCGCCGAAGCGTGGGCGGAGCCCCTTGACCCCACCATCATTCCACGCCGATGCTCAGCGACGCGCTGTGGATCGAGAGGTCCCGACGCGTCAGCCTGCTTGCTCGCGCGTATCTCCCCGCATATACTCGCTGAGAGTGTCTGCAAGTGCCTCCGCAAAGGCCTGGTCGTTGATATCAGTCTCCATTTCGATGAGTTCGATGTCGTCATCGAGCGTCGATCGCAACGCATCGAACAATGCTGTGTCAGCTTCTGGATCGTGAAAATCTTCACCTGCCGTATCTATCGCCGAGACACCTTCCAAGGGGAGTGCGAGAGCAGTCGGCCCGGCCGCGGCATTGAGTTTCTCGGCGATGATCGTTCCTAGTTCAGCATTCTCCTCGGGTGTCGTCCGCATGAGCGTTACCTGTGGATTATGGATGTGGAACTGTCGTCCCTCGAACTCTTCGGGAACTGAATCACGTGGACCGAAGTTGACCATGTCGAGCGCGCCCGTCGAGACGACCTGTGGGATGCCTTTGTCCCCAGCCGCTTCGAGTCGATCCGGGCCAGCGCTGAGTACACCCCCGACCAGTTCGTCGGCCCACTCGGTCGTCGTGACGTCGAGAACGCCGTCGATGACGCCCTCCTCAATAAGCGTCTCCATCGCACGACCGCCTGTCCCAGTCGCATGGAAGACAATCGTCTCATAGCCGTTTGCTTCGAGTCGCTCACGGGCCGTCTGAACGCAGGGCGTCGTAACGCCGAACATGGTGATGCCGATAGTCGGCCGGTCTTCGACGTCGACATCGGGTTCATTCGAGACCATTCCAACCATCGCGAGAGCAGCGTTGGCTATGACTTGCCGCGAGAGCTGATTCAACCCCTCGATATCTGCGACGGAATACATCATCATGATGTCCCGGGAACCGACGTAGGGCTCTGTATCGCCGGACGCCATCGTCGAAACCATGAGTTTGGGTACGCCGACCGGCAGCGCCCGCATCGCTGTCGTCGCAATCGAGGTGTTACCCGAGCCACCGAGTCCGAGAACACCATCAAGAATACCCTCGTCGTGGAGCTGGTGAGCGATTTCGGCTGCCCCCTCGCCCATCGCCTCCATCGCCTCACCGCGATCGGCCTCATTCTGCAATTGCTCGAGTGTCGTCCCGGCCGCCTCGGCGACCGTGCTCGCAGCCGTCTCTGGCTCGGACGGGGGTTCACCGACCACGCCGGTGTCGACGACGTGGACATCCACCCCCTGTGCTTCGATGATTTCCCTCGCGAAGCCAATCTCTTCGTCTTTCGTGTCCAGTGTGCCGATGATGACGACGCTCATGAGTCAGTCTCAGTTGCAACGGCGTCTTCCTCGGTCGGTAGCTCTCCGGCGGGAACGATCTCACACTCAGGGAGGTCCCGCAGCACGTCTTCCGGTCCGGGAGGGGCATACACGGCCAAGAGGAGCAACGGCTCCCAGCCAGTGTTGACGGTCCCATGTTCGACTCCTTCTGGGATGAATACCAACTCACCCGCCGTGATTTCGCGCGTTTTATCCGCGACTTCCTGTTCGCCCTCTCCACGGAGGACGTAGAGAATCTCGTCGCTGTCGGGGTGGGTGTGCCGCTCGTGGCCCTTACCCGGCTCGAGTTTCACAACGCCGGCGCTGAAACGTTCACCGCCGGTGACTTCGGGTGTACTCAGCCATTTGAGCACCCCCCAGTCAAACACCTGGCTCTCGACGTCATCCGGTTCGATGAAGTGGTTTTCCTCCGACATAATTAGAACTCGATCGCTTTGAATTCGCGGGCCTGATTTTCGATAGCCTCCTCGGTCGGAAGCCGCTCGAGGCTGGATGCACCGAAGAATCCGACGACGCCCTCCGTGTTGTTTAGGACGTATTCAGCGTCGTCGGGCCATGCGATGGGGCCGCCATGGCAGATGACCAGCACATCATCATTGACGGCTGTTGCCGCGTCGTGGTGAGCCTGAACCCGTTCGGCAGCAGTTTCGATGTCAAGTGCCGTTTCGGCTCCGATGTCGCCTGAAGTTGTTAGGCCCATGTGCGATACAATCACATCGGCGCCTGCCTCGGCCATCTCGCGGGCCTGTTCTTCACTGAAGACGTACGGACACGTGAGCATGTCCTGTTCGGAAGCCTCTCGAATCATGTCGACTTCCTTGTCATACCCCATACCCGTCTCCTCGATGTTCTGCCGGAACTGGCTGTCCTCGTCGATAAGACCGACCGTCGGGAAGTTCTGGACGCCCGAGAATCCGCGCCGCTTGAGATCTTCGATGAAGACATCCATCTGACGGAACGGGTCGGTTCCATTGACGCCTGCAAGAACGGGTGTGTCTTCTACGACCGGCAACACCTGTCGGCCCATATCGAGAACGATCTCGTTGGCATCGCCATACGGAAGCAGGCCGGCAAGCGAGCCACGACCGTTCATTCGGTAGCGTCCGGAGTTGTAGATAATCAGGAGATCGACACCGCCGCGCTCGGCGAACTTCGCCGACATACCCGTTCCTGCACCAGCACCGATGATTGGATCTCCACTCGATACGGTCTCGTGTAGCCGCTTCAGTGACTCCTCGTGTGTAATTGGCATGTGATAACGAATGCCAATTTTGTCCCCACTATTCAACCTTTGCATATTTATACATGGATGAATAGGGTTTGATTATGGAATTCAGAAGAGACAATATTATCTACACTCCCATGACTTGCCACGCTTCGCGAAATTGACATCCTCCTCCGCGTAAACGCGGAGGAATCCCGAGCGGTGGGAGTTTCAGGTTTGCAGTCCAATCGGCGGACTCCCAGTCCTTTCGGGGACGGGTAGTCCCACAGCGTCGGACTGGTGGACTGCTGGCCATGCCAAGTGGCCGTTACCCCTATCCTCAACCGTGTATGGCATCCCGGTGTTGTTTTGGCCACTGGGATGCCAGCAGGAGTCAGCGGACTTGGGGGTATCGTCTCTCGTGTTTTGAGCAGTCGGCACATCGGCACACTTTTCGAGGATGTGGCGTTCACCGACTGCCCTTTCGGATACTGCCTCGTTATCGGGGGCGGACAGGCCGCCTCCGCAGGACGGTTCGGAATCCGCTCCGTTCCGACCAATTCCTACCGTTCGATTGGGCGACCTGCCACTTAAACGTCTGCATAGGAAACTCGGATTATACATCCAAACGGTGTCTCCGCCCCGAGTGACGGCGCGTATCCACGCCGTGAACGGCGTGGTATTGCGCCTGTTCCACCTATAAACTCAGTCTGACTGCCGAGTGGATCGATCGTCGTTTCGACTCGAATATCGGAAAGCCTTGACGCACGCAACTGTACGAGCGTCTGGTTCACTCCTCGTTCGGCGGAAGATCGCCGAGGGCAGTGATCCCAGAGTTCGTGTTGCTCATCGCAAAGACTGCCCCATCGGCGATGACGGGTGGAGCACTGATTGTCGGGTCGAACGTGTCGTCAACGGCGTAATACCACCTGGTCGTTCCGTCTATTCGGTCGAAAGCGCCGATACACGGCCAAGACGTCTCGAGGTCGAATGCATCGCCGGAGATCGGCGCAACGACAGTGTTCTGCCCGACTGCGAGGCCGTCCGCCTGTGGGTCCCCATCGGTTGACCACCGCTCTGAGCCATCTGAGGCGGAAACCGCAGCGAGTCCGTCAGCGCCCAGAACGAACACCGTTACATCGGCGACGGCGATCGCGCGGATCGTTCGGTCGGCGACGGCGACTGAAGTGCGGTGTTCGCCCGTTTTTGGGTCGTAAACGAGAACGGCGCCGTCGTCGCCGATGAAGACGCCATCCGTAGTGGCCACCGGTGGGGTTGTTGGAGCGTCGAGAGTGCGTTCCCACATCAGAGCTCCGTCTTCGGCTGCAAAAGAGCGGAGGATCGGCGTTTCGTCCTCTGTGTATCCGCTGGCGTAAACGCACTCGTCGAACACCGCCGGTGGCGTCGTGCGAACGGAGGCCCGGAGCGGGGCTGTCCACTCCGTCTCACCCGAGGCGACGGAAAATGCCACGAGTTCGAGAACGGGGTCGTCCTGTTGGGGGCGTTCGAAGGGGACAACCCCGATCGACAGGTCGGGAGCGACTGTCATCGGTCCGATTGGAACCCCATCGATCGTCCGCGTCCATTGCTTGCTGCCGTCGGCCGGATCGAACGACATCAACCGGCCTGTGGACCCGAGCAAAATGTGCTCACCGGTGACGGCCGGTTGTGTCAGCGGTGCGCCCGAGGAATCGACCTCGAGGTTGGTCCGCCACTGCTGTTCGCCAGTCTGGGCGTCCAGCGCTACCAGTGCGTCGCCGACGGAATACACCGTCTCCTCGTCGACCAGCGGTGGGATCGTTTCGGCACTTCCCCCATTCCATGCCGGCGTTCCACGTTCTGGGACAGTGACATTCGAGGCGCCCGTGTTGCCGGCATCGTGGGCCGACTGTAGCCACGTCCCCGTTGGGGATTCGGGGAGAGGGCGGTTTTCATTGCTGGTAAAAATATTGGTCGTGTCTCAAACTCGTCTAGAGTCGTAACTGACTCCTGTGGAAGCAGGGTCACCTCTGGTATCCAGCCCGAAGTGACCCATGCACGCCGAAATCAACGTGCGGTTCGCAGTTAGCATCGCCCAAGACAAAACGCTACCGCTCGCCACGCTCGCTGAATCTCTTACCGAGATTCAGCTTGAGGCCACTATCCTCGAGGAGCTCGTCAGAAGCCTCGACGAGCGCCTCGTCGAGGCGTACTGTGGTGAGAAACACGCACGCGGAAACGGCGACTGCCGTTTCCAGCGCGCTGGAACCTCCACACGAACCGCGGTGACAACCGCAGGAGAACACGAATTCACCCTCCACCACGTCAAAGACACTGCTGCCACCGACGGCAACCCGACCTATTTCCGTCCGCTCGAGGATCTCATCGACTTCGACGGCCAGCGCATCTATCAAGAAGATATCTCGCTCCAAGCTGCCGAACTCGCTACTTCGCTCAGCTATCGTGATGCCGTCGCCCACGGCGACGGCTTCACTCCCATGCCCTCGATCACGACGGTCAACCGCCGAGTCCGTGAATACGGCAGCAAGCTCGGTGACTTCGTTCGTAATCGGCTTCCTGGGACGAATGCAGACACTGTCGTTCCTGACGGAACGAAGTGTCATAGCCAGCAGGATCACTGCACCTACCATGATGTCAACGTCACCCTCGGGCAGACGGCCGAGGGTGACGACACAGAAACCACACTCTTAGACGTCAACGTCAACGAACCCTGGGATGAAACAGCAGAAGCCCTCGAAGAGACTGAGGCGGTCACTGACGACGCCACGGTCGTCAGTGACGCCGAAAAGGCACTTGTCGATGCGTTCGAGAGTGGTGACCGATCTCACCAGCTCGATCTCGTTCACGTCGGTCGAACGCTCGGGTACAAGCTCTGGAAAGACGATGCGTTTCCGCTCTCCGAGCGGAAAGCGATCGTCTCTGGCGTTACGGATGATCTGTTCCATCTGAAGAACTCTGTCGCACTCCATGCACCGAGGAATGAGCGTTTGGCGATCCGCGAGCGGATCGACCAAACGCTCGAGAATCTCGGGAAGGAAGCCTGGAGGTTAGAGCGTCAAGACTCCCCGAAAGCTACGGCGTACCTCCAGGAATGGGCAGAAGCAACCGTGACGTTCGCGGAACTCGCGCTTGATCAACAGCAGGTTCCGTGGACGTCAAACGTGGTCGAACGAGCCATGGGTGAAGTTTCGAAGCGGTGTAAGAATCAATGGATGCAGTGGTCAGAAGCAGGGTTAGAGTCGCTTCTCTGGTTGAATTTGGTGCAGTATGCCGATCCCGAGCAGTTCGCGGCGTTCGCCGACGAACTGCTCGAGCGATCAGCCAAAACAGCCATCACAATGGAGGTGTCAGTTGACGCTACCAGAGGCGAACTCTAGACGAGTTTGGGACGGGACCAAAATATTGAGACAGCCCGACAAAGCGCCTGCACTTATCCCGACCGCGCCCGCAAGCGTTTGTCGCCGATTCCATGTCATATGAACTTATCAATAGACGAACCTCTTAATTACTGTCATATATGACATAGGAAATCATGCCTGACGAGTGAGAGTTGGTGCGACGCTCCATCATCCGACACTGTCTGTTGATTCTCATCTTCGACGGCATCTGCGTCGCTCACGAGCGAGAACTCGACCGCTTCGAGAACGAGTCGGAACCCCTTTCAGGGTTGTCCGCCGGGGGAGGGGACCAATTTACCCCTCTTACTGGTACACAAGGGCATACAAAACGAAGCCGAGTCCTGCGACGGTCACAAGCCCGCGTATGAGTAGCACCGGCCCAATTCCAGCGTCCAACCTGCTGACGACGGCAACCGTAATGAAGACACCGGTAGTCAAGAGAAAGATGCCGATTGCAAGTGAGCGCATTTTTGATGCATCGTTGCGCCAGTACCCACGGTAGGCGAGGGCAGCAACCAAGAAGCCGACGAGCGCGGTCAGTGCCCGCGACCCCACGCAATTTCGCTAGGTGTCACCACTGTCAGAACCGACAACTCGGCGGGCGTCATGAATCTCCTCCGAAGATGGTCCGCAGGATGATTCCCAGACCAGACAGTTCATAGCCACTCACGAGGATCGAACGACCAACAACCCCAACGCTCCGCGACGACCGAGACGTTGAAGACGGATCTTGAGGACGCCGAGATTGAGCTAGCAGAGGATTCGGGTGCTGTGGGTGGTGTGACCGGTGTACTCATCAATGTCTGTCATCAGGCAGATGTTCCAGCAGCATTGCTTCTTGTCCACGCAGACCCGCGTCTCCCGGATCCGGCTACGGCACAGTCCGTGATCGAAACGGCGCTTGAACCGCTCGTCAAGTTTGATATTGATACTACCGAACTTCGCGAGCAGGCAGAGGAGATTCAGCGCCAGAAACGGCGAGTCGAACAACAGCTACAACAGACGCAGGAGCAACAGGAAGAACCCGTCCGAGGAATGTTCCGGTAGTAGGGAAATCACGCGATTCGGATCGACGCGCACGAAGGATTATTGCTGTCTCACCCGAATACGCGGCTGTGACAGGATCTGGGTCTGGCTTTCACTCGCTGACCACCGAAGTCCATGACCACCACCCAACGGTAGAGGGCTCCATCCCCGACTGGCTCTCCGGGACGCTGATTCGTAACGGTCCCGCCCGCTTCGAGGTCGGTGATCGCCGCGTCAACCACTGGTTCGACGGCCTAGCGATGCTTCGCCGCTACGCCTTCGACGACGGTGCGCTCCGCTACTCGAACCGGTTCCTCCGCACCGATGCCTACGCGGAGGCGATGGACGGTCGGCTGACCGGTCAATTCGGCACTGACACGCGTGGCTGGCGTCGTCTTCTCGAGACCATAACCTCTCTGGGAGTCCCCGAGCCGACCGACAATGCGAACGTTCATGTCGCCCGCATCGACGGCGAATACGTCGCACTCACCGAGGCCCCACGCCGGGTCACCTTCGATCCCGAGACACTCGAGACACGCGGACGCTTTCGATTCCACGACGACCTGCCCGAACACATCACGACCGCGCATTTGGTCGACGACCCTCACCGGGACGAATTGGTCGGCTTCGCCACGCAGTTCGGACGGACACCACAGTACCACCTCTATCGTCTCCCTGCTGGGAGTCGCACGCGAGAGGGTATCGCCTCCATTGACGCGAACGGGCCGGCGTACATCCACGACTGCAGCGTCACCGCCAACCACGTCATCATCGTGGAGTCACCGCTCGTCCTGTCGGTGTTTCAGGCACTGAATCCGCTTACTGAGGGTGCGATCGACATGCTCGACTGGCAGCCAGAGCGCGACACGCGCGTACTCGTGATCGATCGGAATACCGGCGACGTTGTGGCTGATCCGACGTTCGAGCCGGTTTTCACCTTCCACCATGTCAACGCCTACGTCGACGGCGGGACGATCGTCCTTGACCTCGTGGAGTTCCCGAATGGCGACATCGTCGACACCATGTCACTGTCTGAACTTGACAGCGGCGGCTTCCCAGCCGTGCCCGATGCCCACCTGATGCGGTACCGCATCAACCCCAACTCGAACACGGTCAGCCGAACGCGACTCTACGATGGCGCGATGGAGATGCCACGCGTCGCCCGCTCAGTCGTCGGCCGACGCCACCGCTATGCGTACGGGCAAGTGACCGACCGCACAGGGGCAAACGGGCTTGTCAAAGTGGATTGTAAGACAGGCACCGCCAGGGAGTGGTGGGAGCAGTCGGTTTACATTGAGGAACCAATTCCCATCCAACATCCTACTGCCGACAACGAGGACGAAGGAGTCGTGCTCGCGACGGCGCTGAACTCCAAACGTGAGCGGACGGAACTCCTGATCTTTGACGCACCGACGCTAGATGTTCAGGCACGGGCCGTTCTCCCACACGCGGAACCCTTCGGTTTCCACGGCCGTTTCTTCCAGCACATGTAGCTCAATAGTATACACGAGTGATGAGCCGATCAGTATTGATGTTTGAAATTGAGTTCGTCGTGTTTGTACGAATACGATTTAATACCAGCCTCGTCACAGCGCGAGCTAAGATCTGCTGGTGGAATGTCTATCTGCTCACCGAATTCCTGCTCGAGATGTTTGTGGAACGAAACGGTGATATCTCGGTCCTCGTCGTCTGTGACCTCGAGAACAACTGCTAGGTCCGGATCGTCATAATCTGATTTGATGACGTAGTCGCCCGGCGTGAAGGGGTTTTCCGCGTACTCGAGATTCGTGTGTTTGTACGTGTAGAGTTTGATCTCCTGGTCGTCACAGTAGGAAGCGAGCTTCGTTGGATGGATTTCGCGCCAGTTCCCGGGACCGTCATTGAGCATATTTGGGAACGTGATGCTGACGGCTTCACCATCCAGTGTCTGCCCGTACAGATTGACGTCTTGTTCCGGTGGGAGTACCTCGACGACTACCGCAACTGCTACATCGCTATCTTCCGCTTTGACTACCCGGTCGCCAGGATTGAACGGGTTCTGTGGCTTCTGGTTCATGTGTGCCGTGTTTAGCCCCAGTTCCTGCAACTCGTTTATCGGTCTAGCAGCGAGGTGGGCGAGTGTCTCTGGTTTTTCACCAAAATACGCATCCTGCGTCTTGACTTTCGACTCGAGCGTGTCAGTTCGCTCCCAACCGAGGAGAATGAGCGTATCTTCGTTGTCACGGTGCCAGACCATCACGATAATATCGTCGTCTGGGTCGTTCTCGAGGAGATTTGCCGGCCGAAACGCAGAGACATCTCTCGAGGTTTTCACATTGATCTCGTATCCGAAAACCTCGAAGTCGTGCCCAGAGAAACTCTCGGAGTTACACCGACGGATCGCCTCCTCTTTTTCCACTCCCACATCTCGACAGGGAGGTATTCTCGGCAGAATTGTTCAAATGCGAGTTCACCAAGATTCCCGATTCGTTTGACGTCCAAATTATCCGCACCCTGAATGGCTGCTTGGTGATGGGCGCGCTCTCTATCGATTTCGTCTAGTGTATAGACATACATTATACCCATATTATTCACCATAGATTGATTAGAATCAACATAGTTGCCAATATTTATTTCATCCGAACTACATACATTCCAGGTAAAAAGTCAGAAATATAGTAATTTCGAGGTGCTCGAGGCCGTGATCGGGGTAATCCTGTCCGACTCTACCGGAGTTCTCGGACTCCGCGCTCGTGGTAAGTAGAGATGCGAACTTTTCGGAGGACAACTGATCAGAAGATATTTACTTACATTTCGGCCACAACATCTCATGAACCGGCGACGGTATCTCGCTACAAGCGGATTGATGACTATACCCTTAGCTGGGTGTACCACGGTAGGGAGTGAGATACGACTCACCGCCGATCACGTGATCGAGGACGATGGCAGTGTCGTACTGCCGTTTAGCGAGAACGGTGAAGATGTATTGAAAATTCAGTTCCAAAAACAGTTCCCCGATGACGAGAAACGCGAGTACTATCCTTTCTTTGTGGCTTCGTGGCAGCCAGATGGCATTCGACTCGACTCACTCCGTCTCAAATTCCGCTCTCCGCCATACACTGCTGGCTTCTCACCAGCCGGAATCTCCCTTCGGGAAGGCGCCCACGCATACAAAGCGACACTCTCTCAGGACGGCGACGATCCATCGACGACCATCTTAGACATGCCCAACACTACTGGTATCGGCCGTGGAAGCGTGAAGGCAGATCTTCTTCTTGCTGGAGATCACGAACAGGATCCTCAAGAACTGTGGATTGGAACCGAGGCCACACTTTCGAACAACGGTTTTTGGAGAACTGAGTATAGTGCGACTGGAGACTTTACTGCCGAGTTTCCCTGAGGTGCTGTGGAGATGGCATGTTTGCTACTGTATATCAAACCAAACTTTCTGACTGGATGATAAATACACACCCTGTATTGAACGCTACTTCACAGCCGTTTGTCCTGCTCTGTAGCAATTCTCGGACACACTAACGCCGATTCGGACGTTGGCGGGCGTTCGACGCAGTGAGTCTGGGACTAGCCTCGGCGGAATCTGTGTCGGGGGCTTACTGCTGTAGTCCTTATATTCCCCGATAGAATCACGAGGTGTGAGAACGTACCGAAATCTATGGCTGAAGAAATTCCGGTGCAGGTCATCACCGGAAGCGAGAAAACTACTATTCAGGTCGAACCCGGTGCAAACCTCCGAGATTCGTTGCTCGACCACGACTTGCCGGTATATGGTACGCTTTCACAGTATGCAAACTGCGGTGGGCGGGGTTTGTGTTCGACCTGTACCGTCGAGGTCGATCCCGCGCCAGATCCAACCCACTGGCACGACGCCGCAGCAGTTCGGTTCGGATATCCGCGACTCTCTTGTTGCATCACGGTTGAGCAGCCGATGACGGTCAGGCTCTTGGACAAGCACGTCTGGGGCCAAGTCTTGCCGCGCCAGATGCCTCCGGACTAACCCTGATCGTGGTTCCTGGACTGACCACCCGCTGCTGAAAGTACAAAGGCAAGTGGGTAGTTTCCCCGTCACGAAGATTTGTCGCTCGCATTTTCGACTCGAGGGAATCCGTCTGAAAACCAGAATCTGCAACGACGAAATGATCGCCGGCCGAACGAGCAGTCGCCGCGATCATGAGATCCCGAACGGCCATCCGTTCGCCGTTAGAAAGTAATTCATTTTGCAGCCGAGCTGCCTCGAGCGCGATATCCTCGTTGAACTCGAGTGAACGGACACCGCTGAAGTGCTGCCGTTCTGCGTTCACATCGGTCTCCCCATGTCCGAGTGTGCCTGCGAGAACCTCGTAGACACAGATTGATGACGTGAGATAGGGATTGCCTCGAGATTCGACGAACTTAACGGTATCGTCAACTCCCTCAAGCATATCGATAAAAGTGAAAGCTAGTGTTTAGAATATTGGTCGTTTCTTCTCCCGAAACAGCACGGAAGATTGTAATCGCTAGTTCACCTGCTTCCAACCGCTTCGAGCACAGCATCCCCAGTCTCTGTCGTCGCATAGTATGTACGGTCCATCGTCAATCGGGCTTCGCCATCGACCGGCTCATCATTGCACTGCATGACGAGTCCTACGCGCCGAAGTGCCCGGTAGAGGTGTCTGACGTACTCGAACTCCATCTCCCATTCTGCAGCAGTCGTACGAGGAGAGTCCGGACCGGTACGGGAAAGCCGCTGGACAATCGCTTTTCCATCCGGGAGATGTCGTAAGGCGTTCACTTTCCCTTCGCGCTTAGAGAGAAATCGGAGAAGGTGATCCCCGTCCCGTGACAGACGGTAGTAGGTGTGATGCTGACGGACCTCGTCAGCCATCTTCGCCTTGACTCGACGTTGCTTGACAGTTCCAGATTCAATACGTTCAAGCAACCCTGACTGTTCCATCTCCTTACACAGTGTCCTAATTTGGCTCCGCTCCGCATCAAGGTGTCCAGCAATCGATTTTGGGTAATTCCCTTCGACAGCATCAAGGTGGTAGCAGATAAGATACGCGACCGGATCTGCCGGGAGTGGATCCAGTTGATCGGCGATTTGCTGTCGCCGCTCTTGCTCAGCTTCAAGTTCGGCGACTTGGTCATACCGTGCTTGAGCATTCCGCGCTGGATTCGCGTGGAGATCAAGCGTGACATCGATCTCCTCGCCATTCGGCGTTTCGAGTGTAGTCTCAATTTCTTCCGTCTCCCAGTGTTCACCAGCCTCGTTACGTGCCCGTTCCAACGTCTGCTCGACCTCTTGGTAGCGAGTCATAATCGTGTCTGCTTCCAGTTTAAGCCGCTCAATCTCTGACTGGGAGACCATCGTTACTCATCTAATCACTACAGCTCCGGTTGTTTGAACCCACCTGTTTGGCGAATCAAGTAATACACTCCTGACGATCACCTAACGTATAGAGAAACGTGCGGGCGTCCTCAGAACCGTCGGTTCTGATGGGCTGCACAAGAGTTTGCTCTTGTGAACGCTGTATCCCCCCTACTTGCTCATCGCTTGCTCGGTTCGCTCCCTGACGACGGGGGCTTGGCGCCCCCTCTCTTTCAGATAGCTGACAGCGTTTTAATAAGTCTCTAGGTGTCATACAACACCTCACAGCGTGGTTGATTTCAGAACTGTTGTAAGTAAATCTACAACTCAGTAAGTGTGCTCAGGACTATTTCCACCGGCTTGGTAGACGGCGGTAGAGTAGGAGGTATCCTCCCCAAAACAGCCCGAAAGCAACTATGAATGCGGCTGCAGCGAGTTCTGTCTCACTCAACCCAAACGCCTGCTGAAGAATTGTTAGTGTCCCAATAATGACGAGACCGTAGACAGCAAAATACAGATTCTGCGGCCAAGACATGGCCGTTTCGTGAAAATTAAAACCCGACATGTGAGACCAGTATCAGACCGCGATAAATAAGTATGGTGCCACTGTCATCCGGAATTTGGTCCTGATTTCATGTCCTCTGTGGACGACCACTGCATCACCTGGATGGGCTCTACCGGCAATCACAGCAGTCGGAGCTCGGTTGTCGCGCTCGCGTTCAAACCAATTCCGCTCGGTGATCTTACTGAAGCGGATAGAAGAGGCGGAAGATGAGTATGAGAACCGTTGTATGACACTCTCAGGGCCAACAATTTGGTCAGCCGCGTAATGCTTCAACGGGCCGATCGTTGGCTGCCTTCCATGCAGGGTAGAGCCCACTCACCACGCTCGCCCCGATTGCAAACAGAAATCCGTACACCAGATATCTAGCGCTCTCCCACTCAAAGACAATCATCGCGTCACCAGCAAGCACTTGGAATAGTGCGAGTCCAATGACGAGCGAAATGAGCACTCCGGCGAGACCGCCGATCGCGCCGAGAAACGCTGCTTCAATGAGAATCATCCGAAGCACCTCGCCGCGACGGATACCAACCGCCCGGAGGACGCCAATCTCACCGCGACGCTCGATTGTACTCATCAGCATAACGTTGAGGATGGCCACGCTCGCAACGACCAGCGAGATCGATCCGATCCCGAGTAACGCGAGGCGCAGCGTGTTCATGAATGAATTAATATTCTCTTGAACATCACCGTAATCGGTGATACTCAGTTCTTCGTCGACTTCTCCGTTGTGAGTCTCCTCATTAAAGTGGTCCCGGAGGATCGCCGCAATCTCGGTGGCTGCATCACCATCTTCGGTTACAATGGTCACCGAATCGTAGTTGTCCCGATCAGAAAGTGCTGACTCCGGCACAACGAGTTGCCCTCGTCCTCCTCCTCCGAATCCTTGATCGGATTCAATGAGCCCACGAACACGGTACATTTGCCCGTTATACTCAATGGGATCGCCAATCTCAATTCCGAGTTGATTGGCTGTGCTATCGGTAAGTAATACACCGGACTGGAGTCGTTCGGGAGACTCACCGGCCGACACGTCATACAACACGTTCGCCTGTGTCAAGGCGATTACACTGACGTTTTCTTCTTGTCCATTCCGCGAGCTAATAGTAGTTGCGTCGGAATACTGTGGGACGACGTCGACATTGCCGGCGACGTTTCGGACTTCATCTACCTGATCACCGGTCACGCCAGCAGTTGAACTGTCCTCACCGGACGTGATTGTCACCTCGTTTGTGAGACTACCGAGGTCGGACGTCGCTTGCTGTTGGATCGCCACGCCTGTAATACCGAGCGATGCGATGGAGATCACACCAATCACGATCCCGAGCGACGCCAACGCTGTTCGGATTCGATTCCGCCCGAGGTTCCGCCAAGCCATCTGAGCGCTAGGGAACCGCCACAGTAGTTCCGTAATTCCCATTACTGAATCTCCCCGTCGATAAGCCGAACAACGCGATCCGCGTACCCGATCATCTGCTCGTCGTGGGTTACCGAAACGATGGCGATATTTTCCACCTCCTTGAGCCGAGTGAGTTCCTCGAGGATTGTCCGGCCGGTGTCTTGATCCAAGTTCCCAGTCGGTTCGTCCGCGAGCAGGATATCCGGCTCGTTGATCAACGCACGTGCGATGGCGACGCGCTGGCGTTGGCCTCCCGACAGTTGGTCTGGCCTATGATCGAGACGATCGCCAAGTCCAACGCGGTGAAGGAGATCCACTGCGCGGTCGTGACGGTCAATCGAGGTATCCCACATCGTTGGAAGTTCAACGTTCTCCGTCGCCGTGAGCATCGGTAGGAGGTGAAAGTCCTGAAACACGAAGCCGATCTCCGATCGGCGTTCCTCCGTGAGTTCGTCCTCCGTGAAGTCGGTCACGTCGTGGCCGTCAAGCCGAATATGGCCCTCCGTTGGCGTGTCGAGTAATCCGATCATATTGAGCAACGTACTCTTCCCGGACCCCGAGGGACCGATTATCGTGACCATCTCTCCACGCTCAGCACGGAAATCAACATCTTTCAGTGCTTCGACCGTCTCGTGACCGGTCTGATACCGTTTCACCACGTCAGTAAGCGCGATGACGCTCATGGGTTACGCCACCGGTAGATGCCGAATCCGACGATGCTGACAACAAGTACTGCGAGGACTGCGCTGATCGATGTCACCGGGAGACCCGACCCGCCAGATGGCTCCTGTCCGGTCGTGGTGTCGGTCGTCTGACTGCTTCGGACCGCAGACGAACTCCCCGGAGAGACATCGACCAGTTGTGTTGTCGTCACTCGATCGTTATCAACGATGTACATGATCTCGACGGGAACTGACGACGTCGATCCTTCAACCTCCGCCGTCAGCTCGAAGGTGGAGAACTCGCCAGCCTCAACCGTTCCAATGTAGTAGTCTCCCAACGGAGACGTTGGACTCACGCTGTCGGTGTCCTCAACGCTAACGAGGACTGATTCAGCGTCGGTGTTCCCAATATTCGCCGAATCGCCTTGGATCGTCACTCCAGAGCCACTCTGCGTAATTTCGATGCTCGTGAGTCGTATCTCACCCGACAACGGATAATCCACGACGTGAGTGGTGGTCGCCGTATAGGTCTCTTCCTGAGCTGTGTAGGTGGCAGTGACCGTTACTTCCTCCCCGTTCAGACCCTCCGTATCGAAGGCCACAGAGCGGCTGGTATCGGGCTCCGTCTCAAACAGGTACTTCTGAGCGATCGTCTCCTCGCCAGCGGTTGCAGTCAGTTCGATGTCGCTCACGTTCACATTCCCGTAGTTGGTGAACTCGACTGCAGTCGATTTGTTGTCCTCGGTGGTCACCGACAGATCAGCGTTGATGTTTAATTCAGACACCTCTATCGAGACAGGATATTCGTAAGCTTCGGTGCCTCCGTTCTCACCTTGGACAAGCACGTAGACGGTCAGTGACTTCATACCGGGATTGTCGAAGCTGACCGTCATCGGAACGCTTACCGATCCCCCCGGAGCGAGCGAACCGATGTCTTCAACGCGTCTGTATGTCTTCGCGCTGTTTGACTTCCGCACTTGCACTCTCTTAATGTCGATAGTCTCGTTACTGGTTTCGAGGTTCGACACTTCGGCAGTGACCGTGACGGTTTCGCCGGTTACTGGTTCATCATTTGAAACCGAGACATCTGAGATATGTACTTTTGGTTGGTCCGCCGATACCCTCATCGCCGTTGCTCCCACGCTACTGACAGCTACAAGAGCGGTGACTGCCAAGATTACCCACCGCGGTCGGCTCATTTATCAACCCTCCTCGTCATTTCACCGACTGTGACCGCACTCTGCAGATGGGTGCCAAAAGAACAGCTAACAGACAATATCAAACGTGAACGACTTCTCATATACTGTAAATAGCAGCAAGTAATTAAAACACTTGGCCGAACTAAGTGGGCTTGCCCGCCCTCTTCGAGAGGCGACGACGACCGATGGCTGGCTCTTATTATCGAGGTACCCTTCGACTGTACCGGTCTCGAGCCCATTCATCCTTCGTCACTACTGCCGGACCAGATACACAACCGTCGTGAGCCAGAAGGCCCCTGCAAAGGCGTAATCGCGTCACCGAAAGGATTCTCCGAACCGAACTGTAGCGCTGTCAGAATGTACGTCAGTGCGGGGAAAGCGAGCGGACTGCCGACATACGGAAGCCCGCTCATCGTTGAATTCGCATCCGACTCGGCATTCGCTCATGCGTCGCGAATGAGGACAACTGGCGTGATGATCGACGTGATAAGCAGGAACATAGAGCGTGTCATAGAATCGGTCACAGGCCCATTCGACTCCGCAGTGGACGGTCAGTATAGAGCAAGAATTTAGCAGTCGTACGATCGTGAGCCGTTCTTGACGGGCACCGAGAGAGTCCTCGAGGCTACTGATGCGCCCTGCTCCCGTACGTGAACTTCGACAGTTGTTGTGTTCCCCACCGAGAGCGTCTCGTCATCTTCCAATACCCAGAATACGTTGTTCGTCACACTACCCTGTCCTTCGATTGTTCCAACCGTCCGATTTTTTGTCTGGTTCAACTGCAGGACAACCGCTTGAGTGTCGTCACTGTGTGCTGCCGGGATGCTAACTGTGATCTCTCCCAGTACACTGAGATGATCTCCTGGTGTCCCACTCCCAAGACAGGTTTCGACCGCGCCGTTCGTGTCTGGGTATTCAGTGTCATCGTTGAGACGAATCGAGAGATCGACGTCGGAAACCGTAATGTTCTCGTCGGGTTGCGTGTCTGTCACCCCACCGAGTACTGCGATCGTCCCGATGGACGCTACAATGATGACGAGAAACACCGCAATCATCCGCCGGCTAGGCGGCCAGTTGAGAAGCCATGACAAGATGTTGAGATCCATATACTAGATTCTCAACCGGAATATCACAAGTCTTGGGGCGTTTGCACGTACTCGTATCCACAATCTTCTGTCAAATTCATACGTCGTTCATATAATACACGCAGACCAACTTGTCGGTCCATTCGCCATAGATGAGAGTGTTATCAGATGATCACGACACTGACACTTGTTTAGCTTTGGCGACCGAATTACGAGTGAAGATGCGGAATTCCGATATCACAATACTCCGTCTCTTCGCTTTCTACGGAGATAACGAGATTGTAGCTGTGTCGTCTAGCGATCCTACAGAGCAAAAAAGCTATATCACCAGGGTTGCCGCACTTTCCCATGCCTACGCGCCGACAGTATCTCACGGCTCTCGCGGGAGGCCTCACCGTCGGCACCATCGCCCGCGCGGACGACATCCACCGCTACAAAAACCGCTCCTCACTTCGATTTCTCACCGCCCCCGAACAATTCGTCCAACCGGAGAAAACAAAACACACTCCCGACCTCCGATACTTCATCCGCCACTTCACCCAGCGAACCGACGCAGCATACGGTCTGTATGATGTCGTCACGGATGTTGAAACCGTCCAGCGGACCAAAGAGGGGGACTGTGCAGACCTCGCAAATTTCGTCGCAAGTTGGCTCCTCTATCGCCGAGACACCGACGTTCAATTGCTCGTCCTCCGACCAACAGCAGAGATCGCACAGGCACACGTTGCCGTCATCAACGAGGATCACGTGTACGACGCCACGGGGCACTATCGATCGGTCGACCAGTATGTGGACTACTCCTCGATGAAACCCGTCGCACGAACAACCATCCGTCAGACCGGGTAGGTCCCGTTCAGAGCCGCGAGACCTCCCGGTCATGTCTTGACAGAAGTGGTGACCACCGCCGAACAACCTGGGTACGAAGCCCGATATGCTTTATTGGCAGCCATTGTAGGCTCAGTATGGCAGACGACGAACAAGAACCCGAGACCGAAGCGGAATCGGCAGACAACGAGACGGAACGCGAAGGTGAGCGAGTGATGAACCGGGCAGACGGCGCAGAGATCCTGCGAGAAGTCGCTACCGGTGTCGAGAACGGGATGATCGACATCGAAGGTGAGAACGGCTTCATGGTGGCGGTACCAGAGCGCTTCGAACTGGAAGTCGAGTACGAGGTCACTGACGACGAGGCCGAGCTAGAAGTCGAACTCGAATGGCAGATGGAAGACGGCGAAGCGGTATCGGCAGATGAGTGACTCGAACGGCGGCCCCTGTGAACCGCCTCGGGGCTTGAGTGGTCTGCGTCACTTCTGAATCGTGGCTACGCCAGTACGCCGTTCGAATCCGGCGGCTCAAGCGGATGCTTCCAAAACGAGTATTCAAACCAAATCCCGATCACTCTGACCTCGAGGCAGTTCACGCTGGTATGACGGCCGCCACGTGTCGACGCCGTGCCTCCCGGGTGCCGACGGCGAGGAGGACGCCCCCGACGAGCGCCAGCAGGCCGGCTTCGGCGATTGGCGATACGCTGACGACAACTCCCCATCCCGCCGCGACGCCGACGACGAATCCCGTCTGGACGACGAGAATCGCGGCGAGGGCGTACCGACGGCCGGCGGTAGCGTACAGCGACCCGACGACGGCCGTCTCGGCGGCGGCGTGCCCAGCGACGACGAGGGCGCCCGCCAGACCGAGCGCCGCATCGGCGGCGTAGACGGTGGCGAGAAGGACGCCTTCGAGGCCGCGGTGGAGCGTCACGGCTCCCAACGCAGCGTCCGCACAGGTACCGCAGTCCGTGATCGCCGCATCGCGGGCGACATAGACGACGCCAACGCCGGCTGCTGTACCGACGAGGGTCGCTGCCGCTGCCTGCGTGGCGGCGAGCGCCAGCGCTGCGGCGCCGAGCACGAACACGAGAACTGGGAGAGCCGCTCGCCCCGGCGACCACGGAAGTCGGCCGTACGCGCCCAGAACGAAACCGCCGCCGAGCAGACTGACGAGGACGACGCCAGCGGCGACAAGCGGGAAGGGGAGACCCGTCGCGGTGGTGGTCGCGCCGTGGGCGGTCGCCGGCGGCGATAGGAGGGCGACACCGAGTGCGGCGACAGCCGCGCGTCGGGGGATCGAACTCATTTCCACGGGTTCGGCACGAGGTCGGCCTGTATCTCCGCACCCACCTCGATCCGGCAGTCGGAGCGCGGTTCGGCCACACAGAGCAGGACGTAACCGTCCTGTCGGTGTCGGGGTTTTAACCCCCGCGGGCGTTTGACGTGGACGAGGTCGCCCTCTAGCAGGCGTCCAGTGCAGGTGGCGCAAGCACCGTACAGACAGCCGTAGGGGACGCCGAGGCCTGCACGCTCAGTAGCGTCGATGACCGTCTCGGCCTCCCGAACCTCGACGGTCGCCTCCCGGCCGTCGCGCCACTCCAGAGTGACTGCGTGGGGCATCGGCGGCTACTGCCAGACGTCGCTGGTGCAGTCGCCGCCGGGCCAGCGAATCTCGTGGGCGCGGGCCGGGCCACCCGGGGCGTCGCCGAAGTCGACGAGGAAGTCCTCGTCGAGTTCCATCCGTCCCTCGTCGGGGTAGACGTCCGCCTTCATCATCAGCGACCCCTGCTCGCCAATTTCGGGGTAGAACTGGTTGTCCCACGAGGAGAACAGGGACGTCGTCCAGTAGACGCGCTTGCCGTCGCGGGAGAGTTGGAGCATCTGGGGCGCGCCACGGATTTCAGTGCCCTGAATCTCCTGTCGGTCGGCGAAGTTACCACCGGCCCAGATCCGATCGACCAGCCGAGGGTTGCCGAAGTCGCTCACGTCGTACATCCGCATGTCGCCGTGCAGCCAGTTCGAGAAGAACAGGTACTGGTCGTCCAGTGAGAGGACGATGTCCGTCACGAGACCGGGGACGGGCATGTCCCAGTCGGGATGCTCGCGGGACTCGACGTCGATGACCTTCTCCCACTCCCACACGCCGTCGCTCTCCTCCCAGAAGCGGAGGATATTCGAGGAGAGCGCCGCACCGACGTAGCCCTGGGTCTCCTCGGGATCGTGCGGCATGCGAATCTCCAGCGGAATCAGCCCCTCCTCGCCGAAGTCCAGGGTCTGCTGGTGCTCCTTGTTCTCCCAGTCCCAGATGTGGATGCTGTCGCCGTACTTGCCCTCCTCGACATCGTCGAGGTCGAAGCCGGGGTAGTAGGTATTCGGCGCGGCCCACTCCGTCGAGATCATCACGTTGTGACGGGGCTGGTACCAGTAGTCGTAGTTCATCTCCATGTCGCCGCTATCGGCTTCCCAGTGGCCGTCAATGGAGAAGTCACTCTGGTCCAACTGGAGGAAGCCACCAGGGAGTTCGCCGTTGGCGTCCCCAAGCATACTGATGACGACCTTCCCACCGGGGACACAGTGAACCGTGTGCGGCGCAGATAGATCGTATTCGAAGATCTCCTCGGGTTCGATGACCTTCTCGATCTCCATGTTACGCGGGTCCTCGGCGTCGAGGATGTGGATGCGGGAGGACCGCTGTCCGGGGACGATGAGGTGATCGCGCATCAGCCCCTCGGTGTGACACGATGACGAACAGGAGTTCCAGCCGAAGTGGTGGAGTTCGTCGCCCTTGTTCGGCATCTCGACGGTGTCGACCAGTTCGCTGTACGTGTCCGATTCGGGGTCGAGGTCGACGACGCCGATGAAGTCGGAGCCGTCGACGTCCATCCCGACACGGAGCGCGATGACGAACGCCGTCTTCTCGCGCTCCGACTCGGTCCGCATCGCCGCGGGCGTCGGATAGCCCGGTCCCTCTACCTCGTGGTGTTCGTGTCCGTGCTTCTCGGCCGCGCTGCTAGGTTCGTCAGTGCTCATGCGAGACAGTAACACTCACATGGTGTGCATAAATAATAATTCAGTTGTCGAGCGACAACTCGTGTCGGTCGCTCGACCCTAGAGCAACCTTATGGGCTGGCCGGCGTCTGTCGTGATGGAGGAGTTGTCCCTCGAGGGAAGGAACCTTGCGCAGTTTTTGACGTTCACCTGTGTGACAGATGATCCGTCCAAAGTTGGCCGTTGGGCTCTCGCCCATCTCTCGACGAGCGAGTGCAATGCATGCCGCCTCGAGTCTGGCGTCTTTTGTGAGCCCCCAGAGGGAGCGGCGGTCTTCTCGAGTTCAGTTCGATTCGACTCGAGGAACAGTGATCGAACATAGCTACGAGCAGTAGCTTCTGGGAAACGTTCGACGATTCGGGCACCCAGAACGACGAGATGCACAGTACGATCGAAGCATGGATCCAGGACCTCGTCGACGAGGTCAATGACGCCGTCTCGAGCGAGCAGTTCACAGAGTGGTTAGACGTCCAGAGTCGGTTCCACGACTACTCGCACCGAAACACGCTGTTGATCGAACTTCAATGCCCACACGCGACACGCGCTACCGAACGTGGCAAAACGAGTTTGGCCGACACGTCAAAGAAGGCGAGACGGCGAGCTGTATCTGAGCGCCCATCATCAGAAAACAGTGTCCTGACTGGAGGAACTCCTCCTCGTACCACGAGCTCAGTGACTGTGAGTATGAGGACACCCCACCGGACAGTTGGGAAAAGGGACTCGTGGGCTTTCGACCAGTGCCCGTCTTCGATATTTCGCAGACTGACGGCGAGCCATTGCCCGACCTCGAGACCGAAGCGAGAGGTGATGCTGACGAGTTGGTTCCTGCACTCCTCAAGATAGCAGACTTACTCGAGGTGGACGTAGAGAGGTGGTCAGAGCTCTACTGGTCGACTTTCACCAAGACCTTGATTGCGTCTCGCTCGTCCATCGCCTCATATCCCTCGGGGACGCTGTCGATGTCAACGATCTTCGTGAAGATCGGAGATGGATCAAGGGTACCCTGCAGTACGTCTTCCATGAGTTCTTCGGCGTATGCACGGACGGGTGCAGGGCCACCGGTGAACGACGCGTTGCTGAGGAAAAGCGGCTGAAGGAACGACGGGTCCTCGACGTGCGGGACACCAACATATCCGATATTGCCACCGGGGCGGACCACACTCGCAGCGGTCTCCAGCGAGGACTCCGCGCCGACGCATTCGAGGACGTGATTCGCGCCACCGTACGTGAGTTCCCGAACTTCCTCGATGGCTTCTTCGCCGCGGCTGGCGACAGTTTCTGTCGCGCCGAGGTCCTCGGCAAGCTCAAGACGGTCCTCGTGGTGACCAACTGCGATAATGCGCTCTGCACCAAGCCGCTTAGAGGCGAGGACGGCACAGAGCCCGACAGCACCGTCGCCGATAACGACAGCCGTGTCACCGGCCTGGACATCCGCACAGACGGCGGCGTGGTGACCCGTACACATCACGTCTGTCAGCGGGAGGAGTGCTTCGAGCGTGTCCTCGTCGTTGGCGTACCTGTCAGGGACACGGACGAGCGTACCGTCAGCCTGCGGCGCGCGGAGTTTCTCACCCTGCGCGCCGCGACCTTCGCCGCCCCAGAAACTGCCGTTCGGGCACGACGTGTGGAGTCCCTTGCGACAGAACTCGCACTCGCCGCAGCTGGTAGAGAACGGAGCGAACACGCGGTCGCCAGGTTCGACCGACCGGACATCGTCACCGACTTCCTCAACGATACCCATCGGTTCGTGACCAACAGGTTCACCCTCTTCCTTCTCCTCCTCACCGCGGTAGAACCAGAGGTCGGACCCGCAGACGGCGGTGTGTGTAACGCGGATGATAGCATCTGTCGGTTCCTCAACCGACGGATCGGGTCTGTCTTCGATACGGATGTCACCGGGACCACGATAGACTGCTGCCTTCATAATCGTATACAGTCTACTGTGCGGCCCAAGACTGGATATCGCTGATGCTATCCAGATAGGTCATTTAAATAGCGCCAGAAGCTTTCCTCTCTTCCAGACAAAAACCACTCGGCAATTTCGTGACTATCTGGAAATTGTGTCTACTGGAACCTGAGTGTCAAGGGAGGTGGTGATAAGTTGCCGTTCCCCACGGCGGAGAAGACTCGACAGCGACGGTTGTGAGATACCGAGTTCCTTGGCAAGCTCTTCGGCTGTAACCTGGCGCGGGCTCTCATAGTAGCCACGAGAGATAGCGAGGTTGAGGGCCTCTCGTTGCCGGTCAGTCAATCCATGTTGGGACGAATCGTCAGAGGAAGATGGTTCGGAAGTAATGGAGATGAGATCGAGAGAGATACTGTGGTTCTCGCAACTCTTTCGGAATTCATTGAAGGCCTCGTATTTCTTGAACACCTTCGTTTCGTGCCACCCTTCGGTAGTGATGGTAGTCGGTTCTAACTGTGCTCCGTCGAAATCAGGGGAAAGCGCCTGTGATACTGATTCCTCCAGTTCAACGATGAGCTTGTATATCGTCTTCTCACTTGTTTCTCCCACTGAATCAGCCTTCACGACTTCTTCGAGAGCCAGCAGGTCGTTTCTGGAGATATCATCTTCGTGATTAAACTGAACGGTAAATTCCTGCACGTCCGGTTGAAAACAGAGCGCGTGAATACACTCTATTTCGTCGGGTTGCAGTGTCTTCGGAATACTGACAAGCGGAAGAGAGGACGACTGGAGGACGAACTCGGTAGTGATAGCCATCATAGAGAGGTGCGCTATCTGGGCAGTTAATCTTCTGGATCCACTCAGATAGGTACAGACTGTACGAGATACGATCGAATTCTCCGCAGGATAGAAATAACGGCTGGTTGGCACAGCCAGCGGTTCGCCTGTTCGACCGTAGCGAGGGCAATTTCGTCCCGCGAGAACAGGTCACGAACCGCGAACCGTAATCTCCCACCTGCGGTTGGGAACCCCCATCCTCAGCGAGCGCCCGAATGGGTGCGAGCAGGGCAGAGAAGATATCAATCGTCCGAAGATGTTCCGTCGCCGAGTTCCGACAAAAGCGTGTCAGCTGCAGCGCTGGAAGACAGAGGACCACGGGCCGTAATCAAGTCGCCGTCAACGATAACGTTCTCCTCGGCATCAGGATCAGCATCCCAATTGGCACCAGCAGCCCGCACTTCATCTTCAACCCAGTAGGGGAGCTTACGCCCATCTGGCAAGCGGTCATTCTCGTCAACGAGGTCTTCCTCCCACGCGTTAGGGAATCCGGTCACATCTCGGTCTGCGACTAGATAGTCACCATCACTGGTACGCGTGAACGCCATTAGTCCAGCAGCGTGACAGACGACTAATGCCTTTCCGTCGTTACCCTCGACTGCATCGCGCAGGAGCGCGCGAGCGTGACTGTCGGTGTTGATATCCCACATTGTCCCGTGTCCTCCCGGGAACACCACGACATCGTAGTTCGTTGAGTCGACGCTGGCGATTGGCTCGGGATTCTGAATTCCTTCGTAACCCTCGTGGAGGTCTTGAGCGAGTTCTGCTGCCTCCTCGGTGACGAAAGCATTGTCAGGATTCAGTGAGGTCTCATCGATGACCGGTTTCGATCCCGATGGAGTCGCGATGTCAATATCAAAGTCCTTGTTTCTGAGTTCGTCAAGTGGATTCGCGCATTCTTCGCCCCAATAGCCTTCTTCACTGATAACAAACAGAGCAGATGGCATCGATTTCGTGTCGAGATCTGGAACGGAAAAGTAACTGGATAGGGTTGTGTATCGCCGCTACATTACTCTCGCAGCCAACACCGTTCCTGAAATCCACTCACAAGCACCTATACCCGAATCATACGATTGATTGCCGCGCAACTATGATCGACATACCTTCTGAGAAATTACAACACATAGCAATATTATTGGCCTAGCCCGGTTATCGCCAGTCACAAGTTAGTGGCTTGGACTCGAGTGCCTTGAGACGCTGCTCTATCGCCGTGAGCACCGTCGAATACACCTCAAGTGCTACCAGACGTTGATTCGGCAACCACTATTCGGTTCGTAGTAACTTCTATCGTTCCCCTGGTGGGTGTCGACTGCGTGACCGTGTTCACATACTTCACCTGGGTGAATCTGCCGTTCCGGTAGGTGTTGCTGGGATCGAAACGCCCTCTATCTGGGTACCGAATGGTAGGTGTGCGAAATTCAAACCGCGAATGGATATTCGCCGAACGTCCCGAGGGCGAGCCAGACATGGACAGCTTCGAACTCCGTGAGCGCGACATTCCGGACCCGAAATTCGGACAACTCCTTGTCCGCGTTCGCTACCTCTCAGTTGATCCGTATATGCGGGGACGGATGCGGGACACCGAATCGTACGCAGAGCCGTGGGAGGTTGGCGACGTAATGCACGGCGCCGTTGTTGGTGAGGTCGTCGAAAGTAAGAGCGACGCCTACGACGCTGGCGATCTTGTGACAGGAAACGGAACCTGGGCAGACTACAGTCTCCTTGATGCCGATAGCGTCATGCCCGTTGACCCCGATGTGGCGGACCCTCCTGCGTACCTTGGCGTCCTCGGAATGCCGGGCCGAACAGCGTACTTTGGACTGCTCGAAGTTGGTGACCCTAATCCGGGGGATACAGTTGTCGTCTCTGGAGCGGCCGGCGCAGTCGGCTCCGTCGTCGGGCAGATTGCGAAGATGAGTGGCTGTCGCGTTGTTGGATTTGCTGGCTCCGAGGCGAAAGTCGATTGGCTTACCGAGGAGCTCGGCTTCGATACCGCGATCAACTACAAAGAGGTTGATGATTACGAGGCAGCACTGGATGATGCTGCACCAAGTGGCGTTGATGTCTACTTCGACAACGTCGGAGGTCCGATCACGGATGCGGTGTTTACAAAGCTGAACCTTGACGCCCGCGTCGCCGTCTGCGGGCAAATTGCCCACTATAACGACGAGGAAGTGGCGACGGGGCCACGGAAGCTTACACAACTCATCGCAACGCGAGCAAAAGTGCAGGGACTACTCGTTGCTGACTATGCCACTCGGTTCGAGGAAGCTAGCGAACAACTTGGCGAGTGGGTTGCGGCCGGTGACATCGCTCATCGCGAGACCATCGTCTCCGGACTCGAAAACGCACCCGACGCATTCCTCGGATTGTTCTCCGGAGACAATATCGGAAAACAGGTCGTCAAAATATCCGATTAAGATCTTCTCCGGTGTGAACTGCCCCGCCCTACTCGCTGTCTTCGGCGACTCGTTGAGGGTGGGGCTTAGCAGCTTCACCACCACTCCTAACAGCACCCCAGCTGCTCAAGTCCGGCGTGTTTTGTGAGACCCCAGAGGGGCGGAGGTCTTCTCGGGTTCAGTTCAATTCGATTCGACTCGAGAAGCACTAATCAAACATGGCTACGAGCAACAGCTCCCGGGAAACGTTCGACGATTCGGACATCCGGCACGACGAGATGCACAGTACGATCGAAGCATGGATCCAAGACCTCGTCGACGAAGTCGATGACGCCGTCTCGAGCGAGCAGTTCACAGAGTGGCTCGACGTTCAGAGCCGCTTCCACGACTACTCCCACCGAAACACGCTGTTGATCAAACTCCAGTGTCCGCATGCAACGCGCGTTGCCGGCTACCGAACATGGCAAAACGAGTTTGACCGACACGTCAAAGAAGGGGAGACGACGATCTGGAACGAGGAGCGCAGCGGCGGTCGTGGGATGCCGAGCGGCAGAGGGCTTTCAGGAGTGCCGGCGCTGGATGCTCGGCATAACCGCAAGTGGATGAAGGCCACTCGCAGAATGGTTACTCTTCGAGACGCTGGAGCAGTTGCGTGACATAGGGGCTGTTCTCCCAGCTACGATGCGGGCTGATCGTCGTGATCAGTGTTCTCGATTCCTCCTTGGCTATATGCCCGTTCCGGAAGTAGTCGCAGATGAGCCGCGGTGTCGGGACGATCCGCGGCCCCTGAAGCACGGCGTGGATGAGTGGAAAGTTCGTTCCGCCGAACTCGTCGGTGAGAAACCCGTCGACGGCGAGCGCGTTCGCAAGGACGATGCCATCAGTTTCGCCGTCATCGAGGCCGAAAGTCGGCCGAGAGTCCGGGGTATCGTCGCGTTCGTAGGGACCCTCGACGGTATAGTGGTTGCGGGCCGCGAGGACGTTACTCGCAGCCGCGGCGTGGATATCCTGATACTGTGTGATGTCGCGGAGTTCTTCGGCCACTTCCGGTGGCACGAACACGTCACAGGAGGTGAGAAGGTACTGGAGTGGGTCCGGAGCGCCAATGTCAACGGCAGCGTCGGCACGGGGCACGGCGAGACTGACGAGTGCACTGGTGTCGGCGACGACCGTTCGCAGTCGTGGACTGCTCATCGATCGTCGTCGACCGCGGTGTCGACCGTCGTCACATCGCCCTCGTAGACGTCGATGTCGTCGGGGGCAGCGAGATCGAGAGGCTCGTCTTCGAGGTCCGCTTTGAGAAGGCGGAGCCGCTGGGCCGTCTCGGCACCGACCAACTGCTTGACCATCTCGAACTCGAGCTGGTCGTCGTAGTACTTTGTCGCGACGAGTTCCTGGAACGTCTCGCTGTCGGCAGTGTCTTCGATGTACTCTCGGATGGCCTCGACGAGGAGATCCGTCCGATCCTTATCGAAGAGTTCCGCAATCGCATCGAGCCGGTCGATGAGGTACTCCGGCGACTGGAAGTGAACCCGTCGCGGATCGTCGCTTGCACTCATTCTATGTGCAGGTTCTGCACATAGTTCCATAACGGTTTCGGCGTATGCACAGAGCTTGCACATCAAACCCTGTGAGACAGGAATCGCTCACGCTGGTCTCAGCCGTCGTCCTGTGTGTTCAGTTCTTCGAGGAACTGGCCAGCGGTCGTCCTGATACGAACGCCGTCGACGTTGCGCAGCTTGAGGTCGTGCGTGGTGGTCCGAAAGGGTAGTCGTCGACGAGGACGCGATGGATAATCGTCTCGAGGGTCGCTTGTATGGTCAACCACCCCAATCTATTTCGCTCACCCTGACGGGTTCGCTCGTTAAGGGTGGGGCTTGTCCGTGGACTCGGCCTCTGTCTCATCAGAGTACGGGGTGTATCCTCGATTCGGCGTCACTGTCCCAGACTTCAGGGCGTATTGACTGACGCCCCTCCCACGCGAGGACTGTTGCTCGCGTCGGAGATACACATCTGCCACGTTCTTGGCAGCATTGTAATCAGCGTGATTCTGATTCCCGCACTGCTGGCACTCAAACGCATCCCGACTTGGGCGATTATCGTCATGGATATTTGCCACGCTGTGGAGGACGTGTTTCACGTACTCGTCTTCCTGTCCGTTCACAGCTTCAAGCGTGCGATGCACGTTCCGCGTGCCACACTCTTGGAGGTCGCCACGCACGCGCTCAAACCTCTCGTCGCTTGGGGTTGAGTTCACCAGCCGAGAAAAAGCGGGCTGTGCTGGTGACAGCGATTTCGTTGACGCCGAGGTCAACGCCGAAAACCGTTCCGTTCTCGGTCATCTCTTCTTCGGCGTCTTGCTTGGGTTTGCGGAAGCCAAGGTGCAAGTACCACTCTCCGTCTCGATAATGGAGAGTGGATTCTGTGGGTTCCCACTCATCGCTGTCGATATACTGGTGCTGGTAGCTGTCCTTGTCGTCGGGAAGTACGAGGTTGGCTCGAACGCGAGAGTGGTCGCCGTGCGTAGTGAGCGAGACTTGCTCTTTCTCGGGGAAAACGGTCATCATCCGATTATCGTAGGTGACGGTCGGACTGGTGTACGTGGGTTTGCTGGCTTTTTCCGTCTTGACGGCGAGAGATACAGGACTTGATGTTCTCGGCTGCTTGATGGCACGCTAGGATAGCGTGTTGGCTGCCGAGACGTGTGTTCTCTCGTACATCGTTGTAGGCGAGGTTTTGTAGTCGGACTTGGAGTGACACCGCTCCCACGCCTTGTTCACGGCAATTTGGCATCCCTGTTCCACTCTCCGATGGTATCTCGGAGAAGTGGCTCGTCGGTGGGGGATACGGCGAGCCGCGTGATGGCAGTTCGGCGGTGGTAGTCGTCGTCCGGCACTATGTTCAATGTAGTGCTGAAGTTACTTGATGATTGGTAGTTGTCGGCTCCTCTCTTCCCTACTGCGTCCTCAGAAATGTCATAGATCAGGTGGGAGATCAGTTGTCTCGTCCCCACGTATATGCCTCACCGGCCTCGGTGCCGGCAGGGCGTCGCAGAAGGCACAGCCAGCGAGCGTCTGCTGCATCACTCGCTCACCTCATCGGCGTCGCGGGCAGCCGTCCAGCCTCGATGGAAAACAGCAAGCTGAGTGCTCGAGTCCCGCGCTTGGCGAGACGCATGCGTCTCGCTGCTCGTCGCTCGTTTCACTCGCGAAGATCTTTCCAAATCTTCTGGAAACCACCATTGGTACTATCAGAGGCTCAGATCGCGCCACCAGCAACGAGGAGCCCGACGATCACGAAGAGCGACACGAGAAGAGCGCCGGCCAGCGGCTTGTTCTCCATCGCTTTCTCGTGAAGTGGCATCTCCGCGTATTCTGTCCGGAACGCCTCGAGGTTGTGTTCGTCGTAGAAGTATTTCGTTTTGAACGCGAACCGTTCAGTGACCGCACAGCCCGTACAAACCGGCTCGTCCTCGAGTCGTTCAGTTCTGATGTGACTGCCACAGGCAATCGCTCCACAGTTGGCACAGTAAGTGTAGGCCTCGTCGCCGTCGCTCGTCTCACAGTGAACACAGCGGTGGATTCCGTTCTCGAGAGTTACTCGTGACGGCCCCGCTGCATAGTATTCATAGGAGTACGTGTACGCCTGTAGTTCGGTCGTCTGACGGACTTCTGGTAGGTACACTGGCTCGATCGATTGAACCGAGATGTCCGAGAGGTTCGGCTCGCAGGTCTTGTTGTATGTGACGTTGTTGTCACCAGTGTAGGTCACTGCCGTCGTGTGGTAGTCTTGCAGTCGGTCGACGGCCCACTCCTTGTACTCGGTCTGGGTCTGTCCGAACCGGCGTTCGGTGACTTGATCAAAGACCTTCTCAAATCGATCCTCGTCAAGGTCGACTGTCGTGTGAAGATTCTCGGTGACGAGCGTCGCGACATTGTCATCGGCTACCTCCGGATAGCCGCGTTCCGCATGGACGACGAACCGCGTTCGCTCGTTGATCTGGTGGATGACACCCACCGATGTCTCGAAGACCGCATTCGTATCGGCAGTAATCGAGACGACTGGACGGAACGTCACTTGCGAGTGTGGCTCCGGAAGGTTGGAAGCCTCGATGTTCTCGATGTCGCGGAACGCCTCTCGAACAGGTGTATCGACAGTCGCCGCCGGGTCGTAGGGACGTAGCGTCTCGTCACAGAGGATCTCGATGCGGCCGTTATAGAGGTCAAGACCGATCTCATCAGCAATCTCGCGGAGCTCCGTGCCGTCGATCAGCTCGATAGGATATGGATCGCCAGTCTGCTCGAGGCGGGTAGCGTACTCTTGGGCGGGACTGGTAAACCGACCTGTCGTGACGACCATTCCGCGCTTGGGTCCGTCGAAGTCAAACGTCGCAATGGCCGAATGAAGTTTCTGGACGACCGGCCGTCCGACAGTCCCTGTATGCTTACACTCGACAACAATCGCTCGCCGAGTCCCGTCGACGACCTCCTCCATCAGAATGTCTCGACCCTCGTCTGCCGTTTTTACGGCCTGCCGGACGTTTTCGTAGCCGAGGTTTCGGAAGACGTCTTCCATCAGATCCTCGAACTCGAATCCGGAGAAATTATCCAAGACAGCCATTTCGGAGATATTCAGAACATATTATTCAATTGCTAAATGTGTTCTGAGTCGCTTGAGTGTGTCAGATAGCGAGGGGTGGTGTTGAGTGAGACTGTCGATGTCGTTTTGGACCGCTTCCCGAATCGCGCCTGTGTGATCTGCCGTCTGATCTTCGAGAAGGTATGTTGCGACCCGTTCGTCAGCCGTCATTGTCACGCTCTCGTCAGTCGATGGCTGACTGGCCGGCCTCGGTTCAGTCGCTCGGTTCGTGACGGACTCCGAGAGCGCCGGATGTCCTGTCGTAGTGTCCCCTCATCTGGCACCACAGAACCTGCACCCGGGGTCACTGGGACTCGAGTAGAATCCAATTTGACCTATAGGTACGTCACTCGAGTGAGTAACCGGAAATTATGTGTTGTACTCTGGAAGAGGGTTGCAGAATAAGGAAATATAGTTTGTAGATGGGCACTTTAGTACTCTGCTACCCAAAGAAAAACTGTAGATGTCGAAGCAACCACCTGAAGTTGACGAATCGGCGACTGACGTACCTGGCATTGGCGATACGTTCCCCGCGCTGACCGTCGAGACGAGCATGGGCGAGCGATCGCTGCCCGACGACTACGAGGGCCAGTGGCTCGTCCTGTTCAGCCATCCCGGTGACTTTACGCCGGTCTGTACCTCCGAGTTCGTCGCCTTCGAGCAGCGCCGCGAGGAGTTCGAGGACCTGAACGCCGAACTGCTCGGGCTGTCGGTCGATCGCGTTCACTCGCACATCAAGTGGACCGAGTGGATCGCCGAGAACCTCGACGTCGACATTCAGTTCCCGATCATCGCCGACGATCAGGGGACAGTCGCTCAGCAACTCGGCATGCTCCACCCCGGTGCGGGGACGGCAACCGTCCGCACCGTCTTCGTCATCGACCCCGAGGGAACGGTCCGACTGCGCTTGACCTATCCGATGGAGATCGGCCGTAATATCGACGAAGTCCTCCGCTCGCTGCGTGCCCTCCAGAAAAGCGACGACGACGGCGTCGCTGCTCCCGCAGACTGGCCGAACAACGAGAAGTTCGACGATCAAGTCCTCCTGTCGCCGCCGGGCACCGAAGCGGACGCCGCAGCGCGCAAAGCCGAGGCCGCCGACGACGACGACCTGAACTACTACGACTGGTGGTTCGTCACCCGCGACCAGTAACGGACTCCTGAACGGTAGTCCGCTGGCGATATCTGTGATCGAGTGTCAGCCATCGAGCCCAATACTATTCTTCTCTGAAGCGACAGCGCTGTGTACACTGTCCGAACCGTCTCGAGGCGTTCCCGGAGTATTTTGCACGTAGTGCAAACTATCCAGCGACCGAACAGCCAGTACACACGAGTTGCTCTCGAGTCACTCAGTTTTGATGCAGTTGCCACAGGTGATCACCTTACACTTGGCACAGGGGGTATCAGTCTCGCCGCCACTGCTTATTCCGCGATGGGTTAACGGTGGATACAGCCTTTTAGGCTGCTTGTATTGGCTCTAGCGCATACTCGCAAGCGAAGGTGTACGTCTCCAGTTCTCGATAGGTGAGGGGATCGAGACTCGTACCACACCGGTGACCACGTTCGGACGGATGATTCTCGATATGTACTATCGTAGACAGAAGTATTTTGTATGGATACTACAATACTACACAATACGATGGTGCAGAATTCGACGCAACACGTGTGGGTCGCAACGACCACCGAGTCCGGCCGACGCGGCAGAGGGGGAGAACGATGATCGGACACGTACTCGAAACGGTCAAACAAAACCTCATCTACGTCGTAGTGGCGTCGCTGTTCGCGGGGCTGGCTGCCGGCCAAGTCGTAGGGCCGGAGACGCGCTCGCTCCTCAAGCAGGCAGTCTTGCCAGCGCTGTTCGTGATGATCTATCCGATGATGATCAACCTGGACGTGCGGGAGATCCTCCAGGTCAGACATCACTTCCGGGCGGTTGTGCTGGGTCTCGTGATGAACTTCGTGATCGCGCCGGTGTTCGCCGTCGGTCTCGCCCAACTGTTCTTCGCGGGGAATCCCTACTACGCAGTCGGACTGTACCTGATCGCGCTGATCCCGACATCGGGGATGACGGCGGCCTGGACCGGACTGGCGGGGGGTGATCTTGAGAACGCCCTCGTCGCGATCGCCGTGAACCTGATCGCAGCGGTGTTCGTCTTGCCGCCGTATCTGTCGGTGCTCGTCGGGGATGCGGTCGGATTCGATCCCGCCGCGCTTTACCGCCAGCTGGCGATCGTCGTCGTGATTCCGATGGTTGCCGGTAACCTGACCCGGCGGTGGCTGTTACACCGGCGCGGCGCTGCGGGATTCAAGCGCCTCAAGCCGAAACTCGGCGGAGTCAGTTCCCTCGGCGTGATGGTCATCGTGTTCATCGCCATGACGATGCAATCGGAGAGTATCCTCTCAGCGCCCGTCGCTTCGGCGCTCGTGATCGTGCCGCTGGTGGCCTTCTACGCACTAATTCTCGCCACCGGAGCCGCTATCGGTCGTACGCTGCTCGAGGATTCCCAATCGGTCGCACTCGTGTACGCGACCAGTATGCGTAACCTCTCGATCGCGCTGGCTATTGCAGCTGCGCCCGGGTTCCCGCCGGCGGAAGCCGTCTTGCCGATCGCGCTCGCCTACCTCATCCAGCCACCACTCGGCGCAATGTACATGCACTATCGCCGTGACATCGTTGGGCAAGACCGGGGTCTCACCGAGGCCATTCGATCGTGGGGAACGACCCGGTAATTCTTCTCGAGTGCCCCCTGATTAGTCGTCGCCGACGACGCTCTCCTCGGTGGCGGCACACCGGTTCGGCCCCAGCTCGAGTTCGTCGGCCTCTTCCTCGCTCTCCAGTTCGCGTTTGCCCTCGTTCGTCGCGATGACTTCCTCGTAGTTCGGAGGCTTCTCCGGGATGGTATCGAACGCGGCCTGGACGTACTCCGCTTTGTCCATCTGGATCATCTCGTTGTGAGTCCGGATGTGCCCGATGGGGGACTGCATCGGCATCCCGGGCGTGACGCCGACGTACTCGCCGTCGTCGGTGACGTTGAAGTGTCCCGGAAGGACCGCCACGGTGTCCGGTTCGGCCATCAACTTCTGCAGCGTTTCGTAGAGCACCGCCGACGCCTCCTCGGCGTCACCACCTTCGAACTGGAGTTCGGTCCGGCCCACGGACTCGACGAACAGGGTATCGCCGGTCATGACCGCCTCGTCTTCGACCAGCCAGCTCGTCGAACCAGTAGTGTGACCGGGCGTGTGGATGCCCTTTATCGTGACTTCGCCGATGTCGACGGTGTCGTTGGGGTCGACGGGGTCGTACTCGAACTGCGGGTCCCGCGTCTCGATTTCGCTCCCGAGGTAGTACGGGACATCCAGCTCGTCGCGCAGACGCTTCCCGCCGCTCATCAGGTGGTCGGCGTGAATGTGCGTCTCGAAGATTGCCGTCACATTGAAGCCACGGTCCCGGGCGGTCTCGAGGAACTGCTGGGTGTGTCGAGAGGGGTCGATGATCGCCGCCTCGCCGGTGCGTCGGCACCCGACAACGTAGCCGAGACAACCCTTCGAGCGACGCTGGAGCTGAATGATCTCTATGTCGTCGTCACGCGTCGCGATAGGGACGACATCGTACACGCGGCTCCATGCCTCCATGCCGCCGTCGACAGAGGATACGTTCTCGTAGTCCCGTTCCTCGAGCCACTCGCCGAACGCTTGGGAGGCATTGCCGACGGCACAGATGGTGATGATTTCGGTGTCCTCGTCGAGTTCGTCTCGAACCGCGTCGAAATCGCCTCGGAGTTCCTCGTCCGTGGCCGAGTAATCCATGTTCTCGGCCGCCGCGATGTGCCAGTTCTCGTAGTCCTCGGGGCTTCGGTTGTCGAAGAGGACGAAGTCTTCGTCTCGATCGACCTTCTCTTTGAGTTCGTCTGCCGTGATTTTGTCAACCATGATTGAATATTTGTGTTGTCTAGATGTCGTTTACCCGCTCGTTAGTGTTCCCCACCATCGTGGTGCGCCCCGCGATGAGCTGCCAACAGCTGCCAACACCGTCGCAGGCTGGGGAAGGCGCATCTTCGACCGGAACAACACGTCGCCGCGAGGGTCGGGGCCGTCATCTTGCTCCCACGCGCCGGAGGAAATCGACGATTCGGCCGATACCGCGCCGGACGTTCCGATTCCGAAGCGCCCTGAACAGCCCCAGAATGCCTATCTCTTTGGGTTCCTCCTCGGCGAATGCGCCCAAGCCAGCGTCGAGCGTCTTGAGAACCTGGGGATCGCCGACCCGCTGTGTGAGCCACATCATGTGCCCTAGATTCTGTCCGAGCTGATACGGATCGATGTCGTACTCGGCAGTCGCGTCGACTAACCCAGCCGCGACGAGGCGGGATTGTCGGATCATCGGCCGCATGTCTCCGCTGGCATCCTGGAGTTCCGGAATGAGGTCTTCGACCAGTCCCTCTGTTGCATCCAGGAGGTCGAGTGTTTCGGCGAGTACGTCCGCGTTCTCGCCCAGTCGCTCAATGAGGACGACCATGTCTTCGCTCTCGACGGCCATTCGGAGTCGCCGGAGGACGTCACGGTTCTCGCGGACGGCGAGACGGAGTTCCGGCGCCAGATCCGAGGCCAGCCCTTCGGTGGCATCCAGCAGGCCGAGCAGTTCGGTCAGGTCCTCGGAATGTTCGCCGAGTTGCTGGAGGAGAACGAGGGTCTCCTCACGTTCGAAGGCCATCCTGACGTCACGGAGTGGTTCGCGGTTCTCCCGGACAGCCGTCCGCATCTCGGGAGCGAGGTCCGCAGCCGTCTCCTGGAGCACGCTTAACAATTCCAGCAACTCTTGCAGTTCGTCGGCGTTCTCGTTGAGTGTCGCGGCGAGTTCCGCCACCTCTTCGTCGCTGAGTGCCGCTTCGGCCGCGCCACTCGCGTCTGTTTGGCTCATGGGTCTATACTGGGAGTGGGTCGTACCCGCGCATCCAGAGGTCCCAATACACCGACGGCAGGACGTTGACGTCCAGGATCCAATTGGAACGGGTCTCGACGGGTGCGGATATACTTTCTTCGTAGTCGAACTCCGCGACCATCGCCTTTCCTTTCTGGGTCAGCAGCGGACATGCCGCGTAGCCGTCGTACCCCGGCTCGAGCTCTCGGCCGTTCATCTCGCGGACGACGTTCTCTGCCACAACGTGGGACTCCTTGCGGGCGGCTGCTGCAGTCTTGGAATGTGGTGCGTTCTCGCAGTCGCCCAGCGCAAAGACAGTATCGTACTCGTCGTGCTGAAGAGTGTGCTTGTCGATCGTGACGTACTCACCCTCGTGTTCGTCGTCTCCCTCGGTCAGTGGCGAGTTGTCGGTGATGGCTTGCTGACCGTACTGCGGCGAGACGGGTGCGCAGAAGTCGTACTCGATCTGGCCGTTGTCCGTATGGATGACCTGCGCGTCCGGGTCGATCTCGGTGACCGACGTGTTGGCCTTGAACTCGATGTCGCGTTCGTCCCAGATCTCGTAGAGTTTGTCGCGGTAGGGCTGGACGCCGAAGTGATGGTCGGCGTTCCGGGTCATGATGAACTCGGCGTCGTCGCGGAACCCCTGTCGCCGGGCGTAGTCCTCGGCGAGCATCGTCATCTTCAGCGGCGCACCCGGACACTTGAACGGTGTGTCCGGGATCGTGACGACGAAGGTGCCGCCATCGAAGTCCTCGAGTCCCTCGCGCATCTCGAGAGCCGCCTCGTAGTGGTAGAACGGGTACACCGTGTCGGTCTCCTCCCAGCCCTCGACCATCCCTGGGGTCGTCTCCGGGGCGAGCCGGTGGCCGGTGGCCACCACCAGATAGTCGTAGGTTAGATCCTCGTCGGCTTCCTCGAGGTGAACGACCTGATCGTCGGGGTCGACACCCGTTACCGCGTCGTGGACGAACTCGACATCGCTGTGGACGAGGTCGCGGATGTTTCGCGACTGCTCCGGCTCCAGATAGCCGAACGGGACGAGGTAGAACGACGGCTGATAGAAGTGCTCTACACTCTTGTCGACGAGGGTAATCGTCGCTTCGCGTCGGTCAAGTTTCCGACGCAGGATGTTGGCGGTCATCGCACCGCCCGCTCCGGCGCCGAGAATTGCTATGTGTGTCATTCCCACCCTATGGCTAGGTGAACCAATGTGACAAAGATAGCGATGGGAGTAATTACCGGAACTCGCCCGACCCATGGCAAGTTTGCTGCAATAATTGCAGCTTTTGATCTGCGATGATCCTGGAGCAATGTCCGTTTCGGCTGGTGACAACGTCAACGTCATCCGCGAACGCGGACGCGTCTCTCGTCGGGGCGAACCGGACGGTCTCCGTGAATCAGCGGTGAGGCCAGAAGCGGTCACGTACTCCGTCTACAGTGAGTGCCGGACAGAACGCTCACTCCGTTTCTACGGGGACATCAACGAGGCTTCCCCACTCACTCCAGGAGCCGTCGTAGTTCATCACGTCGGGGTACCCTAGTAGTTCCGAGAGGACGAACCACCCGAGTGCCGAGCGTGCTCCCACCCCACAGTACACGATGATCTTCCGGTTGCTGGTGACGTCGGCGGCGGCCAGGACGTCCTCGACGGCGCTCCGGGGAGCGAACTGGTGGCCGTCGAACAGTCGATCAAGCGGAATGTTGGTGGCCCCGGGGATATGTCCCTGGATAGGCGTCGACGCCGCCAGATCGCTTCCGTCGTCGAGCTCACCGTGGTATTCGGACGCCTTTCGGACATCGAGCAGCATAGTATCCTGGGTGATTGCACGGACCACGTCGTCGCGATACGCACGCACGTGATCGAACGTTCCGCTGGTGGTGTAGTCAACCGAGGGAAACGAACCCGGAACATCGGTCGTGGGGTAGCCTTTCGCGGTCCAGTGCTCGAGGCCGCCGTCGAGCAGTCGTTGGTCTCGATGTCCGTAGTAGGCGAGCAGCCAGTATACGTACGCGGCGTGATGCCCTTCCCCATCATCGTAGAGAAGCAGACTCGTGTCTTCAGTCACGCCGTGACCGCCGAGTAGTTCCTCGAGTTCCGGCCGGTCGGGAAGCCGCTGACGATTAGGGTCAGGCAGGTCCGACTCCAGGTCTAAAACGATCGATCCTGGGATGAACGCACCGCCGGAGTCATCGGCCTCGATGTAGACGAGTCGTGCGGACGGATCGTCCTGCTGGAACGATGAGAGCCGCTCGCGGACCCACTCCGGATTGACGAGTGCATCGCGCGAGTACGTCGAGCACCCCGAGTCATTAACGAGGGTGTAGCAGGTCTGTCTGGCATCGTAACGTGCTGGGTGAGACTCGATGAGTCCGGCGTCTTCCAGTTGTCTAATGGCGTAGTGCAGTGTCCGCGACGAGAGCCGAGTCTCCTCGACAAGCCGCTTCTGTGACAGGCGTCCGTTGTACTCGAGGACCTTGTAGACGAGGTTCGCACTCGGCGGGAGGTCCGCTAACGCCTCCTCGATCCATTCTTCGGCCATGGCAGTTGTCGTCAGTAGACTACGTTCTACAATGAGTTAACAGTTAACAGACTTTCCGGCGTCGTTGCTCGATTCAGCTAGGTTGTCGTGATTGATACTACTGGATAGCAGTCAATACGAAGCCGGTCGCGAATTCCCGGCCGTCCCCCAGTGACGGCCGCATACATGCGACCGGCGTCACGTCGTTCTGTCCGGCAGTATGAGCCGCCAACCTGTACTGGATCGCCTCGAGAGCGGCCGGCTTGGCAGATTCATCGCTCGTTCCGGTTCAGCTCACGGTGGCCTGTCTCGTCTCGTGCAGGCTCGTCGCCTCACGGCGGTTTTTGGCCACGAGGACGACGAACAACACGAAGCCGATGCCACGAAGCGTGAGATCGAGCAGGAGTGTGTCGACCGAGATAGTGATGCCGGCGACGCCGAGCAGATCGAACACCGATGCTGAGAGCAGCCGCGGTGCCATAAGCAGCAGTGAGCTGAGTGCGAAGCCGGTCCGTTCGGCGCGATTAACACCTGTATACAGTGTTCCGATGACAGTCGCACCCAGGGCAATCACTCCGAGGAAGACACCAATCACGGGAATCACGATTTCCGGCACGGAGTACGATAATTCCGCGAGATCGCTGAAGCCGACGACACGATACTGCTCGCGGATCGGCAACTCGTCGGCGTTGGCCTTCTCACGAAGCAGTACGATTCCGGGTGCGAGAACGAATGCGAATGGGACGATCGCCTTGTTCAGCGACAGCGAGAACGCTTTCACGCCCGTCTCGAACGGATCCGACTTGGCGACGCCGCTCGCGGCATAGGCGGCGACAGCGACCGGGGGCGTGATGTCGGCAATAACGCCGAAGTAGAGGATGAACAGGTGTGCGGCGAGCAGTGGAATCCCGAACTCGACGAGCGGCGTCGCGAGCATCGAGATGAGGATGATATGACATCCTCCCCGGCGTTCACGCCGGGGTTTCCTCTCGCTGGGAGTCTCGGCTACGCCGAGTCCACGGAGGCAACTTGCGGGTTCGTGTGCTCCTCGTTGGGACGGAGAGAGCGTGGTGACTCCAGCCAGTCGTGGCTGTCCCACTTGAGGCACACGGGCCGTGCCATCGGCCGTGCTACGTCTTCGTGCCGTCTCAGGAACGTCTCGCTTGCGCCGAGGTCCGCGTGGCCTTCGAAGCCGCAACGACAGGTGAGCGTGTCTTGATGCCGCGTTGTGTCCTTGGTTGAGCCGCAGTTTGGACACGTCTGCGAGGTCCACGCTTCCGTGCGGACTTCGACGGTTATGCCCAACTCCTCGGCGGTATCGGCGATTCGTCCGACGAATCGCCGGAACGCCCAGAAGTTGTGCAACTTGGCGTTCGTCCGAACAGACCAGTACGTCTCGAGTACGTCGGTGAGATCGCCGATATACACCGTTGAGACGCCTTGGTCGTACAGACGTTCGATCAGATCCCGGCAGAGCGCGTCCTGTGCATGGTCGCGCCGTCGGGTCCGTCGTCGGTACAGCGAGTCGATTTGAGTCGAACGGTACCGCCCTTCGCGGAGTTTTGACTGGAGCTCGGCAATTCGTTGCGTGGTGTCGCGGAACCGTTCGAACAGGTCGCGCCCTTCGTACAGGTACTGCTCGCCGGTTGAAACCGTACAGGCGACGATATTGTTCGCGCCGATGTCCAGAGCGGCGGTTTCGTCCGCCAGTGGTTGTGCCAGTCGAGAATTGTCGATTGTGACTGGCTGAAAGGCTCTGAACGTCTCGCTCACATCGTCGTAATACAGTTCCAATCGGCCCTGTTTGTCGTACTCTTTCCAGTTGGGTTTGCCCCGAACTTCGAGCCCGAGACGCTCGCCGTATCCAAGACCGTACTCCTCTTTCAGGTCTTGGCCGACAAGAATATCGAGCCGAGAGTGTTGGCCCCATTCGACCGAGTACGACGTGTTTCGGATGTACGTCCGCAGTTCGCGACCCTTGTCTTGGTTGCCCCAGAAGCCGGGCTTGCCGTTGGCTTCTCCCTTCTCTCGGAGTGCGAAGAACGAGCGCCACGCTTCGCGGTTCTTGCGTTCGATCTGCTGAACGGTTGACGCGCCGAGCGTACCGCCGTACCGTCCGCGGTACTCGTCGATCTCCCAAACGTCGCCGTCCGGGTCTTCGAAGTTGGTTCGGCGCTGATAATTGATCTCGTTCCAGAGAGCGGCTGAAGCGTCCAAGTGCCGTCGAAGCAACTCCTCGTCCGCGTCGGATTGGGGAACTACTTCGAACTCGTTGGTGCGCTTCATCGCTACTTCTGTGCACGAGCATAACTAACATAAATATACGGGTTCTCGTAGATACTGTGTCGAACCACGTTAACATCGAAGTCCCCGACGACGAACAGTATGAGCGCATCAAACGCGTGAAAAACGAACACGGTCTGACGTGGCGCGGGATGTTGATCCACGCCGCCGACGACTTGGAGACTCCGGCCGGGGAGTAACCGGTGGTTCGCGTCGTCGAGTGACGCGATTCACGACCGCCGTAAACGGCTGGACTCTCTCGCTGTTTTAGGTAGTCCCTCACGACGAGCGTTGACGCTACAGATCTGTTACTGACGGTTATCCAGTCGTACCGCCCCGATATCGTCCTTGGTTGGGTACGAATCGACGGCCAGCGTTAGCGCGATCCGTGTTGCCGTTCCGTCGGACGTCCCCCTCTATCTGCCGCCGACGGAGTCGCTCCGGACCGCCGTAGACAAGGATGCGACGCTGCGGTGTCCAACTCGGCGCTGATGATGTCATCGACGAGTCGACAGTACGCTGTGGCGTCCGCCCGGGCACTTGAGTACTCGTCGTGGTGTGATCCGAGTCTGTTGATGACAGTCTCGACGCCTGCGTCCTCTGTCTGCTGGGCGTAGTCGATCGCTTCGGCTGCCGTCTCGCCGGCGACGAAGCGGTTCGCGACGGGTGGGAGCATGTCAACGTCAACGACTATCTCGGTGATAGTTAGCATCCTATTTCCCGGTCTCAGAGTCGAACTCGCCTCCGCGTGGCCGCCGCCTTGCACGCCGCTCTAACTCGTCGTCCGCCCTCGAAACCCAACCAGCCCCTGTGCCGACCTAGACAATCAGCGCCTGCACGGTGGTGTTCTCACGGAGGCGAGACCAGTTACCCCGTGGGATACGACGGTCTGCTGTTTCCCCCAACCGAAGTGAGACTGCGGCGGACTGCCGGTGGACATCGCACGGATTGGCTGATTCTGAGCGCTGTTACCGGCCACAAAGACACCACTATCCAACAGAGCGAAAGATATTATTGTGTAATATTGTGAACTATCAGAAAGACTGATATGGGTTCGGTCGAACTACTGACTCGAGCGTGAAACTGGGGACATAGAAATCACGCTCAGTCAGAGGCACATCCTAGACACACGGACGGCGTCGTATTCGACCCCCCACGGGTCCGTCTGAAACTAACACCACCACCCGGGGGGTCACAGTTGATCATCCGTCGGCCCTATGACCCATATCAATAGCAGGTTGTCACATATCCGTGCTGGACTGGATGCCGACGTAGACAGCCAAAACCACGTTTTGAGTCCGACCAAGGACTGTTCGAAGACAGTGCTCCTCTGGTCATTGACTGTACGGTCGCAATTCTTACAGCGGTAGCTGGAGCACTCGATAGCTGCCAGACGGAATGACAGATTCGACACAGCAGTGCTAGCAATAGACGCTGCCGAGCTAGCGAACCACGAGCGCTTTTAATACGGCGGTGGCGAAGTCGAGTTGGGTGGACACTCCCAGACGGCTTCTGCACGAATCGTATTAGACTGCAGTTTGTAGACCGTCTCGTTCTTGCGGAGTGTCTCCGAAACCCATGCAGGAATATCGTCACGGTCGTCGAACGGTCCACCAAAGTTGAGAAGTCGACTCTGCACGAACTCTTGTTGAGGGTCTGTGAGGTTGCTGAAATTTGCCTCTGCCTGCGATTGATTGGTTTTCGCATAACTGTACAGGAACTCGCGCCCGTCCCAACCGCACTCGTCCCGATCGGAATCGATCACGGGACTCGGCGTTGGCTGCGTCTCCGTTTTTGATGTCTCGTTCTGAGCCGTCCCATCAGAGGTTGTCTCGCTCGAATTTGTCTTATTAGGAACGGTTTCATTCGGATTCGTCACGTTGGGGGTTGCCTCGTCTGTTGGCGTGGTGAACACGCACCCGGAGAGCAAAACGGTGACAATGAGGGTGAACATCACAACCGTTCGTTGATATGATGTCATCGTCAGACTCTACTGCTCAATCAAGATAATAAATTCACACGTCTGCTGCAGAGTTACCCATCGCCACGTCACAGGAAGCTGCGAACGGACACAGCAGAACAGTAGGTAGTCACAGGTTCAGCAGAGCCGATTCCGAGCAACTGAGAATCGAGACGGATTTCATAGCCTTTCCGCCAGAACCCTCTCCCGTCGCGTTACCCCGCGCGACAGAGACCGATCCAATCAGCCTCAACCGAACTTTGTCTCAGTCCGCCCGGCGGCCACCACCCTGCGCCCATCCGGGCGGCTTTTGAGGTCTACTCAAGGACATTGAAAAACAGCTACTCGACCTCAAGTGCGCCGACGGCTTCACACGGCTCAACGTCGTGCTCAAGAGGGCGACCGGCAGCCCGCTGCGAGCGATAGACGACTCCGAGAGACTGTTGGCCCTGAATTTCGATGTCGTAACCCCGTCTGCCGGTTATCTGGCAGCGTCGTCGGTGTAGGAATTACTTGATCAGATGGATCGCATCTGGTGGAATCGTTACCCGAACGCTGGAACCGGCTTCAAGCGGTAATTGGTCGAAACTCGATGGACGAATCGTCGTCGTGAGCGTGATCGGTGCGTCGTCGAGAGCGACTTCCACTCGGTACTCATCACCCTCGTTTAACCACTGATCGATCGTTCCCGAAGCCGTGTTCTCACAGTGGAGGTCATCACTCCCGCTCGGTGCGTGCATTTGTACACGTGATGGGTGGATGCAGAGCGTAACACCTGTTCCAGCTGCGGCCGCTGCTGTCGCCTGAAGACGAACATTGCTAACTCGAAGGAGAGTGGTATCTTCGCGCTGTTCAACGACGGTTGCCTCGAACAGATTCTCGTTGCCGGTAAATCTCGCAACGAATCGCGTTGTGGGACGGTTGATAACGGCCATTGGTGATCCAACCTGCTCGATTGCACCGTCGCGAAAGATAGCCGTTCGGTCACCGAGCGCCGTCGCCGTTCGCTGATCATGAGTGACGTAGATCACTGGAATCTCGAGCGATGTAAACAGCGTATGGAGTTCCCTGCGAAGTCGACGCCGAATCGGCGCATCGAGGCTTGCTAACGGCTCGTCCAGTAGCAGGAGATCAGGGTCTGCCGCTAACGTGCGTGCAAGCGCAACGCGTTGCTGTTCGCCACCTGACAGTGTCGGCGGTCGACGGTCCAGCACATCCGCGATCTCGAGTAGCGACGCGAACTCTGCGATTCGCTCCCGGTCAGTCGCGGCATAGCCGATGTTCTCCCGGGCAGTCATGTGCGGGAACAGGGCACCGTCTTGAAACACGAGACCTGTTCGCCGTTCTTGGAGGGGGCGTCCATCGAGATGTTCGCCGTTCAGCGAGATCGCACCCCCATCCGGATCGAGGATGCCTGCGATCAGCGACAGCAGTGTTGTCTTGCCACTGCCCGACGGGCCGAGAATCGAGAGGACTTCGTCGTCGACGGTGAGATCGACAGGGCCGAAGTCGAAGGTGTCGTACGTCTTGGTGAGGGAGGTCACGTCGAGCATCGATTACTCCAGTGGGTTTGTCCCGAGCACGTTCAGCACGACGAGCGTTGCGACGGCGATTCCGACCAGAATAACAGCCACGGGGAAGGCGTTTTCCAATCCGAGCGTTGTAAACGAGACCCAGATCTGCACGGGCATCGTCCGTGGGTAGTACGCGAGCATGATTGTCGCCCCGAACTCACCGATCGCACGAGCGAACGCGAGTGTGATGCCGGCGAGGATTCCCGGCCAAGCGAGCGGCAGCGTGACCCGGCGAAACGTCGTCAGCCGACTCTTTCCGAGTGACTGTGAGGCATACTCGAGACTCCGGTCGACGCTCTCGAACGCCGCTTTCGCCGTGATGACGACGAACGGCGAGGCGACGAACGTCTGTGCCAGCACGATTCCGGCGACTGATCGGGTGAGTTGGAGTCCGTTTGCTGCTGCCAGTCCCCCGATGAACGTGTTCGGGCCGACGACCGTGAGCAACACCATTCCGCTGACGATCGGCGGAAGCACGAGCGGCAGTACGACGACGGCGGTCACGATCGTTTTCACTCGTCCGTCAACGCGGGCAAGCCAGTAGGCGAGTGGGAGTCCGAACAGCGTCGCGATGGCTGCACTCGTGACCGACGCCGTCAGTGATGTGGTCGCGGCTGAGACGACAGCAGGTCTAGTCAGTCGCTGGATGACGACCCCTGGAGGCTGACTGAGAACGAGCGCGAGGAGCGGAACGAGGTAGTAACAGAGCAGCACCGCTCCGAGGAGGAACGCGACTGTCAGCCAGTCGAACCGCCCGACGGCGGCACTAGTTCGTGACTTTGTCGGGAGCATTGCCTGTGAACCGTGGATAATCGTCCGGAACGACGAACCCGAACTCGTTCAGATACTCGCCCGTTATGTGTTCCATGAATACATCAACAGCGGCTGGAGATTGGTTCCGAATCGTTGCGCCATAACTGATGAGCCCACCGCTGACGACCTTTCCACTCGGGAGTTCGTAGGTCGCTGATTCGTAGGTGTCTGTATAGCTTGGCTCACTGAGATCGATTTCCGCCGGGAGGTCGATGTAGTCGTATTCGCGCTCGACAGCCATGTTTCGATACGCAATGGCAGCGTCGATCGACCCCGTTTCGAACTGGCTAATGAGCTGCGTTTCGGGATAGATCTGTTCTGTCCGTGGAATCGCGTCTCGGAGATTCGTGTCCGTCCCGTAGTGTGCAGTCGCGAGCTCGAGCATGAACAGCGCTCGATACCCGAGCGGGTCGAGATCCGGGTCGGTTCTCCCGATCGTAATGTCTCCGTTCAAGAGCGGTTGATACCAGTTCTCGGTTCCTGCGTCGGCGAGCTGTTGGCCACCGTCCGTATCGGGGTTGTACGCGATGACGATCGAATTGGTCGCAAATTCGGCAAACCAGTCCGGCTGAAGTGGTGAGTCGAAGAGGGCGATATCCGCAACCGAGACGATATCGGGATCTTTCTGTCCCGCTGCGGTGAGCCGAGCAACCTCGGCGGAGCCGTGTGCTTCTATCTGAACCGTTGCATCTACGCTCGGTCGCAATCCGTTTTCGAGTGCATTGTTCAAGCTTCCCGCAGCGAGCATGGAGACGGTCACTGACTGTCCGTCGGTCCCTTGGAGCGTGCCGGAACAACCAGCGACTCCCGAGAGTGCGACAGCGGTCGCCGAGAGAACTGAGCGTCGGCGAATCCGCTTTCCGTCACCGGCCATATCACAACAATTAGTGTTTCATCAATAAGCTTATCTCAAACACTCTTGTTTGACTTTATATGGTGGCGACCACGGAGACAATATTGACAGACCGACAGGTGGAGGTACTCACGCTCCGTGAGAACGGTCATACACAGCAGGAAGTGGCCGACACGTTGGGAACGACCGCCTCGAACGTGAGTGCTGTCGAACGGGCTGCAGAAGAGAACATCGAGAAGGCACGCCGGACGCTCGAACTTGCCCGGACACTACGCGCGCCGGTGCAATTTACTGTTCCAGCCGGAACGTCGTTCGATGACCTCGTCACTCGAGTGTACGCTCGCGGTGACGAAGCTGGCATCAAGCTCGCATACTGTCGACCAGAACTATACACGCATCTCTACGGGATGCTCGAAGCGATCACTGCCGCTAATCAACTCACCGAGACGACGACACTCGGTCTGACGAAAGACGGTGGAGTGAAGGTGTATGCAGATGAGGTGCGTTCCGTCGAACAGGACGTTGATCCACGCAGTGGATAGGATAAATCTGGATTCACTGCTTGTCGGGTTATAGGAAGTGACGTTTCAGGCCGATTGTCATCGTTATCCGATGGATAGTGTATCGTCACTGTCAATGTCTGCTTCTGCCATTGCTTGTTCTGCGTTCCGTAACGACGTCTCGAAGTCTTGGAACCACTCGGTAGCGGTCAGTTCGGGGTTAATACTGTACGCGTCTTCATACCAGTTGGCGAGAGTACGGTACACTTCTCTCACGAATGCTTCCGTGGCGATCAAATCGGGTTCATATCCCCGAAGTTCGTCTGGAACCCCGTGTAGATCAACGTGAATTTTCACTGCGTCATGGGTCTCGATAGGTGTGAACTGAATATCAGAATATAATGAACTCGATTTTTGGATTACTGTGTCGGCTTTCAGTCACCCTTGACGTCGACTACACCCTGCTATTCACTCCGGAGGACCGATATGCATATCCAGAGGGACGACCGTTCGCCGAGGCCATCGAGGAACTCCCTCGTATGGGCGTCTACTCCTTGATGAAAACATCAACAAAATTAAGGAAAACACATGATCTGATATCACAGGTTCCGAGACAACTGTGTACAACGCGACCACTCTACTGTACTGTCGGACAAAACGGTTCATACATCGATCGTACTCGAGACGCTGTCACCGACGGCGACAGCCGTCGGGACGCGATCGAGCATTCGCTGACTGTTGTCCGATAGTATGAGGCAGGGAGATCTCACTTTGCGACGATTTCTGCCAAAGATGCCCGACGTGAGATGTCAAATAGCCCCGCTCGTAACGAGCGTAGGTTCTTCGTGGTTGCGTATCGACTGGCGTCGACTCGCAACTGATCAGCCACATTTTTTATATTAGCCATCCGTTGTGTATCGGGAAATGGCAACGGCAACTGCTACCAAGTGGCGTGCACTTGTTCTTGTCGGAATCGCCGAACTGTTCGCGATGACACTCTGGTTCAGCGGGACCGCTGTTGGCCCCGAGTTAGCCGAGATGTGGAATCTCACGCCGGCTGAGACGGCGTGGTTGACCAATGCCGTCCAGCTCGGATTCGTCGTCGGGGCACTGCTCTCGGCCTCGCTCACCATCGCCGACGTGATCCGACCACGATATCTCTTCGCCGGGTGTGCGTTTGCCGGTGCGGCGGCGACCGCCCTCATCGCTGGCGTCGTCGATGGAGGCTTGTCAGCGATTGTCCTGCGTTTTCTCACCGGCGTCGCGCTGGCCGGGGTCTACCCGACCGGGATGAAGATGATGGCCTCGTGGTTCGTTAAGGGACGTGGCCTCGCCATCGGCGTCCTCGTCGGCGCGCTCACTGTCGGCTCAGCCTCGCCGCACCTTCTTCGAGCTGTTAGTGGGATCGGACAGCCGCGAGTCGTCCTCTACGGAACGGCCGCCATCGCAGCGGTCGGCGGCCTGCTCGTACTGGCCTACGAGGACGGCCCCCATCAGCCTGAAACAGCACCTTTCGATCCAAGCGCGATCCGCCGTATCGTAACCGACCGTGGCGTCGTCCTCGCAAACACCGGCTACTTCGGCCACATGTGGGAGCTTTACGCGGTTTGGACGTGGATCCCGGTTTATCTTCTCGCCAGCCTCGAGGCCAGCGGGACGGCAAACCCAGAGCGATACGCGGCACTGCTTGCGTTCGGGACGATCGCGATCGGTGGTGTTGGGGCGTGGATCGCGGGGTCAGCCGCGGATCGCGCCGGGAGATCCGTCGTTACCAGTGTGTCGATGATTGTCTCCGGAGGTGCGTGTCTGCTTGCCGGCGTGGTCTTTGGTTCGTCGCTAACCGTCATCGCCTCCTTCGTACTCGTCTGGGGCTTTTTCATCGTCGCGGACTCCGCACAGTTCTCCGCGGCCATCTCCGAACTCGCAGACGATAGCTACGTCGGCTCTGCACTGACGCTGCAGACCGCTATCGGCTTCCTGATCACCATCGGGTCGATTCAGCTCATTCCCGTCGTCCAGCGTGCCGTCGGCTGGCGGTGGGCGTTCGTCCCGCTCGCTATCGGGCCGCTGATCGGAACGCTCTCGATGCTTCGACTCTGGTCCTTGCCGGAGTCAGACCGACTCGCCGGGGGCCGCGGATAGCGCATTGCTCCAGTTGCGATCGGTGCTCAGATTGCCGGACAGAACGACGTGAAGCAAGTCACGGATTCACGGCCGCCCTATAGGTGACGGCTGCACGCATGTGACTGGCACCGTACCGACTGCTGTCCAATAGTACAGGACATGGCCGCTTATTAGTTGACAATCGAGTATCTCACGTCGGGCGTGATTCGCTTTTTTCGTGCTGGTCGCCAAACAGGATCACATGTCTCTTGGCGCATCCGTAGAGTGCGTTGTGTGTGTCACCTCGAGCCGTGTCATTGGTGGTGACGATGGCTGAGTCCGAAGCGTATTCGCCGATCGAGTCCTACGGCGTCATCGGCAACCTCGAGACGTGTGCGCTCGTCGCACCGAACGGCTCGATCGACTGGTTTCCCTTTCCACACCTCGAGTCGCCAAGTATTCTTGCCGCGATCCTCGATGCCGACCGTGGTGGGCGGTTCCAAATCAAGCCGACAACCCCCTTTGAGACGAAGCAACAGTATCTCGACGATACGAACGTTCTCGAGACGACATTCCAGACACTCGGCGGCACAGTAACGGTGACTGACTTTCTGCCGCCAGCCGGGCAGGTCGACCAGCCGAAGCAGGTCCTCTACCGGAAAGTCACCTGTACGAATGGGGACGTCGACCTCGCGATCGACCTCGAACCGCAGTTCGACTACGGTCGTGCAGAGACGACGCTCGAACCCGTCGATGGCGGTGTCCTCGCTGCCGGCGAGGCCGAGCGGGTACTGCTCGAGACCCCGGTCGACCTCGAGATCGAAGCCGGTCGAATCACCGGCGAGTTCTCGCTCGAGGCAGGCCAGACGGAGTGGGTCTTGCTCCGGTGTACTGGTGCCGAGAGCGCAAGCACGGATCCCGACGCCGCGTTGGACGAGACGATTGAGTATTGGACCGAGTGGGGACATCACTGCGGTCCCGAGGACGACTGTGCATTCGAAGGGCCCTGGCACGACATCGTCGTTCGTTCGGAGCTCGTTCTCAAGCTCCTGACACACGCCGAATCGGGAGCGATCGCTGCCGCACCGACCACGTCGCTGCCGGAGGACATCGGCGGCGTCCGCAACTGGGACTATCGGTTCAATTGGCTTCGTGACGCAGGCTTTACCGTCCAGGCCCTGATGAACCTCGGGACCGTCACGGAAGCGATCGACTATTTCGAGTGGTTCGTCGATCTCTGTCAGACGGCCGATCCCGGGGCAATTCAGCCGCTGTACGGCCTCCATGGCGAGGCGGATCTTGAGGAACGGGAACTCGAGTACCTCGAGGGGTATCGCGGCTCGCGGCCGGTGCGGGTCGGCAACGAAGCGGCACAGCAGCGACAACTCGATATCTACGGTGAACTCCTGTTGGCTGTCGACGAAATGTGCCAGCGTGGTCGAGCACTGAACGACGACGAATGGGTCCGAATCCAGGATATCGTCGACTACGTCTGCGATGTCTGGGAGGAACCCGATTCGGGTATCTGGGAGGTCCGCGGCGGGAACGAACACTTCGTCTACTCGAAAGTGATGTGTTGGGTCGCTCTCGACCGCGGGATCGAAATCGCTCGTGAACGCGACCGCGACGCCCCGCTCGAGGGCTGGCGGGAGACTCGCAAGCGGATCAGAGCAGACGTGCTCGAGAACGGCTACGACGAGGAAATCGGCGCGTTCGTCCAGTCCTACGGGACAGACGCGCTCGACGCGACAGCGCTCTTGCTGCCGCTCGTCGGCTTTTTGCCCTTCGACGACGAGCGCGTCCGAGGGACGATCGATGCAATCGACGAGAGATTGGTTACGGACGATATTTTTGTGGCTCGCTACCACGGTGACGATGGACTCCCCGGCGATGAAGGCGCGTTCGTCCTCTGTTCATGTTGGTTCATCAATGCGCTCGCGCTCTCCGGACGCGTCGAGGATGCCCGGTCACGGTTTGAATCACTGCTCGAGTATTTGAGTCCGCTGGGGCTCGTCGCAGAGGAGATTGACCCCGAGACTGGTGCACATCTCGGAAACTATCCGCAGGCGTTCAGCCACATTGGAATCATCAATAGCGCGCTGTACCTCGGCTACGTTCACGGTCATGAACTGCCCGGACCGGACCCGATGGGGATTCGACTCGGCGATCCAGCCGTGGTTCCTGACGAGTGATCCTGATTGGCGCTCGGGCGTTGGAGACGTGTGGACTCGGCTCGAGTCAGGGAACTACCGCCGTATCGAGACTGGCGTCTCGACTGTCAGTAGTGGTGTCAAGTCATCAGGATCGACAAACGTTAGGGTCCCGTCAGCCCGGCGTTCTGCAGGGAGCGATGGCGCGGTCGGAATGCCATAGTCAGCGGGCGTTCGGAAGTTTGCGGCAATGACCCATGTTCGAGCGAGCATCTGTCCTTCCTTTTCGTCCGAGGACGGAGCGTCGTCGGGGTCGTCGATGTGAGTCATCTCAGTCAGTCTCCACATTCACGCGGTCGTGAATCGGTTCCTCTCGCCGGCAGAGGTGCTGTGGTGTCCGGTCGTGGGCGACCGCGAGTAGTTCCGCGACGATGCTGAAAGCGATCTGATAGGGTGTATCGCCGCCGAGGCTCATCCCGATCGGCGTATAGTTTCGCTCGAGTTCGGCGTCAGTGAACGATCGACCCTCGTCGGCGGACTCCTCGCGCATCTCGTCGAAGCGCTTCTCGCCGTCGACGGCGACGTCGGCGGTCGCTCCGTCCTGATCGAAAGCGATGATAGTACCTGTCTTACGACCGATGATCCGGGTGCCCTCCGGGACGTCGATACGCTCGAGGATCTGCGACACCAGCGCTGAACCGACCGCACGTGATCGTTCATCCATCGTTGACTGTAGTGCAGGCTAGGTGGCACGCTCGAGCGGTCACTGACAAGTGTCCGCGACTATTACACACGCTTGTCGAAAAAGCGGTGGAAGTGGCCGGAGGATCAACTGCTGAACTCGTTGCAGACGGGAATGCCGATCGTGTTGTAATCGCTCATTGCGGCCAGTTCGTCGGGCACCTCGTGGATGTCGACCGTTTCTTCGACTAGTGCTGTCGGATCCAGTTTGCTGGATTCGACCATGTCGAGCATTTCGCTGTACCGCGAGGGCTGGAGCCCGAGCGATCCCTTAAACTCGATTTCTTTGGCGACAAACTCGTCGGTCGGGAGTGGAATCATCCCTTCTTCATCGCTGGTCGTCAGTCCGATCTGGACGTGGGTTCCGCCCTTCCGGAGCGAGTTCACTGCGTTCTGGCACGTCGTTTCGATACCGAGTGCGTCCGCAGAAACGTCCGCTCCGCCGTTCGTGATATCTCTGACCTCACCAGCAGGATCGTCGACATCCGCCGCATTGACGGTGGCAACGGCACCGAGGTCTTCTGCTCGGTCCAGTTTCTCGTCCATGAGGTCGACACCGATGACGTTCGCCCCGAGGGCGTTTGCGATGTGGACCGCCGACAGCCCGATGCCGCCACAGCCGTGGATGACGACGTCGTCACCGGCGCTTACCGGTGCCCGGTGAGCCATTGCATGGAAAGACGTCATGAACCGACAGCCCATCCCGGCGGCTGCTTCAGCGTCGATGCCGTCCGGCAGCGGAACGGCGTTGATGTCCGCGTTGGGGATGTGAACCTCCTCGGCGAACGCCCCGGGTGCTTCGTTCATAAAGCCGAGGCCGACGTGGTTTTCACAGATGTTCTCTCGACCGTTGCGACAGAGGTCACATGTCCCGCAGGCAAAATTAAACGGGATGGCAACCTCCTGTCCCTCTTCAACGTTTTCGACATCCTCTCCGACGGCGACGATACGGCCGGTCGGCTCGTGGCCGAGAACGTGTGGGGGATCGGGTCGGTAGCCGAACCAATCCCAGTCTCCCTGCCAGCAGTGCCAGTCGGATCGGCAGATGCCACAGCCGATGACTTCGGCAACGGCACCATCCGGATCTGGTTCAGGGCGTTCGACATCTTGGACGGTTAGCGGTTCTTGGAACTCTTCTAGCAGTACTGCTTGCATTCTCCCTGATAGCATTCCACAAGGGCTGTTAAATATTATGTATAATATCTTATGGGTGTGCCATCGGGGATTCGATTGGAGAATACTGAAACTGTGTTTACGACCGCTGGAACCCTTACAAACCGGCTTTTGGACAGCACCTCCGGTAGTTGGAACTCTATCGAACTCGTATCTAATCCTCCCGCTTTGCTAAGGATAATCGCCCATCGCGTTTGAAAAGCAAGATTTGGGAGCCAGGTTGGTGGTGGGTTTCTAGTCACAACCGCATTAGGCGGGAGTCTCCACCCACTATAGTAACCATTAGAAGTAATTACTCATATTTGGTACAGAAATTCGATCAATAGCAGTGTCAATTGCTGTTGTGAGATCGTCGAGTGAGCCAAAGAAACGGTTGCTGAGTGCCGCTTGTAGTTGTCTCCAGCACTCTTCGACAGGATTTAGCTCTGGTGAGTACGCCGGCAACGTCACGAAGGCGAGGTCGTCACGGGCCGCTAGGTCCGTGACGGCCGACGCCCGAAAATATGGTGCTCCATCCAGGACAATAATTAGATCATCTTCGAACTCTTTGCATAATGCGAGAATGAAATGTTTTACATGATCGGCGGTAACATACTCTTCAAACCGAGAGAAAAAGCGATCACCGTCCTCGGTGATCGCGCCTAGCAGACACGTCCAGTCACGTTGTCCAGATAACTCGACGGACGGCCGCGTACCGCGGGGAAACCACGCGGCACGCGGCTCGACTTGGACGGATTTCTTGGTTTGATCGATGCAGACTACTGTGGCGTCCATTTCCCGCCGCTTTTTTTGAGCTCCTCACGGAACGTTTCTTGCTCATCAGCATCAGACTCAGCGGCTGTACGGCGAGGCTTTTGATAGCTCAATCCCGCTTCTTTGAGCAACCGCCGACAGCTCGGGATTGAGTACTCGACATCGTACGTCTCGTCAAGATACTGCTGGACGAGCGCCGGCGTCCACGCCGGCGCATCAACCCCAACATTCTCTGGTGATTCGTGGACAGCTTCTTCGAATTCTTTTTGCTCTTTTTCTGAGAGCTTCCGTTTTCTCCCAGAGCGATGAGCATCAGTAACGGCTTGCTCAAGCGACTCGTCGGTGTCGAGTCGCGTGAGCCAGCTATAGATTGTCCGTCGCTGAACGTCGTACCACTCGGCTAGTTCAGTCTGCGTGACGCCGTTCTTGTATGCTATTGCTGCTAAGAGCCGTTCTGTCGGCTTTTTCCCCTCCACGTTGTCAAGGGCATCTTGCAATTCCTCGACAGAGATCTCGTCGAGATGATCCACTGTGTTTAGCAACACTGTCTGAGTAGAAAGTTCTAACGGATACTATAGGTATGGAGCGAACTGAATACGCGATTCTCGCGGCCATCGCGCTCGCAACGATCGGCCTCGGCGTATTCACCACAGCCAAACCACTGTCCACGTTCTTCCTCGAGAGCACGCGGCAGTTCGTGACGACCACTGCGGCGATGGCGTGGATCACGTGGTGGGCGCTGGTCATCGGGTTCGCAATTGCCGGTGGCGTTGAGGCGTGGACCTCGAGCGAAGCAATTTCGGACCTGCTGGAGGGACACGGCCCACGCGAGATCGGCTACGGGTCGCTGTTCGGCTTCGTCTCCTCGTCGTGTTCCTACAGTGCCATCGCGACCGCGAAGAACCTCTTCAAGAAGGGTGGGTCTGCGGCAGCCACTCTCGGGGCGTTCATGTTCGCCTCGACGAACCTCGTCATCGAGATCGGTGCTGTCATCTGGATCCTGCTCGGCTGGCAGTTCCTTCTGGCGGACATCGTCGGCGGGTTCATGCTTATCGGCCTGATGGCGCTCGGGTTCGTCTATCTAGCTCCTGATGATGTTGTCGAGCAGGCTCGAGCGAACGTCCGTGACGAGGGGTCCGAAACTGTCCAAGACCCTGTCTGTGGGATGGAAGTCGATCCCGACGAAGCTGACTATTCGACCGACCACGACGGTCGAACGTACTACTTCTGCTCGCAGTCCTGCAAGGAGAGCTTCGATCCCGAAGCGGCCAACACCGCTATTCGCGAGCAGGCAACATCGCTTGCTGGCTGGAAGGCACTCGCCGACAAGCAGTGGAAAGAGTGGGGGATGCTCTGGGACGAGATCGCGATTGGGTTCATTTTCGCCGGTCTTATTGCCGGCTTTATTCCCCACCAGGTCTGGACGTCCGTGTTCTCGGGCCCGACGTTCGGCTTGCCAGTCTATGTCTTCTGGACTGCTGCCCTCGGTGCCGTCATTGGCGTCGCCACGTTCGTCTGTTCGGTTGGGAACGTCCCGTTCGGGGCCGTCCTCTTCAGTAACGGTCTCCCGTTCGGGTCGGTCCTCTCTTACATCTACGCTGACCTCATCGTCCCGCCGATCATGGACGCATACCGTGAGTACTACGGGACGAAATTCGCAGCCCTCCTCTCGGGGATGATTTTTGTCTCCGCTGTCCTCACCGGGTTCGTTATCCACTTCGTCTTCCTGGGCCTGGGAGTCATTCCTGACCCGTCCGGTGTCCAGATCGCAGAAGTCAAAATCGAGATGAACTATAAGCTGATTCTTAACGTGTTCGCGACCGGCTTTTTCTTGGTCCTTTACTGGCTCCATCGCACGGACTCGATCAGGAATGAGGGAGGTCACGAAGAGCACGCACACACTGCCAACTAAGCCTCACTAATCAGTTCATCACCATCTCTGCTCAATCGAACACGCAACGTCACCGAAGGGGCGCGCTGACCTCACTGGTAACAAAAGCACTATCGGCGCTCCCGCGGAATCACCAGTGAATGGACCGACGAGACGCTGTCCGACGCGTCGGTGTCGTCGTACTTGCGGTAAATCTCCTGCTGGCCGTCGCGAAGGGTGCGGTGTGGTGGACGTCCGGGAGCTATGCCATCGGCTCGGAAGCAGTCAACAGCATTGCCGACACGGTCTACAGCATCATCGTGCTCGCTGGGCTGTACGTTACTACCCAACCCCCGGACTTCGAACATCCACATGGCCACGAGCGTATCGAGCCGTTCGTCTCGCTGTTCGTTGCCGCCGGCGTACTCGCCGCGGGCGGAACCGTCTTCTACCGATCAGTTATGACGCTCGTCGCGGGTAACTACGCAGCGGTCGCTGGCCCGTGGGCGGTCGGCGTGCTTGTCGCAAGCGCGGTGGTGAAGTTCGGGCTCTATCGCTACTGTCTGCGAGTTGCCAATGCGTATAACTCACCAGCGACGACCGCGACAGCGCTCGACAACCGCAACGACATCCTCACCGCTGCTGCGGCGCTTGCGGGCGTCTTGGGTGCTGCTGCAGGGTACCCGCTTCTCGACCCGCTTGCTGGCGCTTTCGTCGCGCTGGGAATTCTCTATACGGGCTACGAGATTGTCAGCGAAAACATCGACTATCTCGTTGGTGCAGCGCCACCACCCGAACTCCGCGAGGAGATACGCAAGCGGGCGCTCGCTCATCCGGACGTCCACGGTGCCCATGATGTCGTCGCCCACTACGTCGGCCCCGAAGTCGACGTTAGCTTGCACATCGAGGTGGAAGGCGACCTTACGCTCCAGCAAGCGCACGACATCGAGTCAACGATCGCGGCGGACATCCGTGACATCCCGGAGGTTGATGATGTGTTTGTCCACGTCGATCCACGCGAACTTGGCGAGTGGAAGGAAAACGAGTAGCTCTGTCCACCAGACCAGCCAGCACCCGGAAACGAGTCTAATCCGAGATCGGCAATGGCTCCGTGAGATCATACCGGCAGGCGGCCCACGAAACAGCTGCGAGGACGCCTGCAACGGCTGCAGGCCAGCGATCAGTACTGAGATACAGATCCGGAGACGGTGGCCGATACGTATTGATCGGGAAGAAAACAGCGTACGCCTCGCCGGTCGCCGTGAGCAACGCAACATCGAGGACGTGATGAGAAGTTGCGCCGATCGCAGTCAGCGCAATCGCTTGTCGTCGATAGTCGGGTGCAACCAATAGCGATCCCAGGAGGACGACGAGCACGCTCCCCCCGAGCGTGTGTAGAGGCGCCCACGAGATGGGATCGTCGGTCACTATCTCGAGCGGGCCAGTCGGGATCGCGGGCGTGATCTTCATGAAATCCGGCGACAGCGCACCGACCATCACGAGGGTAACCTGTGCGGGTCGGACCTGCTCATATCGAACCGAAAGCAGCGTCCCGATGCTGTAGCCGACCAGCACGTGCGTGAGGAGGTCGGGCATCACCGATCACGCTGCTCCCGATGTCGATCAGTCTTCGAGCGGTCCTGATATCGCTCGTTCGAGCCATCGGCTGATGTCTCATCACCTCGAGACAGACTGGGATCGACACCGGGTTTGCCACCACTCGTCGGCGTTGTAAGTCGTGGAACGAGTACACCCCGATCCCAATCAATGCGCCAACCGCGGACGAGCCGTACGAGAACCCAGCACCCGCCGATGAAAGAGACGACGACCATATAGAACGTCTCCCACAGGTCCGTGGAGATCGTTCGCTCCGCGCCGAGCGTCGACGTGTCCTCGAGTGTCCCGAAAACTGTCACGCGATCGCCCGTCTCGAGGGGGCCGGTCGAACGCTCGAAGCTGTCGGCGGTCTGTACCACGGTGAACCTGCCGTTCCCGTTCGGCTGCGTTGCGATCACGAGGGGGTCAGTTTCGACGACAGACCCACCGAGAACGACACACTCACCGATATACGAGTCGCGAGCTGTCGTCACGTCGGCTTCATCGGGATACGTGCTTTCTAGCGGATCGACGGCGGCTGTGCCTGCCCAAGACAGGAGCCCCACGAGCGCGATGAGGAGGAGGACGCCGGCCAGAAGCCGACCGGACTGACCGAACGGTTCACGTGTGGACATTCACTCTCATGACTTGGGCCTGAGCCATAGCCGTTGTGCAGAATATGCTGACTGTCAACGACTGCTCGGCACAAATCATGACACCGACGACGGGGCTGATGCTTATCGAAGCTCGTCGGTTGCTTCGACGAGATCCGCCTCGGTGCGCCAGCGATACAGCCGGTCTTCGTCGTCGAAGCGTTCGAAGACACCGTCTTGCATCCAGCCAAAGGGAGGGTCTTCGTCCTCGTATTCGCGTTTGAGGACGTGGCTTTTCGAGAAATAGTCGACCGTTCCGACCAGGAGCCCCTGTTCGACGAGGAAGTCGCTCGGTTCCTTTTCGGCGACACCGACGAGATATGTGACGATATCGGCGATCAGGCAGAATTTCTGGATGCTATTATCCCACTCGCCACGGATGTCGACCATCCGGAAGGCGTACGCATCCGTTCGCCGATTCAGTCGGTTGGTCACGAGGTTCAACCGTCGAATCGGCTCTCGGTCGTAGTTTCCGAGCACGAAGTACGACCGGTCGTTTTCGCACACAGGGGTCAACTCGCTCAGGGCGGGGAGGATTTCCTCGTTGTCCGCCAGCGAGAGCTCCGCTTCATCGACTGTCCCTTTCGCACTCGTCAGAACCTCTTCGGGGACGAACGACTCCTCATCTTGCGGTAGCGAGGAAACCCCGTCGTTCACGACGACAAGCCCGAGAAGATGGTCAAATACGAGAACGCACCCCGCCCCAGCGAGTAGTCTACCAGTTCAATCGTTGCACTCATCGCTGCTGTCTCTTTTTGTTGGTAATAATATTTGGATATTCATTAGTTAGATGATATGGATGGTGTTGCAGTGGACTGCAAATAGAATCCTTATGCGACGTAAACGACTCACATTTTGCTAGTGCCAGTACCAACTTCCCGCGAGTGGAACGGGAACCGTTCCCAGACGAATGCCGAAACCGTTCCTCTCGGAATCAGCTCGAGCAACTGCGCTACCAGTCAGGGTGTGGCTCCCGGTGACAGATGATCATGTCTGCCGTGACCCTTTCACTGGCGACTGAACTGTTCCCACGAGGGATCACTCAGTATCTCATTGGTGGACTCTTTGTCGGCCTCGGCATCGCAGTGATCTATCTCGGGACGGGGATCATCGCGGGAAACAGTACATTTTTCGAGACGACGCTATCATATGTTTCTGATCTCCCGCGGTTCCAGCGTGAACAGTATGTCAGTTCACGCGACTGGCGAGTCATCTTTGCGGTCAGCATTGTCATCGGTGCAGCCCTCTATGGACTCGTTCTCACCAGTGGAATCTTCGTAACCAGGGTCCAGTGGTGGCGGTTACTGGGCGGCGGTATCCTCGTCGGGATCGGAACGCGCCTCGGGAAAGGCTGTACGTCGGGTCACGGTGTCTCCGGAATCGCATCGCTGTCTCGAACGTCACTCGTGAACACTGTCCTGTTCGTCGGCGTCGCCATCCTCACTGCACTCACGGTTGCCGCACTGGGGGTGTCTCCCTAATGAGCGCCAGTACTCGTCGTCCTCTCTTCACAGGACTGATCATCATCGGCGGACTCCTCCACGGATTCGGATTGGCATACAGTGGGATGGCCCGTCCTGAGATCGTGTTGGATTTCCTCCAACTCGAAGACCTCGGACTGCTCTTCGTGATGGGTGGCGCTGCGCTCGTCATGGGGCTTGCAATCCAGATCGCAACGCGCGTGCTTCAGACGGCACCACTGACAGGGACAGACTATGCTCGCCGCGAGAAACCCTTCGACAAGAAGGTTATCATCGGCGGTACCATCTTCGGTGTCGGCTGGGGACTCTCGGGGGTCTGTCCCGGGGCAGGCTACGCGAGTCTGGGGATTGGAAACTACAACATCCTCTGGGCCATCGCCGGGATGTTTATTGGGGCATATGCACAGGGGCTCTGGCGAGCTCACCGAAGCGAAACGGCCCGTGAGACACCAGCTACTGGCGATTGACGTCACACGGCCCCGCTTGCTCCGTCGCAGCGTACCGGACGCTGCTTTTTGGTGCTGCTTACACCGACCCACTCGAGAAGTCGTTGATCGACTGTGATCCGTCTACCGTGCGAGTGGAATCTCTTGCGAACTGCCGGGACCAACACTATACGTGCCGGTATCGAACGTTTGCTGCTATGGCCGACGATGCCAACGGCCCTGTCTACTACGTAATCAGTGATCTCCACATTGGCGGTGATGAGCAACTCGCGAAGGTAGACTTTCTCGACGAGTTGCTCGAATTTCTCGAGCGCCTCGAAACGACCGATGAGGACGTAGAGTTACTGATCAACGGCGATGCGTTCGGACTGTGGGAGTTCACCGAGATCGACGGACTAGCGAAATTCGATTTCCTGACTGAAACGTATCCTGAGCTGTTCGAGCAGTTGCGCGCGACCGGCGAATCGATTCCAATCACACTCTTGCCGGGCAACCACGACAGCGAGTTCGCCGCGTATGACAAGTACGTCCAGCGGTTAGCCGACTATAACGTCGATCTTGTCCAGTCCAAGTCGATCACCCGCCCAGTCGGCGATCGGACGATCTGGTTCGAACACGGTCACCAGCAGGATCCGAACAACCGATTCGAGGACTTCGGCAATCCATATGAGACCCCGCTGGGGTATTTTTACAACACTCATGTAACGAGCCGGGCAGGCCAACTGTCCGAGAGAGGACGGTATAACTGGCTCAAAGACGTTCAGGCGGTCACGCCGACCGAGCGTGTGCCTCACTGGCTCCTCTCGAAGTACTTCTACCGCGAAATGAACCCTGTCTTACGATATGCTGTGATCCCGTTTCTGTTGCTCTTCAACATCAGCATCATTCTCGCAGTGTTGGCGGGACTAGATGTGGCTGGTATCTGGACGATGCCAGTCGAGACGGCAGATGCGATTCTCTCTCAACTGGGCCTGATCGGGGAGGCCGTTCACTTCATCCTCGTCGTCAACGCGGCGGTCGCCGGCGTGATCCTTCTCGTGGGCATCCCAGTGTATCTCATCCTTCGAGACATCGGTGAGACTGTCGATCGGTTCGGTCTTTCCGAGAGCGATCTCACCGTTGATCCCGACGAACCGTACAAGGAGGCTGCCCGCGAGGTGTTCGCTGACCGGCCGGAGACCGCAGTTTTCTGTTATGGTCACACCCACCGCCCAAAGGTAAACGAAGTCGAAGGCAGGTTGCTCGTCAACACCGGGACGTGGCTTAAACGCCTTCACCGCCGGGACGTCATCGTTGGCGTGTTGCCGCCGGTGTTCTACCCGTCGTATCAACTGTGCGTCGTTCGCATCGCTTCTGAGCCCGAGGGCGTGGTTGTCGAGTACGAGGAGATCGAGAAGCCGAGCCCCAGTACGGACGAAATCACCCTCACCGAGCGCCTTCTTACGCTGGGTCGAGAACCGAATCCAGAACTGCCTGACCGATCGGTCGTCGACGACGAGATCCCGGACGCTGCATCCAACGTTCGTGACTGAACCGACTCGAGTCCGACCGAGCGACAGTATTGGGTCCGTTAACGCCCACAGCGGCCAGCACCAAGGGGTTAATCAACTAATCCAGAGATGCATTGGGTATTAGTAGCACACTACTTTGCGGTGGAAGCACGTACCCTCTAGTATGGTCCGGGGAGCGATCGATGGTCTGCAGACTGCCCTCGCTGCAGTACGGCCACCACCACGGCTCGTGGACTGGTCGATCTTCGTTCTCGTTTGTTTCGAAGCTATCTCGGGGCTGGTCTCTTTCACTGTTGGTTCGGTTGCGTGGTGGCCGCTCTTCTGGGCCCATCGGATCGCCGGGCTGGCATTACTCGTTTTCGTCGGGTTCAAACTTGTCCGTGTCCGGCACCGACTTACGAATAGCGACCAGTGGCGGCCGTCTACCCTTCTGTCGGGACTCACAGTGCTTGCGGTCTTCGGGTCGCTCGCAACTGGAATCGTCTGGGTGTTCGGCCTCGATATTCGCCTGTCTCGCTGGACGCTTCTTAGCGTTCACGTCGGATTCGGGCTCGTACTCGTTCCACTCATGCTGTGGCACCTCACGACCCGATTTCGGCTTCCAAGAAGCCATGACTTCGACCGGCGGCGGACAGTCCTCCAGTACACTGCGTTACTGATCGGTGCCACGCTGGTCTATCGCGGCCAGGAATTCGCAACTCAGCTCTTGGATGGGCCCGGCAGTGATCGTCGGTTCACAGGATCGCAGCCGCGGGAAGGAGCGGGCAACGAGAGTTTTCCCGTCACCTCGTGGGTCGCCGACGATCCCGATCCCATCGAGCTCTCGGACTGGACACTCTCCGTTCGCGGCGCAGTGGAGATGCCGCTGGAACTCCAGTATCACGACCTCTCGCCAACCACGACACAACAGGCTCTATTAGACTGTACGAGTGGGTGGTACACCGTACAACAGTGGCGCGGTCTTCGCGTCGGCGACGTGCTCGACGCGGCCGGTGTGGACGAAAAGAGTCGATTCGTTCGATTCGTTTCGGTTACCGGCTACCGGTGGAGTCTCCCGATCGACGAAGCACGAGACGCAGTCCTGGCAACCCACGTTGGCGGTGAGCGCCTCACTCACGGCCATGGTGCACCGCTGCGACTCGTCGCTCCGGGCCGGCGAGGGTTTCAGTGGGTCAAGTGGATCGACCGAATAGATGTCCGCCACCGCGATGATCCAGCACAGTGGCTCGTCACACTGATCAGCGGGTTCGATTGACAGGAGATTCCAGCTTGAGATGCTGCCGTTTCGTGGTCCGTCTTGCATACGTATCGGAAGGAATCCGATTCCATTGACATCCTCCTCCGCGTAAACGCGGAGGAATCCCGAGCGGTGGGAGTTTCAGGTTTGCAGTCCAATCGGCGGACTCCCAGTCCTTTCGGGGACGGGTAGTCCCACAGCGTCGGACTGGTGGACTGCTGGCCATGCCAAGTGGCCGTTACCCCTATCCTCAACCGTGTATGGCATCCCGGTGTTGTTTTGGCCACTGGGATGCCAGCAGGAGTCAGCGGACTTGGGGGTATCGTCTCTCGTGTTTTGAGCAGTCGGCACATCGGCACACTTTTCGAGGATGTGGCGTTCACCGACTGCCCTTTCGGATACTGCCTCGTTATCGGGGGCGGACAGGCCGCCTCCGCAGGACGGTTCGGAATCCGCTCCGTTCCGACCAATTCCTACCGTTCGATTGGGCGATCTGCCACTTAAACGTCTGCATAGGAAACACGGATTATACATCCAAACGGTGTCTCCGCCCCGAGTGACGGCGCGTATCCACGCCGTGAACGGCGTGGTATTGCGCCTGTTCCACCTATAACCAAGCGTTGGTCGTGTGTGTCGGACACACGGGCGCTTTTCCTATTTAACCTCGTCCGACCAATACACGAACGTGGACCACGATACGGACGGGAACAGCGGGAACGAAGCCAGACGAGTTCGAACGACTCCGAATCCGACGGACCCGTTCCGGAACGGGATCGATCGACGACGAGTCCTTCGATCGTCGGCTACCATCGGTGCGACCGCAACACTGGCCGGCTGTCTCACCCAGACTGGGCAGCCGGCGCGAGCGCCGACGGTGTACGTGTTCAATAACGGCGATCGAACGTTGAGCATCATCGACGCCACCACTGATGAACTCGTCGAGACCGTTTTCATCGGGACGACCGCGTCTTTTCCGGCCAATCAGTATGGAACCGATGTCGATTCGGCGTCCGAGACGCTCTGGATCAACGTTTCCGGCGGAATCAGAGCCCTCGATCAGCATACGCTAAACGAGGTTGCAGCGATCGAGACCGGCTTCGGGCCGAACTACCCGAATCTAACGCCGACAGGTGAGTATTTACTCGCCGCCGCTGGCGGAACGACGACCATCGAACCCGATCCGGACGATCCGGCGAACCACGTCCTCGTCCGAATCGATGCCGATCGCGATAGCGAGACGTTTGGCGAGGTCACGGGAGAGATAGAGGTCGGCTATACCGGCCCATGTGATATGACACTCAGCCCGGACGGCGAGTACGGGTTCGTCCCAGAGATCGCAAACGAGACAGTGGCCGTGGTTCGCGTCGATCCGTTCGAAATCGCCGCTCGAATTGACGTCGGCGAACCTGCAGGAGACGGACACGTTCTCCCGTTCATGTCCACGGCATCGTTCGACGGTAACCGTCTCTTGGTCGAAAACGGCGAGGGAGAACTCGGAGCCGATCCGGACATCCCACGTCGGGGATCCGAGAGTATCTGGGACATTTCCGATCCCGAGGAACCGACCCAACTCACGCGCATTACTCGAGACGACGGCTTATCGGCACCACCGATCACGAGCGAGATCAGCCCCGAGACCGACGTAGCATATCTCTTCACCCCCGAGATCAATGCCGTGACAGTCATCGACCTCGACGCACAGGCAGTCGACCGCGAACTCGACATCGGCGGGAGCGCGATTGCCGGTGCCTGGGGGCCTGCTCGAGAGAAACTGTACGTTCCAGTCCAGACGGCAAACCACGTCGCAGTGATCGATCACGGCCAACGGGAGGTTAGTACCACCATCGAGACCGGCGAAGCCCCGACGGGTGCTGTCGGCGGAATGATTCGACCTGAGACGTCCGCCAGCCAGCGGCTTCAGAGTTCGTTGGCAACGCTCGGGCTTTCGGTTGGTGACCGAGAACCGACGTTCTGCCCCGATGGAAACTGTCATTGCGGATACTAGTACCACCGTCCCGATACGCCGGTCGCGTCCTTCTGATGACGCGGACGAGCAGGTCCCGACGCAAACGACTGGAACCATACCGTGAGTGAGTTCAGATTCGACCAATAGTCTCTGGTTAAGACACGAACTGTCGGTCTGGTGGTCTGTGAACTGACTCTGACCGACCTATCTTAAAGCGAAAACATATGTCACGTGTTGTCATCGCCCGTCATTCCCGTCCAATTTCGTTCGTGATAATACCTAACCTACAGCATGGTATGGCAAGCCTTGATGGCAAGTTCAGAAGACAATCCCTCAGAGCACAACGCGGAGACACTGTCGATTGACGCTGGAGGGACGTTGACCGACACGTTCCTCATGGACTCGAACGGAGAGTTTACCGTCGGCAAAGCGAAGACGACCCCCGACGATGAATCACGAGGGTTCATCAAATCGTCCAAAGACGCACTAGATTCTTGGGATCTGGACGTGGACGATGCGTTCCCGAATCTCGTTTCGACGGTTTACTCGGGGACGGCGATGCTCAATCGACTGGTCGAGCGCGAAAGTGAAGTCGACGTTGGCATCCTCACTACCGGAGGGATGGAAGACACGCTCCGGATGGGGCGTGGCCGGCAGTCGTATACCGGTTTTTCGTACTCGGATCGCCTGCACGTTAATACGCACAAACATCCCGAACCGCTGATTCCCCGGAACCGTATTCGGGGCGTTCGAGAACGGATCGACGTCAAAGGGAACGAACTGATCCCTCTTGAAGAGTACGAAGATGACATCAGGGAGGGTGTTAACGACCTTCTCGATCAAGGCGTCGACGAGATCGCGGTGATGTTCCTTCACTCCTACCAAGAAGACAAACACGAGCAACGGACGAAGGAGGTCGCCGAGGAGGTCATCGAAGAACGGGGCGCGGACACGACGGTTATGCTGTCCAGCGAGTACTATCCCACCCTGAAGGAGCTCCCCCGGCTGAACACACTCGTTGCGGAAGCGTTCGCCGCGGAGCCATCACGGGAACAGCTGACGAGGGTTCAACAGTCCGTTGACGACCACGGTGGCGAAGTCGGCGTCCGGGTCATGGCGAGTCATGGTGGGACGATCGACATCTACGCAAACGAGCTGGCGCGGACGCTGATCTCTGGTCCCATCGGTGGGATGATCGGAGCGAACTACTTCGGCAAAGAACTCGGCTACGAGAACCTCGTCTGTACCGACATCGGTGGGACGAGCTTCGACATGGGGATCATCATCGACAACGACTGGAAAATCGATTACAGTCCGGAGATGGCTCGGCTCCTCCTGTCGTTGCCGATGGTCAATATGGAGAGTGTTGGGTCGGGGACCGGTAGTTACGTCCGGGTGAATCCGACGTTCGACAAAATCGAACTCGGTCCGGAGAGCGCGGGTGACCAGGTCGGCGTCTGTGCAACCGAAACCGACGTCGAGACGGTAACAGTAACCGACTGCCACGTTGCGCTGGGCTGGATCGATCCCGAAAACTTCCTCGGTGGTGACATGCCCATCAGTCGTGAAGTCGCCGAAGAAGCGATCGAAGAACAGATCGCGGATAAGCTGGACATGGGCGTCTACGAGGCTGCGGAAGGAGTTATCAAAATCCTCGAGAACAAGCTGCAAAACGACCTCGAGGCCGTCGTGACCGGCGAGGGATACGCACCGTCGAACTTCAAGTGCCTCTCCTACGGTGGGGGCGGACCGGTTCACACGGCTGGATACACCAAAAGCCTCGGCTTCGACGAGGTCCTTATTCCGGAGTGGGCGGCTGGGTTCTCCGCGTTCGGCTGTGGTGCAGCCGACTACGAATACCGGTACGATCAGACGACCAGTATCGACATCGACGCCGATCTGTCGATAGAAGAAGCGGCCCAAACCGCCGGGGAAGAACTAACGCAGGTCTGGAAGAACCTCGAGGGCAAGGTCGAAGACGAGTTCGCCAAAAGTGACATCGGACTGGAGGAAGTCGAGTTCCAGTACAACATCCTCGGACAGTACCAGGGACAGCTCAACAGTATCGACATCCGGTCGCCCGTTGACCGAGTCGATACCCCGGAAAAACTGGAGGAGCTGATCGACACGTTCGAAGAAGGCTACCGGCGGCAGTACTCCGAAGAAGCGCGTTCCCCGGAGCTCGGACACACGATCACGCAGGCGTCTGTCCGCGGCGTCCGAGACGTGGTCAAGCCCGAAATACCGACAGAAGAAGTACAGGGCGCCGAGCCCCCCGAGGACGCCCACAAGGGGTCTCGCGAGGCCTACTGGGACGGCGTGTGGATCAAGACGGACGTCTACGATCTCCACGCACTCAACCCCGGGAACGAGCTCAGCGGTCCCGCCGTTCTCGAGGGTGAGGCAACGACGTACATCGTTCCACCGCACTACGAGACGTGGCTCGACGAGCACCGCGTCCACCACCTCACACGGAAGGAATAGAGAGAGCGCCCTCTCGCCTTTCGTGTAGACATGCATCTACCACACTGTGGGTATCGCAGGCACTGTGATAACCCGGGAGTGGGGTGGGTGCACTGCACCAGCCTACATCTGGCTGTAGACAGATGAAGATGTCATACAGGCAAATATGAGTTCAGAACAACATCCGTCGGACGCGTCAGGAGAGAAAGAGTACGAACAGAGCGAAGAGAGCTTTCCTCGAATGCAGGAGGAAAAACGAAAAGTCCAAACGAAGCTAGAAAACGGCGAAGGTATCGGCTGGGAAGGACAGAGCCTTCGCGAACAGTTCGAAGACCTCGAAGAAAAGACCGAGAAGACAGGCCACTACGCTGGATTCGAGAAACTCTCGTTAAAAGACGAGAACCCGATCGAATACGAGCAGATGTTCGCCCAGCTGCGTGGCGAACTGGTCAACGCGCGAGAAACCTCAAAGGAGGTCGCCGCAACCCCGATCGTCGAACAGGAAGGTGAGCTATGTTATGGCCTGTTCACACCGGAGGGTGACTCGATCGCCATCTCGACTGGGATCATCGTGCACATCCACACGATGAGCGAGGCGATCAAGTACATGATCAATCACGATTACGAGGAGAGTCCCGGGATCGAACCGGGGGACATCTTCGTCAACAACGACACACACGTGGGTAACGTCCACCCCTGTGACATCGCGACGCTCATCCCCATCTTCCACGAGGGCGAGCTTATCGCTTGGGCTGGCGGTGTCAACCACGTCATCGACACGGGTGCGGTCGGCCCCGGTAGTATGAACGTCTCACAGGCCTCCCGCTTCGGTGACGGGGCCTACTACACCGCTCGAAAAATCGGAGAGGAACTCGAGATATACAACTCTTGGAAAAATGATTTCCCGGACAAGACCAGAACGCCGGACTTCCTGAAGCTCGACGAACGGACGCGGATGACCGGCTGTCTGATGATCCGCAATGCCGTAAACGATCTCATCGACGATTACGGTATCGAGAAATTCAAGCAGCTCTCTCGTGAGGCGATCGAGGACGGCCGCCGGGGCTTCCGAAGTCGTATCCAGAAAACGATGCTGCCCGGTACCTACCGCGGTGCATCCTTCGTCGACGCACTCTACGAGGGTCAGAAGAACCTTTCGCGAGCGTATGCGAGTGAGAATCACCTCATGCACGCTCCTTCGGAGCTGCACGTCCGCGAGGATGGCTCCTTCCAAGTGTCCTTCGAGGGGGCAAACAAGTGGGGATGGCATCCGTATAACTGTACGCCAGCCGCCATTCAGGGTGGTATCTGGGTGATGCTTACCCAAACGGTCATCCCGAACAAACTGGTCAACGACGGTGCCTACTACAGCTGTGACTTCCACTTACCGGAGGGTTCGTGGGCGAACACACAGAACACGGAGACAGCACACGCATATGCGTGGCACTTCCTCGTCTCTGCATGGGCCCCGCTCTGGCAGCACCTCTCACGAGGGTACTTCTCCCGCGGGTTCCGCGAGGAGATCAACTCCGGGAACGCCAACACCTCGAACTGGCTGCAGGGCGGCGGTATCGACCAGTTCGACAAGCTTCACGCGGTCAACTCCTTCGAAGCGGCGTGTGAAGGTACCGGTGCCCGCTACGTCGACGACGGCGAGCCCCACGCCGCGGCGATCTGGAATCCCGAAGGCGACATGGGTGACGCCGAAGTCTGGGAGATGACCGAACCGCTGCCGTTCCTCGGACGGAACGTCAAGCCCAATACGGGTGGCGCAGGCCGACGGACGGGCGGCGCAGGCTTCGAGTCGATGCGAACGATCAAGGACGTGAGCCGATGGTTGCTCTACGAGATGGGCAACGGCTACATGTCGAGTGACAGTGGCCTCTTCGGCGGCTATCCCGCCGCCTCGGGCTACATCCTCAACGCCCAGGATACCGACCTCAAGGAGCGCTTCGAGAACGGTGAGGACTATCCCCAATCCGACCTTGACCCCGAAAGCGGCGACTTCGAATCCAAGATCGAGGGCGAGGTCACCCGTCGTCCCGAGGGTATCAGTACGCCCAAGGAGTTCGACGACTACGACATGTACCTGAATTACCTCCGTGGTGGTTCGGGCCTCGGCGACCCGCTGGAGCGGGAACCCGAGAAGGTCGTCGAGGACATCCACGACGGATACGTCCTGCCCCGTCACGCCAAGGACGCCTACGCCGTCGTCGTCAACAAAGTCGACGACGAGGCCAAACACAACTCCGCCGTGCAGGGTGAGTGGGAACTTGACGAGGAAGCGACCGAAGAACTCCGCGAAGAGCGGATGGAAGAACGCGAAGAGAGAGCCCAGCCGGTCTCCGAGTGGTACGAGGACGAACGCCTGCGCATTCGTGACGACGAGGATCTGATCGAGGACGTGAAAAAGACCTACGAGAGCAGCATGCGAATGAGCAAGCAGTTCACCGACTTCTACTGCGACTTCTGGGAGCTGCCGGACGACTTCCGGTTCTCACTGAGTGAGGATGCCGAAAAGTCACTCGAAAACCGGTTCAAGACCGGCATGAAAAAGAAGTGGAAGAACCCGACGAAGAGCCACGAAACCTGGCTCGGGGTCGGTCGAGACGACGAGCCCGAGGTGCCCTACACGTGGACCAGTGAGAGATCGATTCAGGATCTGTCGGGCCCCGATGCATCGTTCGAGACACCGTCGAAGGAACCAGCAACGGACGACGACTAATACAGAGGTGAATACAAATGCCAGAATCATACCCACGCGAACACATTGAGGACCTAGTCGACGACAACCTAGAGTGGAGCGAGTTGCACAACATGATGAGCGACTTCAAGGACGCGGACCGGTTCCAGCAGGTCCGTGACGTCCTTCAGGAACGGGTCGATTGGGACGACCCGATCGTCATCCCGTATGCGGACCACCTGTACGTCGTCGCGAAGTCAGATGACCGATGGGTCATCAAGTGCGACTGTGGCCACGAGTTCTGTGAACACGACGAGAACTGGAAGCATGACGCACTGATCAACGTCCGGGATACGGAAGAGGAGTACCTCGAGATCTATCCGGAAGACATGCATCCCCATCCGGATTACATGGAGCTTCGGGAGTACTTCTGCCCGGGCTGTCAGACGCTGCTCGAAGTGACCAACGTCATGCCGGGATACCCCATCATCCACGAGTTCGAACCGGACATCGAGACCTTCTACGAGGACTGGATCGGCGAGCCGATTCCGACACCGGAGACGCAGTCGGCGTAAGTTCTCGAGAGACCGCTTTCCCGTCTTTATGCGATCAAACTAACCATGTCAGAACAGAGTATACCGACGCTGAAACATCTCTACGAGTCAGTTCTCAGCCGCTATGAGACTGTGCCAGCCATCACCTTCGAAAACGAGACGCTGACCTACGGCGACCTCGACGACGATTCCTCGCGTCTCGCCAGTGCACTCGTCGATCTCGGCCTCCAGACGGAGGAACGTGTGGGGATTTTGATGTCGAACCGCCTTGAGTACGCCATCGTCGACATCGCGCTTGCCCGTGCAGGTCTCGCGAGGGTCCCGCTGAACGACATGCTGTCGGCAGCGGACGTCGAGTACATGCTGAACAACAGCAAAGCCAGTACGCTCGTCGTGGGTCCGGGGCTTATCGAGACTGCCCGGACGGTCGCTCCAAACGTGTCGACACTAGATCGAGTCATCACGATCGATGCGTCACCCAGTGCCGAACTGGAGGGCGATTACGACGTCGAATCGTTCGAACGTCTGCTTAAAACGGGTGATTCGGATCCCCCGGATGTCTCCGTCTCGAGTTCTACGCTCGCCGGTGTCTTTCATACGGGCGGGACGACCGGCGATCCGAAGGGCGTGAAACACACCCAAGAGAACCTCGCACTGAACGCGCTCGCACACGCAATCGAACTCGACATCAAACCACGGGACCGGCTCCTGTTGATGACACCACTGCCCCACTCGGCCGGCCTTATCATGGCTGGCGGGTTGACTCAAGGGAGTACCCAGGTAATCACACAGGGGTTCGACGCCGAGCATGCGCTCACCCTCATCGAACAGGAGGAGATTTCCTGGACGTTCATGGTGCCGACGATGGTGTATCGCGTTCTCGACCTGCTCGACGAACAGGAGTACGACACCTCGTCGCTCGAGACGCTCGTCTACGGCGCAGCACCGATGAAGCCGGATCGACTTCGCGAGGGGCTCGACAAACTCGGGAACGTCTTCCTGCAGTTGTACGGCCAGTACGAGACGCCGGACCTCATCACCGTCTTACCGAAGGGCGCACACGACCCCGACGACGAGCAGCGACTCTCCTCGTGTGGCCTCCCGACCACGATGTGTGAGGTGATGATCGTTGACGACGACGGCGAGCAGGTCCCGCCCGGCCAGCCGGGCGAAATTCTCGCCCGCGGCGCCTACTCCATGGAAGGGTACTACAAGATGCCCGAAAAGACCGCAGAAACGATGGACAATGGGTGGGTCCACACCGGTGATATCGGCAAAACGGACGAGGACGGCTTCGTCTACATCGTCGACCGAGATTCGGACGTCATCGTCAGCGGCGGTATGAACGTCTACTCTGTCACCGTCGAAGAGGTCATCCAGCAACACGACCAGGTCGCAAACGTCGCCGTCATCGGCGTTCCGGACGACGAGTGGGGTGAAGCGGTCAAGGCCGTCGTCGTCCCGGAAGACGACACGATCGACCGGGACGAACTGAAGACGTTCTGTGTAGATCGACTCGCCAACTACGAGGTGCCGAAATCGTTCGATGTCGTCGCGGAACTCCCGACGACACCCTATGGGAAGATCGACAAAAAACAACTCCGTGAACCCTACTGGAAAGACAAGTCACGGCAGATAAGCTAACCTATGGTCTCCAAGATTGATCACCTCGGTATCCTCGTCGACGACATCGACCGGAACCGGACGCTGTTCGAACGCCTCGGCCTCGAGGTCGGAGCGGTCGAACGAGTCCCGGCGTTCAGCGTCGAGATCGCCTTCATCAGGGTCGGCGAGAGTCTGGTCGAACTCGTCGAACCAGTCGATCCGGATTCCGGTCTCGCTGCCGATCTCGAGACAGCAAAACGGCCGGCGGTGTTACATCACGTTGCGTTCCGCGTCGACGACCTCGAAGAGCAACTCGCGGCGTTGCATACGGCTGGCGTGCCACTCGCAGACGAGGTGCCACGTCAGGGCGCGGGAGACGCGTCCGTCGCCTTTCTCGAGCGACGAGCAGCCAACGGCGTCCGTATCGAACTCGTCGAGCGGCCCACTGACAGTCCCCTCGGATAACGGATTTGAAAACTACATGGGTTTTTATGATCGGATAGCGTATGCCAACTACATCCGTGACAATTGTCAACAAAGTACATTATGTTAGTTCGACTACTAATACCATCGTGATGGGGCTGATCTGACAACAATCAATGTCTACCCAGTTCCGTGAAGTCCCAACAGTGGGAGCCGACGTGGGGGAAACAGCGTTCACAACAGTAGATTGCAAGGGATTGTGCTGAACGATGCTTAGAATCGAATTTCAGATCGGATTAGCGGGGATTTCGGACCGCCTATTCAACATCGAAGAACAGGTCACGAGTGTCGAAGTTGACAACGCGCTACCAGCCTTCGGTGATATGGTCTTTCTCTTTTTATCAGTTCGGTTCGACTCCGAGATCTCAGCGGAACAGTTATCAGACCAATTACCATCGATGCAGATCGTCGACGTAACGCAGGCAGAGCTGAATCGGCACATCTACTATATCGGTGTGATGGCAGACCATTCTGAAGCATCCGTTCTATCGCTGTTGACGCAAAATCAGGCGATTCCACACCGGATCGTCGGAAAGAACGCTCACCTTGAGGTGATGGCATCCGTTCGTGACTGGAACCATCTCAAAGAGGTAGCCAACGCAATCGAAGGCGAGCACGGCTCGCTCGAGTTGCTCGGCACGACGCAGACTGAAAGTATCGGATTTCCACTCGGGAGCAACAAAATCAAACAGAGCATGTCCGGGAAGTTGTCCAAAGAGCAGTTGGAGGTACTCGAGACGGCTTACCAGATGGGCTATTTCAAGGTGCCACAGGAGGTGACAGCGGAGGAGATCGCAAGCGAATTGGATATCAGCAGGTCGACGCTTTCCGCACGCCTTCGCCGCGTCGAGCACAACTTCTGTGCATTGCTCTTTGGCCCACAAGAATGACGACGATCATCATCATTAAATCGGTCGAACACGATGCGTCCGTGAAGGAAATCCTCGGGTCCGTCGTTGACGAGGGTGAACGGGTTTACCTTCTCCGGCTGCCGACTGTCCGGTGTCTCGGTCCGCTCATTCAGGAAGTAAACCCCATGATCAACTACGGGGTAGACTACACGATCACCGCGCTCCCGAAGGGATACGACGTGTCCACGCTCGTCGAGTTCGCGACCGAATTCGACGCAAATCGCATCTGCATCGGAATCTCCGACCGAACACTGACCGGCAAGGCACGAATCGACGATCTGACTCAATCGATCCTGCTTCACGACGACATTTCCGGCGACTTCGTGGTCGGCGAACACGCGATCATTCTGGAGGAACTTGAATATGGTACGTAATCGCGCGAGACTGTCGCGAACTCGAGTCATCCGCCGACTAGACTGTCAGGCAACAGTCAGTAACCGCTTGATCGCGGCCCGTGGTCCGTTGCAGCAGTTACCAACCGCTCGAGTGCGACCGTCCTGTGAACCGAGTTGTCCGACAGTCTCCCAGCCCATCGAAACTGAGTCCCACACAACAATCCATGAGTCCATCTGATCAAACCGACGACCGACGTGTAGAAGCACAACGAGAAAAAGAAGCGGTCCGCGAGAAGCGACGACGAGGTGAAGGGATCGGCTGGAACGGCCGGACGCTCCGCGAGCAGTTGGCCGAACTCGAGGACAAAACGGAAGCGACGGATCACTACTGTGGGCTGTCGGAACTGGAATTGAAAAACGAGGATCCGATTCGATACGAGCAGTTGTACGCGCGCCTCCGTGGTGATCTCGTGACAGCACGCGAGACGTCGAAAGAGGTGTCCGCGACGCCGATCGTCGAGCAGGAGGGTGAGCTGTGCTACGGCCTCTTTACTCCTGAAGGAGACTCGATCGCCGTCTCGACGGGGATCATCGTCCACGTCCACACGATGAGCGAGGCGATCAAGTTCATGATCAACCACGATTACGAGGAGAGTCCCGGTATCGAGCCCGGCGACATCTTCGTCAACAACGATCCTCACGTCGGCGACGTACACCCGTGTGACCTCATGACGATTATCCCCATCTTCCACGACGGAGAACTCATTGCCTGGGTTGGTGGGGTAAACCACGTCATCGACACTGGTGCGATCGGCCCGGGGAGTATGAACGTCTCGCAGGCGTCTCGCTTTGGCGACGGGGCGTACTACACGGCTCGCAAGATCGGCGAGAACTTCGAACTCTACAACTCCTGGAAGAAGGAATACCCCGCTAAGACACGGACGCCGGACTTCCTGAAGCTCGACGAACGGACGCGGATGACTGGCTGTCTGATGGTCCGACGGTCGGTCAAAGCGATGATCGACGAACACGGGGTTGAGACGTTCAAGCAACTCTCACGAGAGGCCGTCGAGGATGGTCGCCGTGGCTTCCGAAGCCGCATCAAGCGAACGATGCTTCCCGGTACGTACCGCGGGGCCTCGTTCGTCGACGCGCTCTACAAAGGCCAAGAAAACGTCACCCGCGAGTACGCCCAGGAGAACCACATCATGCACGCCCCCTCGGAACTCCACATTCGAGAAGACGGGACGTTTCAGGTGTCCTTCGAAGGCGCAAACAAGTGGGGCTGGCACCCCTTTAATTGTACGCCAGCCGCGATCCAGGGCGGCATCTGGGTGATGCTTACCCAGACAGTCATCCCAAACGAGTTGGTCAACGACGGTGCCTACTACGCCTGTGATTTCCACCTGCCGGTTGGCTCATGGGCCAACACACAGAATACGGAGACAGCCCACGCCTACGCCTGGCATTTCCTCGTCTCAGCGTGGGCACCCCTCTGGCAGCACCTCTCACGAGGGTACTTTTCACGAGGATTCTGGGAAGAGATCAACGCCGGGAACGCAAACACGTCCAACTGGCTGCAGGGTGGCGGCATCGACCAGTTCGACAAACTCCACGCCGTCAACTCCTTCGAGTCGGCCTGTGAGGGCGTCGGTGCCCGCTACGTTGAGGACGGTGAACCACATGCCTCGGCGGTCTGGAACCCGGAAGGAGATATGGGTGATGCCGAAGCGTGGGAAACAGTCGAACCACTTCCGTTCCTTGGACGGGCGGTCAAACCGAATACGGGCGGTGTAGGCCGCCGAGCAGGCGGTGCCGGCTTCGAGTCTATGCGAACGGTCAAAGACGTCAGCAGGTGGTTGCTCTACGAGATGGGCAACGGTTACATGACCAGCGACGGCGGCCTCTTCGGTGGCTACCCCGCTGCGTCAGGGTACATCCTCAACGCTCAAGATACGGATCTCGAGGAGCGCTTCGAGAACGGCGAGGACTACCCACAGCACGACCTCGACCCCGAAAGCGGTGACTTCGAATCCAAGATCGATGGCGAGATTACCCGCCGCCCAGAGGGGATCAGCACGCCCAAAGAGTTCGACGACTACGACATGTATCTGAACTATCTCCGCGGGGGCTCGGGGCTCGGTGATCCCCTCGAGCGCGACCCCGAAGACGTCCTCGCGGACATCCACGATGGCTACGTCCTGCCCCGGCATGCAGAAGACGCCTACGGCGTCATTGTCGAGAAGGTCGACGACGAAGCAATGCATAACTCCGCCGTGCAGGGCGAATGGGAACTCGACGCGGAAGCGACCGAAAAGCGCCGTCAAGAGCGGCGCGCAGAGCGAACCGAGAAGGCACAGCCGGTCTCAGAATGGTATGCACAAGAACGTGAGCGAATTCACAACGAGGATGACCTCATCGACGACGTGAAGAAGACCTACGAGAGCAGCATGCGGATGAGTGCGCAGTTCGCCGCCTTCTTCCGCGATTTTTGGGAGCTACCGGACGAGTTCGAGTTCGACCTCAGCGAGAAGGCACAACAATCACTCGACAACCGGTTTGACTCCGGACTCCGTCCGATGTGGGACAGCCCCACACGGGGACACAAAACGTGGCTCGACGTTGGTGACGAACCGTACGTCCCGTACACGTGGACCGACCGCTCTATTCGGGACCTCTCTGGTCCGGAATCGACGTTTGGTGATCGGGAACGAGCGGCCGATGATGACTAACGCGACGGCTGACAACTGTGGTGTCTCTGTATCCGACATCCGTGAACGTAGCCACCCCGTTTCGGCGGTAGGTATGGAATTGCGACTCGCGGCGGAATACGGTCGGCAAGAACAAGGTCCAGTCTAATTTGGGAGGAAGCACAAAACAGTACGACCCGGTGGGGTCGCGTTCAGTGGCCCCATCGGCACGTCTGGTTATGAAGTGCAGGAGCCGTGGGTAGTCGGGGCCGTGTGGGTGGTAGGAAGGCTTGCAAAAGGTTCCGTGGCAGGAACATGCCTGCACCACCGTCCTGGAACGTACTGCTCGCCCGCTCTTTATGGCGCTAACCAGCGAATCGAGGTCACGCTCCTGCTCGGATCGGCGTTCTAGATATTACGTCAGACCAGGACTGCGCGTAGCGGTGGCAGGTACTGAGACTCTCCTGCTCTGATCGATCAATTTGCTTCGATAGTCACGTCCGTCGGCGTCGGATTCCCGATGTTATCGCCAACGGGGCAGCGCTCCTCGACCTCCTCGCTCAACGCATCCAGGGTTTCCTGATCGGCGGTAGACTCGACGTGGATCGTCACGCCGAGGTCTTGATAACCCGCGCGAACGTCGTCGGCCGCGCCGAGGAACTTCCGCGGGTCGAGATCGCCTTGAATTTCGATCTCGACACTGTCGAGGTCGATCCCCCGCTCTTCGCTGACGGTATGCACGACAACGTTGAGGCAGCCAGCCCACGCGCCGATGAGGTACTCAACGGGATTGGGGCCGTCGTTGGTGCCGCCTAATGCTGCAGGCTCATCAATGACGAATTCGAAGTCTCGCGCCTCGACGACCGTCTTTGTCTCGCTCTCACTTTCTGCTGAAACCGTGAATCGTTGGATATGATCTGCCTCGCTCATCGTTTCGTTTGATGGGACGACATCTCATCAACCGAACGACCGGGGGGAGATGCGCCGCCCTCTGTGACGTTCGTATTCTGCGTTGTTCCAGTCGAGCGTCCTCAAAGCTCTCATTCACCGTGGATCGAGATTGTTGAGGAAGTCATCTCTTCCGGCAAGTATTTCGATGTGAGTGAGTCGGCAACGCAATAGCTTCGCAGACGTAGCGTTAGCGGAGCCAAACGGCGTGGAAACAGCGTCCACAGAGAAAAGCAGGCCGAGTACCTCGGGGTTGACCCCGAGGCGGTTCAATTGTGGTGGTGTACCCAGTTAGTGAGTTTGATAAATGAGGACCCGTCACACGCACCACACGAATCCGGTGGCTCGAACGTATGCTCGCCTCCGGATTCGTGGATCGGCGTACCTGCATAGATTATCTGACAGCTTTCACAGACGTATTGTACCGGTTTCTCTGGGGCATGAGCCATGTTACCACTGGCTACGATCTCACACATAGAACTGTTGGCTCCACGCTCTGAATTACTTGAATACTGAAAGCTCCGTTCCCGTTCTCATCAAGTGACCGAGTGAAAAAGTAGGCAGAGATGCGATAGAACTGGTTTCAGGTGCTCTCGAGCCAGCCAGCGTCGTCAGCGATGGCATACAGTTCGTAAATGAATACGGTCGCAACACCCAGGATGGCACCCCACAACAACACTGCAAACAGTGTCGACCCGATGACGGCCATCAGTCGCGCACCTCCCCGCCGTCGGTCGCCGTCTCGTCGAGTTGCTGGATTTCGGTTGTGAGCTCGTCGTGGTCGTACTCGCCGGCAAAGAGCTGTGCTGCAACCAGCGTCCCGACAGTCGAGACGAGAAAGGCACCGCCGAAGGCGGTTAAGTAGAGCGGATCCGCAGCCGGTAGGAGACCTCCGAGGACCGGAATCGACCGCAAGAGGCCAGCGAAATCGGGGAAGTACGCGAGCCCAACCGCGAGTCCGAGCACGCTACTGGCGAGTGCGCCTGCACCGGTGAGCCGCTCCGAGTAAAGGCCATACAGAAGCGGGAACGCGACCGCCGCACCAAGCAGATCGGCGAGGAAAAAGAGCCGAAGGACGCTCCGGGCTCGCAGGCTGACGTAGATCGCGCTCACGGCGACGACGACGGTCAGCAGTCGGGCGCCGAGTTTGAGCGACCGGTCATCTGGGTCGGACAGCAGCCGGGGTAGATCCGCGGTGACGATGCTCGAGAGTGCATTGAACAGCGTGTCGACAGAGCTCATCACCAGCAGAAGCGCAATGAGGACGACCGCAAGGACGATCCACTCGGGGAACGCGGTCTGCAGGAGCACGAAGAAAGCGATGTCGGCGTTGTATGCTGAACTCGTCACGTCAGTCACGATGTCAGCGTTGCCGGCCGCGACGAGGCCGAAGAGGCCCGCGAGGAAGACGATGAGACCGTTTGCGATGGTGGCGTTGCGAAAGCCGCGCTCGACCGTCCGCCCGTCCTCGGCGGCGTAGATCCGCTGCCACCACAGCTGGTTGATCAACTCGGCCCCGAGAATGGCGAAGGCGAGTGCGAGTCCGAACTGGAGGCCTGGGACGAAGCCAGGGTCGAGCAGTGATGGATTCGTAGACGCGATGCCGTCGTGGATCTCACCGGCACCGCCGAGTGAGACGATCGCACCCGCGAAGGCAATGACCAGCAGTGGCAAAACAAGTAACGCCTGAATCGAGTCCGTGAAGATCGACGCCCGGAGACCGCCGTAGCTCGTGTACAACAGGACGAACCCGCCAACAAGGACGGCGGTCTGCCACTGGGGGACGCCGGCCACGAGCGAGAGTGCGCCGGCGATCCCGGTCAACTCAGCAGCGAGGAAGACAAACATGTACAGACCACTCACCAGCAGGACGAACGCGTACATCGCCGTACCGTAGCGGGCGTGAGCGTACTCCGTCAGTGAGTGGCCGTTCGGAATTACCTCCCGGATGCGTGGCCCGACTCTCGAGTAGGCGAGCATCGGAAGTGCCTCGCCGATCGCGTAGCCGACGACAGCGGCGATCCCGAAACTCGCGCCGGCCTCCGGCGCTGCCAGCAGGATCCAGACGCCCATCACGGAGGCGACGAGCGTCGCTGTCGTCCGGCCGGTCCCGGTCGAGTTCCGAGCCGTGAGCAGGTCTTCGACGGTTCCGACCGTCCGTCGCGAGTACCAGAGACCGACGACGGTGAATCCGACCAGCACTGTGACGGTCAGGCCAAGTGCTAGAGCTGTACTCACCACTGTCAGTCACCATCTGGAACGTCGTTTTCCGGCTCTCCAGACGGTTCGAACGCAGCGTCGAAGAAGGCAACTTCCAGTTCGACCGTCCGCTCGAAGAGCCGCGTCAGTCGCTGCTGGCGTCGTTGCGATGCGGCCGCGCCCTCCCGATCAAGTTCCGCTCGAAGCCAAGCGACGAACTCGTCGAACGCGGGATTGTCGTGGATGGTGACCCACTCTGAGAGGTAGTCCCGGTCCGGTAGCTCAGTCCCCATGCCGGCCCACGACCGATAGATCCACTCGGCCGGGACGAGGACCGCAAGCGTTTCTGCATAGCCACCCTCCCGCGCGGCACGCTCGAGCAGATCCTGTAACGCCCGCGTCACCGGCTGCAGCATGGGATCGGTTCGCTCGACAGCGGCTACCTCGAGTGCATCAAAGGATCGCTCGAAATAGTCGTCCTCGTCGTCGGTGAGTGTCCCGAGGAAGTCCGCGAGTCGGGACTTGGCGGTCATCGAGGGTGCATCGCCGAGCGCGTGGCCGAAGGTCCCGACTAATGTCTCGAGGAAGGCGTAGTCCTGGACGAGATACCGGCGAAACACTGCGTCATCGAGCGTCCCAGCGTGGAGTTCCTCGGTAAACCGATGTTCGGTCGCACCGGTCCAGTCGGGCTCGGAACGCGCTCGACACCACTCGGTAAACCGCGGTTCGTCGCCGTTCGTGCCATCGCTGGACGTGGATTCGACGGTTGCAGCGTACTCCTCGAACGTGTCGGCGACGGAATCGCCGCTCATATCGACCACTCTTCCTGTCGCCAGGCGGCGTCCCAGAAGCGGTACTCGTAGCGTGCGGAGGTCCGGAACAGTTCGCGGTAGCGGTCGCGTTCGTCGGGGGTCGACTCGGCCCACACCTCGTCCATCAGGTCCTTACACCACTCGGTGAGTTCCGTGAATTCCTCGCCGGCGTACATATCGATCCACTCGGCGTACCCCTCGTGGTCAGGCCGGCCCTGCTCTGCCAGCCGTTTCCCGGTGACGTTGAATCCCCACATGCACGGCAGCAGTGCGGCGATCAGGTCACCGAAGGTCCCCGTCGCCGCAGTCCGGACGAGGAAATCGGTGTACCCCTGCGTCGTCGGCGACGGCTCGGTCGTTTCCAGTTCGGCCTGGCTGATCCCGAAGGTCTCGGCATAGGCACGGTGCAGGTCCATTTCGGTGTTGATCGTCGAATCCAGCAACTCGGCGAAGGTTCCCATCCGCTCAAGGTCGGGAGCCATCGCCGCGCCGTGAGCGAACACGCGGGCGTATTCGATCAGGTAGACGTAGTCCTGACGGACCCAATAGCGGAAGGGCGCTTCATCGAGTGTTCCCTCCCCGAGCTGGGAGACCATTGGGTGCTCGAGGATCGCCTCCCAGATCGGGTCCCCGATCGTGGACAGTTCATCAGTGGCGCTCATACGTACTCATGGGTGCTTTGCCGACTTATAACTTCATAATATAGGTCGGTTATCGACCGTCTGAACATACTGACAACCGTCACTGTGGCGGTTGGGTATCTGCATCGGGACATGAGAACGGTGTGGCGTCTGTACAGGGTAGCAGATCGATACAGCCGAAATCGAGAACGGCAGTGTTGACATCACTGATGAAGGCGTGAGTATACACGTCTAGCAAATTGTACCTGAATCAACTATTCTACATACTGTATACACTGCAAAATTTGTAGCTATTGCACCTACTATTGGGGTCCTCATTACTCATGTCGCAGCGATCTGCTCCTGGTCGGTATGCGCTATCTCGGCGATCGGCATCCCAGCAATCGTCCGAATTCAGTTTGCGCTGCCGACGATACCGTTGAGCGAGCCGTATTTGCGGTGTCGTCTGGCCGCTATTAATAACTCGAAACGGCTTGCACCCAATTATAAATAATATAGGTGCAATAGTTAATAATAGATGGCTCGAGAGACGATTCCCGTTACCGTGCTGAGCGGCACTCTCGGCGCGGGTAAGACGACCGTGTTGAACAACCTGCTGAACACACGAACGGATCTGGACATCGCGGTGCTCGTCAACGATATGGGTGAGGTAAACGTCGATGCCGACCGCGTTGCAGAACACTCCGACATCTCGGAGGACGACGAGGAACTGGTGGAGTTATCGAACGGCTGCATCTGCTGTGAACTCCGTGGTGACCTGCTCGACGCACTCGCAAAGCTCGCACAGGCACGCGACTTCGATTATCTCGTCATCGAATCCACTGGGGTCGCCGAACCACTTCCAGTCGCCCAGACGCTCACGATGGGGTTCGACCAGTCGGATCTCGATCCGACCGCGTTCTACGAGGAGACCGGCATCGAAGTGATGGACTACTACGAACTCGACACGACGGTTACCGTCGTCGACGCCCACCAGTTCTGGACGACGTTCGACTCGAAAGAGTCGCTTATGGACGGCGACACCGAGAAGCACCTCGGGAACCTGCTCGTCGAACAGATCGAGTTCTGTGACGTGCTCCTATTGAACAAGTGTGACCTCGTCGACGCAGAGACGCTCGCAGAAATCGAGGAAATGCTCTCGGTGCTCCAACCGCGGGCGGAGATCGTCCGGACCGAACACGGGAACGTCGACCCGGAACTGGTCTTGGGTACAGGTCGGTTCGACCTCGAGGAAGCGAGCCAGTCGGCCGGCTGGCTGCAGGAGTTGCGAGAACCCCACGAGTCCGCCGAGGAAGAACACGGCGTCACCTCGTTCGTCTACTCGTCGCGGCGTCCGTTCCATCCCGAACGGTTCGCAGATGTACTCGACTCGCTTCCTACGAACGTCGTTCGGTCGAAGGGACACTTCTGGCTGGCTGGACGAGCGGAAATCGCGCTAGGGTTGAACGTCGCCGGGCAGTCGATCCGAATCACGCCAGCTGGCAGGTGGATTGTGTCTCTTCCACCTGAAGAGCGCGAGGCCTACATCGAAGACAATCCGGAGCTCGCGGACGTCTGGGACGAGACGTGGGGTGACAGAGGGACCCAACTCGTTCTCATCGGAACCGAGATGGACCATGATGCCCTCCGTAGTGACCTCGACGACGCGACGCTGACCGACGAGGAGATGGACGCTGACTGGGCTGCCTTTGAGGACCGCTTCCCAACGTTTGGTGGCGAAGAAAACGCCGAAGACGCGACCGAACAGGACGACCAGACGAGCGAGGATCAAGCCGAAGAGATCGGCCTGTCGGGCTAACGATGCCGTCGCCACGCTCACTCTTTCAGACGGCCGTCGATGCAAACGTGCCGCGCCAGACACGCGAGACCGCGATCAATGGGCTTGCTATGGCGGGTGCGACGACGCAACTTCGCGTCATCGCGGTCACGAGCGGTCTCGCCGGACCGTATCGGCGGCAGGCACTGTCTACACTCGATCTGTGTGGAGCGACCGATGAACTCGAACGACTCGCTGCCGACTTGAGCCTTCACCGATCGCTCCGAAAACAGGCCGAAGAATTGGTGTAGTCCCGCTTCTCGCGGTTTCCTTTTCGTCGCGTCGCAACTGGAGATCGCAGTTACGACATCGGCGCAGCCGAGAGAACACAGCGGGCGAGGATCACGGACACCCCCTCAAGTGGGGTGTGCAGGTTCAACCGCGGTTCGGCGCTGTCCCCGCGAATCTGGACACCTCGCGAGGAGCCGCTCAGCAACTCGACGCGCGCCAACGATGTTCCGAGCCAGTGGTCCGACAGTCGTCTCCGCGAGTTTTCCCACGACAGATACCCTCGAGTCGGTGCCGTCGGTTCGTCGCCACGCAAGTGTGCGATCGTTGAGGACGGGAAAGCCGTTTGTACCGCGCTCGAGTCCAAGCGTCTCGGCGGCCTGGCTGACCAGCGGATGGTCGGGTGCCGGCTCGAGGCCCGTCGCAAGCAGGACTTGTGCGTTCGCTGTGGACGCGCCGTCAGCGAACCGGACGAGCAAGCCATCGTCGGTGGCGTGGGCGCATGCAATCTCGCCGAGACGGATTGTGAGGTCACCACGATCACGGGCATTGGTCAGTTGGTCCATGACGTAGGGCGGAATCGTCGCGTCGTTTCTGGCGTTTCGGATTCGGTCGTGTCGTGCCTGAGAACCGGCTGGGAGCGTGTGGAGGTGGGTCTCGATATGTCCCCAGTTGATCCAGTATGGGTCGGCCTCCGGGAGTGCTGTCTCCAAGTCGTGTCGAGAAAGCAGTGTTACATGCGTCTGCTCCGCGAAGCGACACGCGAGCTGTGCGGCCGTGATGCCGCCACCGACGACGATCGTCGTGCCATCGACCCCTGTCGCCCGCGCCGGATCGAACCCGTCACCCCAGACGTGGGCGAGGGGCGCGGTGTCTGGTACCGTCGCCGTCCACTCTGGGTACGTCGGCTGCGGACCGAGCCCGAGAGCGAGAACGACGCGACGAGTATCAAACGCCCCATCATCCGTCTCGACTCGAAGAGAGTCTCGGGAGTCCGGATCCGTAATAGCGCTCACTGCTCTCCCGACGTGACAGTCCGCGAGATTCTGGCGGTCGATAACATATCTGGCATGGTCGAGAAAGAGCTCGAGGGAGGGTCGATTCGGATAGTCGTCGGTCGCAACGAGTTCGTTCTCCCGGTCGTGTCCAGTTGCGAACGTCTCAAGGGAGAACGGCTCGGTATCGATGTGATGGACGAACGACGAACGGAGCGTCCGCATGCCACACTGTCGTGCTTTGGTGGCGAACGATGCAAGCAACTCCTCGTGGGGGTCGATGATCCGGAGGTCGTCGTGCGTGTAGCCGCCGCTATCGAGGAGGTAATTTGCGAGACAGGTTCCGTGAACGCCGCCGCCGATGATGACGTACTCGTACATTGGATTTCGGTCGGTGATTGTTGGGTGGCTGTGTGTGCTACTGCTGCTCGTCGCCGCCGTCAGCCTCGAGGACATCTCGAGAACGACCGGCTTGACGTCGATTCGACGGGTTCAGCGCACGGAGTGAAGCGTCAGCAGGGAGCTTTCGGACGATGAGGACGACTGTATACACTGCAATCGCTGCGACGACGATCGAGCCGCCAGCAGCGATACCGTAAACGTACGAGAGCGTGACGCCGGCAATCGCCGCGAACTCGGCTGCGAGTATTGCGAGAAGAATCGAGTGTTTGAAACTCCGGGCGACGAGCGCCGCGGTAGCCACCGGAACGACGAGCATCGCTGCCACAAGGATAACGCCCATGATCTGCATCGCACTGACCACGACCAGCGCCGTGAGGACGACCATGAGTCGCTTGTAGCGTCTGACGCCGAGTCGTACCGCGCGAGCGGCCGTCGCATCGAAGGTGACGTACAGCAGTGGCCGATACGCCAGCGTAACAAGCCCGCCGACGAAGAAGCACATGAACACGAGACGCCCAACGTCCCCTTTCGATACGGTCGCCAGGCTTCCAAACAGGTAGGCGTCGATCCCGACGGCGATACCGCCGCCGGTCGCGGTAATAAGAATGCTCCCGACCGCGAACCCGCCGGTCAGCACGATCGCCAGCGACGTATCGGTGTACGCGCCAGCGTGTTCGACTAGCAACTCGACGAGCAGGGCCGTGACGACCGCGACGACAAACGCAGTCAGCAGCGGCGACAGCGACAGTTCGAACGTCGCATTGAGGAACAGGCCGACGGCGACGCCCGCGAAGGCGGTGTGCGCGAGCGTATCACTGATCATCGAGATCTCTCGATGCACAAGGAAAGTGCCGACGAGCGGCCCGATAACGGCGACACAGACGGCAGCGAGGTATGCTCGCTGCATGTAGGGATAGCCGAGCATCGGGACATCGACGATTTCGGCGAGAAGCCCCATCGCTGCGCCGTAGACATCCTCGAGGAACCACTCGAAGAGCCAAGCCAGTTCCCCGAGGAGCCATCCGAGCGTCGCCGTACTCTCGACTGTCGTTTCAGGTATGGGTGATGGTTGTGGGGACATAATCAGTGGTCGTGGTGGACGACGTGCTGGTCAGTGCCGTACGCTGCCGCAAGGGCATCGGTCGCGACGAAGTCGTCCGGATCGCCGTCGAAATACAGTCGGCGGTTGAGACACGCGATCTCGGTCGCGTACGTCGTGACGACGCCGATGTCGTGTTCGATGAGGATGACCGTCAGCCCGGTCGCATTGAGCGTATGAAGGAGGTGATAGAACTCCTCCCGAGACTCCGCGTCCACGCCGACGGTCGGCTCGTCGAGGACCAGAAGGTCCGCCTCGGAGGCCAGCGCACGGGCGATGAAGATCCGCTGGCGCTGGCCGCCAGAGAGACGACCGACGCGCCGCGAGGCGAGCTCCGTGATGCCGACCCGGTCCATCGACTCGTCGATCGCACGGCGATCCGCCCGTGAAAACCGGCCGACGAGCCGGTGTGGGTATCGTCCCATCGCGACCGCTTCGCGTACCGTCACCGGCATATCGCGTGCCGTCTCGGTGACGTTCTGTGCGACGTATCCGAGTCGCTCGCCGTCGTCGAACTCGTGTGCAGGCTCGCCAAAGAGGGTCACCGATCCCGTCTCCGGCCGTTTGAGGCCGAGCATCAGCTCGAGGAGCGTGCTTTTGCCACTCCCGTTCGGACCGACGAGCCCGAGAAACGTTCCCGGTCCGACGTCGATCGAGACGTCCTCGAGGACTGGCTGCTCACCGTAGCGAAACGACACCTCGTCGACGCTGATGATCGGGTCCGCTGGGTGTCGTTCGGCCGCTGTTTCGGTCGTCATCGCATCTCCTCGAGATCGACGAACGACTCGCCGTGGGCTGTTATCCATGCCGTCGTCCGATACGGGGCGGCCACATCTGGCGGATAGATCGTACAGGCCGATCGTCCCGTCGTCTCGACGACGACCGCCAGTAGTCCTGCACGCGATGGGTCGGTCGCCCCTGGTTCTGCCGATCCGGTCCACTCCGGTTCGGAATCGGTCGGCATCGAGTCGCTCATTACGCGTCGAGGGCCTCCGTCAGCGTCTCGAGGTTGATGTTCTCCATAATCTCGACGTATCCCCAGCCGTCATCGGCCCACTCCTGGGTCTGTCCGGGGATCGGCGTCAGTGGAAGCACGTCCGTTGCATCCGTCTCTTCGACGAGTCGCTCCGCTGCCGTCTGTGGTTCGAGCGGATCAGCACAGACGTACTCGAGGTTATGATCCGAGATAATCTCCTGAGCCCGCTCGATGTCCCGTAGCGTGGGCTGATCGTCCGGCGAGAGACCAGTGAGCGTCTGCACATTGAACTCGTAGCGTTGTCCGAGATACTGGAAGGCGTTGTGCCCGGCGACGAACACGACGTCTTTGGACGCGTTCTGGAGTTCAGACTGGAACGTGTCGTCTAGTTCGTCCAGCCTAGTGCTGTACGCGTCGGCATTTTCGGTATACGCTGTGGCATTGTCGCCATCGATGTCGGCGAAACCGTTGCGGATGGTCTCGACTGCCTGCTTGGCGCGCATCGGATCGAGCCAAAAGTGGGGATCGCGACCGCTGGCGTGGTCGTGATTGTGACCGTCCTCCTCGGCTGCGTGCGCTTCCTCGTCGTCACTGGCGTGGTCGTGCTCGTCCTCGGTTCCGTGATCGTGCTCGCCGTCGTCATGAGAGACACCTTCCGCCAGTACTGTCACGGTCGACCCGGTGTCACCGGTAAGTTCGAGCGTGACAGTCCCGGTTTCGGTGTGAACCACGTAGTACTCCTCCATACCGTCGCAACTCTCGACGCCGTGCGCTTCGTGAACGACGGAGCCCGAAGCCGGGTGTACCGTGTCGTGGGTGTCCGTAAAGAACGCGTACTCACCGCCCTCTTCGGCTTCGAAGGCGACGTATCCGGTCTCTTCGGGAAGTTCGACGGCGTACGGCTGGTGGGTCTGTGAGAACGTCGCCGCGTTCGCTGCAGACGGGGCCGCAGTGAGTGGATCCGCATTACCCTCTTCCATGTGACCACACGCGTGGGACACTGCGTGACTGCCGAGAGGATTGTCACTCTGTCCTTCCTCGTGGTCGTGACCGGCTTCAGCGAGGGTTATCTCCTCTCCAACGGCCACGGTTTGCACGTCGGCATCGTCGTCTCGAACGCTCTGAACAAGGTCGTCAGCCCAAGGCTGGAACCCTTCTATTCCGTGGATGAACAGATCGGACTTGAGAACTGTTCCCTGGACCTTCGGGCCCGGTTCCCAGCCGTGTCCGTGCTGTCCGATCGGGACGAGTGTCTCTGCAGTTGCAATGTCACCCGCGACCTTGCTCGCAAAATCCCCGAAGACGAAAAACGATGACTGCGCTACTGTCCCATCGCTTCCGGAGGACTCCGAGAGACATCCTGCGATCGTCCCGAACGCGGCTGCTCCAAGACTCGTTGTAATGACTTGTCGGCGTGTATGTTGCGACATCTGTTACTAACTCAAACGCCCTAGATAATAATTGCTATGATCTTAGCATCATATCTTAATAACAGGGCTGCTCTGTTCCAGAAGGGTATCAACAGCAGGATGAGAGTTCACTATCCTCCCCAGTGAAATCAGACACAAGCGAGCGCAGATGCGTCACCTCTGATTGATTCGGCAATCAGAACGGTCTGGAAGAGAGTGAGTGTCTCACCAGCGCGACGAACACTGCCCGCTGGATGTGCAACGGCGAAGACTAACTGTCGGGAATCTTCGAGGGAATCACGCCTGTTCTGCACCGCTATACAGATTCTGTACCTCTTCGAGGGACGGATCGATTTCCGTAACTCCACTCGTCGCCTTTCGTGCCCCTTCGGTGTCTTTTAGGCCAAAACCAGTTGAGTTTATTACAACTGTCTCTCCGATCTCGATGATTCCCTCTTCGAGCGCTCGCCTGACACCAGCAAGCGACGTCGCTCCAGCTGGCTCCGTGTAGATGCCTTCGGTGTGGCCAAGTAGCGTCTCGGCTTCGAGGATCTCTGTATCGCTGGCGAGCAGCGACGTTCCGCCACTTTCCTCCAGCGCGCGGCAGGCTTTAATCGTATTTCGTGGACACCCAACGGCGATGCTATCGGCCAGTGTGTCTGCGACATCGTCGACATCGTCGTGCTTGTGAAATGCATCGTGAATCGAGGATGCGCCCTCTGCCTGTACACCGAGCATCTTCGGCGTATCGTCGACGTAATCGAGCTCGTAGAATTCGCGGAACCCTTTCCATGCACCGGCAATCGTACAGCCGTCTCCCATCGAAAAGACGACCCAGTCGGGAATCTTGCCACGTGCTGTCGACTGCTCGGCCAGCTCATGTCCGACCGTACGCTTGCCTTCGACCTGGAACGGGTTGATCGCCGCGTTTCGGTTGTACCAGCCATATTTCTCAGTCACCTCCACACTTAGATCGTATGCCGCATCGTACGAGCCGTCGACGGCGAGCACATCGGCTCCGTAGACCAGCGGCTGTGTGAGCTTTCCGCTCGGTGCATCTCCAGGAACGAAAATACGGCAGTCTAGATCCCCTCGAGCGGCGTAGCCGGAAAGCGAGGCTGCAGCGTTGCCAGTCGACGCGCAGGTGATGATCTCCCTGCCAGCGCGTTTCGCCTTCGTGACTGCGATCGAGCTTGCTCGATCTTTGAAACACCCCGTCGGATTGCGGCCATCGTCTTTGACTAACGTTTCAACACCGAGCTCGTCGCTTAGATTCGGCGCATCGAAGAGGTCCGTCCCACCCTCGTTGAGCGTAATGATCTCCGCGTCGTCGTGGACTGGCAGAAACGCTTCGTACTTCCACTGACTATCGATGACGCCGTCGAGGTCAGCCTCGAAAATGTCGTGAATGACGTCGTAGTCGTATTTCACCTCGAGAATGCCTTTGACACCCTCGTGCTCTGGACAGGTGTAAATTATTTGATCGGGATCATACTCGTCTCCACAAATAGTGCATTCAAGCGCGGTAACATGCTCCATGACCATACGATATGAAAGACGGCTAAGGTACAAATACGTCCATGCGAAAACTGGCATCTCTCACAGCCGGATCAATCAGTTCTGTCAACCGGTTGTCTAGCTTCACATCCACTCGAGTGCCTCGTTATGCTGAGCTGAGCCACGTACTCTGGATTCACGTTCCCATCTGGTCAATGCACGGCGTGTTCGTGGGTTGTCGATCGAGTAGTCGCCTGCCTCGAGGGCAGTCGCCGGCTGGGGGTTGTCGCAGGGGGCGGTGAACTCGTCACGATGGTTGCGTTCTTGGCTGCACTTTCTGCAGCGCCAGTAGCGTGTCCGATACTCGTAGCCATCTGTGAGATTGAGTTCATACGGTGTTGGCTCCGCGCCTGGCAGCCACTCGTCGATTGCGACGAGCTCGTATCCGTTTGGTTGGGCAATGTCTCCTGGATAGCTGCGATTGCGGTCGCTCGTGTACTCGTTTGTCGGTCGATCTCGATGCGGGTCGCTCTCGGGTTGTCGATCTGTACTCATTCGTGGCTTCGAGGCACACGAGCATGCGCCTCACCCTCTCAGGCGCAGAAAACTGACTGGTCACGCTTGATCTACCCAGGTCTTATCAATCGACTTCACAGATTGCATCAATGCTGTCATTCGATCAGACCTGTCGGTGAACTATGCCCTACTCGTCGCCTTCGGCGGCTTCTTGAGGGCGGGGGCTTGGCACCCTCACCGCCACCGCTAACGATGGGCTTGAGGGAGTGATTGAAAAGACAACGGCCAGCGTGGAGGACGCGAATTAGGTAGAGGAGAGTTTTCGACTGGCAAGTGCGAGGACAAGCATGACGACGATGAGCACGACAGAGAGTGCGTTGATTGTCGGGGTCAGCCCCGTTCTGAGCATCGTGTAGATGACGACCGGGACGGTGCTGGTGCCCGGCGAGATGAGGAACTGAGTCGCGGTGAACTCGCCGAACGAGACGACGAACGCAATGAACGCGCCCGCCAGGATGGCTGGCGAGATGATGGGACCAGTTACGTGCCGGAACGTCGTCACCGGATCCGCACCAAGAACACGCGAGGCACGCTCGAGGTCCCGATCATAGGTGAGCAGTTCCGAACGCACTAACAAGAACACGTACGGAAGCGACAGCACCGTGTGTCCGAGGATGAGCGCCGGCAAGCCCGATGGTAGCTGGATGGTGCTGAAGTAGCGGACGAGCGCGATCCCCGTGATGACAGGCGAGATGATCATCGGGAGGAGCATGACCGTCGAGATTTGCTCCTTGTAGGGGAACTCCCCGCGGACGAAGCCGATAGCGGCGATCGTCCCGGTGATGGCAGATAGGACCGCCGATGCCGTCGCGACGATCAGGCTCACCGTGAGCGCGTTGAGCAGTCGTTGGTCAGCCAGCAACTCCGTATACCACTTGAACGAGACGCCCTCCTGTGGAATCGCCGGAAAGTTCTGTGGCGTAAACGACGTCAGAATGACGATCAGGACCGGCAACAAGAGGAAGGCGAACACGACCGTGATGAGCGCACGGAACGTGAGCCCCTGAACTCGCTCCGACGTGCTCGTGCTCATATGTTCCCGAGCACCTCCTGGAGGTCGAACAGCGTGTTGAACACGAACAGGAGCCCGACGAGCAAGACGGTGTACACGATCGCCAGCGCCGAGGCGAACTGGATGTTGAAGTTCTCCAGGAACGCCTGTGCGATGACGTTCGCGATCATGGTCTGTTTCGGGCCGCCAAGCACAGCTGGGCCGAGGAACGATCCGGCCGCGAGAATGAACACGATAAGACCGGCAGCGACCAGTCCTGGAAGGCTCAGCGGGAAGATGACTTTGGCGACGGTTCGCCACTTTCCGGCGCCGAGCACGCGCGAAGCGTTGACCAGTTCTTCATCGATGGCGTTCAACGAGTTGTAGATCGGCAACACGGCGAACGGCAGGTAGACGTTCGCGAGGCCGATGATGACGGCCGGAGTGGTAAACAGCAGGTCCGTTTCGAACCCGGTCAAGTCGGCCAGCGGACCGGCCGGCGACAGGAACAGCAGGATGCCGAAGTACCGGACGATGTACGCGATCCACAGCGGAACGATGATCAGAATCATCGCTGCGCGGACGCGCTCGGTGCTGAACGCGAGGAAGTACGACAGCATGTACGCCAACGCGAGCGTGACGACGGTCGTGACGAACCCATAGAGGAACGATCGAATGAACGCGTCCACGTAGATCCCGTTCATCACACGCCAGTAGGATTCAAATGGCGCCGTTGACCCGAGGCTCAGGCTCTCCGGGATTAACAACAGGATCGGCAGGACGAAGAACAGGCCGACGAACCCGAGTCCGAACAGCGCCAGGTGTCGGTTGGCGATCCGTCCTTCCAGCCCTTCGCCGATGATATGTGTCACTCTGCTCAGACCGCCCCGTTGGACGCTCATAGGACGATCACCCGGTCAGCCGGGAACCTGAAGTAGACGTCGTCATCGACATCAATGTCCGGGAACCGTGTGGTGTGTGCAAGCGCCGTCGACCCGTCTTCGAGTGCGGCCGACACCTCCGCACGGTTTCCGAGGTTCGCGATATCGGTCACAGTCGCGCTGAACTCGTTTTCGGCCTCTGTCGGCTCGAGGCACACCTCGATGTCTTCCGGACGGACGTACAGTGAGACGGATTGATCGTCGTCGATGTTCGAATCGGGGAGCGTGATCCGCTTCGCATCGTTGTAGACGACAGCCTGTCCATTCTCGTGGGTGACGGTGCCGGTGAACTGCGTGGACTTGCCGACGAACTCCGCGACGAACGGGGTGGCTGGGGACTCGTAGATCCGCTCAGGGCTGTCGATCTGCTGCGCCTGGCCGTCGTTGAGGACGACGACCTTATCTGACATCGACAGCGCGTCCTCCTGGTCGTGGGTGACGTACAGCGTCGTGACGTTGACCTCGCGCTGAATGCGATTGAGCCAGCCACGCATCTCTTCACGGAGGACCCGATCGAGGCCCGTGAGGGGTTCGTCGAGCAGGAGGATGTCGGGCTCGTAGGCAAGCGAGCGAGCGAGCGAGACGCGCTGTTGTTGCCCTCCGGAGAGTTCGCCCGGCTTGTGATCGCCGTGGTCGGGCATATCGACGAGCTCGAGCGACTCCTCGACGCGCTCTTCGACGTCGGCCGCCGAGTAGCCGTGCATCTTCAGCCCGTAGGCGATGTTCTCCCGGACGGTCATGTGGGGAAACAGCGCCGTCGACTGGAACGCCATCCCGATGTTGCGCTTCTCGGGTGGGAGGTCCGTCACGTCCGTCCCGCGAAGGCGAATGCGCCCATCGGTTGGTTCGACGAGACCGGCGATCGCGTGTAACGTGGTCGATTTCCCACAGCCGGAGGGGCCGAGCAATGTGACGAACTCTCCTTCCTCGATTCGAAAGGAGAGGTCATCGACGGCGCAGAGATCCCCGTAGTACTTCGTGAAGTTTTCTACTTCGAGCATTGGGGGTTAGTTCTGTTTGATGGTGTCGAGTCGCTGGGTCCACTCGTCCTCTTTCGGCAGTACCGCATCCCAGTCCCGGAAGGCCAGATCCTCGGCGGGCGCGTAGTCGGGGAGCTCCTGCATCGAACTCGGCGGGTTCTTGACCTGAACGGTGTAGTTCATCCCTTCGGAGAGAGACAGGAGGTTCTCCCGCTGGTAGGTATGATTGAGCAGCTCGTGGGCTGCCTCCTTGTTTTCTGTTCCTTTGACGATGGCGAGGTTGTCGGACCACCCCATCGCACCCTCCTCGGGGATGACGTACTCGATGTTGTCGTAGCCCTCGTTTTGCAGCGCGAGCACGCGGCCGCCCCAGGCCTCACAGATCCACGCGTTCTCTTGGCGGAGGTAGCGAATCGATGTCGCGCCGTCGCCCCAGTAGGCGAAGACGTTTTGATTCTCCTCACGCGCCTGCTCGAACATCGTGTCTGTTTTCTCTTCGTCATCCGGGACCTCGTTGATGTTGAGCCCCGCTGCAGCTGCAGCGTTCGACAACCGGTCGATCGTCCGGTCGATGAGAGACACTTTTCCTTCGTATGCGGGGTCAAGAAGTGCGTCCCATGACGTGAGTTCGCCATCGACCTTGTCCGTATTGTATGCAAAGCCCGTCGCGCCGTTCTCGCGGATAAGGCCTATAGTGTCCTCGCCGTTCATGTTGAACGACAGCGTCCGCGCCGACTCCTTGATGTTCTTCTCGTAGTTCGGAACCTGCGAGAGATCGATCGGCTCGAGGATGTCTTCCTGCTGGGCGCGTGCCATCCCGGTGTCGTTGAGCGCAACGACGTCGTACGACCCAGGGTTTTGCTTGATCAGCGAGATCATCTCCGTCGTTCCGCCAGCCGATGTCCCCTGGACACCCATCTCCGAATCCCAGCTGTCGAACACGGACATCTGTGTCTCCTGTGTGTTTCCACCGAAACCGAGGAACCGGAGTTGGTTGCCCGAACTGCTACTGAGGATCGATGCGCATCCCGCTAGTGCTGTCAATGTCCCGGCGCCTGCTGTTGCCAGTACGTCCCGTCGGTTTGGCGTGCCTTTGTGTGTCATTGCCATGAGTTTCTATTACACAATGGTATAATAGTCTTTCCCAGAAATGCACCCCTCTTTTGGGAGAATTCTTAGTTAGAACCCGATGATTAGGAGCGAGCAAAGATTTATGTGTATAACTGATATGTGTCTACGTAGTCGCTTGACCATGACTACCACAGACACTGTGACGGAGGAACCAACACGGTATGAACGTGATGGGGCCGTCGCACGCGTCCGGCTGAATCGCCCCGATAGTCTCAACGCAGTGACGCCCGCGTTGTACGAAGGTATCCGTGACGGCCTCGAGCGAGCAGCCGACGACGATGCGCGCGTCGTCGTCCTCGAAGGTGAAGGACGGGCCTTCTGCGTGGGTGCTGACATGGAGAACCACGACGAGGCCGAACGCACCCAGAAGGAGCGCCGTGAATACGTCTGGCAGGCACAGGAGGCCGCCAAAGCAGTCCAAACACATCCGCAACCGGTGGTCGCGAAGGTTCAGGGGTACGCCATCGGTGCGGGCGCTGAACTCGCGTTGAGCGCTGATTTCGTACTCATGGGCGAGGACGCGGAGCTCCGGTTTCCGGAGGTGTCGATCGGAACGTACATCGGCGGCGGTGTCACGTACACGCTGGCCGCGCGCGTCGGGCAGGCCCGCGCGAAGGAACTCGTCCTCTCGGCGGCGTCACTGACTGGTTCGGAAGCAGCCGATGAAGGCGTCGTGACGAGTGCACATCCCGAAGGAGAACTCGAGGACGCCGTCGACGAGTTGGCCGAGGACCTTGCGGGGAACGCCCCGACTCCGATGGAGTTCGCCAAAGAACAGTTCGGGCGTGTCGGCCAGGCGACACGGGACGACATGCTGACAGCCGAGGCCGAAGCGCTGCTGGCCTGTATGGCAACCGACGACTGGCAAGAGGGTGTCGACGCGTTCGCCGAGGACCGCGAGCCGTCGTTCGAGGGGGTCTAACCGTGTCGAACCGTTCGACTGACATCGACCGGATCATGGACCCCGACTCGGTGGCGATCGTCGGCGCTTCCACCGACGAAACGAAGCGGGGGTATCAGGCGATCGAAACCCTCCAGGAAGGCGGCTACGAGGGCAATATCTACCCGGTCAACCCCTCAGCCGACGAGATCCGCGGCCTCGAGGTCTACCCGACCGTCTCCGCGATTCCCGGTCGCGTCGATCTCGCGCTCATCGTCACCCCGGCACCGATCGTCCCGCAGATCCTCGAGGACTGTGCGGACACCGACCTCGCGGGCGCGGTGGTCATCGCCGTCGGGTTCGGTGAAGCCGGCGAAGATGGGCAGGAACTCGAAGACGAGATCGTCTCTCTCGCGCGCGAGCACGGCGTCAGACTGATCGGACCGAACACTTCTGGGATGATCAACGTCCATCAGGGCCTGAACCTCGTTGGCGCGGACACGGTCCCCGAAGGTAACCTCGCACTGCTCTGTCAGAGCGGGAACATGGCTATCTCGCTGTTCACCGAGGCCGCCACTCGAGAGGGCGTCGGCTTCAGCCACTACGTCGGCGTCGGGAACGAGGCCGACCTCCAGTTCCACGAGTACCTCCCCTTCTTCGACGATGACCCCGAAACCGATGCGATCGTCTGCTATGTCGAGGGCATGAGCGATGGCCGAGCCTTCCTCGAGCAGGCTCGTGAGGTGACGGCTGACACGCCGATCGTCGTCCTGAAGAGCGGACGGTCGGACGTGGGCAAGCGTTCGGCCTCGTCTCACACCGGGTCGCTGGCCGGCGACGCTGCGGTGACGGATGCCGTCCTCGAGCAGGCGGGCGTCGTCAGCGTCGAGCGCTCGGACGAACTCCTGTCGGTCGCGAACGCGCTGTCGTCGCTTCCCAGCGCCGACGGTGAGAACGTCGCCATCCTCGCGGACGGTGGCGGCCACGCGACGCTCGCAGCGGACGCCCTCGCCGAACGCGGGCTCTCCGTCCCGCAACTCACCGCTGAAACGCAGGAAAAACTTCAAGACGTCCTCCCGGACGCAGCTAGCGTCGTCAATCCGGTCGACGTTGCAGGCGGCACCGACGAGGATCAGTCCGTGTTCGTCGACTGCGCGGAGGCCATCATCGCCGATCCGAACGTGGACACGCTCATGCTCTCCGGCCTCTTCGGCGGCTACGGGATCCGCTTTGCCGAACAGTACACCGACGTCGAGATCGAGGCGGCATACGATCTTGCCGACCTTGCGGCCGAACACGGGAAACCGCTCGTCGTCCAGAGCGCCTACGAAGGATTCGACACGGACCCGCACGCGGTCCTGCGAGAAAATGGAATTCCGGTCGTCGAATCGCTCGACGTCGCGACCGCGAGTCTCGAGGCCCTAACGACGTACGGCGGGCGTGTCGCAGCCGCCAGCGAGAGCAGTGACTTCGCGCTCGCGGACACGCCCGACACGTCCGAGACGATCACCGACTCGGTCGCTAGTGGCCGAACGCAGCTCTCGGAGTTCGAGTCCAAGCGCGCGCTCTCGGAGGCAAACCTCCCGATCACGCCCTTCGAACTCGCGACTAGCCCGGAGGACGCACGGGCGGCTGCCGCATCGGTCGATGGGCCGGTCGCAATGAAGATCGTCTCGCCCGACATCGTCCACAAGTCAGATGCGGGCGGCGTCGCACTCAAAATATCCACCGAGGAGGCAAGCGACACCTACGACGACCTACTTGCGGCGGCCCGCGACTACGACCCTGGCGCACAGATAGACGGCGTGCTCGTGTCACCGATGGCCGACGCCGGCGTCGAACTCATCGTGGGTGTCGTCGACGACGAGCAGTTCGGCCCCGTGGTCATGTGTGGCCTCGGCGGTGTCTTCGTCGAAGTACTGGAAGACGTCGCATTCCGAGCACTGCCGCTTACCGAAGCCGACGCTCGATGGCTGCTCGAGGACATCGATGCCCAGGAACTGCTCGACGGCGCCCGCGGCAATCCGCCAGTGGATCGCGATGCGGTCGTCGACCTCCTGATCTCGGTCTCCGAATTCGTCGAGGCCAATCCGTCGGTGTCCGAACTGGACTTGAATCCCGTCTTCGCTACCGAAGACGGCGTCGAGGTCGTCGATGCTTCGATCACGATCGATGACGATGCGACCGTGCGAGTCGACAGTGAGCCAGTCCCATCAGGAGGAACGACCGATGATTGAGGTCGATGGACCATTGCACGTCGAACGGACCGATGATCACGTCGCTTGCATCATGTACGACCGGCCCGATGCGATGAACGCATACAACGAGCCCCTGCTTCGAGGAGCGGTCGAGGCGTTCGAGCGCCTGGATGACCGAGACGAGACCCGAGCGATCGTTCTCACGGGCGCTGGCGACGCGTTCTGTGCCGGCGTGGACCTGAACGACATGCCCCTGACCCCAGAGATGGACTTCGCCGAGTATGAGACGGGACTGGGTCTGTTCCAGAACGTCGTCCGGACGATCCGCGGAATCGATACGCCCGTCATCGCGGCGATCAACGGCTACGCGCTCGGAGCTGGCTGTGATACGGCACTGGCCTGTGACTTCCGCATCGTCAGCGACGAGGGTGTCATCGGCGAGACGTTCATCGACGTCGGATTCGTCCCTGGCGACGGTGGTGCGTTCCTCCTGCCACGACTGATCGGCGAGGCACGCGCAAAGGAGCTTATCTTCACCGGCCGGAAGCTCACAGGCAAGGAAATCGTCGAGTGGGACCTCGCACGCGAGCAGGTCGCTGCGGACGAACTGCTCGAGGCGGCCACTGCATTTGCGACTCGACTAGCCGGACGCCCACCGATCGCACTCGCCCAGAGCAAGCGGCTCGTCAACGAGAGCTTCGATGTAGACCTCGAGCGCGCGCTCGAAGACGCCACCCGCGCACAGCGGATCTGTTCACAGACGGATGACCACGAGGAGGCGGTCGCTGCCTTCCAAGAGGACCGGGAACCGGAGTTCGAGGGACAATGAAGCGATTCACAGCCAGTGTCGTCCAATTTGACAGCACGCTCGGGACGGCAGATGACGGAACGCTCGACCGGATGGCTAAGGCGATCGCTGCCGCCGATGCGGACCTGGTGGTATTCCCGGAACTCGCGACGACCGGGTATCACGTCTTCGAGAACCTCTCCGACGTAGCAGAATCCATTCCGGGTCCGACGACTGAAATTCTGAGTGCGGCTGCTGCCGACGCCGGGACCGCGGTGCTGTTCGGAATGCCTGTCCAAGACGGCGACGATGTCTACAACTGTGCGGTTTGGCTCGACGCCGATGGAGCCGTGCGTGCGCGCTATGACAAGCGCCACCTCTGGGGCGACGAGGCTGCACATTACGCAGTTGGTGATGCGTACACCGTCGTCGACGCACCGTTCGGCCGGGTTGGTATCCAGATCTGTTACGATCTGAACTTTCCCGCTGCGAGTCTGGCGCTCGCGCGTGCCGAGTGTGACGTCGTGGTCAACATCGCTGCCTGGTCGGTCCAGATGGAACGCGACTGGCACACGCTGTTGCCCGCGCGCGCAGTCGAACAGGGCGCGTACGTGATCGGCTGTAACCGCGCCGGCACGGAGGCCGGAAACACGTTCTGTGGACACAGCAAAGTGATCGAACCCGATGGGACGACGGTCGTCGAGATGGGAACCGGATCCGGCCAGGTCGCTGTCACACTTGACCCTGGCGTAGTCGCGGCCGAGCATGAACGAAACCCGATGCGCGCGGACCGTCCAGTAATCGACGCCGATACGGTCCGACAGTGACCGTATCCGTGGTCCGATTGGGTGCCTTCCAACCAAATTCCACGAAGATCGGAACTAACCTAACATATTAACGAGATGCATACCAATAACCAGTCGATGCCGAAGGTAGCGCTCGACGAGGTGGACTTCCAGATCCTCCGCCGGCTTGACGAGAACGGGGATATCGACGTTGACGAACTGAGCGAGGAACTCGACGTCAGTACCTCTACGATCTACTATCGGATGGAGAACTATCGTGAGAAAGACATCGTGAAGGGAGAGATCGCTCAGCTTGATCCCCAGAAACTCGGCCTCGAGCTGACAGCGATCACCGAAATCAATGCCGACTACGACGGTCCCGGGTACGAGGAAGTTGCCGAGAAAATAGCCGGCCTCTCCGGCGTTCAGCGAGTCTTCTTCATGCTCGGTGAGATGTCGTTCTACGTGCTCTCACGCGTGCGCGATCACGAGCACCTCCAAAAGCTAATGGAAGAGATCATCCAGACCGAAGGCGTGGATAACTCGACGACAAACATTGTCCTGCGGACGTTCAAGGATGAGGACCGCCTGTTAGTCAACTATGACGATGAGGACCATTTCGCCTTCCTCGACAGGAGGTCCCGATGGGGTATGGCTTACGATCTCCTGAGGGGGAGATTGCTGTGTCCCCTGTTGTTGTTGTATCGATGACTCTGTTGAGGCAGGAGACTCAAGAACCGCTACCCGATACGTTTCGTCGGCTGACAACGCCTCGTGATCAACTTCACTCGAGGGAACTTCAACAACGTATGTTCCATTTCGCTTTTCGATTGGAGCGCTGAACAGAGAGCGGAGAGAATCTGGAATTTCGACCATTGAGTTTCTAGTGTTCAGTACCCACGGGACAAGTAAGTTTCAGTACTTCACAAAGCTGGTCCTCGTGGATTGCATCGTCTGCTCGCCCGATAGTAGACTCACCCAGTACAGCTGAATTAGTTATCGGTCAGTCGCAGAACAATAAGAATGACCAGGGTGAGTGGGAGAATATACATAAGAAGAATAGCAACTAACTCGATGGCCATATTAACTGCACTACCGCCTCCAGAACTTGTCTGTATGAATATAAGGACAACAAACCAGAGAGTGACTAACTGAGTGATCGATATATCGTCCATTGAAAGAGGTGTCAATAAATAGTAGTTTGTAGAACAAGACATTTTCGATAACAGTAGACAGTAGCGCGATTTCTTTATTCAGAATCATGCCTGAAACTGAATTGGGCAGTTCGGTCACTACACGTGCGTATTGTGCAGTTTCTTAGAACACACTCGGATCACGCGTGCTCAGACTCGGGGCATCACGTGGCAATGAGGAAGACCGCAACAGCACCAAACGCGATGCCGAGGGCCTTCTTCGCCGTGACTCCCTCGCCCAACACGACGATTCCGAGGAGTGCTCCACCGACGAGGAACATCCCAAAGATCGGCACGACGACGCTAACAGGGCCAGTCGAGAGTGCGCGGAAATACCCGATGACAGCACCGGCGAGACAGATTCCTGCTACGAGTGCGAACCCGACAGGTCGGCTCGTCACCGACGGAACTGACCACTCACCGAACAGGGCTGCCACAGTCGTCGCTCCCATTGCCAGTGTGCCGACCGCAATCGGCATGACGGTGAATGTCGGCAGATCTTGGAGTGCAATTTTCATAAACAGGAACGCGAACGAATAACAGCCCATCGCCAGCAGTGCCCATAACACGTAGTTCACAGAACCGTCCCCTCTAGATCAAATATTACTCGCCCCTGTTTGTGTGTCATATGTTCACGTAGGTAAGAAGAACCCGCAGAGAAAAACCTTACTGACCGAGCGATAACTGAATTCGGTGTCAGCGTTCAGTCAGTCTACTATAGTGAACGGATAGTTCAGTCCAAATGGCTGTGTTGAATCACTAGACGGCGGCGGAATGGTTCGCTAAATCGAAGGTCTTGAAGCGGGTGACTTCAGTTGTTCATGACCCAAATCTCCCGCTTCATTGGAGCAGTTGTGCCGATTGCTCAAAACGTTACTGGCGATGGAGACGAATCCGCCGCCCCGAAAGGTGGCGGCGGATTCGCCGACTATGCCCTCGTTTCCCTGCATTGTCTGCGGATCTACCTCGATACGTCCTACCGAATGACGATTGATCTGCTGAAGGAGATGCCACAAATAACCGGGGAGATCGGCCTCAGCGCGGCCGATTTCCCCTCGCCATCCACGTTGTGTAAGGCGTTCGACCGGATCAGTATGAGCGTCTGTCGAGTGTTGCTGCGCCAGTCGGCGCAGCTACACGACCCATCCGAACACGCTGCTATCGACGCAACATTCTATGAACGTGATCGTGCGAGCCGTCACTACTGCCACCGAACGAATTACCGCGTTCAAACGCTCAAAGTCACAAAACTCGTCGATACAGCAACGCAAGCCGTTCTTGATCTCCACTGTTCGACGACATTAGAAGGAAGCGACGCAGACCTCGCCGAGCAGATCGCCCGCCGGAATGCGGGCGATCTGCGGTCACTTGCCGCTGACAAAGGCTATGACAAACAACAACTCCGAGAACGACTGCGTGAACTCGACATTCGCCCACTGATCAAACACCGGATCTTCGCTCCGTACGATCACGCACACAATGCCCGCATTGACGACGATCGGTACGCTCAGCGGTCAATGACCGAAACCGTCAATTCAGCTGTCAAGCGCTCGCTCGGCTACGCCGTGCGAGCGCGTACCTGGTATCGAGAGTTCCGTGAAATCGCCCTGATGTGTGTCGTCTATAACATCAAGCAGGCCATCAAACAGTGAAATCCAACGCCGTATGGCGATTCAACACAGCCGTCCAAATAGAACGAAAGGAACGCCATAAGAAGCGTTCTATGACACCCTCGTCTTTGTAGTAGCAATGGAGGAAGCCACGCATCATCTCTGGTGGCTCATGATCTCGTGTTCGCCCCGTCTCTGCCGGGGCGAACACGTCGAACTCTTCGAGAAACTCGAAGGAGAGATTCTCAAACAACGCTAGCGTCTCTGTCTCCACGACATTGAAGAACGTTTCTACCGAAGAATGCTCTTGCAGGGTCGCTGGGCTCATCAACCACAGCGTTCACCCTGCTCTTTGGTGCGCCACTCGTTCTATGACACCCTCTCCTAGTCTGCTGGCTTCACGTTTTGATTCAGTTGGAAGCGGTTCTCCGGGTCGTACTCGTTTTTCGACTTGACGAGTCGGTCGTAGTTCTCGCCGTATGCGTTCCGCTCACGGCCCTCGCGGTCGCCCTCGAAGTTGACGTACGTCCCGCCCGTCGCACCTTCGGCGAGCGCATCGTGACACTCTCGTACCCACGCGATGCACTCATCGTCTTTCGCTGGATCCTCCCAGCGTGCGCCGACGGTTACGATGTACTCTGTGTCCCGGTGTGGGTATGCAGTCGCATCCGACGCGACATCGTTGACGGCCCCGCCGACCTGATGGATGAGTACCTCGGATTGCGGGGTCGGGGACCGTTCAGCGGAGTCGATTACGGTGTCGATCGTCTCTTCGGTGAGGGCCGTGAAATTGGGCGCCTTCCAGTAGTTTCGGGCACCCTCAGTGTACAGTTCGTCCAGCAGGCTCTGGACCTCGGTATAGCGCATCGGTTCGACGGCGTCGGCGATAGGATCGCCGTACTCGCAGAGCGGTTCGAGCACCGCCTTGCCCTCATCGAGATCGCCGGCGTAGAATCCCATCAGTATGAGAACCGTAGTTCCGTGGATCGCTTCGGGAAGGAACGGAAGCGGCGGCGCAGCGACGCTGTTCGCCCAGACAGTGCACTCCCGCGGTGCGCCTTGAGTAAATTCCTTGTAGCGGGCGAGCACGTCAGGTGCGTCCTCGTACGGGTAGACAATCGGCCCGAAGAGCACTTCCGGGCCGACTTCGTGGAGATCGAATTCGAACGACGTGATGATCCCGAAGTTACCGCTTCCGCCGCGGATCGCCCAGAAGAGGTCCGGGTTCTCGTCTTCATTTGCGGTTACAAGTTCCCCGTCCGCGGTGACGATATCGACTGACCGAAGGTTGTCGATCGAAAGGCCGTATTTACGGCTGAGCCAGCCGATCCCACCGCCAAGCGTGACCCCGGCGACGCCGGTCGTCGAGATGACGCCGCCAGGCGTAGCGAGGCCGAACGCCTGCGTCTCGTGGTCGAGGTCGGCCATCGTCGCACCGGGCCCGATGCGGGCGGTTCGGGATGAAGGATCAACTCGTACTAATGAGATTGAGGATAGATCGATCGTGAGACCGTTGTCACAGATGGCGTTACCAGCGACGTTATGGCCGCCGCCTTTGACGGAGAGCGGGAGATCGCGATCGCAGGCAAACTCCACGGCGGTCATCACGTCGGCTGCCCCGGCGGGGCGGACGATGACGGCCGGTTCTCGGTCGATCATCGCATTCCAGATCGATCGGGCCTCGTCGTAGCCGTCGTCTCCGGGCCGAAGCACCTTGCCGTGGGTTTCTTGCGCAAGCGTTTCGTATCCGGGTTCGTCGATCGGAGCGGTAATCGTCATGAGTCACGCCTCAAGCGAGGTACGATTACAGGGAATAGATAGTCATCTAGTGATAATCTGGCAGCCATTGCTGGTCATGCAACTGTTGCAAGAGCACACCACGGTGCACAAGAAGGGTGGTTTTCTTCGGGCCGATGAATCAATAGAGTAAATTCTAGGTACCAGTCCAGTGAGACGGTAGTTCTTCGCCCCAAGACGGTCGGCCGTATTCACCGAGTGGCCATCGGCGTCCGCTGAATACGCGCTGTGTGTCTTGCACGCCTCGCTCGATCTATCCAGTAGTTGGCAGAAAGCGCATGCAAGATACAGAGAATGTATCCAGCAGACCTTGTGCTACGGTAACAGCTAACGCAATTCGTGTGGTAGGGGGAAGGAAGTCATGGTAACAGTTAACCACTTCCGAGAAACGCTTCGGGGCACCCTGATCCAGCCCCACGACAAGGGCTACCACGAGGCCCGTGCGGTCTGGAACGGGACGATCGATCGCCATCCTGCGGTCATCACCAAGTGTGCAGGCACCGCGGATGTGATCGCGGCTGTGAACTTTGCACGGGAGCACGACCTCGAAATCGCGGTACGCGGCGGCGGCCACAATGTTGCCGGCACCGCCGTCTGCGACGACGGGATCGTCATCGATCTCTCAGAGATGCGAGCCGTATGGGTCGACCCTCGCGCGCGGACCGCCCGGGTACAGGGCGGTGCCCTGTGGAGTGATGTCGACCACGAGACCCAGGCTCACGGCTTGGCAACCACGGGCGGCATCGTCAGCCACACCGGCGTCGCCGGACTCACACTCGGCGGTGGGATCGGCTGGCTGATGCGCAAGCACGGCCTCACCGCCGACAACTTGCTCTCCGCCGATGTGGTGACCGCCGATGGCGAGTTCATCCGAGCCTCGGACGACGAGCACTCGGACTTGTTCTGGGCGCTCCGAGGCGGCGGCGGAAACTTCGGAATCGTGACTTCGTTCGAGTTCGCCCTCCACCCTGTCGGTCCCACTGTACTCGCCGGCCCCGTGTTCTGGGCGGCGGACGACACCGCCGACGTGCTACGCTTCTATCGCGACTTCGCGCGGGATGCTCCCGACGAGCTTGGCACCGTCATCAGGTTCGGGACTATTCCTCCCCTCTCTGCCGTCCCCGGGGACCTTCACTGGCGACCCGCCGTGGCCATCAACGCCTGCTACGCCGGCCCGGTCGACGAGGGTGAATGCGTCCTCCGACCGTTGCGTGAGCACGGCACACCGCTTCTCGACCTGGTCTCCCCCAAGTCCTATCTGGCACACCAGGGCGGGCTCGACAGCACCGTCCTCCATGGATGGCACTACTACTGGAAGTCGACCGATCTGCCGGAGCTGTCTGACGACCTGATCGACGTGTTCGTCGACCATGCCTTCTCGGCGGAGTCACCTCGCTCGTACTCGGTGCTATTCCATCTCGGCGAAGCGGTGAGCCGCGTTGATGATGATGCCACCGCCTACACCGGTCGGAACTCGTCTCACAACATCAACGTCAACGGTATATGGCGTCCCGACGAGGAGGAGTATGCCGAGTCGGAAACAGCGTGGACCCGTCAGTTCTTCGATGCGCTCGAACCCCATCGAGAGGGGGTCTACGTGAATTTCCTCGACGCCGATGACAGTACCAAACGAGTCCGCGAATCATACGGTGAGTACACCTACCGGCGTCTCGCCGAGATCAAGACCGAATACGATCCCGATAACGTGTTCCACCTCAACCAGAACATTGAGCCGACCGTCTGAGAAGTTCTCCCTCGACATTCCTTCGAAGTACCGGTTGATCCGACAAAGCTTGATGAATACGCGCTGTGAGTTCAGCACGGATTGTTCGAACTGCTCGGCTTCTGTCAGGAGTGGCGTGACCGGCTCAGAGGCTAACTTCATCAGAGCTGGTATTCATCTCTAGCTCAGCGGAAAACCGGATTCAGCCAGTACCGACATCTATCTCCTGTCAGGGTTGTCGCTCTCGCCGACTCTCTTTCATGAGCTCCATCCGTTCATCGTACGTGAACTGAAGCACTTCATTTTCCAGTGGAATCGAGATACGGATGCGAAGGGGATCCATCGAGACCAGGTCCTCCTCGAAGTCGAGCAGAAGCGTGCGTTGCTCGTACGTGGCGAGGTCGAACTCGACGCCGTGCTCGTAGAAGAACGCAATCAGCGCCGACTGTCTCGACGGATAAAACAACGTCGGCATCCGCCACCGGTACTTGCAGCCCTCGCAGACGTGCGAGACCAGCATCCGGAAGATCGATCCGCAGTTCTCGCAGAACTGGTATTCGTCCCAGTCCGGGCGATGATCCTCGCAGATATCGATCGCAGTGACGGGCATATCGCCCGCGCACTCTGGGCAGACGCCGTCCATCACCGACGCCCGCCGGTGAGCACCCCAGACCCGATCCGCCTCATTGATCTCATTGGGCGTACGGTCGCGCAGCCCCGACGGAGGGAACTCGTTTTTGCTGATGACGCCAGGCGGGAAGGATTCGACGCACCGGGCGTCACAGCTGGTACATTCCAGGTAGCGCCACCCGTCCCGGTAGCTCCATTCCACACCACCCCCGCAGTACCAACAGGAGATATCTACGGCCACGGGGTCGATCTCCGGGTTGTCGATCGCTGTACCGGACAACAGCATCCTGACGACCCGTTTGCCCGAGTCCATGAGCTCGTAGCCTGCGTCGGTTCGTCGGACGAACCTATCTATCAGCTTGTTTAGGTGGTAGTTCAAACGGCCGGGATCCTCGACGCCGAGGCGCTCGCGGAGGTCCGCGAACCGCACGGGCGTCTCCTGGGCGGGATCGTGGGCGTCCCAGAGCACCCGCAAGATGCCGATCCGGGTCTCATCCGAGAGAAGTTGGAACGCCTCGTTGCCGCCGGCACCGGCCGACGAGGGCGATTCACTCGTGCTCGAGGGGTCCATGCTGCCGAATACGTGAACGAGTAGAATAACCCTTCTCCGCGGTATCACACCACATGGGAGCACGGACCCTCTTTTGATTTGGCAATCGCCAGGTTAGCTGTAATTGAGGGCGCTAAGCCCCTTCCCCAGCGAGCGAAGCAAGCAGGGAGGGGATACAGCGCCCGCATGGCTTGTTTTCGTGTGAATCGTCACCCTTACTCCTGCTTCGGCCGAAGGCGGTAGGAAGATGCTCACTCTGCTTCCGGCGTTGTTCAAACGTGGTTCGAAACGCCTTCGGCGTTTCGTCATCACGAAAGAGCGTCGCTCTTTCGAACGACGACAAAAAGCGTGCATCGTCGGTTGTGGCCGAGTGTCGATTCGGTAGGAGTGGGACACTCCAAACCACCCATGAAGGAAGTCGCCTGCGGAGTCTGGAACCGTCCTCAGAAGTCGAAAAGTTCTGATGGGCCGCACGAGAACTCCGTTCTCGTGAACGCTGTGGGATCTGTTCCTGCACGTTCCGACACAGAAACAGGAAGCTCCGTCCTCAACAAGCGAGGGCCGGGTAGGCCCGAGCGCGGTAGGGCGGAGTAGTTCACGCCGCACCTAGGCGTCATCGGGGCCCCTACGTGTCGGATTGCGAATAGAAACGAGGTTCGATCGGCGTCCCGATAGAAATATCGTTCTAATTACTCTTAATCCGAAGGCGGCCGAAGTCGTGCACGGGCACCAACGATGGCAACCAATTCGAAACAGTACTGGGGCCGTTCAGTGGAGGACCACCGCACCAGTGCCTACCAACGGAGGGGATGGCATGTCTTTCAATGAGTCGAAGCCGGACAGCGGCTACGAGGCGGCATTGAACGATCATTACGGGATGCCGGACCTCGGCGACGAGATCCTCGACGCGCTCGACGCCGCCGGAAAGGACATCGACGCGCTCACCCGGGACGATATCGCATCGTTCGACGAGTTCCACATTCGCGGGCGTGATGCAACCCGTGAAGTCGCCGAAATCGCTGGAATCGGGGATCGCGATCGCGTCCTCGATGTCGGTTGTGGTATCGGTGGGCCCGCCCGTACCCTCGCTGCCGAGTTCGATTGTGATGTCGTCGGAGTCGATGTGGTCGAGGAGTATTGCCGGGCAGCGGCACTGTTTACCGACCGGGTAGGGCTGACCGACGAGGTTCGCTTTCAGCACGGGAACGCCCTCGACCTACCGTTCGAGGACGAGGCATTCGACGTCGTCTGGTTCGAGCACACGCTGATGAACATCGAGGCCAAGGAGGTGGTTTTCGAGGAAGCTCGACGTGTCCTGAGACCGGGTGGCACACTCGCACTCTACGAAATTTGCGCCGGATCAGGCGGCGATACTGTGTTCCCGGTTCCCTGGGCATCGGATGCGTCCCTCAGCAATCTGGTTAAGCCCGAGCGTCTCCAAGAACTCGTTATGGATATCGGTTTCGACGAGTTCGCCTGGCAGGATGTCACCGAGCCGAGCCTCGAGTGGTTCCGCGACGTAGTCGAGTCGATGCAGTCACGGCCTCCGGATGCGCCACAACCGCTCGGACTCAACCTCCTCATGGGGTCCGAGACGCCGGTGAAAGCAATGAATGTCGTTCAGAACCTAGAGGAGGAACGGATTGGCGTCATCCAAGGCATATACGAACGGGTCAGTCTACCGTCTGGTAGGTCTTCCGGAACAGCAACCGATATCCAGTAGTAAAATTCACGCCATCCATGTGGGCCATTCTGCGTTTTGTCAGTACTGGATAAGCGCCCTGGGTCTTGTTTAGACGGTCGATATCATCTGAGTTAGGCCCTGAGAGATTGTTCGATGTTTCTCACGGCGGCCTTAAGGACGAGTTCTCGGAACTGTCCAAACCACGTTCTTGACTTAAGTGTTGAACCGAAACGTTTGCGCAGCGCGAAAAATATCGATTCTGCGATAGACCGTTGATGGTAGGTTTCATCATCAATCCGAGCATTGTGTGCTGCATCGAGCGAGTAGAACTCACGATGCTTGATGACCGGTCTAATTCCCTCTTTTCGCAGCATGTGGCGGAGTTCGTCCCAGTCAAACCCTTTATCAGCGACGATAGTTTCCACGGTACTGAGATTTCTTTTCAGAACTTGCCACGCAATCTGCGTGTCGTGTGGCAGGTTCATCGAGCAGTGTACATCGAGAATAGCCCGCGTAGAACAGTCTACAAGAATAGTGGTTTTGACCGACTCAAACGTCCCTTTGACGCGCTTTGCGTAGTTGTGACTCGACGAGCGATGAGCGATACTAGTCGAGTCGATTGCCTGTACCTCTCCAGTATCGAATAGTTCCGCAGTCAGCTGCAACAGCATTCGCCAGACAGGCATCTTGAGATCTTGCTTTCGAGCACAAACGGTGGTGAAATCCGGTAGCTCATCTGGCGAAAGACCAAGTTTAGCGACAATAGCAGGCATTTCCCGAAGCACATCTAACAGTTGTCGGTAGGAGTGATCGAGGTATTCTCGAAGGCCGTGAATCGCCACGATTACCCAATCAGCATAGCCATCTTTTCCTTTACTGAGGGGTTTTCTCGGATCGCTTCCGACAGCTTTTTGAGATAATTCAACGCATCGTTCGGTGAAGCGGGCCAGTTCGGAGTGCACATCCACCTGTGCTCGCTTCATTTCCTAGAAATCCAGACATAGAGGCAATATTACTAGCGTCTAAACACGGCCAGCGCCCTGTATTCATCACGACTCTTCGAACAGATACGCTAATTGGCAGGAACCCAGCGGTCAATAGACACGTGTAGTGTCCACTAGTTCTACCATGGCAAGTGTCTAAGGAAGAGTATTTCAGCAGAGCCATCCATCTTGGTATTGTCAATCAAAACCACTTACTGTATTACTGCCGTCGTTCGATCAGGCTTGTCGCTAACTGACGTAGTTCCTCGACTTCACCAATCTCGGTGAGCCATCGCTCAGGAAGTGCATCGTCTCCGAATCGGGCACCTGCAACTGCGCCGGCAACGGCACCGATCGTATCTGTATCGCCACCCATCATCACTGCGTCGACAATCGCGTCTTCAGCAGTCTCGGCGGTCAGCCCGTGATACAGGCCTGCTTGGATCGTTGTGACGACGTATCCCGAGTTCTCGAGAGAGATGTCCACCGGCTCCCCACGGCGAGCGGCAGTGACCGGTTCAACGGCGTTTCGAACGTCGTCGGGCAGCTCTGAGCCGATATCATCTAAGACCCTTTCGAGCGGCCGTTCGACATCAGTTAGGAGATTCGCGAGCGTCCGGTTGAAGAGAGCACAACTCCACTGACACCGCGGATCTGCGTGGGTGATCGCTGACGACTGCCGGCTGATGTCAACGAGTTCGGCTGGCTCGTATTGATACGCGATGGCGTATGGCGCACACCGCATCAGACTGCCGTTGCCGGCGTTGCTGCCTTCCATGCTTGCCTCCCATTCACGCTGGCCAGCTTCGTCCCATGATTCGTCGTTCTGGATCCGTTGGAGTGCGCTCGAGGTCATGTTCCCAATATCGAACGGCCCCGACCGTTTCCAGTCAATGAATTTGGTGGCGATATCTTCTGGCTCAAATGCGCCGTGTTCTGCGAGACTCCGAGCGATACAGAGTGCCATTTCCGTGTCGTCAGTGATTGTTCCCGCGGGTTGGCCGTGGGTTCCGTGGGCGAGCATTTTAGTTACCCGCCCGTGTGTTCGCTCGATTCGATCCGGCCCTTGGAATTCGACTGGGCGTCCGAGCGCGTCCCCACATGCGAGCCCCAGCATGATCCCTTGTGCTCGTGATCGACAGTCGTTCGCCATACGCGATACACACACACATCTGGTTACTAACTATTGTGGTCAGGGTAGCAGCGGCTGTTAGTAGCAAGGCAGATTGGGGTCGAAACAGCCGAATTCGATCAGTATTGATTTTGCACTTTATCGATTTCACACTGAACACATAAGTCATCACGAAAACACGAAACGCTATTGTAGGGACAGTCGTACTCGTCTACGTTGGCAGACTGGCGGAGTTTCTCCTGCCGCCAGATACTTTCCCAGTCATCAATATCCATATCAGCAGACGTGAAGACGACATCATTATCTCGATCTGTGATCTTTGCGACTGTGACCGAATAGTGATGCTCTTTGACGACCTCGATCGCTTCTTCGTACGAGGAACAGGTGACCGTCTCCGTTCCAGTTTGGTCATCCAAGAGTCGGACGGTAATCGAACCGTCGTATACCTCCGTCGGGTCCAGTCCTGAGCTCATAACAGATACACTCGAAATACTGTGTAAAAGCTTGGGAAGAACACTTTTCTCGAACACTGAGTTCTCCACTGAAACCCGAATACTGAGTTCTCCGCCAGTTACCGATTTTGAAATAGCCAATTTCAGCTTAGGCTGTTCTGCTGGTCGATCTCGATACGGGTCGATCTGGGGTGGTTCGTCTGTCCTCATTCGTGGCCTCGAGGCCTACGAGTGTGCCTCAAGCCGCTCGGGCGCAGAAAAACTGGCTTGTCACGACCGATCAGATCCCACTTTCGAGGCGTTCTCTCGTCGCTACTCTCGAATTTCGAGAAGGTCTGCGAGATCTTCCTTCGAGAGCGGTTCGATCTCGACCCGGCTGTCTATCGCCGAATAATAGATTGAGGCACTCACGTCTCGACTCTCGAACCATGCATCGAGTGCGTGATAGTACACGCTGAGCTGCGTTCGATATTCCGACTCTGCGTGACGCCCCTGATCTGTCTTGTAATCGATGATCTCTGCTCGGTCGGATGTCACATGGACGAGGTCGACAACCCCAGAGATCGTCACCTGATCACCATCGATCTCGAGAGGCAGATACACCTGTTCTTCGACCCTGGGAGTTCCCTCGAGCGAATCAAGAAGCTCCTTGATATTCTGTTCATCCTCGTTTCGAGGATCAACGTCGTCTCTGAGAGCGTACTGTTCTGCGAACTCGTGAACCGACGAGCCAAACTCCTTCCCTCTTCCCTGACCCACGTCCTTGTAGACCTCGTCGCCCATTAGCGAGTGAGGCGAGTATCCATCGGGACCGTTCGGCTGTGAGATCGACACGGTCAATTGTGACTGGACAGTGTCTTCGACACGTTCTGTGTCAACTGCTGGCTCGAGTGGGTCGATGTCGACAGGCAACTCCTCGAGGAACGTATTCAGATCATCACCAGCCGAAAACAGCAGGTGGTCTTTCGCCCGCGTCATTGCGACGTAGAGCAACCTCCGTTCTTCGTCGGCTTCCGTTGGCTGACACCGACTCAAGACGTCGGTCCGCCAGTTGTCGTAGATGTGGGGGTCGCCGTGGGCCTTTGCATAGCACTTGCGCTGGCGGAGTCCGGTGTGCTCGGTGTACGTGATCGTTCCATTTCGTCCACCAGCAGGCGGGAACTTCCCGCTGTTCATATTTCCGAGGATTACAATCGGATGCTCAAGTCCCTTGACCGAGTGAATCGTCTGGACGGTGATCGCGTTGGTCCCTGCTGCAGCGTGTACCTCCTCGGTGTGCCCCGACTCGATTCCCCGTTCGATGAAACGAATCAGATCGCCGAGCGTCATCGTCGTCGCGCTGTGAACCGACTGAACCGTGGTGAGGATGACGTCCGCTGTCGACCCGTCGTATCCGTAGCGATCGAATACCCGTCGTGCAATGGCGTTCGTGGTCTCGAGTGCTGCGAGATCTGTACGGAACGCTGCCATATTCTCTGGGTAGCCCTCGTGCTCGAGGATATGGTCGATCTCGTCAAGCGTGTAGCCAGCACGCTCGAGGACGACTGCCCAACCCCTGTCCGCGTTGGTCTCGAGGATACGCAACCAGGCAAGCAGGAGTTTGGCCTGATCAGTTCGGAAGAGTTCGATGCCACCCTCGTACGCCATTGGAAGGTCGTACTCTTCGGCGACGGAGAGCAGATCTCGACCAAAGTCACGTGTGCGAGTCAACACTGCGATGTCGCCGTACTCAGGAGTGCGAAGCTCACCATCGTCCTCAACTGCGTATGTGTCGTTGCCGACGATCTCCTGAACCTTCGTTAGGATCGCCTCGTGTTCATCATCGTGCTGGATGGCTTCGATCTGTGAGTGTTCGTGCTCGGTGTTCGACGACAGTGAGACAACCTGTTCTCGGATCGCTTCTCGATCGATTGACTCGCGGCTACTGGCTGGGGTTACAAGCGCGTGTTCCGAGAAATCGAGAATCTCCTGGGTCGACCGGTAGTTTTCTTCGAGTTCGATATTGGTTATCGGCTCGATCGGAAACGAAATGCGCTCCGAGTCATCATTCAGGTCGGTCACGAATCGCTCGAGACGGGAGTCGAATTCGGTGATGTTCTCGATCGCGGCATACTGGAACGAGTAGATACTCTGCTTCCAGTCGCCAACGACGCAGATATTGTCCGTTCCAGCGAGTAGCAGCGAGAGTTTGAACTGGATCTCACTCGAGTCCTGGAACTCGTCAATCATCACGTACTCGAACTCTAATGACTCACGGAGGTCGTCGTCCTCACAGAGGAGGACGAACGCGAAGAGCTGGAGGAACGAGAAGTTCAGGTAGTTGCGCCGGAGTGCGAACTTGAGGTACTCGATGTAGATATCGTGGACGAATTCGATGAGGTGTTCGCGGTCTTCATCGAAGGCGCGTTCGGCAACCTCGTCGGGAACCGCCTTCGTCCCACGTGGGCCACGCAATTCTGACCGATCGGGAGCGTCCGGAAGATAACACTTGTTCTTGCCGTATCGACCGAGTTTCGAGCGCAGTTTTGACTGTTTGCTGCCCCCATTCCGAGGTTGATTCAGCTCGTCGAATACAGGTTTGAACGCGTCGAAATCGCCCTCGAGATGGCTCTTGCTGTCACGATACCAGCCGTCGGTAGTCGGGAAGACGCCTTTGGCTGCGAGATTGTTGGTGAGATCCAGCAGCTCTGTCGGCTCCGAGAGACTCCGGAACAGGTCGTCGTATTCCGAATGGTCGTCGCTGAACTGGTCGATAAACTCCCCGAAGTACTCACGCTCGATCGTCTCGTTCTCGAGGACCTGCGTTGAGCCAGTGATCGCATCATCGATCCCTAGATGCGTGGGCGCATGGAAGCCGTGTTGCTCGAGGATATCGTTACAGAGACTGTGGAAGGTCTGGATCGGTGCGTCCTTCAGCGCCCGCATATCGTAGTCGCAGTTGGCGACGATGCGGTCTTTCATCTCCGTCGCTGCGTTGCGGGTGAAGGTAATCAACAGGACATCATCTGGTTCTACGTCGTCCTGGGAGACGATATTCGCGTAGCGACGAGTGACTGTGAACGTCTTACCGGTTCCAGCGCCGGCATCAACGAGATACAGCCCCTCTGTGCTCTCGATGAGTTCACGCTGCTTCGGATTCGGTGTCGTCATCGGATTACCTCCGTCTCGTCGGCCGTTTCATCGGTTGCACGTTCTGTCGTCAGAATCATATCTCGGTTGTCCACGTATCGGTAGTTCGGCTCACCTGCTCGTCCCTCGACGGGGAAACGAGAATCCCCACGGCGATATCGGTTGAGTTCCGCGAGTTGCTCGTCGATGAACCGCTCGAATTCGTCGAGATCCTCGACGAAGTATCCCTCTTTGCGATAGCCACACAGGTGCCTGAATGCCTGCATACAGCCCTTTGTGACGTACTTGTAATCGCCGACGGCTTCGATCATCCGCTCGAGAAGTGCGTTCCCGAACGGCGACTCGGCCATCTCATCTGCATCCCGCGTTCTGGGAGGCTGGTGTGCGTCGAACGCTGCCTGATATTCCTCGTAACTTGTCTTCGAGAACGTCTTGTTGCAATCGTTCGGTGCCTCTTCGCGGAGCTCGTCAAAGACGGCTCGCGACTGAACGAATTCGTCGAACGGGATTGGACGGTACGTGACTGTCGTCAAGCAGTCGTCGAGAGTCCCTTCGCCTGTGACGAGGTCATCGAGCGTCTCGAGGAAGTGGAAGAAGGTGAACTCGAGCTGCTCATTCGGCCGCTGGCTCCGGTAGTAGGTGAGGTAGAGCAACGCCTGGAAGTTCGGGCGATCGCTCGGTGGATCAATTGCTGCGCGTTTGATTACCTGCGACGGTGATTTCTTGCTGCCACTTTTGAAGTCGACCAGCTGTGTCGGCGACCGTACGAGGTCGATCTTTCCTTTGATCCCACGGTCGTCGTCCTCGAACCATCGTTCGGTCGCTGGGGAGTCGACCGGCCGGTCGAAGTATGTCGCGAAGAAATTGTCACTGCTGCTCGTGGGCGTGAGGAAGTCAGTATCCGACGGTGCGTTCGTCTCGAGGTAATCGACGATCGTCTCGAGGCCGACACGGTACTTCGTTCGTCGAGTGGCCAGATCGACGTCACGGTGAAACGCTCGTGTTTCCTCGATCATGATGTCGACGACCTCCTCGATGATAGCGTCATCGACGAACTCGGGATTGTTGACGACAAACTCTGCAAAGTCATGGAAGAGGTTCCCCTCGATAAAGTAGTCCTTGTCTGGGTTGTCGACAAGCCGTCCAAACAAGTAGTCTCGAGGGCAGTTCGCGTACGAATTGAGACTCGATTGGCTGAGTGCTGTCTCTGACTCGGCCTCGACGTCGACGGGCTCTTTGTCGAAGCCTGCGCCCGTCGACCGAAACGTGCGTGAGTAGCGAATTGAGTCGAAATCACTGAGCCGTTCGAACTCGGTGTCGAGGAGGTCTTCGAAGTACAGACACGGCGTTACGGGGGTCCCACCAGCGGTGTCCTGGACGAGATAGTACTGGTCGACACCACTCTGGAGCAGCGACTGAAACTGATCGAGATTCCGCTCGAATTCCTCGTCGTGATCGACCCATGGTCGCTCTGGCGACGTGTGCGTCCAGCTTTCGTCAAGGCCCAGGTAGAAGACGACTGGCCGATCAACAAACGACGCTGATTTCGCATCAGCCAGCAGGACGCCCTCGTTTTCTCGGTCGATCGGGACGTCGTAGGTCTCGAGATAGAAGGTGAGTCGATCAATGGTATCTTCGGTGATCGGTTCGGTGAGGAGTCCGAGATGGTCGAGTTCCTCGCGAAACGTCTCGAGCGTACACTTGGCGCGGTTTTCGTAGGCGGTTAGCGCGTCGCCGATCGTGAGTTCTGCTGCTCGATCACAGAAGTCTCGAAGCCATTCGAGTTCGGGATCGTCGACCTCGAAGAGCCGTTTTTCGTCGTGATCGATGTCGATGGTCATCCCGAGACGGGTTAGGAGCGGTTTCACGCTCTTGAGACGGGTGTCGGATCCTGCAATCGTGCTCCGAAGAAGCTGGATGACGGCTCGATGATCCTGATCGTCGGTGAACGATGGACCACCGTAATATGGGATCGCTGTAGCTTCGAACGCGGACTCGATGAGTGGTGAATACTCACTACTCGCATCGAGTACGACTGCAATATCGTCGGCGTTCTCTGGGGTGACCGTATCGAGGACGGCATCGACGATCGCTGTCGGCGACTCAAAGATTCGGACCGGCGGTAATTCGAATGCATCGTCGCAGAAGCGGTCGATGGCGTCGTATTCCGTAGGGAGGATCGATCGCTCGAGATTCGTCAGTTGTTGTTCGCCGATGACGGCGACTGAGTCGTACTCCTCGCGGTCAATTTGGTATTCAGTGAGCGTTCGCGACGTCGTTTCGAGTGATCCGATGCAGTCGATGACAGTTCGTGTTGCCGGTGTATCGAACGCATCGTACTCGAGAATTGCATCGGGGCTGCCCTGATACTCCCAGCACTGGAGTATGTTCCCGATCGCATAGGACGCCTGCTTCCAGCTGAAATCGGTTTGGCTGATCACCTCAAGGAAGGCTAACCGGTCTTCTGCAGTTTCTCGACGTCTCGCAGCGAGTCGGCGTGGCGTGATCGCGAACGGGCCGAAGTGAGGGTGCTCGAGGCGTCGGTTGAGCGCACTCGCTAACGGGGCGTCAGGGACAATGACGAGATCGTACTCGGCTACCTCCTCGTATAGCCGATCGATCGGTTTCGACCGCTTGATTGACACGAGGTACAGATTCTAGCATACGACAATAAGTCTGTATATCGTGATAATCTAGCGATATGGGGGCATATATTGGCCTGTAGACGATCATGAGTGCACTGATACGCACTGCTGGATGACCAGTGGTACAATGGATCAGTACTGATGTTCGAAGCTGAGCTCGTCGTGTTTATAGGCGTAGGATTTGACACCAGCCTCGTCACAGCGTGAACTGAGGTCTGCTGGCGGAATGTCTGTCTGCTCACCGAATTCCTTCTCGAGATGCTTGCGGAACGAAACGGTGATATCTCGGTCCTCGTCGTCTGTGACCTCGAGAACAACTGCGAGATCCGGATCGTCGTAATCCGGTTTGATGACGTAGTCGCCCGGAGTGAATGGGTTTTCCGCGTACTCGAGATTCGTGTGCTTGTACGTGTAGAGTTTGATATCTTGGTCGTCACAGTAGGACGCGAGCTTCGCTGGATGGATTTCACGCCAATTTCCAGGACCGTCGTCGAGCATATTCGGGAACGCAACGCAGACAGCTTCACCGTCCATTGTCTGCCCGTAGAGATTGACGTCTTGTTCTGGTGGGAGAACCTCGACGACTACCGCAACTGATGCATCGCTATCTTCCGCTTTGACTACCCGATCGCCGGGTTTGAACGGATTCTGTGGCTTCTGATTCATGTGCGCCGTGTTCGGCCCCAGATCCTGCAACTCGTTCATCGGTCTATAGTAACCATTAGAAGTAATTACTCATATTTGGTACAGAAATTCGATCAATAGCAGTGTCAATTGCTGTTGTGAGATCGTCGAGTGAGCCAAAGAAACGGTTGCTGAGTGCCGCTTGTAGTTGTCTCCAGCACTCTTCGACAGGATTTAGCTCTGGTGAGTACGCCGGCAACGTCACGAAGGCGAGGTCGTCACGGGCCGCTAGGTCCGTGACGGCCGACGCCCGAAAATATGGTGCTCCATCCAGGACAATAATTAGATCATCTTCGAACTCTTTGCATAATGCGAGAATGAAATGTTTTGCATGATCGGCGGTAACATACTCTTCAAATCGAGAGAAAAAGCGATCACCGTCCTCGGTGATCGCGCCTAGCAGACACGTCCAGTCACGTTGTCCAGATAACTCGACGGACGGCCGCGTACCGCGGGGAAACCACGCGGCACGCGGCTCGACTTGGACGGATTTCTTGGTTTGATCGATGCAGACTACTGTGGCGTCCATTTCCCGCCGCTTTTTTTGAGCTCCTCACGGAACGTTTCTTGCTCATCAGCATCAGACTCAGCGGCTGTACGGCGAGGCTTTTGATAGCTCAATCCCGCTTCTTTGAGCAACCGCCGACAGCTCGGGATTGAGTACTCGACATCGTACGTCTCGTCAAGATACTGCTGGACGAGCGCCGGCGTCCACGCCGGCGCATCAACCCCAACATTCTCTGGTGATTCGTGGACAGCTTCTTCGAATTCTTTTTGCTCTTTTTCTGAGAGCTTCCGTTTTCTCCCAGAGCGATGAGCATCAGTAACGGCTTGCTCAAGCGACTCGTCGGTGTCGAGTCGCGTGAGCCAGCTATAGATTGTCCGTCGCTGAACGTCGTACCACTCGGCTAGTTCAGTCTGCGTGACGCCGTTCTTGTATGCTATTGCTGCTAAGAGCCGTTCTATCGGCTTTTTCCCCTCCACGTTGTCAAGGGCATCTTGCAATTCCTCGACAGAGATCTCGTCGAGATGATCCACTGTGTTTAGCAACACTGTCTGAGTAGAAAGTTCTAACGGATACTATAGCAGCGAGATGCGCGAGTTTCTCTGGTTCTTCACCAGAATACGCCTCTTGCGTCTGGACTTTCGACTTGAGCGTCTCAGTTCGCTCCCAGCCGAGAAGGATGAGCGCATCTTCGTTGTCACGGTGCCAGACCATCACGATGATGTCGTCGTCTGGGTCGTTCTCAAGGAGGTTTGCCGGCCGAAACGCAGAGACGTCCCTCGAGGTTTTCACATCGATCTCGTACCCGAAGACCTCGAAGTCGTGTCCAGAGAAACTCTCAGAGTTGCAACGTCGAATCGCCTCCTCGTTTTCCCACTCCCACATCTCGACAGGGAGATATTCTCGGCAGAATTGTTCAAATGCAAGCTCGCCAAGATTGCCGATTCGTTTGACGTCCAAATTGTTTGCACCCTGAATGACTGCTTGGTGATGGGCGCGCTCTCTATCGATTTCGTCCGGCGTATAGAGATACATTACACTCAAATTATTTGTCACTGTAATGTATTTTGTGTATTGGTTAGTACCAAGACAGATTTCAACTCGGACATCATGTAAACTACCCCGCCCTACTCGCTCTCTCCGATGCTCCTTGAGGGTGGGGGCCTGGCACCCTCGCCGCCACCGCTAAAAGCGCGTTTCACAGATAGTGGCAAATGTTAAAATTGAACATAGTCATATAATTCTGTTGATGGTCCAAATATTTCATAGACAGCAACCAGATAGCAATTCTTAATCCTGGTCAGCAGAGACAGAGAGATAGCGGGATGGGATAGCCAGGAGATTCCGGCGGGCTCATAACCCGCAGATCAGTAGTTCAAATCTACTTCCCGCTATTTCCTGACGTTGAGCAAACTCTCACTACAGATAAACCACTAGCTACGAGCTAGTGATCCGGCCTTCGCTCGAGGATGTCGAAAATATCGATCGCTTTGTACTCTTGATTCCGCTGGTTGCCAGTCGTCTCAACGAGAACATCGTCGGATACTAACTCCTCGATGGCATTATACGCGGTTTGTCGACTGACATCGAACTCGTCCTGGACATCGTTGGCAGTGAAGTACGGCATATCGAAGACGCCCCGCGCAAGGCGATGACTCGTTTTCTGGTGTGGATACCGTTGTTCGTAGTCGCGCCGAAGTTCCATCAGCTTCTGTGTCCGCTCGTACGAGTCCCGCGCCTGTACCTCGATTCCTTCGATGAAGAACGTGATCCAGTCGCGCCAGTCCCCGGTTTCGCTCACAGCGCGCATCTTCTCGACGTATTCCTGCTTGTTGCGATTGAAGTAGGCACTCGGATAAAGATACGGCTCGCTCAGATATCCTTCAGCGCAGAGCTGTAATACGATGAGAATGCGGCCAAGCCGGCCATTCCCGTCCTCACAGGGATGAACCGTCTCGAATTGATAATGCGTAATCGCGAGATCGACGAGTGGGTGATACTGGCCGCCCATCTGGATATACGCCTCCAGAGAGTCCATAAGCTCGGGAACCGATTGGTGCGGCGGGGGAACGAACGGAGGTTGACTGGCGTACGGAGAAGGAAGGTGGACATCAGTCGTCCGCCATTCGCCTACGACCTCACCTTCGTTTCGAACGTTTTCGAGGAGCAACTCGTGGAGCGACTGGAGGAGTTCGAGCGTTATCGGCTCACCCTGTTTGATCGCGTTGAATCCCTTTTGAAGGGCGCGTTCGGCATTCAGGACCTCCTGCAAGTCCCGACTCACATCGACGGTCTCGTCTCCGCTGGTCCGCGTGTGGTGGGCATATACCTCGTCCACGTCGACGTCGGCCCCTTCTATTTCGGCGGTCTCGACGGCCTCGAGTCGGACGAGGGACGTGTAGAGAACCGGTGAGAAATCGACGGTTGGACTGATACCGTCGATTCGGCCGAGCTGAAAGGACGCATCGGCGATAAGCTCCGTGAGTTCGTCGTCGACACCGATCCGTGTCGAGAGGGGGAGTTTGTCCGGAATGTAATATGGATGTGGATGAGACTCGCGATAGTGCCCGGGTGCCTCTTCCGGTAAGTCTCGAGTCTGCATTTGACTATACCACGAACTCCGGCCTGTTAATCATATCGCTCTTAAACTAGTTTGATTACTGGCGTCTGAGACGGGTTTGCTCAAAATACGGCCGGGAGTTTTGGAGAACACGGCCTCCGTCCACACACGATCTCGGTCGGAGTTCTTGGCTGTTCTAGAGATCAGACAACCTTCTCATTGAACGGTCGCCGATCATCGAGTTCGAACAACGGCCCAACATCGGTCGTTGCATAGTGTTTGATAGCTTCGTGGAGTTCCTGAAATGCTGGGTGGTCTGTTGCGCCAACGCTGAGAAGGTTGAGATACCGCTCGCCAAGCACCGGAATATCACAGCCCATCATGTACGGATCAATCCCTTTCGATGTCGGCCGGTGGGCAACAACATCGATATCAAAGCTGTACTCGTCGAGCGGTGTTCGCATCACGTCAACATCGAAGGCTTCGCAGGCTTCTTCGAACGATGTATACTCGTCACCACAGACCTCACAGGCTTCAGGCATGAGGTCGATGCTCTCCACGCGGTCGACGAACTCCTCCGCCCGTTGTGCCACGTCGAATCGATTTTCGATCGTCTCTGCAGCGATTCGCGCTCGCCCCTCTAGGTGAGGCAGGTCGAACTCGTCGCCGTTGTACGTGAGCACCGACTCAGGTGGCTTGGCCTCGAGGTAGTCGAGCGTTCGCTCGATCACCTCGAGTTCGGCGTGAGGGCTTTTCCCGTCGCGGAAAATGATCTCGTAGCTTGGAGATGTCCCTGGCTCTGTTTGGTGGGCAACGCAGACACAGAAGAACTCGACATGCTCGGAGTTCTGGGCGTCGAACTCTTTGTTGGCAGGCCGATCAGCATTGATCGTCTCGATATCGAATGCAAGCCGACCACGCGTGCCGGTAGACATTACACATCAATTATCCTGATAGTATATCAAGTATATGATTACACGATAGACGAGTCGTGGCAAGTGGTTGGTCAAGCTGCTGGCGGCCGGTTTCTTCGATCAATATCGATTCAGCCGAGAGCGCATATAGCAGGCTTCGGAGGCCGACGTTTCGCCGGCACATGATTTCGAGGAGCGTTTCGGTTGGCTGGTAATCAAGTAAGTGGATGCCCCTGCTGAGCGACTCCCAGAGCGCGTCCAAACATACAGAGGTGTGCTATCGGTGATGCTCAAGGACGGTGATGTCGTGTCGATGGAGTATCGACCGGATGCAACGCGAGAATGCACAGGCGACTGAAAATACGATGACAACAGTGCCCGAGCTCGATCGACGATCGAGACGGCGTCAGTTGGTCTCGAGAACGAGAAGTTCGTCACCAGCGTCGACTTCCGCTTCGTTTTCCGCGATGACCTCGGTGATCGTTCCGTCCGCAGGGGCCGTGATATCGTGGAAGTTCTTCATGACACCGACCAATCCGACGACGTCTCCCTCGGCGACCTCGTCGCCTTCGTCAACGAACGTTGCTTCGTCCGGATCTGGTCGCGTGTAGAAGACGCCGGGCATCGGCGATTCGATATGTTCTGTCGTCATTTATGGAATCTTACGCTTAAATATGCTCCCCAGATATATAGTACTTGACAAAGCTACACCCTGACCACATGAGTGTAAACCCGTACGATTAGGCCTGTTTACGAAATAGTGTATTTTCACGCATGTATTCACCGTTCCAATCTAGTCGGTATCTATACAATGATAACCGTTCTCTCACACAGTAGAATGAGTGAGAAAACGATAACCAGACAGGAGCTTCCGTCTCCACGATATGAGTACGGGGGGGACGACTGGGTGTTCGTCGAACTCGCCGAAGCGATGAGTTTCGATGCGAACTTCAAAGCACAGGCGATCACACAGGAGATTCGTCAGAACAGTCTCAAGGGACTCATTGAGGTTGCACCGTCGAACGCTTCCTATCTGATCCAGTTCGATCCGAACGTGCTTCATCCGGACGAACTGATCGATGAGCTAAAATCACTCGAAGAGGAGATCGACGTCTCGGAGTACCAGTGGGAGGCACGGGTGTTTGATATTCCCGTCTTCTACGACGATCCATGGACTCACGAGACACTGATGGACTTCCGGGAACGCCATCAGGACCCGGACGCGACGGATCTCGAGTACTCGGCAGCGCTCAACGGCTTCGATTCCGTCGAGGCATTCATCGACCACCACTCCGGCGCACCGCACATGGTGACGATGATCGGCTTCGTCCCCGGGCTTCCCTTTTGCTTCCAGATGGTTCCACACGACGAGCAGATTGAGGTGCCGAAGTACGAGCAGCCGCGGACGGCGACACCGAGCCGTGCGATCGGATTCGGTGGCGCGTTCACTGCGATCTATCCCGTCCCTGGGGCCGGCGGCTATCAGCTCTACGGTCGAACTCCCGTTGAGGTGCTAGACGTCGATCAGGAACTGTCGGCGTTCGAGGATTCGATGGTGCTTCCGAACCCAGGAGACATCCTCAACTTCCGGCAGATCGATCGCGATGAGTACGACGAAATCCGATCGGAGATCGAAGACGGGACCTACCAGTACAACTACGATCGGGTCGAGTTCGAAATACAGGCGTTCTTCGACGATCCACACGGATATAACGAGCAGCTTCTGGAGGTGCTCGACTGATGCGTATTCTCGACGGTGGACTCGTCACGACCGTTCAGGATACCGGCCGTTACGGACACTATCACATCGGAATGCCGCCCTCCGGTGCGATGGATCAGTTCGCCCACAAAGTCGGCAACTGGCTCGTCGGGAACGACGAATCAGATGCAACCCTCGAGATGACCTATATCGGACCGGACATCGAGTTCGAGGAGGACACCGTCTTCGCCGTTACCGGTGCAGATATGGATCCCTCCCTCGAGGACGAACCGATCCCGACGTGGACTGCCGTCCAGGCCGAGGCCGGCGACACCCTCAACTTCGAGTTCGCAACGGAAGGCGCACGCGCGTATCTCGCAGTCGCCGGTGGTATCGATACCGAGCCGGTGATGGGAAGCCGTGCGACGTACACGCTGATCGGAATCGGCGGCCACGAGGGCCGGTCGCTCGAAGAAGGCGACGAGCTCTCGATCGGTGAGTCGTCAGCAGACACCGACGAACTACTCGGTACTTCGATCGACGAGACGGACCGACCGGATTACTCTCAGACCGAGATCAATGTCGTGATGGGGCTCTGTGACTATCGGCTCACCGACGAGGGCCGACAGCGGTTCCTCGACGCCGACTGGAAAGTTTCCGACGAGGCCGACCGGGTCGGCTACCGGTTCGAGGGTCCGGATATCACCGACATGTTCGAAGAACGCGAGCAGCCCTTCGGTGCCGGAACGGACGTCACCAACGTCGTTGACCTCGGCTATCCAGTCGGCTCCATCCAGATGGCCGGTCAACCGATTATTCTAATGCGAGACGCCGTTACGGGTGGCGGATACGTGACCGTTGGGACCGTCGTGAGTCCCGAGCGCGATGCGCTCGCCCAGTGTCGAACCCACAGTACCGTCGGTTTCAACGCCGTCGACGTCGAAGAAGCGCTCGAGATTCGTCAGGAACGAGACGATCTTCTCGAGAACATCCAGGAGTCGTTGTAGCGGATTCTCCAATAAATGATTGACAAAGTACTCGTCGCGAATCGTGGCGAAATAGCAGTCCGAGTGGTACAGGCAGCGAACGAACTCGGAATCGAGACGGTCGCCGTATACAGCGACGCCGACGAAACGGCGAAACACGTTCGCCGCGCCGACGAGGCGGCTCATGTGGGATCCTCGGTCGCGGGCAAGAGCTATCTCGATCAGGAGTCGCTGCTGGACGCAGCAGCCGAAACTGGGGCCGACGCGATCCATCCGGGCTACGGGTTCCTCGCGGAGAACGAGGCATTCGCCCGTCGGGTCGAGGAGTCCGAGTTCATCTGGGTCGGCCCCCCGTCGGACGTGATGGCCGACTTCGGTGAAAAAACCAAGGCGCGAGCCATTATGGACGCCGCGGGCGTCCCGATCATTCCGGGAACGGACGAACCGGTTGATGATCCGGACCAGGTGAAAGCCTTCGCCAACGAACACGGCTACCCGGTCGCGATCAAGGCGGACGGCGGTGGCGGCGGTCGTGGGCTGAAAGTCGTCACCGGCCCCGAGGAAGCCGAGGAGGCGTTCACGAACGCCAAACGTGAGGGCGAAGCGTACTTCGACAACGACGCTGTCTACGTCGAGCGCTTCCTCGAGAACCCGCGCCATATCGAGGTTCAGATCATCGGTGACAGCTACGGGACCGTCCGCCATCTCTACGAACGCGACTGCTCGGTGCAGCGTCGTCAGCAGAAACTCATCGAGGAGACGCCCTCGCCTGTCCTCGACGAAGAGACGCGGGAGGAGCTTTGTGAAGCCGCCAGATCGGGCGTTGCCGAAGCCGGGTACAGCAGTGCCGGCACCGTCGAGTTCCTCTACGAGGACGGTGACTTCTACTTCCTCGAGGTAAACGCTCGGATTCAAGTCGAACACACGGTCACCGAAGCGGTGACGGGCATCGATATCGTCAAAGAGCAGTTCCGCGTCGCTGCAGGTGAAGAACTCTCGTTCGAGCAGTCCGAAGTCAACCCTCGAGGTGTTGCGATGGAGTTCCGGATCAACGCCGAAGATCCCTACGAGGAGTTCGATCCGACACCGGGAACGCTCGAAACGTATCGACCGCCGACAGGAATGGGAGTCCGCGTCGACGACGGTGTCAACGAGGGCGACAGGATCAGTCCGTTCTACGATTCGCTCGTCGGAAAATTCATCGTTACCGCACAGGACCGTCAAGAGGCACTCGAACGCAGCAGGCGAGTTCTGACGGAGACACAGATAGAGGGGATTTCGACGACGATTCCGTTTCATCTCGCAGTTCTCGAGGACGACGTGTTCGTCGAGAGCGACCACACGACGAAGTATCTCGATCAACAGTTCGAAGGGTTACACGAGTCTGAGTAGGCAGGACGGCACGCCCAACGGGACGATATCCGATCGACCGACGCAGCAACGGGGTCGTTCACACCAGCTCGTCGAGGCGAGCTAGTTCGATCCCTTCGGCCTCGAGTCGGTCGTGGATCGTCTCGAGCAGTTCGACCGAGTTCGGCCCGTCACCGTGGATACAGATCGACGATGCGGGAACGTCGATTACTGTTCCGTCGACGGCCTCGACCTCGCCCCGTGTCGCGATGGAAATGACCCGATCTGCGACCAGGTTCGGATCTTTCGGTTCGACTTCTTTCTCGACGATCAGCGTGCGGTCGGGGTTGTAGTCGAGGTCGACGTACCCTTCGAAGACGGCGTCCAACTCGTCGTACTCCTGGGCGACCTCGTAGATATTCATATCGGTTGCCAAATAGATGAGACTGGGATCGACCTCGAGAAGCGCTTCCATGACAGCACGGCAGTGAGCCTCACTCTCGGAGAGCATCGAGTACATGGCACCGTGAGGTTTGACGTGCTGGACGCTCGCCCCGTGGCGATTCGAGAACGCCATCAGCGCGCCCAACTGGTAGACGACGTAGTCACGCACTTCCTCGGGCGTCGCGTCCATCGACCGGCGACCGAACCCCATCTTGTCTGGGAGGCCGGGATGGATCCCGATCCCGACATCGTATTCCGCAGCGAGTGTGACGGTTTCACGCATAACGTGTGGATCACCCGCGTGATAGCCGCCAGCGATGTTCGCAGAGGTGATGTACGGCATCACCTCGGCGTCGCGCCCCATTGTCCAGTTGCCGAAGCTCTCACCCATGTCGCAGTTGATATCGATTGCAGTCATCGTCCAGAACCTATGCTGGTTGTTCGTCGTCCGCATACTTGAGGTAGCATGGTTACTGGGTTGCTGAGAACACATCGCCCTGAAAATCCGAGCCGATGGCTTCGAGTTCGATACTGCAGAGAACGCCAGAAAAGGTTCTGACCAGTATCACGCCTTCCTGTACCGGTGTGATCTGTCAAGTGCCGAAGCGGGACTACTGACAGAGATGGCCGTCGCAATTACAGACAACATCGCGGTCGCAGACGTGACGGTGACATGTGGTTCGGATGCAATCGGTTTTGAGCCGACCTACCACGCAGCCGTCACCAAACGTTTGCTCGGTGCAGGCGCGGATGTGGTCGGGACGACCAACTGGCCTCATATAACTGAGATCATCACGAAAGCTCAGAGTCCAAGTTCACTCAGATTCGGCTGGCGCGGAATCGAGGATAGACCCGACCATTGACCAGCCAGAGTCCTCTGGGCCTTTTCGACCGACAAGGATCGTCTCGTTGTCGTCACTTGAGACGAATCGGTAATCGGCGTCATCGTCCATGCGAGTGCCCTCGGCTTGGAATTCTTGCTGGAAGAACTCCGCTCCAGAAATGTGAAAGACCGCTTCCGTCCCGTCATCGAGGGTGAGTCTGACGGGGTCGGGGCTCACGTTGTGGATCCGCTTCGCGATCGGGTTGAGATCAGCCATATCAAATTAATGATTCCACAAGTATAAAACGGCTACCGACGCGGTACTTTGTTTTCGAATCATCCAATAAGGCCTATTGGATGTTTAGTCTACTGTTCAGCCTTTCAAATAAATATAAATTATATGAATTATAGCGGGCATCACGCCAGCTACCCCTAACGGAAGAGGCCAGAAGTCAAAGTCCATCACCATCTGAATGGACGGCCACACGAGAAGGGTTAATCCTGCTCTGTTGAACAGCGATCTAATCAGCCGATATCACTGGCTTAGAAGGATGAAGCCGAGGAATTCGATTCTGTCCTATGGAAATCGATCTCCTCGACTTCATTGAGCAGTGTCGTGACCTAGCCAAACAAGCGTTGGGGAAGCACGCGGGCGAGCCCGCCAGCGGCGGGTTCGCCCGCTGGGTCCATGTCGTCCTACACTGTTTTCGGCTCGAAGAAGGCCACAGCTACCGTGAAACGCCGAATCGGTTGAAGTACATGACCGAGGTTCGTGACGTACTCGGTCTCGATCGAGAGGACCTCCCCGACTACAGCACGATCTATAAGTCGTTTGACCGGCTGAAAATGTGGGTGTGGCGGGCGTTGCTGCGCGTTTCAGCGCAGCAACACCCGCAGTCTGGCCACGCTGCTCTCGACAGCACGTTCTTTGACCGCCGCCGTTCTTCATCGTACTTCCGCCAGCGGTCAGGAAATACCGTGCAGACGCTGAAAGTGACGACATTAACTGATATAGAGTCGCTCGCTGTTCTCGATGTCCATATCACAGCACGGTGGAAGCACGATACGAAGACCGGACCGCAGGTCGTCCGCCGAAACGCGGACGACCTGCAGTCCGTGGTTGCCGACAACGCGTTCCAAGACTGGCACACTGAGTACGAAATCTCCGCACTTGACGTTGAGTACCTTGTTCACTACCGCGGCTCATCACCGAATGCAGTCATGAACAACGCGCTCATTCGGGCAAAAGGATACTCTCAGCGCTGGATGGCCGAAACCTCGTACTCAACAACGAAGCGCTCGCTCGGCGACGCCGTGCGAGCGCTGGGCTGGTATCGCCAGTTCCGTGAAATTGTCCTGATGTTCGCCCTCATCAATATAGAACCGCTGTGTGAGCCGCTGTAACCGTGACTCAGCATCTATTCAACAGAGCAGTTAATCCCAGTGTTGTGAAACCAAGTACCGCTCGAGGAGAACGAGTACGACGCGTACACGATCAACAACGTGACCGCAGAGCCAAACGACGATGGCAGTATCACGATCCATTTTAGCGGTAACCTCGACCAGTCGAACTTCCTCTACACGCCAGAGGGGGAACTATACGGTCTAGTTCTACGGTCCGCGCGAGGAGATTCTCCTAATGATCAGGACCGCTAGCTGCTTCGGGCCATTCACGATCGCTTCAATTCAGCCCCTCCACAGTTCTTCGACCAGTACATAGGCCTCAGGTGTCCCCTTAGTGTCGCGAAGTACTTCGCGTTCGGAGTGGTAACTGCTATCTCGATCGTCACTGGATAACAAGGTGAGGGAGTGCCGTTTTGAGAACGGACCTCGTTGTTAGGGCATGAGAGATCGTCCGGAAGAACTCGCAGGCGTGAGTCACATGACTTGTGCCGGGAAAACTGCGCTGATTACGGGTTCGACGAGTGGAATCGGGTATGCTGCTGCACTCGCGCTCGGCCGACTCGGCGCAGATGTGATCGTCCACGGACGAGATGTGAGTGCTGGCGAGTCCGTCGTCAACGAACTGGAAACGATCGGCGTCGAGGCGATGTTCATCCCGGCTGATTTCGCAAATCCCGATGCCGTTCGAGAACTCGCTACGACAGTTCGGGAGGAAACCGATGAGCTCGATTTCCTGTTCAACAACGCTGGCGGGTACTTCCGCACGGGTCGACTCACGGACCTTGGTGTCGAGTACACGTTTCACATCAACCACCTTGCACCGTATCAACTGACCACGGACCTGATCGACCACCTCACCGACGATGCCTGCATCGTAACGACATCTTCGGCAGCACACCGCGGCGTATCACTCGACCTATTGGGCCTTCAACCCTGAACTACTAGCTTTATCTACGTAGAGCGCCTCTAGAGAGTGTTCAGAAATATTCTGAAGTAGATCATGCCACGAACACAAACATACTCTGTCGATCTGTCTGCCGATGAGCGAGCGGAACTGAACGCGATGCTGTCAGCGGGCACGTACAAGACGCGAGAGCTCACGCGTGCACGGTGTCTCTTGCACGCCGATGACGGCTTGACTGACCCGGAGGTCAGTGAAGCCGTCGGCTGTCACCCTGGAACAGTCGGACGCACCCGTAAACGCTACACCGAAGACGGCCTCGCGGCGATTACTCGCCGCAAGGCCGACCGCATCTACAAGCGCAAACTTGACGGACGCGAGGAAGCACACCTCATCGCGTTAGCGTGCAGCGATCCGCCGGAAGGACGCTCTCGCTGGTCGCTCCATCTCCTTGCCGACCACTTCGTCGCTCTCTCCGAGATCGACGTTGAGTCGATCTCTCACGAAACCGTCCGACAGATTCTAAAAAAACACGACTGCACCCTCACCGATCCAAATCTTGGGTGATTACACCTGAGAACAGCGCCGCCTTCGTCTGCAAGATGGAGGACGTTCTCGATCTCTACCACGAACCCTACGACGAGAAGCGTCCCGTCGTCTGTTTTGACGAGTCCAACAAGGAACTGCACGATCACGTCCGCGACCCGCTCCCGGCGAGTCCGGGAGCGGTCGCTCAGTACGACTACACCTACGAACGCAACGGGACGCGCAACCTCTTCGTGATGAGCGAACCGTTGGTTGGCTGGCGACACATTGAGGTAACCAAGCGACGGCGCAAACAGGAGTTCGTCGCGCAGATGCAGTCACTGGTGGATGATCACTACCCGGATGCGGACTGCATCCGGGTGGTGATGGACAATCTGAACACACATCAGCGGTACGCCTTCTACGAACATCTTCCGCCAGCAGAAGCTCGTCGGTTGCTCAGCAAGCTTGAGTTTCACTTCACGCCAGAACACGGGAGTTGGCTGAACATGGCCGAAATTGAGTTCAGCGCCCTGTGGACAGAGTGTCTCGACCGACGCATTCCTGACGCAGCGACCCTCCGGTCGGAGGTCGCTGCGTGGGAACGGATACGAAACAAAGACGATTCTGCTATCGACTGGCAGTTCACGACCGACGACGCCCGCATCAAACTCCGCCAGCTATATCCAGCAAATCACGCTTGAAGCCCCACTATTAAGCTGACTCCTCCAAGCAGAAAATAACCCGCAAGAGTCAATCTAACTGCTATTATTGCCTCAAGAAATCCTAATAGAAACACGGTAACCAGCTCATGACTCAGGAGAGTAGGTAAGAAGAACAGTGAACTAACAAAAATGGCTGAATATATTAGTACTGCATCCAGATAAGATCCAATATCCTCTAATGCTGCTTGGTTGATCACGGTGATCGATTCTTCAAATCGAATAATCAAATCCGCAAATCTGAATTCAGTTCCGAATTTCCAATGAAGGGAAAGTGCTACTACAGTAAGTATCTCAAATATGGGTAAAAACCAATTCAAGATAAAGTATGAATTAGATACTAATAGTGATGCTGACACTATCACTGCCGAAAACCGTACATCATCATCCATCCCACAGGAAGAAGCACATTTAAAATATGATATAAATCCCATGAGTGGGAGAAAAACACTCACAAGATAGACGATCTGCCATTGAACTACGATAGGAAAGGTACCAATCAGAATTATTTGATTTGTGAGGTTATTAGTTAATATTAGATAGGAAATCATTACAGATCCTATGAATAGGGCCTGAAAACCAACTTTTGATCCAAATTTTCTTTGGTATAGATTGCCAGATATGAAATATGAGCTTGATACAAGAACTAATAAGCCTAGTGTAGCGATCTTTCCTGATGAGAGAGATACGAGGGCTTTTGCACCAAGTAAGGATGTAGTAAAAGCCTCGTCGCTCAAACGTATAAAAGAATGAATTGATAAAATAGAAAGAAAAACTGTCCTGATGAACGATCGACGCTGCATATGTTTTCTGGTAAGCAATCGGGCATAATAAACGAAATGAATATGCTATCCTATATGAAATCGATAGTGTAGGATCCTACTGATTTTGACTGAGGGATTAATGATAGGAGAGCAGCTTGCGTGGTACAACAAACAGAGATGGACGAGAAAGAGCTGGCACGGAAATCTACTCCAAAGTGATGCCGTTCCACGATCCGCACACAGCTGCACCGTGCCTCTGAGCAGTTCTCGAGCTGGACCGACATTCGAGGTGTCAACTGCGACGCCGTCGGTTGCCACCCACGAACAGGGCCGGAAGGGACTCAAGGAAGTGGAGTGGTCCCTATCGGCTTGGAGATCGACTCGAGCCGGATCTGAGGCAGGTGTCTACCGGAATGATAGCGACAAAACCTGTCGGTTATTCAAGGGCGTCCAATAGATCGGTGGAAAATGACGCTTACAGATGCATATCTAAGAACTCCCGATCGAGGTCACATCCTTCGGCTGCGAACTGGTTGGCTACGTGCATCGCTGTTTGTAATGTCGTGTCGTTGACCGCGTCAGCATTTTCATAGATGCGTTCGCGATTCTCTGCTTGGCTTGTCCACACGATTGAGGACCAGTCCTCATCCGAGACTTCATTGACAAAATTCTGGTATAGATCTACGGTAACTGTCGGGTGGATAGCTGATTGATTCGCGAGCCATTCTTCGATCCACCGCCAGTGGATATTCCGGTTCCCTTTGACCAGGAACGGGAGTGATCGACAGATGTTATCCTGTTCTTGTGATAGATCGGCTACTGATACGGTACGCACGCAGTCAAGGAACTGCCGTATTTCGTTTGCGTGTTCTTGGGAGGCAATGGCGGCCGTGTCTTCGAGTTGGTCTAGGCGCCACTCCCAGAGTGCTCTGATCGCCGGCCACTGCTCTGCGACATTTGGCGTGTCGATTGCATTAGCAAGAGTGGTGGCGAGCTCTGCGGCGTCCCCGGATGATGCAGAGCTGTAATATTGCCTGATAAGACTTGTATCGTCGGTGAGCTGTTCGTCGCCGAAGAGATAGGATGACGCGATGTGGGCGGCAGTTGAGCGGACGTTGAGTTCATATGGATCAGCTTCTTCCGTGTCTAGTAACAACATGGCGTGGATATAGTACGGGCGGAGCGGGGCATATCCTTCCCAGATGGTGTTGTGACGTACATATGAGTTCCATGCCGCGATGAACCGGCGGTGTTCCGTTGGCGTATCGCCGCGGGGAAAAATATTCTCTAGACAGTCTGCGATACGGTTCTGATTGAGGGTCCAGAGTGTGATGAATCGCCGGCCGATCACGGTGCGCACGGCGAGGGATTGATCGTCCGTGATCCGTGCCTCGATAGCGTCGAGAAGTGCCGAGTTTGAGTCGTCTTCATCCTGCTCCGTCCATCGGGTGTATGTGATGAAGGCGTTGAGCGCCATCGGGCGGACTGTGTTGATTGCGACTTGGATCGGATCCCTGTGACCGGCCATGCCGTCCGCTGGTTGGTCGCGTTCGTGACTTGGATCGGGATCGTCAAGGAGTGTCAGCAGGATTTTATGAACGTCTTTGTCATGGTTCTGTGGGAAGTCTGTTTCTTCGGCAGCTATCCCCTTGTTGAGCAGTTTGGCGAGGTTTGTCCGGCAACCGCTACTCCATGCCGTTGGATCATCAGTGATAGCCGTTGCGAGTTCGATGATGGAGTGCCAGGGGAATGGTTGGCCGTCGTCTAGGAGCTCACGGAATGCGCGGAAGGCGGCTTCGGCGTACCGGGTATTGGCGTCTTCGAGAATCGAGATTTTACGGGCGTACCGTTCCGGTTGTTCCTCGATCAGTTCGCGGAGCTGTCGGGAGAAGCCGAGATGGTTCCATTCTTCGAGTTGGCCGGTGTCATCAGTCTCCCATCGCTCTGTTTCCGGTGGTTCCCATTCGGCGGCTCTGGTGAGAACGCCTTCCGCTGGTTGGTCGCGGAGTTTTTCCGTCTGTTCCGGTCCGCGCTGATTGACGAAGCCACCGGATACGTCTGGTTGGTATGGTTGGGATGGCAGCTGCTCCGGTTCACCGTACGTGTCCAGAAGTGCGGTGAGTTGGTTGACATAGTGGGCAGGTAATTCGTCGCGGATCAGAAGGAATCGGTCGCGCTGCCATTTCTCTTGTAGCCGTTGTTTGAAGTAGCTGGCCGGTTCCGCTTCGCGTTCGGCGATCTGTTCGGCCCGACGGTCATAATCGGTATACGGACCATCGCTAATTATTTTGCAGACCTGTTCCTGACCCTCGTTATCTAGGTGTTTGAAGCCTGCGGTGAGGAGACAGTAAAACTCGTATCCGACAGGGAGCTCCCGGTAGTTGTCCGTATCTGTTAGCACGGTTTCCACCATATCGCGATAGGATTCCGGATGTGCTGCAAGGACCGCGAAAGCGACACGGCGGAACGTGATGGATCCCGCCAGTAACTCGTCTACAAGTTCTCGTCGTCCTGTAGCCGTCGGATCAGCACTGACCCACTGCATGGCGGCGCGGGTGAAATACTCCAACAGCAGTTGCTGTAGAGTGCCACGGTTCTCGTCGGCGTAGTCGAGATCGGTGACGACCGAGTGGCGGACAATGCCTGTGCGGTCAACAGTATCCATCCCTTCGTGAAGGGCCGCTTCGAGATTAGTCTTCAGCAGGTCAATGAACGCAGCACCGCGTTCGGCAAGTAACTCATCGAATATCTCCTTGAGGGTCTGGATAAGCCTATATCGCGTCATGCTCTGGTCGCCATCCAGTTGGTTACGATCGCCGGTCTGCTGCGGGGTAAGCACGGTGTCCAGAAGAGCTAGGGCCGTATCGAATTCTCTTTCGGCACAGAGATGGGTTATGAGTTCCAGTACTTGCCCGACGAGGCTGTGGTACGCTTCTGTCTTGTGGAGCCACTGTACTGCTTGCTCACCGACGACTGTGGCGTCAGCAGCTGGAAGCTCGGTACTGATCCTGATGAGGTATTGTTGCGTTTTTTCGTCGTTGATGGTCGTCTCCTTGATTACGCGTCGTACAAAGCCCGGATAGGTGTCGGTTATCCTCCCGAGATAGCTTCGTTGGACGGGTATGGAGGGATCAAATGCGCCGTGATCAAGTTGTCGTTCCGCCCAGGAGATGTGGAGGCGGTCGTCGTAGAAGTCGTTGGCAATGCTCTGTCGTTCCGCGACGCTTGCCAGTACCGATTCGATGACAGTGTCCGGGAGTTGCGCTACGTCACGTGTTTTTAGTTCGGTTGCGAGCAGCGAGGCAGGATAGAAGCTGAGACCATCATCTGCAAACACATGCTCGACAAGATCGGACAGCGTGTCCTCCTCGGTTTGAATGACCGAGTCGGAGAGATACTTGAGGCAGGACGTGATGGAACTGACTTCCGTTTCCAGCGAGTGGTCGTCGCTGGTCAACTCAATTGTGCTTTCAGCGTAGTACTCGAACGCTCGTTGCTCCGTTTCCGCTGTGCGGTCCCAGAGGTCATGGAGGAAGCTGCGGAAGACATCGTGGATTTTGAAGGTGGCGAGGCCGTCGTGATTCCGTCCGATGTTCTGGACGACTGTGCGGGTGCTGAGCGAGTCAAGGATGTCGGCGACAGCGACGCGGTCAAGGTCGTAGCTATCGGGCAGGACGTGGGTGCAAACCGCTTCGTTTAACTCCCGTAACAGGGCAGTGGCCCGGAGGACGCGGCGCTCATCGGGGGAGAGGAATTGGAGGTATCGTTCCTCAATTACGGTGTATACCTCATGTTCTGGGAGTTCGAGTGACTCACTGCTGTCGTTCGCCTCGATGAGTAGCCCGAGGTAGAGTGGATGACCGGCGACCTGATCGTGGATGGTCTGTATCCTGGTTTCGTCGATGTCGAGGAATGCGTTGCGTAATAACAGTGCCGTCTGGTCCTCGGTGAAGGTGTCGAGAGAGACAGCAGTATCTGAATTAGGGAACGTGAGCCGTCCCGCAGTGATGAGAACGACGTTTTGTGGCAGTATGTCTGCTGTTTCGTTGATTGTGCCACGAATCGCTCGGTCTTCATCGCTCAGTTCGTGGACATCGTCGACGCAGATTAGCAGAGACTGGTCGTCGGGAAAGAGTTCTGCGAGTTTCCGAAGGGCGTCTCTGTGACCAAATTGGGCTCTGGTTGCGTCCGGGTCGTCAGCATCCCATGAAACACCGCCTAACGGGCTAATACTGATGCCGCTAAGACTCCGTCCTTCCTCTGTGAGGTCATCAGGGAAGTGATTGAATAACACGTGGTTGACTCCCCGGAAGATATCGTTGAGATTGTGATTCGGGCGTATGTTCCTGATCTCGATATCGTACTCGTGTTGAAACTCGGTCGTGACTTGGCGCAGTGTCGTTGTCTTTCCGATTCCTGGTTCGCCAGCTATGTGAATATGTCCGGCCCCGGCGTCGATATATTCTGCAATCACCTCCCCCTCCGGGCGCCGTATCGATTCATTGGACGAACTACTACCAGGCGGCATTGGACTATCTTTGGGTTCACAGCGAACGTTCTTATTCTTAGTTGTATGCTTGTCATGAGGATGATGAACATGCATCGGGCGGCAAAACCTGTAGCTGACTAAAGTCGATGCCCCCGTACTTCTCGTCTATTACGCTTGAACTGGATGCACAGGGTATACCGATCTATGAAGAATTTTGCCTCAGAGTTCAGAATCAAGCTAGGACGGCACTCGGGAAAATCATCTGGTGAGCAGAAACTAAAGCCAGCGTGTCCTTGATCTCCACTTTTAGCCCTACAGATGATGAAGAATCAGATGGAATATGTAGAAATTAGCATCAGTTTACGCCCAAAATGTCCTCGAAGACAGGCTTCGCGGACATTGGGATCCGCTAAGTATAGATGGTCAGCTGATCAGTGGTTTCCATCATTCGTAAGGGCTGTATGCAACACGGTTAGCAACTGTCTCTCTGAATCCGTCTTTGTTTATCATGAAATCGAAATACTCGCGTAGATAGTTGCCCTGACTGAGGATCTTTATCACTTCATCCGAAGTGTAGCGACTCTTATTATCGTCGATTGTGAGGCGCGTCGGTGGGCTGTACTCACCGTTTTCGTAATCATCTCGGTGTTCATCAAACAGAGCTCGTGCTTTCTGATGCATGGGTTGATGATAGTGGCATAAGACGTTTGCAAAGTGCTTAATGCTGGTTTTCACCCAAGGGACGGAAGTATCTTCGACACCATATACGATCTTCACATCGACTGGGCTTAATTGGTGGACAGCTGGAAGTTCAGTTAGAACTGGATGGTTCATTCGACCATGAAGCGCGTAGTAAATGTATCTGAACTCCTGCTGAAAACGGTCTATCTCCTGTTTAGCGATCTCAAAGTCTTCAATTCCAAGTGAGACAGTTAGGGAGGTTCGGTCGCGGAACCCGACGTTTTCGACTACTATTGTGATTTCCTGCAACTCATCTTGTTTTTCGATCGAGAACGTGTAGCGATAGTCAGCTATAGTATCCGTTAGAACTTTCTACTCAGGTAGTGTTACTAAACACAGTGGATCATCTCGACGAGACTTCTGTCGAGGAATTGCAAGATGCCCTTGACAACGTGGAGGGTAAGAAGCCGACACAACGGCTCTTAGCAGCAATAGCATACAAGAACGGCGTCACGCAGACTGAACTAGCCGAGTGGTACGACGTTCAGCGACGAACAATCTATAGCTGGCTCAAGCGACTCGACACCGACGAGTCGCTTGAGCAGGCCGTTACTGATGCTCATCGCTCTGGGAGAAAACGGAAGCTCTCAGAAAAAGAGCAAAAAGAATTCGAAGAAGCTGTCCACGAATCGCCAGAGAATGTTGGGGTTGATGCGCCGGCGTGGACGCCGGCGCTCGTCCAGCAGTATCTTGACGAGACGTACGATGTCGACTACTCAATCCCGAGCTGTCGGCGGTTGCTCAAAGAAGCGGGATTGAGCTATCAAAAACCTCGCCGCACAGCCGCTGAGTCTGATTCTGATGAGCAAGAAACGTTCCGTGAGGAGCTCAAAAAAAGAGGCGGGAAATGGACGCCACAGTAGTCTGCATCGATCAAACCAAGAAATCCGTCCAAGTTGAGCCGCGTGCCGCGTGGTTTCCCCGCGGTACGCGGCCGTCCGTTGAGTTATCTGGGCAACGTGACTGGACGTGTCTGCTAGGCGCGATCACCGAGGACGGTGATCGCTTTTTCTCTCGATTTGAAGAGTACGTTACCGCCGATCATGCAAAACATTTCATTCTTGCGTTATGCAAAGAGTTCGAAGATGATCTAATTATTGTCCTGGATGGAGCACCATATTTCCGGGCGTCGGTCGTCACGGACCTAGCGGCCCGTGACGACCTCGACTTCGTGACATTGCCGGCGTACTCACCAGAGCTAAATCCTGTCGAAGAGTGCTGGAGACAACTACAAGCGGCACTCAGCAACCGTTTCTTTGGCTCACTCGACGATCTCACAACAGCGATTGATACTGCTATTGATCAGATCTCTGTACCAAATATGAGCAATTACTTCTAATGTCTACTATAGATATTTGTGAAGATGATCTATGTGTTCCGTCAAGTCGAGATCGTCTTGTGCTTCTTGGTGGGCAATATCCTGCTCTGTTGAATAGATGCTGAGTCACGGTTACAGCGGCTCACACAGCGGTTCTATATTGATGAGGGCGAACATCAGGACAATTTCACGGAACTGGCGATACCAGCCCAGCGCTCGCACGGCGTCGCCGAGCGAGCGCTTCGTTGTTGAGTACGAGGTTTCGGCCATCCAGCGCTGAGAGTATCCTTTTGCCCGAATGAGCGCGTTGTTCATGACTGCATTCGGTGATGAGCCGCGGTAGTGAACAAGGTACTCAACGTCAAGTGCGGAGATTTCGTACTCAGTGTGCCAGTCTTGGAACGCGTTGTCGGCAACCACGGACTGCAGGTCGTCCGCGTTTCGGCGGACGACCTGCGGTCCGGTCTTCGTATCGTGCTTCCACCGTGCTGTGATATGGACATCGAGAACAGCGAGCGACTCTATATCAGTTAATGTCGTCACTTTCAGCGTCTGCACGGTATTTCCTGACCGCTGGCGGAAGTACGATGAAGAACGGCGGCGGTCAAAGAACGTGCTGTCGAGAGCAGCGTGGCCAGACTGCGGGTGTTGCTGCGCTGAAACGCGCAGCAACGCCCGCCACACCCACATTTTCAGCCGGTCAAACGACTTATAGATCGTGCTGTAGTCGGGGAGGTCCTCTCGATCGAGACCGAGTACGTCACGAACCTCGGTCATGTACTTCAACCGATTCGGCGTTTCACGGTAGCTGTGGCCTTCTTCGAGCCGAAAACAGTGTAGGACGACATGGACCCAGCGGGCGAACCCGCCGCTGGCGGGCTCGCCCGCGTGCTTCCCCAACGCTTGTTTGGCTAGGTCACGACACTGCTCAATGAAGTCGAGGAGATCGATTTCCATAGGACAGAATCGAATTCCTCGGCTTCATCCTTCTAAGCCAGTGATATCGGCTGATTAGATCGCTGTTCAACAGAGCACAATATCCAAGAGTTTAGCAGCGAAGGCTCCAATTCCGAAACTCATACCTCTGTACCGCCAATTCTGGGATCACTAGGGCCAGACATTTTCAGATCTCCCTCCTCGTCAAGCCGAGTTCCATACTCGGCCTCTGCCCATTTGTAGATTTCCGCTTCAAATTCGTCAAACGCTTCGTCAGAGTACTCCGCTTCTGTACTGTAGATCCTCACCCACTGGTCAGTGTCTGTGTCGAAGCCTAGTGCGTGTACTTGATTATTTCCGAGCAACGCGATTATGAGTGCTTCGTCAGATTCTGGGCGAATACAGTACTCACGAGCATCATTCATACTGAGCACTTCACTTTTTGTGAGTGGTTTCGATGGCAGTGATTCAACAAATTGTCCCATATTCCCTGCCTTCGGACAGCTTCTACATAATAGTAATTAATAACAATTCCCATCAGAATAACTATTCACGATGTAACTGGTGAATCTCGGACTCGGGCAAATTGGTACCCTCTTTGGCCTCTTTCTGTCTTTTTTCGGATCAACTCTGTTAGCTGTCACTGGAACAAATTGGTATCAGGAACAGATAGAACGACAGGTCCGCAGAGGCTTCGGCTACAAAGCCACATTCGGTGTAGAACTCATTGAGGATGGAAGCAATCTGAAGAGTGGTGATCGTGGATCTAATCAATTGACCTGGTACTTGACTAAACCAGCTATAATCCACCTTCTCGGCCTGCCGATTGACTCAAAAGATGAGATACAGGAAATCACGAAAACGAAAAGCACCGAGTGGGATGATTATGTCTCGATCGTGGATGGGAAGGGTATAGAATATGAGAACGTCACGACCACGTCCGAAATCCGCAGGCGAATTGAAGAAGAGATTAATCAGAGACTCGAGGAGTATCAAGATAAGGTAACACGATACTCAGGGGAGGTTCTGGCTCTCGGATTTCTAATTCAATTAATATCCTATCTTATTCAGCATTTTACTGCCATATGATTCTCATAGTTGTATCTGGAGAACAATCTCGTGAGACCTCTTCTAGAGTCTAACCATTCAGGCCGCATTTAGAGGATTTACTGATTTTCATCAGATTATTTTTATCCCCTGTGTTAACTGCCTGACTACCGCCGGCAGCTACGCGCTACTGACCAGAATCACTCTTCTCACAGACGACCGCATGTATTTCCTCGAGTAGGTCGGGATGGTGCTCTTGAAGAATCTCAACGTCTTTCGTGAGTTCGTCTTCAACCCGTCTTCGTATACGTGATGTCGCTTGGTAACGTCGACTATCTCCGTGCTCGCCAGCAATCTGTTCACGCTCTGTCTCTGTGAGGAGCACTCGAGTTCGGTCGGCCAGTCTAGGTGTGAGTCTCCGTCGGTAGATTGAGTGCTATTCATCGTTCACCTCGTCACAGACTGCTTCGACTGCGAGTTCGTGAGCCTCGTCGAAGTACTCCTCAAGAAACTCGATGTCTTCACCGAGCTGTTTCCGAATCCGATTTCGAACGATGGACTCCGTCTTGTACTGATAGTTGTCGGACACGTCTGCCTCGCCACTGATGATCTCTTTTTCACGATCAGTCAGCAGCGCGCGACCTTCCTCACTCATTACCCGCATTGTTTCGCTCGCGTCCATAAATTACCTCATGTCGTAATTTTACGCTTTTGCGTAAACAACTTACGCTAAAAAGTATGCACCCTATAGAGTGTATACTCTATAGCGTAAATAATAAGTAGTTGCCTGATAGACTATGAAGTAGAGACGCAGGGTGGCCGGGAAAATCGATTCTCGACCGGGTGCTGGAACACCCGACCTGTGTCCTAGCTCAGGACAATGAGTATTCAACCGCGAACCCAAAAGACGGTTTCGGAAGCACAGACTACCGACCCACGCGCCGACTACATCTCCGTCGGCATCGACAACGAGGGCGCACACCACGTCTACCGGACGACTGACGAGTCCATTCACGTTATCGAGAACGACCAGCGCGCTTTCCGCTACGACCTCGAGGACGTCGAGAAGACGATCGACGACTGGATCGACTACATCGCCGACCGTCGCGGTGGCTTCGAAGTGCAGTACCTGTTCAAGACGATGGCTGACGCGATCGTCGGCGCTGTCGAAGTGGGCGACCAATGATGATCGTCAACGATCACGAAGCTGTCCTAAAGCGTGCCGAACAACTCGAGCGCGACGGCGCTCGCGAGATGCGCCTGCGAGCGGAGGCCCGTGCCGTCGCCGGCTACGAACTGGGCGACATCGAAGCGACCGACGGCTCAGAGATCATTATCGCCGACGACGATACCCGAGCCCAGACTCTCGAGACCGAGGACAGAACTCTACTCGTCGATGCCGATGACGACCCACGTCTTGCAACCGACGGTGGCCGTGACCAGTCAACCGAAGCGACCGTCGAATTCGTGTTCGAGTACACGGCGATCAACGGCCGCCGCCGTCGGGTGATGGTTGTCCCCGATACCGGTGGAGAAGCCTGGCGGATCGAACACGAACGCCGCAATAGCAAGTGGAGAGAAACTGGTCGCGAACCGATTACCGAGGTCGACCTTTGCGTACAGGAACGGCCCAGTGAGCACGATTCTAGTGAAAGCGATCAAAGACAGTCTGCCATACCTGACGGCGGCCACATGAACCGTGAGACGTTCCTTACGGGGCAGAGACATTACTGCGATATCTGCGAGTGTCCGTTTGACTCGCTCACCACACTGGCAAGCCATGACTGTCGACTCCAACCCGAGGGTGGCTAGCTGATTCAGCACACCACTTCGGGATCACGTTGACTTATCCAGCGCAGTAGACCGCCGTACCTCGCCACCCGAGACGAAGCCACCAACCCCAGTAGATCGACATCGGACTTTCGAACACGAAGACGGCCACTTCGCTTCCTCGAGACGGCTCTCGAGTCGGTAGTCTACTGCTCCACCAGCGTTCCCGACATCGGCCAGCAGCGCGAGTCGAATCGCCCGACAATGCCACCGAAACCAGAATCAAATGAGCACGAACGCAGACTGTCCCGACCCTGATGCACAGACACTCCAAACACTCGTCGACGAACTCGAGCGCCTTCACGAGCGTGTCACAACCCTTGAGTCCGAACTCTCCCGAAAGGACGACCGCATCGATCACCTCGAGGCCGACCTCGAGGAGGCCCACACCGAAACCAAGGCTCTCGAAGCACGGCTCGAGGACCTGGAAGAATCACAGATACCCATTGAGGCACGACTGGACGCCCACGAGAAGAAACTCAACGCCAACAAGGATCGCGTCGGCGAACTCCAAGCCCGCGAACTCGAGAAGGGTGCACACCTCCTGGAGGAACACATCGATAATGGGGAGATCGACGTTGTGGATGGCCGCCTTGAGCGCATCCAGAAAGACGACGGTGAGAGCTACTTCCGATTGCCGGAGAGTGACGACCCACTCGAGCGTGGTGGCGATGTCTCCCTCTCGTATGGAGATCTGCTTCCGCTCCAGCAGCTCGCGAAGATGGACGAAGATATGCTCCGGGCGACGACATCGGCGCTTCCGTCACGGCTCGCTGCAAAGCTCTGGAAGGCACGCACCGATCCGGGAGTTGGAGACAACCCATGGAGGAAAGGGAGTGCAAGCGTTCGAGAGTACGTCACCGCCGGCGATATGAAACACTGGATCCGCCGGCAGGAGAAGGGAATCAGTGACGACTACGCGAAGAAATTGGTCTCGAGGACGATCGACGCGCTGCTCGATCTCTCGAAGAGCAGGTTGGCAGTCAAAAAGCGGACACAGCGCAAGAACGGCCTCGAGTACACAGAACGACGCGTCTTGTTGATGGACGATGTCGATATTCCCGGTGAGATGGTCGGTTCCAGAGACACCTGACGTCAACAGTTGCGGGTGTCTCCCGACTACCCACAACCCCTGGGAAGGGTCTCACTCTATCCGCCTAACTAATATCCAGCACAAGAGCGGTTGTATGCAGTGTACCGTTAGTCTGTAGTACGTCGTTTGATCGGTCGTTGTCGGTCTTATCCGAACGACTCTCTTGGGGGTATGTCTGAAGACGCCAGCTGTCACCGGGGCCCTCTCGTTTTGGGAATACGTCGTTGTGGGGAGACTCGCGACGACGATGAGAAAGTGGCTGTGTTCGATTCATCTATCTCAGACCATCGAACTGTGCCATGACTGCGCTGCCAGCAGGTAGTGATGTCTACTGAAACTGATATTTATACCAGAAGTCGCGACTAACGCCGGAGATGCCACTTACTGATTGCCAAGAAGATCCTGATCGCCGTCGCACTGACCAAGTTCTCAGTTCACTACAAATGCGCTAAACCCGAACTCGCCGAACTCGTCTGGAGCACGCTCCAGTCCCAGTGCCTCAAACGCCGAATTCCGGACGCAGCGACCCTCCAGTCGGAGGTCGCTGCGTGGGAAGCTGAACGCAATGAGTTAGATGTCACGGTCAACTGGCAATTCACAACCGAGGATGCTCGAACGAAACTACACCGGCTCTATCCGACTATCGAGGAGGGTGAGAACTAGTCACTCGACGTTTTGGCGAGTACTGAGGGTGTCATAGAACTCTTCCCACGGTGTTGATTACATACACTCCGATGGTGAATTGGCCGATGAGTAGGGATGCGAACTTCTCGTGTTGAACAATCGTTAAGAAAACTTATGCAGTCTGAATATCAACTCATTCGATAAATGAATGGTACAGCAGAACTTGTATTAATAGCTACGATGGTTGTCCAATTTCTGCTTTCCGGGATTGTATATGTAGATATGCGCCAATTTGATCTTGATGAATTTCAACGATATGATCTAGCCATTCTTGTTCCTCTTGGTGGCTTCTTAGTTCTCCCATATTATACGCTGAAAAGAGAGGGGTTTGCAAAAAGTAAACAAGATTCATCTTCATATATCCATATTACTAAATCAGAATTAACATCTGTTAGAACAAAATTGTTCGTCCTCGCTTTCATGACTGGAGTCCCTTTTAAGATGGCTGGGTCTCAAGCACCCAGCTCGGCATCTCAACTCATCCTTCTCATAATCAGTGGGATCAGCGCACTCCTTCTTTTTAGAGAGTTACGGCAGTATCAATCTGAATAGCGATTGAAAGACCTGTACTTATCGAATCAGGATGCCCGCATAGTAGGTGTGAGACGCGTTCTATGACACCCTAGGTACTACTTGGTCTCGGAACCTTCATCAGTCGATATACTCACATTCAGATATGTACGATCTCACTGCGTTCCAACGTGACATCTTGTACGTGATTGCTGGCCAGAGCGATCCACATGGGCTCGCGATCAAAGACGAACTTGAGGGGTACTACGAGAACGAGGTCCACCACGGACGACTGTATCCGAATCTCGACGAGGTCGTCGATAAAGGGCTCGTCGAGAAAGGAGAAGCTGACAAACGAACGAACTACTACACGATCACAGCGCGTGGGCAACGCGAACTCGAGGACCGTCGCGAGTGGGAAGACCAGTACGTCGATGAGCTACTCTCGAATTCGGAGTGAGACGGTTACGATCGCTGATCGTGCATACTGATCGGATCCTTTGAATGTCGTTCCATTACCATCACAGTCACAGGAGGTCGTGAACGGAAAGAGAGCCGGTTAGTAATATAAAGAATCGACTAGTTGGATGGGCTTACAGTTACGTACGTGTGAAATAACAAATATCATCTCGCCTGAATGGTTGGGCCATGGACGACCTCACAGGATTCCAACGAGACTTGCTGTACGTGATCGCGGGCGCTGACCAGCCATCTGGACAGGACGTCAAAGACGAGATCGAGCAGTACTACAGTTCGGAGATCAATCATGGTCGGCTGTATCCCAATCTCGATACGGTCGTGAATAAGGACCTTGTCGAGAAAGGACAACTCGATAGGCGCACAAACTATTACTCGATTACAGACGAGGGAGAACAAGCGATTGAGGATCGCCGTGAGTGGGAATCCCAGTACGTCGACTGAATTGAGAGCGGAATCGCCCTTGATCATTCCTTTGTTTCCTTAAACCAGTAATTATAAGATGTGGGCTGAGAAGTTATATCAGCCACAACTGCGGGAATCTGTTGGCGTAGTAGTCATGACTGCCTCATTCTCAAATGGCATGTTCCAGAGTTCTATCGATGCCTGGAATAAATGTTGCCACGCAGTAACCATGTGTTCAGCTGGGCGTCTGCGAAAGACAGGGGTACTTGTCGAACATGGACGTTCAGTAAGAACGGTATCACACTGTGGACACACATACTGGATATAGTCATCTTGAGTCTGGAGAACCCAATTACCCTCAACAGAGTCTGCATAGTCACACTCCCAGCAGAACAGCATCGATTTCTGATCTTCTGGACTATCGCTGTCGTGGTAAGAGAGATGAGGATTCATGTCCTAAAGGAGGGGAGCAAGCAGGATAGTTCTGTCTACACATCTCCTTAGGTAATTAAAGGAGGTAAGAAAGATAGCACTTCTGGATGAGTATCCTATATCAGGCCGAGTTTAGAACGCTAAATGGACACTCACTGCAATAGTGTAGCAATAAGTTCGCAGCCGTGGTATACGGATAGGTCACTAAAATAGACTACTCTCCGCACTGCGAGACGCTTGTTGCGCTCGAGCGCGAGGACAACCTCGCGGACACGTCGGTGACGCCGTGCCTCTTAGGAGAGGTGGACCCTACTCAGAACGAGCGTGACTGCTATCTCTTGATGCAATAGACTTTCCGTGTGGCACACTTTCTACTTGTATGACGATAGATACTGGCGATTCTGTGACGCTTGAGTACACAGGGCGACTTGACGATGAAACAGTGTTCGATACCTCCCGGAAATCCGTCGCCAAGGAGACGGGCCTCGCCGAGGCCCAGCCCGACCGGGAGTACGCGCCGCTGACGGTTAATATCGGTGACGAGCAGGTTATCGAGGGAATGGAGAAGGGACTGATCGGCTTAGAGGCTGGGGAGACTGAAACCCTGACGATCCCGCCGGAGAAGGCCTACGGTGAGCCCAGCGACGATAATATTCAGGAGTTTGAAACCGAGGAGCTCCGAGAGATGCTCGGCGGCCAGACGCCTGAAGAGGGCTCCTATCTTGAGGCCCAGAACGGCAGCCAAGGCGAGGTTGTCCACGTCGATGAGGAGGTTGTCCGAGTGGATTTCAACCCTCGTCTCGCCGGCGAAACGCTGACGTTCGAAGTCGAAATCATCGACGTCAACTGAGTTCGAGCGAGGCATTTCCAGCAGAGCGATATAAGCATCATTCCCGCAACTTACTGGCTTGGCCTACCAACCGGAAGTGTGCCTTGATTATGGACAAGAGAAATACTCTCCAGTCACCGGCAGATTCTCCCAATAGGGATCAATCAATTCAATGCACTGCTTGTGAGTCTGCTCTACAGTCACCGGGAAGAGAAAGCATCTCATTCCTGCTTCTTGACCAATTCACTATTCCACTCGTCGGGTGTGACAACCACCTCGAAGAGTTCTGTTCTCTCTGCGGCCTCGCTACTGAAGATTGCGCCGAACTTCTCAACCACCGTCCGGCCGGCGGAGTTCACTGTCCGAGTTGTCGCCATGCACCGCACAAGCCACAACAACCGATCATCCCAGTTGGGGGCGGTGGGCTGGCTATACTCGCATGCTCAACCCATCAGTCAGACGTACTCGCCCGGTTCCGCACAGGCCTGCAGGTACGACACCATCTCAATTCCACACTTGACGCATTCTCCACTAACCCGTGACGGAGGCTAAGCCGACCGAGTGATTGGAACTCCTATCTGCTGACTTCATCCTCTGGATGTTGCACGCTTTTTATCAGTTGACTTATGGGTCGGACTCTATTGCGATACATCGCTCAGCTGTACTTACCATTTGTCGAGGTGTCTAATGATGGGTATGAGAACTGTTCTATGACACCCTGGAGTACTAGTATCGAAAAACTATTCATCGGCGTACAGTGGAGAAAGTGGATTCTACTGCTCCGTGACGGATACACAAAAAGACCTCAAACATATTTGAGTTACATTGCTGCCAATATGTAGAATAGGAGACAATATTTATGCCAGATTGAGGATTACAACACTCTATGAAGCTCTTCGAGTTTGTCCGTGAGCGCCAGTGGATCCCCATCACTGGATATCTGATCTACGTGTCTGCGCTCACGGCAGGGTACTATTACAACCTCACGTTCGTCCAACTGGGGTTGACCGATCTCGGAACGCAGAAGATCGGTATGTCCCCCAGGGACGTGTCGATAGTGATGGCTATACTTGCGCTGCTCACCCTCGTCGCAGCCGTCGTCAGCGGCGTCCTGATGGATCGGCGTGGATGGAGCACTGACCTGTACGTGAAGTTCCGGTTGCTCTTTCTGGTCATTTTCGTCCAACTGCTTCTAACGATCGCTGCCCCACACGTGAGTACGATCGAACAGTTTGTACTATGGGTGATCGTCTGTTCGATGGCGCTCGGCGTCGGAATTCCGGTGTCCTTCAGCTTCATGCTCGATTTCGTTCCCGTGAGAGATCGCGGATACGTCGCTGCCATCGTGGCAGGATTGTCGTTCTTCGTCGCGGCCCTGTATCCAATTGAGTGGCGAATCGACGAGTTCAGTCTCGTCATGAGTGCAATGATGGTTCCAGCTGTCTTCGTTCTCGCCGTTCTCTCAGTCAAGCGGTTCCGATTCGCTGATAGCCTCGCTAGTCAACACGAACGCGACACGTTCGGAACTGGCCGATTCTGCCGACCGATACCGGTTCGAACGGTCAGTTTCGCGTTCTGGGGGCCGATCCTACTGATGTTTGGCGTCTTCTTCATCGATAGCCTGGGCTTTCTCCGGATCATCGAGACGCCACAGTACATCTACACGTCTTGGCAATCCCCCGACCTGAGCGTCCGGTTGTTTATCGCTGTCTTGCACGTCATTGGGGCGCTCGCCGCTGGCGTCATCTACACGAACTTCGACCGAAATTGGCTGTTCTTCTGGGTGTTCGGGCTGTTCGCGTTCACGCACCTCCTGTACGTCTTCCATATCCAGTTTGGAACGGGTGATACCCCACCACTGGTACTGCCGATGTTCTACGTGCTCGCCGTCAGTTTCTACACGACGCTCAACTTTGCACTCTGGCCGGATCTCTCCACGCCCGAGACCATTGGCACGCACACGGCCCTCGGTGTCGGGATAGCGGGGTGGCTGGCAACCTTCTTGAGTACCTCGCTAGCGCTGTACTCCGAGGGGGTCGGACTCTCATTGCTGAACCATCTGACGTACGTGAACGCGCTGGCACTGCTGTTCGTCGTCGCACTGCCGGTGCTGCTATACGTGCATCGGATGGTTGAATTGGCTCGTGGAGGGACGACGCCATGAATCTGGAACTCATCCCGCTCTTGATAATCGTGCTACTCATGATCTCGGCGGGTGGAGCAGACGTCGAGACCACCGAGTTCGTTATTGAAGGAGACCACGAGATAACCGAGCACCGAGGCGCGTTGATCGTCGGGGATGCGACGGTCACGGTGCCGGCCGACGAAGCGGTGTCCGGTCCGGTCTACGTTATCGGTGGCGAGCTCCGGGTCCATGGAACAGTCGAAGGTGACGTGACGCAACTCTCCGGATCACTCGTCGTCGAGGACGGTGCAACGATCGATGGAGAACTCCAGCACATTGGTGGAAGCGAGGAACTGTCTACCGAAGCAACCATTATGGAGCGGACCACTGTCGCGTTTGAATCCTCCGAACCCGGCCCGATCGCCGCGTATACGCCGACCGTGCTGACGACGTTGATACTAGCGGTTGTGGGAGCGTTGCTCTCCCGAAAACATGAACTACTGCTCGATAATGTCGGGGCAGCCGCGAAAGATCATCCACTGATCAGCCTCACCGTGGGAGCACTCCTCTCCGTAACGTTCCTCTCCGTGTTCGTCTTCATGGCGTTCACCCTGATCCTCCTCCCTGTAAGCATACTCGGTCTTCTAATCGGCTTGTTGATAATTGCTTACGGAATCATCGCACTGGGATATCTCGCTGGTCAACAGCTGAACACCCCACGAGTGGGACTGGCGACCGGTTTCGGAGTCGTTTGTATCATGGTATTGTTACAGGTAATCGGAGTGATTCCGATTCTCGGGGACCTGATCGGGGGCGGGCTTCTCCTGACGGGACTGGGTGCTGTCGTACTGACGTACTTCGGGTTACAAGAGTTCGAACCGGTATCGCTTCCGGAGTGACGTTGAGAGTAACTGGCAGTAGGTAGACCGTCTCCTCACAGTCCAATTGAAACTGTTTCTGTATCGTCCATTTTGAGACGAATCACCTCATCATCCAGCGTGATTTCGAAAGTAGCTACAAACGGATCATCGGAGACGATATCCGTTACAATCACATCGGACGTGATGAACTCGAAAAATTCCCACAGTGGCACGTCAAGTAGCGAAATGCCGTGTTCCCATAATAGGTAGAGAACTGCTGGGTGAAACGCAACAGTCACTTCAATTGGTATGGTGATTATATGTTGACACTCACGACACGAGCTAACGTGGAGGTGAATCGTTTTTCCATCGTGCTCGTACACGTCAACAGCCGTATCGACGCGGCCAAAACACTCCGGGCATACATCCCCTCGTAACTGGATGTACATACTCCAGATGCGGTAGCCAAAACTTTCGATGATCTCTTCAGTCGTCCGGCCACGCGTTTGACTCTTAGGAAAAAAATCGGTTACGAGAATCGCGTCACACGAGGTGCAGCGAATACGGAATTGTTCGGCATCAAGCGTTGCTAGAAGTGATGTCTCTTCACAGAACAAACAGGCACCGGCGACTTCGCTGTCTTCGAATGCTGAAGTACTTTCGTACACATCGGAGACGACCGTACGAACGATTTTGTTCCCACTATACGTAAGCCGGTATCCATCGGGCGTTTCACTGACGAATTGTCCGACGAGTTGATCCAAATGATACGAAAATTGGGACGAACTATCCACGTCTACTGCGCCATACAGTTCCGTAAAAGTCATCGTATGCCACGGTTTCTGATGTTCTTCCTCCACTTTATCCAACGCAAGTAATATTTCAAGCCGTTTGGAATTTCCGAGTGCACTGATGGCATCGACCACTTCCTGATCGATGTGAGCGTTCTGATCTACTACCATGTTCAATCTACTACTGTCCGTCTGTACTTCCATCGAAATAAGAGCGTCTGACTCCCTCGAATCGGTTTTTTAGGGATCAGTTCCAAGTCGTGGATTTCTTGGTCGTGTCTCAAACTCGTCTAGAGTCGTAACTGACTCCTGTGGAAGCAGGGTCACCTCTGGTATCCAGCCCGAAGTGACCCATGCACGCCGAAATCAACGTGCGGTTCGCAGTTAGCATCGCCCAAGACAAAACGCTACCGCTCGCCACGCTCGCTGAATCTCTTACCGAGATTCAGCTTGAGGCCACTATCCTCGAGGAGCTCGTCAGAAGCCTCGACGAGCGCCTCGTCGAGGCGTACTGTGGTGAGAAACACGCACGCGGAAACGGCGACTGCCGTTTCCAGCGCGCTGGAACCTCCACACGAACCGCGGTGACAACCGCAGGAGAACACGAATTCACCCTCCACCACGTCAAAGACACTGCTGCCACCGACGGCAACCCGACCTATTTCCGTCCGCTCGAGGATCTCATCGACTTCGACGGCCAGCGCATCTATCAAGAAGATATCTCGCTCCAAGCTGCCGAACTCGCTACTTCGCTCAGCTATCGTGATGCCGTCGCCCACGGCGACGGCTTCACTCCCATGCCCTCGATCACGACGGTCAACCGCCGAGTCCGTGAATACGGCAGCAAGCTCGGTGACTTCGTTCGTAATCGGCTTCCTGGGACGAATGCAGACACTGTCGTTCCTGACGGAACGAAGTGTCATAGCCAGCAGGATCACTGCACCTACCATGATGTCAACGTCACCCTCGGGCAGACGGCCGAGGGTGACGACACAGAAACCACACTCTTAGACGTCAACGTCAACGAACCCTGGGATGAAACAGCAGAAGCCCTCGAAGAGACTGAGGCGGTCACTGACGACGCCACGGTCGTCAGTGACGCCGAAAAGGCACTTGTCGATGCGTTCGAGAGTGGTGACCGATCTCACCAGCTCGATCTCGTTCACGTCGGTCGAACGCTCGGGTACAAGCTCTGGAAAGACGATGCGTTTCCGCTCTCCGAGCGGAAAGCGATCGTCTCTGGCGTTACGGATGATCTGTTCCATCTGAAGAACTCTGTCGCACTCCATGCACCGAGGAATGAGCGTTTGGCGATCCGCGAGCGGATCGACCAAACGCTCGAGAATCTCGGGAAGGAAGCCTGGAGGTTAGAGCGTCAAGACTCCCCGAAAGCTACGGCGTACCTCCAGGAATGGGCAGAAGCAACCGTGACGTTCGCGGAACTCGCGCTTGATCAACAGCAGGTTCCGTGGACGTCAAACGTGGTCGAACGAGCCATGGGTGAAGTTTCGAAGCGGTGTAAGAATCAATGGATGCAGTGGTCAGAAGCAGGGTTAGAGTCGCTTCTCTGGTTGAATTTGGTGCAGTATGCCGATCCCGAGCAGTTCGCGGCGTTCGCCGACGAACTGCTCGAGCGATCAGCCAAAACAGCCATCACAATGGAGGTGTCAGTTGACGCTACCAGAGGCGAACTCTAGACGAGTTTGGGACGGGACCGATTTCTTGTGGTCTCGTTTTCGAATTGCGACGGTTAATTCAGACACCAACAACTACCAGTGGATCGCATTACACTTAGCATATGCCGTCGCTGATCGTTAAGTCAAGATCTTTTCGGCTCTGTTTAAATGATGTGAAGAGGATAGGTGTCGGAACCGCCCTTCCAAGTGTGTCGTTTATCGCGGACTACACAGCGTATCTGCTTGAGTTGGGGTTAACACAGGAACAAGCTGCCGAGGCAGTCGCGCAACTGGAAACAGTGCCTGTTGGCTCTGTTGAAATCCTATTAGTTAGATACTTTTCCTGGTGAAATAGCCGGTAAGTGGGATTGCGAGCGTATCGATTCAGACGGTCAGTTAGAACGTTTTCAGAAATTCGGTAAGTGCGAATACAATGGCAATGGCTCCAAAGAAAATTCCTATCGTACTCAGTAATCGGTTTCGTGGGACAACAGTCGTTTGAGCAACTACCAACAAGGCCATCAGGATGACTAGAACAGCGAGGAGTCTCTCGGTACGGTCGGTCATACAACCACGTTACCTGTCCTTGATGTGAATCGTTTGGTTCTCCCTCTGTACTTAGCGAAGTTCGACCCTCTAATCTATCACCAGCGGAGGATTTCAACAGAGCCGATCGCACAGAGTCCCCAGAACGCGACGGTTCTCACGAAGACGTTCTCGTTGTTGACGTATCTACTGAGAATTCCCGGAAAACGTCGATACCGCGTTCTCATCGATGGTGCGGTGTTCTGGCCGTCTGTCACGGTCGGTCTTCGTGACGACGTTCGTCGTAGGTGCTCCGACCCAGTGCACGGTTCGCCGGACACTTTTCAGCACCCGCTGTGCCCAACAGTACGAAGGCGACGAGTAGCAGGACGGCGGCAACGATTTCTTGCGTAGGTTCGCCAAGTGGGTCTCCGAAGGCAGTCTGCTGTACGTACCGACCAGTGAGTTCCTTCAAATGGTAGGAAAACTGCGACGTGTTTGAGCTATCGACCGCCTCGTACAGTTCCGTGAACGACAACGGTTCCTGATCGGAACCGTCCGCGAGCGCCTCCAATATCTGAACCCGGAGGCGGCTCCCCAACACGGAAAACGCGTCCTCGGCGTTCGAAATGTCTTGACCCACTGCCAATAGTAGGAAGCATACTGAGGACGTGTTTTCGGTGCGATCCCCTACCCACCCGTGTCAATAAGTGGACTCAAACACAGTAACGTGATTTGTCCGACAAAATGTTATACAAACGATATGTTTATCAGCGTAGTCTAACTATCCTCATTATGATGAGCAGTCAGATACCCTGGATCGAAGAGCATCCAGTCGCAGCGTTCTTCGTAGGCGCATACGCCTTCACGTGGATCGTCTCGTCTCCGGCCCTGATCATGGAGGAAAGCTGGACCGCGTGGATCCTCATCTACATTGGCAGCTTCGGACCACCGGTGAGTGCGGGGGTGATTACATGGTTGCGAGGCGACGACATCCGGGCGTGGGCTCGCCAGATCATCCGGTGGCGGGTCGGCTGGCCCTGGTGGGTCGCTGCCTTTGGGCTACCGGTTGCTATCGTCGCGGTCACCACAGTCGTTCTCGTGGCTATCGGCGGTCCGGTCGATCTCGATCAACCCCTCCAGTCTCCCGTCCTTGTCGCCATTGTCTTCCTCTTCGGACTCACGGTCAGCGGTGGGTTGAATGAGGAACCAGGGTGGCGAGGGTTTGCACAACCCTATCTGAACGATCGGTACAGTGCGCTGACGGCGAGCCTAATTATCGGAGTGGTCTGGGCGGGCTGGCACCTGCCCTACTTCGTCATCCCGTTCACCCCCCATTCTGGATTCACGCTTGCCAATCAGATCGGCTGGGTTATCGGTATCATCCTCCTGTCCGTCATCCTTGCTTGGGGCTACAATAATACGGGCAGCGTGCTGATCGTGATGGTCTTCCACGCCATGGTGAACACCGCCGACGTGCTCCTCCCGCTGGCTCCGGACGTACTCGTTGTCGATGGTATCATCGACGAGACCGCCGTCGCAACAGTCACGGCAACACAATTGGGGGTACAACTACTCGTCGTCCTCGCTATCGTGGCGTACTTCGGTCGGGAATCCCTCACTCGTGGGGAGATACCGGGAGTAGCTCACCTCAAAGGAGAGAACCGATGAGCGCGAATGCACCGCACCGACAGCACAACTGCAATCAAACGATGGAGGGACTGTAACCGTGCGAGATCGACGACGCTCGACTCTCTTACGGCGACGTGACGGCGCTGGACGGGCTCTCGATAACATTTGATCCAGGGTTTAACGTTGTCCTAGGGCCGAACGGATCGGGCAAAACGACGCTGTTCCGCGTCGGGGCCGGCGTTCTCCCGCCAGACAACGGCGAGGTGACGATCGACGGGACGAACCCCGTTTCGGATCCGTCTGTGAAGACTCAAATCGGCTACTTGCCGCACGGCACACCCCTGAACGGCCAGCTAACGGTTCGTGAGAACCTCGACTACTGGGGACGGGTACTCAGTCTCGATGCACAGACCCGGGCGGAACGAATCGAGCAGACGACCGCCACGATGGACGTCGAGAGCCTCCTTGACCGAGCCGCGACGGATCTGAGTCGGGGTCAACGCCAGCGAGTGACGATCACCCGGCTATTGCTCAGCGACCCGCGAGTGTTGTTTCTCGACGAACCAACAACTGGACTGGATCCTAGTGCAGCAAGGGCGCTCCGGGACCAGTTGGACGGGCTTGCTTCGGAGGGTCGAACCTTGTGTTACTTGACACATAACCTCTACGAGGCCGAACTCCTTGCCGACGAACTCGTGGTTATCAAAAACGGAACGGTCGTTGCCTCTGGGCCGAAAGAGGAACTCGTCGGAAGGCTCAAAGGGGAGGGATCGCGGGAGATCCGTATCGAGGCCGACGTGAGGTCCGAGATATTCGACAGAGTCGGAGTCGAGGCGCGTGATGTGCGAGATGGTTGGATTGTGACACTCCCGACAGAGCAGTCCGTGAGTGAGCTCATCGCGTCGCTCGTCGAGCATGGCGCCGCTATCGAAGCCGTCCACGAGGAGGAAGCAACTCTCGAAGATCTGTATAGTAAGTTGACCGAGGACGAGGAGATGATGACTGAATGAGCGCAACGCCGGGCTGGTGGACCCTTGCGAGAGCCATCGTCTGGAGTGAGCTCCGCGGACGCGGCTGGCGGCTGTTTGCCTTCCCGGTTGGAACCGGCCTACTCTTCCTGAGTCTGCTCGGGGTCACTGCCGTCTCTCCCGGCGTGCTTACGGGGACGACCCGCGAGGCACTCGCTGCTCAGGCCGATCTCTACTTCACCGGTGTGGACAGCGACGCGGCGCTCCTCCTCGCAATGCTCATTATTCAAGGGCCGTATTTCGTCGCTATGATCGGGGCGGTTCTATCGGTGCTCGTTACCCAAACCGGCGTTGGACAACGGTTAGCTGCCGGTGAACTGGAGCTTCTCTTGAGCGGACCTTACCGTGAGCGGGAGGTGTTCGTTGCGTTGGTTGTCGGGTCGTTCGTCCTCGCGCTGCTGATGATCAGCGTGTTGATAGCGATCGCCTTCGGCGGGTCGGTGCTCGTTCTCGTGTGGCTCGATGTGTCGTTGACAATGAACACGGCCCGTCTTCTCGGCACCGGTCTGCTGACACCAATCCCGCTGGCGCTATGGGCGACGTTCCTCGCGGTCGTCGTTTACCTCCGGTTTCCGGACACGCCGATCAACGGGACGGAACCCGGCAATCTCCTTATACTGGTTGGCATCCTGCCGGCTGTTTCGCTCGTCGTGCTACCTACGGCGGTCCCCTCGATCGACCCGCTCCTGCTCTCGGTCGGTGGAATTGCCGTCTCGCTGGCAGCGGTCGGGATCGGCTGGGTTAGCGTCAGACAGTGGCTCGACGTAAAGACGCTCCTGTAGGTGAGTTTGACCAAGGAACACCACACCCATGAGTTCTGAAAACGAAGGCGAAATTGGCAGTGTTGGCACCGACATACGCACGGCGTCATCGGACACGGGACACTGGTGGACGTTCGGTATTTTCGTGGCGAGTACGTTCGCGTTCTCCTGGGGTCTGTGGACCCCGCTCCTGGTCGGGCTGGCCCCGTCGTCGCTGACTGTTCCCCTGATCATACTCGGCGGGTTTGGTCCGTTCGTCGGGGCTCTGATTACACTCCGATTCACTGGACGGAGCATCCGTGGGTGGCTCCGCTCGAACCTGCGCTACCGTATCCCGATCCGGTGGTACGCCATCGCACTTGCCGTGCCACCGCTGTTTATCGTCGCCGGGAGCGTCGTCTATGTGAGCGTCTTTGACTCGTCGTTCGCACTCGACGAACTAGCGTCTCTGTGGATGTTTCCGTTAGCCCTCGGGCTGACGTTCTTCCTCGGTGGTGGTCAAGAGGAGCTTGGCTGGCGCGGTCTCGCACAGCCAGCTCTCCAGGATGGTGTCTCGGCGTTGTCGGCCAGCCTGCTCGTCGGCGTCGTCTGGTTCGTCTGGCACGTCCCGCTGTTCTACGTGCCAGAGAGCTCCCAGGCCGGGGTTCCCATGGTCCCGTACGCCGTTGCTGTGGTCGCCACAGCAGTCGTGCTTGGCTGGCTCTACAATACCTCGGGAAGCCTCCTGATCCCGTGGTTGTACCACGCCAGCCTCAACCCTGCGGGAATGTTCTTCCTGGCCGGCGTCGCCGGACTGAGGACGGCCGCCGGATACGGATCGTACGCGGTGCTGGTCGCAGCCGTTGCGATCGGTTTGATCGTCTACTATGGTCCGACTAACCTCGCAGCGAAGACTCGCGTCCGCCTCTCGGAGCTCGTTTGAGATATTCCCTCCGAAAAAATACAAAAATTTTCAACTTGCTAATATTAGATCAGGCCTTTATTTTGATCTCCCGATCTCGAGTGCTGCAACTGCGAGTTCAGAATCAACGCCGTATTCGACGGGTACTGTTAAGCGGATGACTACCGAAACAACCAGACAGAACTGCAATGGCTCGCGTCACAGATCCACGGCCACCACTTCCGGAGTGGATTCTCGAGTGCTACGACCGGCTGTGTACGCAGGCATGTCAACCAGATGCAGGAGAAGACAGTGTTCCGCTGATCGACTACGATAACGCCGTTGACGTGCTGATCTCTGATGCAGAGTTAGCGCTCGAGCAACGGGACGTCGAGTACGCACTGACGCGGCTCCTTGAACGGGGCTACTTCTACGAAGTCGAAGACGAACTTCGGGTTACATCCCCAGAAGAGCAGTGTTAGCTATTCGTCAAGGAGCTGTCTTGCACGACGGTAGATCGGCGCACCAAGCCAGTCCCGGGTCTTGGCAATCTGTTCGAGTCTATTCTGAGCGTTCTTTGGTTCAAGTACGCCCCGCTTGACGAGCGCCCGGAGTACAATTGGCGAGAGTGCGACCTTGGCAGTTGTGAGATTCTGAATCTCTGGGAGTGCTCGGAGGTCGTCGGTCAAAAGAAATGCAGGTTCAAGCTGCTCTTCCAACCTAATACAACTTGCCTCCCCCTGATCGATCGTTGATGACTCAAATTGTTCTCCATCAACGGTGTGAACAGAGAATTGCGCCTGCTGCTCGAGCACATTCTGACCTGCCTGTCCATGTAGATCGTCGTACTCAGCTGTCTCTTCGAGTTCTTGCATAATCACACTCGTCGTGTGAACCTCGAACTCAGCGAAGACAAGGTCAACTACCTCGGCTGTGGCTAACGAAATAAGTGTACTCGTATCGGCAACAATCATTGCCAGCTACAGCCCCGCAAGCTCGTCGGCGAGATCCTCACCTTGGTCAAGAACGGCTTTTGAGGTACGAACCGCTTCGGCGTCTTGGCGACCAATAAACGTTTTGAGGACATCAAAACTGATCTCGTCTTCAAGATATAGCTCGACGATCTCTTCATTGAACGCGTCCTCGTCTTCGATTTCGTCTAGATAGGATCGAAGTGCCTCAGTCACAATCTCCGTCCGATTCTTGTGGGTGATCTTCGCTGCGACATCGGCCTTCTCGACTAATTCATCTGGAATCCGGAAGTTTACTCGAGTCGTTCCCATAGTTCTCCTCTGTACATACAGTGTACCCACAGATAAATAAAATTGCCCCTCAAGACGACCTCGGTTGTTAATCACTCGAATCCCAGTGTGACCTCGTATCCCTCGAACACAGACTCGAATCCCTCGTCAACGACTTGCTGGACAAGCTTCGCGAACGAACTTCGATTATCTGGATCCTCACGAGCGACCGATACGTACTCTCAAAGTGATGTCCGTGCGAGGGTCGATCCCGACTCGAGGTTTCATGAGCGGCTTCGTGTAACATCACGAGATACAGATCGTGCATCCAGACGGCACGCTGGCGACTCGTCACGGCCGAGTCGGTGATCACGATATACGTCCTGCCATCGGTCCAGGCATCGGCACTCGCCTCGCCGTAGTACACCTCTCGGTCAATCCCAAGCTCCCGTGTGAGCACTCGAGCGACTCAGAACATATTTACCAATTGAGTAATGTGTTCTGGATATCTCCGAAATGGCAGTCTTGAATGATTTCTCTGGGTTCGAGTTCGAGGATCTGATGGAAGACGTCTTCCGAAACCTCGGTTACGAAAACGTCCAGCAGGTCGCAAAAACGGCTGATGGAGGTCGGGACATTCTGATGGAAGAGATCGTCGACTCGAGGAGCGATTGTTGTCGAGTGTAAGCATACAGGGACTGTCGGACGGCCGGTCATACAGAAACTTCATTCGGCCATTGCGACGTTTGACTTCGACGGACCCAAGCGCGGAATGGTCGTCACGACAGGTCGGTTTACCAGTCCCGCCCAAGAGTACGCCGACCACCTCGAGCAGAACGGCAATCCCTATTCGTGGACATCGTACGGTTCGACCAGCGTCAGGATCTTCTGTTCTAGTTCACCGCCAATAAACCGGATATTATCCGTTTCACCCTCATAGTCGATTATCCGAGCCTCGTCCAGTTTTGGAAGATGGGTATGATGAAGTGCGATCCGGACGCGTTGTCGGTGTTCGTCTGACTCCCATTTCGCGTCTTCGTCTCGAACCCGGTCTGCAACGCGATCTACAAGCACATCGTATTCCAGTGTCTTCTCGGATGCGTTGTCCAACGCGTCGAGGATGGCGCGTCGGTGTTCGTTCGCTACTGCCGACAGAATCGTATCGGGGGAGATCGGTCTCTCACACCCTGAAGAATCGGAAACCGCATCAATTGACTGAATATCACGTGTTCCCAGATCTCGATTCTCTTCCATACTCACATAGTGTGGGTCCAACTGGCTGGTTCTGTCCCATGGTGTATCATGGAAACAGTCAGTCCACTTGCGCCGCTGACTCGGGAGTGAGAAATGCGTACCTCCCGAACGTACCGATGGCACGACGCAGTCGCTCCGTTACTGCCTGATCGGAAATCCCGAGTTCGTCGGCTAACTCCGCAGTCGTACAGCCGCGTGGAATGTCGTAGTATCCCATTCGAACGGCAAGCGTAAGCGCTTCTCGTTGGGGCCCACTCAAGCCGTACCACGGACCGGCCTCAGGGTCCGTCGGATTGTATATACGGGTTAGCTTCAGGGTGATGTGCGCGTCCTCACAACAGTCCTGGCACTGACTCAATGTCTCGCGGTCTGAGAATCGCATCTCGAAATTCCACCCTTCTGGTGATCCAGTCGCACTCAGTATTTGCCCGTCGTGTTCCAAGATGCATCGAAAAAGGTGGTCCTGGCTCGCATCCCATTCGAGCCTGATCAACGTCCGGTCTTCGAACACGTCCACCTTCGTGACGCTGTTGACAGTTGGATAGCGTTCGACGGTATCGAGAAAGCCGTCTTCGACCGGTTCGTAGACCCAGAAGAGCGGCACGGTCACGTCCCCACTCGGGACGAGCGTTTCAAGCTCGATGGCCGACGCTTGCTCTAGACTGAGGATTTGTCCGAGTTCGAAATCATCGGACGGGATCCGAATCTCCGTTATCACACTCATGCTCGCTTGTGAGACTAGATTGCTTGGTCGTACAAAAGGAGATGACATGGTACACCATGGCTTCTCGGAATTCGACGAGGACTGCCTATTCGTGAAGTACCTCGGGGACAAGCCCCGAGGCATTCGCCCTACTCAGCCTGTAGAAGGCACGATAACGATAAAACAACCGTGTGTTGTCTCTTCTCGAAGCTATGGTACATCACCCGTGCCGGTTATCTTCCTGCTAGACGAAGGCTTACCATGGCGACTGTGATGGAGTTTACGAGTCCAGTAGAGGAGTTTCCACTGGGGAGTGTGTTCGAGAACTTGCCGGGAGTGACGGTCGAACTGGAGCGGCTTATTCCACACGAGACGCTGATTATCCCGTACTTCTGGGTACGCGGTGCGGAAACGGAGGACATCGAAGCTGCGTTCGAAGAACACGCCGGCGTAAGCAACATCCGACTGGTCGATAGCATCGAAGACGAGTATCTCATGCGTGCCGAGTGGGAACAAGAGTACTTTGGCATCCTGAATGCGCTGGCCAAGGCCAACGTCGTCGTGCTCTCTGGAATCGGAACGAAAGACGAGTGGCGATTCGAGGTGCGTGGCGAGAGCCAGGAGGCAATCGCTGATTTTCGAGAGTACTGCCAGAAAAACGACATTCCGATAGCGATCACCGCCGTCCACGCCATGCTTCCGATCCAGGGAGAGGGCTACGAGTTAACCGAGATGCAGCGCGAGGCGTTGGTATTAGCATACCAGCGAGGGTATTTCAACACCCCGCGCGAGGCGTCGCTCGAAGAGATCGCTGACGAGCTCGACATCACCCAGCAGTCGCTTTCCTCACGCCTTCGACGTGGGCATCGACGCCTCATTGGAGCTACGCTCAGCAGTTCGTTGTGATCATTCGGAGAGACACTACGTTATAAACCACCTGTATAATCAGTACCCCTATTGAACCGACTCAGACGGCTAGAATCAGGCAAGATGGACGCAACGGTATCTGGGGTTGGAGTTGAAGCGGTTGAGTACTCTCAGGAATCTGGGACTGCTCGCACCCAGTTCGATCAAGAGAAGACACCTGCGAGCATGGCTGTTATCGCAACGCTGGCGGACCTAATGGGGACTGATCCGGTTGAACTCGACCCGCTCCATTCTACTGTTGACCCCGACGAATTAGATGCGCTCGTCCGCGTTCGAAACGGGACGAACGGAGATTCCCACGTGACATTCACGCACGAGGGGCACGCGATAACCGTACACAGCTACGGTGTGATCACCATCACACCAGAACAGGAACTCACAGCGGAGAAGTACGAAAGGGACGTGGGAAGATGACTTCTGAGGAGGCCTCGCTTACGTCCAAGAAGGAATTGAACGTGGAGCTGAAAGCCCTCCTTCGCAGGGCCTACGAGAGTGGAATCGATGTGGAAGGCGGATTCGAATGTCGGAATGGGGTCGAACATCCTGACTGGGACGTGATCGTCACGGAAGTCGAAAAGAACGGGCGTTCGGAGTGACCGACGACGAGGGTAACCGGTCGTAGCAGATAACAGGCCCGTGGGACAGAAACTCTGTTACGAACTCCATCACGTTCTACTCCCCGAATTAACGGATATGGAACTTGTCGAGTTCGGCAGGTTCGAAGACGAGGTATAGCGAGGACTGAGATTCGACGAGGTACTTCGATTTCTCGAACAGATCGCTGACGATAATGACAAGTAATCTGGAACTGTAATCGCTTTGCTGCTGAATATGCGCCCTGAGAATTGCACGACGCTACGAACATCATCCATAGCTGGTAGGAATCCCAGCAGTCCGTTCTCACATCTACTTACTGGCCAATTCACCGCAGCAGTCGGTGGATCAAACCAGTAGGAGAATCCTCTGACACCCGCCGAGAACAAGGTTTAGTCGGGACGGCGCGTAACTCCACTGTATGCCATTCAGCGTCAGTTGGCACACTCTTCTCGAGCATCTGGATGAGTTGCCGGCAGACGCAACACTGATCACACCATTGTCGCACTCTCGCATCCATATCACAGATATCCAGGAACACCGTATTGTCGTCCAGTTTGACGAGTCCAACGAGAAGCGTCCGCTCCAGCGCGAGCAGTTTGAGACACCCTACCATCAGATACAGACTGCGCACGATGGGTTCGATCTCGACCGGCTGCCGCCAGATGCCGACCCGTATCCAGCGGTGTTGAGCGTTCATTCCCCCTTCGAGACGACGACCCCACCGATCCCATACTCCCGTTTTGTCGTCACATACAGTCCATTACTGTAGATGTCGAGTCCCTCGTGGGGCGTGTACTCGAGTGCGAGAATCGCATCTTTAGTTTCGCGTGTGAGTGACGGATGGGGTGAGTCAGCCACTGCCTCGAGTGGATCGCCCTTGTCGACTGACTCGCCGTTGATCACGACCGAGACGCCTGTCCGGGATTGCACGTATGCGAAGCGCTTGCGAAGATCGCGAACGTAGCGTCGCCAGCGGTAGCTGTCCGGGTCCGGCACTTCGTCTTCGCAGTGGTCGATCTTGACGAGCATTCCCTCGAGATGATGCACAGCGTCCACGAGCTGGCCATCACGTCCGCTGACGTCTGCCCACTTCCCAGAGTTGCGTCGATCTCGGTAGTCAAAACACAGTGCGGTGTCGTGACTCCAGATACGAACGGCACCCTTCGCGATGATCGCACCCTTGCCGATACCCCACTCGCCGATTGTCTCGTCGTCTGCGCGTTGCTTGCTTCCTGCGCCGAGCACCGACAAGTTGCGTCGTCCCTCAGTCGACTCGAGGTCAACGTCAGCACCGTCGTCGAGGATGATCGATCGCTCGGGTGAGATGCTGATCAACACACGGGATGACCCAGGACTGCCGATGCCGTTTTGGACCGCTTCACGGATCGCGTCTGTGAGATCCGCCATCTGATCTTCGATAAGGTGCGTTGCGACCCGCTCGTCAGCTGTCATCGTCACGGTCTCGTCAGCCGATGGCTGACTAGCTGGCTTCGAGTCAGTTGTCTCGTTCGTGGTGAACTCCGATAGCGTCGGATGGTCTGTCATGGTGTCCACTCATGTGGCATCATAGAAACCGAACCGTGCGGTCACTTGGGAACAGGAATGAAATCCGGTTCGACTTGGCGCAGTCTCCCGGTGCTCTCGAGGAACTCGGGGACCGCGTTTCGTGCGTGCCCGCTGAAAGCATCGCATTCAACTCCGCTCGTTCATCGGCAGACAGATCGGCAGAGTACTGTTGTGTTCGTGGCATAATTCTCTTCAGAGAATTTCTGAACACACCACGCAGGCGCTCTACGCAGACAAAGCTAGCAGTTCAGGGCTGAAGACGCAATAGGCCACTAACTCCACACTGCTGGCGAACCGTCCGTTTCTGCTGCGGTACTCAGTTGGTACTAGATCTCGATCGTTCTACTGAATGCAGACATAGTTCTGAATAATGTACTGGGTCGTGTTTAGATAAACTGGTTCCTGTGATGACGAACGATTTAACCCACTAATCAGTCCCAGCCTCTCATCCACTTGAGTGCTGACGACTTGATCTCGAGAACTTGTTTGAACTCTTCTGAGACGGCGATCAAAACCGAAAGCCGTCGGTAGTGATTACATATCAACCTTCCGTTTAAACCAGGTACCGTCCGTTTCTCCAATTGCATGAGCGGGGAAGCCGACACTCACAACAGTATTGAACCACCCGAGATCACTGCCGACTCGATCCATCAACTCGACGATCCTCGGTTTGCGAATGAGAACGTGGCGATCGTAACTGGCGCGGCTTCGGGGATCGGCCGTGCGACGGCGCTTGTCTTGGCAGCAAACGGCTTGACGACGATCGCAACTGATGTCGACGAGGACGGTCTCTACGAGACAGTCGAGAAAGCAGACGACCTTGCGGTGGAGGGTAACCTCGAGACGGTCGTCTGTGACCTGACTGACGACGCCGAGATCAAGGCGCTTGTCGAAACGGCTGCTGATGCAGGACAGCTTCGGTACGTCGCGAATATCGCCGGCGTACAGCATATCTCACCAATCACGTCGTTCCCGATGGAGATGTTCGACCTGCTCTATCGGGTGATGCTCCGTGCGCCGATGTATCTCACGAAACTGGCGCTCCCACACATCCGTGAGGCTGAGGACGGCATCGGCGCGATCGCCAACATGGCGTCCGTCCACGGTCACTACGTGACTCGCGATAAGGTCGCTTACAATACGATGAAATTTGGCCTTCGAGGGCTAACCAAGTCGACTGCGGCCGAGGGTGATGGTGATATCCGTGCGTTCACGGTCAGTACGGGCTACGTCAAGACACCACTCGTATTGGATCAGATCGAGGATACGGCTGAAGAACGCGGTATTTCCGAGCGAGAGGTTGTCGAGGACGTGATGCTTGGACAGGCACGGTCTTCCGAGATGATGGAACCGGTTGAGGCTGGCAACTTGTTCGCCTTCGGACTTTCACGTCACGGTAAGCATCTTAACGGCGACGACCTGTTGTGGGATGGCGGCTTCGTGAACACGTACGAGTGATGTACACATGGAACATACAGATCGGGCCCAAAGGCGCGAATTGGAACACAGAAATCAGAGCCTCAAGTCGACCATCGAGAGGGCAGCGACATGTTAGACGGCGAGATAGACGTCGAAGGAATGACCTCGAAGCTGATGCTCGTAAGCGGTGTGCTATGGACAGCTGTGCTCGGACTCGGGATAGCCGGCCACTGGTTCATCGCCTTACTCGTCTCGGTGTTCCTCTTTCATCCGTGGTTCGTCATCGGTGCGAGCTCCAACGGGACGATTTCGACGAAGCTACTCGTCTACCCCCTCGGAATCTGGACTGGGCTCCAGCTATCGGCGTTCGTCCTTACCGAGTACTACTCGAACGCGTTCGCAGGCGGCTCCCCGGAGTTTCTGATTACCGGAATGCATCCGTCCTTCGCCGCCGTCTACTGGCTCTACTGGGTCGGCGGGTTCATGACAGTCACGCTTGCCTACGGAATTTACTTCCGGACACATTTCCTGCCGGACGAGGAGTGGGACCGGTTCCTCAAGGAAGTCGAGCAGGTGAACACGGAGAGCGAGACACAGGATGTCGACGAGTCCATGGAGGTGTCTAGCCAATGAACGACGTGCTCGTTCCCGGTTTCGTTGCGCTATTTATCCTCTCGGTATTCGCTGTCGGCCTCTATAGCCAGCGCCTGATCGACTCCTCCGATGAGTTTTATGGTGCGACGAAGATGTTCGGTGCGGCGGTCATTACCCTCGCGAGTATGTCCGGGATCATGAGTGCCTTCGGGTTCATCGGCGGCCCGGGGCTCGTTTACCAGATGGGCACGTCCTCGCTGTGGATGACCTTCGCCAGCGGCCTCGGGTTTGCGATGGCCTACTGGATCGTCGGCAAGCGCGTTCGCGGGATGGCAGACGTCGCCAACATTGGCACGCTCGGTGACATCGCCGACGAGCGGTTTAACAGCGGCGCGATCCGGGGGATACTTTCGGTGATTCTGTTTATCGCGTGTTGGGCCTACCTTGCCTCGCAGGTCGCTGGCGGCGGCTACGTCCTCTCGGTGATCCTCGGGGTCTCGATGGAGACCGCCGTCTGGCTCGTGTTCGGGCTGATCATTGTCTACGTTGCCGTCGGTGGGATGGCGTCGGCCCAACTCGCGGGGGCGTACACGGGTGCGGTGATGCTCATAGGCGTCGTCGGTGTCATCGTCGGGTTCTTCCAGATTGCCGGTGGGATGGAGAACACGACCATGACCGTTGTTGAGGCCGGCGAACTCACGGGCGAAGACGTGACGAAGGCCTTTACCCCCCAGATGCTTGATGGCTGGGGGCTCGCTGAAGGCTCTGCCCCCGGTCTACTGTTGATCTGGCCGATCGTCTTCAGTATCGGCGTCATGGGCCAACCCCAGGTTCTCCAGCGGATGTTCTCGATCAACGACCCGAAGGGACTGAGAACCGTCGGCCTCGTTAGCGGCGTCACCTATGCCGTCGGGAGTCTTCTCTGGTTGCTTATCGGCTTCATTGCGCTCTATCTGGTCGCTTCCGGAGCGATCGAACCGCTTGCGGATCCAGACATGGCCGCCTTCGAGTTCGTCGAACGGTTGCACATTGTCCTGCAAATGATCATCTACGCGGGGCTGGTCGCTGCAATCATGTCCACCGCCGCATTCTTCCTGTCGGTCGCCTCCGGCGCGATCGCCCGTGACTTCGTGCGAGCGATGGGCTGGGAGTTTTCCGAACGACGGGAAACGTGGCTGGGTCGGGTTGCAGTCCTCGTTGTCGGCGTCGGCGCGGTGATCTTCGGCCTGTACGGCGGCCACCTCGTCGCGATTCTTGGCACCTTCGGCTGGGGGACATTCGTCAGTGGAACGATACCCGCTGTGGTTGTCGGCCTGCTTTGGAAGGGTGCAAGCCGAGAGGGCGTCACTGCCGGCCTCGCCTCTGCACTCCTGCTCAACGTCATACTGCTGACTGCGACACAGCTCGGGTACTCGTTCCCGATCGGGATGGACTTTTACTTCATCGCGATCGCCGTTTCGATCTCCGTGACGACTTTCGTCTCGTACTTGACTGACGGTGCCAGCGGCGAAAACGTCCCGGAGCACGTCAAACCCATCTTCAAACTCTAACGGAGGTGAAAGACATGGAACTCTGGCTCGTCGGCTTCGTCGCGATGATGGTGATCAACCTGATCATCCTCTTCTTGAAAATATAGGCGGCTCTCCGCTGGCCGCCCTCCTCGCTGTTTCACGGCGCGACTGTGCCTCGTTTTCGAAGCACCCACGACGGCTGTCGACTCTCTCAGTCAACAGTCACAACCGATATCTGATTTGTTCCAGGAAACCCGTTTCCCAGACCTGCCGTCATGTGTTAGCGCCTGCGAGCCCGGCATTGGTATACATATCAACCCGCCGGTTTTCGCCGCTAGAGTACCTTTCACCAGTAATGGCAGAGATACTGATAGCTGGTGTCGGTTCGACCGCGTTCGGCAACCATACCGACCGAACCGGTCGGAAACTGTTTGCCGAGGCGCGCTCAAGCGCACTCGAGAAAAGCGCCGTACCACGTTCGGACGTCGATGCTCTCTACTACGGCAACTACATGGGAGAAACCTCCGAGAAACAGAGCCACCAGGCCCCGCTAATGGCTTCCGGGATCGGGACGCCCGGTCTTGAGGCGACACGCGTTGAGAATGCGTGTGCCTCCGGCGGCTATGCCGTCGCCGATGGCGTGCGGGCGATCATGAGTGGCGAGGCTGATGTCGTCCTCGTCGGTGGACTCGAGCGAATGACAACTCTAGAGACCGCAGAGACAACGGCAGCACTCGCCCGGGCCGCAGACGAACTTCACGAGGGACGTCCCGGCCTGACGTTCCCCGGGGCGTACGCGTTGCTCGCGGATGCCTACATGGAGCGCTTCGGCGGCACGCACGAAGACCTGGCACACATCGCGGTGAAAAACCACGAGAATGCGGCGACCAATCCGAATGCACAGTTCCATGACAGAATCGACGTCGAAGACGTCCTCGAGGCTCCACCGGTCGCCGATCCACTCGGCTTGCTCGATGCCTGTCCCATCAGTGACGGGGCTGCGGCAGCCGTCCTTGTCTCGGGCGAGTACGCGGCCGAACACAACCTCAAGCCCGCAGTCGCGATCACTGGTTCCGGATGCGGGACGGAGTCACTATCTTTGCAAGAACGGGGAGAACTGACGCGGACGAAAGCGGCTGAATCGGCTGCCCAGGCCGCCTATAGTCAGGCCGAAGTGACCGCTGACGATGTCGACGTTGCCGAGGTCCACGACTGCTTTACCATCGCCGAAGTGCTCGCGCTCGAGGCACTGGGGTTTTACGAGCCCGGTGAAGCAATCACAGCAGCCCGCAAGGGCGAAACGGTTCGCGACGGACAGCTGCCGATCAACCTCTCCGGCGGGCTGAAAGCGAAGGGCCATCCCGTCGGTGCGACGGGTGTCAGCCAACTCGTCGAGCTGACCAAGCTACTCGCGGGAACGCACCCGAACGCCGACGCGGCTCCCGATGCGGAGGTCGGCGTGACCCACAATGCGGGTGGGACGGTTGCAACTGCTGCTGTCCACGTCCTGGAGGTGGCGGAATGAGCGTCGAGATAGCCTGCGAGACTGGCTACGACGCCTGGCTCGACGCACTCGAGGCCGGCGAGGGCTACTACCTCCGTCGCGACGGGCGGGCACTCGTCCCGCCGGCTATGGCGGGGGCAGCAGCCGACCTCGAGCGTGAACCGCTTCCCGACACTGGGACAGTCGAAGCGAAAACCGTTATTCGTGTCCCCCACCCCGACTTCGGATCGGACGTCCCCTATGCGATCGCAATCGTCGAATTCGGCCCTGTAACGCTGACGGGACAGGTCACTGGAATCGACCCCGAAGCCGTCGGGACCGGCTTCGAGGTCGAGGCGACGGTACTCGAGGCGGAGACGAGCGGCAAGCGGTTCGTCGCGTTTCGCCCCGTAGGCGAGGTGAGTGATCGATGAACGTCATCGACGAGGGGAACGGCGAACTTGTTGGTTGGGAACACCCCGATGATGTCCGAAAGTGGAATAGTGAAAAGCGCTCGCGTGCGTTCGAGGACAAACGCATGGACGCGGGCGAGGCGGTCGAACGGTTCGTCGACGACGGTGATCTCCTCGCCAGCGGTGGCTTCGGTCATGTCCGGATCTCGACGCCGATCCTCCACGAGATCGTCAGGCAGGACATTGAGGATCTGACGCTCTCGGGGAAAACCACTGTCTTCGACGCCGATCTACTGATCGCAGCAGGTGCAGTCTCGAAAGTTGAGGCCGCTTACTGTTTCGCCCACGAGACCCGCGGGCTCGCACCTGCAGGTCGTCGCCGAGTTGAGGAGGGCGATGTCGAGGTCGTCGCCGAGGCAAGCAACGCAACTCTTCAGTGGCGATTTCTCGCCGCGAAGATGGGTGTCCCGTTTGTTCCATCTCGGATTCTTGCAGGAACAGAGACCTTCGAGAAGAGTGCAGCGAAGATCGTTGAGGATCCCTGGACTCGCGAGCCGATCACGCTCGTTCCCGCCTGTTATCCTGATATCGCTTGTATCCACGTCTCGAAAGCCGACAAGTACGGGAATGCAGTTATCGACGGTATCAGCGTCGAAGACCCGGAACTTTCGGGAGCTGCGAAGCGGCTGATCGTCACCGCCGAAGAGATCGTCGACAGCGACGAACTCCGGGCGCGGCCCAAAGACGTTGAGATTCCCTACTTCCTCGTCGATGCGGTCGTCGAAGCGCCCTACGGGAGTCACCCCGGTGAGATGCCCTACCAGTACTACTTCGACGAGGATCACCTCAAGGAGTGGATGGAACTCACAACGACTGAAGAAGGCCTAGAGGAGTATCTCGAGCGCTACATCACCGGAACCGAGGACTTCGAAGAGTACCTCGAGGCTGTCGGCGGCGAGGAACGACTCGCTGACCTCGAAGCGATCGAGAATTACGAGCGCCCGGACGCGGGCGGTCCCGAAGGAGGTGAGCGCGCATGAGTGAGGAGTACACATCAACGGAGCTGCTGACGACCGTCGCTGCAAGCCTCATCGAAGACGAGAGTACGATCATCGTCGGGACGGGGATGCCGATGCTTGCGGCGATGCTCGCTCAGCGGACGCATGCGCCCGATGCGACCATGATCTACGAGGCCGGTGGCATCGGCCCCGAAGCACCTGAACTGCCGATATCGGTCGGCGACGAGCGGACCTTCCACAGGGGCGTAAAAGCCGCCGGGATGCACGACGTCATGTCCTACATGAGCGCCGGCTTCGTCGACTACGGCTTTCTCGGGGCCGCACAGATCGACCGCTGGGGAAATCTCAACTCGACGGTCATCGGCGACTGGGAGTGCCCGACCGTTCGGTTCCCAGGTAGCGGCGGTGCAAACGACATCGGGTCGCTCGCCAACGAAACGATCGTCACGATGCGCCAAGACGAGATGAGTTTCGTCGAGGAACTTGACTTCCGCACCACACCGGGCTACCTCAAGGGGCCGGGTGCACGCGAAGAGGTTGGGCTGCCTGCCGAAACCGGACCGAGCCACGTGATCACCCAGTATGGCGTCTACGGCTTCGACGACAACCGCGAGCTGACACTCGAACTCTTACACCCAGGCGTTGAAGAGACAACAGTAAACGAGGAAAGCGGCTTTCGGATTCATGTTGGGACGTACGATCGGAGTCCGGAGCCGACCGCAGAACAGTTACGACTCCTGCGCGAGGAGATCGATCCACGAGGCATCATCCGCTGAACACCCCTCCGACTGGCCGAGAATCTCTCACACTTATCGAGTGCTCTATGTTTCGTCCTGTAACTCCATCTGAGCTTCAACGTCGTTCATTACGCGAACAATTCGGCGGAGAACCTTGCGCTGGCTCCGACGAAGGTTCTTTGAGGCACCCATTTTCGAGATGTCAAACTCCCCAGCAACGTCGTCTAGGGTCGCTCCCCGCGGTGTCGAAAAGTACCCCTTTTCGACTGCGGTCTCGAGGGTCTCGCGCTCCCTGTCGGTGAGATTCTGCAGCGCCCGAAGCATTGCACCGAGGGATTCAACGTTCTGAAGGATATCGAAGAAGTCGTCGATGTGGACCGAGTCGTCACCCTTGACAGTGAACTCGTTCGAGGCGTCGAGTTCTGAGAGAGCATCGTCCGCCAACCGCTCTCTATCGAAGCCGACGTTCCAGATCTCACTTCCGTTTCGAATTACGAACGGACCTGTAACATAGCCATCATTATCGCGGATCGTCTGCATGGCGTCAGTTTCATCGATTCGCGACCGGATGAGCGCCGTATTCTGTTTCCGAGAGAGGAGTTCATACCCCTGAAGCATCTCGTAGCCAGTGAGCGTCTCGAGTGCACCGTGTAGCTCTTTTGGGTTCTCCCCGATCGCAAGCAGCCGCGTCTCGAGGGTCCGATCCGCCTGGTTGAAGTCCCAGTGTTGGGTGTGAAAGGTGATGTCGTGTTCTCGAGTAGTCCTGATGTACGGACAGTCGTACTGGACCATGTCAAGCTTTAACGTATTCATTTTGCAGAACTCTTGTGATCCAGCCGTATAGCGTTTTCTAAACCCGAATTGCAAGATACACTCGTTTACAAACCTCTGTGGAGAATTGTGATGATAGTGTGGGAATTATAATATCTATGAGTGGGTCATAGAATGACCTTCTCACGACCCGGATCATCTCCCCGCTCGAAATTCGTTGGTATCTCCGGGACAAAACCTGAGGCACTTGCCTTGTCCACCTGTAGACGCCAGCGAAGCCACCGAATGGGTGAAGGGTCCGTCTCACAAAGCGTACAACGAGGGGACGAGCGAGAGGGCCACGATGTGACCGAATTACCTGACTTAGAGACATCCACACTGGTGAATCTCTACACACTGCTGTCGGATGTCCAGCGTGACGCTAACGACTTTCGACAGGAAGTCGCCGATGTGCTTCTCTCACGGCTCCATCACGACCGTCCTGTTGCCGGTCAGTACGGCTCGGTCCAGCGCACGAGTCGCCGTAACCGCTCGCTCAAAGACGACGAGGACGTCCTCTCGATGCTCGAGGCGGAAGGGATCGACCGTGAGCGCGTCATGAGCGTTGATCGCCAGAAAGTCGACGAAGCACTCGAGGTGACGACACTCACCGAGTCCGATGTCTATGAGATCGATGAGAGCGAATACGTTCGCAAGGCGGAGGTTGATGACGACGTCAAGGAGTCACGCCTCCAGGGCTTGAAGGACCGACTTGCCGCTAGCGAGGAGACAGAAGCCGAGGAACTGCAACAGGAAATCGAAGCACTCGAAGAGCGTATTGACGACCTCACGAGCTTCCGGGAAGGGACGGAGGTACAGGGATGACTGCTAACGGCTTCTGTGGCACCACGTGCAGAGCAAGGAATTGGCAGGGTTCCTCCCGGTCGTCCTACAATCTGCCAGCAGGCACGTCGAGTTAGTCATCCTTGTCCTGTGAACGGAGTTCGTTGGCTCGCTTCTCGAGTAACCGGAGGATTGGGACACGTTGTTGGTGTTGGTTTTCGTAGGCGATGCAGGCTCGCAGCGTGTCCATATTGTTGCTCTGTTGAATGCCGACGCCTTCTGCGGATTGTATCGCTGATTTCAGGGGATTTGGACGCCGTCTGGCGATATGGGACGTCTCAGGAACCTCGCACAGACGTTTCAAGAGTTTGCCATAACCCACGTAGAAGAGCCAGACGTACCCGCCGTCGCCGACGGCGACGACGGGTACGACAAATCCACGAAGATCGCGTTGCTCTTGCTCAAAGAGGAAGTCAACAAGCCGCTCCGGCAGTTCGAGGACTATCTGAACGAGATGCCGGGAATTCTTGCTGTGTTTGGCCTTGAGAAATCACCTGATTACACGTCTTTCAGCGTGTGGGACGGAGAATTCCCGATGAAAGAGTTGCGCCGCCTGCTCCGCCGGTCAGCGGAGCAGGCGGGGCTCTCGGGAACTGCTTCGATCGATGCCAGCGGCTTCCAGCGAGATCAGGCTAGTTCGCACTACCGAAATCGTGTCGGCTACTCGTTCAATGCGATGAAGACAACGCTGCTCGTCGATACGGAGTCACTTGCTATCATGGACGCTCATTTCACCACAAAGAAAGCCTATGACGGCCACATTGGGCTGCAGGTCTTTCGGCGCAATGCCGAAGACCTGCAGGCACTTCTGGCTGACAAGATGTACTCATGGAGCAATCTCCGGGAGGCCTGTCGTGAAGCGTCAACGCGACCAGTGATTAAACACTGTGAGCAAAACGCACTCAAGAAGGCACATAACGTCAGAATTGACGACGAAGTCTACAATCAACGGTCAATGAGTGAGACCGTATTTGCGATGCTGAAGGACGATGGCGACGAGATCCGCTCCCGGAGCTGGCATGGCCAGTTCCGGGAGCTCACACGGAAGTGCATCGTCCATAACCTTGCGCAGGCGGCGAGTTAAGGCTCGCCGCCTGCTCCTCTTCTCCGGACGTATTCGAGAGAGGCATCGCCATCGTCCATCTCACACTTCGTGCAGTATCTTGTGAAACTGACGTTTTGATTACTGCACAAGTCGGCTGAAATCGAATCGTCCGATCTCAGAACCTACCGATAGAGCGTAGTTACCGGTGGAAAAGTGAATGTCAAAATTCCTATGACGGCGCTGTCTTGCGTTCAACACTGCAGTCAATCTTGCTCGAGAGCCCGCAACTGATCGATCCGCGTTTCGGTCGCCGGGTGCGTCGAGGGTCGCCATCTGAGCATCCGACGCACCTCCGCGATCACTGGCGAGACGAGCCTCGCGTAGAGCCATACCAAACCCCGATTCAGTCCGCTTGGATCCTCCGGCCCTTCAATCGATACCGCCGGCAAATACCGTTCTACCCAGTGCTCCTCGTCGTCGTCGTCCTCTTCAACTAATAGCGGACGCGGCACGATCCCAAGCGTTGCACTGGCATGCAGCCGTGCGTCCCGTTTCGGGCGTTCATCCTCGAGTGTTTCGAGTGCACCTGCCACAGCGGACGGATCGCCGGTAAGCTGACTGGCTCCACGATCAGCAGCGTACTCACGCGTCCTCGAGAACAATCCGAGCGCGATTGCGTTCACTCCAAGTAGTCCTCGTGCAACGAGACTTACAACGAGGTACGCCAGCCCAAGCACCAAAATCGGTATCGCGAGTATGAAGATGCCGATTCCAGTGAATAGACCTATCATCACCATATTCCCGAGAACTCGGCGAAGCAGTCGTTCGCGCTCGAACAACTGATCTCCGAGGGCGACGGTCGCAGCGACAGCAGTGGCAACTGGAAGATCACGGTTGGCGATGTGAGCAACTTCGTGAGCGAGGGCTGCATCGAGTTCATCATCGTCGAGTTGCTTGAGCAGCCCCGTCGTAACCACGATTGTTGGCGACCGTTGCGTCCCGACGGTCAAACAACCCGGTTCGGCCCGGTCGGCAACGGCTACCGACGGGGTCGGGACATCAGCTTGCGTTGCCAGCCGACGGACCCTCCCAGTGACGTTTCGTGGCCCACTTCTATCGAATTCGTTGAGGCTGAGTCTCCCAACGGCTTTTCGTGACCCATACCGTCCCTGTAGAGCGACGAGTCCGACTCCACCGAGGAGGACTGCACCAACAGTAAGCGGAAAACCGACTTCAGTCGGCAGTGACCACCCGCTTGCAGACACCACATGGAGACCACTCCAAACGAGAATTGAGAGAACAACCACGTTGACACCGACCACCAGCGCAAGTGTGCCAGCGATTCGCACCTGGAGTTGTCGATTCGGTGAGAGAGACACGTTGTTACATTATTTCCGACCTTCTAACAGTGTTTCGAAGGATTCGATTTGGCATTTCCCTCCACAGACAGACATATTTCAATACTCGTGACAAGTACAGTGGACAGTTCTGTTAGATTCGGTCTGCCTGCAATCTCGCCGCGCTTTGGGACTGCATCGACGGGAGACTTTCCATTGAATCTCTCACACGTTCCTGTCGCCTGACGAGGGTCGCATAGACGGTGCGGTCCAACGACACAATTCGATGATTGGACGACAATTCTTTTTCTTGACCGATCCTTCACTCTATTCAGACTGAATGGCAGCACTGGCTTCGGATTTCGTCGCGACAGTCGTTGCGCTGACGCTCGCTCAGCAACTCGAGCAGACCATCAGCCTCGGTATCTTTTTCGTCGGCGCAACGCTGGCGGTACTCAGCGCGCTGGCGTGGCGACGGGAACGCGACCAGCGCATGGCCGTCGTCGCCGTCGGCTATCTCATGTTCGCGATTTATGGCTTCGTCGTCTTCCTCGAGTACTACCTCCTGCCGTATCTCTCCGTTCAAACCGTCGAATTGCTGGAACACAGCGTGGCAGCACTCATCCTCGTCGGACTGCTCGCGTTCTTCGTTGCGCTGAGTCGGGACTGACCATGACGGACGCTGACCCGGACGCGGAGCCGGAACTGGAACTCCAATCACGGCGAACGATTTACCAGCACGTCCGTGACAATCCAGGGATTCACTTCCGTGCCCTCCTTGGGGACCTTGAGTACGCCCAAGGGACGCTGCAGTATCACCTCCGCTGGCTCGAAGATAAGGGATTACTCGAGGAATCTGACGACGGTAAGTACACGCGATACTATCCGGCTGAAGAATTCGACGAGGTCGATCAGGCCGTCATGAACGCGCTACGACGCGAGTACGCCCGTCGGATTGTGGCTCACCTCGCTGTTAAGGGGGCGCTCTCGACTGCCGACCTGAGTGACCGCCTCGAGCGGTCGCCCTCGACGGTGTCGTGGCACCTCTCGAAACTCGAGGATGCGGATCTCGTCACCAAGGAGCGACAGGGCCGGAGCGTCGAATACGAATTGCGCGACCCAGAGCGCGTACAGTATCTCTATACTGTCCACCGACGGACGTTCACCGATCGGGTCGTCGACCGGCTGTTCAATCTGTGGGACGGCTACTGAGTTACTGCCGCGTCGGGTCAGGCGTCGACAGCCGCCCGCTGGCCACCAGCAGGCGCAACAGCAGGACGTAGCCGAGGAACGCGATCGCTGGGCCGAAGACCGGGCGGATCAGCCCTGCGACGTCGGTCCCAATGGCGACAGCATGGATCGTCGCGAACACGAAGCCACCATAGGCGAACGCGTGGATAACTCTCGGTCCCCAAGGACGTTCGAACCGCTGTGCGTCGAGAAAGCCAAGGACCGCGACGACGAGTACCTGAAGCGCCCCAACGCCGACGACGACGCCGGCGAGCAGGTACGTCGTCGAGTACGCGGGCTGGGGAGCCGATCCAGTGACGATGAACCAGGTGTCGAGGACGCCGAGGACGCCGTGGAGTAGTGTCATGAGCATCGCGAACACCGACACCTCGATGTGGACCCGGCGGGAGAACCGGTAGAGTGGGCCAAACGACCGCGCAGTGTAGAGAATCCCCGTCAAGACCGACAGATACAGCGCAGGATAGGCAACCAGCGCAGCACCACGGTCGAGATACCAGATAACCTCCATTATGAGGCCCCCGTTGTCTCGACCACGTCCGGACAGCCGTCGCCATCTTGGAAGCCGTTCGTCGTCTCCGCTCGCGTCGGACACTGGTCTGCGTTGTCACGAATCCCATCGCCGTCGTAATCATTCGGAGCCTGTCTTGTCGGCACTGTCGAGTCGACGAGGTCCGACTGCTTGCGGTCGACCGCTTGCGCTTCGCGAACGTCAGCGATCCCCCACAGCACCGGCACCGTTGCGAGAAGTAACACAACAGCGACGACTGTGATCGTCCCGCTATGCGACGTGCTCATCGAATCCCTCCGTCGTCCGAAAGACACCGTCGTGAACCACGAACGCCTCGAGGTCCGGCCACGCGGCTGCACGCTCAAGCGCATCCGAGAGCGGCAGTGCAGCGAGCGTCGTCGCGAGCGCGTCAGCCTCCATGCAGTCGCGTTTTGCGACCACAGTGACCGACTCGTGGCGTGCACCCAGCCGCTCGCTCGTCGGATCGTAGACGTGATCGATGCCATCGCGCTCCCGGCGATAGTTCCCGGAGGTGGCGACGCTCCAGTCGGTCTCGAGGACTTTGAGCGGACGAGAATCGCCGTACGGACTCTCGACAGCGATCGGGCCAATCGGCGGCGACATATCGCCACCGCCGCTGACGAAGCCGCGTCGGCCCGGCCCCGTCGCCGAAGCGGCCGCGTGATCGACGATGTAGCCCTTCGCGAGGCCGTTGAGGTCGAGTTCCGTCTCGGTGACGACGAGATCGCCGTCGACGCGCACCGATCCGGTCTCGAACGTCGCCGAAACCGTCTTTCGGTCGCCGCGAAGGTATGCCTTCAGGTCGTGTTCGACCGCCCCCTGCTGGATGTCGAAGACGCCGTCGGTACGCTCGCTGTACTCGAGGCCGCGTCGAACCAGCCGGGCGACGTGTTCGTTCTCGACGCGTCCTGTCCGGTTGAGACGTGCGACCTCACTCTCTGAATCGAACGCGTTGAGTTCGGCCTCGAGCGACAGCGCAGTTTGCCGCGCTCGCTCGGCTGCAACCTCGGCGCGGTAGCCAGTCATCTGAACGGTGAAGTCGGTGTCACAGCACCGAAACTCGAGACGAGCGTCACCGAGTCGTGTACGGGCGGAAGTGAGAGTATCCGCCAGGCTCATGACTAGTCGTCCTCCTCTTCGTGCTCTTCGTATTCTTCGTACTCCTCATGCTCTTCGTACTCATCGTTCTCGTGTTCACCGCCGCCACTTTGGACCGCCGGCGTGAAGTCCTCGTTCGGTGCTGGCGCGTCGCTTGCGACCGTCGGGTTCTCATTATCGGCCAACGAATCGATGCCGACTCCAAGCCCGGGGGCCGCCAACGCGAGCGCGACGAAGCTGGTCAGCACTGCGCCGGCGAGCGTGAGCGAAACAAGTCTGTTCGTCGGAACTGGGATTCTCATGGGACAAGTACAGATAGCTCACTGCCTTATCTATCGTTTCGCGTCCATCAATCGAATGTTCGTCCAACCATCGAATCGTCTTTTGTCAGCGAGGGGACCCACTCTGCAACTCGCTGTCTGGGGATCAACAACTCTTAACAACTCATTCTGGGCTCGGCCCATAGCACGGCGTCCCGCAGACCTGGCACTCCCAGATTGCGTGGCCGGTCCAGGTTTCGTCGGGCACGGATTCATGAGCGCTGAATCGATGATCGGTTGTGCGTCCGCACTGGTGACACTCGAGGCGTTCTTTGGTCGGAATGCCACTGTTTTGATGCTCAGGTTCACGTTCTTTAGGTGCCTGCTGGAGGGCAATTGCTGGGACTAGCCACACATCATCGTCGGCGTTGTCGAGCACCGTCGCAAGCCGCTGCTTGTCACGAATTCCGGACCCACCCTCATCGTAGAGATAGGTTGTTGGTTCGCAGTCGCTATCCACCGCTGATTGGTCAGTCCACGCTGTTCAATCATGGGCTGCTGCGAAAAGCTGCTCACCGTCAGTGGACGAGATCCGCACTGCAGCGGGTAGTACAGGCCACCGATCGGTCAATTGGGCTGCAGGCTCGTCTTCGAGATCATAGATGATTGTGCAGTCGTCGACAGTTGATTCCGTCGCATTCGAGGCAAGGAGCGTCGCAGCGGCCGCGCCTTTCGCGACAGCGCCGTAGAACGTCGACGACTTGACAAACATGTGGATGACGCCGAGGAGTGTCCACTCTGTTGCTGGTGCGTCTGTCTCAGAAGCGGTGTCCTCGAGATGGTTCGTGAGACAGAACAAGCATTTGGTCCGGTTAACTGAGATCGGTGCGCCACAGGACCGACACTCGGTATCCGTTTCCGTTGGCGTGTCCGGATATCCAGTCGTCGCCGTCGCGCTCCGCTGTCGATCAGGTTCGCCATCATCATCTTCGCTGAGTGTCTCGTCTGGGATATGCGACGCTTCGCCGGTCGGACGAAGCTCTTCAAAGTCAGAATCTCGATCAGTCATTGATTGGGTAGTGGGTTGTATGGTCTCACGTCTCGATCAGGTTCAGTTCGATAGAGAAGATCTGTAAATGAGATCACTGAGACGCTATTGCTGGCGGAGTCCTGCTTCTCGAGCTTCACGGTTGCTGGCACAATGGATACACGCTGGCAGATCACCATCAACAGCAAAAACCCGGTAGTAGTTCTCTGTGACATGAGAGCCACAGCCATCATATTCTGGCATTATACAAATCTATATTGCTACTCCAGTAAATATCTTGTTCTAATACTTGTATGATCTTTCTAAATAGCATCCTATCTAAGTGGGATTGACTCTTTTCTGGGTCTGGTAGTGTTGTGGTTCAATAAGGTGTCCACAGCCCTCACAACGAGTTTCGACTGCGTTGGTGGTCACCCGTCCGTTGCAGTTGGGACACGGACTGGCGCTCGAATCGGGTTGGACGTCTTCGTAGAATGTTGTCTCGTAAACCTCTCTGAAAGTCATGGTGTTCACGAGGGGCAATGAGTAACTCCGACTGCCCCTCACCTGCTCGTAGGGTAGAGAAACCTCTCTCAGTAGACAGTGGCAGAGTTCCTTTTTCAGGGCTCTTTGTGAAACTCGCGGTCAGTACAGGGCATACAGTTACTACAGCGACTACCGATCTCTATCCAATCTGTCAAAATTCGCCTGCTGACTATAGAGGATAGGTTCAGTACAACGGCTTTGTTTGTTTCATTCCGAAGCCATGAACCTACAAGGCTTTATTCATACCTTCGTTGTAGCGTTCGTCATGGTTTCACGTGTTCTCGTTCCAATGGACGACTCAGAGATAGCGGGACGGGCACTCAGGTATGCACTTGAGGTTATTCAGATGCGGAGATAACTGTCTATCATGTCGTTGGCGCTCCATCGATGATGATGGGCAGCGCAGTGGGTCTTGCATTAGAAGAGGACATCGAAACAGCCGCTGAGGAACGGGCCAAACCGATTTTTGATGCGGCCCACGATATTGCTGCTGAGTATGACACAGAGATAGAGACGGCCGTCGGTTTAGGCCACCTAACGCGAGCAATCGTAAACCGTGCTGAAAACTACGACACGATTGTAATGGGGGCTCATGGAGAGCACAGTGAGGGTCTTACACGAAGCTTTCTGGTAGGGTACATTGCAAAGACGGTATTCGAACGGTCACCGATCCCGGTAACGACTGTTTGGTAGTACGTGTCCATCTGAACGGTACCAGATGGCGGACAAAGAACTAACCGTCGTGCTACATCGTCTATCTGTACTGAGCGATCACCAACTCTCATAGATCGCCTCTCATCTCGCGTTGCATTCGCGCTGTGTATCTTGTAGAGACTCGACTAACTACCGAACTGTTGTCAGAAGCGTCGTGCAAGATACAGAGGCAGAATGCAGCGGCGAGATATTTCACAGAGAACCCAAAGTTGAAATAGAAGCTGATTCGTCGAGGACGAGGTGTTCGAAAGGATCTATGATCTTTCCGCTTGGCCGGTGGGGCGGTCGGGCCCCAGGGGTGGAGAATCGTTCCCAGATCGTCAGATTAGACGACTGTTTTAACGGTTCTGGCCCCAATAGTTCGGTATGGAACTGCTCGTCGCTGTTGACGGATCCGGGGAGAGTAATCGGGCGCTTTCGTACGCCACGAATATTGCTAACGCGACCGACGGATCAATCACACTGATCCACGCGATTGAACCGGATATCTATGATACTGGCGGTGGAGAGCCGGTCTCCGAATCTGACCGTCGGGACAGGCTGATCATCGATAGCTTTGACGCCGCGGAGGAGGAAGGTCAAGAGATCTTGGACGAGGCGATCGAGTTTGCCGCGGAGCGAGGACAAACCGTATCTGGCGAATTACGCTACGGCCAACCAGCGAGGATTATAACGGATTACGCTGAGGAGGGGGCGTTCGAGACGCTCTACCTCGGTCACCGGGGGCGGTCGGAACGAACCATCGAGTTCTTGGGCAGCGTGGCGCGAGACGTCGTCGAGCATGCTACCGTTCCGGTCACCGTTGTCAGGTAATAACACCAACGAAATTGGAGTTGCCTGCCTTACAAGACATACCCTCTGAGGGCGCAGTAAAAATACTCATTTCATATTAGAATAGAGGTATCAAACGCCTTACTACCAAATTACAAGGGTAAATTTCGATTCCACCCTTTCTTACGGTGCCCTCACCCTCTCTATCTCGCAGTCGATTTCTACCAACTCCTGCTCCGTAATCGAATCAGCCCACTGGAATTGAGTTCGAGCTCACGGCTCCTCACCCCCGGTCGGTGGGACAGCCATAACCGTACGGCGATCCTCTACCAAGAGAGAGTCAACATGGACATCACCGAGATCGTTTCCACATCGTTCACCGAATTCGACATTGGGACACCGGTCTCGAAGGTCGCAGGTGCGTTCGAGAACCAGGAACTCGATGTCGTCGTCGTCACGGACGGCGACGAGTATCGCGGCGTCGTCAGCCGTCGACAGCTGGCATCGTCGTCTAATCAGCCCTCCGCGAAGGTCGGCTCGCAGGTGCAACACGTCCCGGCCGTCGAACGCACCGAAGACGTCCGCGAGGTCGCCCGACTCATGATCGGGAGCGACGCCAAGACACTTCCCGTCCTCGACGACGAACGTGTCTATGGTGTCGTGACCGCAGATGCCGTCCTCGCGACCGTCCGTCCGTTCCTCGACGCAGCGACCGTCGACGAGGCGTACTCGGCCGAGTTGATCAGCGTGACCCCCGAGACCGGTATCGGAAAAGCGCTCAACACGCTGCGGGAATCGGGCATCGCCCATCTCCCGGCCGTCGAAGACGACGAAGTAGTGGGGATGCTAAGCCTCTACGACGTCATCGAGTTCACGACGCGAGGGGGGAGTCGGAGCCAGGGGGGTTCATCCGGCAACGTCGGCGGCGGTGGGAAAGCCGCCGGTGGGAGCCACGGGGGCTTCGGCGCGCGCGAAGGGGAGTCTGATCGGATGCTCGATCTGCCGGTCCGGAACCTGATGTCCGATGCGGTCGTGACCATCGGGCGAGACGCAACGCTCGACGAGGTGGTTGAGACGATGTTCGAGCAGGAAATCTCTTCGCTCGTCGTCACTGACAGTGAGACGGGCGAACCCAGCGGGATCGTCACGAAAACGGATGTCATCAAGGCACTCACCTGGGAACAAGATAACGGGCGCCAGCCTGTGCAAGTGTTTGGTCTCGACCTGCTCGATGGCATGGACTACGACGGCGTCTCCGCATTGATCGAGAGCATGACCTCGAAGTACGGCGATATGCAGGTGATCAAGGCCAGCATCGAACTGCAAGAGCACAAGGAACAGACCCGGGGCGTGCCGCTCGTGCTGGCACGAATACGGCTGGTCACTGATCGTGGCTACTTCACCGCCGACGGCGAGGGTTACGGCGCTACCCATGCACTCCGTCTCGCCGCGAATACAGTCGAACGACAACTCCTAAAGGGGAAAACGTACGGCCAATCGAAGAAGCACCCCGACGCTGAGGAGGAGGAGAAGCTCTACGGCTGGTGGCTCGGTGGATAACGGTATTAGGCACACTTACCGAGCAACGTGGCCCGAGACGACCATCGTGCCTCGATTGCTTACAGAAGTTGGTTTTACTATCGGCTCCACCCTTTCCCCTTGGACTGGTAAGACTCACCCGGCACGAATGGATCCAGATGGGGCCTTGGCGAACTCGGATTAAACAATTTTAAGACAGGTTTGCTGAATATGCGCTGTGTATCTCGCACATCTATCAAAACATGTGTTTCAACTATCAAAACATTCTGTGAGAAGTTCGCAGATGTAGTTACCGAATTGCTCGACTCAGTTTCAGACATATTTCTGAATAAAAAGTCGTGTTACTAACTACTACTAGGTGACGGCAAGGTCGTGGAACGGACTCATACTCTGGCGAAAGCCCGGCAGCGCAACGGCCACCGGCCGTGAGCAGCCCGGACCGTGGAGGTGGTGGGAGGTGGCGGTGACTGCGTTCACACCAGCAAAAAAGGGGTACCGCTCCGGCTATTCCCACCAGCGGCCGCGCTCGGGGAAGTGGATCGTCGTCCAGCCGGTCACGGCCAGTGAGACACGGCCTTCGTGCCAGTTCCGGGCAGCCTTGTGAATGCGAACTTGCTCGCCTTCCTCGATCCACGGTGCGTCAGAGGACTTCCAGATCGTCACGCGTGTCTGGCCACTGTCGTCTGCAATGAGCCCGACCTGTGCGATGCTTGGATGCGAGGGATCCCACAGGGTTTCGACACGCCCTTCGATGCTCACTTCTTTCCGAGAGACCTCCTCGAGTTTTCCAATGGGAATGACGTGTCCGGGCGCCGTCTGCAGTTCCTCGAACACGTTGACAACCGCACTCGTCAGGTCTTGGCCACCGACGACGGCTTCACTCAACCACCGGCTGATCGCTGCTCGAGACCAGCCATCTAACTGCTTCGCGAGTCGCATCGACTGCTTGTTCACGGCCGCCAACTGCTCTTGGGTGAGTTCTGTCCGGGGATCCGCTCGTTCCGGATCCGCCATCGGATCCACGCTTGCCACCCGTTTTTGGAACTCGAGACGCCGCTCTTTGCTCTGGTTCGCAGCGATCGCTCGCGTCCGCTTCTCTCGACCTTCTTGTGTTCCTATCTCGGCCTGGGCACTGATCCGCTCGAGTTCATCCTCTCGTGCTCGAATGCGTTCTTCCTGCTCGAGGGTCGCGCCGTGGATCCGCTCATCGCTCGTGTCTGCGATTCCGTCCGGGTGGTTCGCATCCACCTTTGCTTGGACCTCTTGCTCGACCGTTGCCTCGAATTCCGGCGTCTCGTCGACGACCGGGAAACCGTCTTTATCGACCGCCTGCTCGCCCGCCTGTTTGAGTGCCTGTTCATCGACCGTAACGACCTTGCTACTCGAGTTGTTACTAGACATTGGATCTCACTCGATCCGAAGGCGTTCACGCGCCTGCCACCGCGATGCTACTACATCGCGGTTTTCCGACGACACCGACCGACTAGATCTATCTGCGCGCTCGCGCTCGCGCCTTCGCGAGCGTCCATCTGGGCGCGAGTGAGAGCGCGCCTGAATGAGGTGTCCCAACCAGCACCGCGCGGCGTCCCGCCCGAAGCGAGCGGCCAGCTTTAAGCCGTTTCTCGTGTCCGGCCCGGACTGCGGGTCCGTGTCCAGCGCGACTGTCGTCGAGAACGCGCGCCGCAGTATGGCGCGCGACAGCGCAGGCGGCACCAAGCGCTGGAACGCGAAAACCCGCGAGGGGCGCAACCGAAAACGCGCTTAATGCTGGCGTCGAGACCAGATTCATTGTAGCCCGGAACGATGAGCGACGCCAGGAGCGAACCGCAGCCCGGAATGGTCGGTCGCGAGCGACGCGGAGGGCGGCACGCGGCGAGCGGAGCGGGCCGATCCTAAGAGCGAGCAACCGACGCAACAGCAGCCCGATCAATCCACGTGGGTGGGGCTTTCACCTACTATCGAAAGCGGTGATTGCACGCCGCTCAGTAAGATGTCTACTAGTACAGCTGCTTCAGTAACCCACCCGCCACTACAGCTGCAAATGTTTCGGTCATCCTGTTGATTAAGACTCTCGGACAGCCAAGTTACAAAAGTTACTTGTCATTTCCGGCTGGGTTTCGAACATGAACCGTCGTACCCTCCTCACAACACTCGGTGTGCTCAGCGTTTCAGGTTTTGCTGGATGTTCCCAGTTTCGTAACGACGATGCCCCCGCCGGGAGTCTCCAATTCGAAAATCGAGACAACTTTCCACACAATATCGGGATCTCGCTGATAGACATTGGCGCTGAAAGTGAGACGACAGCAGATGGCTACACCGTCTCTGGGAACGTGACTGTCCCACCTCAGCAACGAACATTGACCGCCACTTCGTCAATGGATCCCGGCGAAACTCAGACATTTGAAAATATCTTTACGGAATCAGTATACTATTTAGTTGAGTTCACGCTCGACAGTACTACGCCTGGTGAAAATAGTCGAGTCCCCTTCAACCCGTCACCGTCTGAAAGGGAGTACTACACCGTCGCAGGAGTTGTAGACTCATTTGGTGAAATCTCGAGGGTGGTTCGTGCAACGGACAATCCCGGTATGTTCGAACAGTAGGTCAACCCATATTGTGGCAACTGATACACGTACACTCTGTACAATTACTCATACCCGTTATGATAAGGAAAATAAGGGTCCAGGCCGCTTCTGCTCTCAGTTCACTCGACATGCTGTGACTCTCAGTTACGACGATCTTTGATTGCTTACTCTCCCTCGGCTGTAATCGCATAATAGTTCGCAGCGAGGTCTTCGCGAGTGATCCGAGCGAAGGGAAGCGAAATGCGTGCGTCTCGCCAGCCCGGGACTCGAGCGTGCCAGGGGCTCTTGACTGAATCTTGAAAGCAGTAACAACACTCATGGCAGTTTTCATTAGAAAGAATATTTATCTGGGGATCGGACCTCACAAAATACATTTGGATTAAATAAAATAGGTAATATATGCCCTCCACTAGACGATTATTCCTTGCGACAGTCGGAACAGCCACTCTCAGTGGATGTGCCAGACTGGATCTCTCTAAAAGTGACAAACAGCGTCTCGCACCGAAACCGTTTCTCACTGAGGCGGGTGACTGGGAACATCCTAACTACGATGCAGCAAACACGAATGCTACGCTCGAATACGCGGCTCCTGACACTCTGTCTGAATCTACTAACTGGGTTGCCACATACACGGCTCGAACTATTGACAACGTTGCTGGACCAATCGTTGCAGACGGAATTGCCTATCTAGTATATGCTGGCGTTGACCGCGGTGAGGAGTTTGAGCGACTCATTGCCGTTGATGCCCGGACAGGTGAGGAACGATGGCAAGTTGAGATACGTGGCAGTGCCTTTGCCTATCCACCGACAGTTGCGGGTGAAACTGTCTTCTGGCTCACATCCGTTGACAAGCTCTATGCGCTAAATACGGCTGATGGGACCATCCAATGGACCCACGACAGTCGTAACTATAGACGCCCAATCGTTACCCACGGCCTCGTCGTCACTGTCGGTGGAACTCTTAGCGAACCCGTTCTTGAAGCCCTTGATCCGTATACTGGAACACCATACTGGACTCGCAGTGAGGACAACCGTGACTGGCATCTTGTCGCCGCTAACAACGAAGCGATATACGTGACGCTTAGTGCAGCACATGACGGAGAGTCGTCAGAACTACACGCATTAGAGCCACACACGGGCGAAACACGATGGAGGAATTCAACAGTTGCACCACGAAACGCAGCAGTGAGATCATCGTATCTACTCGCGTCAATTGGCAGACCTGATGCACAGAAATTGTTTGCACTAAATCTCACAACACAGGACCTCAAATGGTCAGAAACCGCTGACCTCCAGTATGAGATGGGCAGGCAGACGATTAACGGTGAGCAGTCTGTTGCGGCTGTTGCTGAGAATCGCTCTCTCGTTCATCATGGTTTTCACGACTATACTCATGATCGTGTTGAGTGTCGTGACCTCAATAGTGGAAACGTGCTATGGACAGTCGTAGGGGAGGGTGATGGAACAGTTTCCTTTAGTCTACCAGTTATCGCTGGCGGAAGCATGTACCTTACCGAACACCATGAGCGCAGTGAGGAAACATCGTCCAGTAGACTCCGCGTGTTTGATCTTCAAGACGGTACTGAACAGACGCAGGTAATGATATCCGAACAAAGTGTTGGGAGCCCTGTCATCGCTGATGAGCAGGTATTTCTTTCAACATGGTTGCCTCGTAACCGTGTCAGTCTATCGGCCCGATAGGATGCAACACTAAGTTCAGAGTATCACACTGATGTGGCAAAGTAACTGCTCAAGATATGATAGTGACTAGACGAGTTTTGACCGGTATGTGGTTTACCTGTATTGACCGTTCACCTATCCACGGTTCGCCTCTTATCAGACGGAACTTCGGAACAGAACCAAGTGTCCACTACAGACTTTTCCTCGAGAGTCGCTCTTCATTACCTCCAGCGTCGACTTACTCCTCGCGATCGGACAACCTCTCCGACAACCGGTCCAGTTTCTCTTGTGCAGACTCACGGCGGTCTCGAGTGGCGTCCGGTCGATATTCCATCGACACGATGTCGCCATCCTCGAGCGTCACCGACAACACACCACCATCCGCTTGAGCGGGCTCAGGCAATCGAGCCACAGGGACATCGACTTGCTCGATCACCTGCTCATTCTCCTCGAGCAAGATCACGGCAACCTCACCGTCCTCAATTCGATCGACAACGCCAGTGTAGGTCCCATCCATCTTTCTCACCCCATAGCAGGAGCGACAGCTCCATCAATTCCACTGGCGACACTACCTGTGACAAGCGGAGGAGATATCAGAGAGTTCGTCTCGTCGTCGGAATCAGGTGTCTCCGCAAGGATATCCTCTGGGTCCGTCGAGAACAACTCTTCCGTCTCTACCTCGATTGACGTGCCATCGGTGCGAACCACAATATCGCCGTGGACTCCCGTCCAGTACGTTTCGATCTCTCGAGCGGCAAACCGTTCGAGGACCTCATCGCTTGGGTGCCCGTACTGTGAGTCGTAGGCACTCGAGATGATAGCCGTCTCCGGATCTACGGCATCCACGAAGGCGTCACTCGAGGAGGTCGATGAGCCGTGATGGCCAGCCTTGTAGACATCGCTCTCGAGGTCGCTTCCCCACTCATCGACCAGCCGCTGCTCGACACCAGTATCGACATCGCCGGGCGCTAAATACTGGAAGTCGCCAAACTCGAATGCCAGCACCACACTGTTATCATTAACGTCGCTCCCAGCGTCCCCGGCAGGTGGGTTCATCACTTGGGCAGAGACATCGCCCTCGAGCGGTAGTTCATCACCGCTTTCGACGATGAGAAGCTCGACATCATACTCGTCGACAGCATCGAGATAGTTCGCATAGGTCGCAGAATCCGATGGGACGCCCGAATCGTATGCGGTTCCGACACCCTTACCAGTCGTCTCGAAGTGCTCGATCACAGCGGCGTGACCACCGATGTGGTCGGCATCAGCGTGTGTCGCGACGAGGTGGTCGATCCGATCAATCCCTTGGGCCTCGAGATAGGCGATGATCTCACTGCCGTCCTGGCGCCAGTCTCCAGTATCGATCAGGATCGTCTCATTGGCTGGCGTGATGATGAGAGTCGAATCGCCTTGCCCGACGTCGATGTGGTGAATCTCGAGTTCTCCCTCGACAGTGTCGACAGTGCTCCCGTCGAGTCCATCGCTCTCGTCACCGTGATCGCCCTCTACATCGCCGTCCGACGCATCGATATCAATATCGCCGTAGGCGTGCTCGACCACAACTTGGCCACTGGTGTCGACGAGCCGAACCACGTCACCATCGTCTCGCCAGATATTCACGTTGTATCCCCAGTACAGTTCGTTGTCCGTTGGATCGCCTTCACCGGTCGTTATCTTCACCGCCTCCCCAGACTCCAAGACGAACTCACTTGGAAACGAAAACGGAGAGAGGCCGCCATCGACCTGTCCACCCTCTCGGTCACGGAGTTCAAACCCGGATAAATCAACGGATTCATCGGCAGTATTCTCAAGAACGATGTACTCCTCGTCGGGCGATACGTCCTTGACATTCATATCAACAACCTCGAGAGCATTCCCAACGGTCTGAGAGTCGCCAATCGCATCCTCGGGGCCGCCGGTGTCGCTCGCACATCCCGCAAGAACGACGAGGAGCGCCACGGAAACCACGAGGGTTGCTCGGTTCATATACGGGTCATCTCACGAGACGCGTTTGAGTGTTCCGTCCAATGGGGGAGCCTCGTCGACGCCACATCTCAACAATCGCCAAGGATTGGCTACTAGTCGGTCACGAGCGACTCTAGATACGGGACACTCTACGCATGATCGTTGCTACCGATGGCGGTTGCTATCGCATCCGGAATCGTCGTAGCCAGTTCTTCGATCTCGCGGTATCGGAGCCGAGTTCGCTCGAGTTCGACAGTCCATTCGTTCGCCGAACCGTCGTTAATCGCGTTGAGGTGTCGGTCGAGGCGATGTTCCTGCTGATCAAATCGCTCCACGAGTGTTGCACACAGATGGCGAACGAGTGGATCGTCTCCGTCTGTACGGAGACGGTTGTCGAGCGCGGCGGAGGCACGATCTTTTGCGTCGCGAACGTCTGCACCCGTCGTGTCAAACTCAGGGATGGAAGCGGTAGGCTGGTGAGTGGCTGGTATATCCTCGAACTCCGAGAGAATCAGTGCATAAGCATGGTGTTCCACCTTTTGACGCACTGCGAGTGCGAGCAACTCCTTCTCGTACGCATCGTCGGGTCTGCCGTAGATTCCGGCATGCTGCTGGATCGAAATCTCGTATGCATAGGAGTCCATCTCGTCCGCACCGTCCTCGATATCAAAATCGACCTGCTCGGTAACCGTGTCCGTTCGCTCGTTGAGCCGTTCGTACGCGTCGTCGAGTTCCTGTTCAAATGAGTTCGCAGTCGTGTCCTCTCGTGCGGTTTCTTCGAGTGAGTCGCGCAACCGGACAACATCAGCGAGACGTGCGCGTGCACTGGCTGCCTGGGCGGCCGAATACTGTGGTTCGACGATGTCGGTGTTCCCTTCATCGTGCACGTGGTGCTCGCCCGTCCGGATGGAGCCGCGGACGTTGTCCAGCCACTCGTCTAGCTCCCCATACGCGATAACGACCCACGAGAGATTGGGTGCAACGTACGGTAGGTCCTCGATGACGGACTCGTACTCATCGCGTAATGCCCCGAGAGTAGCGATGATGTCGTCTCGCTCACGGTTACCGCGCTGGAGATCCGCCAGGGCGACTGCCTGCTCTGCGCCACCCAATGCACTTCGGAGATCACCGAGAACGTCGAGCCGTTCCGCCGCCGAGAGCCCCCCAAACGATCCACGTTGTCCTTCAATATCCTCGAGTGTTGCTTTCGCCCTTTCGAACTGTTTTCTAGAGTTCGCTATAATTTCCCGGTCGTCGGCCTCGATCTCCTCGTCTGGCCACCGCTCTCGAGCTGCGTCTACGCGCTGGGCAAGTTTGTCGAGGGCGTCAGTGAGATGACCTTCTGTTGGACGGAGATATGTAGGAGATGAGACGATGGGATAGTCAATCTCCTGTGCTTCATGCAACGCGTCGCGGTCGGACCACCGTCGCAGACGGCGGCGCTGGGAATATCCTCCGAGTCCAACTACGGCCATTCCACCTCCGAACCAAACAAGAACGCTCCGCCGATTCATTATAAAATACAGTAGGTTGGTGGATGATAATTGCTGGGAATGCGAGTAGTTACCAGGTTCGAGAGATCAAAACAAGGATCCAGATCGTTTCCGATCTCGATTAGTCGATGTACTGTAATACCCACTCACGGCGGTCCTCGATTGCTTGCTCTCCCTCGTTTGTAATCGCGTAGTAGTTTGTGCGCCTGTCGAGTTGCCCTTTCTCGACAAGGTCCTTATTCACGACCGTATCGAGATTTGGATATAGTCGCCCGTGATTGATCTCTGAACTGTAGTACTGCTCGATCTCGTCTTTGACGTCCTGTCCAGATGGCTGGTCAGCGCCCGCGATCACGTACAGCAGGTCTCGTTGGAATCCTGTGAGGTCGTCCATGGGACAGCCATTCAGTTGAGATGATACTTGTTATTTCACACGTACGTAGCTGTAAGCACATCCAACTAGTCGATTCTTTATACCACTAGCTGACTCTCGTTCCGTTCACGACATCCTGAGACTGTGATCGTAATGGTTCGACACTCGAGGGAATCTGCCCCATCACGCACGCTCAGCGGTCGTAATCATCTCACTCCGAACTCGAGAGTAGCTCACCGACGTACTGATCTTCCCACTCCCGCCGGGCCTTGAGTTCGCGTCGGCCACGTGCTGTAATCGTGTAGGAGTTCGTCCGACGGTCGACCTTCCCCTTCTCGACGAGTCCCTTGTCGACGACGTCGTCGAGATTCGGATACAGTCGCCCGTGATGGATCTCGTTCTCGTAGTATTCTTCGAGTTCGTCTTTGATTGCGAGGCCATGTGGCTCGTCCCGACCGGCAATCACGTACAGCAGATCCCGCTGGAATTTGGTGAGATCGTACATATCTGGAGATATGTGTCTCAGTTGATGAACGTTCCGAGAACAAGTGACAACACGGAAATTCACATTCTGCTCTCGAGATTTTTCCAAGAGTTACAACGTCTTACGCTCACAGGGCGTTCCAAAGCAGAATGGCTGGATGGTTTGACTGGCAGTTAGTCGACGAGCCAGCCACCGTCAACGTCGACGGCAGTCCCATGCATGAACGAGGCGTTGTCGCTCGCGAGGAAAGCAACGACCTGCGCGACTTCTTCTGGCTCAGCGTAACGTTCAGCAGGCGTCTCCTGGACAATCTCATGGACTTCGTCGGGCGTCTGCTCGATCATGTCTTCGGTCATTCCCGTCTCGATGAATCCTGGACAGACGGCGTTTGCTCGAATTTCAGGGCCGTAATCGTGTGACAGCTGCTTGGTGAATCCGATCACGCCATGTTTCGAGGATGTGTAGGCAGCACCGCCGCCACCAGCGACCTTGCCGGCAATGGAGGCGGTATTGATCACGACGCCTTCCTTGTCACCATCGATAAGTGCTGGCAACGCTGCTTTCGTGAGGAGGAACACGCCCTTGAGATTGATATCCATGACTCTGTCCCACAACTCTTCGGACGTCTCTCCAACCGGGGCGTAATCGTCGAGGATGCCTGCGTTGTTACAGAGCACGTCGATCGTGCCGTATTCGTCGGTTGCTTGCTCAACGACTGCCTCGACACTATCGCGATCAGAGACGTCGCCGACCACGCCGATTGCCTCACCACCGTCGGCTGCGATTTCGCTCGTGACCTCGTCGAGACCGTCTTCGTCAATGTCGACAGCGACGACAGACGCTCCTTCACTCGCGAACTCGAGTGCCATTGATCGGCCCATGCCCGATGCTCCACCGGTAACAACGACAACACTGTCAGCTATTGAAACCATACAAGAAACTTCATTCTTAATACGCAAAAATCACACCCCTATTTTTTACGCGCTGACAGTCTCGTTGCTGGCCCGCTAACGTGACTGGCTCGGCCGCACCACCCGGAGCGTACGGTTCGTCAGTTGCCCTTATATTCTTTCTTGAAGCCACGGAACTCAGTGCGGTGCGCTTCCTCGTCAGCGAGTAACGTTACTGCGAGATCCTCACTGACGGGGTCGTTTGCGGCTTCGGCTGCATCGACTAATTCACGATACGTGTTGATCGCATCTTCTTCGGCATCGAGTACTCCGTCGATAACCGAGGCAATATCCGTGGTGTCCGCTGGCGGTTGAAGCGTATCCTGATGAGCAACGAACTCTTCAGACCCTGGTGGACTGGAATCCAGTTGCTTGAGCCGCTGGCCGAGTTGTTCGGCATGGCCGAGTTCTTCCTGTACGTCCTGTTGGAGGCTGTCTTTGATTTCCTCCGCATGGATTCCATCAAGAACAATCGAGAGAGCTTGATAGTTCATTACTGTCTCCATTTCATCGTTATACGCCTGCTTGAGGAGGTCAATAACCTGATTGTTTGACATAGCATCTGTATTTCAGATCAGAGAAGTATAGTCCCATCGGCTATTTTATTTGCCTGACCATCACGGAAACGCTACAGTATCTCTGACTCTAGTTTTCACACCGAATCCAACAAACGATCGTCAGTTCTGAATCCCCATAGCATCGATCTGTTCTTGGTATCGATTCCGAATCGTGACTTCTGTCACGTGAGCAACGTCGGCGACGGCTTTCTGTGTTCGTTTCTCATTACACAATAGAGAACTCGCATAGATTGCTGCCGCAGCGTAGCCAGTTGGCGATTTTCCCGATAACAGTCCCTTCTCCGCAGTTGTCTCGATGATTTCAGTCGCTTTCGCCTGCACTTCTTCGGAAACCTCGAGTTCAGAGCAGAAGCGAGGGACGTACTTTTTCGGATCAACGGGCTCCATTTCGAGGGAGAGTTCCTGCGCGATATACCGATACGTACGCGCGATTTCCATGCGTTCAACACGAGAAACTGCCGAAATTTCGTCTAGCGACCGGGGAATACCCTCCATTCGGCAGGCCGCGTATAGGGTACTTGTGGCAACGCCCTCAATGGAGCGTCCGCGGATAAGATCTTCATCAAGTGCACGTCGATAGAGCACACTCGCAACCTCTCGAACGGATCGCGGAACACCCAGCGCGGACGCCATCCGATCAGTTTCGGAGAGAGCAAGCTGGAGATTCCGCTCGCCAGCATCTTTTGTTCGAATCCGCTCTTGCCATTTCCGCATCCGGCTGAGCTGGTGGCGCTTTTCTGAGGACAGTGAGCGACCAGCGGCATCTTTGTTTCTCCACCCAATCGTGGTTGTCAAGCCCTTGTCGTGCATTGTTTGGGTTGTTGGTGCTCCTACTCGAGATTTGCTGTCCCGTTCTGCCGCGTTGAACGCCCGCCATTCAGGCCCTCGATCGATAGCTTCCTCTTCGAGAACCAACCCGCACTCCGCACAGCTAATCTCACTCTCGTCTGCACTTCTCGTGAGCGCACTTGACTCACATTCAGGACAGGTCTGCTCGCCCTTTTGTTTGGTTAGTTCTTGCCCTGACTGAGGTTCGTTCTCTTGCTGTCGGTTTAACCGCTCCATCGATTAGTTAACTATCAGCACTCTCAAAAGTTAAACGCTGGGTGGAATTTCTGAACTCAACAATCAGTGAATTGATATGGGTGTTAACTTTTCCCGTGTCTCTAGATGCAGGTGGCTGTCAAGTCAAAACCAAGCTAGAGTACGCCATGATGATCAGTTGGCCACGAGGCGTCATTACCGGGATCAAGGCAGCCGTTGATTGCTACGGAAGCGTTGAGAACCCCTGTCAATCACTCATCTTCGAGTGCAGCGTAGATATCGGCGTGACGACGTCCGTCAAGCTTCCCCATCTCGAGGGCGATCTCGTGGCGTTCCTCATCACTCTCGGCCGACTGATACCGCTCGTATAGTCGGCGGGCTTCTTCGTCGACCGTCGCCGAGGAATCGGTGCTGGACGCCATCTCTATATTGAACATACTCATTGTGTCCCTTTATCAGTTGCGACGAGCACACGCTCGGAAGTAAATCACTGCGGTATCGGTGTCGACAGCGGCTTCGTCGGTCGCAAAGCGGTGCAATAAGGCACGAACTTCGTCGCCGTATTCGAATGTGTATCCGTTCAGCATGTAGAAGACGACGACCGTTCGGAGTGCAGTTCGCTTGTTCCCGTCGACGAACGGATGATCTGCAACAAGCAACCTCATCAATTGGACTGCTTTCTCATGGATCGTCTGTGGGACCTCCCCGAAAAACCCCTCCGAAACGTACTGCAGTGCAGATGCAACTGCATCTTCTGATCGAACCCCTGATTCCGTGTTGTCGCCTTCCTCGACAATCTGCTCGTGAAGGTCAAGGAGTGAACTACCCCACCCTACTCGCTCGCTTGCGCTCGCTCCTTGAGGGAGGGGCTTCCTGCTTCGATGACGCGCTTTGCAGGAACCGAAGTGGTTCCCGTAGGGAGCGCAGTCTCCACAGGCGGTGATTCGGAGCGTCCCGCTCCTAACTGTTTGATACCGCGAGAAAGAATGTTCCACGCTGCGTTCCAGTCCCTGTCGGCGGTGAAGCCGCACGAGGGACAGGAGTGTTCGCGAACCCACAGCGGTTTGTGGGTCGAGACGCCGCACGCCGCACACTCTTTGGTCGTTCCGGCTGGATCGACCGCGACAAAATGCGTGCCTTCGCGTTCGCACTTGTACTCAAGCAGTCGAAGGAACATTCCCCACGCTGCTCCGGCACGGTTCCGTGAGTTGCCGTCAAGTTCGACCAGACCTTTCGCGTCTAGGTCTTCGACCGCGACGAGATCGTACTCTCGTGCGTAGTACGCCGAGAGTTTGTGAAGGAAGTCGCGGCGCTTGTTCTTCAGGTCGGCGTGGCATTTGGCCACGCGACGGCGTTGTTTCTCGTAGTTGCTCGACCCGTGCTCTTTGCGTAAAAGCTTCCGTTGCTCTCGCTCGAGTCGGTCGCGTTCGTCCGAGAGGTCGGCCGATTCGATCGCGTGGCCGTCGGTGTCGTGGGCGTACTTCAGAATACCCACGTCGATCCCGACGACGGTCTTCGGACGATCGGGCTTCTCCGGCGGCTCTCGGTCAACTTCGACACCGAACGTAGCGAACCACTCGCCCGTCGGTTCCTTCTTGAGCGAGACCTGCTTGAGTGCGGCGTTGTCGGGGATTTCTCGATGGAGCCGGATCGGTATGTCCGCGAGTTTCGAAAGTGACAGCACAGTCTGGCCGCCCTTCTTGTCGAGCTTGAAGCCAGATTGATTGTACGTGAAACTGCGGAACTCGCGCGGCGGCTTCCACTTGAGCATCCCGACGCCGTAGCCGTTCTGCTTGAGCGCAGAAAGGCTACTGAGGTTGTTAAACAGGCGTTCGACGACGGTTTGGAGAACTTTCGAGTACACGTCCGAGAGTCCGTCCCACCACTTCTTGAGGTCGGGTAGCTCCGATCGAAGTGTGGTCATGGACGGCAGTTCGCCGTGGTTCTCTCGGTACTCGTTGAGGCGGTAGCGGGTATGGTTGTACAGTTGCCTACAGATATCACGATGTCGGTCCAACTCCTCGCGTTGGGCGTCGGACGGCTCAAGACGATACTTGTAGGCGTAGTACATCAGCTCTCGCGTTCCTCAATGAGTTCGTCGAGTTGACCACGGACGAACGACGAGAGGTTCAGGTGGTTCTCCTCAACCCACTCGGCTTGGTCCTCTCGAATGGTGATATTCTTCCGTCTCACGACATACGTATTATGCGCACAGGTACGCATAAGTCCTGCGGAACGTGGGCCTGTGGGCCTGCCGCAGTAGAGTGTATGAAAAACGAGCGGCGCTATATCCCCTCCCTGCTCGCTTCGCTCGCTGAGGAAGGGGGCTTAGCGCCTCGATTCAGCTAAATCAACAGAGGGATACGCGACGTCGTCAGTCACAGTCTTGGCTTTCTCATGCTTCCGGATAACCATTTCCGATAGAGGGTGTCATAGAAGTCTTCTCATGCTGTTTATTACAGCCACCTCTACGGTGAATTGGCTGATGAGTAGGTCTGCGAACTAATCGGATTCGTTGACAGTGAACTCGACCGTGAGATATGGCGTCGTTCCCAAAACCAGAAATCGGTACGTACCGGACTGAAGCTCGCCATCGAGGGGGGCGGCTCGCTCTGTTAACGCTTGTTCTGAGAGCGTGAGTTGGATGGTAGTACGTTCGCCAGCAGGGAGTATGAAGGCACAGAGGTCATAATACCCATCTGCAGTCCACGTTAGGTGCGCCCATCCGTCGTTCGTCTGCTGCTGTAGTGCCCACGGATTGTGACAGCCGAGGGTGAAATCGGACGTACCCTGATTGCGAATCTCGAACTCGACTGTGTCGCCCAACCGAACAATATCTGGTTGAACAGAGAGGGTCAACTGATCATGTTCGTAGACAACATCCGCTTCATCTGCGTATTCGGGGTCTGAGTTTGCTTCCTCGGAGTGGAATGCGGAGACGGTACAGCCAGCAAGCGGCACTGAGGCAGACGCCCCAACAAGACGGAGGAGGCGTCTGCGTGATGGCGGGGAAGGAATATAAATCAACTATTGTTGTCGCTGGTAAATACTTTCTCTGTACTGAGCGATCGAGAGGTGGGTCTCTGTGAGACTTCTTCCAAGGGGAATTCTTTGAGCTCGCCAATCACTATGGCTGCTTACTGAACGGTTCAGAGGGTTTTTACTACTGCGAAATATGTATTGACAAAAAGTGATTATAAAGTATATGCCTTAGAATTTAGCAACTTGACTGATATACTCCAAACAGCGGCTCACCATTGTCGTCTAGTTCAATATTGAGGCGATATTCTCGACATTCAGCATCTGTATCATCGGCGCGGGCCCAGAATTCACCTTCTATATCTTCCGGCCGTCGAGCAAGGTTGAAGTAGATATCATAGACACCGGACTCCACAGGCAGGTCTTCGACTTTTTCGACTGTGGGTGAGCCATCAACTGCTGGCGGAACCGCGGTAAACCCATCATACACCTGTTCACCGTCGTCTTCGACGATTACCAACACGGACTGTTCGTTGGGAGTGTAATTATGAAATTCTATTTTATTAATCCTTGATGTCTGTTCTTCAGACCGAGACAGATCGATACATCCAGCTAAACCTAAGCTACAAATCATACCTCCGAATTGAAGCGCACCACGACGAGACAGGGGAGGGCACATGATAGATTAGATGTGATTGACAGATAATATTTTTGTGCTTTCGTCCAGTACGTGTTTTCCCTATATTCAGCAGCTCGTTTCCGACGTCGATCCAAGAGTTAGGTAGCTGCTCTGGTAACGCTTTCACCTGTACTTATCGAATCAGGATGCCCACATAGAGGTGTGAGTGGAGTTCTATGACACCCTAATTTCCGATAAGCTATCAGTTATCCGCCTACGTGTCGATCTACTTGAAACAAACGCCTATAGAATGTCGCTAGCCTTGGCGATTCATCGATTTGATACCGAAGCGTAGCGGCGGTCGCAGGCTTTCACGAGACTCGTCTCAGTTGTTTTACTGTTCGTTCAGCTCCTCAAGGAACCAGCCGGCCATCGTCCCAATACGAATGCCGTCGATGTTGCGCATCTCGAGGTCAGTCGTGGCGGTACGGAACGGATAGTGGTCGACGAGGACGCGACGGATAACCGTACGGACGGGTTCTGTCCCGTATCTGTCCACGGCGGTCGCCATCGCCGCGTCGAAATGCGCATCCTGGTGATCCTCTCGAGGGTTCTGTGCGCGCTCGAACACGAGCTCAACTACCTCGTCGACCGATGCGTGCTCGGGGTTTCCGGTACGTTCACGAACGTCGTACAGAGCGTCGCCATCGGGCATCGCTATTCACCCGTGGTGTCTCTGTCTGTATCCGTGGTCGTCGGATCAAGCCGACGCTGCCGGCGGACCTCGGCAAGAGTATCTTTGAGCGTTGCCAAACTGTCGATGGCCGAGAGCTCGTCGGTGATCTCGTTGAGGAGCACGGCTCGCTCGACAGCGGCCTCGTCTCCTTCGGTCGTCTCGATTGACTCAACGCGAATCTGTCGGTCTTCATGCCAGCCACAGGTCCAACAATTTCGGGTAATCTCAATACACTCGTCTTCCTCGGCCGCAAGGAGCGCGTCGGGAAGTGATGTCGAAAGTGGTTGCTCTGGGCCCACTTCGAGCGTAACCGGTGAGTCGCATGCAGGGCAATCCATAGTCGTCTCGAGGGTCGCTCGTATGTTAAAGATGTGAGAACAACGAGACAGACTTGCACACGGTCTTCGCCGAAAAGGGGTAGGTAAGGACGGGTATTCAGTTCAGGGCGGTGACTGTGAACCGATTGGCAGCAACGTCGGTGTCAGGGCTGCTCGAGCAATGACCGGGCCCGTTGCACGTAGCTGTTTGCGTCCCAGCTGCGGGCATCGCTAATCTCGTCAAGAATAGCACGAGCATTGGCAGCTGACAGCTGTTCGGTGCGAACGAGTACTGAGAGCAGCGTCGGCGTTGTGACGAGCCGCGTATCGGCGAGCGAGGCGTGGACCAGGCCGAGTTGATTGAATTCATCACAGAGCAATAGTGTGGCGTCGAGGTCATTCGCGAGGGTGACAGCAGCGTTTTCGCCGTCATCAAGCGGAAATTCGGCGTCGAAATCGACCGATCGTGCCTCGAGCGTCTCAGTTCGGTCGAGGACGGTCGTTGCAGCCCGACCGTGTACGTCATCGTATGAGGCGGTCTCTCGGAGTTCCTCGATGACCACTGTTGGGACGATGACCTCGTAGCAGGACAGACAGAGCTCGAGTAGATCGGGGTCGTCGTCAGCAACGACCCCGAGACTCACGAGGGAAGAGGCGTCAGCGACGAGCGTCGACATTTATGCGTCGGCGACCTCGTCGATGAAGTCCTCGTCCAGCTGCTGTTTCAACACTTGGAGGTTCGCCGCCTCTTCGGCACCGACGAGCGCTTTGAGTTGCTCGAAGGCGATCTCGTCGTCGTAGTAGGCGGCCGCGATTTCCTGTGTGAGCGCGTCGTCATGGGTCGCCTCTTGGAGGTACTCTCGCAGCGCAGTCACGAGGATATCAGTCCGGTCTTCCCCGAGGACGTCTGCGAGGGCGTCGGTCCGGTCGATAAGTCGGTGGGGCGCCCGGAACTGGACGCGCTTTTTATCGCTACTCATTATGTGTACATTGTGAGCCAGTCCATTTAGCGTTTGTCGTGTGTACAATGTGAGCCACGCTCGCCTCATGTCGACGATCGGTCGGCCGATCGTCAGTCAGATACGGTATGCTTCTCGAGGTCGCGTGTCCAATAGGTAGCTGGCCCACTCGGACTACACCACGCACACAGCTGTAGCGAGCCTTCAAGACGGCCAAGTTCAACGCGGAACCGCGTGAGGGCTGCAAGCGCGTCGACGACGGGCCCACAGCCATCGCAGGTGCAGTGATCGCGCTCGTCAGGGTCCGGTCCGCCTGGATAGCGCAGTCGACACAGATGGGGTGAGAGACTCGCTCGTCTTTTCCCCGGGTATGTGCCTCACCGGCCTCGGTGCCAGGCAGGGTGTCGCAGAAGGCACAGCCAGCGAGCGTCTGCTGCATCACTCACCCACCTCGTCGGCATTGCAAGCAGCCGTCCAACCTTGATGGAAGACAGCAAGCTGGGTGCTCGAGTCAAAAGCGGTCCCACTTGGCTCATGGATGAACACCCGCTTGCCAGGTACCGGCGTTACCACACCGTTATCGATCAGTTCCGTAACGAGCTGTCGGGCGGTTGTCTCGCCGAGATCTGCGGTCACGATGCGAGTTGCATCCTGATCATGGGCAACGAGTCTGGCCTCGAACCGGCTGTAATCATCTGCAGTGTCGTCAATCGGGTTTGGATCAGTCATTGGAAACCACATGGAGGCACACCGTTGAGCGCGCCTCATGCCTCACGGCGCCAAGAAACTCGCTGCTGGAAGTGCGGTCGGAGTCACGCTATCTAACTACATTTGACCCAAGGGTATTCAGTACCATGACACGAAGTAACGTTCATGGGAAGCATAGCCGAGTCTCGACCGATACTGGTCGCAGTTGGTAACCCTGACCACGCAGAGCAATTGGTCCGGACAGCTAGTGACCTCGCCCGGGTGACCGATGGCCTCGTACAGATCGTTTCTGTGGTCGCCAAACCAGGTAACTCACCGTTTTCCCTGTACACCGATGAGACGATTATCGAGCAGTATTCGGGAACCAGCCAGAAAATACTCGACAAAGCAACTAAAGTCGCCCCTGACGATATCACGGTAGCTAGTGAGCTAATCGTCGGCCGATCAATTGCTGACGGCGTGCTCACAGCAGTTGGACAGACCAATGCGCGCGCACTCGTAGTGGGTTGGCAAGAGCGGAAACGTCGAACAAATGCTGTCCTCGGTACTACTATCGATCGGCTTATTGAGCGTGTACCGTGTGACCTCTATGTCGAACGAATTGGCCAAGAGGCGAATGGTGTCGATTCCATTCTCTTACCAGTGGCTGGCGGTCCTCACGTCCGTCCGGCAGCATCCATAGCGAAGGCAATTGCTGCTCGCAACGACGCCACCGTATATGTTTTTTCAGTTGCCGCTTCTGATACGGATTCCAAGACAGCGCGCGAGTACATTGCAAGTGCGGAAGTGAATCTCGAAGAAGCGACTGGCCCTCAGATTCAGATGGAGTCAGTGATTCACGATGGTGACGATATAGCCGAGGGAATTATTGAGGCCGCTATTGACCACGATGTGATCGTTTTCGGAGCAACACGCCAAGGAGCTTTGCACCGTCGTCTCGTTGGTTCGGTTCCGCGGACAGTAGTACATCGGACTGACCGAACAGTACTTCTCGCCCGTGCTGGTGATGTTATTGATCCCTCTGCGAAACGCCTCTTGCCTTGGGTGTGAGTTCGACGAGAACACACTCGACGAATGAAATGAGTGACTCTCGACTCCGATCATTCGGAACACGTAACTCGAGGCCAGACCAGGGTGGCTCGGAGGGCTGTCGGTGAGTTGGTGTTCGATCAATACCACGGTCTCGTGGGTGCTGTCGCTCAGTGGTCATTCGCTATCTCGGGGCAGTTCGACCGCCCCGCACCCATCTCGGGGTGAGAAAACACTCCGGTGTGACAGTTTTAGGACACGTAGCTCTATTTAAATCCCATTTTTTAGATATTTGCTTCCGTGGAACCACTGCGCACTACAGGTGCGTATTCTCCGTGCTTCGAAAGAAGGGGAGGTGGAGCTTCGATCAGAATCGGTCGTACAACACTAATCTATGGTAACATAACGTGAGACCGATAGAGACCTCAGTATCTGTTGTTCCATCAACAACTTCTTTATCAATTTGCATCTCCCGTTCTAGTATGAACCGACCAACGAGGCGGGCAATCCTGGGATCCCTCGCAGGTGGAACGCTCGCCGGTATGGGTGGCTGCCTGCAAATGTTCTCGGAGAACGCAAGCGGTCCCAAATCCGAAGATGAAAGTTGGAAGACTGTCTCGCCAAACCCGTTTACCGCCGTCGCCAAATCCCGCTCTCCGGTAGCCACACTCGGCGGCTCCAATCGATCGGAATCTTTCGGGCGGGCAGTCGCTACGACGGGCGATACTGTGTTCGTCGGCGTGCCCCAAGCTACTCCCGATGGCGTCAAAAAAGCCGGAATCGTGGCCGTGTTTGAACAATTGGGGAATGGATGGGAGCAGACAGCGACACTGACTGGTCGGAAACATAAACGCGACTATTTCGGCGGACAGATCGCAGCCAGCGGGTCGACGCTGCTGATCAGCAACGAGTACAACTACTCGGGGACATCGCGAATCCCCGTGTCGGTGTTTGAGCGATCGAACGGTGACGGCTGGGAACTGGCGACGGAACTAACTGAGCGGGTCTACGTCGAATCGATGGCCGTGGACGGTGATACGGCCGTCCTGCGGACGGCAGACAGCGACGAGCTCGTAGATGTCTTTGAGCGCGAAAACGGAGAATGGGGACAGCGACAGACGCTGTCTGCTGACAATCGGAACGACGGACGGATCGTCAGATCAGTTGCGACTGATGGAGAGACGATACTGGTCGGAGCGCCACCGAAGGCAGGGCCGAAGCGTCGCCGCGCCAGATCGGGCGTCGTTCACGTCTTCAAGCGATCGAGCGGTACGTGGAACCATCAGACGACCCTCTCCGGAGCGACGGGGAGCGATCACTTCGGCTGGTCGGTTTCGGTGGCCGATAGGAAGGCATTGATCGGCGATTACATCAACGATACAGCGTACGTGTTCAGCCTCTCAGACGATCACTGGTCTCGCGAGCAGATGTACACTGCGACCAGTGGTGATTCGTCTCAGTACTTCGGTGACACAGTTGCGATGGACGGCAATACGTTGCTAGTCGGCGCACCGCACGTCCAGTTCGGCGACTCGGTCGGTGCGGTATACAAGCTAGATCAGCCGTCCAGTACAAACGACCCGCGAGGTATATATTTCACAGCACCTGATACGTCCGAGCAGTTCGGCGACGTGATAGCGACCACAAACGGAACAACAATCGTCGCAGGCAGGCATTCCGGGGAGGGGTTCACCTACATTTACGAACAGTGACTCCGGTCGATCTCAGAACGTGAATCCGTTGTATCAGTGGCTTTCCCGACATATTCTAAACGGAAAGCAGCGCGAGTGGAGTGATAAATGTACGCTTTGTACTTACCGCAGAGGGTTCTGAACCTATCACTACCTGCGGGTTTCAGCAGAGCCGAATACGTGCAACGAGAGTAGTCTGACCGAGTTAGCCGGGCGCTGCGGACATTCAATCGAACTACACCAGCACTAGTCAGTCAGCGTTCCATCAATCGCTCAACATGGCTAATCCGGTCGTCTATCGGAGGATGTGTAGACACTATTCGTGTCCAGCAGTGGCAGATTCGGCGTACAGCTCTCTCGTATGGCCTTGCAGGGGATTGTTCATCAGCTGTCCCTGTCATCCGGATGTCTCTGAGTGCACGTAACCCATTGGCAACTTGGTGTGGGTCCTCGAGAAGGTTGGCTGCGTATCTGTCTGCTCGATACTCGAGCTGTCGTCGGATCCACGAGAAGACGACTCGTCCAACGAGCACTGCGCTACCGGCAACCAGAAACAGCATCCAGTGGTGCTGCACAAAATACCGAACAGAGGGGAGGGACGGAGCTGTCAGCACTACCGCCCCAACCAGAGAGACGACTGCGTGGTTTTCGTCGACGTGACCCAGTTCATGAGCTGCAATCATCGCGATGTATTCGTCGTCAAGTGCTTCAAACGAGTGCTCGTTGATCAGAATGATTTTGTAAGCCGGAAAGACGCCGGCAGCAAGTCCGTTGATTGTCTGTCCGAACTCGCCAGTAGCCACTCGAAATGTAACGTCTTGGTCGGCACCGATCTCACATGCAGCGCGTTCTCGCTCGTTCAAGGGTCGTGTTGCGACATGATTCCGAATGAATGTACCCGACATCGCCACTGTCCCTGCAAGAAGGAGCACCGCAACAACAAGCTCGAGTAGTGATTCTCCAAAGATGAGCAGTGCACCAGCGACGAATAATACGAGAACGCTGAATCCGATGACTGTAATCCGCGTAATCGCATCCATACGAGAACTCTCTTCATCGAGAATCCGCCGCACTTCCGATAGCACATATTGTGCTGGGGAAACGACAGAGTGTACGAGAGCAGATGCCATGACACTCATGACTGCCAAGGGGATGGCGACCATAGAGAGGTCGACGGTCGGAACAGCCCATCTGACATAGAGAGCACAACCGAGAAATACCGCTACCGAGAGCAGTATCCACGGTAGTAGCTCGGCTACAGATCTGCGTAGTAGATGTGTGACCATCAGAGCTACTCCTTTCTTCTGTCGACGAACCGCTTTGTACGAGTCCAGAGTGAATCACGATCGGGAGACGAATCCACGTCTGTCTCGCGTTCTGAACGCTGATCATGTTTCTCAAGTCGTTCCTCACAAGTTGTCAGTTGATCGCGAAGCGTTCGATTGGTTGCCTCGAGTTCATTGATACGCTCAGTTTTCTGTTCGAGCGTGGCCTCGAGTTCGTCGACACGGTCAGTCAACAGTCGATTCTTCTCGACCAGATACGCACGATTCGGAGTCCGCTCCGATTTGTCACGGCTAGCAGTGGTCGACGGCTCGCTCGTTCTGTGTGCAGATTCGGTTGCCGTCTCTCGAGTGTCCGGATCGTAGAACTCAGAGGTACTCGCGATCGCTCGTTCGATGGTCTTCTCGCCGTACGTAGAGCCGTCAGCATAGTGGACTTCATCCCACTTGTTTCGGAGCAGTCCCGATTGGCGGAAGAGCCGATCCATCTGCTGGTGGTCACCGCCAGTCCAGAACGCCAGCAAACAAAACAGCGCCATATCCGCTTCTGACTGACTCTCATAACCAGCAGTCGAGCCACGCCACAGCCGCTCGAATTTCTCACTGTTCGATGCGTTCCGTGCTCGCTCGAGCAGCTCCTCGTCCTCGAGGTCAACATCGGTATGGGCTGCACTGCCCGTCGTTTCCGTCTCGTCCCTACTGCGATGGCCCCCAGGTTCGTGCTCTGGATTCGGGTCAGTATCTTGGACGTACTCACGATGGATCGCGACCAGCGCGTCCTGCCGACGTGCAACGCGAGCCTGCGTGTCCTCGAGGCGATCGCCGGTCACGGTGAAAAAGCGCGCAGTGTCGTACAGTTCGATGCTACCACGCCGGTTCCGCCCGTCTGGGAGTTCCCCCTCAATGAGTACATGGAACCCAGTACCCGACGGAGAGATCTCCGTATAGGAATCGAGTCGCTCGATGATGTCCAGTGCTGTGTCGTCAACGTCACCGCTTTCGGGATCCCGACAGTCATCCAGATCCACGCCGACGATGGGATCGTCGTCGGTAAAGACGAATTCAATGCCATCGGCATTCCCCGTGTCAGCGTACTCGAGCGCTGTCTCGAATGACTCCCATGTCTCCGGGTCCGTCGATGACGCGAACGCGTCACTCCCGGGTGTCACGGGTATCTTCGTCGGCTTCCCATCTCGAGGCTCTTCTTTCCAGCAGACCCACTGATCGCGTTTTCGCAAGTCTGCTGGGAGTACTGTTCTATCGAGTGATGGTGTAGAACTCATTGGTAATACCCCCGAGGGGCACTTACTGAGGCCCTCGAACAAACTATATCAGAATATAGATAGAAATGTCGATTCTGTGTATGGTGTCTAAGCTCCCTGTCCCCGCATCGTTCTGCGGATGGTATCCAGTGTATACTAGTTGGTTTTGGGTGGTGTTTTTGCGTGGACAGCGTTCCCGTCATGCGATTCTGCGTGGACAGAGGTGTCCATGCAATTTTCGTGGATGGCAGATCTGCGTGGACAAATGGTGGAAATGCTCTATTTTGGCGATATAAGCAGCTATAGCTGCCAATATCGCAAATCAAATGCCATCGGCTAACGAACTCTCCTGAGACGTGATTACAGTACCCCATAGTTCTGATAGTAGTCATTATTCAAGCTGTCATAACGAGACGCTGTTCCATGAGCAGCGGAAATTCAGCTGTTTTAGCACACTTCTCACAAAGAGTGACTGTCTCCATTTTCACTCTAGCGCCGCAGTAGACGGTAAGACGCCTCTCTACGTCGGAGCCGGTAAACTAGACAATGCCAGGATGCGGGACTTGTCAAGACGCGGTGGCAAGGTGAGTGGACGTACTACCGAATCGGAGACACAGCTGTACTCCAATTGCTTGATCTCGCGAGCGCACTCGCGACGGATGCAGAATGACCCTCGTTAGGGTCGAGACAGCACTCTTCAATTTGTAGGGTCACGTTTAACTTGTCTATAAGAGTGATTACGTGGTCAGGACCGTCCGTACATGCTGGTCAGTCAGGTGTCGTGCGCTGGTTTCCGGGCCTCGATAGTGGCGGAAACGAGGTAGTCACCGAGGTCGCGGTCAGCGTCCCAGTCGCTGATGAACTCAGTGCTCTCGTCCTTGGGCGCTATCTCGATTGCTTCGAAGCCAGCACTGTCGAGCATCGCTTCAAGGGCGTCGACGGTTGACGCACCGGTGACGCAGCCAGTTAGCGAGTCTGGGTCGATCCTGACGTCGTCAGGGAACGGCGCGGTTTGGACGACGTCTGAGATGGCGACGCGACCGCCGGGCTTGAGAACACGGTAGGCGTCGTCGAACACGTGTTGTTTTTCGGGGGCGAGGTTGACGACGCAGTTCGAGATGACGACGTCGACGGTCGCGTCGGCAACGGGAAGGTGACTGATCTCGCCGAGGCGGAACTCGACGTTGTCGGCGTCGTTCTTCGTGACGTTTTCCCTCGCTTTCGCGACCATCTCTGGTGTCATATCGACACCGATGACGTCGCCGTCCGGGCCGACCTCCTGTGCAGCGAGGAAGCAGTCGAAGCCGGCACCGGAGCCAAGGTCGAGCACTGTCTCGCCGGGCGTCATCTCGGCGAACGCCTTCGGATTTCCACACCCGAGGCCGAGGTCTGCACCGTCGGCGACCGACGCGACATCGTCCGCGTCGTAGCCGAGGCGTTCGCTCCCGGTCACGTCCGCGTTGCCATCACAGCACCCACCGTCGTCGGTGACATCGAGGCCGACATCGCCACAGCAGTCCTGACCGTCCGAAGCGATAGTCCCGTAGCGTTCGCGCACCATCTCACGGGTCTCCTCGGGGTCGCGGTCACCAGCCACCGTATCGTTATTCATGGGTACCTCGCAGGTCGTCAAGTGTTTCGAGGAGGGCCGCGGTCGTTTCAGTCGGTTCGTAGTACCGCCACGACCCCTCCTTGCGGCGCGTGACCAGTCCTGCGGTGTACAAACGGGAGAGCGCTTGGCTGACGGCACTCTGACTGACGCCGACTGCGGCTTCGAGATCGCAGACGCAAACGCCGTCATCTGCGTTCGCGATTCGGCGAAGCAGTTCGTATCGCGTGTCGTTCCCCATCGCAGTTAGCACTTGGAGGTCCGTCGCCATCGCGTCCGAGTCGACGTCGCCGGGAGGTGCACAGCAGGTCTCAGCTCCTTCGGTGGTTCCGTCAGCGATCGCATCCTCTTCCATATCAGCAATAGCTTATACAAGTAGATACTAATATGTTTTCCTCAACGGGGTTATTCGAAACTTCGGAATCAACTTGAACCCCCTGTCGCCGCCTCAACACCATCGATTTGACCCGATCAGTGCACTAAAAGGACGAGTACACCGACAGAACTGTCGGCTGTACTGAATCGCTATACGGCGTTGGATTTCACTGTTTGACGGCCCGCTTGAGCGAGGAGTTAACCGTCTCTGTACTGTACCACAGCCATGATAGAACAAACCATATCAAGCGTAATGACACAAGACGTACAGACTACCACCAGGGAGACGACGGCCAGCACTATTGCAAGAGTGTTCGCGGAAGACGATATCGGATCCGTGGTCGTGACCTCTCCAGAAATGAAGAGTATTCTAGGTATCGTTACCAAGTCCGATATTATGCACCAGGTCGCTGTTGATGCAGATATCTCGTCCATCTCTGTGGGTACGTTTATGTCGACACCGGTCGTCACGGTAGTGTTCAGATAAGCTGATTCCATGCGAAGCTGAACGATCTGAGCCAGTCGTCGGCAGTTTCTGCTTCGGCATTGCTAAAGCAGTTTGAGAAACAGAGAGTTCGTCGTTTTATCTCTCGAAAGACACGTTCAACAGCATTCCGATTTCCATGTTTCTCGTATCTGAAATCGAAGCCGTGACGCTGACATGCATCTTGTAACGAATGCGATCCATCGACGAGAAACACGGCGTCGGAGACGTCGTGTTTCTCGGAGAGTTCCGTAAGAAACGAATGAGCAAGAACCTTCGCTGTTGTCGGCTCAAGCTTTGTGTGGAGCAATTCGCTTGTCTTGGGATCGACTGCGGCGTACAGCCAATACTGCTCATTATTCAGTTGGATCACAGTCTCGTCAACCGCAACGTGATCCGGACACCGATCAGATTCGGGCTGTAGATCGGCCTTGTGAACCCAATTGTGAACGGTGGACCGAGCGCGTTCGACACCGAATACCTCAAGAATAGAGACAGTATTCGAAAGCGAGAGTCCCGCGAGATGCAGCTGAATACTGAGCTTCATCAGCAATCGCGGTGTCGCTTCTCGTTCAACAAACTCTAAGTTGATCTCGTCTAAACAACCATTGAGGCGGTCGTTTTCGGGCATAGATCACTCAGAAAACGAACCGCTTCATCCGTCATCCTTATCTGAACACCGCCGTCGTCACGGTCACAAGTGACAAATCGATCCGTGAAGCGGCCGCACTGATGAGAGAGCATTCGGTTCAACACCTCCCAGTCGTTGATGACGATGAGGTCGTGGGGATTTTGACAACGACTAATTTAGCTCACTATTTACCTCGACTTCGGAGAAACATTCTCCGATCTCGGAACGAGCTTAGCGGTCAATAGTATTTCCTCCTGACATTTATCTGCGTAAACAGTGGACGACGAGCCACCTTCGTATCGCTGGTGGTGATGTTGTCTCTGGACGAGACCTCCTACTCCACAGTGAAGCGCTCGCTCAGCAAGAGAGATTGCTCGAGTGTGTGATACGGATTCTGTCAGCCAGGTCTAGTATACCCGCACGACGGTCGCAGTTGCACCGGTACACAGTGACAGCAGACCGTATCATTGGTCCACCTCAAAAGCGTCCGCAAGCCGTTCACGCATATACTCACGCCGAGTTCAGTGCGTTCTTCATGAGAGATCGGCGATGTACTTCTTCCGGCTCATTCCTGTAGATACGCGCCAGAGGAGATAACCTAGCTGTCCACGATTGGGACGGTACTAGACCAAGAAATGATGTCTGCGTGGAATGACGTTCGGGCAGAGGTTGAAAAGAGAGAGGTGACGTGGCGAGATGCGGCATACATCGTCGCACTCTCGCGGTTAGTTGACGCCCATGCTAATCGCGGTCTCTGGCCGTGATCACAGCAATTCAAGAAGACGCCTGATCCAGTAGGGCCAGGACGAATCCGACACTCCGCTATACAGTTCTCCGTCGATTGCACAGATAGATGGTTGGCGATCAAGAATGAATCCACCCCTGCTATAGTATTTCCAACTATATGGTCCTAGGATGCACCTAATCCAAAATTTTATTATATATTAGAACCATGTGTAGATTCATGCTCGATTACTACGAAGTGGAAGCGGATCTTTCAGCAGAAGAGAAGATGATCCAGGAGTCGGCGCGGGAGTTCGTCGACGAGGAGGTACGGCCCGACATCGGCGAGCACTGGATTGAAGGAACTTTTCCAACGGATCTCATCGAGAAAATGGGCGAGATGGGCTTTTATGCGCCCAATCTCGAAGGTTATGGCTCGCCCAACGTCAGTGAGAAGGCCTACGGCCTGTTAATGCAGGAACTGGAGGCGTGTGACTCGGGCCTGCGCTCGATGGCGAGCGTTCAGGGCGCACTCGTCATGTACCCGATCCACGCCTATGGCAGCGAGGAGCAGAAAGAGCACTGGCTCCCCAAACTGGGCTCCGGCGAGGCCGTCGGTTGTTTCGGCCTCACTGAGCCTGAACACGGCTCGAACCCCACCGCAATGGAGACTCGAGCCGAGGAAGCCGACGAGGGCTACCTGCTGAACGGCTCGAAGACCTGGATCACCAACTCCCCTATCGCCGACGTGGCTGTCGTCTGGGCCCGTGACCAGACCGACCCTGACACGCCCGTCCGGGGCTTTTTGGTCGAGACCGACCGCGACGGCGTCAGCACGAACAAGATTGACGAGAAACTCTCCCTGCGGGCTTCGATCACCGGCGAGATCGGCCTCAACGACGTGTTCGTCCCCGAGGAGAACGTTCTTCCCGGCGTCTCCGGCATGAAAGGCCCGCTGTCCTGTCTCACCCAGGCCCGCTACGGCATTGCTTGGGGTGTCATCGGCGCTGCTCAGGACGCCTTCGAGACTGCACGCCAGTACGCCACCGACCGCGAACAGTTCGGCGGTCCGATCGCGCGCTTCCAGCTCCAGCAGGACAAGCTCGCCGAGATGGCTACCCAGATCACGCTCGCCCAGCTACTCGCCCACCGACTCGCAGACCTCAAAGAACGGGGAGATCTGCGCCCTCAGCACGTCTCGATGGCCAAGCGCAACAACGTCCGGATGGCCCGCGACCAGTCCCGTATTGCCCGTGAGATACTCGGCGGCAACGGGATTACGGCGGACTACTCGCCGATGCGTCACATGGCCAACCTCGAAACGGTCTACACCTACGAGGGCACTCACGACATCCACACCCTCATCCTCGGTGAGGACCTTACCGGCATCGCTGCCTACGAGTGATCCATGACTGGCGAGGCACGCACTCCTGATGGCGACGACCAGCCCCTCGATGGACTGACGATCCTTGACGCCTCGCGGGTCCTTGTAGGGCCGTTCTGTACGATGCAACTGGGCGACCTGGGCGCGGAAGTCATCAAGATCGAACGACCGGACGGTGGCGACCAGACCCGTGGCTGGCACCCGCCGACCTATGGCGAAGAGAGCGCCTACTATGTCAGTGTCAACCGCAACAAGCGCTCTCTGACGCTAAACCTCGCCAGCGAAGAGGGGCGCGAGGTGTTCTGCGACTTGGCATCGGAGGCCGATGTGCTCGTCGAGAACTTTCGGGTCGGGAAGATGGAAGAGTGGGGATTGGACTACTCGACGCTCAGCGAGGTCAACCCTGAACTGATTTACTGTTCGCTGTCGGGCTACGGAGAATGGGGACCACAGAAGGACCGACCGGCCTACGACATCATGATGCAGGCTGAAGGTGGTCTGATGAGTATCACCGGCGAAGAGAACGGGCCCCCGGTGCGTGTCGGCGTCGCGATCGCTGACATCGGGGCTGGCATGTACGCTACGCAGGCCATCCTCGCGGCGCTGCTCTATCGGGAACTTGGCGACGGCAACGGCCAGAAGATCGACGTCAGTCTACTCGACGGACAGGTCGCATGGATGAGTTACATGGCATCGTACTACTTCGCGACGGGCGACCCGCCGGGTCGCATGGGGAGCAAACACCCGACGATTGCACCCTATCAGGCGTTCGAGACCACCGATGGCTACGTTGTAGTCGCGACCGCTTCCGAGAACATCTGGCCGAAATTCTGCCACGCACTCGACCGCGAGGACCTGATCGAGGATGAGCGCTTTGCAGTCAACGCTGATCGCGTCGAGAACCGTTCGGAACTCGATCAAATTCTCGACGAGGAGTTCGCACAGTATTCGACTGCCGAGGCTGTCGCGCGGATGGAGGACGCCGGCGTCCCGGCTAGTCGCGTCCGCGATATGGAAGACGTATTCGAAAGTCCACAGGTGCAGGCACGGAACATGCACCAGACCGTCGATCACCCGACTATCGGGTCCGTGGAAATGGCAGGGAGTCCGATGCACTTCTCACGGACACCAACCGTGATTGAGCGGCATCCACCGCTGCTCGGCGAACATACCGAAGAAATCCTCAACGAGTTCGGGTACGACGACGAGATGATCGCAGAACTCGCCGACCGTGACGTTATCTAAAGAAAGACGGGAGTTCCACGGATCACCTAACCAGTGGTTGTGCACTCGGTCAGCGAAGACGAGGACGCAGGCGAGCCGTGGTTGAATCAGTCGGAGAGCTCCTCGATGAGCGTCTCGACGTCGAAGTCGTTGAGCGGGTTCTGTTCATCCTTGACCGTCTTGATGGCAAACTTTGAGGACGTTCGCTCAATTTCTCCAATGGCTTCGTAGTCCTCAACGAGCGACTCGACCATCTCGCGACTCGTCACGTGAGCGATTGCGATGAAGTCGGTATCTCCCATGGTAAAGTACACCTGATTAACACCCTCGACCGAGGCGAGTTTATCGCCGACAGTTTCGTGATATCCTTCTTCGAACGCCGCCCAGATTTCCGAAATGAGCGTGATAGAGATGCCGACTTTCTCTAGATCGAGATCATAGAGATCGTTAGTGATGACATCAGATTCGCGGAGCTGGTTCAACCGATAGTGAACCGTCGATTTCGGTATTCCAGTCGCATCCTCAAGCTTTTCCGGGCTCGCCGTTCCCTCTCTGGCAATCGCCGATAAAATCCGAATATCTTTCTCATCCATGGGCGAATCCTGAATACTATCCAATAGTAGCATCACGTATATAGGAATATTGGTTAGGCCACTGGGAGACCGAGGCCGTGGTGCAGACGAGACATCTCTGTCGTTACTGACCGAAGCGCGTAGTGACAACTTCTCGGTGTTCTCACCACTGTTTGATAGACAGGTGCTCGGCTAGATCGCCAGTGGATCGGCGTTGTCCTCGCGTGGATGATGGTCATCGTCTCCTCGTGTTACACGTCCGCGACCAAGGACAGACTGACTACTGAAGGCCCCTAGCGGAAAACTATCGCATTCCTAATATTAACAGTGACGTTCGGATTCACTGGCGTGCACCTGTCGGACGCACTGCTTGCACGCGCATTTCACCCCTCACTAGAATCTAGATTCGGCATGGTCTGAATTCGCCATGTACGCTGTGAAAGATGTAGTAGTATACTAATAACTCATGCCGTTCAGCATCACTCTAATATATTGTACTAAATCCGATGTTGGCTAGATCAGCTAGACTTATTCCGACAGAGTGTGTCTGTGTGGTAGAGAAGAATTCCATGAGCGAGATTGAAGTGATCAATCCGGCAACCGGTGAGCACATCGAGACATATGAACAAGCCGATACGCGCGACGTGGAAGCGACGCTCACCCAAGCATCGGAGGCCTTCAACGACTGGCGAGATCGACCACTACGGGAGCGGGAAAATCTCCTTGCGAGTGTTGCGGACGTACTTCGGGAACGAAAGGCCGAGTACGCCGAATTGATAACACAAGAAATGGGCAAACCGATTTCGCAGGCGACTGCAGAAATCGAGAAATGTATTTGGGGGTGTGAGCATTACGCTCAGCACGCGAGCGTCTATCTCGCCGACGAACATCACCCAAGCCCAGCCGGGTCAAGCGTTAAGACGGCGTATGACCCACTTGGCGCCGTCCTTGCGATCATGCCATGGAACTTCCCGTTCTGGCAGGTATTTCGGTTTGCCGCACCGTATCTTACCGCAGGGAATGTTGGAATTTTGAAGCATGCTACGAACGTCCCAGGCTGTGCACGGGCGATTGAGGACATCTTCCGTACGGCCGGCTATCCCGACGGTGTTTTTCAGTCCCTGCTAGCACCGGTGGAGTATGTCGACGATATCATCGCCGACGAACGTATACGTGCTGCAACACTCACCGGGAGTGGACCAGCAGGACGAGCCGTTGCGTCGACAGCAGGTGAAAACCTGAAAAAGACCGTGCTTGAACTCGGTGGGAGTGACCCGTTCATTGTCCTTGACGATGCTGATATCAAACGCGTGGCCGAGAAGGGTGCGTGGGCGCGCAATCAGAACGGCGGCCAATCGTGTATCGCTGCGAAGCGGTTCGTCGTCCACGACGCTGTCTATGATGAATTTGTAGACCAGTTGGTTGAGGAAGTCGATGCGTTGACCATTGGCAAACCTCTGGACGAAGAGACGGATATCGGTCCGCAAGCTCGAGCCGACCTCTGTAATAATCTTCACGAGCAGGTGACTGCCAGCGTCGATGCCGGAGCAACGGTCCTAACCGGTGGTGAACCGCTCGATCGACCAGGAGCATACTACAAGCCGACCGTCCTGAAAGATGTCCCAGCAGACTGTCCGGCGGATTCCGAAGAGTTGTTCGGTCCCGTCGCGACAGTCTATCATGCTAGCGACGAAGCCGAAGCGCTCGAGATTGCCAACGACACTCGGTTTGGACTAGGAGCGAGTATCTGGACCGCTGACCGAGAACGTGGTGAACGATTGGCTCGTGATGTCAATGCGGGATGTGTCTATGTCAATCAACTCGTCAAGTCGGACCCTCGCGTCCCGTTCGGCGGTATCGGTGATTCCGGTTATGGTCGAGAATTATCAGCGATTGGTATCCAAGAGTTCGTGAACAGAAAAACGGTCTGGGTAGAATAGATCAGACTAGCCGACTATTGAGCGTTCTCACAGTAACTATCACCCGTCGCTCGCTGTATTCCGTTCCTTGAGTATCCGCCCTGCCGCTGTCCCAATTCGGCTCTGTTGAATCGCCACACGGTATTGTATTTCATTGTGGCATGGCCCTGATATTATAAATCATATATTATAACCTTCACGTAACTCCCCATCCTCGATATTATGCAGGCGTTCGCACGGCGTAGTCGAGCGAGCGCCTTATCCCTGCGTTCGCGGTTTCGGTCATTGACTGCTGAGCATACCGATTGTCGTTAATACGGGCGTCGTGTGCGTGATCATATGATTCGAAGATCGACCGCGTTTCGGCGGGCGATCCGCTCACAGAGATCTGTGCCGATTTCTTTTAACATAGTCAAACGATAAAATCAAGAGCGGCTTACGTTACCACATCAACGAGTTATGATATCACGGCTGCTGATGAAGTCGAGTGTATAGTCGTATCCAGCTGGGCTCTCACTTTCGAATACTATATCTTTTCTTGAGGTATTTGTGTCGTACATGCTCGATCGACGGTACAGAAGTGGTGTTCACAAGGCCGATCTACAGTCGAAGGATGGGCGATCATCAGATCACATTGCGGCTAATAAAACCATAATTCAACTGAGTGTTGAGAGGTGTTGACTGTACGCCGCTGTCGACCCGCAAACGAATTCTTTGCTGCACACAATGCCTGAGACGACCAGAACAAAGATTCTGGCTCAGTCGTTTCTCATCGGACGCAGCGAGAAACACGACATCAACGATGTTGTATTTCTCGTCAACGGCTCGCACTCGTTACAGAATGCGTGTCATCGGTCACGGTTTTGATTTCAGATACGGGTAACACGGAAATCAGAAGGCTGATGAACGTGTCTTCAGAGTAATAAAACACGGAACTCTCGGTTCTCAAACTGTTTCAGCAACGCGGAAGTCGAAACCGCTGACGAGTGGCTCGAATTGTTCAGCTTCTCATGGAATCCGTTCTTCTGAACACGATGTACTAATGTAGTCAGTAATTTAGATAAACTGTTTTAGTAGTTGTGAAGAAATCGAGGCCAGCGTCGCCCTGTTCCCGATACGTATTCGTGGAAGAGTTCTTGTAGCCACCGAATGGGACATGCAGTTCCAGTCCGGTCGTTTTCTCGTTAACTTTAGCGACACCTGCCTCGATGTCGTCAATAAACTGGTTTGCTTCTGTGAGATTCTGCGTGACGATACTTGAAGAGAGGCCGAACTGAACATCATTTGCGACTGCAAGCGCCTCCTCGAAATCCGCGACTTCAATTATCGATAGTACCGGTCCAAAGATCTCTTCTTGAGCGATCTGCATGTCGCTGGTCACATCAGAGAAGACAGTCGGTTCGACAAAATGTCCGTCATCGTACTGTTGATCAGTAGGCCGGCTACCACCGGTTTCGAGCGTTGCGCCTTCCTTCTCACCGACATCGACATAATCTAGGGTTGATTCAACTTCGTCTTGCGAGACGTGAGGCCCCATATCAGGGTCCTCGAGTCCAGGCCCAATATCGAGCGATTCAGCATACTCAGTAATCAACTGAGTAAACTCGTTATAGATATCTTCGTGGACAATCGCACGCGAAGTAGCAGTGCAGGACTGTCCCGTAGTTCCGAACGTCCCAGAGCCGACTATGGTGACAGCTTCATCAAGATCGGCACTTGGCATGACGATTGTCGGGTTTTTCCCGCCCATCTCACATTGAACACGCTTCAGATCGTCTGCCGCAGACTGTGCGACCATTGTTCCAACCGTTGTGCTACCCGTGAACGAAACACCATCAATACTATCATGCTGATATAACGCAGATCCAACTTCGCTCCCGGAACCGGTTACGTAGTTAGCGACACCTTCAGGGAGCCCTGCCTCGTCAAGGCACTCGAAAATCGCTTGTGAAACACGAGGTGCCTCTGATGCTGGTTTTAGAACAACTGTGTTCCCGGCTGCGAGCGCAGGCGCAAGCTTCCATGCTGGAATTGCGATTGGATAGTTCCAGGGTGTAATGAGCCCTACTGTTCCAAGTGGTTCACTTTTTGTGTACAGTTCCATGTTTGGCTCACTCGGGGATTTGATGGTACCCCCGAAATCACGGGCCTTCTCGGCATAGTAGTAGAAAATATCAACCGCTCGTTGTACCTCTCCAGCGGCCTCACTTCTTGTTTTCCCCTCCTCGCGGGAGAGCGTTTCAGTGAGTTCGTCTATCCGGTCTTCAAGCAGTGATGCAGTCTCGAGTAGAATTTTTCCTCGGTCAACACCAGGTGTTGCCGCCCATTCTGGTTGTGCTGCTGAGGCTGCATCGATAGCCTGATTTGCGTCTGCCGCAGTGGACAGTTGGAAATGACCGATGATATCCTCTACGTCTGCAGGGTTATTGACAGAGAACGTATTGCCAGATTTCGATTCAACCCACTCACCGTTACAGTAGTTTCTGTACGTGTCCGACATACAGACAATATTTCGCTACGAACTATCTTAGATGTTTGGAAAGAGTTCGTGATGGCACTGGTAAATCGAGGCTGATGAGTAAGAAGCCCTTCTATCAAGAACTTTTTCTCCCCAACGTGCGACGAAAGCACCGACGTAGTTCCTTCGGGAACTCAAAGAGAGACACCGCGTCACAGACACGGAGTCTCTCGTCGATGGGATGGGCCCTAACTGACTTCGCAAGAACTGATCGAAGCGGCGATTTCGATTAGTCTGAGCGAAATATCGTGAAATCTATTTTAGGCTTCATGCAGTGTTGAACGCAAGACAGCGCCGTCATAGGAATTTTGACATTCACTTTTCCACCGGTAACTACGCTCTATCGGTAGGTTCTGAGATCGGACGATTCGATTTCAGCCGACTTGTGCAGTAATCAAAACGTCAGTTTCACAAGATACTGCACGAAGTGTGAGATGGACGATGGCGATGCCTCTCTCGAATACGTCCGGAGAAGAGGAGCAGGCGGCGAGCCTTAACTCGCCGCCTGCGCAAGGTTATGGACGATGCACTTCCGTGTGAGCTCCCGGAACTGGCCATGCCAGCTCCGGGAGCGGATCTCGTCGCCATCGTCCTTCAGCATCGCAAATACGGTCTCACTCATTGACCGTTGATTGTAGACTTCGTCGTCAATTCTGACGTTATGTGCCTTCTTGAGTGCGTTTTGCTCACAGTGTTTAATCACTGGTCGCGTTGACGCTTCACGACAGGCCTCCCGGAGATTGCTCCATGAGTACATCTTGTCAGCCAGAAGTGCCTGCAGGTCTTCGGCATTGCGCCGAAAGACCTGCAGCCCAATGTGGCCGTCATAGGCTTTCTTTGTGGTGAAATGAGCGTCCATGATAGCAAGTGACTCCGTATCGACGAGCAGCGTTGTCTTCATCGCATTGAACGAGTAGCCGACACGATTTCGGTAGTGCGAACTAGCCTGATCTCGCTGGAAGCCGCTGGCATCGATCGAAGCAGTTCCCGAGAGCCCCGCCTGCTCCGCTGACCGGCGGAGCAGGCGGCGCAACTCTTTCATCGGGAATTCTCCGTCCCACACGCTGAAAGACGTGTAATCAGGTGATTTCTCAAGGCCAAACACAGCAAGAATTCCCGGCATCTCGTTCAGATAGTCCTCGAACTGCCGGAGCGGCTTGTTGACTTCCTCTTTGAGCAAGAGCAACGCGATCTTCGTGGATTTGTCGTACCCGTCGTCGCCGTCGGCGACGGCGGGTACGTCTGGCTCTTCTACGTGGGTTATGGCAAACTCTTGAAACGTCTGTGCGAGGTTCCTGAGACGTCCCATATCGCCAGACGGCGTCCAAATCCCCTGAAATCAGCGATACAATCCGCAGAAGGCGTCGGCATTCAACAGAGCAACAATATGGACACGCTGCGAGCCTGCATCGCCTACGAAAACCAACACCAACAACGTGTCCCAATCCTCCGGTTACTCGAGAAGCGAGCCAACGAACTCCGTTCACAGGACAAGGATGACTAACTCGACGTGCCTGCTGGCAGATTGTAGGACGACCGGGAGGAACCCTGCCAATTCCTTGCTCTGCACGTGGTGCCACAGAAGCCGTTAGCAGTCATCCCTGTACCTCCGTCCCTTCCCGGAAGCTCGTGAGGTCGTCAATACGCTCTTCGAGTGCTTCGATTTCCTGTTGCAGTTCCTCGGCTTCTGTCTCCTCGCTAGCGGCAAGTCGGTCCTTCAAGCCCTGGAGGCGTGACTCCTTGACGTCGTCATCAACCTCCGCCTTGCGAACGTATTCGCTCTCATCGATCTCATAGACATCGGACTCGGTGAGTGTCGTCACCTCGAGTGCTTCGTCGACTTTCTGGCGATCAACGCTCATGACGCGCTCACGGTCGATCCCTTCCGCCTCGAGCATCGAGAGGACGTCCTCGTCGTCTTTGAGCGAGCGGTTACGGCGACTCGTGCGCTGGACCGAGCCGTACTGACCGGCAACAGGACGGTCGTGATGGAGCCGTGAGAGAAGCACATCGGCGACTTCCTGTCGAAAGTCGTTAGCGTCACGCTGGACATCCGACAGCAGTGTGTAGAGATTCACCAGTGTGGATGTCTCTAAGTCAGGTAATTCGGTCACATCGTGGCCCTCTCGCTCGTCCCCTCGTTGTACGCTTTGTGAGACGGACCCTTCACCCATTCGGTGGCTTCGCTGGCGTCTACAGGTGGACAAGGCAAGTGCCTCAGGTTTTGTCCCGGAGATACCAACGAATTTCGAGCGGGGAGATGATCCGGGTCGTGAGAAGGTCATTCTATGACCCACTCATAGATATTATAATTCCCACACTATCATCACAATTCTCCACAGAGGTTTGTAAACGAGTGTATCTTGCAATTCGGGTTTAGAAAACGCTATACGGCTGGATCACAAGAGTTCTGCAAAATGAATACGTTAAAGCTTGACATGGTCCAGTACGACTGTCCGTACATCAGGACTACTCGAGAACACGACATCACCTTTCACACCCAACACTGGGACTTCAACCAGGCGGATCGGACCCTCGAGACGCGGCTGCTTGCGATCGGGGAGAACCCAAAAGAGCTACACGGTGCACTCGAGACGCTCACTGGCTACGAGATGCTTCAGGGGTATGAACTCCTCTCTCGGAAACAGAATACGGCGCTCATCCGGTCGCGAATCGATGAAACTGACGCCATGCAGACGATCCGCGATAATGATGGCTATGTTACAGGTCCGTTCGTAATTCGAAACGGAAGTGAGATCTGGAACGTCGGCTTCGATAGAGAGCGGTTGGCGGACGATGCTCTCTCAGAACTCGACGCCTCGAACGAGTTCACTGTCAAGGGTGACGACTCGGTCCACATCGACGACTTCTTCGATATCCTTCAGAACGTTGAATCCCTCGGTGCAATGCTTCGGGCGCTGCAGAATCTCACCGACAGGGAGCGCGAGACCCTCGAGACCGCAGTCGAAAAGGGGTACTTTTCGACACCGCGGGGAGCGACCCTAGACGACGTTGCTGGGGAGTTTGACATCTCGAAAATGGGTGCCTCAAAGAACCTTCGTCGGAGCCAGCGCAAGGTTCTCCGCCGAATTGTTCGCGTAATGAACGACGTTGAAGCTCAGATGGAGTTACAGGACGAAACATAGAGCACTCGATAAGTGTGAGAGATTCTCGGCCAGTCGGAGGGGTGTTCAGCGGATGATGCCTCGTGGATCGATCTCCTCGCGCAGGAGTCGTAACTGTTCTGCGGTCGGCTCCGGACTCCGATCGTACGTCCCAACATGAATCCGAAAGCCGCTTTCCTCGTTTACTGTTGTCTCTTCAACGCCTGGGTGTAAGAGTTCGAGTGTCAGCTCGCGGTTGTCGTCGAAGCCGTAGACGCCATACTGGGTGATCACGTGGCTCGGTCCGGTTTCGGCAGGCAGCCCAACCTCTTCGCGTGCACCCGGCCCCTTGAGGTAGCCCGGTGTGGTGCGGAAGTCAAGTTCCTCGACGAAACTCATCTCGTCTTGGCGCATCGTGACGATCGTTTCGTTGGCGAGCGACCCGATGTCGTTTGCACCGCCGCTACCTGGGAACCGAACGGTCGGGCACTCCCAGTCGCCGATGACCGTCGAGTTGAGATTTCCCCAGCGGTCGATCTGTGCGGCCCCGAGAAAGCCGTAGTCGACGAAGCCGGCGCTCATGTAGGACATGACGTCGTGCATCCCGGCGGCTTTTACGCCCCTGTGGAAGGTCCGCTCGTCGCCGACCGATATCGGCAGTTCAGGTGCTTCGGGGCCGATGCCACCGGCCTCGTAGATCATGGTCGCATCGGGCGCATGCGTCCGCTGAGCGAGCATCGCCGCAAGCATCGGCATCCCCGTCCCGACGATGATCGTACTCTCGTCTTCGATGAGGCTTGCAGCGACGGTCGTCAGCAGCTCCGTTGATGTGTACTCCTCACTCATGCGCGCTCACCTCCTTCGGGACCGCCCGCGTCCGGGCGCTCGTAATTCTCGATCGCTTCGAGGTCAGCGAGTCGTTCCTCGCCGCCGACAGCCTCGAGGTACTCTTCGAAGTCCTCGGTTCCGGTGATGTAGCGCTCGAGATACTCCTCTAGGCCTTCTTCAGTCGTTGTGAGTTCCATCCACTCCTTGAGGTGATCCTCGTCGAAGTAGTACTGGTAGGGCATCTCACCGGGGTGACTCCCGTAGGGCGCTTCGACGACCGCATCGACGAGGAAGTAGGGAATCTCAACGTCTTTGGGCCGCGCCCGGAGTTCGTCGCTGTCGACGATCTCTTCGGCGGTGACGATCAGCCGCTTCGCAGCTCCCGAAAGTTCCGGGTCTTCGACGCTGATACCGTCGATAACTGCATTCCCGTACTTGTCGGCTTTCGAGACGTGGATACAAGCGATATCAGGATAACAGGCGGGAACGAGCGTGATCGGCTCGCGAGTCCAGGGATCCTCAACGATCTTCGCTGCACTCTTCTCGAAGGTCTCTGTTCCTGCAAGAATCCGAGATGGAACAAACGGGACACCCATCTTCGCGGCGAGAAATCGCCACTGAAGAGTTGCGTTGCTTGCCTCGGCGACGACCTCGACATCGCCCTCCTCAACTCGGCGACGACCTGCAGGTGCGAGCCCGCGGGTCTCGTGGGCGAAACAGTAAGCGGCCTCAACTTTCGAGACTGCACCTGCTGCGATCAGTAGATCGGCGTCGAAGACAGTGGTTTTCCCCGAGAGCGTCAGATCCTCAATGTCCTGCCTGACGATCTCGTGGAGGATCGGCGTCGAGATCCGGACATGACCGAAGCCACCGCTGGCGAGGAGATCACCGTCGTCGACGAACCGTTCGACCGCCTCGCCCGCGTCCATGCGTTTGTCCTCGAACGCACGCGAGCGCTTTTCACTATTCCACTTTCGGACATCATCGGGGTGTTCCCAACCAACAAGTTCGCCGTTCCCCTCGTCGATGACGTTCATCGATCACTCACCTCGCCTACGGGGCGAAACGCGACGAACCGCTTGCCGCTCGTCTCCGCCTCGAGTACCGTCGCCTCGACCTCGAAGCCGGTCCCGACGGCTTCGGGGTCGATTCCAGTGACCTGTCCCGTCAGCGTTACAGGGCCGAATTCGACGATTGCGATCGCATAGGGGACGTCCGATCCGAAGTCGGGGTGGGGGACACGAATAACGGTTTTCGCTTCGACTGTCCCAGTGTCGGGAAGCGGTTCACGCTCGAGGTCGGCTGCTGCCCCCGCCATAGCCGGCGGGACGAGTGCCCGCCCGTCGCGACGGAGGTAGTAGCCCTCGCCGGCCTCGAGTGCGTCGAGCCAGGCGTCGTAGCCAGTCTCGCAGGCTATCTCGACGCTCATTCCGCCACCTCCAGGACGTGGACAGCAGCAGTTGCAACCGTCCCACCCGCATTGTGGGTCACGCCGACCTCCGCATCGGGAGCCGCGTCGGCGTTCGGGTGCGTTCCCGCGAGTAGCTTGGTCAGCTCGACGAGTTGGCTGACACCCGTCGCACCGACGGGATGGCCCTTCGCTTTCAGCCCGCCGGAGAGGTTGATCGGCAGCTGTCCGTCGCGAACCGTTTCGCCCTTGCGGGCTGCTGTGATTGCTTCACCGGGCTCGTAAAACCCCAGTGCCTCGAGCGCGAGCACTTCGGCGATGGTAAAGCAGTCGTGGACCTCGGCAACGTCGACATCGTCAGCGGTCACTTCGGCCTGACTATAGGCGGCCTGGGCAGCCGATTCAGCCGCTTTCGTCCGCGTCAGTTCTCCCCGTTCTTGCAAAGATAGTGACTCCGTCCCGCATCCGGAACCAGTGATCGCGACTGCGGGCTTGAGGTTGTGTTCGGCCGCGTACTCGCCCGAGACAAGGACGGCTGCCGCAGCCCCGTCACTGATGGGACAGGCATCGAGCAAGCCGAGTGGATCGGCGACCGGTGGAGCCTCGAGGACGTCTTCGACGTCGATTCTGTCATGGAACTGTGCATTCGGATTGGTCGCCGCATTCTCGTGGTTTTTCACCGCGATGTGTGCCAGGTCTTCGTGCGTGCCGCCGAAGCGCTCCATGTAGGCATCCGCGAGCAACGCGTACGCCCCGGGGAACGTCAGGCCGGGACGTCCCTCGTGAAGTTCGTCTGCGGCCCGGGCGAGTGCTGCCGTTGTCTCTGCGGTCTCTAGAGTTGTCATTCGCTCGAGTCCACCGACGAGGACGACATCAGCCTCGCCACTCATGATCGCCCGCACGCCATCGGCGACGGCATAGCCGCCGGAGGCACACGCATTCTCAACGCGTGTCGCCTCAAGACCGGGCGTCCCGATCCCGGAAGCCATTAGCGGGGCCTGGTGGCTCTGTTTCTCGGAGGTTTCTCCCATGTAGTTGCCGTAGTAGAGAGCATCGACGTCCGAACGTGGTACGGCGCTTTTCTCGAGTGCGCTTGAGCGCGCCTCGGCAAACAGTTTCCGACCGGTTCGGTCGGTATGGTTGCCGAACGCGGTCGAACCGACACCAGCTATCAGTATCTCTGCCATTACTGGTGAAAGGTACTCTAGCGGCGAAAACCGGCGGGTTGATATGTATACCAATGCCGGGCTCGCAGGCGCTAACACATGACGGCAGGTCTGGGAAACGGGTTTCCTGGAACAAATCAGATATCGGTTGTGACTGTTGACTGAGAGAGTCGACAGCCGTCGTGGGTGCTTCGAAAACGAGGCACAGTCGCGCCGTGAAACAGCGAGGAGGGCGGCCAGCGGAGAGCCGCCTATATTTTCAAGAAGAGGATGATCAGGTTGATCACCATCATCGCGACGAAGCCGACGAGCCAGAGTTCCATGTCTTTCACCTCCGTTAGAGTTTGAAGATGGGTTTGACGTGCTCCGGGACGTTTTCGCCGCTGGCACCGTCAGTCAAGTACGAGACGAAAGTCGTCACGGAGATCGAAACGGCGATCGCGATGAAGTAAAAGTCCATCCCGATCGGGAACGAGTACCCGAGCTGTGTCGCAGTCAGCAGTATGACGTTGAGCAGGAGTGCAGAGGCGAGGCCGGCAGTGACGCCCTCTCGGCTTGCACCCTTCCAAAGCAGGCCGACAACCACAGCGGGTATCGTTCCACTGACGAATGTCCCCCAGCCGAAGGTGCCAAGAATCGCGACGAGGTGGCCGCCGTACAGGCCGAAGATCACCGCGCCGACGCCGACAACGAGGACTGCAACCCGACCCAGCCACGTTTCCCGTCGTTCGGAAAACTCCCAGCCCATCGCTCGCACGAAGTCACGGGCGATCGCGCCGGAGGCGACCGACAGGAAGAATGCGGCGGTGGACATGATTGCAGCGACCAGCCCCGCGTAGATGATCATTTGCAGGACAATGTGCAACCGTTCGACGAACTCGAAGGCGGCCATGTCTGGATCCGCAAGCGGTTCGATCGCTCCGGAAGCGACCAGATAGAGCGCAATGAAGCCGATAAGCAACCAGAGAAGACTCCCGACGGCATAGGTGACGCCGCTAACGAGGCCGACGGTTCTCAGTCCCTTCGGGTCGTTGATCGAGAACATCCGCTGGAGAACCTGGGGTTGGCCCATGACGCCGATACTGAAGACGATCGGCCAGATCAACAGTAGACCGGGGGCAGAGCCTTCAGCGAGCCCCCAGCCATCAAGCATCTGGGGGTAAAGGCCTTCGTCACGTCTTCGCCCGTGAGTTCGCCGGCCTCAACAACGGTCATGGTCGTGTTCTCCATCCCACCGGCAATCTGGAAGAACCCGACGATGACACCGACGACGCCTATGAGCATCACCGCACCCGTGTACGCCCCCGCGAGTTGGGCCGACGCCATCCCACCGACGGCAACGTAGACAATGATCAGCCCGAACACGAGCCAGACGGCGGTCTCCATCGAGACCCCGAGGATCACCGAGAGGACGTAGCCGCCGCCAGCGACCTGCGAGGCAAGGTAGGCCCAACACGCGATAAACAGAATCACCGAAAGTATCCCCCGGATCGCGCCGCTGTTAAACCGCTCGTCGGCGATGTCACCGAGCGTGCCAATGTTGGCGACGTCTGCCATCCCGCGAACGCGCTTGCCGACGATCCAGTAGGCCATCGCAAACCCGAGGCCGCTGGCGAAGGTCATCCACAGCGAGGACGTGCCCATCTGGTAAACGAGCCCCGGGCCGCCGATGAACCCGAAGGCACTCATGATCCCGGACATACTCGCGAGGGTAATGACCGCCGCACCGAACATCTTCGTCGCACCATAAAACTCATCGGAGGAGTCGATCAGGCGCTGGCTATAGAGGCCGACAGCGAATACCGAGAGGATAAATAGCGCAACGAAACCGGGAACGAGCACGTCGTTCATTGGCTAGACACCTCCATGGACTCGTCGACATCCTGTGTCTCGCTCTCCGTGTTCACCTGCTCGACTTCCTTGAGGAACCGGTCCCACTCCTCGTCCGGCAGGAAATGTGTCCGGAAGTAAATTCCGTAGGCAAGCGTGACTGTCATGAACCCGCCGACCCAGTAGAGCCAGTAGACGGCGGCGAAGGACGGATGCATTCCGGTAATCAGAAACTCCGGGGAGCCGCCTGCGAACGCGTTCGAGTAGTACTCGGTAAGGACGAACGCCGATAGCTGGAGCCCAGTCCAGATTCCGAGGGGGTAGACGAGTAGCTTCGTCGAAATCGTCCCGTTGGAGCTCGCACCGATGACGAACCACGGATGAAAGAGGAACACCGAGACGAGTAAGGCGATGAACCAGTGGCCGGCTATCCCGAGTCCGAGCACAGCTGTCCATAGCACACCGCTTACGAGCATCAGCTTCGAGGTCATTCCTTCGACGTCTATCTCGCCGTCTAACATGTCGCTGCCCTCTCGATGGTCGACTTGAGGCTCTGATTTCTGTGTTCCAATTCGCGCCTTTGGGCCCGATCTGTATGTTCCATGTGTACATCACTCGTACGTGTTCACGAAGCCGCCATCCCACAACAGGTCGTCGCCGTTAAGATGCTTACCGTGACGTGAAAGTCCGAAGGCGAACAAGTTGCCAGCCTCAACCGGTTCCATCATCTCGGAAGACCGTGCCTGTCCAAGCATCACGTCCTCGACAACCTCTCGCTCGGAAATACCGCGTTCTTCAGCCGTATCCTCGATCTGATCCAATACGAGTGGTGTCTTGACGTAGCCCGTACTGACCGTGAACGCACGGATATCACCATCACCCTCGGCCGCAGTCGACTTGGTTAGCCCTCGAAGGCCAAATTTCATCGTATTGTAAGCGACCTTATCGCGAGTCACGTAGTGACCGTGGACGGACGCCATGTTGGCGATCGCGCCGATGCCGTCCTCAGCCTCACGGATGTGTGGGAGCGCCAGTTTCGTGAGATACATCGGCGCACGGAGCATCACCCGATAGAGCAGGTCGAACATCTCCATCGGGAACGACGTGATTGGTGAGATATGCTGTACGCCGGCGATATTCGCGACGTACCGAAGCTGTCCTGCATCAGCAGCCGTTTCGACAAGCGCCTTGATCTCGGCGTCGTCAGTCAGGTCACAGACGACCGTCTCGAGGTTACCCTCCACCGCAAGGTCGTCTGCTTTCTCGACTGTCTCGTAGAGACCGTCCTCGTCGACATCAGTTGCGATCGTCGTCAAGCCGTTTGCTGCCAAGACAAGCGCCGTCGCACGGCCGATCCCGAAGCCGCGCCAGTTACGATCGCCACGTTCTCATTCGCAAACCGAGGATCGTCGAGTTGATGGATCGAGTCGGCAGTGATCTCGGGTGGTTCAATACTGTTGTGAGTGTCGGCTTCCCCGCTCATGCAATTGGAGAAACGGACGGTACCTGGTTTAAACGGAAGGTTGATATGTAATCACTACCGACGGCTTTCGGTTTTGATCGCCGTCTCAGAAGAGTTCAAACAAGTTCTCGAGATCAAGTCGTCAGCACTCAAGTGGATGAGAGGCTGGGACTGATTAGTGGGTTAAATCGTTCGTCATCACAGGAACCAGTTTATCTAAACACGACCCAGTACATTATTCAGAACTATGTCTGCATTCAGTAGAACGATCGAGATCTAGTACCAACTGAGTACCGCAGCAGAAACGGACGGTTCGCCAGCAGTGTGGAGTTAGTGGCCTATTGCGTCTTCAGCCCTGAACTGCTAGCTTTGTCTGCGTAGAGCGCCTGCGTGGTGTGTTCAGAAATTCTCTGAAGAGAATTATGCCACGAACACAACAGTACTCTGCCGATCTGTCTGCCGATGAACGAGCGGAGTTGAATGCGATGCTTTCAGCGGGCACGCACGAAACGCGGTCCCCGAGTTCCTCGAGAGCACCGGGAGACTGCGCCAAGTCGAACCGGATTTCATTCCTGTTCCCAAGTGACCGCACGGTTCGGTTTCTATGATGCCACATGAGTGGACACCATGACAGACCATCCGACGCTATCGGAGTTCACCACGAACGAGACAACTGACTCGAAGCCAGCTAGTCAGCCATCGGCTGACGAGACCGTGACGATGACAGCTGACGAGCGGGTCGCAACGCACCTATCGAAGATCAGATGGCGGATCTCACAGACGCGATCCGTGAAGCGGTCCAAAACGGCATCGGCAGTCCTGGGTCATCCCGTGTGTTGATCAGCATCTCACCCGAGCGATCGATCATCCTCGACGACGGTGCTGACGTTGACCTCGAGTCGACTGAGGGACGACGCAACTTGTCGGTGCTCGGCGCAGGAAGCAAGCAACGCGCAGACGACGAGACAATCGGCGAGTGGGGTATCGGCAAGGGTGCGATCATCGCGAAGGGTGCCGTTCGTATCTGGAGTCACGACACCGCACTGTGTTTTGACTACCGAGATCGACGCAACTCTGGGAAGTGGGCAGACGTCAGCGGACGTGATGGCCAGCTCGTGGACGCTGTGCATCATCTCGAGGGAATGCTCGTCAAGATCGACCACTGCGAAGACGAAGTGCCGGACCCGGACAGCTACCGCTGGCGACGCTACGTTCGCGATCTTCGCAAGCGCTTCGCATACGTGCAATCCCGGACAGGCGTCTCGGTCGTGATCAACGGCGAGTCAGTCGACAAGGGCGATCCACTCGAGGCAGTGGCTGACTCACCCCATCCGTCACTCACACGCGAAACTAAAGATGCGATTCTCGCACTCGAGTACACGCCCCACGAGGGACTCGACATCTACAGTAATGGACTGTATGTGACGACAAAACGGGAGTATGGGATCGGTGGGGTCGTCGTCTCGAAGGGGGAATGAACGCTCAACACCGCTGGATACGGGTCGGCATCTGGCGGCAGCCGGTCGAGATCGAACCCATCGTGCGCAGTCTGTATCTGATGGTAGGGTGTCTCAAACTGCTCGCGCTGGAGCGGACGCTTCTCGTTGGACTCGTCAAACTGGACGACAATACGGTGTTCCTGGATATCTGTGATATGGATGCGAGAGTGCGACAATGGTGTGATCAGTGTTGCGTCTGCCGGCAACTCATCCAGATGCTCGAGAAGAGTGTGCCAACTGACGCTGAATGGCATACAGTGGAGTTACGCGCCGTCCCGACTAAACCTTGTTCTCGGCGGGTGTCAGAGGATTCTCCTACTGGTTTGATCCACCGACTGCTGCGGTGAATTGGCCAGTAAGTAGATGTGAGAACGGACTGCTGGATTCCTACCAGCTATGGATGATGTTCGTAGCGTCGTGCAATTCTCAGGGCGCATATTCAGCAGCAAAGCGATTACAGTTCCAGATTACTTGTCATTATCGTCAGCGATCTGTTCGAGAAATCGAAGTACCTCGTCGAATCTCAGTCCTCGCTATACCTCGTCTTCGAACCTGCCGAACTCGACAAGTTCCATATCCGTTAATTCGGGGAGTAGAACGTGATGGAGTTCGTAACAGAGTTTCTGTCCCACGGGCCTGTTATCTGCTACGACCGGTTACCCTCGTCGTCGGTCACTCCGAACGCCCGTTCTTTTCGACTTCCGTGACGATCACGTCCCAGTCAGGATGTTCGACCCCATTCCGACATTCGAATCCGCCTTCCACATCGATTCCACTCTCGTAGGCCCTGCGAAGGAGGGCTTTCAGCTCCACGTTCAATTCCTTCTTGGACGTAAGCGAGGCCTCCTCAGAAGTCATCTTCCCACGTCCCTTTCGTACTTCTCCGCTGTGAGTTCCTGTTCTGGTGTGATGGTGATCACACCGTAGCTGTGTACGGTTATCGCGTGCCCCTCGTGCGTGAATGTCACGTGGGAATCTCCGTTCGTCCCGTTTCGAACGCGGACGAGCGCATCTAATTCGTCGGGGTCAACAGTAGAATGGAGCGGGTCGAGTTCAACCGGATCAGTCCCCATTAGGTCCGCCAGCGTTGCGATAACAGCCATGCTCGCAGGTGTCTTCTCTTGATCGAACTGGGTGCGAGCAGTCCCAGATTCCTGAGAGTACTCAACCGCTTCAACTCCAACCCCAGATACCGTTGCGTCCATCTTGCCTGATTCTAGCCGTCTGAGTCGGTTCAATAGGGGTACTGATTATACAGGTGGTTTATAACGTAGTGTCTCTCCGAATGATCACAACGAACTGCTGAGCGTAGCTCCAATGAGGCGTCGATGCCCACGTCGAAGGCGTGAGGAAAGCGACTGCTGGGTGATGTCGAGCTCGTCAGCGATCTCTTCGAGCGACGCCTCGCGCGGGGTGTTGAAATACCCTCGCTGGTATGCTAATACCAACGCCTCGCGCTGCATCTCGGTTAACTCGTAGCCCTCTCCCTGGATCGGAAGCATGGCGTGGACGGCGGTGATCGCTATCGGAATGTCGTTTTTCTGGCAGTACTCTCGAAAATCAGCGATTGCCTCCTGGCTCTCGCCACGCACCTCGAATCGCCACTCGTCTTTCGTTCCGATTCCAGAGAGCACGACGACGTTGGCCTTGGCCAGCGCATTCAGGATGCCAAGTACTCTTGTTCCCACTCGGCACGCATGAGATACTCGTCTTCGATGCTATCGACCAGTCGGATGTTGCTTACGCCGGCGTGTTCTTCGAACGCAGCTTCGATGTCCTCCGTTTCCGCACCGCGTACCCAGAAGTACGGGATAATCAGCGTCTCGTGTGGAATAAGCCGCTCCAGTTCGACCGTCACTCCCGGCAAGTTCTCGAACACACTCCCAGTGGAAACTCCTCTACTGGACTCGTAAACTCCATCACAGTCGCCATGGTAAGCCTTCGTCTAGCAGGAAGATACCGGCACGGGTGATGTACCATAGCTTCGAGAAGAGACAACACACGGTTGTTTTATCGTTATCGTGCCTTCTACAGGCTGAGTAGGGCGAATGCCTCGGGGCTTGTCCCCGAGGTACTTCACGAATAGGCAGTCCTCGTCGAATTCCGAGAAGCCATGGTGTACCATGTCATCTCCTTTTGTACGACCAAGCAATCTAGTCTCACAAGCGAGCATGAGTGTGATAACGGAGATTCGGATCCCGTCCGATGATTTCGAACTCGGACAAATCTCAGTCTAGAGCAAGCGTCGGCCATCGAGCTTGAAACGCTCGTCCCGAGTGGGGACGTGACCGTGCCGCTCTTCTGGTCTACGAACCGGTCGAAGACGGCTTTCTCGATACCGTCGAACGCTATCCAACTGTCAACAGCGTCACGAAGGTGGACGTGTTCGAAGACCGGACGTTGATCAGGCTCGAATGGGATGCGAGCCAGGACACCTTTTTCGATGCATCTTGGAACCGACGGGCAATACTGAGTGCGACTGGATACCAGAAGGGTGGAATTTCGAGATGCGATTCTCAGACCGCGAGACATTGAGTCAGTGCCAGGACTGTTGTGAGGACGCGCACATCACCTGAAGCTAACCCGTATATACATCCGACGGACCCTGAGCCGGTCCGTGGTACGGCTTGAGTGGGCCCAACGAGAAGCGCTTACGCTTGCCGTTCGAATGGGATACTACGACATTCCACGCGGCTGTACGACTGCGGAGTTAGCCGACGAACTCGGGATTTCCGATCAGGCAGTAACGGAGCGACTGCGTCGTGCCATCGTAGTTCGGGAGGTACGCATTTCTCACTCCCGAGTCAGCGGGGCAAGTGGACTGACTGTTTCCTGATACACCATGGGACAGAACCAGCCAGTTGGACCCACACTATGTGAGTATGGAGAGAATCGAGATCTGAACACGTGATATTCAGTCAATTGATGCGGTTTCCGATTCTTCAGGGTGTGAGAGACCGATCTCCCCCGATACGATTCTGTCGGCAGTAGCGAACGAACACCGACGCGCCATCTCGACGCGTTGGACACGCATCCGAGAAGACACTGGAATACGATGTGCTTGTAGATCGCGTTGCAGACCGGGTTCGAGACGAAGACGCGAAATGGGAGTCAGACGAACACCGACAACGCGTCCGGATCGCACTTCATCATACCCATCTTCCAAAACTGGACGAGGCTCGATAATCGACTATGAGGGTGAAACGGATAATATCCGGTTTATTGGCGGTGAACTAGAACAGAAGATCCTGACGCTGGTCGAACCGTACGATGTCCACGAATAGGGATTGCCGTTCTGCTCGAGGTGGTCGGCGTACTCTTGGGCGGGACTGGTAAACCGACCTGTCGTGACGACCATTCCGCGCTTGGGTCCGTCGAAGTCAAACGTCGCAATGGCCGAATGAAGTTTCTGTATGACCGGCCGTCCGACAGTCCCTGTATGCTTACACTCGACAACAATCGCTCCTCGAGTCGACGATCTCTTCCATCAGAATGTCCCGACCTCCATCAGCCGTTTTTGCGACCTGCTGGACGTTTTCGTAACCGAGGTTTCGGAAGACGTCTTCCATCAGATCCTCGAACTCGAACCCAGAGAAATCATTCAAGACTGCCATTTCGGAGATATCCAGAACACATTACTCAATTGGTAAATATGTTCTGAGTCGCTCGAGTGCTCACACGGGAGCTTGGGATTGACCGAGAGGTGTACTACGGCGAGGCGAGTGCCGATGCCTGGACCGATGGCAGGACGTATATCGTGATCACCGACTCGGCCGTGACGAGTCGCCAGCGTGCCGTCTGGATGCACGATC
>NZ_SMZK01000003.1 GCF_005938085.1 Haloterrigena sp. H1
CTGGTCCGACTCAGATCGATCCGTGGACGACTGTTCGTCGGCCGGTTGGGCCTCGAGGTCGGTTCCCTCGACGGCGTCGGGATTGCCATGGCAGCTGGGACAGAACGTAGTGCCGTCCATCTGGAACAGCGGGTCGCCACAGGTCCCACAGTGAGTGTTGGTCATCGTCGCACCCTTGAGTAACAGATCGCTCATTCGCTGGGTGGCCTTGCGCTCTTCTTTGTCGCGTTCGTACTTCTCACGGAGTTTCTCGCGCTCTGCTTCCTTGTCGAAGTCGCTCATGTCCAGCTAGAGGTGTCGGAGCGTCGAAAAAGCTGCGACAGCGAGATTCCAGGGCCGTGACAGGGTCGATTACGCCTCAAGTGCGGCTTCGACGGCGTCGACAGCCGCTTCGGGAGTGTCGACAGGCTCGAGGTCGACGCCGGCGTCGGCGACGTCGTGGGCCGCAAGTCCGACGACGAGTCGGTCGTAGATGCCAGCGAAGCCGAGTTCGGAGAGGGTTCCGACGCCGCCAGCGAGCGCGATCACGGCGTCACCGTTCAACGGACGAGCGCGTTTCTGGCGTGACCCAGTCCCGTGGCGATCGGGATATCGACGTAGTCGTTGGCCTGTGCCCGGCGCTCGCTCGGCAGGATGCCGATCGTCGTTCCGCCCTCGGCTTTTGCGCCACGACAGACCGCCTCCATGGTGCCGCCGCGACCGCCACAGACGACTGTGTGGCCGCGCGCGGCGAGTTCGCGGCCCACCGCCTCGGCGCGAGCCGATTGTTCGTCGGTGATCGGTTCCGCCGCCGATGACGCTGACGCGCATAGTCGAACGGGCGCAGGCATCGGCCATGATCGGTTCGGTCTTGAGGAAAGGAAAAGGAACGACAGTCGTCGAACTCTCATATCATCAAACTTGTGTGAGGCTGGAAATTCCGACGGATTTAACGTGTGGGATGGGGAAGCATTACGTGGTATGACGAAAGTTAGTGTGGTCGGCGCGGCTGGCACCGTCGGGGCCGCTGCGGGCTACAACATCGCGCTTCGGGACGTTGCGGACGAGCTCGTGTTCGTCGACATTCCGGACAAGGAAGACGATACGGTCGGACAGGCCGCCGACGCCAACCATGGCGTGGCCTACGACTCGAACACGACGATCCGACAGGGTGGCTACGAGGACACCGCTGGATCGGATGTCGTCGTCATCACGGCCGGCATCCCGCGCCAGCCCGGTCAAACCCGGATCGATCTGGCCGGCGACAACGCACCAATCATGGAGGACATCGGCTCCTCGCTGGCCGAGCACAACGACGACTTCATCACCGTCACCACGTCGAACCCCGTCGACCTCCTCAACCGGCACCTCTACGAGACGGGCGACCGCGCCCGCGAGAAAGTAATCGGCTTCGGCGGTCGCCTCGACTCCGCGCGCTTCCGATACGTGATTTCCGAGCGCTTCGACGCCCCCGTCCAGAACGTCGATGCGACCATCCTGGGCGAACACGGCGATGCGCAGGTCCCCGTCTTCTCCAAAGTGCGAGTCAACGGCCAGGACCCCGAGTTCGACGAGGACGAAAAGGAAGAACTCCTCTCCGAACTCCAGACCTCGGCGATGAACGTCATCGAGAAGAAAGGCGCGACGGAGTGGGGCCCGGCGACCGGCGTCGGCCACATGGTCGAGGCCATCCTCCGCGATACGGGCGCAGTGGTGCCCGGCAGCGTCAAACTCGAGGGCGAGTTCGGCCACGAGGACACCGCTTCGGCGTCCCGGTCAAACTCGGCTCCGACGGCGTCGAAGAGATCGTCGAGTGGGAACTCACCGAGTTCGAGCGAACCAGCTCGGCGAGGCCGCCGAGAAGCTCTCCGAACAGTACGACAAGATCGCGTAATCGACGGTCGGCACGGAACAGTTTTTGCTTATCGTCAGGGGATCAGCTGCTCGCCGTCGTCGTCGTAGACTGTGATCGCGTCGACGGGACAGGTCCGGGCGGCGAACTTCGCATCGAGTTCTGCGTCTTCGGGTACCTCGCGGACGAAAACGCCGTCCTCGACCTCCTCGCTGTCCTCGAGGACGGCCTTGCCCTTCGATTTGTCCTCCTCGAAGGCGTCCCATTCGGCGACACACTGGAACATCCCAATACAGGTGTTCTCGTCGTATTCGATCTTCATGGGCGGTGATTGGCACGGTTGCGGTAAATCGGTAGCGGTCGTCGGTTCGCTCGAGGCAACGCTTTTGCGGCCGGTCACCGAACGAGAGACAAGCCGAAATGGTCGCATTCTCCTTCACTGCCCTCGTCGGAATCGCCGTTCTCACTTGTCTGTTCATGGCGTGGGTGCTCGGTGCGAACAGCAACTCGCCACCCTTTGCCCCCGCGATCGGTGCGAACGCGATTTCGACGATGCAAGCGGCGTTCGTCATCGGACTGCTCGCGGCCGCGGGAGCGCTCATGCAAGGTGGAAGCATCTCCGAGACGATCGGTGCGGACCTCATCAACGGCGTGACGATCACGCCGCTTGCGGCCACCGCAGGACTGCTGACCGCGGCTGGCTTCATGTCGATCGGCATCTACACGCGGTATCCGATCCCCGCGGCGTTCGCCGACGACGGGCGCGATGGTCGGAGTCGGCCTCTCGCTTGGCGGCGACCCGGCGATGGCGACCTACCGCCGGCTCGGCATCTTCTGGCTACTGGTCCCGATCATGTCGGGCGGGCTCGCCTACGCGACGGCGACGATCCTGCGACGTGACGACGTCCCCGAGACGGTCGGCGTCCCGCTGTTGGCCGGTATCGTCGGCGCGATCGTCGCCAACGTCCGCCTCGGTGTGATTCCCGATCCGACCGCCGAGCAGGGCACGCTCGCGGGCTTCGTCGCCCGGCTGTTCGGCGGCGGCCCGACGCTCGCCGCCGGCATCGATCTCGGGACCGTCCTCGTGACGATCGCCGTTGGACTGCTCGCGTTCGCCTGGGTGCGACGGCAGGTCCGCGAGTCAGTCGAAAGCGGGATCCGCTCGTTCCTACTGGTTCTCGGTGGCATCGTCGCGTTCTCCTCTGGCGGCTCACAGGTCGGACTCGCGACCGGCCCGCTCGAGAACCTCTTTCGAACCGAACTCGGCCTGCCGGGGTTCCTGTTGCTCGCGATCGGGGCGGTCGGCATCCTCGCGGGGGCCTGGATGGGTGCACCACGGCTGTTACAGGCCACATCCAGAGAGTACGCCCAGCTCGGCGTACGGCGATCGATCGCGGCGCTGGTCCCGGGATTCATCATTGCCCAGCTGGCGATCGCACTCGGCATCCCGATCTCGCTGAACAACATCATCCTCTCGGGGTCATCGGCGGCGGACTGGCCGGCGGCTCGGCCGGCGTCTCGCGGCGCAAGATCGGCGTCACGATCACCTTCTGGCTACTGACGCTCGGGAGTTCGGTCGTCGTCAGCTACGGTCTGTACCGGCTGTTCGTGACGATAATAGGCGGCTGATTCTCTCGAGGTCACTCGAGGACTGTCACCGGCTGCGTCGTCCGTTCGACGACCGTGGTGGCGATATCGCGACCGAGAAATCGCCTAATGAACCCGTTCGATCGGGTTCTATCGCCGGCCATCACGACGTGGTCGATCCCCGCTTCCGACGCGTACCGGGGAACGACAGTGCCGGGTCGCCCCTCGCCGAGTTCGATCCGAACGCGGTCTCTTGCGTCTGGATCTGCGATCGACGCGAGCAATTCCTCGGCGCTGGCTCGCGTCTGTGCCATCCGCTGCTCGTCGCGCTCCAAGACCCCGCCTTCGCTAAGCGGCGCGTCGAGCGGCGTCACGACCGCCAGCAGCGTGATCTCGGCGTCTGGGAACGTCTCGAGGGCATACGGGAGCGCCTCGTCCTCTCGTGGTCGGCCGAGTGTGGGGACGAGGACGCAGTCGGGATCGGCCATGGGGTGGGCTTCGGGTGCCGGTCCCATCGGTCTATCGCCGTCGACCCCGCTCTCGCCCCAGGGCGGGTCGCGGATGCATCGATACCCAACTAGATAATCAGTCACCGATCCGGATATAAAAGGAATTTCTGACAAACGCTTTTCATCAGTGGCGGCGGAGGGACAATCATGGGCACCGAAACAGGCATGTCGTCGTCGGCACGATCACTCACGATCAGCGACCTGACACGAGCGGGGGTAGTCGCGCTTGCAGTATCGTTGGGCATCAACTTGCTCATCGTGTTCGTGGCCAACGCCGGCGGTATCGCACCACAACTGGAAGCACTGAATTACGGACCAGTAACGTTCTTTACAACTCTTGGCGTCATCGGTGCGACCGTCACGTACGGGCTGCTCGCGCGATTCAGTGCCAGCCCTGATCGACTGTTTCTCATCGTCGCAGCGATCGTCCTCGTGCTCTCGCTCGTGCCGGATTTCACGGTCATCCCCAATCAACCCGGTGGGAGCCTCTTCGCTGGCGCGATCCTCGGGCTGATGCACGTCACGACAGCGGTCGTCTGTGTGGGCGTCCTGACCGACCGCAGTGCTGGCCAGTGAACTGACGCACCGCGCTCGAGAACACATAGTGGCTCCGACCGACGGAGTCCGAAAGACGATACTTTAAACCGCAAACGGGCCAAGGACGGACAATGAATTTCGAGGAGCTGTCGGGGCTCCCACCCGGTGCCATCGACCACTTCCACAGCGAGGGCATCGAGGAGCTCTACCCGCCACAAGCCGAGGCGGTCGACGCCGGCGCGACCGATGGCGAAAACCTCGTCGCCGCCGTCCCGACCGCCAGCGGGAAGACGATGATCGCCGCCCTCGCGATGCTGTCGGCGATCGAACGCGGCGGGAAAGCACTGTACATCGTCCCGCTGCGAGCGCTCGCCAGCGAGAAAAAGGCCGAGTTCGAGGCCTACGAGCGCTTTGGCGTGACCGTCGGCGTGACCACGGGCAACTACGAGTCGACCAGCGACTGGCTCGCAACGAAAGACATCGTCGTCGCAACCAGCGAGAAAGTCGACTCGCTCGTCCGGAACGGCGCAGAGTGGCTCTCCGAGCTCACCTGCGTCGTTTCCGACGAGGTCCACCTCATCGATGATCGGAATCGGGGGCCGACGCTCGAGGTGACGCTGGCGAAACTCCGCCAGCTCAACCCCGGACTGCAGACCGTCGCACTCTCGGCGACGGTCGGCAACGCCGACGAGATCGCCGACTGGCTCGACGCCGCACTCGTCGACACCGACTGGCGGCCGATCGACCTCCAGATGGGCGTCCACTACGGGAACGCGTTGAACTTCGACGATGGGTCGACACGGGAGGTGCCCGTCGAGGGATCGGAAAAGCAGGAGGCCGCGCTCGTTCGCGACATTTTACAGGAGGATGGGTCCTCGCTCGTGTTCGTCAACTCCCGACGAAACGCAGAAGCCGCCGCGAAACGGTTGGGAGGTGTCTCGAGAACGGAACTGACTGCCGAGGAAGAAGCCGCGCTCGCAGAACTGGCCGCCGACATCCGCGACGACAGCGACACCGAGACGAGCAGGGACTTAGCCGACTGCGTCGAACGGGGCGCGGCGTTTCACCACGCCGGTCTCTCGAGCACCCAGCGGAGCCTCGTCGAGGATGCCTTCCGCGACCGCCTGTTGAAGGTAATCTCGGCGACGCCGACGCTGGCCGCGGGCGTCAACACGCCCGCACGCCGCGTGATCGTCCGCGACTGGCGGCGCTTCGATTCCAGCGCCGGCGGGATGGCACCCCTGGATGTCCTCGAGGTCCACCAGATGATGGGCCGGGCTGGTCGCCCGGGGCTCGACCCCTACGGCGAGGCCGTCCTGCTGGCCAAAAGCCACGACGAGAGTCAGGAGCTGTTCGACCGCTATATCTGGGCCGATCCCGAACCGGTCCGCTCGAAACTGGCGGCCGAACCCGCCCTGCGAACGCACGTGCTCGCAACGATCGCATCCGGCTTCGCCCGCACGCGAGCGGGCCTCCTCGAGTTCCTCGAAGCCACCCTCTACGCCAGCCAGTCGACCGAAGCCGGCCGTCTCGAGACGGTGACCGACACGGTCTTGCAGTACCTCGAGTCGAACGACTTCATCGAGCGCGACAGTAGCGACGATTCCAGCACTGCGGATGGCAGTGCGTTCACATCGGCTGCTGATCTCGCCGACGATGACGGCCGCGAGGAGACGCTCGAGGCGACCAGCCTCGGTCACACCGTCTCGCGGCTCTACCTCGATCCGATGAGCGCCGCCGAGATCGTCCACGGGTTAGAGCGTGCGGACGAACGGCCGACCGCACTCGGCCTCTACCAGCTCGTCTCGCGCACGCCCGATATGTACGAACTCTATCTGCGGTCGGGCGAGGACGAGAAGTTCGGCGAACTCTTCTACGAGCGCGAGGCCGAACTGCTGGGCGACACGCCAAGCGAGTTCGAGGAGGAGCGCTTCGAAGACTGGCTGGCCGCGCTCAAGACGGGTAAGCTGCTCGAGGACTGGGCCGACGAAACCGACGAAGAACGGCTGACAGACCGATACAAGATCGGGCCGGGCGACCTGCGTGGCAAAGTCGACACTGCCGAGTGGCTGCTCGGCGCGGCCGAGTCGCTGGCCGCCGAAATCGACAGCGAGTGGACCGTCGCCGTACGGGAAGCCCGCGCCCGCGTCGAACACGGCGTCGGCGAAGACCTCCTCGAGCTCGTCTCGGTCGGCGGCGTCGGCCGCAAGCGCGCTCGCCGGCTCTACGAAGCGGGGATCGAGGAGCCTGCCGACCTGCGAACGGCCGACAAAGGCGTCGTTCTTGGCGCACTCAAAGGCGAGAAGACAGCCGAGAACATCCTCGAGAGCGCCGGTCGCGAGGATCCCTCGATGGACGGCGTCGAGCCGGACTCAGCAAGGTCGGGCGACGGCGGCGTGATAGCCACCTCGAGCGACGGCGACGGGACCGACGACGCGACAGCAACAAACGGAGCAGACGACAGCCAGTCGAGACTGGGTGATTTCGAATGAAGCTGCTCGAATGCCGACTCGAGGTCGACGATATCGATTCGTTCGTCGCCGAACTCGGCGATCTCGGCGACCGCCATGACGTGACGATGCAGGCGTTCGACGCCCGCTACGTCGCCGGCCGCCGGCATCTCGAGCAAGCCGTCGAATTCGCGGATCGCGCGATCGACCGCGGTGAGAACGTCGCTCGTGACCGCGCCGTCGAAATTTTGCTGTACGCCGCCGGCCGTCGACAGATCGATCGTGCGCTCGCGATGGGTGTCGACGACGGCGAGACTCGGGCGGTGGTGCTCGTCGACGGCGATTCAGACGAGGACGAGGCGGCAGCGCTCGAGGCAGTCGAAACGCTGGACGCGTTCGTCGACCGCGAGCCGACGCTCGAGACACAAGACGTCGAAACGCTGTGTGACTTTTTCGACGTTCCTGACGCCGAACGCGAGGCCACCGACGCGCCGCTGTCGGCGCTGGTTCGCGAGCGGGTGGCGCTACTCGAGGTCGAGAAGTAACGCGCAATTCGCGAGCGTCGTCTCCCGCGACGACGGGGCGGGTGCGCTCGAGGCTCTCGAGTCGACCGACGACGTACGCGTCCCGTCGGCGACGAAGACGGAACGGAAGTGTTTAAAATGCGTCACTCTCCTCTGTCGGAAAAGGATCTATGAACCCGAATATCGGTCGGTTGCGATCGCTGGTCGCGCAGTTCGACGACACCGGCGGCTCCGTTGATCGATGGCGCTTCTCGATCTAGCACTCCGGGTCGGCGTCGTCATCGTCGCAGTCGGCGTCGCCGGCGTGTCGCTGCAGTGGACTGCTCGACACGCTCGAACAGCCCTTCGAGCGGCCCGGACAGACATGACAGCCCTCGAGACGCGTCCGGCGGGCGTCGTCGCAGCGACCGGCGTCGCTCGTCCCTCCGCCGATCAGGGGATGCTGGAAGCACCGGTCACCGGAACCCCATGTCTCGCCTACGCTTATCGCGTCTCCCGGGACACGTTCAGGGACGGCCTCAGCGACCTCGCACCGAAGCGGAAGGGTGCCGAGGCCGTTCCGTTCCGCCTCGACGGTGCGACCGGCACTGCGCTCGTCCAGCCGGTCGAACGGGACGGATCGGGCGAGCCGACCGACACGTGGGAGCGGATGCAGGTTCCGGGGATCGAGTGCCCGGCGACGTTCGACGAGGACGTCTACCAGATACTCGGTCAGGAGGTCCCCGAGCGTGTCACGGAGATGGTGCCGGAAGCGATCGAGCAGAAACAGGAAGTCTACATCCGGGAGGAGCGACTCGAGCCCGGTACCGAGGTATACGTCCTCGGATCGGCTGCCCCCGCTCCCGAGAGGGGCGACGAGCCCGTTATCCGGAATCGGGCGGGCGATCCGTTCACCGTCACGGCAGGCGGTCGGAACGCCACGCTCCGGCGGTACGTCCTCGCCGCGGCGGGCAACGCCGCGTTCGGGCTGGCAGCCGCGTTCGTCGCCGTGGTCCTGGCGACGCCAGCGGGGACGGTCCTGCCGCCGCTCTGACGGCGACGTACTATCGACGCCGGCACCACGCTCTTGAAGGGGCCGTGAAAGCGCCGGATCGCACGGCTCAAGGGCGAAAGGGAGGGCCATGGCGACGACAAAGATCGGAACACGACGAAGGTGGTCGATCCCGATACCCTCCGGCTCCACCGCCGTCCCGTCAGTCGTCCGCGCTTCACTCGAGCCGGCCCTCTCGTGCCTCCCGAAGGCCGTCACAGATGCCGCCCTGACTCGACATGTTGACCTGTGCGAGGCGGCCACGTCGGTGGACGAGATCGAACGAGTCGGGATCGATCGGCTCGCCCTCCGGCGTTCGAAACAGGCGGTCGGCCGGGGCCGAGACGAGGCCGATTTCGCGGGCCTTCTCCAGGTAGCGCTCGAGCGGCGCTTCCGGAACGGTGACGGCAAAGGAGCTGTCGCGGACGTAGATCGAGACGGAATCAGCTTCGTCGACGTACTCGAGATCTCGCAGTCGAACGTCGACGATCGCCTCGGCGTCGAGTCCGGCCTCGAGTAGCGCTTCGACCGCGTCGTACTGGCGAGCGACGCGGGCCTTGTCGTCGAGTTCGGCGCGAACCGCAGCGACGTCGCCGTCGGCGTCCGGGAACGCCTCGGCGAACGAGAGGTCCTCGTTGACGCCGCGGTTGATTTCCGTCTCGTGCATGTGCTCGTGGAGCGTGATCCGGACCTCCTCGACCGCCGGCAGCGATTCGATCTCGTCGCGGGCGTCGACGGCCATCATCCACGCGAAGGCCGGCGAACACCACGCGGTCGGGAGCGTGAGGTCGACACTGACGTAGCCACCGTCGATCTCGATCGCGTCGACGTACTCGAGTGCGACGATCGAACGGTCGAGTTCCGGATCGGTGACCCGATCGAGTCGGTCGCGGACGGCCGCTCGCGCGGGCGCAGGGCCGTCGGATGTCTGCGTGCTCATCAGTCGTCTGCGGCTGCGGGTTCTTCGCTCGCGTAGTGGTCCTCGAGCCCGAACTGCTGGCTGATCTCGTCGTCCTGGAGCGTCTGCCGTTTCGCCTCGATGTCGATGTCGTAGAGGTCGGCGATGTTCTCGCCCATGACCTTCTTTTTCGTCTCGAGGTCCCACTCGACGCCGTACTCCGCGCGGTGTTCCTCGGTGAGTTCGGCCTCGAGGACCTCCTCGACGAGCCAGTCGGGGTTCCACAGCGCGTAGTCCGAACCGAAGAGGACGCGATCCTCACCGAGCCACCACAGCAGTTCGGACATGATCTCGGAGAACTTGCCCGGCCGGTTCTGGGCGAACGGTGCGGCGACGGCCAGTCCGCCGTAGACGTTCGTCTCCTGGGCGGCGATCCAGCAGAAGTCGTCCAGCCGTGGCAGGCCGACGTGCTCGACGATGAAGTTGAGTTCCGGGAACGACGAGGCCGCATCGTCGACGTCTTTTACGTCGAACGCGTCGCGGTTGAGGGGGCGGATCGTCGGTCCTTTGTGAGCGTGGATGTTCTCGATCCCGAGTTCCTGACACTTCTCCAAGAACTCGAAGGCGTCCTCGTCGTCGAGTCGCCACCCTTTCGAGTCACCGCGCCACTCGGCGGTATAGAGCTTGACGCCGGGGATATCGTATTTCTCATGGAGTTCCTCGAGGTACTCGAGACCCTCCTCGCCGTCACGGGGATCGAAGGTACCGTTCAGGATGAACCGCTCGGGGTGTTCGGTCGCGAGTTCGGCGTTTTGCTCGGTGGTGTTGAACCCGTCGTCGTAAAAGTCGGTGAGGTACGTCGGCTGGAAAATCGCCATGTCGGCGGCGGCGTTGCCGAACAGGTCCTCGACCATCCGGTCAGCGCCGTACTTGCGGTACTCGTCTATGTCCCACTCGCGCTCCTCGGGTGTGAACGTCGTGTGATAGTCGTAGAAACACTGGATGAACTCTTCCCCTCCCTGGTGTTTGATATTCTCCTCCGTCGCGTCCCACAGGTGTACGTGGCCATCGATGACGAAGATTTCCTCTCCGTTGTGCTGATACATCGCACCATGCACATCGATACCACTACACATTACTCTTTTTCAGGAGGAGATGAATGCTACACTCGGATCGGTTTTCGCGGCCAAAATTAACGGCTGTGGATAGTAGTATCAAATCAAAAATACTCACGCGACACGAGATGCGAGGGGAACGTTATCACGGATGACGATGAACTGTGTGTCAGTCCCATGCAAGCAGCCAGACTCCACGAATACACCGACGACATGAGCAACGCGCTCTCGATCGACGATATCGACCGGCCGGACATCGAGCGATCCGACGGCGTGTTAGTCGAGGTCGAGGGCGCGGGTTGGTGTCAGACAGACAATCACATCATCGAGGGATGTGGGAAGAGTACGCCCCACAGGATCTGCCGATGACGCTGGGCCACGAAAACGCGGGGATCGTCGCCGAAACTGGCGACGAGGTGACGCTGGTCGAAGAAGGCGATCCAGTGATCTGCCATCCCGTCCAGACCTGTGGTATCTGCCGACCCTGCCGGCTCGGCGAGGACATGTACTGCAAAAACAGCGCGTTCAACGGCCTCACGACCAACGGCGGCTTCGCCGAGTACCTCCAGACGAACGAGCGCGCCGTGATTCCGCTGCCCGACGGCGTCGATCCGACCGACATCGCCCCCCACGCAGACGCGGGGATCACGGCCTACCACGCCGTCAAGAAGGCGGTCGACGAACTGAATCCCGGCGACACCAGCGTCGTGATCGGCGTCGGCGGTCTCGGCCACATCGGGCTGCAGTGTCTCGAGGCGATGAGCGCCGCGGACATCGTCGCCGTCGACATCAAAGACGAGGCACTCGAGCTGGCCGAGGACCTGGGTGCGCGCCACACCGTCAACACCGCCGACGAGGACCTTCCGGACGTCATCGCCGATCTGACCGATGACGATGGAGCCCAACAGGTCATCGACTTCGTCGGCGGCGACGAGACGACCAGCTTGGCACCTGAAATCGTCGCTGCCGGCGGCGACCACCACGTCGTCGGCTACGGCGGCCACATCCACGAACCCAGTCAGGCCCTGGTCAACGGCGAGTTCGCCTACCGGGGGACGCTGGTCGGCAAGTACGCCGAACTACAGGAACTCGTCGCCCTTGTCGACCGCGGCGAGGTCGAACTACGTACCGAACGCCACGATCTCGGCGAGATCAACACGGTCGCCGAACGCCTCGAGCACAACGAAATCGAAGGCCGGGCGGTCATCCTCCCGCCCTGAGCCAGCCGGTGGGTGCGACGCTGACGGCTCGTCTCGAACCGGCAGCCGCGAAGCCGACCGGCACTACACTCTTGCCGGAGCACGTGATACGGCACCCATGGCGACGCTCGAGGAACCCATTGAGATCGGCGGTGTGACGGTCTCCAACCGGCTCTATCGCGCACCCTTACTCGAGTGTGCGGGCAACGGTCCCGGCGCGGTCGAGGCGCTGATCGACGACCTCGAACCGGCCGCCGAGTCGGGTGTCGGGCTCATCTGCCAAGGCGCGACGATCGTCCGCGGCGAGGGCGGCTGTGCCGCGCCGGGGATGACCCGCGTTCACGATCCCGACTTCGTCGCCCGGCTCTCCCGGCTGACCGACCGGATTCACGACCACGGAAGCCGGATTTTTATCCAGCTCGAGCACGGGGGCCTGCGAAGCATGGAGACCTGGCACGCCGAGTACCGGACGGAGCATCCGGGCCTCGAACAGCTCGCGGTGTCGGAACCGCCGTGGCAGTTGCAACTGCTGGATCGGATCGGCTTCCTCGAGTACGATCCACACGTCCTCTCGACGGCGGAGGTGTACGACCTCGCCGCTGACTTCGGCCGCGCGGCGGCTCGCGCCGTCGACGCAGGCTACGACGGGATTCACCTCGCCGGGGCAAACATGGGGATCGTCCAGCAGTTTCTCTCGCCGTTTTACAACCGACGAGACGACGAGTTCGGCGGCTCACCCGAGGCTCGTCTCGCGTTCCTCGCGGTCGTCCACGACGAGATCCGCGAGCGGGCGGGCGACGTACCGGTGGTGACCAAGGTACCCGCCGAGACGCCCGCCCCGCCCGCGCCCATCGTTCGGCGGAAACTCTCGCTCGCGGATGGGATCGAAATCGCCCGCCGACTCGAGCGGATCGGCTACGACGCGGTCGTCCCGGTCCAGACGTCGGTCACCTGGGACATGAGCATCGTCCGCGGGGCGTATCCTGCGAGGGCATGGGAGAACGAAGCGTTGTGCGAGGAGTACGACGCCGCGTTCGGCGGCCCGACGCGGCGGCGACTGGTCGCACTGGCCAACCGGATCCAATCGTTGCAGTACGACTTCGAACCCGCGTGGAACGAGGCGTTCTGCCGGCGCGTCCGCGAGCAAGTGTCCATCCCGGTGCTGGCGGAGGGCGGGATCCGCGAGCGGCGACAGATGGGTCGATTACTGGGCGACTCGAGCGAGGATGAACCACCTGCCTGCGACATGGTCGGGATGGCCCGGCCCTTCTACGCCGAGCCGCGGCTGGGGGCGCGACTGCTCGAGGTCGAATCGAGCGGCGAGAACCCGGGCGTCGTCTGCGAGAGTTGCAACAACTGTACAGTGCCACAGGTGACCGGTGCACCGGGGATCTGTCGGACGCCAAGCGTGCTGCGAAAGCGGGGCGACCTCGAGCGAGCGGGGGCGTACGAACGGCCCGAGCAGTAGCCGTTCAGGGCGTCACGGTAGTGCTCGTCAGTTCCTCGAGCGTTCCCTCGACAGTGTACTCGGGTGCGTCGACTCTGAACCGCGAGTCGGTCGCGCCCGCGTAATGGAGTTGCAGAGTGTACGAGCCGTCGTCAGCGATCGGCGCTGCCTCGAGCCGATCCGCGTCGAGTTGCTCGAGTCTGACCAGGCTGCCGGCGTAGGCAGGATCAGACTGACCCTGAATCGTGTAGGTCGCCCGATCTGCAGACACGTTCGCGCCCTCGATCGGATAGTCGCGGTCGAGCCACGCACCGAATCCGTCATCAAGCGCATAGACTTCCTCGTAGCCGTCTTCGATCAGTTTTGCAGCACGCAATCCAGAGAGGTGGTGTGGACAGCCACAGTACGTGACGATTCGCTCGCTTTTGGACCAGTCAGCGACCGGATCGCCATCGGGCGTGTACGGCGGTGCAGTACTCAGGACCGCGCCAGCGATGTGGGATTTCTCGTACTGCGAGGAACCGCGTGCATCGGCGATCCGGGCCTCGTGTCGCTGGTACCAGTAGAAGACATCCTCGATCGGGGCCAGTGGAACCTCGATACCTTCGAAGCCTTCGAACACCTGTGTCTGATACGAACTGGTATCGATCGATTTCGCGTCGGGTTCGGTTCCCGGTTCCGGGCCGTATCCGTTGTCGCCACCAGCGTCGCCGCCGAGACAACCCGCAAGCTCGCCGAGAGCGACCGTCCCGCCGACAGCGAGGAAGATCCGTCGATTCATACTGGCTAGCTACCGACGGCGATGAGATATGATTTCTGGTGGCTGGAAAGTTACCGGCGGACCCCTTCGTTTCGACTGGAAATCGGCAGCGGGGGCTGAGAAGGTGCTCGAGTTGAAACGAGAGAGAAGTAGTCCATCCTGGATTCGAACCAGGGTCGAAGCCCCCAGAAGGCTTCAGGATTGGCCACTACCCCAATGGACTTGACATGTTTCGTCGGTCTCTATTACCGACGACGTACCTGTTTGTAGTCGGGGTTCGTATTAGAGTGTTACGAACTCGGTCGGAACCAATATGAGAAGACACTTCAATCTACCTTCGTCCCTTGTAGCGATTATCACGACGATAGATCGGCGTGTTCCGTGCGGTGGCAGTTCGCACAGAGAACAGAACATCGCTCAATCTCCGTGTGAATTCGCTCTTTCGTTCGGTCATCCGAGACCAATCGTGCGATAGTAGACTCCTTCTCATCTTCTTTGTGATGAAAATCTAAGCAGGCTGGATCCGACTCCCTGCATCGTTCACAGCCTCCGATGGCGCGTTTTCGGTCATGCACCCATCGTCGGCGTTCACATTGCAGTGGCTCGTAGTGTTCTTTGCGGTGACAATTCGCACAGAGAACGATACACCTCTTGATTTCGTCGCGAAGGGCGTCTTTTCCGTAGCCAAACGTGACCATGCGACCGACCGCCATCTCCTTCGTCGTTTCGTCGGTGTGATGGAAATCGAGACACGCCGGAGTACCGACTTCACAACGCGAACACCCCCGTTTCCGTTTCACCTGATTGAGCCACGAACGAAGCCGAGATCGACGGCGTAACGATCGTTCGGTATTCCACTCGACGTTTCGATAGTGCCACCGCTGGTCAACCGAGAGGTCCTCCCAAACGAGATCGGAAGGGAGATCGACATTATCCGGCTTTGGCTTCACGCGAGATCCAGTGGGCGGAGCCGTCTCCAGCCCTGCCTTCTCTTTCGCATCGTTCCAGCCACCACACGTCCGAATAATCGTCGCAGAAGCCGGCGTCAACCCCAACTCCTCGTACTGTGCTTTCGTCGGCGACTCGCCGAGCCGATCGGCGGCCTCCGAAGGGCCTCGAGACACTCGTCGTCCGTCGTCACACTGCCGTTCGCCGCGTTATCACCGATAAACTCTCGCCCGATACTGGCGAATTCGACCGCTCGAGCGCGAACCGACATTCCTTTTCCCCTCTCTCGCGCACCTGCGAGTATGTACGTCGGACGATTCGTCGTCGTCGGCCCCGAGGTCGGCGCATACCGCGTCTCTTCACGCTCGTTCCCCAACCGCGAGATCACCGCTCGAGAGGAAGCACTCACCGTCGGCCCGACCGATGACGCCCCCGAGACGGACAACCCCTACGTCTCCTACAACTGCCTGCGCGTCGTCGAGACGCCGACGGGCGAGACGGCTGCCTTCGGCAACGGCTCGCATGTCGACCCGATCGCGGAGAAACTCGAGCTCGGCTATCCCGCCCGCGACGCGCTCGCGGAGAGCCTGCTGGCGCTGGATTACGAAAAGGACGACTACGACACGCCCCGGATCGCCGCGACGATCGGCGACGACGGCGAGGCCATGATCGGCACGGTTCGCAAGGACGCGCTGCTCGTCGAGACCGTCGACGAGCCGACGCTGGTCGCGACCTACGAGAAAGATGCCCCCGAAGCGTTCGGTCTCGAGGCCGATAGCGCCGCGACAGCCGCAAGCGAGGTCTACGACCACGAGTTCGAACACGCAGTCTGTGCAGCCGGCGTCGCACTGACTGACGACGGATTCGAGACGGCGATCGAGAACGGCAACTGAGCGGCACCGCTCGTTTTGCTCGCTGAAATCACCAGCCCAGCGTAGCTATCGCTCCCGAACGAGTGTCGGCAAACTCTGGGCCATCGACCGCCCACCGCTCTGCCCACCTGCTGGATAACGTACAAATCACTGGCACCTGTTAGCTGTAGGCATGAAGGTCGGACTCATCTCGGACGTCCACGGGAATCGTGTCGCGCTCGAGGCCGTCCTCGAAGACATGCCGCCGGTCGACGAACTGTGCTGTGCGGGGGACGTCGTGGGCTACAACCCCTGGCCGGCCGACTGCGTCGACGCGCTTCGGGAACGGGACGTGCCGACAGTGATGGGCAACCACGACGCCGCCGTCGCCGCGGAGACGCCCTTCCGGTTCAACGGGATGGCACAGGCTGGCGTCGAACACGCGGAAACGCAGCTCTCGGCCGACCAGCTCGAGTGGCTCGCGTCGCTCCCGGACGAACGGCGCGTCTGCGACGGGCGGGTGAAACTCGTCCACGGGCATCCGGACGATCCGGACCGCTACACCCGATACACCTACCCACAGGAGTTCACGTCGCGGCTGCTCGACGATGAAGACGTGCTAGTGCTCGGCCACACCCACGTGCAAGGCGTCGAGCGGTTCGCGGAGGGGATCGTCGTCAACCCCGGCAGCGTCGGCCAGCCCCGCGACGGGGATCCGCGGGCGGGATACGCCGTCGTGGATCTCGAGGCGCTGACCGTCGACACCCACCGCGTCGAGTACGACGTCGAGGCGGTGCAGGAAGCAGTCAGCGAGACCGGGCTGCCCGACCGCATCGGCACGCGGCTGGCTCGTGGCGAGTGAGCCGGCACGCGACTACAGAAATGGTGCCTTTTACACTCCCACCACGGCTACGCTCAGATATGGTATCCACCGGCCCGACTGTATGTACCGATCGGAACCAGCCACGGCACGTCGTGGGCCGGTGTTGTCGCTTGCAGTCTGCTCCACCGGGGGCCGGCTGGCGGTCATCTGTCGGCCGGAGGATGCGTCCAAGCCGCTGGGCATACTGCCGCTTCGAAGCACTTCCCGACAGGATAATCCCCACGTTCGCAGCGGGAACGTCAATCCCCTCGTCGAGCACCTGAGACGTTGCCAGCATCGAGTACTCGCCAGTCCGGAATCGCTCGAGAATCTCGGTGCGCTCGTCCGTCTTCGTTTGATGGGTAATGCAGGGGACGATGAACTCCTGAGAGATTTCGTAGGCAAAGTCATTGTTCGCAGTGAATATTATTGCGCGATCGTCGTGGTGACGTTTGAGCAGGTTATCGAGCGTCTCGAGTTTTTTCTCTGCCGTTCGGGCGATGCGTTCGGCGCGCTGCTTGGCGATGAGTGCCCGCCGTCCCTTCGGATCGTAGGACGTCCGTTTGAGGAACTCCTGATAACCCTCCTCTTTCCAGAGATCAAACTCGTGGCTATCGACGTAGTCGCGATAGATCTGGTACTCCTCGTCGTATGTCTCCCGTTCCTCTGGCGTGAGCTCGACAGACATGTGGATGGTTTCGTACTCGCTGAGGTACTCGCCAGCAAGTTCGTCGACAGCCTCTTCATAAACAACCGGACCGATGAGATCCTCGAGGAGCTCATGCTTTCCGTCAGGCCGTTCGTAGGTAGCAGTCAGTCCCAACCGATACGGTGCAATCGTCATCTCGGGAATCTGCTGGTATGTCGGCGCTGGCAGGTGATGTTCTTCGTCGACGACGAGTAAGCCGAACTGGTCGCCGTATTCGTTGATGTAGCGGTAGGCGCTATCGTAGGTGGTGACGGTAATCGCGGTGACTTCGTGGCTGCCGCCGCCGAGAACGCCGATCGGCTCTGTGAGTTGATCGCCAAAGGCGTTGGTGAGTGTGGCGTGCCACTGATTCATCAGGTCAATCGTCGGTGTCACGACAAGCGCACTCACGCCGGCGTCAGCGATTGCCTGCAGTCCAAGAAAGGTCTTCCCGCTGCCAGTCGGGAGAACAACACTCCCTCGACGGCTGTGGTCGATCCAGGCGTCGAGGGCGGCCTGCTGATAGTCACGCGGTTCGATGTGGAGCGCCGGTGTCAGATCGAGTTCTGGATAACTTCGGGCAGCATCGTGGAGAGACATAGAACGTGGTAACGCATCTTCGAGTGTTGTCTGTCCGTTGCTGTCGGACCAGCCACCAGCCCACTCAAGAAGTTCCCGATACCGATAGGCCTGCACGCGGTACTCATCAATGCGATCGTCCCACTCCGCAAAGGGGACCTCGGCAGGCGCATCTTGGAGCACGAGTGTCCCGTCGTCGAAATCGATCCGCATTCGGTGTGTAGTTCGAAGGGGCCAATCGGGTTGAGTCTATGGATTCCAGGTACCACCTCAAACGCGATGGCTAGGTGCGGTTAGTCGAATAGTTCACTAACTCGGGAATCCTCAGAAAGAGCTTCAGTAACCAGTTCTGGCCGAATTGAAAACTGATATTGGTAATATGATCCGCCTTTCGGCCCTTTGTTCTTTTCTTCAACATCAAGAAACCCTTTTAATGTCAACTGCGAGAGTCGGTCATGGACCGTCCGATCAGTACGAGGGTCAATACCGATCCGATCCGCCGCGATCCGATACCGTTTGTAAATCGCGGAGCGCTTTGCGGGGAGTTTATTTTCGGTCTCAAGCGTCAATAGCGCGTATAATGTGAGCTTCGAGTGCGTCGGTACTCGCAACAACTCTTCCCACACCTTATCGCGTTCAACTGCTCGATCGGCCTCTCGAACATGGCGCTCAGTTACCATTTCTGTACCTTCGTCGCGAGCGATATCCCCTGCTTTATAGAGTCGGAGAAGCGCCTGCCGTGCAGATCCGCTACTCTGGCCGGCGAATGCGGCGGCCAGCGGGATTACGTTCTCGTCGAGGACATCATCGTGAAACGCTTGTTCGGATCGTTGTTCCAGAATTCGCCGAAGCTGGTTTGCGTCGTAAGGAGAAAACAGAATCTCCTCATCGCATAGCGAATCCTTCACTCGAGCCGAGAGATTATCTCGGAAGGTGAAATCATTCGAGATACCGATAACACCGACCTGAGTATTTTCGACGAGATTGTTGTCGTTTGCCCGAGGAACCTGGTAGAGAATGTCGTCGTCGTTACCAATCGAATCAACTTCATCCAATACAATCAAACAGTGGGTTGCCTCGAGATCGTTTAGATGGTCCCAGAGCATTTGATTGATCATACCCGAGGGGTAGCCAGTGGTCTTGATCTTGTCGTCGGGTTCGCGAAATTCATTTACAAGATTTGCAGCGACTTGATAACTCGAGGAAAGAGATTTACAGTTGAGAAAGACGGTGTGTAAATCGACATCATCCATTGGCTCGAGATCGGTGGAAAGACGTTCAAGGACCAACTTCGTTGCGAGCGTTTTCCCAACACCGGTTTGGCCATAGAGGAAGAGGTTCTTTGGTTGAGCTCCGTTCACAACAGGCCGGAGAGCGGATTGATAGGCCATTAACTCATCATCTCGCTCAATTAGCGTCTGCGGGGTGTAACTATCGCGAAGGACATTCTCGTCGCGAAAGATAGTCGAGTCACGAGTGAATGGCTCGAGTCCCATTACAAGCAACATTCAAACTAGGAATAATAAAACCACTAGTTCACGAGTTTCATGAGCTTCATTCGTCTCATTTGTCGGCCGGCATCTCACCCCCCTCCCCCCACTTTTCACGAGTGTTTTTGATCTCAAGCCTATGGCTAAGACTGAGACCGAGAGTATTGAATAGAGAAAATTATAAGTGTCTATGTAAAAAACCAAAACCGCACTAGACATAGAATCTTTCTATTCATTAGACACTTACTCTATGAGAAGCACAGACAATTTCTTTGGCCGTCCCACTTGTTTCGAACTCTCGTGAAAAGTGGGGGGAGGGGGCGTCGAACTCTATATTCTTTGAACGTTATTGATTCACAGTACTAATTTATTTCCTCCAAAATCACGCACTCTCAAACACTCATGAAATATGGGGGGTGTCCGTTCAATCCTCGAGAACCTCACTCGTTCTCGAAACCCCAGCGTTCGAGTTCTTCAGCAACGATTTCTGGCTGCCGCATTGCAGCGACATACGCAGCCTCTCGAACGTCCGTCTTCGAGACGCTGGCCCCGAGTTCGTCTTCGACCGCATCAACGAGCTTCCCCTCGACATCCTGGACGCTGCTGCGAAGATAGAACTGGACCATATCTCGGTCCTGCTTGACGTTGTCCCGCGTATAGACCCAAGGAATGCCGCCATCATCACGGCCTGACTGAGGGAGATCTGGCGCGACTCCGTCGTTAACGGTCTCGACTACTTCCTCGATAGAGGCATCGTCAGAGGGATATTTGTCCTCAGTCTCCTCTTCGAGGCCATCATCGACAACGTTGTCGACATCCTCCTCCACGTTCTGGTCATCCGTGTCGTCGACGTTATCGCCGAACGGATCGCTGCCAGCACCCTTCTTCATCGCTCACCGACCTCCGTAATCTCTGCAGCCAGTTGCTCTAACTTCTCGAGCGTCTCCATCTCATGGTCTCGTTTCCGATCACGGTGGTGCTCAACGTAGTAGCGAGGAGTACACTGCTCTTTCCAGCAGCCTTGGAATAGCGACTCTCGAGTACGAATCGCGACCGGTGCTGGATAGCCCCGGTTACGGATTTCCTCGAGGTACTCTTGTTGGTCACTTGTTCGACCGATGCCGTTCGGGACTCCCGCGAGGACTCCGATCTCGACCTGCTCATCGCCGTTCGAGATGGTGCCTTCAAGGCCGTCGACGAGCTCTTCGAGGCCGTAGATGCTTTGCATCCCTTTCCCTGTCGGCTCGATCGGGATCACCAGCGACCGCGTTGCGTTCACTGCGTTGTAGAGGTGAGGTCCCGCAGTTGCTGGCGGATCGATGATGATTGTGTCATACTCGCTGGGGACGCCAGCTTCGAGGAGGACACGTCGCAGCTGGTCGGTTGGATCAAAAGCCTCGTCGAGATCGGCGGCCATCTGCTCGGCTCGAGTCAGGAGATCACCGAGTCGCTCCATCATGTTGTGGCTTGGGACGACATCGAACCCGAAATCAGTCTCGAGGATGAGTTCGTTGAAGTCTCCTTTCGGCCGGTCGATCAAATGGCGAGCCAAGTTGTCTGCGTCGCCATCGTCGCGTGGGGCATCGACGCCGAGTAAGTGAGTCAGTGATCCGTACTGTGGATCAAGGTCGACTGTCAGGACGTTGCGGCCGACGCGGGTGTGTTCGTCAGCGAGTGATGCAGCAAGTGTTGTCTTTCCAACGCCGCCAGCCTCCGAATACGTGGCATAAGTAAGCATGTATTATCGGATGAACTGATTGATTATAGTTTTTCGCTAGTCCTCCTAGATAGGCTTATTGATTGGCCTAACCGATTGGCCTATCTGGAGAACCATCTAGTACCGTACTTAGCAGAACAGTGAACTGAACGCCACTGGGTTGACTAACCTTCTGAATACTGTCCCAAAGCCGATTCTGCTGCCTTTTCGACTACACAGTAAAACAGCCAACATGCGAAGCTGAGTATTGCGGTTATTCTATAGATAAGAACCATCTGGAAGGTCTATCTAAGTAGCCTAACCGATTAGCCTACTCAAAATAGCTTATTTCTAAACTCCGGCTCTCTAAAAAGTCATGCAATTAGCCTAACGAAATAGCCTAACTAATCGACCTGATTGAGTATAGAAGCCCAAATGAACTCTTGAGATCGTAAACTGTCAGTGGTATTCTAGACCAGTTTGAGACACAACCGATAATTTGCGTCAGATGTACCCTGTCAATGAACCTCATATTGAATGACTGCTAGTTCATATCGATGAACCAGCGCTGACTGGTCGTGTGATTCACCACTGGAGATTGGGCTAAGCAACTCATCGACTCAGAAAACTACCTTAAGTTCTTAACGAACACTTTTATTTATTGGAACTAATGCCACATGAGCAGTTATTAATGCCTTCTGTTAAAACTATCATATTCCCCACATTCGAAAAACTTATTGTAAATATACAAACACCTATGTGGTGTGTCCAGCAGCAGTTCATAAGTGTGCAGTGCTAACGATTCCAGCTCTTATGCGCTCTGTGGACACAAAAATCAGCTATGAGTGGATCAGAAACCAGTAAAACAGAATCTGAGGCAGAGCGCCAAGATGCAGTCGTGTTTGATGAATCAGACCCTCTTGGTGCGGTCGAATGTCTCCCACCGACCGTCTTTCCGGTCACGGTGTCGCTCGAGCTTGGACGGACCACCAGTAGTGATAAAACTCACACACAACTTTCGACACCGAATTATCCGGTTGATGTCCGAGTCCCGCAAGGTCCGTACATTCCGGAGTCGACCGTTCATTTCGACAATCCGGCTGAACGTCCCCCTCGTAATACCGAACCATGGTCTCCGGCTGAGTTTGAGAATGCCCTCGCAGATCTTCTTTCGTCATTAGATGAGGAAGACCACGTCGACACGGACCGACTCTACTTGACAGGACTGACCGTTGCCGAACTTCCGCCCCGGTTCGTCACTCAGGACGAGACCACTGGCCAATCCGTAGCGTCTCCCGACCTCTATACTAATGAGGGTGAGATGACGCTTGGCACATTTTCACGGGACGGTACACTCTCTGCTGCCCGGGTCCGCGAAGATCTCGACACGGCCATGCCTGGACAAAGTCACTCTCCACCACAACTGGTGCAAATAACGGAAGTAACTGCCAAACCCTCCCGGTCAAGTCGGCAGACACAGGGCAGTGCCGGGAGACGACGCTACTATACTGAAAGCGAAGCCGAACGAGCTGGGAAAGTAGATGCTGTCCCCGGCGTGTGGAAGATGGACAGTATCGCATCCTACGGAGAATCGTACCGATCGTTGAACGGTGTGCTATCATCAATCGACCGATTCTTCCCGGCATTGTCAGAGGAAGATGTGCTCCAGTCTTTATCATTCCGGGGCCAACGCGAAACTCGTGAACGGTTCTATGCTGAGGAAGTGATCCAGCGATGACCGACGACACCAATAACCAAGTTGCGTATAAAACGACGACTGCTACCGAATATGCGGAAGACGATGTCCCTCTCGAGGTGGAGCCTGGAGAAGGCACTCCGTTCGTTGTGATACCGCGCGGTGGCGTCCAAGAAGTGGGTCGGAGCTGCTATCAGCTTGAAACCAGGTTTGGGACCTACCTTGTCGATGCCGGTCTCAATCAGGGTGACGGTGGTCAGTTCCCAGACTTCCGTGGAATCGATGAAGGTCAGATCGATGCCGTGTTTCTAACTCACGCCCATATCGATCATGTTGGTGCGCTTCCGGTGATCGAGAGCCGACAGCTCCTCTCGCCGCGAGCGCCGATTATCACTACTCGGCCGACCGAAGCTCTCGCCAGCACCCTCCTCAAAGACTCGCTGAAAATCCACAAAGAGAAGGCCAAAGATCCGGGACGGGAACAGCTCTATACAGATGCCGACGTCAGAAAGGTCCTCGATCGCTTTGAGCCCCGTGGATATATTCGTGGCGACATTCAAGACTATGTCCCTAATCTCTCGGATCAGGAGACTTTGACGTTTGAGTTCGGGAATGCAGGCCACCTGCTGGGAAGTGCTTGGATCGCATTCGAGACGATGGGATCTCGGATCGTATTCTCTGGAGATCTTGGTGGCCGATCAAACCATCTTCCGGACATTGAGGAGCCGCCAAAGGCAGACAGCCTCTTCCTGGAATCAACGTACGGCAGTACAGAGAACCACGACTCTGCAGACGACACTAGAACCGAGATTTACAGCGATGCGATTACTGCGGTCCGGAATCAAGAACCAGTTTTAATTCCCTGCTTCGGCGTCGGTCGCTCACAAGAACTCCTCTACATCTTCAAGAACCGACTTCATCAGCTCGACAATGATACTCGGAGTCGGATCCAATTGATTTACGATGGGATGGCTGTCAGCGCAACAAACACCTACAACCAGCATGCACACGGCGAATTCGCGTCTGAATCCATTCGAAACCTTCGAGTCAATAATGGCGAGGACCAACCCTTCCTCCCAGATCAGGCAGAAGCAGGCTACCATATTGACCGGCAAGAGGCTCTCGACAACGAGCGCATCCCTATTATTATCGCTCCTTCTGGGATGCTATCAGGCGGCTGGGCCCCCTCCTATCTTGTTGAGTTTGCAGAACGCTATGATCATGCCAATATCTTCCTCTGCGGGTTCCAGGCTGAAGGAACTCCGGGCCGACAACTTGAGGAGGCGATTACCGCCGACACTGAAACCATCGAGATAACTCTCCCTGCACTCAGGCTCGGGGAAGGCGTGCCTGACGCTGACGACGGCACTACTGTTGAAATCCCGTCCACATGGATCTCACGGTACAGCGGCCTCTCGGCCCACGGAGCACGAGATACGCTTCGATGGTTCGCGCGGCTAGTGTCTCCCGAAGAGATTACCCTGGTTCATGGCGAACCGGATCAGCAACGCGCCCTTGCCGCTAATCTCGCTGATAAAGTTGAAACCGTCACTGGAATTCGGATCGGTGGTATGATGGATGCGACTCCGGTCCGTCCGCGGACTGACAACAAGACGGACTCCGCGCTTACTGACCGGCCAGCAACGAAACTTCTAGATGAGGCCGAACACGAGTTGACTTTTGATGAAACAGCAACTGCCGCTGATATTGATCACTCTGATCTAGTTGATCGGATGGATGCTCTCGAGATGGCGCTTCGCACAATTGATGCCGAACTCGGTGTTGCCCGCCATGACGACACCCTCTCTGAAGCAGAAATCCGATCCATCGTCCGTGACGAAGTAAAATCACTCCTCACTGAAGAAGGGATTCTTGATTAACAGTCGGGAATAGTCCAAATTCTCGTCCGCTCAAAGATGTGATGATAGCGTACGACGATTGGAAACGAAAGCGACCATGTACCATTGTTAACGCACGTTGGCAGTCGAATTTATGTTTGAGCCGCACTAGCTTAGTGTAGGTAGTTCCCGATTCTGTTTTCGATCTCCTGGGTCCACACCATGATTTGGAGGATGAGTCGATGGTGTGAACAGTTGGGTGAGGGTGAAGCAGACGCTCACGCGCGTGAGCGTCTTTTCGGCTGCTCTGTTGGCGCATTTAGTCGAGAGCTGTTGCTCGGGAAAGGCGGGCCAGCGGCCTGACTTCGGTCAGGCCGTGGCCAAGGCGTAGCCCGGCGGTAGACCAACTCCGTTAGTCTCCCACGTGTACTGCCATCCAAGCTCGGTGCTCAGATGGTCTCTGATCCAGCCGCACACCAGTTCGAACGTGAATTCGGTTGGAAGGTCGCGCCCGCCCCGTCGTGGGCGGGCGACGACCGTCCAGCGCACGACCAGCCAGAGATTCCGCAACAGAAAGCCCACAGCGACGAGTACAAACCGAATCAGCGGGTCTGGTGTAGTGGTGGTTGCTCTCGCTTCGCGGTAGGTTCGGTAGCTGGTTTCGATGGCTGAGCGTTTGCGATAGAGGGTTTCGACCTGTTTGGGCGTGCGATCGGTCAGATCGCACGCCACATATCCACGGACGACTTCGCCGTTCTCGCCGCGGTCGCCGTTGTGGTAGGAGACACAGACCGCGTGCGGGAACTGAAGCTCTCGGTCTTTGCCCTTGTACATCGCATATTCGGTCCAGTAGGAGGCGTGTGTGTCGAGTTGATGGAGAAGCCGTTTTCCCTTTTTGATGACCGGGAGAACCACCGGAGCAGTGGCCCGAGCACGTCGAATGACGCGCTCTTGGTAGTAGCCGCGGTCCGCGAGAATGGCGTCGACCTCGAAGGGTAACTGTTCGACGCGATCGAGGACGCGGCCGACGGCGTCGGCTGCGTCCTCATCGCTCACGACGGGCGTTATCGCGAGTGTGAGCGGTTTCTTCGTATCGAGGACGAACGCGGTACAGTAGCGGTGACAGTCGGTGGTTCCGTCGCGAGGCTTCATCGAACAGACCTCGCGTGGATGGGTGAGATACGATCCGTGATAGGGATTATCGACGAAATCGATGATGACGATCCTCGACCGATCAGGGTCGAGGATCGTCGTAGCATGCTCGGCGAGGAGGTCGTTGACGACATCTTCGAGAGCGTCAGCATCGATAGTGCGGAGCCAATCCATGACCGTTTCGTCGTCGTCAGGCGTCTCGTCAGTGTTTTCGACGACGTGGTGAACAGAGGTGGTGTCGGTGGCAGCTCGTTCGACGGTTTTCCAAATCACGTCGGCGTCGAGGGGCGAGCCCTCGACGCCTTCCATCGGTAACTCCGAGAGATGGTCAAGCGCAAAGGTTTCCATGTCAGCCGCCGAAATCTGCTCGTCTGGGTCAGTGAGTTGGTTGAACACACCTCAACGACCCAGACACATTCTGAAATGAGCACCGGTTGAATTTACAGTAAGAATTACGGTACACACAGTCGGGAACTACCTAGTGTAGCTTCAACAGTGAACGTCTAACATATCTTCTCTGAGCGCGTCTCTTACTGAATGTTGGTACTTCCCTGCGTGAGACGTGCTGAGGCGAACAGATTGAGGATCTGTTCGTCCTCGTAGACTCTGTTGTCGGCTCTAATTGGAGGCGAACTTGACGACTTTGCTCTCGTACTCGCGCGTGCGCGCAAGACACAAATTATTACTCCGTTTGTAGAATTTGAGATCCCGAAGTTGTGGTTCCACACATTCTTGGCGCGCTTATAAGCCTACAAACGAGACTCTCTGATTTCCGAATGAGTAGGCCAAACCAGGGTGCGAAAACCGGATGAAGTCGATTCAGCGACCAGACACGAGTCTACTGGTCAACGAAGGTCGACAAAATGAGCGAAAATCTACAGAGCAGCCGCTACTGAATCCTCAAACCGGAGTGAGAAAAGCGTTACCCGAACTTACGCAGGAAGTCGCCTAACGCTCGCACGAACGTCTTCGCCGTAATTACTGGTGGCGACCTGATCGGCTCGTCGAGCGCGACCTTGATCAAATAGTCCGTCAGCCGCCACAGGTTGTAGATCAGCGTCGACAGCGCGAAGTTACAGAGTCGAAGCCGATAGTCCGTCGACGACGTCTTTGGCATGAAGCTCTTGATCGACTTGTACTGGTTCTCGATGTCCCAGCGCCGACTATACCCGTTCACGACACTCCGAATCTCCGCAGGCTCCACGCGATCCTGGTTCGTCACGAACACCGCGTACTTCCCCTCGGCATCGTCGCTCGTACTCGGCGCATAGAGGAACTCCGCTTCGTGATGGACCTCGCCGTCGATTCCCAATGGTACGTCGTGTTTGACTGCTGCATCCGCCGTCGGATGCTCCTGAATATCCTGAATCGCCGCTAAGTCGTCCTCGTACGTCGGTACTGGTGAAAGGTACGTTAGTCCGCGCTCGTGAACGTCTGCGTACACCTGATTCACGTAGAACCCTCGGTCGAACATCACCGTGTCCAGGTCGACGAACCGCTCGGCACTATCCAGCAGTCGACTCACAAGGTCGGCTTTCGAGTACGATGGCGAGTCGTCGGGTTCCCACGCAGAGTCCTCTTTGACCGGCTCGATACCGAGAACAATCGGTGCGTGGTCTCCGACTAAGGTGATCGTCGCGTACTTGTAACCGTGTTTGTACTCTTTGCCCTCCTTGTACCCACTCACCATCTTCGGGTAGTCCGGCTTCGCGATACCCGCTTCCTTATCCTCCCACGGCCAGACGTGAAACTGCTCGGTCGTGATGTCGATGGCTGCAACGTTCTCACGCGACTCAAAGGGGTCCTGACCGCGAATCGAGTTGATGATGTTGTCTGTCGCGGCGTCGAACGCCGTCATAATCGCGTCTCGAATCCGGTCGATCTCCGGCATCGAGTCGCCGTCCGCGAAGTCCTCGAACGTGAGCTGACTGTTCGACTCGTCGGGCGTCGCAATCTTCTTGATCGCTCGCAGGAACGTCGAGTCGTCGCAGATGAGTTCGTCGTCGGTGAGCCAGCCGTACTCCGATTCCGCGTGAGCACTCCCCTTGTTCGCACAGATGCGCGCGAACATGTCCAGAATTACCTCGTCGGAGTAGGTCTTGTGGGCTGCTCGGTGAGTGTCGAACTCGGGAAGAACGTGTTTTCGAGCGAGCGTCAGCGTCTTCTGGGCTTTCTCCTTCTTGTACTCGCTCTCGCTCTTCGAAGTCGAATTCTCAGGTTCCGTCGGAATGGTTGGAACAAGGCCTTCCGTGAGTACGCTGTGATCAAGTGCGGCCTGTCGAACGCCAGCGACAGTTCTGTTCAGAACCTCTTGTGTGTTCTCACTGAACTGCGCGTGCGTATACGAGAGCTGTTGCTGGGTCGGCGTATTCGAGAGATCGGTGATATCGAGGTGGAAACTCTTGACCAAGCTCGGCTCCCGCCCGAGTCGTTGGGCTAATTCGTTCTGTGAGATACCCCGAATCCCTTTGAACAGGAGCGTGCGGAACATCTCATCGGTTCCAAACGTCACGCGGTTCTGATCGCGAGCATCCTCGAGGTTGTCGACGGAGATCGATAGCTGACGAATCACGTCCCAGAGGTGGTCTTCACGCTCACAGAGCGTCTCCGCGTGGACAATGATTGAGTCAGCAACAGCCGACGGGTCAGTCAGCATTGAACCACCTCGGGGGTGAACTGATCTGCTTCTGAGGTGTGCTCGACCAAATACTGATGTGATTCTGTGTAGAGACATCCGCTATCCAAGAACAGAGATCAGTATAGAATAGAGTGGAAATAGAGTAGAGCATTTTGCGATGGTTGTGTGCTCTGAGCTTATTGTGGGAGATACATCAAGGGGCATGCGCGCTATACTTGGAGAATTAGTTGTGGCCATAATTCGGTATGAGTCAAGAATCAGTATGAGTCAAACTCGGGTTGGGTTTATACTGATGTGTGAGAAGAAGGAGGTACGATGGGCTTGGACGAACTCGAGACATTTCTTCGGAAGAAGGGAGCGGCAGAACTCGTTACGGAGATCGGGACGGGAACAGCGACATTCAACGCGCTCGTCGACTCGGTTGCGGTAAGTGGATCGACGGTGTCTTCACGACTCTCGGAGGGTGTTGAACGCGAAGTGTTTACTGTCAGCCATAGGCCGACCGAGCATGGAACAGAGAAGCGATATGCACTCACGATTCTTGGGCGTCGGATCTACGATTGGGCAGCGCAGACGGAATTCGAACGGAAGGTCAGGGAGCTCCGGCGAGTTCAGCACGAACGTGAGACGGCATTCGAGCGGATGGTTGGGAAGCTCAACCGAGATATGGAGATCCGCAAGATGGTCACCGATTCGGAACCCGTAGAGGGGCAGGAGATTGACCTTCCTGAAGGGGCGTCATTGATACCGAAGATGGCGTCAGAAGAGAAGCTTCGTAAAGCCAAACGCGAACGTATGGAAGCGAATCTCAAGCCACTCGAAGAACTCGAGGACGCCGATGAACCAGGAGAAAACAGCGGATGAGACAAACTATCTATAGTGGATCCGTTACTTCTTGTGAAATTCCCAGCCCAAATGGAATTTTCCGGCTGACAGTTCAGGGGGAGGAAGCACACTAAACGTACTCCCCCATCGTCTCCTATCTCATGATCCACGAGATGGTCTATATTTTAGGTAGCGCTCATGTGTAGCACATTGTTGATGGACTGCAGTCTTGCGATTTGTCGTCGACGGAGGCAAATCGAAACTCCGCGTTAGGGACGCTCAGAAAGTCAACTACTACCTTCGCACTGGCGACCGAGACTGTATCAACAATCTCCTACAGAAGAGCGTTTACAGAATATATGATCTCCAATTATTCAATATTTGAGCGATTTACCGATTGGTGGAAATTCTTTCGCCACATAATGTAATGTTATCGTGTATTAATCATTGATTGTGTCGAAGCAACATGACACAGAAAAATTCCAAATCTGACCGAAGAAAGCTTGCATCGTTTACCCGCCGCAACGCACTGAAAGCCATCGGTGCTGCAACCTTGGTAGGGATTGGTGGAACGGCACCCGTTTCTGCTGCTCCCAAAGAGAAGACTCGAGTCATTCGACTTGAGGGAAGTTACAACAGTCCGATTTCATTCGCGGAAGGACAAGCAACTCTTGAGAAACTCAAGGCTAAAAACCCGAATCTCGACAGGAAATCATCGAGTGAAAAGGCAGTCCCAGAGTTTGACGATGGGTACGAGATCGTCGAATACGTTGCCCGTGTGGGCGCAAATGGTCGAGTGAGCCAGTACTACGGTGCTTCGTCGAAAGAAGAAGAGTCTGCTGCGCATCAAAAAGGCCAAGAGAAAGTCAACGAATTCGAGAGCTTGGAAGTCTCCACCCAATCGACTCCATCACCCGATGTTGGCCCAGACTGGAATTACATCCAAGATGACCAAGCCTCTACCACGGATCATTGGGGCGAGCTAAACCACAATTACGAGTGGTATCGAGTTCGTGACGGTAGTGAAGAACGAAACGCCTTCCGTACTCTCATCGCTAGCTCAGATGGGACAATCAATCCCTACGAACGCAAGATCTATGCGACGCATGATTGGGGAGAGAGTCAACTCGGAAACGAAGCACTCCACAACGCAGGTCCCAGCTCCACTGGAGCTGGCTCGGTCACTGTTGGTATCGGATACCCACCGTCAGCTCAGCTCTCGTACACGTTCGACGTGGATGGGCAGGTCAACCAGAACCTCACTAATAACGGACCAGTCATCGACTGGAACTACAATATCCCCAATAGTGGTACGAGTTGGTTCTATCCTGGAAGCCACGTCGTAGCAGACCGATCTGACTGTGGTGTAGATCAGAAGGTCGTCACTCTCGAGGCATCGACTGACTGGGGCCTTGTCTATGATTCATCCCACAAATGGCACATCACTACAGTTACGTGCTGAAGTAGTGTACTGTCGTTTATAACCAAAATATTTTCTAAAGATTCGACCGATTTGGTTTTACACGGGCTGTATCAGTTGTCGTCCGAACCCTCGCTGACAGTAAACGTTCCGTTATACTCAGAGTGTACTCGTTCGATTTTGGGACCCGCAACAAGCTCCCAAGTGCCAGTAGCGGTTGCAACGAACGGACCGATTCTAAAGAATCTCGCTGCCCCAGAAGGAATGGTATTCTCCCCACCAATCGTGAGAGTGTCCGATTGGCTCGGTTCATCATCAGTTGGCGGAAGGAGTCTGAGGGTGTATTCTCCAGAAAGGGTACCACCACCAGCGTTCCCAATTGCGATAGCAATATCGAACTCATCGCCAAGCACGACACCGTTTGGTGCTTGTTCCTGAGCAGTGAGTAAGATAGGTTCAGCTGGGGTGTTTTGGTTTGCCTCGAATCTGGGTGCATCGACGGCGTTGTCAGAACTGCTATTACTTCCCCCGGATGTTCCTCCTCCGATCACCCCATTTCTGCCAGATAGGCAGCCGGAAACAAGTGTTGTGAATCCTGCTGAAAAACCACCTAGGAGGGCTCGCCGTTTCATATTAGATATTAGACAACGGAACGTAAATATATCCACTGATTGTATAGGTGTTCGGTGAGCGGTGATTTCACCGTTCAGTGGGATAATCGGTGTCGTTAGGTGATGTACACACATATTGGATATGTCACAAATTCCCAATTCTAGCTCTGCCCGTCTCGTGGCTCAAACGCTCCATGACATCCTTGTAATCAACCGCATCCCCGAAACAATCGGGTATAATATTGCGTACTTCGCCATCGGAATTGGACTTACATCACTTCCAACGGCAATTGTCATTGAGGAACACGCTCTACCACTCGTCGTCCTGTTCGCCGCGGTCATGCTCTCAAAAATGTCTGCCTCCATCGCTGACGCCCTCCATGACCAGGACCTCGATGCCGAGAATCCGGAGAAATCGTTCATCGCGAACGCCATCGCCCATCTTGGGAGTGACACCGCATACACGATGCTTGTCGGTGAGGTTGTTGCTGCACTCATCTTTTGGAGCTGGCTCGCTCATTCCACTGGAACTCTATTCTACGTCGTCTGCGGAGCAGCCGTTACGTTCCTCGGCTTCATTTATTCATATCCCCCACGGCTCAAGGAGCGCGGCGTCCTCAACCATCTCACAACGACAGGCGTCGACATCGCTGGTGTCGTCCTCCCTGTGGCTGTCCTCTCGGGGACCACCCTTACCGTTGAGTCGGTAGCCACGCTCGCTGCCGTTTTCTGCTATACGTTCGCCTATCACGTCATGCACCAGGCTGGAGATACATTCTACGACCGCGAGTACGGCGTCTCAACGTTCACCCAGACGCTCGGTGTCGCAGAGAGCGTGGTGTTCGCTTCGGCGCTCACCGTCTTCGCGGGCCTCCTCGTGCTCGTGCAGAGATATATTGGTGGTAGCATGTTGCTCCTGCTTGTAGGCGGAGGATACTGGCTACTCTACAGACAGCTCAATGGTCAGACGCTGCGGGAACAGTCGGACTATGTCTCGCGATGGTTCCACATCGGGTGGGTGGCTACCTTCCTGAATGGAGGACTTGCGATTAGTCTCCAGTTGTAGCACGTGCTACACGCTCATAGAGACCTTTCATCACCCATATATGTAGTCAAATTTATCACGTCGAGATGGATTGTGTATAATATGCCCGAAATGGGATATTGCACCGAACTCCGGGAAACCCTCCACAAACGACACGAAGTCCTCGCTGCTCTCGCGACCGAACCCCAAACGAAACCGCAACTCGTCGAAACCGTTGGCCCATCTCGCTCGACGATAGATCGCGCAATCAGCGCTCTCGAAGATGCGGACTGCATCGAACGAATCAATAGTAACTATCATCTCACCCCGGTCGGACGCATCAGCCACACCGAACACGAACGGTACATAAAGACGATGGACGGGGTATCTAAAGGGAAGGACGTTCTAAACGCCCTCTCCGATGAGGCTCCCATTGACCCCACCTTTCTCAACGGTGTTGACGTGCAGACCGCGAACCCGCATGTGCCCGAATCCGCGCTTCAATCGAGTATCACGCACCTCGAATCAACGGACCGTCTGGTCGGTCTCGCCCCTGTTGTTCTCTCCCTCTACACAGATACCCTCACAGATCTTGTCAAGAACAACGGCCTCCAGACTGAAATCGTCCTCCACGAAAGTACGTTCAACTCTCTTCTCGGGTACTACAAAGACCGCTTCAGCGCGATGGGCGTAACCGACCACTTCACTTTCTATGTCACCGAGCACGACCTCCCCTACGCGCTCTGGATTATGGAACGAGATGAACATCCCCTCGCTGGTATCACCATCCATGAGAAGGGCGGTGTGCGTGGCGTCCTAATGAACGACAGCCCGGACGCAGTTGCGTGGGCACGCAAGGAGTACGAACAGTACCGTGACCAAGCGGGACGCGTCACGGTCGACTTACCTCAATGACCACGCCAGCCGACCCATCATCCGGGGTCGGATCGGACGTGCCCGAACCGCCAAGTCCTCCTAGTCACCCTCTTATCGGACACACGCACCAGTTCTTCCGCGCGAATCCTCTTGAGTGGTTCACCGGCCTCTCGGAGTCCTACGGTGACGTCGTCCGCCTTCGAGTCGCCGGTCAATCGATCGTCCTTCTCTCGAATCCAGCCGATATCGAGCGTGTCCTCGTCACGAACAACCAGAACTACCGGAAGGGTAGCTTTCAGAAGCTCGTGACGAGCTCGCTTCTCGGGAACGGCCTCGTTCTCGCGGAAGGTGATGAGTGGCGGGCTCACCGTCGGGGTCTGGAGCCAGCGTTCCACCCCGACCGAATGCCGGGCTACGCGCGTCGGATTCGCTCGCACACCGAACGCCTCCTGAACAGCTGGTCGTCCGGCGACGTCATCGACCTCGAAGAAGAGATGAAACGACTAACCCTCCGTATCATCGCGGACGCGTTGTTCGGGGTCGATCTCACCGAGGATGCAACTGAACTCGGGACTGCGTTCACACGAATTCTGGAGCACTTTGAGCGGATCAGCCAGACCTACGTCTACCTCCCGGAGTGGATTCCGACGCCGGAGAACGTGAGGTATCGGCGTGCGTTGGACACACTGGAGGCGGCTGTGCAGGAGATTATCGACGCGCACCGGACTGGGGAGATCGGGCGTCGAACTGTCGTTTCTTACCTGCTCGAAAATGAAGGTGGGTGGAGTGAGGACGAGATGCGGGACGAGATCGTGACGTTGCTTGTGGCGGGGCACGAGACGACGGCGCTCGCGCTGACGTTCACGGGGTATCTGCTCGGGCGGAATCCTGGTGTGGCCGGGCGGGTCACGTCGGCGGTTCGCGGGCTCGACAACGACGGCATCGTCGACGGTGTCGCGGAGTGCGTAGAGCTGGACCGAGTCGTGAAAGAGTCACTACGACTGTATCCGCCGGTGTACGGGATTTTCCGAGAGCCGATCGAGGATGACGTCCTCGGAGGGTATCGAATTCCATCGGGTTCGATTCTTGCGCTCAACCAGTGGGTCGTCCATCGTGACGACCGATTCTTCGATCAGCCGGACGAGTTCCGTCCGGATCGGTGGACGGAGGAGTTCGAGGATTCGTTGTCTCCGGGGGCGTATTTCCCGTTTGCGGCGGGGCCGCGTCGATGTCTCGGGGATCGGTTCGCGCTGTTGGAAGCGAAGCTCATCTTGGCGATGATCCTCCGAGAGTATCAGTTTGAGCTAGTTTCGGAGGTGCCACTGGAAGTCGTTCCGTCGCTGACGACCCAACCGAAGCACCCGATTCGTATTCGACTCAATTAAACCCGGTATTGGCAGTTGAGTGTTGATTTTCGGGAGATAGGTGTCCACCGCCGTGGAGGATGGATTTGTCCCGTGACCTCTTTCCGGAGTTGCCTGTGGAGTCCCCAACTTAGCTCGAAGATTGACTGATGCTCATCAACGCGTTTTTGGAAACTCTCCCCATTTGTACTCTGGTGGGAAGTTCGTTCTTTCTAGAAAATACGCTCGTTTCTTGAATTGTACTACGTTTCGTTCTATCGCAGACCTCGATTTAGGTGGTGAGTGTCGCTTCAAGATAGTTGACGACCTGTTGCGTCGCTTCGGCGGTAACTTCCTTGGTGAGCTGCCCCTGATAGCCATCTGCTGGGACGTCGTCATCGGGAATACTGTCGAGGCGAGCGACGAGGTCACCAGTCGTATCCAGAAACCGATGTTGAATCGCGGAAATCGACCACGGCATGATCGACGATCTCTCTGGTGCGCCGCCTTCTACCCAGCTCTCCGCTGAAAGGGGAGTCGACTCATCGTGCCACGTCCGTGTTGTGAGCGTGAGACAGAGGTACTGCTCAGGGTGAAACGGGACAGAATCAGTACTGATGATCAGCCACGGACGTGGCGCGACACCTCCATCGTCACGCGATGACTCGGAGTCCAGATCCGAGTCTTGTTTGAATGGATCGACTCCCCAGACGACATCTCCACGCTCGAATTCGATGATCTCACCCTCGGCATCCCGCTTCATTCGTTGTCCGTCTTCTCGGTATCATCCGTGGCTGGCATATGTTCAACCCACTCAGAGGGATCCTCTTCGCCGTAGAGTTCGTTCAGACTCTCCGTGACGAGTTCATACTGTGTGAGCGAGTGGAGACGGTCGCGGTCGTCCGTAATAGCCCAGTATTCTCCCTTGTGACGAACGAGCGCTCGTTCTTCAAGACGACGCAGGACAGAATTGATGGAATTCTGTGGAATTTCCGTCGCTCCGGCAATTTCGACCGGTCGGAACGCCTGATCAGCGTGCGAGGCAAGGAATGACAGGACGCGCTCCGGCTGCGTGAGTCCACCGCCGAGCGTATCCTCCGAACTTCCTTCAAATGTATCGATGTCGATTGGCATTGTCACTATGTACCTACGTCAGTCTGTACGATAAAACCTTTGTACGTGTACTGTTACCCACGTCAGGAGGACTCGATAGCTACTATCCGAGATCTCGAAGCAGCGACAGAGAAACCGATTTTAAGCCGATTTTTGATCTGTGACGGGCTACGAGTGTTGTCTAATTGGTAGTCTATAGAAATACAAACTCGAATCTCTGGTCAATCACCGACCTTGCAGTGACTGAACGGTCGTGTTTAGTTGCTTGACTTCGCACGTTTATGGCGATCCGCGGCCTAGAGTAACTGATGCTGCCGGTCACGTCGTTTCTCTCCTGCACTACTATGATTGACGAGCCAAAGTGCTTCCTGACGACACGACCGGCGACCGAAGTCAGAGCCGGTTCACACGAACGAGCGGAATAGACGGGGTCGCGAGCTCCGCCGTCAACCCCACCGGCCGGCTCTTCGCAATCACGCTCTCAGGGGAGGTTACTCTTCGACCACCGGTACGCGAAGGTGGGGACGAGCATCACGACGGCGATAAGTAGGAACATGAACCACTGGTCGGCGAAGAGGGCGACGGTGACGCTCCCTCCCTGAGTCATGGTCCATCCGCTGAGGGCAACCGCCCAAGCGAGGACCGCGAGTACGTACAGGTACGCGAAATCACGGAGGACGTCGGTGAAATAAGACATTGTAAGTGGTTGTGTGAGAGGCGAATTAGCGTTTTCGAGTTCTAGAGGCAGTTTCTCGCGACGTACGTACACGCCCCCGAGAGGCCGATGAGCGTGAGATTTGGCGCGCAGAGCGACAGGAGGAGGACGAAACAGCCCAACGCTCCGACACCGGTGAGACCGCACCCGACCGTGGCGAGGGTGCAGTGCGGAACTGCCATGACCACATCCACCGCGCACGTCGCCGCTTTCGAGTCGCACGTCGAGACGAGCGTTGAGAACCCGCCCGTGCTGGCGCCGAGCAGTTCCTCGATGGTCGTCTCTTCGAGCACACGGTTCAACTGTGCGTTGAGTACGTACGTCGCGTCCTCGAACGTGGCGACGTAGGCCCCACTCTCGGGCACGTCAAGTTCTCCGCTTGAGGCTTCTCCCGTCACGTTGACGAGGCCGATCATCTCGACGAACGCGCTCGACTCGTCGACGTGATCCTTCGCACGTTCGATCTCCGAGTCAGTCGTCCCTCGGGAGAAGAGAACCGGGTGATCCGGCCCTTCCGTCATCAGCCTGCCGGACTCGGACTCGGGCCACGGCAATCCGCGCGAGAGTTTACCGCGGACACCCGCTGGCACTTCTGACGGCGAAAGCGAAACACCGGCGTTCGCTATCTCTCCGCCGGGATCGTACGTGACGGCCAGTTTGCCGTACTCGAAGGGCAAGTTCACAGTGTACCCCATCTGCTCATCGTTAAGGTAAACGTCCGTCCGCGTGGCGTCGTCAGTGCGGACTTCGGGACGGACGAGGACGCTGAGCACCCGTTCGGCAGCTTCTGTCTCCGCCGCTGCCGCCGCGGACTCCGAGTCGGCTTCCGATTCCTCCTTTCGAATCTCTATCTCGGTCTCCTCAGACCGGCCCGCGGCGGTTCCTGCCATCCCCGCGACGCCCGCCGCCCCGATGACCCCGAGGAAGCTCCGCCTCCCGACGGAACTCTCGTCTGACTCGCGCCTCTTGGAGAGCGTCTCCCACATCTCCGCACAGCCACCGCCGTCCTCCGCTCGCTCACTTAGGTCCTCTTGATACCGGTCCGCTTGGGGTTCTTCGTTCGACATTCGTGTTCTCCTCGTATCAGCAAGCGTGTGATGTCTATTTTACTTCATTTACCGGGGCAATCTCCGACCATCGGTACTTTCACCGAACTCTGGTGAATCATTGGACTATCTATATATGTGGCATCACACATGGCTGAGAGAACTCGCTCAAAGCCGGGTTGAGGAACTTGTACTACGGTTTTTGTACTTGTTAGTTGGGAGCAAAGAATCATTGGCTACTGAGGATTCCAACAAAACCACCTGAGAATATTCTCTCTATTGGCACTGTCTAGATATTTAACTTCGCACGTTAGATGAACATCACGTCGATCTCCTGCATCAGCTGGTCGATGTTCCAGTTTTCACTGTTGAGTGCCCACGACAGAAGGTTCTGAACGCTTTCGCCGAAAGAACGTTTAACGTCGTTACGAAGCGAACTTGCTTGTGAAATCACCGTTCCTAGAGCGCTGTCGGCAATCCCGAGCTTCAGGTGGCTGTAGGCCAGCATCAGCAGGTGCCAGTGCGACTGGCACCTGCGGCATGTCGGAGCTCGCAGGCTCCCAAACCGAGGTCTTGCTTCGTGTCTCAAAAGAACGTCTCGATCCACCATCTCATCGCGTACAACACGATGAGATGGCTCGCTTTCGCGTCGATTTTGTCGAGACGACGTACTTCACGCTAAGTTCGTCTTCATCTTCGTCTGTCTCATCCTCCGAGGGGTTGCCCGATTCTTTTTCGGTAATCAGGTGCTTCACCTCTCCAAGACGTGCAACGCCGCGTTTCTACGTACAGATGTGGTACGTATCCTCACCAATCGTCCGCTTCATTTAACGAACGCGCTGGGCGAGCGCATCAACACGGATGCACTTGCCCGCGTAGGTGACGCGAGTGTCGCTCTCGACTGCTGAAACCCACTGCTTGCGGTACGATTCGAGGTGCGTGACGAATGCTTCCGAGCAGTAGCTTATGTCAAAGAGATAGGTGCCCGCCGGGACACCTATCTCGACGAGTTCGTCGACGAGGTCGATCGCTAATTCGATCCGCGTCTTCGCGTTTTTCTCGTAGAGGCAGAAGCTGAGTGGGTACGTGGCTTTTTCGTCCGCGTAGAGAGCGTAGATGAGGTTTTGTCCCCAGATGTAGCAGCGTTTGGTGTGGTCGTAGAACTTCCCGACGTTAGGAATCCGTTTGCCAGTCTTGTGAGTGAAGGCGTCGTCATCTCGAAGATACCTTCACGGCTCCATGCGGTTTCGTTGTGTGCTTGGAGGAGCGCGAGCCGTTCTCTGTTCAGCTGACCAGTGTCCCAGTTATACTTGGCGAGGAACTTGTTCAAGGCTCGTTCGCTTTTCGCAGGAAGAACGTGTATTGAGATTCCCTCGACGGTCTTGTTACTGGCCGCAACAAGACCTGTAACGTAGGTTTTCGCATGGTGTTTCTGCCGCGTCGAAAAGCACTCTAGCTCATCAATCGGAGCAGTGCAGGAGAGAAACGACGTGATCGGCAGCATCAGTCTCTCTAGATCGCGGATCGCGATAAACGTGCGAAGTCAAGTAACTAAACACGATTGACTATACCGCTTCAAGGTTCATGAACGCTGAAGCGGTTCAGAAAGAACACTGCATTGTATTCCTGATTACTCTTGAGTCCGGTAAACCGAGGTTCACTCGCTGCCTCCGCGTCGTTCGGCGATTTTACTCTTGAGTATGGGGTGCGCACCACCTCTCGCTACGCACTGGAGTAGCTCGAAATATGATCTAAGTGTTGCCCAGTTGGTGGTTTGTAGAAATCCAAACGCAGAATCTGTGCAAGTAACTAAACACGATTGACTATACCGCTTCAAGGTTCATGAACGCTGAAGCGGTTCAGAAAGAACACTGCATTGTATTCCTGATTACTCTTGAGTCCGGTAAACCGAGGTTCACTCGCTGCCTCCGCGTCGTTCGGCGATTTTACTCTTGAGTATGGGGTGCGCACCACCTCTCGCTACGCACTGGAGTAGCTCGAAATATGATCTAAGTGTTGCCCAGTTGGTGGTTTGTAGAAATCCAAACGCAGAATCTGTGGTTCCAAACGCGAGAAAATCTATACAGCTTTATTTGGTTTATAGAATATAATTCTGCACGCTCGAGTACCCGAGACTGCCGAAATCGCCCTCGAGAGCCGTTTTCGAATGCACTTGTTTAAATACCAGTTTAACCAAGGGACTTTACGAGGGTCGACACTGTACCCCATATACGAATGTCTGGATCGACGGAACGCCGAGCTTCCTCCGGGGGGACGGCCGTCCACGAAGCCATCGAGAGCTACCTTCGGTACAAGATCAACGCCGACGGCTCGAAGACGACCATGCGCTCACCACTGCGTGAGTTCGCCGACCACTGTCGAGACGAGCGTGACCTCGAGTTCGTCGACGACCTCACACCCCACGATGTCCGCAGTTATAGTGAGCACCTCTACGACCGTGTCGTGATCGACGAGGACCTGGCGGCTTCAACCGCGGACAACTACTTCGCCTATGTCCGAGCTTTCCTCTCCTGGTCGGTGCGAGAACAACACCTCGAGTCGAACCCGGCGAATACGAACACCGCGATGGACCCGCTGCCAGAGGACGACGGGAAGCGCAAGCGCCAGTATTGGTCTCAAGAAGACCGCGAGACGTTGCTCGAGTACGCCACCAAGCGTGTGGATATGGCTCTCGAGGGAACCATCCGGACCGACGCCGAGACAGCCTTCCGTGACCGGGCGATCGTTGTCATGCTCGACGGAACAGGGGCGCGTGGTGCTGAGTTGTTCGCCGATCCAAAAGACGACAAGCGTAACGGCCTCCGGTGGAAGGATGTCGATTTCGACGAACGGCTGATCGAAGTCTACGGCAAGTCCCGTGAGTACGAACAGGCCCCGTTTCCTGCGAGTGTCCACGATGTCCTCAAACGATGGTACCGGGTGCAAGAGCCGACGACCGAAGCGTGGCCCGTCTTTCCGACTGGTCACTACGGCTCGAAAAAGCGCACACTCGAGGATGCACTCGGCGAGAAGGCAGTCTCTCGGGCGCTCGAGGATAGGGGTGACGCCGGGAAGACCGAGGTGCTTGACCGTCTACACCGCAAGCACGAGGTTCCGCCGCCGTCGATCTCGAAGGAGGGCGTTCGCCGACTGCTGAAACGGTTCACCGACGAAGCTGGGATTGATCCCGACGGCGAGTACGACTATCTGACGCTGCATGGCGCTCGGCGGGGACTCGGGCGCGACCTCTATACCAGCGGGATGTCCGAAAAGGCTCAGGAAGCGTTACGACACAACTCGATCGAGACTACTCACGAGGCATATGCTGACGTCAAGATGAAGGATGTCTCCGATTCGATTGACGACGTTCGTAGCTGAGAACGAACTCGAGTCGTACATCCGAACACTGTCGCGCTGCCGCAACCTCGTGGACAGCACTGTCGAGACGAAACGCTCACGACTCGCCACCTACGCGCGTCTATATCTATATATGTGGCAGCGCCGGTCTTGCTGATCGCCTCGGCGACCTTGAAAGTGAGGCGTCGAAGTTGCGCTATCTCGGCGACGTCTCGCAGTTCTACGAGTACCTGCAACGTCGGGGAAAGCTGCGTACAATCCCGCTGAGAGGATCGACATGGTGTATGGGTGGGGAACGCTCAGAACCCGACAATCCGGCCCTCTCGAGTGAGCAAGTTCGGCAGCTGTACGACGCCGTCGAGAGTCCCGACGAGGACTGCTGATCCTCGCGCTGTGTGGATGGGGCTTGCGTCGCAACGAGGTTGCGCGGGCTTGCACGTCTCCTAGCTCGTCCTCGAGGGCGATGGTCCACACATTCATTTCGAGGAACGCAAGAACGGCCCTGGTACGGTCGCGTTGCTCTATGGCCGCGAGACGCTTGCCGATCGGATCGACGCGCTTAGAGCGCTGATCGGGACTGGAGTGGGTATCTGTTCCCCTCGCACCAAGCCGAAAGCGGCCATGTCGTCGGCGAGATGATACAGGTGCGATTTCAATGGCTTGCCGAGCGGGCAGACGTCCAGGTGCGTGGTGAGATGCCGACCTCGAAAATGGGCCGGCACTTTTGGTATACGGCGTAGAGGGTGTCTAGCGATCCTACAGAGCAAACAATTGAAACCTGGTGTTCGATAATTGATGCAAATGAGTACCGTTGTAGTGAGTGCGAAGACTCGCTGCTTATGTTCGATAAGTAATTAAAAGAAAAGAACAAACAATAATGGAAACGAAATATATGCTATGAACAACGACAACCGAAAACTCATCGCGATGTATGTCGGGCTGACTTTTGGCTCCGCTTTCCTTCTCGCTATAGGGAGTGTAATCGGAATCGTAGATGTCCGTCTGAACAGAAGCCTGCTTGTGGCTTTTGTTGGAGTTACTACAATACTGTACCTCGGAATGGTCGTTACGTACAAAGCCGCGAGCAAGCACGTACCGTAGAGTGCTTGCTCAGCCGTGCCGCTTAGAGTCGAGGGATCTAGTGAATCACCAGACGATGGCGGGTTCGTCCGTTAATTCGAAGGAGTTGGTCGCGTCGCAAAGCCGTCTCGAGTTTGCCGCTGAGAGTCGCGACGACACCTACTACAGACAGGAGCGTGTCATAGAACTCTCTCCAAGGAGATTGTTTCCACCCAAAACTTCGTCGAATAGGCTGTTAGATAGAGCCTGCGAACTCGCCAAAGCATTTTGCCCCCAACATTTACTATATGGATATTGTCTGCAAATCTGTGAAGCAGTCAACTGATTGGGAGGCCATGCTGACTGCCCTCGCCGACCGGAGCCGTCGTCGTTTATTAATGGACCTAATTGAACACAATCCACAAGAAGATAGGGTAAATATCCCAGAGGACGTTCACATTGGTGAAGAGGAGTTAGAAGTCTTACAAACAGAGTTTGTCCATAACCATCTTCCAAAATTGGAGGCAGAGGGGTATTGGTGTTTCAACCTTCGACTTGTGAGTATCAGCATCCGTGCAGTGGCAGATTTGAGTTGTGAACTGACAGTAATGGCGTGCAAGACTTAGAGTGCGTCTCTTGCAGACTGTCCGGTTTTGAATACGGCCGTACTGCGCTGAATGACGTTGAGGCCCACGTCGAGCCAGCGAATCACAACCCCAACCTGAGTACCGGTCGAGTACTCTTTGTCGACGGGGACAGCCTGCTCATGAGCGTCCTCGCGGGGGAGCGTGCTGTCACAGCTTTTCGAGAAAACCGCCTTCTGGAGCACGGGGACCGGTTTCGGGACCCTCCTCGTTGGCATCCTCACCGAGTGGTTCGGGGAGTCACAGTCAAGTAGCGAGTTCGGAGCCCGACGAAATTTTCATATTGCGAATTTAACAATCGTGGACAACATTCATATCTGCCCTCTGAATGCTTGCAGGTATGGCATTATCGAACCGAGTGTCGACGCAGGAACTGATCGGCGCGGTCGTCGTGGTCGTCGGAATCATACTGTTGCTCGACACGACCGGGGTCGCCGAAACGGGATCGCTCCTTAACTACGTGCCGTCGCTTTTCGTCCTCCTTGGTCTGTACGCGCTGGTCACGAGCGGATTTCGCAACCTGTTCGGCCCTCTCTTGGTGATCGTGCTAGCCGGTGCTTGGCAGATAGCGGCGCTCGACCTCGTTCCAGAGGCTGACCTGGCTTCCTTCTGGCCTGCTCTCATCGTTCTCTTTGGCATCTCACTGCTTCTGGGGCGGATGCGGACGAAAGCGGAGGAGGTCAGCGAGCAGAGCGTGGACGGCATCGCCGTCTTCGGCGGCCGGAACCAGCGCGTGACTTCCTCGCGGTTCACGGGTGCGGATCTGACTGCGCTCTTTGGCGGGTACGAACTCGATTTGCGTGATGCTGAGGTGGCTGATCGTCCGGCGCGGATCAGCGCCATCGCCATGTTCGGAGGTGTCGATATCATCGTTCCCCGGGGCTGGAACGTTCGCCTCGACGTATTACCGATCTTCGGTGGTGTGGAAGACGAGCGCCCGCGCCGCGAAGAGGACCACGAGGAGATCGACCTGATCTTGACTGGCTTCGTCGCTTTCGGCGGGATCAGCGTGAACGACTGAGTTAGCTCTTAAAAAGTTCAGATTGATTATCGCGTTTGTTCCGCACCAATCGCTACTGATTTAGACAGCCTGTTAACCTGAATCTCGTTCTATCACTGCTTGCGGTGGTTAGTGAGTTTTGCCCGAAGCTCCGCGAGAAACCCCAGGATGAGTCCGAAACCGATGATGAAAACGAGTACCTGAAAAATGTATAGGGTGCCTGTGAGTAGGAGTGTGGTAAAAAGATACATCGCCAGTGCAACAATCACTGACAGAAGCCAGAAGCCAACGTCGTAGGCCGGTTTTTCCGTAGTGTCCCGTCCGACAGTGATGAGAAAAGTGGCACTGATGAGAAGATTGATGCTAGCAATTACAGCAGTTATAATAGGCGTGGCTGGTTGAACTACAAGGACTCCCATAGCGATAATCAAAAAGAGGAGTCCAGCCCCAACTCGTCGCTCCGGTTCCATGTCTTCAAAGATGGCCATGGACGAAATAGAGTAAAGCATACTATAAATTATCGCCCCGAATAACCTTCAATTCTACAACATTCGCGCTATGGATTCAGCAGACTCCGTTCGAACTACCGAGGAAATATCAAAAGTGACGTGAAACATGTAGAGGATATATTCACGGACACTGATCTATCGGCGAGTCACCCAGCAACTCCGTCCCTTCGTCACCGCCTTGCAGGCAACTCTGCTTTGCGGCTGGGCCACATACCTACAGTATAAGTGTCGTTCTTGAGTTCACTATCGACGCAGACCAGTTCAAACTCGGTGACGTGCTCACAGGAATCCAAGACACGACCTTTGAACTCGAACGGGTCGTCCCGATGGGCAATCACGTTGTCCCGTTCATCTGGCTCACGACGGACGCCGACATCGACACCGTGCTGGATGCGTTCGAAACGAAACTCATCGACCGTCCTAGTATCTCCGACGTGCAGGCCCTTGATAGAATAGAAAACGGCGCGTTGTACCGACTCACGTGGCAAGCACCTGACGAAGCCGTCATTGATGGAATCGTCCAGACCGATGCAACTGTCCTCGAAGCTCGCTCCCAGAGCGGAGCACGGTGGGAATTCCGCGTTCGATTTTCCGATCACGACGACCTGGGAGATTTTCAAAACATCCTGACCGAGAACAATGTCATGATCCACATCGAGCGCATCTACACTTCGCTGATGAAACTGACCGACAACGCCAGTTCGGGCTCTCGCTCGAACAACGCGAGGCGTTGGTTCTTGCATTTCGGAGGGGTATTTCGCCTCACCAAGTGAGGTGAGTCTCGACGAGTTAGCGGACGAACTCGGCATCACGAAACAGGCGGTTTCAAACCGGATACGACGTGGGAACGAGAAAGTCCTCGAAACGACGTTGCTGTCCACGGCAGTTGCCGGCTAGTCAATAACTCACACGAGAAAAAAGAGTTGACCCGTCAAAAGAGTCGCTTACTCATCGCCGACCAGTATCAGCGAGTGCATGCCAGACGGCCAGCACCCAGCAGAGAGGGACTCGCTTAACACTATGTTCGATGTCTTGAGTCACGGCACCCGGCGACAGATCCTCTTGGAAGTAGCTGATCACAATCCACGGACTGAAGCCGAGTTCGAAGTTGAAGAGTTCGCGGCATCTGTCTTTAGCTAAACCTCAGCCCTCGGCTGTGTAGCGGTAGCAGGTCTCTCTTGGAGTCTCGGTCGTTGTTGATGTCTTTTTGAGCGTCGTCGATCAGTCGCTCCAGTAACGGTGGCTCTCGCACTCGAAAACAACAGGGTTTCTTTGGGTCGCCTACCGATCTTACGACTCCTCGTTCGGTTCCTCCTCTTGATGTCAGGGCGAGTTGACTGATGTCTACAGAGACGATTTCCAGATGACGTTGAGACGGATGGTTAGTTGAATGAGTCTCAGTATGGGTCAAAATCATTATTTGACTTCCATACGAGTAGTCAGAATGTCCATTCATGGTGCGGCCAACGCAGCAGCGCGAACGCGACCAGATGCCGGTAACGGAAGCCGACGAACATGAAAGTGAGAGTGAAGAGCAGACGTGTCCTGAATGCGATTCAGGCGCTCTCGTTGCTAGCAACGATAGTAATGAAATCATTTGTGAGGAGTGCGGCCTCGTTATCGAAGAGCAAAATATCGATCACGGTCCAGAATGGCGCGCGTTCAATCATGCCGAACGGCAGAACAAAAGCCGGGTTGGTGCACCCACGACCCAGACGATGCACGACAAAGGGTTGACCACCCAGATTGATTGGAAAAACAAGGACGCACACGGAAGATCGATCTCCTCAAAGAAACGTAATCAGTTGCATCGACTGCGCAAGTGGCAAGAACGGATTCGAACCAAGGATGCAGGTGAACGAAACCTCCAGTTTGCGCTTTCAGAAATCGATCGCATGGCGTCGGCACTTGGTGTCCCCCGTTCTGTTCGAGAGGTCGCCTCCGTGATCTATCGACAAGCGCTCAGCAATGACTTGATTCGTGGACGGTCTATCGAGGGCGTCGCCACGAGCTGTCTCTACGCTGGCTGTCGCCAAGAGGGGATTCCGCGGAGTCTTGAAGAGGTGACTGAAGTCTCTCGCGTTGGGAAGAAAGAAATCGGGCGTACATATCGTTATATCGCTAAGGAACTTTCCCTCGAGATGAAACCAGCCGATCCTAAAGAGTACGTCCCTCGATTTTGTTCTAATCTCGAGGTGAGTGAAGAAGTGAAGATGAAGGCGATCGAAATTATCGATGAGTCTGCTGAACAGGGTCTGCTTTCAGGGAAGTCGCCAACGGGATTTGCGGCAGCAGCCATTTATGCGGCATCACTCCTCTGTAACGAGAAAAAGACCCAAAAAGAGATTGCTGAGGTTGCGCAGGTGACTGAGGTGACCATTCGGAATCGGTATCAAGAGCAGATCGAAGCGATGGGTCTCAATTGACACTGAGGCTGAGAAGGAGATACATCACTGTCACGGAACAGCTGACTGCTGTCAGACCGGCTACTCGTTGGCCGCGAGCTCGCCGAGAACACGGTCACCGAACGCAAGCACGAATAATGCGCCGACCAGATCAAAGACAATGTCGAAGAACGTGTCTTTTCGGCCGTACGTGACGAGTATCGGCTCGAGATCAAGGCGTTTCGCAGTTGCGTGAATAGCATACTCGATGATTTCCCAGACAAGCCCGAAACTGATGACAGCGGCAACGACCCGTGGGCCAGGGTCGCGACCCTTCCGGCGGCTGGCTACATAGACGATTCCGGCCAGAATCGACGAGGAATGTGCGTGTGTAAGGTGATCCCACCACCAGACGTCGTCATAGGGACCGAGCATGCCGACAGCATGAGTAACCATTGCAGTGTTCACATAAGCTCGCTGCCACGGCTTGAGTTTAACACCATACGCACGCGTGACGAACGTGGGAAGGTATGTGCCGATCGCCGCAACGACAGCATTGACAACTGCGCCTATATTCCGGCGTCGGAGTCCGACGAGGAATACCGTGAGCAGCGTATATCTAGTCTCACGACCCACTCCCTGTTCAGCTGTCGACATCTTTTGTATACGATAGACTGACTACGCGGGCCACATAGCAGTATCGCACCGGAGACGGACCCAGACGCCTCGGACAGTCTCAGTTAGTACTCGTCCATCGTTCTCAGTGACAGTCATAGACTCTCGATGCATGCTGACGACGATCTAGAACTGATTTCATCACGGTTGATACGTGGGCCTGCTTGCGATTACCGTAGCTCGATACTGAGGAAGAGCCGCTAGTGAGGACTCCTAGTTTTAAGTGATATCCATGACTATCAGTGAGGCAAGAAGATCGGAGAATATACCCACCGCTCATCGGTTTGGGTCGCAGGAGAAGGGGGCGTCAATTCGCCCCCTCGAGTTGGCTACTCAATCCTACGACCCGGATCGACATAAAAGTTCGCCTCTCGAGGAGCCATGGCTCTGTCCAACACGATATCTCGTCTCCTTCGAGAGTCGTCTCTCCCCCCAGCAGCATCGCGACTTGACCGACAACCAGCAGTACACGACCACAACGACCCTCCATGACAATTGGAAAAGATCCGGACGCAGTTGACGCAGAAACGCCCACTGACCACGACGTTGCCGCCGCTCTTGGCTTCGACAGCGTTGATACGCACACCAGCACTGAGCCGACGGCCGACGACGGTGATGATGTGCTCCCGAGTCGCGCAGAGATGTGGGCCATCATCCAAGAGCAGTCACAGACGATCGACCGCCTCGAGGAGCGTGTCGACGAACTCCAGCAGGAACAAAACCGCGCCGATCGCAACCGAAAGGAGATCGCCAGTCAACTCCACGAGATCACCGAGTCGGTTGCCGATACCGATGAGACAGCTGACCAAGCAAAGGAAATCGCAAAGACTGCGAACGCAAACGCTGAGCAGGCCAAGTCGATCGCCGAAACCGGTGAGACTGCCTTCGACCGCGAAGATCCAGAGGAACTGCCGGGTGACATCGAGCCCTCGAGCAGTCCATTGGATTTCCTTGCGAACTGCCGCCAGCACCGTGTCAAAAAACATCTCGTTGACCAGGGGACACCGCGGAAGAACCGATTCCGGGCACTCCTTGTGATGAAGCGCTGGGACGAGTTCGCAACCAAGCGCACGAACGGGAGCGGCATTTTCTGGACGCGAGACGATGTCCGGGATGCGCTCACTGCAATCCTCGGAAAGCGTCCCCACGCACAGACACTCAAGCGCGTATGGAACGAGATGATCGCGATCGGGAGTTCGGACGTCGATGTCACTGAACGACGTGTCTCTGCGAAACAGACACCAAAAGAGATCATTGTGATGGATATCGAGACTGCCGAGGGACTGTTTGAGTCTCGTTATCACCACCTCGAGTTGCTCGACTCGGATGGACAGGTCACTGGTGGCGTCACACCCGTTGTGACTCGAACCAACATGGCGGAGGTGTGAGAGAACGGCTGAATCCATCCCGAGAGGGAGAATCTCTCTGACGAGCAAACGAACGGATCTGGTCGTCGTCTTCGTTCGACGACGTCGCCGCTATCGCTAGCTGCAGGTGTAGGAGAAGATCCTCTCTTTCAGAGATAGTGTTTGTCCCTCTAACGCTTGTTCTGCAGAGATAGCTCTGGACCCACTCACAACGGGTGTGATCATGACCGGTCAGTTGTGGTCTGCACGATCGTCTCTTTTCAGGGTGGATGTCAATGACATCGTGTGACTAGTATGATGACACCCTATGCAGCAGAACACAATGAACTATTGTGTAGTATATGATAATTCGGAAAGACTGATATTGATTTAATCCAAACGATGACTTGGGCGGTGGGGAGATAGCGCTCACGCTCGGTCAGAGGCACATCTCAGACACACGGACCGTGTCGAATACTCCTCTCCACACGAGTCATCTGGGCCAAACAGTACGACTTGGAAGGGGTAGCGTTCGGTGGCTCCGTCGGTACCCTTCCTCGAGAAGTGATTTTTCGTTCGATTGTGTTACTCAACGAGCTCTGGCTCCTCTTTGACCGTGATTTCTGGTCCGTTGTCGAATTCGACAATAACCGTATAGCCATTGTATTGAAACTCGATCCGGCCAGATTGGGTCGTCCCGTTCTGACGTCCCGACGCAAAGAGATCGTCGAGCGCATCTGGATCGACCGCATCATACAATGGGGGAAGTTCCAGTGGATCCGTGTGTTCTCTTTTAGCAACGCAATCAACTATCTGCAAAGAAATATTACCATCTTCCCCAAGACTTCTTCCCATAGTGGTGGATAGACCTTTCGAGCACTAATATGTGACGCCAAATGTACCAATTTCTATGATCTCGTGGAGAACTTATTACTGGCTAAGCTGGAGAAATAGAGATCCGAAAGCGGTGTTGTGCACCAAACTTGAACAGCGTTGGTCATGACGAGGCACTGCATGACATTCTAAGACTCACCGCTATGGAATTTCGGAAGGCGGATATCGAGCTCGCTTTTGACTTGAAGCGAATCCAGGTCCTCTCCCACTTGGACTGGGAAATAGTGTCGGCGATGGGGATGGGGGGTAGTGCCTCCGTCAACATGGGGGAGCTGGAGGCAATTGATTGTTATTGGTGATCATTATTAACCATTTACATTCTGATCACTTATCCAACAGATTCATACGTGACATATCCTAAGAGCACACGTGGGGAGGGACAGTGTGGCTCTAATCGATCTCCAGACAGGGAATGCAGTCGATTCGAGACACATGGCTCCTCGCCGCAACTGGGATTGCTCCATCACTGTCTGGTGCCATCAGGATCTCAGATCACCTACCACTGACACACCACCTGGGACATGAGTGTGCCAACGTCGGCCTCTGGCCGGCGTTTTTGCAAGATGCTGAAGTCTATATCTGAAGCGACGGCCAACGGCGATGATGGTACTGACTGATCGACAAGAGAATCTCTTGGTCGCAGTCGAATTGACTGAGTTCTCAATTCATTACGAACAGGCCGATTCCAAACTCGTCGAACACGCTTAGCAGCTGGCCACCGATCATCTCCTCGAGCATGATGTTGAGTCCGCCAAAATCATCGCCGTTTTTGAGAGTGGGTAGGTGGATCAGAAGACAGCAGCAGGAGCAGCGTTGGTTTTACATCGGACCGCAGACAAGTAGGCACTCGCCTTGGTACAGTTGGGGAACAAGTTGATACTCCTATGGGACATATGACGGGTTGGCGCGGACAAGGTGGGTCAACCTACACCCCTGTATTGTTGCCCCTTCCTCGATCACAAGTCAGGGAACACTTGTCCACGCCAGCCGAGATCGGCACGTTCCACAAGATCCACAGCTGGTTTCGTCCTCCGATCTCTGGCTTTCGAGTACCATCCGGCCTTCGAGAACCTCACGCTGGCCTTTGGCCGACATTTCTGTGAACTCGAGGGTGTGTCGCCACTCACTCTCGATATAACGTCCTTCAAGAGGATCCTGACCCGCCCGGATGGGCTCGGGGTGAGAGCCGCCGGGCAGGGTGGGACAAGAGCGGCAGTGTAAGGGGCGTATCCTGTCGCGTGGGGGAAACGCGACAGGCAGATGAATTCAGTGAGTATCCATCAATCTTATCACGATTATCAGACATATAAAATCGTATCTGTTGCTCCCAAACCGCTCACTGCTCTACTAGGCCCGCTCGTCGATGTCTTGAATCGTTTCGCAGGTCGATCGTCATCTCGAGCAGTGTTGTCTCGAGGGAGTCGCAGTGACATTCTCCGTGAAATGCACTTGAACATACTATTATTATAGGGAATTTCCTATGGTCAAGTATGATCTGATAATGGAAACCAAGAACCCATCTCTCCCGTCGATCGTTGATCGTCTGAATGCCGGAGTCACACTACATGAACCAGAGACAGGTGTGATTCTCGACGTGAACAATCGATTAGAGCAACTCTATGGGTATTCCGCAGGCGAACTTCGAGGCATGTCTGTGGGAGATATTACACCCTCTTCACAGAGATACACAGAAGCGGACGCTCTCAATCGAATCCAGGCTGCTGCTGCTGGGAATTCCCAGATCTTCGAATGGAAAATTGAACGCGCAAATGGGGAATCTCGATGGGTACGCGTTCATCTTACACCAACACAACTGGATGGGGAAGTCTACGTCTGTGCTGAAGTAAACGATATTACGAAGTACAAGGCTCGTGAGCAACTTCTTCGGCTCTTGAATCGCGTTATCCGTCACAATCTGCGGAATGAAATGAACATTCTCATGGGCTATGCAGACCGGGTCAAGACCGCCATCGAAAACGATCAACTCGAGGAGGAACTGGAGACGGTTTTAGAGATCGCCTCTGAGGTCGGGCGACTGAGCGATTCGCTCACCGAAATTGAACAAATCGTTGAATCTGAGGCGACACAGCGGGAAGCGACGAACCTTCGGACTGTGGTTCAAACGTGTGCGACAGAGGTCCAGTCAACCTATCCCGCAGTCGATCTGCTGGTTGAGGCACCGGCTGATGTCTGGGTGGTCGGGAATACAGGACTCAAACATGCGATCGAGCATGCGATCGATAATGCAGTGAGACATAACGATCAGGCGACGCCGGAAGTGACGATACTGGTAACTGACAATCCCGAGACCAACCAAGGGATCGTTCGAATCGCAGACAATGGACCGTCTATCCCCGAGATTGAGACTGACGTCTTGGACGACGAGACGGAAATTAGCAGTACGTACCATGGCTCTGGCGTTGGCCTCTGGGTGATGCAGTGGGCTGTAAATGCACTCGGTGGAGACCTCTCTTTCGAGGAGAACTCGCCTCGAGGCAATCTCGTCCAGATTGCGCTCCCAAAAGCTGAATCGCTTTCCAACGATGCGTAGCAGCCACTAATCATTCTTTTTAGCATCTCTTGAGAGTGATAGCGGGTCTTGAGGATTGAAACTCACTCCATTAGTAAGCTCTACCGGAAATTTTTATATAGTATATTCAATAAGTGTTCTGTGTGTTCAACTCTAACGAGAAATGAACCATGGAGAATGCAGACACCATGAGTGGCTTGGTCCAACTGACCGACGCAGTATCAGTCCTCCTGCAGCCCGGGCCACATCCGCCTACCAGGTCCCAAGACGGACTGGTCGAGCAGACGCCCTTCGACGAGACTCGTTCTCGGAGCCCTCGAGGTGAGGTGAGTGACCGAACTGAAGCAGCCCCCGTTAGTGTTGCTCTCGAGGCGCTGTTCGAAATATTCCATGCAGACCGTTACACCAATGAATACCAATTCACCGCGTAAGTCACCAGATGCGTCGACTGAATGCCCTGATTTGCTGGCTGGGTTCCGGCAAGCGTGTAGGCGAGTCGCGCCGGCAGCGACCTCACTCGCAGTTTGGCTGGCCTTTATCGCCCTCGCTTCTGGATCAGTAGCTGCTCAGTCGAATGTGGGTGATGTCTACTGTGGTACCGGTGTCGAGACTGGCATTGGCATCGTTTTCGGAGCTGTTGCTGGTCTCGGTCTTCCAGCAACGGGATTCTACGTCGGTCGAGCTGGCCTCTCGTACATGCGCGCTGGCGGGAATCCCGAAAAGAAGAATCAGGCCAAAGAGAAACTCGTGATGTCGGGTATCGGGTTCGGGATCATCGTCCTTGCGCTGATCTCACCCGAACTGATCGATAAAGTTGGCAGTCAGATGGGATTCGGCTTCTCAGACTGTGTCCAACCATTCTGATTCACTAGAGCAGAGCTTGCGGTTGCCTGAAGCCCAATGACCACGCTACGTGTGATCGACGTCACCCTCATGCTTCTCGTCGCAAGCGGAGGCGCTGTGTTCTTGGCTGTCGGTGTCACTGTTGCTGAGCCGAATTCGAGTCCAGCGATTCCTGCTGATGGGCCCGATTACGGCGTGAACGAGACACGGTTCCCGCTGTTGTGGTCGGATGATCTCGATCAGCAAAACCGCTCGAGCGATGAATTCGAAGACACAATTTCCTCTGCGCCGGAGTTTTCGACCCGGCTTGCAGGGTCGACAGACGTCCCGTTCGAGAAACCGATCGACGATGTCGAGAGGTGGAACAGCGGTGATCTTCAGGACTTTGACCCTGGTGGCGAGAAAACCTCTGTCCATCCCGAACGGGCACACCTCGAGGATGAGCTCTACATTCGGGATGCACACACGAGCATCGTTGCAGTCCAGCCGTCGACGGTGCTGCACTCGGGGAACACCTCGACGCGGTACATCACGCCAGACGGCGAGGTCCTTGTGATAGCCGACTATCGGGTCCGTGTCCCAGACGATGACACGAGCGGCTCGGTTCGCCATCACTGGTCGATTGCTGACACTGCCGTTGACACGGTTGTCTTACAGACAGAGAGCTGGACACTCGATGCCGATCATGGCCATCGGTCCACTCTCGAGTACAGGAGATTGTCGGGAGCGCAGAATCTGACTGTCGAGGCGACAGTCACCGCTCGCCTTCGGCATGAAACCCGGACGTGCACTGATTACAATAGCACGATCGGCTCCTGTGAGAGTTCGTGGGAGACAGAAGTCGACTATCCAACTGAACAGGTAACAGTAACTGATTCACGCCATGCAGTTGTCTCGCAGATTGACGACAGAGGCGGGAAGCGCGTTACGTTCGAAAACGATCCAACACACACTGGTGTCGTCATCCACCCTGGAACTCGGTGGGCTGCAATCGATGTTGGCAGTGATGCGCGCTTGCGTGGAAACTGGCGGTTTTATTCGGCGGGAGTCGACGGCTGGCGGACGATGGTGTCTCGGACGGAAACAGAGACAACTCGGACGAACTCGTCCGTTCGTCCGGCACAACTCCACGCTATCCCCACGCAGAAACGGCCAGATGTGCCGAGCGAGGCAACGGAGGATGCTGAGCAGCCGTTAGTGATCGAAGAAGCGTGGGGGAGCAAACACGCTGGCCCGTCCCTCTCGATCGAGATCGCCATTCCGGTGGTTGACAACTATACGAATGCGACGTCGATCGCCGTCCGATCGGATACGCTTCCAGCAGCCACCTTCGACGAGGTGACCGTTCACGGGATCGTTCGTGGCCAGTCAGAGACGATTTCGGTCACCGACAACGGAACCGTTCGTGACACCACTCTCGAGTTAACGGTTCTCGAGGCAAACTCGTCGGGAACGCTCGTTCAAGCAACCGTCACGGAGACAACGACCGGTGATCCGGTCACGACTGGGCGAGTCGAAATCGGAAGCCAATCAGCTGCGCTGAATGCAAGCGGAATGGCCGTTCTTGAGCTCGAGAAGCGGCCGTCGTCGCTCATCGATGGCCAGTACGTTCCCGCAGACTGGTGGCGTGCCGATCAGTTGTACTCCGCAGCGGAGGATCGGGCGACGGTTCCCCCGAACTACCCTAAGTTCCAGAAGCTTGTCCAGCTGTTCCTCGTAACGCTGCTCTGGTTCTTCCCGGTTGCTCTGGCTGTCTACGGTTTTGACTACCTGACTGGCGGTGCGGTCCTTGGACTACGAGACCATCCATGACAGAAAATACCAATCGAGACGACAGTGGTATCGCTCGCCGAACAGTCCTTGCTAGCCTTGGTGTGAGTACCGCCGCCCTTGCCGGCTGTACGTCGGACACGTCCACAGACCCATCAAACAGCAGTAACAGTACGGATGGCAACGGGATTAGTGCAGAAGGTAGTGACGTCTTCACTTCTGTCGAGATGGATGACACAACCCTCGAGATCGAGGTTGCCGATGATGCGTCAGTTGAGTTCATCAATCTCATTGACCCCAACGGCGAGTTGTTCGACCAACAGCGCCTTGCGACCGGTGAGACCACGACATCGTTCGAAATTCTCGGTCGCTACGAGGACAGTGTGCCCACTGGAGAGTATGAACTGATTGCTCTCGATGGAGACGAGCAGGTTGATACGACAACAATCACGCTCGAGGCGGAGTGTACGATTACGGATGTCCTGTGGGCAGCAGAGAATCTCGACATGGAGTGGGACAAGAATTCGCCTGTCTGGGACAAAAATGCAGCCGTCTTAATTGAGAATAAGGGGAATATCCCGTCGCTGCTCACTGAGATCCAATGGACAGGAGCGCCAATCAATCATCTCCTTTCGACTGAGACCAAATCATACTACCACGAAACGCTCCTGCCGCCCGGTGAGACTACCACTGTATATTCCGGTGGGAGAATTTATCGAACCGAGAGTCCACATAGCTCCGTTGATTGTGGAGAACTTGGGACTGAATCTCTAACTGTGACGGCTATTGTCCAAGTTGGCGAGAATCCTTCATATTCACAACAGATTAGATATGGTGGTACAGAGCAGTCGTGCGATCTCACTATTATCGATAACAGTTCAGACGGCTCCTTGTCAGAGGATGGTGATCTCTGATGGCATGGCTAAGAGAAGAGGTCAAGGGAGCAATCGAAGATGTCGTCGAGGATATGACTGAGATGCTCCTTGGACTCATGAACACCATTTACGAGGGTATCCTATCTCCGATCGTTGGTGTTCCAGCACCGACATCTGATTCGGGATATATGGTTATCGGAACGCCAGATAATGAGCCTTGGGCTAGTATATACCAAGATGTCTATCTGAAGTATGTGATGCCCCTGACTATTATGATTCTAATCGTTGCCTTCGCATTTATTGGGCTTCGGGCAGGCTCGATTAGCGAGTATCGGCGGAAACGACTCCTGCGGCGGCTAGGGCTTGTATTTATGGCGACATTCGTCTGGTTCCCTCTAGCCTCTATTCCGTTGCAATTTATCGACGCAGTCGGAATGACAATTGCTCCAATTGACGACATGACTGCAAATTTCGAGGGGCTGATCAAAGGAGCACTGGGAGGAATCTTCGCCATTCTTGCGATGGTCGTATTGTCCAATGTGGCACTCGTCGTAGCTGGATTTATTGTTGCTTTCCGAGAAATTGGGATCCTTGTCCTGACACCAGTTATGCCATTGTTGGGTGTTCTCTGGGCGCTCGAGATTTGGCCATTCACTCCAGCATCCAACATGGCACGTCGTGTCGCTGGGATCTATCCAGGGCTGGTGCTTGCGGGGCTTCCAGCGGCGGTCTTATTTCGAATCGGCTGGGCAATTGACCTGAACACTACGTTTGAAGGGATTTACTCCGTGTTTGTCGGACTTGCACTGATTCCTGCAGCGATTATCGCGATGGTCATGACGGTCTACTGGAGTAGCCCTGCAATGCGGACAATCGCCCAGAAAGGTGCCACTGCGACGAATCCTGCAGCGGCCAAAGCTGGCGCTGCAAAGGCAAAGCGTACCTCTGGAAAAGCGGTCCGTGGTGCTCGAAACGTCCACCGTGGATACGCAGATAACCGGATTGGATCCGTCACGAAAAGCGGCCAGACGACACTCGGGACCGGCGATTCGAAAGCGTACAAGCTTGGCTCTTCGGCACGCTCAACGAAGGAGCACGCCGGCCGCTACAACAACTTGCGGAAGTCGAGGACTGGGCGGATGCGCGATAAGGCCGCTGATGACGCTCGCAACGCCACACAGAAAGCATCGACTCGAGCCAAGCGTGGGCTCAAAAACACGAAAGAGAAGGTCTCACGGTGGTGAATTCGATGAGTACGAACACCTCTGATCACGACTATACTGCGCGAAAGATTCACCAGTCGCTGGGTGGCACAACGGCCTTCTTCCGGGGCTACACGATGGGCGAGCTCATGTTGTTTCTCGCAGTGGCGTTCGTCACGGTCGTTGCAGCGACGTTCGTCCCAGCAGCACTGACGATCCCGGTGCTGGGATTCGGGCTTATGCTCGTGACGTTGCTGTTCTTGCTCCACAAAGTCAAGCCCCGATATCTGTGGCTGACTGAGTGGCTCGCTGTCCGTCTTAGCTGGGCGATCAAGAACAAGGAGTACACGCACGGTGGCGAGGACAACAGCGAGGTCCGGTATCTGACTCGCCTCCAGCGAGTGTACCCACACGCGATCGAACGAACGGATGGCGCACTCGTTGGGGCGATGAAGGTCGAGCCCGCGAACATGGCCCTCGAGGATGATGATGCGTGGGCGAAGGCTGTCCAGTCGCTCTCGGAGTTCGCCAACTCGACTGTCGACTTTCCAGTGAAGATCTACGTCACCAGTCGTGAGGTCGATGACGACAAGATCGTCCGTGCCCACCAGGATCGACTCGCTGACGCCGACGTCCGCTCACGTCCCGTGTTGAAACGGCTTCTTGAGGAGTACGTTGGAGCGAATACGACTGACAACGGCGAAATCGACTCGGAGACGACCACGATTCGCGAGTACTACCTCATCACTGCGGTGAACGATGATGATATCGAGCACTTCGACACAACCGACGACAGTGTCCTCGCTTATCTTGCTGATCTTCCTGCTCTTGGACGGCTCTTCGGTCGGTTCCAAACCGACGATCTGACCGACGCCGAGCGAGAGCAATTCAAAGAAGAACACCTCGAGTCACGACTCACACAACTCCGCCGTGGTGGGTCGTCGCTCTATCGGTGTTCGGTCAGCCCTGTTGATGCCTACGACCTCGCTCGGATCACGAAGGAGTACTGGACGTGCCGTCCCGAAGAGTACGCCGATATCACGAACGCACTCGGGACGTTCCCAGTCGTCTCCCACGGGATAAGCGACGGTGTCCCAGCAACGCCTGATCCCGATGATGTCCTCGATGCGATGGCCGAGCACGACAGTCCGTCAGATACGGCTTCGAGCGATCGTGGTGAAGATGCTACTGGCGAGGTGGATGCTGTTGACGACTCGTCAGCCGGAACGGGTGACCCGCTGCCAGACACGTCGACGATGCACCAGTCAGTAATTGCGCCGTCGACAGTCGACTGGGAGACAACATACGCCGTAATCAACGACGAGACGTACGTTCGCACGTTCTGGATTGAACAGTTCCCCGAGGAACCGCCAGATGGCCTCCTCGAGCGACTGTTACTCGATACGGAGTTGCAGACCGACATCAGCATCCACCTCGATCCGTTTGACAGCCAGTCGGCCCAGGATATGATGGCTGACTGGATCTCGGATTTGAAGATCAACCAGCACGATTCGAACAGTCTCAAATCCGAGGATCTCCAGGAAGACATCGATCAGGCGAAGTACATGCGATCGCTTGTCCGTGCGAACAAAGCGTCGTTCTATCGCGGTGGTGTGTTCATTCGCCTCGCCGCTGATAGTCAACAGGAACTCGATAATCACACGACGCGCCTGCGGTCGATAATCAAGGATGCGCCAGCGAACTGTACGCTCAAGGTCGCGAGTCGCTGGCAGGAACGTGGACTCGCAACAGTGTCGCCGCTTGGCGCGAACGAACTTGGCCGTGACCGTATGTCGACGCTGACGAACCAAGCCGTCGGCGCGATGTTCCCGTTCTCGTCGAACTACCTAATGATGGACGAGGGTATCGAGTACGGCTATCACGGCCACAACGGCTCTCCGATTCGGATCAACCCGTGGGCGCTCGAGACGGGTCACAGTGAACTCGTCGTCGGGATGCCGGGGGCTGGGAAGACGTTCGGCGACATCATGCGACACCTTCGGATGATGAAACGCCGCACCGACACGATGCTCGTTCTCGTCGATCCAGTTGGTGGCTTCCGCGGGATCGCAGACGCGCTGAACGCAAAGACGATCACCGTCGGTGGCGATACGAAGCTCAACCCACTCGAAATCCGAGAGACGCCCCAGCATGTCCTTGATTCCGGTGACGGGATCTCGCCGTTATCGGCGAAGAAAGACGAGGTCTACGCTGTCCTCGAGAACTTCCTCGACGCTCGTGATATCGAACTCGGAACCGAGACGGGCGTCCTCTCGTATGTCATCGACGAAGCCTACCGGCAAGCAGGGATCGTCGAGGACGACGTCTCGACGCACACGTCGGCAAATTCACCGACGATGCAGGACGTCCATCGGATCCTCTGTGATATCGCCGAGAACCCGGACGAGCACAATATCGCGGAGTCCGAGTCTGCTCGCGAGCGTGCTGCACAGTATGCGGACGAACTCGCGATTGCGTTCCAGCCATTCCGCGAGGGAGGCTCCTACGAGAATCTCTCGCACCACTCCGAGATCGATATCCTCGAGGGCGACAACAAGGTCGTCTATATCGACCTCGGTCAGATCGAAGGGAGTGCATCGGGGATCGATCGCCAGACGTTCCTGATGCAACTGTTGCTGTCGACGATCTACCAGCAGGCGAAAAACACTCAGCGAAACGTCGAACTCGCCATTGACGAAGCCCACTACCTCTTCGAGGACCAGGCCAACCTCGATTTCCTCGAGACAGCGTTCCGGCACCAACGCCACGCGGGACTTCGGATGGTGTTGCTCTCTCAGACAGCCCAGGAGTTCTACGAAACAGAGCAGGCGGAGAAGATCATCGGCATGTGCCCGATCAAGGTCCTCCACAAACTCCCCGAACTAGACGATCGGACAGCCGACAAGATCGGCTTGACCGAAGAGCAGCGTCGGTACGTCAGGGGTGCCGACGCCGGGAACGAAGATCTCGGCTATAGTCAGGCACTCGTTCGCGTCGAAGAACACGGAACGTACCCGCTGCATATCGTCGCTGACGACTTCGAGAAACGGGTTATCGACTACGAGCCCGAGGACCAGGCCTTCATTGAGCAGGCGATTCGTGACGAGCCAGCGGAGTTGTTCGCCTTCGAAGAGTTTGTCGAGAACGAAGCTCAGCGCAACGCGCTTGCAACGCGTCTCGATCTCAGCACAGATGCGGCCAGTCGGCTTCTCGAGGCAGATCTCACGAAAGAGGAGGTTCTCGATGCAGTCGTCGAGCATTCCCTCGAGGCAGACAGTGAGAAATCGTCTGTTCGGCCTGATGGTGGAGGATCAGCTACTGAACAAGATACGACTGAAACGGTGTCTGACCCGCAAGATCATGACTAGAGCCAACCCAATCAAGACAATCCTGGGTTCGTCGCCACAGTATGAGGCGACGCAACTCGACTTCGGAGAGCACGACTCGTTTGTCCAACGGCAAGCGGACACACCAGGGACACTACTGCGAATTCGTCCCTACAAAGAGAACAACGGTATCGCGGACGGGGCTGGAGTCCTCCAGTCAGTCCACGATGTGACGACGAACTTCCGTGGGAAGAACACGAGTGATCATCACTCCTTCGAGGTCTGGTTCGACGAAGGGAAGATCAAGTTCTACATGCACGCTGCCACCGAGGCGGCTGCCGACAAGTTCCGCCGCCGTGTCGGAAACAACTACGCCAACAGCGAGGTCTTCCCCGTTGAGGAGGGCCATGCGTTCCCCGTCATTGACGCCGACCAATATGTCGCTGGTGCGTGGCTTGAGATGGAGAAGATCCCCTACTATCCGATTCGCCATCACAACAGCGAGGGATTCGAGACAGATCCTTACGGCGAAATTACGAGCGAGATGCTGTCGCTTGACGAGAGTACAGTCGTTACGCAGGTCGTCTTCCGACCTGCGAAACAGTCGTGGACTGACGGTGACCAGTTCAAGCACAATAGCGTCGACGAGCTCGCTCATGCACTTCGGCAAGGGACGTCCGTCGGCTGGCTGAATCCTCGTACGCGACCGCCGAGCGAGAAAGACAAACAGGCCGCGAAAACCATCGAACAGCAGCGTGGCCAACAGGCGTTCCACGTGAACATTCGAGTTCTCGCCGCCTCGAGCGAACAGGCCGAAGCCGAGGCCCGTGCTCGTGGCGTCGCGGGGATGTTCAGGAAGTACTACAATGCGATCACTGAGCAGGGCCTTGACGACAAGCCTGTCTGGCATCGCCGAGAGCGGAAACGTGCCACACGGCTTCGGCAGTTTGTCGAGCGAATGCGTGACCGCGAGTGGATCGATCGGCACATGATTATGACCGTCGACGAACTTGCCGGCGTCGCACACATCCCTAATGCAGAGATTGAGACGCCGAATATCGACTGGCGATATACTCGACGTGGTGACCGAGCCCCTGCCGATCTCGGGAAATACGAACAGTCCGCCGATAGCAGCGCTTCTACCGAACACAACGGTTCTTCTGGAGGACACAATGGTGTTTGATCGATTCTTTGGCCGCAGCCGCGGCAAAGAAGCAGCAACGGACGACACGGAGACAGAGCCAGCAACACAAGCTACTGATGACGGTGACTCGCCGCCTGATTCACCACCTGTTCCCCAGTCACGGCTCGGCGAGACGTACGATATTGATGAACAGAAGACGAACTCTGTCGGTGGAAAGCAAGCCATCACTGAAACGGTCCAAGAGGGAACTGTCGCAGGGCCGTTTGTTCGCGAGATGTTCGAGGCAGGTGTTGATACACCGTCTGCACCACTCTGGGTCGGCTACGATAAGGACCCACAGCGCGGCTTCCGTGAAGTGCCGCTCCGCTTTGACTCGCTTTTCCGCCATATCTGGATTACGGGCACCACTGGCTATGGGAAAACCACGGAATTGCTGAATATGATGGTCCAGTGGGCGTACGCTGGCCACGGCTTCACCTACTTCGATCCGAAAGGCCGCGACTCTCGTGAACTCCTGCGGAAACTCCCCGAAAACCGACTCGAGGACGTGGTCTGGATCGAGCCTGGTTCGACCATCCATGAGAAGACGATCGGGATGAACTTCCTCGAGGTGCCCGAGTGTGAGACGACCGAAGAACTCGAGAACGAGATCGAAAATCGGGTCGAGAATTTGAAAGCGGTCTTCGACACCTCCGACTATTGGGGAATCAACATGGAGGCGATCACCGAGTCTATGGCTCGGGCGATGATGAAATCTGAGAAGCCGTTCTCGATCATCGATATGTACTTCACGTTGCTCAACGCCGAGCGGCGCGAAGACTTCGCCCTCGATGTCGAGGACCCTTACATCAGAGAGTTCTGCCTCGAGATCGCGAATATGGAAGAGGAGACGGTTCGGCCACTGCTGAAACGGATCAAGTCGTGGGTCGAGAATTCAGTGATCCGCCGGATCATCGCTCATCGTGAGAGTACGATCGACTTCCGAGACATCATTGAAGACGACCGAATCGTCATCGTTCGAACGCCCGTCGAGAATACGGACATCAAGAAGATGGTCACGCTCGGCGTGATGCGCAATCTCTGGAGTGCCGTTCAACACCGGTCGTATGAACACGATACTGATCCAGATCCCTATTTTGTCGTGTGTGACGAGTTCGACGACATCGCTAGCGACAATCTCGATATCGAGTCGATGCTAGCCCGTGCTCGGTCGATGCGTCTCTCCGTGACGCTTGCCTCTCAGTACCCCTCGCAGTTTGATGAGGATACGCTGAAAGCGATGCAGAACAACTGTGATAACCTCTTTGCCTTCTCGGTCAACGATGTCGACGATGCCCAACTGCTGATGAAGCGGTTCCAGGGCTACACGGCAGAGGATTTGATCTCGACTGATCAGTACAAGGCCTGGACGAAACTCCCGCTCGACGGTGGACGCTACTCTGAGCCGGTCCTCATCAACTCGTTCCCGCCGTATCCACCGCTTCGGTCGACCGAGACTGTCGATGATATCATCGAACAGAGCCTCGAGCGCTACGGAACTGAGCCGCTAACGGACGCGGAGATCCTCCAGAGTCTCCTCTACAGCGACGCCAATGAGGCAGCCAATCCGACGAAAATACTGGATGAGACCATGGCAGAAGCCCTTCGCACTGTCCAAATTCGAGAGGGTGTGCGAGAGGCAAATGGCTGGGTTGATGTAACAGCTGTTGACGAGGAACTCGTGGCTCGCCTCGAGAAGACCGAGCTCGAGATTGACTATGCAGATGAAGACCTGCCGGACGTGCGTGATGCCTCGCGGTTGATCGAGGTCGACCTACAGAACGGCGAGATCGTCGTGCGCCTCACAAACAAGGGTGAAGAGTTTGTCCAGCCCAAGACAGGCACTGTTGGCTCGGCTGGAGGAACTAGCCATGATGCAGTGCTTTTGGATGCTGAGGTGTCACTCACTGAACGCGGGTTCAGTGTCGAGATCCTCGAGCAGGATGGGAGCGAGCAACCTGACGCCGTTGCGACGCACCCAGACCACGATGTTGTGTTTAACATCGAGGCTGAGACAACGACGCCAGACCGCCCAGCGAAGGTTCTGCAGAATCTCAAACGCGCTCACGAGGAAGACCGCATTCCGATCTTCGTTGTCCGTCCTGGTGATCCTGAAACGGAGTGGGCGTCACGAGTCGAGAATATCCTCTCGCCGCCATTCCGAGAGCGAACGGACGGCACTGAACAGTTCTATAATTGCGACGAGGTTGTGACCTTCGGTGGTGGTGCGACGGCTCACGGTGGCGTCACTGCGGTTCGTCCCAAGACATCCAATGCGAATCGGACTGTCTGGATACATGACAACGGAGAACGTGTGCTGTCTGACGGTGAGACAGAGTTCACTCGTGCACCGGATGATGGCCCGCTCACAAAAGATGACGTGCCGGCCTACTACAGTTACGACCATGAGTCTGGTCAGTACACTGTTCATCAACCCGGTGAGACACTGACCTATGACTCGAAAATCGAGTTCGAGGCAGACTGGATGCCGATCAAACGTCCGTTCCTCCCTGACATTGATCTGCCAGATGCGAACTATTCGCGTGACAGCTATCTCATCCTGATACACCCTACAGACGGTAGTCCCGTACTCTTCCAGCAGGGCGACATATACGAATTGTCTGAATCGCCAGACGACGAGGAGCTATGGCCGGATGCTACCTCCGTTGAGCACTCCAAGAGTGGGGAGTCGCCCCAGTCGGCTGAGTCACGTTCATCAGGAGAGCAATCTGTGCAGATCGAGCCAGATAGTGATGGCATTGAGGCGTTCGCAGCGATGTACATCAGAGAAACAGATGGTACGCAGATACCGAAGGCAACATTGTTTCAGGCGTACTCGAGATGGACTGATCAGCACGACATCGATGGGACAAACGCGAGCTGGTTCGGTCGGAAGCTTGCGAACGTCGTTGAGTATGAGGATGATCGTATCAGAGACGGCGACGATCTGGTGACTGTCTACTCTGGTATTGATCTGACCAGAGACGGATCAGAACACCTTGAATGAGGTTCTTATCACAACTATGACTGTATTTCAAGAGAACGAAGAACTGGATACCTCTGCACTAGCACCACTATTCCTATCCGTGCATCTTAGACCATATAACCTCCAATCAAGGGTTTATACCTATGTTTGTTCAGGGCAAAACAACTGTTCGGGTCAAGGTTCTGATGAATGTTCAGGACAAAATCGCAGTACGGGAGCGGTGTTCAGGGCAAATCGAGGGGCAAAACCAACTAGTATAGAACGGGTTACCCCCGTTGGACAGGGTAGCGAACAGCCCACTAGGTTTCGGCTTGTTTATCAACATCTTGATAGTGGATGTACGATGTCTGAATGGACACCTCTTACGAGGTCGATCGATGATATCTGAGAGTGCTACCTCGGTACTTCCCGAGGAGTTACGAGACCGTGACCAGTGGGTCTGCTGGAAAGAAGAACTTCGAGATGGGAAGCCGACGAAGATACCAGTGACACCAAGTAGTGGTGCGTTCGCGTCATCGACGGACCCGGAGACATGGGCGTCGTTCGAGACGGCTCTCGAGTACGCTGACACAGGGAACGCCGATGGCATTGGCTTCGTCTTTACCGACGACGATCCCATCGTCGGCGTGGATCTGGATGACTGTCGAGATCCCGCAAGCGACGATGTCGACGACACAGCACTGGACATCATCGAGCGACTTGATTCCTATACGGAGATCTCTCCGTCGGGTACTGGGTTCCACGTACTCATCAAGGGAGAGCTCCCGGATGGACGGAATCGCCGTGGCAGCATTGAACTGTACGACACCGCTCGGTTTTTCACCGTGACCGGCGACCATCTCGAGGACACACCACCTCGCGTTGCACGCCGGCAGGACGCGCTGGTCGCGATCCATCGTGAGTACGTCCAAGACACTGATCCTGATCCAGAGCACGAATCTGGGGGCCATCGCAGTAGGGACGAGACGGAAACGACGGGCAGTGCAGCCCATACCGATGTCGACCTCGAGGACGAGGAACTGCTCGAGCGAGCGCAGAATGCATCGAACGGTGAGAAATTCGAGCGGCTGTGGCGTGGCTCGACTGCTGGTTACGAGAGTCAGTCAGAGGCGGACATGGCGCTGTGTTGTTTGCTGGCGTTCTGGACTGGCGGTGACCACCAGCAGATAGACCGGATCTTCCGCCAATCGGGACTGCTCCGAGACAAGTGGGACGAAGTCCACTATGCTGACGGCTCTACGTACGGCGAAAAGACTATCCAACGAGCGGTTGCGAGTACCTCTGAGTTCTACGATCCGGACACTCGAGAGACGGCAACCGAATCTGCTCCCAGAACGAGCGAGACATCGACCGCTGCCACCCGTGACAAATCGGAGCGGACTCCGAATCGTGCGTATCTGGTTGAGAAGAATCGACTGTTGACTGACCGTGTCGACGAACTCGAGGCCACGCTCGAACAGAAAACTGAGCGTATCGAGCAACTCGAGGCAACCAATCGAACGCTTCGCGATCAACTGACAACTTGTGAGGAACGACTTGAGATGCACGATCAGCGTTCAGAACGCGAGACAGACGTGGATTCGTCTCCCGATCACGATTCACTCTGGACTCGTACAAAGCAGTTCGTTGGCAGAAGAAAGGAGTAGATCTGATGGTCACACATCTACTACGCAGATCTGTAGCCGAGCTGATAACGTGGATACTGCTTTCGGTAGCTGTATTTCTCGGTTGTACTCTCTATGTCAGATGGACCATTCCGACTGTTGATCTCTCTATGGTTGCCACCCCCTTGGCAGTCGTGAGTATCACGGTATCTGCTCTCGTACACTCTGTCGTTTACCCAGCACAATATGTGCTATCGGAAGTGCAGCGGATTCTCGATGAAGAGAGTTCTCGTATGGGTGCGATTACGCGGATTACAGTCATCGGATTCAGCGTTCTCGCATTACTCGCCGCTAGTGCACTGTTCATCTTTGGAGAATCACTACTCGAGCTTGTTGTTGCGGTGTTCCTTCTTGCAGGGATAGTGGCGATGTCGGGTACATTCATTCGAAATCATGTTGCAACACGACCCTTGAGCGAGCGAGAACGCGCTGCATGTGAGATAGGTGCCGACCAAGACGTTACATTTCGAGTGGCTACTGGCGAGTTCGGACAGACAATCAACGGACTTGCTGCCGGTGTCTTTCCGGCTTACAAACTCATTCTGATCAACGAGCACTCGTTTGAAGCACTTGACGACGAATACATCGCAATGATTGCAGCTCATGAACTGGGTCACGTCGACGAAAACCACGCAGTCGTCTCTCTGGTTGGGGCGGTAGTGCTGACAGCCCCGTCCCTCCTCTCTGTTCGGTATTTTGTGCAGCACCACTGGATGCTGTTTCTGGTTGTCGGTAGCGCAGCGCTCGTTGGACGAATCGTCTTCGCGTGGACCCGACGACAACTCGAGTATCGAGCAGACAGATACGCAGCCAACCTTCTCGAGGATCCACACCAAGTTGCCAATGGGCTACATGCACTCAGAGATGCTCGGATGGCAGAGACAGCTGATAAACAATCCCCCGGAAGGCTATACGAGAGAGCTATACGCCGAATCCGCAACTGCTGGACACGCATAGTGTCTACACATCCTCCGATAGACGATCGAATTAGCCATGTTGAGCGATTGATGGAACGCTGACTGACTAGTGCTGGTACGGTTCGATGGAATGTCCGCAGCGCCTTGCTAACTCGATCAGACTTCTCTCGTTGTACGTATTCGGCTCTGCTGAGACCCTCAGAGAGTGATAGGTTCAGAACCCTCTGCGGTAAGTACAGAGGTAGTAGTTACCAGTTCTTTAATAGCGTAGAAATAAGCATAACCACCGCAAAGACAATTGTAAAGACCATTACTCCGACTCCGAAAACGTAGTACGGGTTCGTGAAATTAGGGCTGTTGAGGAACAAGAAGAGGCTAAAACTCGAACCCATCAACAGAACCACTGCAGACGGAACACTTGGATTATACCAGTCCTCAAGTGCGTCCCGGACAGTTCCATACATATCATTATATTGTCTTCTGTATCGTATAGCATTTGCGGTCGGTGAACTATGGTAAGTTCGCACCTGTAGTGCGCAGTGGTTCCACGGGAATAAATGACTAAAGAATGGGATTTCGACAGAGCTACGTATTCTAAAACGACCCCTCCGGAGTATTTTTTCGCCCCGAGATGGGTGCGGGGCGATCGAACTGTCCCGAGATAGCGAATGACCACTGAGCGACAGCACCCACAAGACCGTGATATTGATCGGACACCAACTTACCGACAGCCCTCCGAGCCACCCTGGTCTGGCCTCGAGTTACGCGTTCCGAACGACCGAAGTCGGGAATCACTCATTTCATTCGTCGAGTGTGTTCTCGTCGAACTCACACATGCAGACGTTGGTGCCGAATATCGATCGTCGAACGTCTGGGGAGTTAAACTGACACAGTACATCGCTGCTGATACGGTTGGCGAGAGATTCAAGAAACTCCATTATGACGAACGGCTCGGCTGGCACAAGCAGATGATGTCTCGGCAGGACGTGCGTGATGAACTGATCAATCGCCTCGCACGGCCTGCGTCACTGGCGACGAATCAGAGTCATTCCCATCCTGTTGAAGAACCAGATACGTTCAGGGTGAAGCCGACGTGGCAACTGCGAACGGACCGACGGCCCGGCGAAAAGTAATCACCAGCCGTTAGTACTCAAGCCCGCTGTTGAATATCGATCACTGACCCCATACACACACGCAATGTCTTCGACTTGACTGAGCTCCTAGAAGCGAGTTTATCGGCGCCGTGAGGCATGAGGCGCGTTCAACAGTGTGCCTCATGTGGTTTCCAATGACTGATCCAAATCCGATTGGCGACACTGCAGACGATTACAGCCGATTCGAGGCCAGACTCGTTGCCCGTGATCAGGATGCAACTCGCGTCGTGACCGCAGATCTCGGCGAGACAACCGCCCGACAGCTCGTTATGGAACTGATCGATAACGGTGTGGTGACGCCGGTACCTGGCAAGCGGGTGTTCGTTCACGAGCCAAGTGGGACCGCCTTTGACTCGAGCACTCAGCTTGCCGTCTTCCATCGAGGCTGGACGGCTGCTCGCAACGCCGACGAGGTGGGCGAGTGATGCAGCAGACGCTCGCTGGCTGTGCCTTCTGCGACGCCCTGCCTGGCACTGAGGTCGGTGAGGCGCATACCTGGGGAAAAGACAAGCGAGTCTCTCACCCTATCTGTGTCGACTGCGCTATTCAGGCGGAGCCGGACCCTGACGAGCGCGATCACTGCACCTGCGATGGTTGTGGGCTCGTCGTCGACGCGCTTGCAGCCCTCACGCGGTTCCGCGTCGAACTCGGCCACCTCGAAGGGACGATACAATTGTGTGCGCGGTGTAGTCCGGATGGGTTAGCTACCTACTGGACGCGCGACCTCGAGGAACACCTCATCGCGACGCCGACAGAGTGAATGACAGAGGCAGACGACCTTTAGACGTGAGTGTACTCCTCCTGTAACAAACACACAAAACAGCTATGCACCCACAGCACCAACAGTAATTTATGTCGAGCGGCACCATCGATATCGACGAGTTCGAGAACGCCGACGACGATGAATTCGAGGAACGAAACGACACTGAGCGTATCGTGCTGTTCCTTGACGAGAACGACGACCGGGCGTGGAAGGCGGCGACGATTGCTGAACAACTCGAACTGGATACGGACGCCGTTAGTGCGATCCTCTCGCGACTGAAGGAACGAGGTCTTGTGCGGCACAAGCGCCCGTACTGGGCGATCACAGACAACGAGGACCGGCTTCGAGCCGCCTACCGACTCCACCAGCACCACCAGACTGCAGACGAGCAGTATGGCGAGGAAGATCTCGAGGAGTTGAAAACTGACGAGATGGAGGAAGTGCGGTGACTGCGTTCGATGAACTAGAACGCGGCGACATTATTTGGGGGACCGATCCACTCTCGGACAAAGGCCGTCCGATGCTTGTTCTGGGAACACCTCGGTTCCCGAACCACGGCGTACAGCTGATCACCGTCCTGATCTCCACGAAAGGTTATCATGAAGAATCTCTCACACTCCGCGACGACGACTACGAAGGCGAACCGCTTGGGGAACGAAGTCACGTCCTTCCGTGGTCGCTCGCGACCCTCAACAGTGCGACAGAGGTGGAATTCCATATGACTTCTCTCGTCGACGAACGCACCGAGAACGTGGCCACACAGGTAATCAGCTACATTTCCTCCTGAGCGACCCGTGCTATCGTTAACGGCGACACCGGGAAACCGGCATCGAAGCCAGTAACACGAATGCGTGGTAGTAGGACAACAGAGTCTTCCACTGATCTGTGACGACGGTGCCATCCAGCCGTACCCGAATCCCAATAAGATTGACTACTACGCCTACGACGGCTGTGGGCACATTGTCGACGCGCTTGCAGCTTTCATGCGGTTCCGCGTCGAACTCGACCATCTCGAAGGCCCGTTGCAGTTGTGCGAGCGGTGGTAGCCATGGGGTCGCAACGTACTGGACGCGCTATCTCAAGGAGCATCTCGTGTCCGGCTGATGGCTGCCGAGTGATCGTCGACATGAGGCGAGCGTGGCTTACATTGTACACACGATAACTGCTAAGTGGACTGGCTCACAATGTACACATAATGAGTAGCGACAAAAAGCGCGTCCAGTTCCGGGCGCCCCACCGACTTATCGACCGGGCCGACGCCCTTGCAGACGTCCTCGGGGAAGACCGGACGGATGTCCTTGTGACTGCGCTGCGAGAGTACCTCCAAGAGGCGGCCCATGACGACGCGCTCACGCAGGAAATCGCAGCTGCCTACTACGACGACGAGATCTCCTTCGAGCAACTCAAAGCGCTCGTCGGTGCCGAAGAGGCGGCGAACCTCCGAGTGTTGAAACAGCAACTGGACGAGGACTTCATCGACGAGGTCGCCGACGCATAAATGTCGACGCTCGTCGCTGACGCCTCTGCCCTCGTGAGTCTCGGGGTCGTTGCTGACGACGACCCCAATCCACTCGATCTCTGTCTGTCCTGCTATGAGGTCATCGTCCCAACAGTGGTCATCGAGGAACTCCGAGAGATTGCCTCGTATGATGACGTACACGGTCGGGCTGCAACGACTGTCCTCGACCGAACTGAGACGCTCGAGGCACGATTGGTCGATCTTGACGCCGAATTTCCGCTCGATGACGGCGAAAACGCTGCTGTCACCCTTGCAAATGACCTTGACGCCACACTGTTACTCTGTGATGAGTTCAACCAACTCGGCTTGGTCCACGCCTCGCTCGTCGATACGCGGCTCGTGACGACGCCGACGCTGCTTTCGGTGCTCGTTCGCACCGAACAGCTGTCAGCTGCCAATGCTCGTGCTCTTCTCGACGAGATCAGCGATGCCCGTAGCTGGGATGCAAACAGCTACGTGCAACGGGCCCGGTCGTTGCTCGAAGCACCCTGATACCGACGTTGCCGCCAATCCACTCTCAGTCACTGCCTGAAGAATACCCGCCCCTATCTATCCCTTTTCGGCGCAGACCATGCGCGAGTCTGTCTCGTCGTTCCCACATCTTCAACATACGAGCGCCCCTCGAGACGACTATGGATTGCCCTGCATGCGACTCACCGATTACACTCGAAGTGGGCCCGGAGCAACCACTTTCGACATCACTTCCCGATGCGCTCCTTACGGCCGAGGAAGACGAGTGTATTGAGATTACCCGAAATTGTTGGACCTGTGGCTGGCACGAAGACCGACAGATTCGCGTCGAGTCAATCGAGACGACCGAGGGAGACGAGGCCGCTGTCGAGCGAGCCGTGCTCCTCAACGAGATCACCGACGAACTTTCGGCCATCGACAGTTTGGCAACGCTCAAAGATACTCTTGCCGAGGTCCGCCGGCAGCGTCAGCTTGATCCAACGACCACGGATACAAACAGAGACACCACGGGTGAATAGCGATGCCCGATGGCGACGCCCTGTACGACGTTCGTGAACGAACCGGAAATCCCGAGCACGCATCGGTTGACGAGGTAGTTGAGCTCGTGTTCGAGCGCGCACAGAACCCTCGAGAGGATCACCAGGATGCGCATTTCGACGCGGCGATGGCGACCGCCGTGGACAGATACGGGACAGAACCCGTCCGTACGGTCATCCATCGCGTCCTCGTCGACCACTATCCGTTCCGTACCGCCACGACTGACCTCAAGATGCGCAACATCGACGGCATTCGTATTGGGACGACGGCCGGCTGGTTCCTTGACGAGCTGAACGCGCAGCAAGGCGACTGAGATGAGTCTCATGAAATCCCGCGACCGCTGCTACGCTTCGGTATCAAATCGATGAGTCGCCAAGGCTAGCGATATTCTACAGGCGTTTATTTCAAGTAGATCGACACGAGGGCGGATAACTGATACCTTATCGAAAATGGTTATCCGGAAGCATGAGAAAACCAAGACTGTGACTGACGACGTCGCGTATCCCTCTGTTGACTTGGTCCTTGACCTTCACGAGCAGATTGTCGAGGAAGGCGACAACACGGAATCAGGGGTTCGATCAGAAGATGCAGTTGCATCTGCGTTGCAGTACGTTTCGGAGGGATTTTTCGGGGAGGTCCCACAGACGATCCATGAGAAGGCAGTCCACCTGATGAGGCTGCTTGTTGCAGATCATCCGTTTGTCGACGGGAACAAGCGAACTGCACTCCGAACGGTAGTCGTCTTTTATATGCTGAATGGATACACATTCGAATACGGCGATGAAATTCGTGCCTTATTGCACCGATTTGCGACCGACGAAGCCGCTGTTGACACCGATACCGCAGTGATTTACTTCCGAGCGTGCGCTCGTCGCAACTGATAAAGGGACACAACGAGTAGATTCAATATAGAGATGGCGTCCAGCACCGATTCCTCGGCGACGGTCGACGAAGAAGCCCGCCGACTCTATGAGCGATATCAGTCGGCTGAGAGTGATGAGGAACGCCACGAAATCGCCCTCGAGATGGGGAAGCTTGACGGACGCCGACACGCGGAGATTTACGCAGCACTCGAAGACGAGTGAGCGGTTTTTCTTCCAGAGATCTGTGTGTACGGAGTCGTTCAATATCCGCGACTGGTTACTGTTCACTGTGAGAATCCGCATTTCGGAGATATCGTGAATTGCCGCCGGTGGCGATCCACTGATTGTTGAGTTCAGAAATTCCACCCAGCGTTTAACTTTTGAGAGTACTGATAGTTAACTAATCGATGGAGCGGTTAAACCGACAGCAAGAGACCGAAGCTCAGTCGGGGCAAGAAGCAACCAAACAAAAGGGCGAGCAGACCTGTCCTGAATGTGAGTCAAGTGCGCTCACGAGAAGTGCGGACGAGAGTGAGATTAGCTGTGCGGAGTGCGGGTTGGTTCTCGAAGAGGAAGCTATCGATCGAGGGCCTGAATGGCGGGCGTTCAACGCGGCAGAACGGGACAGCAAATCTCGAGTGGGTGCACCGACAACCCAAACAATGCACGACAAGGGCTTGACGACCACTATTGGATGGCGAAACAAAGATGCCGCTGGTCGCTCGCTGTCCTCAGAGAAGCGCCTTCAGCTCAGCCGGATGCGGAAATGGCAAGAGAGGATTCGAACAAAAGACGCTGGCGAACGGAATCTCCAACTTGCTCTCTCCGAAACCGATCGGATGGCGTCCGCGCTGGGTGTTCCCCGATCTGTTCGAGAGGTCGCGAGTGTGCTCTATCGGCGTGCACTTGATGAAGATCTTATCCGCGGGCGTTCCATTGAGGGCGTTGCCACAAGTACATTATACGCGGCCTGCCGGATGGAGGGAATTCCCCGGTCGCTAGACGAAATTTCGGCAGTCTCTCGTGTTGAACGCATGGAAATCGCGCGTACGTATCGGTATATCGCGCAAGAACTCTCCCTCGAAATGGAGCCCGTTGATCCAAAAAAGTACGTTCCTCGCTTCTGCTCTGAACTCGAGGTTTCCGAAGAAGTGCAGGCGAAAGCGACTGAAATTATCGAGACAACTGCGGAGAAGGGACTGTTATCAGGAAAATCGCCAACTGGCTATGCTGCGGCAGCAATCTATGCGAGTTCTTTGTTGTGCAATGAGAAACGAACACAGAAAGCCGTCGCTGACGTTGCTTGCGTGACTTCTGTCACTATTCGAAACCGATATCAAGAGCAGATCAATGCTCTGGGACTTCAGAACTAACGTCTCCTCTGGGGTGATCCAAAATTAGAGCCGCTGTTGGCGATTCCAAAGGATTTCGATGATTACTCTGTTTCCATCTCTGATTGAGAGCTATCAACCGCACTATCCCGCAGCACTTGCTGAATATGGAAATCTTTCTCCAATGGGTTATCACTCTGTAACGCTTCTTCAAGGTGGGCCCTACTCTTCTCGCTCAACCCCCTCATGCTATGTATCTGTATGGATAGTAACACTAAATAATAACTGAATACCAATCGCGATGTCTTACCGACATCACCTTCAGCAAAAATTACACTAGGTGTGTTCGTGTAACTCTTGTCCAGTGGTTTATCAACCAATAGGCAGGAGTACCAATATGTACGATCTCACTAAATTCCAGCGTGACATCTTGTACGTGATCGCCGGTCAGGATGAGCCACATGGCCTTGCAATCAAAGACGAACTCGAGGAGTACTACGAGAACGAGATCCACCACGGGCGACTGTATCCGAATCTCGACGATGTCGTCGACAAAGGGCTTGTTGAGAAGGGGAAGGTCGATCGTCGGACGAACTCCTACACGATCACAGCGCGTGGCCGACGCGAACTCGAGGCCCGTCGCGAGTGGGAAGATCAGTACGTCGGTGTACTACTCACGAATTCGGAGTGAGACGGCCGTAACCGCTGATCGTGCATACAGAGTCGGATTCCCCGAGTGTTGTTCTATTACGATCACAGTGTCAGGATGGCGTGAATGAAATGAGAGTCAGCTAGTGGTATAAAGAACCGACTAGTTTGATTACCTTACATCTACGTACGTGTAGAATAACAAATATCATCTCGCCTGAATGGCTGGGCTATGGACGACCTCACTGGATTCCAACGAGACCTGCTGTACGTGATCGCGGGCGCTGACCAGCCATCTGGACAGGATATCAAAGATGAGATCGAGCAGTACTACAGTTCAGAGATCAATCATGGTCGGCTGTACCCGAATCTCGATACGGTCGTGAATAAGGGCCTTGTCGAGAAAGGACAACTCGACAGGCGCACAAACTATTACGCGATTACAGACGAGGGAGAGCAAGCAATTGAGGATCGGCGTGAGTGGAAATCCCAGTACACCGGTTAGGATACGAAACCTATCACCAAGATGTCGTCTAGTTCTACGAAAATCCAGTATGTATGATTAGCACAGCGGTATTTTCCTCGACATTCAGTGATAGTCTTCAAATTTTCAGATATACTGAAGTTAGCTAGCGGCCTACGACAATACTACGACATGTCTATACTAATATCATACCGGTCACGCCAACTTGCACGAATTAGTTTACTGGGTATCATTGCTCTCTTCACAGGAACACGTGTCATTGAGTACGAATCAAGTCCATGGGGGTGGGTCGCAGTATTTGCTATCGTGACAGCTCTCATTTTTGGCCCAGCCACGTGGATTATTCGCGATCGTGTTTCCAAAGCACAGCGTGAACGTCTCAGTTACGTTGTGACTGGTTTCGTTTTACTCTGCGTACCATTCGTCATTGGACTTGGACTCGTTGTTGATGGCTTACTATTCTTCATCAATGTCGGTGTACTTGGCAGTGTTATCGGCCTTGCAGTCACGTTTCTCGTCGAGCGAACAGTTGTTCCCGAACGGTTTGGTGGTACAGCCCAATAGCATCCCCCTGATGTGAACAGCAAGGGAGTGAAGATCTCTTGACCAAGCGGGCGAAGCTCGACAATGCCGAGGTCTCCCACGCGTTGGGCAGTTCTGTTTACAGTCAGCAGCCTGTTCTCTCGGTGTGGACCCTCTACAGATCAGATATCTGATCGCACATATCTGAGAAACACGAACATATATTGAGCATGACCACGTACAGTTGGATATGACTGAGTTCGATCCGGCCCCAGAATCCGACGCTGCTCAGCGACGGTGGCAAGAGGGCACGGACACGTTTGGTCGTGTCTACGATGTTGCCCTTGGAGTGACATCGCCCACCGCGTACACTGAGATTGCGGAGCTTGCCGACTGCTCTCCAAACGCTGCCAAAAAGCATCTCGAGCGTCTGACCGAGATGGGTATCGTTCGAGCAGACCGTGATAGTCGCCCTGCGCAGTACGAACGGAACGATGGGTATCTCGAGTGGCAGGAGGCCAGCCAAATTGCAGATGAACTCTCCATCGACGAGATAATCGACCGTGTGGCAGCACTCGAAGAACAGCTCACAGAGTATGAGGATCAGTTCGGAACCACTGACCCGACAGCGGTCTCGGTTGTCGAGCATGACGACCACGAGATGGTCCATGAACGGATGACTGCGATCAGTGAGTGGCAAGGCATTATTCGAGAGATTCGGCTGTATGAGCTTGCTCGACAGCTCTCCCAGAACGATGGGCACCTGATCTCTGCCTGAATGAGTCGGCCACCATCGGATTCACACCCTGACTCCACAGGGCCACCGGATCGGCAGACACTACGATTGCTCGAGCGACATCTCACAACGGATTCACTCGTCGCCGAGACAGCATTCGATCCAGATTCCTACGAGCCGCGACTCCTCAAGGCGGTCTTCGATATGGAGCAATATCCAGAATCAGTCTCAGCAGCCCGGCTCGACATTCGGTGGTTCACGACTGGGGATTTCACATTTCACTACGTCGAAGACCACGACGATAGCAGCCAGTGGGAATGCCGTTGGGACAGGCACCCAAACACGCACAATGCCCGGTTGCACTTTCACCAGCCACCGACTGCGAACGACATCACTGATCTTGAACTCCCGTCGCTCCACCCACTCGAGGTGTACTCGACGGTACTTACTGCGATCGAGCAGCGTCTTGAGACTCTTTGGTCTCAGTGAAGGTATGTGAGTCTCATTGGCCTCTCGCACACAGTATTTGCGAGGATGTCAGCGGGGTTCTTCCACTGGACGGAACACTCAAACGCGTCTCGTGAGATGACCCGTGTATGAACCGAGTGATCCTCGTCGTTTCCGTGGCGCTCCTCGTCGTTCTTGCGGGATGTGCGGGCGACACCGGGAGCCCCGAGAATGCGATTGACGACTCTCAGACCGTTGGGAACGCTCTCGAGGTCGTTGACATGAACGTCGAAGACGTGTCGCCCGACGAGGAGTACATCGTCCTCGAGAATACCGCCGATGAGCCCGTTGATTTGTCCGGGTTTGAACTCCGAGACCGAGAGGGTGGACAGGTCGATGGCGGCCTCTCTCCGTTTTCGTTTCCAAGTGAGTTCGTTCTGGAGTCTGGGGAGACGGTGAAGATAACGACCGGTGAAGGCGATCCAACGGACAACGAACTGTACTGGGGATACAACGTGAATATCTGGCGAGACGATGGCGACGTGGTTCGGCTTGTCGACGCCAATGGCCAGGTCGTACTCGAGCACGCCTACGGCGATATCGAACTCGATGAGTCTGAGTCGGACGGCGATGGAGAGAGCGGCACTGATGACGAGAGCGATGGACTCGACGGGAGCACTGTCGAGGGAGAACTCGAGATTCACCACATCGACGTCGGACAAGGCGATTCGACTCTCATCGTCACGCCAGCCAATGAGACGATCCTGATCGATACTGGCGACTGGCGAGAGGACGGCAGTGAGGTCATCGCCTATCTCGAGGCCCAGGGGATCGATCGGATCGACCATCTCGTCGCGACACACGCTGATGCCGACCACATCGGTGGTCACGCTGCTGTGATCGAGCACTTCGAGACGACTGGTGAGGGTATTGGAACCGCATACGATTCGGGTGTCCCATCGGATTCTGCGACCTATGGGAACTACCTCGATACCGTCGACGAGTATGATGTCGAATTTCTCATCGTCGAAAGCGATGATGAACTGCCGCTTGAGGGCGATGTCTCTGCCCAGGTGATGAACCCGCCTGCTGGGGACGCTGGGAGTGACGTTAACGATAACAGTGTGGTACTGGCGCTCGAGTTTGGTGACTTCCAGTATTTGGCACCCGGTGATGTCGATACTGGCGTTGAGCAGCGCTTGGTCGACGAGTGGGGAAGCGACCTCGAGAGCGATGTCTACAAGGCTGGCCATCACGGGTCATCGACCTCCTCGAGTGACGCCTTCGTGGATGCCGTAGATCCGGAGATGGCTATCATTTCGAGTGCCTACGACTCACAGTACGGGCACCCAAGCGATGAGGTCCTCGAACGGTTTGCCGAGCGAGAGATCGAAACGTACTGGACGGGAGTCCACGGCGATATTGTGGTTCGCACTGACGGCACGTCGGTCGACGTAGAGACGAGAGAGTCGTTCTCGACGGACGCCGAGGATATCCTTGCGGAGACACCTGATTCCGACGACGAGACGAATTCCCTGATATCTCCTCAGCTTACCGCAGATAGTGTCGCCAGTGGAATTGATGGAGCTGTCGCTCCTGCTATGGGGTGAGAAAGATGGATGGGACTTACACTGGCGTTGTCGATCGAATTGAAGACGGTGAGATTGCCGTCATCTTGCTCGAGGAGAATGAGCAGGTGATCGAGCAAGTCGATGTCCCTGTGGGTCGATTGCCTGAGCCCGCTCAAACGGACGGTGGCGTGCTTTCGGTGATGCTTGAGGATGGTGAAATCACGTCGATGGAGTACCGACCGGACGCCACTTGCGACCGGCGTGAGTCTGCGCAGGAGAAACTGGATCGGTTGTCGGAGAAGTTATCTGATCGCGAGGAGTGAGTCGACGCTGGCGGTGATGAAGAGCGGCTCTCGAGGAAAAGTCCGTAGTGGACACTTGGTTCTGTTCCGAAGCTCCCTCTGATAAGGTAAGAATCGTGGATTGTCAAACGAACAGTACAGGCGAAGCACGTATCCTTCAATACCAGAAAACATTTGCCGAGACTAATGGGATACCACTTAATGAAATCAATCACTAAATATGACATACCTGCGGCCATATTCGCGCTGCTTGGTCTTATCATTGCGCTACTTGGAGCGGGGTTGGGAATAGACACTGGTGTAACCATACTTACTATACCGAACCATAGTGGCTGGGTGGCCCTGACTCTATTAATCGCCGGAGGAGCGGTATTCTTTGGCACAATCATCACACTGCTTGGTATTTTATTCGTGAAAAATAATGATTTTAAACTTCCAACTGCCATACTCTTTGGAGCTCTTGCTCTCGGTTTCCTCAGATTGATTGCAGTGTTAGAACTCATTGAAAAGCCGAATGCAGGATATGATGGTGCACTACTGCTGTCGATAACCCTCGTGCCAGTACTGGTTTGGGTGCTTCTCTGGGGCATCGAGCGGCACTGGAATATGAGCTTTTCTCAGTGACTGGCGTGGTGACGGACTAGAACAATGGAAGTTCCGTCTACTACATTCGCATCTGTAGTGTGCAGATGGGTCACTGAAACAGCTATCATGAAGTAAATCTCAGTGAACGGCTTGCAATCACTGCTTTCGATAATAGGGTGAAAGCCCCTGACTCGCTCGAGTCCCGCGCCTGTCGAGACGCAGGCGTCTCGCTGCCCGTCGCTCGTTTTACTCGCGAAGACCTCGCTGCGCTCCTCACAGGCTGTGGTGCTTGCGTCGGCGGGGTTCCTCGAGCGCGCCAGCCCCTTTTGATCCCACCCCTGTGGATTGATCGGGAGGCTATAGCGTTGGTTGCTCGCTCTTGAGTATCGGCCCACCCCGCTCGCCGCGTGCCGCCCTCCGCGTCGCTCGCGACCGACCATTCCGGGCTGCGGTTCGCTCCTGGCGTCGCTCACCGTTCCGGGCTAAAATGAATCTGGTCTCGACGCCAGCATTAAGCGCGTTTTCGGTTGCGCCCCTCGCGGGCTTTCGCGTTCCAGCGCTTGGTGCCGCCTGCGCTGTCGCGCGCCACACTGCGGCGCGCGTTCTCGACGACAGTCGTGCTGGACGCGGACCCGCAGTTCGGGCCGGACACGAGAAACGGCTTAAAGCTGGCCGCTTGCTTCGGGCGGGACGCCGCGCGGTGCTGGTTGGGTTACCTCATTCAGGCGCGCTCTCGCTCGCGCCCAGATGGGCGCTCACGAAGGCGCGAGCGCGAGCGCGCAGATAGATCTAGTCGGTCAGTGTCGTCGGAAAACCGCGATGTCCTAGCATCGCGGTGGCAGGCGCGCATGAGCGCCTTCAGAGTTGAACTCCAATGTCTAGTAACAACTCGAGTAGCAAGGTCGTTACGGTCGATGAACAGGCACTCAAACAGGCGGACGAGCAGGCAGTCGATGAAGACGGCTTCCCGGTCGTCGGCGAGACGCCGGAGTTCGAGGCAACAGTCGAGCAAGAGGTCCAAGCAAAGGTGGATGCGAACCACCCAGACGGAATCGTCGATACAAATGATGAGCGGATCTATGGCGCGACCCTCGAGCAGGAAGAGCGGATTCGAGCACGAGAGGATGAACTCGAGCGGATCAGTGCCCAGGCCGAGATAGGAACGCAGGAGGGTCGTGAGAGACGGACGCGAACGATCGCTGCGAACCAGAACAAAGCGCGGCGTGTGGAATTCCAGAAACGGGCGGCGAGCGTGGACCCAATGGCAGACCCGGAACGAGCGGATCCTCGTACAGAGCTCTCTCGAGAGCAGTTGGCGGCCGTGAACAAGCAGTCGATGCGACTCGCAAAGCAGTTGGATGGCTGGTCTCGAGCGGCGATTAGCCGGCGGTTGAGTGAGGCCGTCGTCGGTGGCCAGGACCTGACGAGTGCGGTTGTCAACGTGTTCGAGGAACTGCAGACGGCGCCTGGACACGTCATCCCCATTGGAAAACTCGAGGAGGTCTCTCGGAAGGAGGTGAGCATCCAAGGGCGTGTCGAAACCTTGTGGGATCCCTCGCATCCGAGTATCGCACAGGTCGGGCTCATCGCAGACGACAGTGGACAGACACGCGTGACGATCTGGAAGTCATCAGACGCGCCGTGGATCGAGGAAGGCGAGCAGGTGCGAATTCACAAGGCTGCCCGGAACTGGCACGAAGGCCGTGTTTCACTGGCCGTGACCGGGTGGTCGATGATCCACTTCCCGGAGCGCGGCTGCTGGTGGGAATAGCCGTGGCGAAGCCCCTTTTTTGCTGGTGTGAACGCGGTCACCGCCACCTCCCACCACCTCCACGGTCCGGGCTGCTCACGGCCGATGGCCGTTGCGCTGCCTGGCTTTCGCCACCGCATGAATCCGTCCCACGACTTCTTCATTCAGAAGTATGCCTGAAACCGAGTCGAGCAATTCGGTAACTACAGATGCTTACTGTTCGATTTCAATTTCGACAAGCGATTTGGTTCCACACTGACAATGCGGATACCTTCCCTTCCGTCTTATTTTCCCATCAGGAAGCCGAATAGCAGGATAAACGGCATCACAGTTAGGACAGATGGCGACTATCTCTTGTCCAGTCCGAGTGTTGCTCATTCGAGATAATCGGGCCGACAACGCCCACACAGATATATCAGTGCGTAGTGACTCATAAAGAGAAATTGGCTGTGTTGAATCACTAGACGGCGGCGGAATGGTTCGCTAAATCGAAGGTCTTGAAGCGGGAGACTTCAGTTGTTCATGACCCAAATCTCCCGCTTCATTGAGGCAGTTGTGCCGATTGCTCAAAACGTTACTGGCGATGGAGACGAATCCGCCGCCCCAAAAGGTGGCGGCGGATTCGCCGACTATGCCCTTGTTTCCCTGCATTGTCTGCGGATTTACCTCGATACGTCCTACCGAATGACGATTGACCTGCTCAAGGAGATGCCACAAATAACCGGGGAGATCGGCCTCAGCGCGGCCGATCTCCCCTCGCCATCCACGTTGTGTAAGGCGTTCGACCGGATCAGCATGAGCGTCTGTCGAGTGTTGCTGCGCCAGTCGGCGCAGCTACACGATCCATCCGAACACGCTGCTATCGACGCAACATTCTACGAACGAGATCGTGCGAGCCGCCACTACTGCCAGCGAACGAATTATCGCGTCCAGACGCTCAAAGTCACAAAGCTCGTCGATACAGCAACGCAGGCTGTACTCGACCTTCACTGTTCGACGACGTTAGAAGGCAGTGACGCGGATCTTTGTGAGCAGATCGCCCGCCGGAACGCGGGCGATCTGCAGTCACTGGCTGCTGATAAGGGCTATGACAAGCAACAACTCCGAGAACGACTCCGTGAACTCGACATTCGACCGCTGATCAAACACCGGATCTTCGCGCCGTACGATCACGCGCACAACGCTCGTATTGATGAAGATCGGTATGCTCAGCGGTCAATGACCGAAACCGTCAACTCAGCCGTCAAGCGCTCGCTCGGCTACGCCGTGCGAGCGCGTACCTGGTATCGAGAGTTCCGTGAAATCGCCCTGATGTGTGTCGTCTATAACATCAAGCAGGCCGTCAAACAGTGAAATCCAACGCCGTATGGCGATTCAACACAGCCGAGAAATTACAATTATTGTCTTAAGACCTGCATCCTATTGTCCATATGTAAGGTTTTTCACCCCAGAAGCCGTATGCAGACATGACATGGATGAAATACCTGAAAACGCCCCTCCAACCGACACTTCGGATCAAAATGAACTTATCCATGTCTTGATTGAAGACCCAGGAGAAGCTGACAAGTGTGTGTTTTTCCCAGGAAATGCAAGATGTGATGAGCTACATACAAAGTGGATCCTTGCGCTCGAGGATTCGTATGTCCACCTAAAAGACGCTCAATAGTTCGCCTGTACTTATGGCGAGTTTCACAAAGAACTCTGCTACTGTCTCCTGAGAGAGGTTTCTGTGCCCCACGAGTGGGTGAGGGGCAGTCGGAGTTACTCATTGCCCCTCGTGAACACCATGACTCTCAGAGAGATCTACCAGACAACATTCGACGAAGATGTCCAGCCCAACTCGAGCGCCAGTCCGTGCCCCAACTGCAACGGACGGGTGACCACCAACGCAGTCGAAACTCGTTGTGAAGACTGTGGATTCCTTCTCGAACCGCAACAATACCAGACCCAGAAAAGAGTCAATCCCACTTAGATAGAATGCCATTAGTAAAAATCACACAAGTATTGGAACAAGATATTTACTGGAGTAACAACATAGATTTGAATAATGCCAGAATGTGATGGCTGTGGCTCTCATGTCACGGAGAACTACTACCGGGTTTTCGCTGTTGATGGTGATCTGCCAGCGTGTATTCATTGTGCCAGCAACCGTGAAGCTCGAGAAGCAGGACTCCGTCAGCAATAGCGTCTCAGTGATCTCATTTCCAGATCTTCTCTCTCGAACTGGTGCCTGCATCGAGACGTGAGACAACACGATCCACTACCCAGCCAATGACTGACCGAGATTCTGACTTTGAGGAGCTTCGTCCGACCGGCGAAGCGTCGCATATCCCAGATGAAACACTCAGCGAGGATGATGACGGCGAACCTGATCGACAGCGGAGTGCGACGGCGACAACTGGATATCCGGATACTCCAGCAGAAGCAGATACCGAGTGTCGCTCCTGTGGCGCACCGACCCCACCTGACCAGACCAAGTGCCTGTTCTGTCTCACCAACCATCTCGAGGACTGTTCTTCTGAGACAGACACACCAGCAACAGAGTGGATGCTGCTTGGCGTCGTCCACATGCTTGTCGAATCGTCGACGTTCTACGGCGCCGTCGCGAAAGGTGCGGCGGCTGCGACGCTTCTTGCGTCGAATGCGACCGAACAGACTGTCGACGACTGCACGATCATCTACGATCTCGAGGACGAGCCCGCAGCCCAACTGGCTGATCGGTGGCCCGTGCTTCCTGCTACAGTACGAATCTCGTCCACTGACGGTGAGCAACTTCTCGCGGCCGCCCGTGATCGAACAACATGGAGTGACCAACTCCACCCAGTCGCAGATAGTGACCACGAGCTGACAACGTATCTCTACGATGAAAGTGGATCCGGCATTCGCGACAAGCAGCGACTTGCGACGTTGCTCGACAACGCCGGCAATGATGCGTGGCTAGTTCCTGCAATTGCCCTCCAACAGGCACCTAAAGAACGTGAACCTGAGCACCAAGACAGTGGCATTCCGACCAAAGACCGCCTCGAGTGTCACCAGTGCGGACGCACAACCGATCATCGATTCAGCGATCATGATTCGGTTCCCGACGAAACCTGGACCGGTCACGCAATCTGGGAGTGCCAGGTCTGCGAGATGCCGCGCCATGGGCCGACTCCAGAATGAAACTGAGAGACAGATATACCGAGTTAAATCGTATCAAACGACCTGATCACGTCGCTCGTTGAGTACGTCTCGACTAGGTTTTGTTCGTCGAAGTCAGAATCGTCACTCCAGATAGCAGCATCACTGGCAATCGCACACGCGAGGTACAACACATCGTCAGGATCGGTATCTCCGATTTCCGCTTCTGCTGTTTCGATAGCCGGATAGAAGTCGTCAGCAGGAACGACCTCAATGTACTGGAACAAGAGGTCGATGAGTTGTGCTACTCGTTCCGGCTCCATTCCGGATTTCTCTACGATCAGTTCTTCATAATTCTCGATTTCGTCATAAACAAAGGCAGGTGTCAAGAGCTCTGGTTCGAGTGTGACGATGAGTTCCCGTGTTCTCGAATTAGCAATGAGTGCAGAAATAACGACGTTGGCGTCAATGACCAGCTTCATTCGTCAAGTCTACGCCGACTCTTCTTCGACGCGCTTACGTCCTTGTTCGTTGATCTTATTGGCGATTTCCAGAACGTCGCGCTCAGTGAGCTGACTTTCACTAGTGAGTTCGTCCATCATTTCGAGTGCTTCAATCTTCTCTTGGATGGCTTGGCGCGTAACCTCACTCCAGTTGATCTCCGGATGGTTTTCCATTCGGTCTTTGAGATCGTCATCTACGTTGACCGTGATACTGGGCATACAGAAGCCTATGGACACACAGAATAATGTGTCTTCCGGTCAAATCACAGCCATGTATTCAGGAGTCTCACGCGGAAAAGAACGGTGCCCGTTAGACAATTAAACTGGTAGTTGGATAGCGGCCTGCCGTTAACTGGTAACAGGTCAGTCCCTCCATGACTGTCGTATCACGTCGTGTTTATCCGCGCCGCGATCGGCTGAGGCGCATTCAATGGACCCACGAAACACACCAGGGTACAGACTGCATCGTGCACTCAGTCAACTCAATAATCACGAGGGCGATCAACTGACTGACGCAGACAGAGAACGTGTCGAGACTGCTCTGTTGAATAGATGCTGAGTCACGGTTACAGCGGCTCACACAGTGATTCTATGTTGACGAGGGCGAACGTCAAGACAATTTCACGGAACTGCCGGTACCGGCCGAGCGCTCGCACGGCATCGCCGAGCGAGCACTTCGACGGTTCGTGACCCACTCATTCCATCGAACGTCGCAACCCGAAGGTAGGCACCGCGTTCGGTACCAACGCTTATTACGGAAAAATTTAATTGTTGGACTGCTATGGTATTAGGCCGACGTTCCCTGCTCGAGTGCGCCGCCGTCCTATCGATTCCGGTCCTCTCGGGATGTGCCAGTTTCCGGGAGACGCAGGGCGACGAACCCGCTCCGACGCAGTCGAGTGCACAGGGTGCTTCGGACGTCTCCGTGCACAACCTCCATGACGAGTCGATCACCGTCTCGATTCGCGTCGAGAACGTCGAGGAGAATCGAAATCAGGAGGAGAAGATTCCGATCGACGAGACGGTGACACTCAAGTCCGCGGCGACGCACAAGATCAACAACAGAACGCGGTTCGGGTCGGAGTACGCGGTGTCTGTGTCCTTAGAAAGCGGGTACGCAAAGGAGGCGAACTGGACGCCCGATAGTGGTGGCGGCCTGCACGTCATTTACGACGGGTCCGACAGTCTCGTCTTCGCCGACGAGTTCGCCTGAGTCGAGGCGACACTCGAACTCGAGTTCGACTCTCGCGGCGATTCGTGTGACGGAGCCGCGGTGGCGAACAGTCGATCGGGTTCCGTTCCGTCCCGTCCGCCGGAACGCGGACGACCTGCTGACCGTGCTGCGGACAACGACTTCTAACACTGGCACACGTAGTACGAGATTTCAGCACTTGACGTCGAGCACCTTGTTCACTACCGTGGCTCATCACCGAAAGCAGTCGTGAACAACGCTCTCATCCGGGCAAAAGGCTACTCTCAGCGCTGGATGGCCGAGACTTCGTATTCGACAACGAAGCGCTCGGTCGGCGATGCCGTGCGAGCGTTCGGCTGGTGTCGGCAGTTCCGTGAAATTGTCCTGATGTTCGCCTTCGTCAACATAGAATCAGTGTGTAAGCTGCTGTAACCGTAACTCAGCATCTATTCAACAGAGCAGTCGAGACAGCAACGGCGCTCTTGGAAGAAGTGAGTCTTCTCACTTGACCAGAGCGCGGTGAATCTACTGATACCCACATTGATTCCTAACCGAGCGGGTCATAGGATCGGTCACGGACCCATTTGACGCTGTAGTGAACAGTCAGTACAGGGCAAGCAGGTGCCGAAGTGGCTATCGATCTATCCGAGCTGTGCTAAAAGCCGCCTGCTGAATACTGGATGCGAATGTCACATGAGGTCGGGTTCGACCTGCGACGGTGATGATCGCTCAGTACAGAGCGTCTCTCTATCGTGACTGGTACGTATCAGAGAATGTCCGACCTGAACCTTCTACTCGTTCGACAGCGTGTACAGCGTATGGACGACGAACCACTCAACCATATCGACCGCCGAATCCTCCACTTATTGCAGGTGGACGCACGGAGCAAGCGTGATACGGATATCGCTGAGCAAACGGACGTGACTGGCACGACCGTTGGGAATCGCATTGAGCGCCTCGAAGACCGGGGTATCATTCAGGGCTACCACCCCGACATTGACTACGAACAGGCCGGGTACCCACTCGTCATCCAGTTCGTTGGCACTGTCTCCGTCACGGATCGGAAATCCACCGCCGAGCAAGCCCTCGACGTGCTGGGTGTCGTGGATGTGAAACAGTTGCTCGCCGGGGAACGAAACATTCAGGTTCAGGCCGTGGCCGAATCGACCGACCGCATCGAACAAATCACCGAGGAGCTCGACGACATCGGACTGCAGATTCATCGAAGCGACATTATTTCCGAGCAAACCACCCAACCGTGGAACCACTTCCATATCGAGCTCGCCGAAGACGAAGAGTAGCTCGACCACACATAGGTCACTTGTAATCTTTAACTGTGTCTACCTGTGCTGCGATAATTTCCATATCTAATTTGGGAATATAATCCGGACAGGAGGTCTGGCTTGGGAAGGTCAATTTCCTACAATTAACATATAAATAACACTTATGCGATTCGCGTGCATGCATTCATTTGTGACTGGACGACTCGATACCGGAGACGTAAATCAGTTGTTCGACTTGCTCCGGAATCCACGGCGGCGATACGTCCTGTACTACTTAACCAACCACGCCGATCCAGTGGAATTTGATACTCTTGCCTCCGAACTCGCCGCATGGGAAGCCAACGACACTGGTATGACCGCCACCGACGAGACTGTCGAGAGCATTCGGACCACGCTCCATCATATACACCTTCCCAAACTCGCAGACACGGGTGTCGTCACGGTCGATTCTGAGTCAGAGACTGTCGAACTCTGTGAAATAGATGGGCTCGATACCTTCTTGACCGACACTGCAGAGATTGAGTGGAACAACCAGATTGCCGCTGACGATTGAACACCGCTGATTTTGCGGTAGGCTGAATTCGGAGTCTCGGAGACGACAATCTCTTAGCGTCTGTGCCGGATGTTACCCCACGTTACTGCTCGCAACGCTCCCCGGAAGCCGAGATACCTACCAAAAAAGTCGATCAAAGAAGCGCAACGAGATTCCCCTCAGAAATAATTCAATACTGTTCACGATAGATACGTATACCTACTTATCTGCCAATTCACCGTGGAAGTGGCTGTAATCAACACCGTGAGAAGACTTCAGACAGTCTCGTTAGACGATTATCTTCCACTCATGCCCGTACTCAGGGCATTCGAAGGAATATATTACCCCTCCGAGATTGCCGCGCTTACGCGAAACCGCTCCCCGTGTGCCTCCTTGCAATTCAGATAGAGCGCCTTCATCTCTCCTCACCGCTCGCCATCTCGTGCGTCGTCGGATCAACCTCCACTACTCCGTAACTGTTGAGAGCCACAGTGTAGCCGTGAAACTCGAACGTGACTCGAGCATCTCCTTCGTGACGCCCCTGTGTCAGAGAAGCGCACAGGCTATCGAGGGCGTCTGGATCAATGACCGAGTAAAGAGGTTCGAGGTCTGTGGGGAAGGTATTCGAAACCGCGGCGACTGCATGAATAATGACCTCACTTGGGAAGTCTTGCCCGTGGTCGTATGTAGCTCGGTATCGGCCGGTCCTCTCATCGTATTCTAACGTCCCGATCGAATTGAGACCATCTACAGAAATCGATTTTCGAGCGGGAAGTGAAGAATCACATTCTTGTGCAGCGGATGCATCTGCGGCGTGATCATCTCCTGCGTTCATACGTCCACAAGTTATCTACGGAATGGCCTTACAGTTATTTCTTATCTCGAAGGGCGTTTAAATACAACCGAGTATCTCTATCATTCGATAAGAGTACTTCGAATGAGGCGTTTATTTCCACGCCGGAGTCGAGAGCCGAGTGACTGAGCGGTAATACCGAACTCCTCTGCGATTTCAGCTAACGTGATTTCACGCGGGCTGTCGAAATAACCCCGTTCATACGCGAGCACTAATGCCTCTCGTTGTCCTTCAGTCAGGTCGTATTCAGTTCCCGACCGAAGCTTTGCAAGAGCGTGCAAGCTAGTAAGCTCAGCGGACATCTCGTGTTTGCGTAAGTACTGCTGAAAATCAGCAATCTCCTCTTGATTCTCGCTCCGCACCTCTAACTTCCAGTTCTCTGCCGTCCCTGCCCCGGAAATCAGGACGACGTCATGTTCGGCAATTGCTTTGAGAATGCCCTGATACCCTGGCTTCCACTTGGCCTGCATTAGATACTCTCCGTCCACTTCATCAATCATGTGAACGCTCTGTACATCTGTATGCCTACGGAACGCCTCCTCGATCTTGTGTTCCGTCTCGGCGCTCACGCCACGGACCCAAAAGTAGGGGATTATCGCTTTGTTCGTGGGGACGACTCGCTCCAATTCAACTTCGACGCCGGGGAAATCATTGAACACGCTGCCCAAGGGAAATCCCTCCGCCGGTATCGTGAACTCAGCAACGGTAGCCATGAACAGACATGATCGACTCGCGATGATAAGAGGTGGTGATGTACATTCTGGTGAAGTGAACTACCCTGTCTACTCGCTCCCTTCTGTCGCTCGTTAAGCACGGGGGCTCAGTGTCCTCTCTTTCCTGCTAAACAAAAAGTCTCTTGTGCGACACAAATCGCTGAGCTGGATAGGCGGTAGCGCTATTCAACCGTTCTGACTGAGTGTCAGCGTTAGATTCGCGCATCTACTTACCGGCTGATTCAATAAAAGAGAGTTGAAAGAAACAATTCACGAGTCTTCTATGATGTGCTCCACTCGAGGCAGTGCAAGTTTCCAAAGGCACCCGTGGTCTTTTCGAAGCTACCGACGAGTCGAGCGACCTGATAATCGCTGTCGATGCTACTACCGGTTCGGATCGTTCTCCTCCGTGAGACAGGTGCGTTCCAGTAGTGATTTTGTGCGCCGGTGATGGCTGCCGGCGCTCTGAGCAGAATCAAGCGAACTCTGACCAGAGCGTCGGCGCAGTGAGGTATCCCAGATGCATATGATCATTTACGCACTGGTAGAGGCATCGACAGCAGACGAGGCACTGTCAACCGGAAGGACCGTGTTCGACCGACTGGTTGGCGCGGAGCCGCATTCCTGTGCAGTGTTCGACTACTACGTCACCTTCGACGAAGAGGAGACAACAGTGGCTGGAAAAGCACGGTGGGGCGACCTGCCGACGGCTGCGCCCGTTACGTCCGACGACGGCGAAGAACTCCTCGAGCGGGCCTGGGAGACTACGACGGAAACATTCCAACGCAATCTGAATCGGGTGAAGACGGCACTCGAGGAACACAACGACGACGAGATCATGCGCGATGAGGGCCTTGCTCGGCACGCCTTCCAGCAGGTCGGTGCCTCCCGTGGCCCGTCGATCTGCCTGTATAATCAACACGCGGCAGGCATCCGCCATCGCAGACACCTCGATCGCCTCCTCGAGGAGACTGACGAGCGCGAGACGTGCTGGATCGTGCCGGCAGATGTCCATTTCTGAGTACTCATGCCCCGAATTACGAACTGGACACGAGAGAGTCGAACACCCACGCTGGCATATCGAAATACGGAGACAGGTGCGCGAGCCGTCCTGCATCGTGCCCCTGACTCCTATGCGTACAAGTGGCGGGCAGCGATTCTCGTCGACGGCTATCCGGTGTGGTCACGAGGCTTCGAGTCAAAAGAAGCGACCAGCGTTCGGGATGAACTTTGGAACCGACCAGCCCCCGAACTCGCTTGTCCTGAGTGTCCGAACAACGACGTTATTGTCGGCCAGAAATCTGCTGCTGGTGCAAAAGTCAAACGATGGTTCGACTGTCCTGACTGTGGCTACGAAGCCCCCTCGAAAATCGTCTATGGCGCAGAACGCTAGCAGCAGGTGAGAGCGCAAGCCATCTATAGAAGTGCAAGGCAGGTGCCTCGGGGCTTGACCCCGAGGTGATTCACCAAGTTCGTAGCGTCATACGGCATACAAGGCGTATTTCAGTGTAAATTGGAGAGGATGTGTTTGGCATGAAATACTATAGGGCAAGCCACGATCCCCTCGCCCTGTTCAGCCTAGAGAAAACGGTATCTGACTGTGCGAAAGGTATAATTGTCTAAGCAGGGAATTTAGAGGTAAGAAGATGGCCCTGAAGGACATTCCCACTGTAGATGAACTGGCCGAAACGACTGGCCAGTCTAAGGAACAACTTCTGAAGGACCGCGAGGCAGCAGCGAAGATGTCGAGCGACTCTGAAGACGAGTAGCGGTAGATCAAATGGGCAACTGTGGTTCGACGAATACGGTAGACCAGTTACTGGGCCATACAAAAGGGCCGGCAGAGCCGGTTACTGATCGTGATTTGGCGCGAGCGCGATCATCAGCCTATATTGTTCACGGAAACTTCCACGAGCTGGCTCAGATGTGTGACAACATTTCAACCACAGGAACGGTCATCGTTGAGCAAGGAGCTGATGAAACAGATGTGGAAAATGAGGTCTACCGACGTGTACACAATTATGTTTCATCGCTGTACTCCTATAACGAACAGATTCGCTCAATCCTAAACAAGCGCTTAAACCAGCATATCAGGAAGGGACAGTTCCTCCCAGCACGAGATGACAAGGCTGCACCAGACTATGCTCGCCGGGGTACGTTTCTCTGGGGACTACGGAACGATTTCCAACATGGCGACTACTGGTGCCTCAAGGTCAAATATGAGGGGACACAAGATGGAAGTGATTGCTATCAATTGTACTTCCAGAAACAAGACTTTGAAGCAACGCCAAAAGGCGATCTCGATAGCGCTGGCGACTACTTAGCGCATGCTCCGGATGAGGATCAGCGATATCCACTTCCGTACATCGGTGACTTTCATCGGAACCTATTCAGCGAATTTGAGAACGCGTTCGAAGAGTGGTGTAGCAAAAACCGAGCCTGAGTTTGCGACTCGTTTTTCGTGCCTCGACAGGGGTAGAGGCAACATCCAATGAGCAACACGCCAGAGCACTCTCAAGACTCGAGCGAACTCTCACCAGCTCAGCGGCTCGAGGCACCGAACACACGACTGATTGACGCCAGCATCGCGACGATCAACGATATGGAGACGCTTCGAGCCTGCATCGCCTACGAAAACCAGCACCAACAACGTGTTCCGATCCTCCGCCTGCTCGAGAAGCGGGCTATCGAACTCTGATCACAGGACGACGATGACTAACTCGATACTGCCAGTGTCAGATTGCAGGACGACCGGGAGGAACCCTGCTGATTCCTTGTCTGTACGTGATGCCACAAAAGCCGTCAGTAGTCATCCCTGTACCTCCGTCCCTGCTCGGAAACTCGTGAGGTCATCGATACGCTCTTCGAGTGCTTCAATTTCCTGTCGCAATTCCTCGGCTTCTGTCTCCTCGCTGGCGGCGAGTCGATCCTTCAATCCCTGAAGGCGCGACTCCTTGACGTCGTCGTCGACCTCCGCCTTGCGAACGTACTCGCTCTCATCGATCTCGTAGACATCGGACTCAGTGAGCGTCGTCACCTCGAGTGCTTCGTCGACCTTCTGGCGGTCAACGCTCATGACGCGCTCACGGTCGATCCCTTCTGCCTCGAGCATCGAGAGGACGTCTTCGTCATCTTTGAGCGATCGGTTGCGGCGACTCGTACGCTGGACGGAGCCGTACTGACCGGCAACAGGCCGGTCGTGATGGAGCCGTGAGAGAAGCACATCGGCGACTTCCTGTCGAAAGTCGTTAGCGTCACGCTGGACATCCGACAGCAGTGTGTAGAGATTTACGAGGGTGGCCGTCTCCAAGTCAGGTAGGTCGGTTACGTCGTGGCGCTCGAGTGCATCGATTAGGAGCAGGGCATCCGAGTAGACGTCCAGACCGTCTGGTTCGGTGCGGTCATCGTCGGTATCTGGTTCGTGTGCTGTGTCGGCCAGTTGGGTCGTCGTCGGCCCGTCTGTCTCAGCGATCACACCCGCATCCTCGTCAATCTCGAAGCGGGGATGGACGCTCAACACCGCTGGATACGGGTCAGCATCTGGCGGCAGCCGGTCGAGATCGAACCCATCGTGCGCGGTCTGTATCTGATGATACAGCGACTCGAACTGATCGCGTTGGAGCGGGCGCTTCTCGCTGGACTCGTCGAACTGGACGATAATGCGGTGTTCCTGGATATCTGTGATGTGGATGTGGGAGTGCGACAATGGTGTGATCAGTGTCGCGTCCGCCGGCAGGTCATCAAGATGCTCGAGAAGCGTGTGCCAACTGACGCTGAATGGCATAGGGGTAGTTACGTACCGTCCCGACTAAACCTTGCTCTCGACGGGTGTCAGAGCATTCTCCAACTGGTTTGATCCACCGAATGCTGCGGTGAATTGGCCGGGAAGTAGGTGTACAACTATATTCGTTTCACACACCAAAATACTATACTCAAACACGAGAAATATTCCATATGGTAGCTGACACACTGACCGCACTTTCCCAACGCAATGAGGCATTCTGGATAGGCCTAGGCTTACTGTTCACAGGCGCGCTCGTTTCCTCATTCGTCCAGATTAGCAATCCGCCAGTTGGAGAGATACTTGGAATACTCGGAGTGACTGTTCTCGCGGTCAGACTTCTTGTAGGCCTCTATAAGATACTCCGAACGTCGGCCAAAGCAGGACGAACAGGGTATCAAGAAAGCAAACAAGATAACTGATATAACGCTTCTCTTTACTGTTCACGCTCGAGGTCTGAGAGCGTCTTGATTCGCTCATCGGTTGGTGGATGTGTTCCAAAGAGGTAGCGTTTGAGTCGGTGTGTCCACGTCACGAGCCACCAATACGACGGTTCAGTGTCGCCGTCCGGCCCGAGCATGACTTTCGCTGGCTCGTCGGGCTCGAGTGGCAGCACTGAAAGCGACGAGATGCCGGAGGCCTCACGCAGATCTCGAGTCGGTGTGTCGGCTATTTCCTCGTCGAGTTGCCGGAGGACAGTCGCAAGCACAGCAGGTGATCCGGTCAGCTCCGCAGCCGCCCGATCCGCTGCTCGTTCTCTGGCTCGAGACAGGCGAGCCGTGAGTGTTCGCCCGACAACCCACACGCCGGTCGAAACATATGCAAGTGGCACGGTCACGATCCCAATCGGTCCATGATCGTCTGTCTGTGTGATCCGCGATCGTAAGCCATCGGCGAGCACAACAGGAAGCGACGCAACCGTCATTACCATCGCGTCTCGGTTTTTGACGTGTGCGAGTTCGTGTGCAATCACTGCTGCCAGTTCATCCTGCCCGTCGAGCGCATCGATCGTTCCAAGAGAGAGTACCAGATGCATGTGTTCCGGTCGAAACCCGACAACCAGCGCTTCAGGTGTGTCGCGGTCTGAGATCGCAATCGTTGGTACAGGGACATTGAGTTGGGCAGCAACTCGCGTCACTATTTGATACAATTCCGGTGCCGTCTCCCGATCCACTGGATAGGCATCTGCACGTCGTTCAATCGTTTCGAGCTGCCTGTACTCGAGATAACCGATCGTCACAAGCGTTGCAACAGTAACAATACCCGCTATCTGAGTGGCATGCGCACTCTCAAAAAAGACGAGTACACCGTAGAAGACAACCCACACTCCCACAAGAAATCCAACTGAGACAAGAGCGAGTCCAAGAAGGACAGCGACCATCCGTAATTGAAGAGTGGTTGGTCTGGAGAGCATTATGGCTGAATTTTGAGCGATTATTCAAAGATTTTATCATGTCAGTGGTTGGTGAGGGTGTACGCCTTCTTTATTCGTAGCGAAACTGGAACGCTCGATTCGGTAACTACACTTGTTCATACACTGATTCAATCGCGCTTATTCCACCAAGAATTATTGCGCCGAATATTAGTTCATTTTGACTGCCAGACAACGCTAAAAAGAGCGCAACTCCTCCTAAGCCAATTATTCCGACTTGAAGAAAATTGTCTGACATCCCAGATATAGTGGCAAACCATTGGTCTTTAGTTAGGCCCCAGTCCTCGGTTGTGTAGCGGTAGCGAGCCTCTCTTGGAGTATCGGTCGTTGTTGGTGTATCTTCTGAGCGTCGTCGATCAACCGTTCCAGCAACGGTGGCGGAGAGTAGCCGAGGTGTTCACCGAGTTCGTGAAGGATGAGCTGGGCGTGCGACCGGAAGGTCGCCGCCCAGCGTTCTGGTGGAAACACGAGCTCATCATCTGCCTGCTCGGTGACCAGATCCAACAGATCACGGCTGACCAGCAGTGACAGCAACGCCGCGTACAGCAGTATCTCAACGACGTGCTTCTTGCTCGTGGAAAACTCGTCCAACGAGTACTGCGTCTTGAGTTCGCGGAACAACAACTCAACTTCCCATCTGCAGCGGTAGATCGTCGCTATGTCTGCCGGTAAGAATTCTTCTCGCGGGAGATTCGTGATATACAGATGGTAGTCGTCGGCGTCCTTGTTGCGGACGCCGACGACGCGGAACGTCTTCGTGTCCCACGACTGCGTCCCTGCATACTCTCTGCGCTGGAATTCTGCTTCGACCTCAACATCGATATACTGCCGATAGAGGTCATCAACCACGTCGTGGACTTTCTCACCCTCCAAGGGAATGGCGTCGCCACGCCATTCCCGTAATTCTCCGGTTATCACCGGGTTCACGTTTGATTTGAGCCGACTCACGAAGTAGCCGTCATTCTCGTCGATCAGTGCGAAACGGCGGTACTTGAAGTACGCTTGATCGAACAGTACCAACCGGTCTTTGAGCCACGGTCCCGTGTCAAACTCCGTGCTGTCGTGTGCTTTTTCGTCAGTGACGCTGAACCGGTCGATCGTCTGATCAGTGACGTTGTGGAGCAGGTGGAGCCGCGCTCCACCCTGCTCCCCTTTCCGTGGTTCGTATGCATCAGCGAGAAACCGATGTAACCGCAGGATTGTCCCGTCAGCGACCATCACATCACGGAATCGGTCAAAATCTGCATCGACTGTATCCGGAACAGCGACCTCGTCGAGTGCGACTTCGACGAGGTCGCGGAGATACTCCGCGAGCGAGGGCGTTAACCGGTTATAGAAACCGCCTGGAGAGATCGGCTCGTCAGCGGTGGCGTTGTAGCTTCGTCTGAAGCCAGCGAGTGTTCGGCTTTCGCCTGCGGCGAAGCCGAACACGAACGCCCAGACGAAGGCAGGGATCTGGAGCTTGCGATCACGTTCGACCACGCCGAGTTCCTCGGCGTGCTCTTTGAGGAACTCAGAGGGAAACAATGTAGTGAGCCGACGCATAATCCGAGATGAGGAGGCGTCTTGGTGCACACTTGCCGCCTCCTCGTTCCTTCCGCAAACATACCTCGATAAGCCGCCGCTGTCACGCGATTCGTCTCCTAACTAAAGACGGATGGTGGCAAACAAATGACCCAAAAAGACCAAACAGACGCCACCAATCATCACCATACCAGATGTTTCAATTCCCATATATAGTGCATATACAAAGAGAATCCCGGATAGAATGCTAACTGTTGCGGATACAATCAATTGTCTTGACAGACCCATATGTTGTTATGTATGGGTATTCCACTATCAAAACACCACTTCTGAACTCGTCGAACATGGCGCATCTCGAGCAACCGCTGTTCCTGCTCGGCCACGGCGTTGAAGATCCTGCCACCGGCATTCACGGTGACGAAGAGTATCTCTACGTCGTCGAACTGCCAACGCGAACCCCATTCGATGAACCGGCAGAATGGACCGTCAAGGTGAGCGACCACGCCGGCTTTCCGCGGTGGGATGGGCCGACAGACGAGGCGTTCGAGCAAGCCTCGTGGCAGTTTCATGGACCGCTGGAAACTGCTCTCAAGGCGTTGCAAGTCGAGTCCGTGTAACGACCTCGGTTCAGATCCTGTTGCCAACAGCGAGGGGTTCAACAACGGTGAGAACACCAGTATCAGTGTTCCCGGAATTTAACCTCTCGACTGGCCAAGCTATATCCACCACGTGTTTCGGTCACACAATTTTTCAAATAGATACCACGTACAGATACTAGCCCACGCATGAATGAACAACGAAATCGTCAACTGAGTGCCATCGTTGGTACGTTTCTTGTCCTCATCGCCGGTGGTGTCGTCCTACTTGTTGAGAATCTGCTTAAAACACCACTCCTACTCAGCCAGGTAACGTTGCTAGGACTAGCAGGCATCTTCGATATCGTGGCAGCGACCGACACGCGACTAACTGACCGCTGGGCATGGTATCAATGGAGCGGCCTTGGAAACATCCTTCTCGGACTGTCACTCCCACTCGGATTCGTGGGAAGTGAAAACAGTCTCTTTTTCGTTCTAGTGGCCGCCATCGGTGGACTTTCGCTAGCGGCAATGGGTATTGACATGCTCGTCTATCATGGACAGTATACCCGTAGTGAAAGACTCGATCGAAATAGCACATAAAGTGAACGACCACTCCAGCTTGCTTCGGTAGGGCGGTCCAACGGACACCGTGTTCGAGCAAGCATCCTGACAGTTCAATAACCTGCTCCCGAGACGCTGTCGATTGAGTCTGCGGGACGACTGTCAATTCAGATCACCAGCAGGTTTTGCGAACAGCCCTGTAACCGTGCACTATGAGCCACACCACTGACGACTTCGCCAAATTCATGGCCGGTGATCCAGAGGACAACGAAGAAGTTCCCCTCGGTGATGCGTTACAGGAACTGGCTATCGACATTGAGGTTGATGCTGTCGAAGAGATCCGTGACGTCCGCGAACGGCCATGAAACTGCTGTATATAGGATATATCTCTGTGTAGTGTGGCGACACACTAGGTTTTTCAGGACCACTCTCATAGTGATAGATATGAGTAGTGAGCGGATCGACGCCGAAAGCAAGGTGTCAGGAAATCAAGCGAACATCCCGGCTCGGATTCGGCGTGAACTCGATATCGACGACGGGGATCAGCTTCGGTGGTATATCGAAGATGATGGGAGCATTCGCGTTCAGGTCATCCAACAGCAAACAGGCACGTTCACCGATTTCGATGGCTACGAGGGAGAGACGGCCACTAACGTCACGACCGATCATGACGCTTGGGGCGTCGATGTGAAGTAAATGCCACGCGCTCTCATCGATACAACGGTCCTCTTCGCAGCAGCATACCGACGAGACAGTTCCCACGAAGCCGCGCTCCCGATACTCCATGGCATCGACAGTGGGTCCCTTCCAGAAGCAGTGGTCCTTGATTACGTCCTCGCAGAAACGCTCAACGGCCTCGTTACCCACGCGGGCCACGACGCAGCTGTCGACCTCCTCGACCGTATTGAGGAAAACGCTCGCTTCCATATCGACTCGCTCACTGCCAACGCCCTTGCGACGGGAAAAGCACTGTTCCGACAGCACGAACCACTGTCCTTTGTCGATAGCTGCATTATTGCGTATATGCAGACCGAGGGGCTCGGTTATCTGTATGCGTTCGACGATGACTTCGATGCAGCAGAGGATGTCTATCGACTTGACACAGCTACGAACCCCTACGATCCCGACTGACGCCGACGGGCGGTGATGAATTGCTACCAGTCACTGTCTTCAGAAGAAACGAGACGCCGGTGTCCACTGACTAACAACTCTCCAACTGCTCGAGTCTGGCGTATTTTTGAGACCCCCTGAGGGGTGGAGGTCTTCTCGAGTTCAGTTCGATTCGACTCGACTCGGGAAGCAGTAATCGAATATGGCTACGAGCAGCAGCTCCCGGGAAACGTTCGACGATTCGGACACCCGGCACGACGAGATGCACAGTACGATCGAGGCATGGATCCAGGACCTCGTCGACGAAGTCGATGACGCCGTCTCGAGCGAGCAGTTCACAGAGTGGTTGGACGTTCAGAGCCGCTTCCACGACTACTCCCACCGAAACACGCTGTTGATCAAACTCCAGTGTCCACACGCGACACGCGTTGCCGGCTATCGAACATGGCAAAACGAGTTCGACCGGCACGTGAAGGAAGGAGAGACAGCGATCTGGATCTGGGCACCCATCATTGCAAAGCAGTGCCCTGACTGTGGGAACTCCCCGTCGTACCACGAGCGCAGTGACTGTGAATACGATGAAACCCCTCCGGACAGCTGGGAAAAAGGACTCGTGGGCTTTCGGCCAGCACCCGTCTTCGATATCTCACAGACTGACGGCGAGCCACTGCCCGACCTCGAGACCGAAGCAAAGGGACAGGCTGACGATTTGGTCCCCGCACTTCTCGAGGCAGCAGATCCCCTCGAGGTGGACGTAGAGGTCGTGCCACCCCAGGACTGGTCGCATGGGAGTGCCAAGGGAATCTGTGAGTACCACCCTCAAGAGCAGCCACGCGTCGCCGTCCGAGATCGTGAGAACGACGCTGATCTTGCCGTCACGCTCATTCATGAGTACGCCCACGCGCTGTTACACAGTGGCGTCGACGACGAGGGTGAGCGATCGAAACGTGAACTCGAGGGTCACCCGCGAGCCCAACCACTACGACTGGGCACCCGAAGACTTCGTCATCACCGACCTCCCCGGCTTCGGCTTCATGAGCGGCGTCGACGAGGACCTCCGCGAGGAGATCAAGACCGAAATCGTCCACTATCTCGAGGCGTACGCCGACAACATCCTCGTCGCGGTCCTCGTCGTCGACGGCAAGAGCGTCGTCGACATCATCGACCGCCACTCCGGCCCCGACGAGATTCCCTACGACGTCGAGATGTTTCACTTCCTGCGGGAACTGGACATCCCGACCGTCGTCGCCGTCAACAAGATGGACAAAGTCGACGACGAAGACGAGCGGCTGAACGAACTCTGTGACCGGCTCGGCCTGTATCCGCCGTGGAAACAGTGGCAGGAGATCATCGCGCCGATCAGCGCGAAGAAGGGCCAGCTCGAGCCGCTGCATGAGGCCGTTCGAGAGCATCTCCACGAGCAGAACCGCGACGATCTGTTCAAATTCTTCTAAACCACCCTTTTACGCTGCAGTCTGTCACGCTGGCGGCTTCGCCGCACGGCGTGACGTCCCTCGGTAGACGGTTGATCAAAAGCACTCCTCCCTCCCCTACGAGTCGGTCGTCGGCCCGCTCACTCCCTGCGGTCGCTCGCGGTTGATTGCTGTGAAAGGCCTGCCCTTCCCCGGGTTACACGGCTCTCGTAATACTCGAGCCGTGTGCCCGGTCAGTGAGCCCAGAACCGTCGCGCAGCTTGTGCGGTTCTCCCTATTATAGGTTCCCAACTGGTGTCAGACCACGCGATTGGTAAACTCCGCTCCCGTCTCGAGGCGCGCGACGTTCTCGCGGACGATCTCGCCCACGTCACGGTAGTAGTCCCGCGTGTAGGCCGCAGCGTGGGGCGAAACGATGACCTCGTCCATCCCCCACAGCGGCGATGAGTCGGGCAAGGGTTCCTCCTCGAAGACGTCCAGCGCCGCCCCAGCAAGCTCGTCGGCCTCGAGTGCGTCGATCAAAGCCGGTTCGTCGACGATCGATCCGCGGGCGACGTTCACGAAGTAGGCATCATCGCGCATGGCATCGAACGCGTCCGCATCGAACAGATGGTGGGTCTCGTCGGTCAACGGGACGGTGACAATCACGAACTCGGCGTCGCCGATCACCTCGAGCAATCGATCGTTCGCATACACCTCGTCGAAGCCGGGAACGGGGTCGCCAGAGCGCCGAACCCCTGTCACGCGAACCCCGAGCGCGCCCAGCGTCTCCGCGACGCCGCTCCCGAGGGTTCCGGTTCCGACGACACAGGCCGTCGACCCCGGGAGCGTAACGGCCTCGTCCCACTCGGGGCGCTCCCAGCGGCGCTGTTGCTGGTTCGCGACGTAGTCGTGGAGTCGCCGGGAGAACATGAGCACGTAACCCGCGACCGTCTCGCCGACGGTCCGGTCGTGGATGCCAGAACTATTCGTGAGGATCACGTCGTTGTCCTCGAGGACGGCACGCGGAAATCGATCGAACCCTGCCTGAATCGAGTGAATCCAGTCCAACTCGAGGAACGCCTCGCGGTAGACGAGGGTGACGACCGCGTCGCAGTCGTCGATGCCATCGTCGTCGACGACCGCAGCCTCGATCGGCAGGTCGGCGAGGAAGTCCGCGAGTTCCGCCGGCGGGAACACCGCCTCGACTGATTCGTGGACGCCGAGTCGCTCGAGTTCAAATGCCATGGGCGTCGCTACGCCCGAATTGGGGTTGAAACTTCGTGTCCAAGCAACACAGCCCATTGAGAGTGGTCGTGCAAGCAGTGTTGGATCAGACAGTCAGTGACAGTGATCGCTGCCCATCGTTGTCTGTCACTCCGACCGAGAGTCCATGCGATACAGGTCGGTTCTCGGACGGACTGCTTCCTGCAGTTACTATCACACATCACTGACATAACTATTTACAGCCGATCGTGATACGGGGGGACATGGATCCGAACGTAGCGCGACGGTGTCACGTTCTGTTCGGCGTCTCGTTGCTGTTACTGACGATTGGGGTCGGCTACTGCGTCATCGTTGGAACGTGTCTGGCGGATTTCGGAGTGGTGGTCGCGGGACTCTTCGTCGGCTGGGTCGCGTTGTTCTACTGTGTCGGGAACGCCACGGTCTGGGGATAGAGAGGCCGTCTCGCGCGAACGTCACACACGACAGACTGCCGACGGTGACCAAGACGGTTCACGAAGAATGGCGGCTCGGGGAAAATCCCTCGTCACAAGGGGCTCGGTGGGGGTAACACTTCGTCACGGCCGCCATGCGCCGCTACTCCCTCTGGGGGTTTCGATCTGTCGCTTCTGGATCCGTCGGCTCCCCGCCGTCACGCCAGGCCTCGAGGTCGCGCAGTTCCTCAGCCACGTTCTCGATGTCCCCGGGCTCGAGCGCCCCACGTTCAGTACTGACCTCGGTCACGCAGTCGGCGGGTGTCACGTCGAAAGTCGGATTCAGCACGTCGACGGCTGCGTCACCATCGTAAACCGCGGTTCGATCGCCGGACTCGAGGTTGACGTCCTCGCGGGTCGAGACCTTATCCGTGGCCGCGACGACCGTGACCGGAACCCCCTCACGGGCAGCAGCAATCGCCATCACGCGCGTGCCGGTCTTGTTCACCACGGCACCGTCGGGCAAGACGGTATCCGCGCCGACGACCACTCGTTCGATGTCCTCGCGTGCGAGCGCGTGTGCGATCGCCGCGTCGGTGTGGACCGTGACGGTGCTGTCGGTCGTCTCGGCCACCTCCTCCGCGACGGCGATCCCTTCACAGGCCGGTCGCGATTCCGCGACGAACACCCGCGCGGGGTCGCCCTGCCCGAGCGCCTCGAGAACCGTCCCCGACCGCGAGAGCGTCGCGACGCTGCCATCGATGCGCTCGGCGGCGGTTGCCGCAGCGTCCGTATCGGCCGCGAGCGCGCGGTCGATCCCCGACAGCGCCGCGTCGTGGACGGCCGGTGCGCTCCCGTCTCCACCATCCGCGTCGGCCATCACCCGGTTCACTCGATTGCGGAGCACGGCCATCGACGGCCGTGCCTCGAGCAATCGACCAGCGAGTTCAGCGAGTTCGTCCCACTCGCCGTCGGGATCAGCGCCAAACTCACGTCGCTCGGCGACGAGCAACCCCGCTCGATCGCGCAGCACCTCGAGTGTACGCACCGACAGGTATGCAGCGCCGTGGTCGTCGTCGGCCGCGATCGATCGGACGGTGGGGGCGACGCGCTCGTAGGCGGCCCACAGCTTCGGCACCGTCTCGCGTTCGTCGCCGACTCCCTCGAGGATCGTCGTCGGAGGGACCCACTCAGCGGTGTCGTGTTCCTCGCTGAGTTCGATCTCGCGGGTCTCGCAGTCGAACAGATAGGGGTGGACGATCCACGCGCGCTCGAGGTCGGGGTCCTCGAATTCGACTGGCCGTCCGGAGCGGACGAGCGAGACAGCATCGGGCTCGAGACCCGTTTCCTCGCGGATCTCGACGGAGACCTGGTCGTCGGGTTGGCCCTCCGCGAATCCGGAGACGCCACCCCACTGGCCGGTGTAGGTGCCGACCGTATCGCTCCGACGGAGCAACAGGATCTCGCCGCGGTGTCGGAGAAACGCGGTGACGACGTGGCTCGCGGTCGAATCGTCATCGGCGTCGCTCCCTCTGTGTTCGGTCATACGCGGGGAGACGAGCGCGCGGGGGGAATCGCTTTCGGGGCTGGCCGTCGGAGGTCTACTATGCCACGAGTTGCGATCGTCTCCGACACGCACGTCCCCTCCCGCGAGCGCGCCGTCCCCGACTGGGTCGGCGACGAACTCGAGCGGGCCGACCACGTGATCCATGCGGGCGATTTCGACTCCCAACGGGCCTACGACCGGATCACAGCCCTCGCGAACGGCAACCTGACCGCCGTTCGCGGGAACACCGATCCGCCAACGCTCGAGGTCCCCCACACCGACACGCTCGAGATCGGCGGGGTGACGTTCGCAGTGACCCACGGGGCCGGCTCGCCGGCGAGCTGGCGGCAACGAGTCGTCGAGACCGCACGCATCGAAGCGACCACTGCCGACCCGGTCGCCGTCGCAGGCCATACCCACGAGGTCGTCGACACGACCGTCGACGGCCTGCGGGTGCTCAACCCCGGCAGCGCGACCGGCGCGGCACCAGCCGACCGCGCGACGATGTACGTTGCGACCGTCGTGGACGGGGATCTGACGGTCGAAGTACGGACCGAGTGAGCCCCGGCGGCACCCGGCACCCGAGATACCGAGTGCGTGAACGATATCCGTCTCGGGTACCCCTGTGTGACTATGACACAGCGAGTGACGGTATCGCTTGATGACGACTCGGCGGCGGCCCTCGAGACGCTCGTGGCGGAGACGGGGAACGGACAAAGCGAAGTAGTGCGGCGTGCTCTGACGTTCTACGCGGCGAACTTCGAGGCGGCCGACGGGGGGCCAAGCGACAACTTGGAACAGTACTATCGAATGCTCTCCTCCGGTGAACACGTCCTGCTGGACATCGACTTCCTGCACGCGTTCCTCGAGTACTGCTACAACGGTGGCGATCCCGATCCAGCGTTCGTCGAGGCCGCCGACCGCGTCTCCGACTACCATGCCCACGAGTACGCGACCCGGTTCGAGGAGGTCGGCGACCTCCTCGAGTGGCTGTCGTTCTGTGGCTTTCTCGACGCCCGGCAAGAAGGCGAGGGCGTCTATCACCTCGTCTTTCCCTCGGAGGCGGTTCGCTGGTTCATGACGCGATTCATCGAACGCAGCACCGTCGAGTTACCGACGGAGATCAGACTCGAGCAAGGCGTCTCGAAAGTGATCGTCACCGAGGGAGAAGGGAACGGAGACTAACGGTGGCGGGTCACTCGGCGGGCGACGTCCACGTTTCGAAGACGTAGTTTCGCAGGCCGTATCGTTCGGCGAGCGTCTGCGAGAGCGTGTCGCCGCGGTAGTCGATGACGCCGTCTTCCAGCACCGTCACCGTATCGGCGACGGTGAGCCCGAAGCCGACGTCGTGGGTCGCGATGATCGGCGTGATACCGGCGTCAGTAAGCGACTCGACGAATCGGACGATCGTCCGGCACCCATCACCGTCCAGCCCGGCGGTCGGTTCGTCGAGCAGCACGTACTCCGGTTCCATCGCGAGGACACCCGCCAGCGAGACGCGTTTTTTCTCGCCACCGCTCAACGTGTTACACAGACGGTCGGTCTGCCCATCGAGGTCGAACTCCGAGAGGACGCGCTCGATTTTGTCGGGCTCGTCGATCCCGGCGTTCTGCGGGCCGAACTCGACGTCCTGTTCGACCGTCGGCGCGACGATCTGGTCGTCGGGATTTTGAAAGACGAGTCCGACGCGCATGCGCAGGTCAGCAAGCGAAGCGTCGTCGTATTCGACGGGGTCGCCCCCGACGAACACGGTCCCCGAATCGGGTTCGAACAGGCCATTGAAGTGGCGCAGCAGCGTCGACTTCCCGGCACCGTTGCGACCGAAAATGACCGTCACCTCACCCGTGTGTGCCTCGAAGTTCACGCCCTCGAGGACGGGGTCGTCGCCGTGTCGAAAGCGCAAGTCGTGGGTTTCGATCATACGGCCCACCCGGCGGTGGCGATCAGTGTGAGCACGGCAGCGACGTAACCGTGGCCCCGACTGGTGGTCCGTGCCATCGGCATCTCGCCGTTGTAGTTCCGCGCCAGCATCGCATCGTTGAGGGTTTCGGCCCGTGACATCGACTTCAAGAACACTGAAAACGCCAGCAACTTAGATGTTCGAAACGTCGTTCGGCGCGTCCGGAAGCCGAGACGCCCGCTCGCCGCGAGCTCGAGGCGACGGAGTTCGTCGAGCAGGATCTGGATGACGCGGTAGGTGAGCAGCGAGATCTCGATGACGAACTGTGGACACCGCAGCGATCGCAACGCGACAAACAGTTGCGGGACCGTCGTCGTCACGACCAGATAGCTCAAAATCGTCATCGATCCGAACGAGCGTAACCCCGTCGTTATCGATCGGTCGATTCCGGTCGAAGAGATCGAAAGCGGGCCCATCGAGACGACGGTCGGCCCGCTGGTAAACAGCGCGATGAGGATCAGACTCGGGAGCAGAAAATACACCGGGAGACGGACCACCTGCAGATAGTCGTGGCCTGTCGCATCGATACCGAGTGTCACGAAGCAGGCGAGTGCACAGATGTACGCGAGCCGACTGGGAGCGACGAGGAGCAACACCAGTGCGGCAAAGACGAAGTACGCGTTCAAGCGTCCTTCGATTCGCGAGTTCGAGGTTATCTGAATCTGTTCGAGGCTCGTGTGGTGCATGCTCACTACGGCGTCTCGGACGTGGATTTCCACGGCGACGTTCGTCCGAGATAGTAGCCGATCAGGAGGCCGCCGATCGCTGCCTGAAGACTGAACAGTAAACTCTCGATCTCACCGCTTGGGGGTGTCCAGAGACTCTCGAACCACGGCTCGTAGTCCGGGTCGATAGAATCGACTTTCTCGCCTGCAGCGCCGTCGGCCCCGCCCCACGCACCCGCAGTGGTGAACGAAAAGAGGATGAGACCGATCATGAGGAGGCCGCCCGCGACGAGCCATCGGTTCATGCAGCCACCCCGAGCCGGTTTCGGACCGACTCACTCGACATGGAGATGTATCCGATCAAGCCAGCCGCGAGCGCGCCCTCGACGACCCCGATCGGGAGCTGGGTCACGGCGAAGACGCCCAAAAACGTGATCGTGGAATCGATCACGCCACTGAGTCCGGGTTCCGCCGGGAACGCGAGGGCGAGCTGAGTGGACGTGACGACGTACGTCGTCCAGTCGGCGACGAGGGCTGCAGCGAACGTCGCTTTCTGGAGGTCCGTGTGGGGCTTGACCGAGCGGTAGACGACCCAACCAAAGAGCGGGCCGATGATCCCCATCGATGTGACGTTTGCACCGAGGGTCGTGAGACCGCCGTGGCCGAGCAACAACGTCTGATACAGCAGGACGATCGTCGAGAGGAAGGCAGTGACGGCCGGCCCGAAGAGGACGACCGAAATACCGGTGCCCGTCGGGTGTGATGTACTCCCGGTGACAGAGGGGAGTTTCAGCGCCGACAGGACGAAAATGAACGCCGCAGCGACGGCGATGTGCGCTTTGTTGACGTCCCGATCTTTCACCAGACGTGCCGTCTTCAGCGTCCCGTAGGCGACGACGGGAACCGCGATCGCGTACCACACGAGTGCCCAGAAGCCGGGCAGGAACCCTTCCATGATGTGCATCTGTGATCGTTGTACTCGGAGGTATCTCACTTCCCCATTAAAACAATTTTGTTTGATCTAATACAAGCAGGATTTCCCTGCGATGGCCGTTCGAATCGCGCAAATTGAGATGTCCACTATCTCCAGGACAGGTGTCGACATCATACGGTTTCATACGCGATCATACAATTGATACAACTTCTCAGCACCACACATACCCGTATGTTCGACTCTTAACAACCCTTTTGACCGATACGGAGAGTGGTGTATGTGAATACGCATCATGGGGATTATCGACCGACTGAAAGCGATCGGCCCGGGGGCGCTCGTCGCGGCGGCGTTCGTTGGCCCGGGAACGGTAACGACTGCGAGCGTGATCGGCGCGGAGTACGCGTACGTGCTCGTGTGGACGATTGCGTTTTCGATTCTGGCGACGATCGTCCTCCAGGAGATGAGCGCACGGCTCGGGCTGATCTCCAAAGAAGGGCTAGTGTACTGTCAGCCGTGAGTTGAAAGGCTCATATTGTCGTGGATAGTAGGTTGGTGGCAATGACCCAGTCGACGTATCCAATCGAGTTGACCGAAGAAGAGCGAGATACACTGAACAGCATTACATCGCACGGCGTCCACCGGGCGCAGAAGATTACTCGCGCACGTATCCTCCTCCAAGCCGACGACGGTAAGAGTGACTCGGCGATCGCCGAGTCACTCGGCTGTAGCCCGAGTACTCCGTGGCGAACACGGAAGAAGTTCCACGAACGTGACCGGCTCGAAGCCATCGAACGCAAGGATCCTGACCGCACCTACGAACGCAAACTCGACGGTGAGGACGAAGCTCACCTTATCGCCCTCGCGACCAGCGAACCGCCCGAAGGCTACTCCCAGTGGTCGCTCCGGCTTCTTGCCGACGAACTCGTTGTCCTCGAGGAGATCGACCACGAGTCGATCTCCCACGAGACCATTCGTCAAGTCCTCAAAAAAACGAACTCCAGCCTCACCGATCCAAACAGTGGGTGATTCCGCCGGGTCAAGACTCCGAGTTCGTCTATCACATGGAGGACATCCTCTCGCTCTACCGCGAACCATACGATCCAGACCGACCTCTCGTCTGTTTCGACGAGCACCCGACACAGTTGATCAAGCACGTCAAGCAACCGCGCCCGGCAGAGCCGGGCACGGTTGCCCGTGAGGATTACCACTACGAGCGCAACGGCACCAAGAACCTGTTTCTGGCCTCCGAACCGCTCGCCGGCTGGCGAGCGGTAAGGGTCAAAGACCGACGAACCACCGAAGACTGGGTGCATTTCATCCAGCATCTCGTGGATCAGCACTACCCGGATGCGGACTGCATCCGGGTGGTGCTGGACAATCTCAACACGCACAACCCAGCTGCCTTCTACGAATATTTCGAACCGGCTGAAGCACGTCGGTTACTCGACAAGCTCGAATTCCACTTCACGCCAGTCCATGGCAGTTGGCTCAACATGGCGGAAATCGAGTTCAATACGCTGCAACAGCAGTGTCTCGACCGACGTATTCCCGATGCGGCGACACTCCGTCAGGAGGTCGCCGCATGGAAAAAGGAACGAAACAGCGGTGAAACGGATATTGACTGGCGATTTACGACCGACGATGCTCGCATCAAATTGAAACGCCTATATCCTTCAATTGACGCCTGACAGAGCACTAGGTGAAGCGTTCCGAAACGAGTTCGAGAACCCGCTTCCGCGGACGATCTCCGTCGCACTCGTGGTGAGCGCGATCGGAATCGGAACGGCCGCGTTCCAGACAGGGAACATCGTCGGCGGTGCTGCCGGCCTGGCGACGATCACCGGCGTCAGCGAGAACATCTGGGGTCCGATTATGGGCCTGATCGCCGCCGGACTGCTGTGGACGGGGAACTACAAACTAATCGAACGGGTCTTCATCGGCCTCGTCGGGGTCATGGGCGCGGCGTTCCTGCTCAACGCCCTCATGGTCCGGCCGGACATCGGCGCGCTGGCTGGCGGACTCGTCCCGACGATTCCCGACGGGTCTGCATACCTCATCGCCGGCCTCATCGGAACCACCGTCGTCGGCTACAACCTGTTCCTGCACGCGAGTACCGTCCAGGAACGGTGGGACGGCGCGAGCGATCTCGCAGAGTGTCGCACGGACACGATCGGGATGGTCATCGTTGGCGGCCTCATCACGACGGCGATCGTCGTCACGGCCGCCGCGGTGTTCCCCGCGGGGACCGAGATCGAAAACGTCGGCGAGATGGGCGACCAGCTCGAGCCCGTCTTCGGCGGCTACGCGCTGACGTTCTTCTCGATCGGCCTGTTCGCGGCCGGCTTTACCAGCGCGATGAGTGCGCCGCTTGCCGGTGCCTACGCCACCGCCGGCGCGCTCGGCTGGGACCGTGACCTGACCTCGACGCGGTTCCGGGCGATCTGGATGACCATCCTCAGCGTCGGCATCGTCTTTTCGGCGCTCGACTACAATCCCATCCAGGTGATCGTCTTCGCACAGGTGGCCAACGGACTCCTGCTCCCGATTCTGGCCGTCTTCCTCATCTACGCGATGAACAACAGCGACCTGCTCGGCGAGTACACGAACACCACCCTCCAGAACGTTCTCGGTGGGCTCGTGACGCTCGTCGTCGTCGGCATCGGCCTGCGAACGCTCTACGACGTGCTGCTCGTCTAATGAAATTCAAATGACGGAATCAACAAACCAGGACACGAATTCGGACGCAATGACGCACAACGACTCGAGCGACGACGAGACACGGATCGGCGTCGACGTCGGCGGCACGTTTACCGACGTGGCGCTGTCGGTCGACGACCGGCTCGTCACCGCGAAGGTGCCCTCGACCGAGCCCCAGCACGTCGGCGTGCTCGAGGGCATCGAAAAGGCGTGTGACGACGCCGACATCGCACCCGGCGATATCGACGGCTTCGCCCACGCGATGACCGTCTCGGTCAACGCTTTGCTCGAACGCGGCGGCGCGCGGACAGCGCTGGTGACCACTGAAGGGTTCCGGGACGTCCTCGAGATCGGACGGCAGGACCGGCCCGATCTATACGATCTCGAGGCCGAAAAACCCGATCCACTGGTGCCTCGAGAGCGGCGGTTCGAGGTCGACGAACGGACGACCAAAGACGGCGTCGAACAACCAGTCGACGCCGCGGAGGTCCGCGAGCTGGCGGCGACGCTACGCGACAGCGATGTCGAGGCGGTCGCGGTCTCCCTGCTGCACGCCTACGCGGATCCCGAAAACGAGCGGATCGTCGCCGAGACGCTCCGCGAAGAACTAGACGTGCCCGTCTCTGCGTCCCACGAAGTGCTCGCGGAGTTCCGCGAGTTCGAGCGAACGTCGACGACGGCCGTCGACGCCTACGTCCGGCCGGCGATCGATACCTACGTCGGCCAACTGGTCGACGAAGCCAGCGAGGCGGGAATTCCGGCACCACGGATCATGCAGGCCAACGGTGGCATCGCCGATCCCGAAACCGTGCGCGAACACGCCGTGACGACGACGCTGTCGGGACCTGCCGCCGGCGTCGTGGGCGCCGCAGCGACCGTCGACGACGACGATGTCGAGGGACTCGTGACCTTCGACATGGGCGGCACCTCGAGCGACGTGAGCCTCGTCCGGGACGGACAGGCCGAACGGACGACCGACGCGGAAATCGACGGGTTGCCGATCCGAACGCCGATGGTCGACGTCAACACCGTCGGCGCAGGTGGCGGCTCGATCGCCTGGGTCGACGCCGGCGGCGCGCTCCGGGTCGGTCCGGAGTCCTCGGGCTCCCAGCCCGGCCCTGCCTGCTACGGCCGCGGTGGGACCAAGCCGACTGTCACGGACGCCAACGTCGTGCTGGGTTACATCGGTCCCGAGACTGCACTCGGCGGCGAGATGACCCTCGATATCGAGGCGGCCCGCGACGCGCTCGGTCGACTGGCCGACGAAGCCGGCCTCGAGGGGCCGCTCGAGGCGGCACAGGGCGTCTACCGTGTGGCGAATGCGACGATGACGCGGACGATCCGCTCGGTGACCGTCGAGCGCGGCCACGACCCTCGTGAGTTCGCACTCGTCGCCTTCGGCGGTGCGGGCCCGATGCACGCCGCGGCACTGGCCGACTCGCTGTCGGTCGATCGCGTCGTCGTTCCGCGACCGGGTGGGGTCCTCTCGGCGTTTGGCCTGCTCGCAGCCGACGAGAGCTACGACGCCGTGCGAACGGTGGGCGTTGACCTCGACGGCGCAGACCGGACGACGCTCGAGAACGTCTACGACGACCTTGTGGGCGACGTGCTCGCGGATGCATCCGACCGGGACCCGGCACAGGTCGAACGAGCAGCCGACTGCCGGTATGCGGGTCAGAGCTTCGAACTAACTGTCCCTGTCGACGAAGCGTTTGACGCAGCGGCGGTCGAAACGCGCTTCCACGACGCCCACGAGCGGACCTACGGCTACGCGATGGACGAATCGATCGAGGTCGTCAACCTCCGCGCGACGGCGACAGTCCCGGGCTCGGAGCCGGGGATCAGCCACGAGGGAACTGGCGACGCCGTCGTCGGCACCCGGGAGGCACATTTCCCCGAGGCCGGCGCGCGGGAGACGACGGTCTACGATTGGGATCGACTCGAGACAGGCTCGTCGGTCGCGGGACCGGCAGTGCTCGAACAGGCAGAGAGTACGACGGTCGTCCCGCCGGCCTGGACCGGCGAAATCCTCGCCGATGGGACGCTCGTCATGACGCGAACGGAGGAGGAAGGACGATGACAGGGGATTCGACAGCCGAGATGACAGACAGCATCGATCCAGTGACCCTCGAGGTCCTGCGCAACCAGCTCGAGAGCGTCGCCGAGGAGATGGGCCAGACCCTGATCCGCGGGGCCTACTCGCCGAACATCAAGGAGCGCCGCGACTGTTCGACGGCGCTGTTCGACGCCGAGGGGCAGATGATCGCCCAGGCCGAGCACATTCCGGTCCACCTCGGCGCGATGCCGGCCGCCGTCGAGGCCGTCCGCGAACACGACCCACAGCCGGGCGACGTGTTCGTGCTCAACGACCCCTTCACCGGCGGGACGCACCTGCCGGACGTGACGATGGTCTCGCCGATCGCCCCCGACGAGGACATCGTCGGCTACGCGGTCTCCCGCGCTCATCACGCCGACGTCGGCGGGATGACCCCCGGCAGCATGCCCGCGGGCGCACAGGAGATCTATCAGGAAGGGCTTCGCCTGCCGCCGACCCGCCTCGTCGAGGCCGGCGAGACTCGTGAGGACGTCCGCGCGCTCGTGCTCGCGAACGTCCGCAACGCCCGCGAGCGCCGGGCCGACCTCCGGGCACAGCAGGCAGCCAACGAACGCGCCGAGGAACGCCTCGCCGCGCTATTCGAAGAACACGGCCGCGAGACCGTCCTCACCGGGTTTGACGCCGTGATCGACTACTCGCGCGAACGGATCACCGACGAAATCGCAGCGCTGCCCGACGGCACCTACGAGGCCACCGACGTCCTCGAGGGCGACGGCGTGACCGACGAGGACATCGAGATCAGCGTCACGGTGACGGTCGACGGCGAGGCGATCGACGTCGATTTCTCGGGGACCGCCGACCAGCTCGAGGGCAACCTCAACGCCCCGCTGGCGGTCGCGACGAGCGCCGTCTACTTCGTCGTGCGCTCGATCACCGATCCCGAGATCCCGCCGAATCACGGCTGTTACGAACCTGTAAGCGTCAATGCGCCCGAAGGGACGCTCCTGAATCCGGAGCCCCCGGCCGCCGTGGTCGGCGGCAACGTCGAGACCAGCCAGCGTGTCACCGACGTCGTCTTCACCGCGCTCGCGCAGGCGGCACCCGATCGCGTCCCCGCACAGGGCCAGGGGACGATGAACAACCTCACCATCGGGGCCCGGGACGGTTCGTTTACCTACTACGAGACGATCGCTGGCGGCTTCGGTGCCCGCGCCGAGCGCGACGGCATGGACGGCGTCCAGGTCGGCATGACCAACACGCTCAACACGCCGATCGAATCCCTCGAGACCGAGTATCCGCTGCGTGTCGAGCGCTACGCGCTCCGTGAGGGCAGCGGCGGCCGCGGCCGCCATCGCGGCGGACTGGGCCTCGAGCGCTCGGTCACCGTCGAGAAAGCGTCGACGGTGTCGCTGCTGACCGAGCGCCGTCGCCACGCGCCGAAAGGCGTCGCCGGCGGTGAGGACGGCGCGACCGGCGAAAACCTGATCGACGGTGAGCCGGCACCCGCGAAAACGACAGTCGACGTCGACGCCGGGACGACGGTCACCGTCAAAACGCCCGGCGGCGGCGGCCACGGCAAACCGGTCGATGACGGTGGCGACAATGTCTGAGCCGAGCGAGCGCTCCGAACGAGTTGGGCTGGTCGTTCCCTCGTCGAACACGACGGCCGAACCCGAGTTTCGGGCGCATCTCCCGGCGTCGGTCACCGTCCATGGCGCGCGCATGGCCCTCGAGTCGGTCACTGTCGACGAACTCGACGCGATGAGCGACGACGCGGCCCGCGCCGCCGAACTGCTCGGCCACGCCGACTTGGACGCGGTCGCCTACGCCTGTACCACCGGTAGCTTACTCCACGGGCCGGGATTCGACGCCGAGCTCGAGGAGCGACTGACCGAGGCGGCCGGCGTCCCAGCAGTGGCAACGGCCCGCTCGGTCGTCCGCGGGCTCGAGGCGCTCGACGCCGAGCGCATCGCGGTCGTGACACCCTATACCAGCGACCTCGACGAAAAAGAGCAGGACTTCCTCGAAGCAGCGGGGTTCGAGGTCGCATCGATCGACGGCCGGGGACTCGAAGCGAACACGGCCATCGGCGCGCTGACGCCCGACGACGCGTCTCAGCAGGTGCGTGAGCACGTCGATCCCGCCGCCCTCGACGCTGTCTTCGTCTCCTGTACGAACTACCGCTCGCTCGCCGCAGTCGAGGACCTCGAGGCGACGCTCGGAGTCCCGGTCGTCACCAGCAACGGCGCGACGCTGTGGGATCTCTGTGGAGCGGCGGATATCGCAGTCGACGGCCCGGGAACGCTGTTCGAGCGCGACGGCCAGTGATCACGGTCTAGGGTCATCGAGCGACTTGGCGTTCGGACTCGAGGCAACAATCGGCGACTCCATTCTCCGGTGACGGTGCGCTTTTGACGGCGCTGCCCTACGCTTCGGTATGAAGCTCAACGGCGTGGCGGACCTGCCCGAGATCCGCCCCGGCGACGACATCGCCGCGCTCGTCGCGGAGCGGGCCGCCCTCGAGCCCGGCGACGTACTCACCGTCGCGAGTACGATCGTCTCGAAAGCCGAGGGCCGGACGGCCGATCTCGCCGACTACCCCGTCAGCGGCCGCGCCCGGGAGATCGCCGACCGCATCGAAACCGTGGCCGGCGAGGAGAAGGATCCGCGGTTCGCACAGGCAGTCTTAGAGGAGAGCACGGAACTGCTGATCGACTGTCCGTTCCTGCTGGCCGAAACCCGCTTCGGGCACATCGCGCCGAACGCGGGGATCGATCGCTCGAACGTGCCCGACCACGACCTGTTGTTGCTACCGAAGCGACCGAGCGAGAGCGCCGAGCGGATCCGTGCGGGGCTCGCACAGCGGGGCATCGAGGACGTCGCGGTGATCGTCACGGACACCTGCGGGCGATCGTTTCGCCACGGTCAACAGGGCGTCGCGATCGGCTGGGCCGGCATGCCGGCGAGCCGGGACTGGCGCGGCGAACGCGACCGGGACGGCCACGAACTCGGCGTCACGGTCCAGTCCGTGGTCGACGAACTCGCGGCCGCCGCGAACCTCGTGACCGGAGAGGGAGCCGGCGGGACGCCCGCCGTGGTCGTCCGCGACTGGGCGTTTGGCGACCACGACGGGAGCGACGAACTGTTTCGCGCCGTCGAGGAGGATTTCGTTCGGCAGGCGCTGCGAGAATGGAGCTTTGACGACACATGACAGACACCACTGACTCGAGCGACGACGTACCGACCGCAAACGACGACCCGACGTGGGCCATCGAACTCACGCCCGAACACCCGCCGGATCGGATCGCCGACCTCGCGACGCTGGCCGAAAAAGAGGGGTTCGACATCGCCTTTGCGAGCAGCCACTACTTCAACCGCGACCCGTTCGTGGTGTGCTCGCGGATGGCCGACGCCACCGACGAGCTCCGGCTGGGGCCGGGCGTGGTCAATCCCTACGAGACCCACCCCGTGAAACTCGCAGCGCAGGTGGCGACGATCGACGAGGTCAGCGACGGTCGCGCGGTCTTCGGCGTCGGTGCCGGGGACCGCTCTTCGCTGTCGAACCTGGGGATCGACCGCGACAGGCCGCTCCGGCGCGTCCTCGAGACGTTCGATCTCGCGCGCGACCTCTGGGCCGGCGAGACGGTCACCCACGACGGAACCTTCAGCGCGACCGACGCCTCGCTGAATCTCGAGCCCCCATCCGGGCAGATCCCGACCTACGTCGGCGCACAGGGGCCGCACATGCTCCGGATGAGCGCGAAACACGCTGACGGCGCGCTGGTCAACGCCTCGCATCCGAAAGACCTCGAGTGGGCCGCGGGCCAACTCCAAAAAGGGCTGGCAGAGCGGCCGGACGACTACGGCGACTTCGAGGCGCTCGCGTTCGCGAGCGTCAGCGTCGCCGGCAGCGAGGACGAGGCACGCGAGGTGGCCCGCCCGCCCGTCGCCTTCATCGTCGGTGGGGCCGCAGAACCGGTCCTCGAGCGCCACGACATCGACCGCGAGGCCGCCACTGCCGTGAGCAAGGCACTCGAGCAAGGAGAGCTTACCGAGGCATTCGGTCACGTCACCCCGGCAATGATCGACGCCTTCTGTATCGCGGGGACGACGGAAACGGTCGCCGACCGGTTCGCAGCGGCGCTCGAGCACGTCGACGGCATCGTCGTGGGCTCGCCGCTTGGGCCGGAGCTCGAGGATGCAATCGAACGGGCGAGCGAGGCGCTCGCTCGTGCGACTCAGTGACGGAACAATTGCAAAAACGAAACCACGGGATCAGCCTTAGCTCGCGGTGAAGAGGTTGCCAACGGCACCGAGCGTCAGCAGGCCGAAGACGGCCATCGAGAACGCGACGATGAGCCCGCCGACGAGGACGAGCAGGGGCGCGAGGCCATCGCCCATCGCCACGTCGCTAAAGAGGCTAATCATATCACTGATGTTTTCCACGATAATGTTCATCGGTGTGATGGTGTCCATATTCGGGGGTTGTTATCGATGGTACTTGGCCGTGCCGGTCCCGCGCCGACGGAGCGATTATACCGGCGGCGGACCTACCCCGACGCGTGACCGACGACGCGACGCTCTCCGAGTTTACGTCCATCGACGACGCAGCAGCGGACTCGAGTACCGACGCCGGTGCCCCCGCATCGGAGACGGACCCCGCGACGGAGACGGCCACCCAGTCGACGTACGCCTGGGGCGAGTACACCTGCGCCCAGTGTGAGCAGGCGACCGACCGCGTCTGGCGCGACGACGGCAACCTCGTCTGTCCCAACTGCAAAGCGTGGTAAGGTCGGCTGAGACCGGCAATAGCGTCCATCTCGAGGCGACCTTGCGAGTGTGCTCCCGAAGTTTTATGTCTTCGTCGGGGCTTTGTTCACCTGCAATGGCGAAAGGTACGGTCGCATTCTTCAACGACACTGGCGGCTACGGATTCATCGAGACTGACGACGCGGACGAGGACGTGTTCTTCCACATGGAGGACATCGGCGGTCCTGACTTAGAAGAGGGTCAGGAGCTGGAGTTCGACATCGAGGAGGCCGAGAAGGGGCCACGCGCGACCAACGTCGAGCGGCTCTAGGCAGGTCCGATAGGAGGTATCGTTTTCCGACCGCAACGTACGTAGCGGCAGCGCTTGCGTGAGCACGTTCGTGAAACACTGACGGTTCGAGCGACTGCTATCGGCGGCCGCGTATTCTCCTATAGGTGTCATTCATGCATCACAAAACATATGGGCCGAAGCGATGGATAGCGTCGTAATGGCCGAGTCCCCGCCAAGCCCCTCCAGAGTATGACTGATACGAATTCGACAGGAAATGCAAGTACCGAGCCAGCGGCTGACGGCGACGCCGTTCAGACCGGAACAGTCGAACGGCTCTGTGCTGACATCGAAGCGAACGTCTCTCGCGTCATCGTCGGCCACGAGGACGTCATCGAACACGTCGTCACCGCCCTGCTGGGCCGTGGTCACGTCTTACTCGACGACGTCCCCGGCGTCGGCAAGACCATGCTCGCGCGGTCGATCGCTCGCTCGGTCGACTGTTCGTTCAGCCGCATCCAGTTTACGCCCGATCTCCTCCCGACCGATGTCACCGGCGTGAACGTCTTCAACCAGCAAACCCGCGAGTTCGAGTTCCAGCCCGGTCCCGTCTTCGGCAACATCGTGCTCGGCGACGAGATCAACCGCGCGCCGCCGAAGACCCAGGCAGCGTTGCTCGAGGCGATGGAAGAACAACAGGTCACCACTGACGGCCAGACGCGGACGCTACCGACGCCGTTTACCGTGATCGCGACCCAGAACGCCGTCGAGCCGAACCGGACCTACGACCTGCCCTTCGCCGAGGTCGATCGCTTCATGAAGAAACTCCGACTGGGGTATCCCGAGCCCGACGAGGAGGCCGACCTGCTCGGCCGGACCGTCGGCGACCACCCCATCGAGTCGCTTGAGCCGGTGACCGACCGTGAGACGCTCGTTGCCGCCCGCGAAACCGTCTCGAGAGTGCAGGTCGCACAGCCGGTTCGAGAGTACGTGACGCGACTCGCCGCGTACACCCGCGAGCACGCCCACATCGGCGTCAGCCCCCGCGGAACGATCTCGCTGTTGCGCGCAGCACAAGCGCGTGCCGCCGCAACCGGCCGGGCGTACGTGTTCCCCGACGACGTCCAGACCGAGGCCCCCGTCGTCATGAGCCATCGGATCAAAACGGCCGACCGTGATCGTGACGGGGACGCGATCGTCGCCGACGCGCTCGAGCGCGTCCCCATCGAATGAGACTGACACGCCGTGGCTGGACCGTCGTCGCAACCGCTGGTGGAGCCGTCGCACTGAGCTGGCAGTTCGGCCCCCGGGCGCTGAACGCGGTTGTCGTCCCGCTGGTCGTCGTCTTGCTTGCCGGCCTCGTCACGGTCAGTCGTGCAGAGCGGCCACGCGTCACCCGCCAGCCCATCGCCGAGGGATTCGTCGGCGAGCACCGGACGGTCGCGGTCACGATCGAAACCGATGGCCCGCTCGCCGCAACCGTCAGCGACGCCGTCGGTGAGGGGCTCTCGGCGGCCACGCGACCCGTCGCCGCGATCACGCTCGAGGGCGAGCAGACGATCACGTACGACGTCGAACTCGCGCACCGAGGCCGCCACCGAGTCGGCCCGCTCGAGATCGCCGTCAGCGACGTCGTCGGCCTCGTCGAGCGTCGCTTCGAGTACGCCGACCGAACGTCAGTCCTCACCTATCCGCGGGTCCACGAGCTCGGTCGGGGGGCCGTCGACGACCTGCAGGCGCTGGCCGGCGTCACTGAGCGCCGCGAGCACGAGACGTTCGACCACCTCCGAGAGTACAACCGCGGGGACCCGCTGCGCGATGTTCACTGGAAGAGCGCAGCCAAACACCCCGACGACGGCTTGCTCGTCAGGGAGTACGGCGATGACGAGGGATCTGGTACTGTCACCGTCGCCGCCGAGTGTGTCGCTGGCCATGACGACGAGTTAGCGGCGGCCGCTGCCACCGTCGTGACCGTCCTGCTCGAGCGAGGGCTGTTGGTCGGACTCGTCGTTCCAGACGGGAAAGAGCCGCCGAAAACGGGCGGGGAGCACCATCGGACGCTCCTCGGCCTGCTTGCCGTCGTCGACGCCGGCGAACTCGACGAACGGACACGACGGGCCGCCGACGTGCTGGTTCGAACCGACGCGGACGGAACGACGATCGTCGGCGACGACCGCGAACTGCCTTTCGATGCAGGTGGCGCTGTCGACCACCCGGTGGTGACGACATGAGCACGGACGCGTCCGGACGAGCAGGCGAGCGACCGATCTCGCTCGAGACGGACCGAGTCGCCGACGCTGGGGCTGCCCGCTCGATCGCACTGCTCTGTGTGCTGGTCCTGACAGCGTCGTACGTGAGCGTCCTCTACGGGATCACGCAGGTCGTTGGCGGCAGTCGGGCACTGTTTGCGGTCGTCGTGGTGATGCTCGTCGGGGCGACGGTACTTGCACGACTGATTCGGCCGTGGACCGCAGCCGCTCTCGCGCTGGCGGCGGCTGGGGTCGGCTTCGCCTACTATCTCACGTCGGCCGGTGTCGATCCGAGCGTCGTCATTATGGCGGCCGACACGATCGTCTCGGATACCGTCGCGCTCGCGACCGGACTGCCTATTCTTCAGATGGTACAAGCGGGCATCTGGACGCTGGGGTTTGCACCTGCCCCCGTCTTCCTCTCGTGGTATCTCGCCATGCGAGGCCGGTACGGACTCGGTGTCGTTCCCGGCGGGGCCGCGCTCGGGTTTCTCGTGCTGACCGGCGACGCGGGCACGCTCGTCACCGTGGTCGGCACCCTCGCTGCCATCGGTGCCGTCGCCGCCGGCGAACTCGAGCACCGCGGTGGGTCACTCCGGCAGGCGGACCTGCTCGCGGCGCTGTTCGCGCTCGCCGTCGTCCTCTCGCTTTCGGTCACGGTCGTTCCCGGCCAGCCGGCAGCGCCGACCCACCTCTCCCAGGGCGAGCCCGGCACGCTCGAGGCGACGCTCGATACCGCGCCCCAGCGGTCGGGGATCGCCGGGGAGGTCGATCTCTCGCCGGCGGTCCGGTTTACCGTCGAGTCGGACCAGCGGTCGTACTGGCGGACCGGCGTCTACGATCGGTTCACTGGCGACGGGTGGGTCCGCACCGGTCGGAGCAGCCGGTACGACGGCCACCTCGCGTCGCCGCCGAGCGACGTCGGGACGATCGAACAGACCATCACCCCCGAGACGGAACTGGGCGTCATGCCCGTCGCGCCACAGCCGATCGCCCTCGAGGGCGACGTGACGCGGCGGACGACTGTCTCGCAACACGGCCAGCCGCGACCGGACGCGCCGCTGTCGGCGGGCGAGCGCTACACCGTCGTGAGTAGCGTCGTCGATTCCGACCCGGCAGCGCTTCGGACTGCCGGAACGGACTATCCCGACAGCGTCACCGACCGGTACCTCCAGCTACCCGAAAGCACCTCGAGCGAGTTCCAAGCGCGGACCGCCGAGATCACGGCCGACGCCGAGAATCCGTACGAAACCGCGGTCGCGATCGAACGCCACCTCGAGTCGTCGAAGGAGTACTCGCTGTCGGTCTCCAAGCCCGACGGCAACGTCGCCGAAGAATTCACGACGGAGATGGAGGCGGGCTACTGCGTCTACTTCGCGACGGCGATGACCCAGATGCTCCGCGCAGAAGGGGTCCCGGCCCGCTACGTCACCGGCTACACGAGCGGCGAGCAGGTCGACGACGATACCTACGTCGTCCGCGGGCTCGACGCCCACGCCTGGGTCGAGGTCTACTTCCCCGAGCATGGGTGGGTCCAGTTCGATCCGACGCCAAGCGACAGCCGCGATGCGGTCCACACCGACCGGCTCGAGCAAGCCCGCGACGCCGGCATCGAGAACGTAGACACGGACGAAACCGACGACGAACCGTCCGACCCCACTGGTGACGAGTCAATCGACCACTCGGAACCCGAATCCAACGAAACGCCCGGCCCCGACGACCCGAACGAATCGACACCGGCGGCGCAGGGCAACGAAACGAACGAGACGCCGTCCGACCCCGCCACCGGCACGGGCGGCAGCGACTCGGCGAACGACGGCTCGCTCGTCACGATCACGCGCGAAACGGCGGCGCTCGGACTCGTGGCGCTCGTCGGTCTCGCCGCAGGCGCGCGCCGAACCAACGCGGCGACGCGGCTCCGTCGTGTCCTCGGTATCTACTGGCACGGTCGCCGACGGGACCCCGATCGAGACGCCGAGCACGCCTTCACCCGTCTCGAGCGGCTGCTCGCCCGGCAGTATCGTCCGCGGCGGCGGTCGGAGTCGGCTCGCGCGTACCTGCACGCACTGTCGATAGCAGCCGACGCAGGCGACGCGACGCCGATCGACACGCGAACCGAACGCGTCGTCGACTACTACGAACGAGCGACCTACGGGACCGGCGTCAGTCGGACGGAAGCCGACGAGGCGATCGCGATCGTCGACGACCTCGCTCGAGCCCAGCTTCCGGTGCTCGGTCGGCTTCGATGAGACGGCTGCTACTGACGGACAGACCGACGTGACGCCGGTCGCACAGTAGTACGAGAATCGAGACCGTCGCAGCCAGTGACTGTGAGAGCCCCACCTGACTCAAAAGAGACCCACGCGAGAGCATGCGGGTCCCGATAGTGTTTAATATGCCCGTTTCATAGCAACGAACGTAATGTCGGAAGTCTGCTCGACGTGCGGGCTGCCCGAGGAACTTTGCGTCTGCGAGGACGTAGCCAAGGGACAACAGCAACTCAACATCCGCATTGACGAGCGCAGATACGGGAAAGAGGTAACGATCGTCGAAGGATTCGATCCGAAGGACGTCGATCTGGATAGTCTCTCGTCGGATCTCAAATCGAAGTTCGCCTGTGGCGGCACCGTCGAGGACGACCAGATCGAACTGCAGGGGAACCACACCGGCCGCATCGAGGAGTTCCTTCGGGACCGCGGCTTCAACGTCGCCTAATGCCCGCGATGCTCTGAGACGACTTCCGAGCCCACGACCGCGTCGCAGTTTTCCTATCGTTTTTTACGTCGCTCTCGAACAGTCGCGTCGGCGGCGTTCGAGGCGAAACCCTGCCAGAGAACTGCACGTGGACGATTAGAACGGCGACTCACGCGTTGTCGACTCCGCGTCGTCCCCATCCTCGCGGATAAGGCCGAACTTCATGCCGTACTTATCGAGGCCACCAGCCATACTCTCGACGCGTGCATCGGCAGTCCCCTCGTAAGAGCCGATGAGCTGTGCAGCCTGGACGCTCGATTTGCCGTGCGGACAGACGGTGACGATGTGGTCGGCGTCCTCGAGTTCGTCGACCCGGCTCGTGAGTTCGTAAAACGGGATGTTCTCGCTGCCGGGAATGTGACTGTGCTCGAACGCTTGCTCGTCACGAATGTCGACGATACGAACGTCGGCGTCGTCCTCGAGCAGGTCGTGGACCTCGTCAGTGGAGATTTCGCCGTCCATTATCAGCGTGTTAGACGCGCGGACCTAAGTCAGTAAAGGTTTCAGCAGCCGACCGCGGCAATCCAACGACGAGCGAGAAAACCGATAGCGCCTACAGCAGACCGTCTTCTTTCGCGAGCAACAACCCTTCCAACGTCGCGTCGTTCGCTGGCTGCTCGCGGGCACGCTCAAGAGCCTCGTCGACCGGAACGGTCTTCACCTCCAGAAACTCGTTGTTGTCGAGTTCCCGCTCGCCCGGTTCGAGTCCGTCAGCGTAGACGATCGCACGATCGTGGCGCAAGACGCCGGTCGCGACCGCATACTCTTCGAGGAGCGCGGTACTCGTGGGCCGAAAGCCGGTCTCCTCTTCGAGTTCACGCGTCGCCGCCTGCGTGTAGGACTCGCCGTCCTCGACGATTCCCGCCGGGAGCTCGAGATGGGTTTCGCGGATCGTCGGACGGTACTGTTCGACGAACAGGATGCGATCGACGGTGTCACGTCCATCTCCACCGTCGTCCGTGTCCGCGAGGACTCCACCGTCGATCCGCGCGACGACGACGACTGCAGGCGGCAGGTCCGCCCAGTAGTATCGTTTCTCGCTCCCATCGGGCTGTTCGAGGCGGTCGTACCCGCCGTCGTACCAGCCGGTTTCGTACTCCGTTCGCTCCTCGAGTAACTCCCAGTCGTCCGGTACGGTCATCGGCAAACGATAGGGGCTCGAGCGGATAAGATGTGTGGTCGTGTCATCAACGGCGGTTCCGTCACACTGTTAGACGAGGTCCCGATACAGCCGTCCGAACGCCTGTCGGCGGAGCGTCGCGACCGCTGCTGCTTCCTCGTTCTGGAACGTCGCTGCGACGGCTTCATCGTTCGGCCCCACATGCCAGACGACGTGATTGACGGCCTCGTGACCGACCGTCGTCACTTCGCCGTCGTAGGTTTCGCGCCAGTCCTCGAACTCCGCACGGGTACCGACGTAGACCTCGAGTAAGCTCGCGAAAAGCGCGTCGCGTGCGGTTTCGACGACATCGCCAGTGACGCGCTCGTCGTACTCCTCGCGGTCGAACGCCATCGCCTTCGCGACCTCGCGGACGACCGTCTGAGCTGCGGGACCGACGGCGTCGTACGTCGCTCGCGCGTCCTCGTCCGACTCGAAGGCAAACGTCCCCTCGGTGTGCATATCAGTCCAGTCGGACGAGTGGTAGTTACGCGTTTTCGTTCTCGTCGCCGTTGCTCTCGCGTTCCGTCTGCATCTCGCGGGTCAATTCGGCGGCCTCCTCGAGGACGCCCTGGGTCTCGGCGGTCATCGACCCACGGCCGGGCTGGCGGCTCTGGCGTGCGATTCCCTCCTCGAGCGAGTCGGGGCGGCCGTGATCGTGACCGCTCGCCTCGAACTCGGGCGTGTCGATTTCCTGGGCGTGTGGGCGAACGCGTTCGCCGAGTTCCTCCGGCGTGCAGTCGCTCCAGTCGGGCGCGTGCTCTGCGAGCCACTCGCGGTGGTCCTCGCGACCGAGCGATGCGGTGATCGCGAGGTGGTTCGCGAGGTGTACTGCGTCTGCCTCCTCGGTGTCACAGACCGGACAGGCGTATCCCATACTCACTCGTACGACTCCGGACGCTAAAACGTCCCGCAACCCGCTATCCCAGTTCCCGGATCATCACGGTCGCATCCTCGCCGTTGGCATAATAGCTAGAAACTCGCCGAAGCGGCTCGAAGCCGAACTCCCGGTACAGCCGTTTCGCCCCGTCGTTCGACCGCCGCACCTCGAGTTTGACCGTGTCAGCACCGTGGGCCGCGAGCACGCCGAGCGCTCGGGAGAGCAACGTGGAGGCGACGCCCGTCCGACGGTGGTCAGGGTGGACGGCGATGTCTTTGATATGTCCGAGCGCGCGGCCGATCTGCTGTGTGACGTCGGCGACGACGTATCCGGCGATCCTTCCGTCGATTTCGGCGACGAGAAAGCCAGGCTCGCCGAGGAACCGCTCGAAAGCGTCGTACGGCCAAGCCTGCGAGAAGGAGGCGTTCTCGATGCGAACGATTGCAAGGAGATCCACACGCTCCGCGGGCCTGATCGACACCGCCTCGCCGTCCTCGGGTGCGGGGGTCGTCACACGCGAAGCTAACACACCGAACAGTAAAAGCCGTGCGCGTCGCGGCAGGACCGTTCGCGGGCCTGGATTCTCCGAGGGGTCGGTGAAAACGGTCCCGCCCCTACTCGTCGGCTTGCTACTCGTCGTCGTTCTCGTCGATTTCGATCGCCAGCTCCTCGTCTTGGGTGCCGCCGTACTGGGACTGTTCGTCCTTGGAACCGATGTCGTCAGTTACCGGAATTACTCAGCGGGGATCGCGTCCATCTCGAACGTCTCGGTGAGTTCTTTCAGTTCGTCGAGGGCGTCTTGCTCCTCACGAAGGTTCTGCTCGAGCAGATCGGCCGCCTCGTCCATCCCGAGTTGATCCGCGAGCGGGATCAGGTTCCCGTAGGCAGCGATCTCGTAATGTTCGGTCTTCTCGGCGGCCGCCATGTTGTGATAGTCCATCACCTCCTGGGACGGATCCATCGACGTGAACTCCTCGTGCTCTTCGATAAGTCCCTCGATACCCTCACACTCCTCTTTTTCGGGTGGCTCGCCGAACATCTCGAAGACCTCCTCGAGCCGGTCGATGTGACCGTGGGTCTCCTCGCGGTGCTCTGAAAACGCCTGCGCGATCTCGTCGTGGTCGGTGTGTTCCTCGAGTTCGTCGAGTGCGTCGAGCAACTGATGCTCGGCGTGGTAGATGTCTTCGAGATTGTGCTCGAACAACTCCTGAATCGTCTCCATGCTCATGTGTGACCAGTCGACCGTTCGCCGGCCGGGTGAAAAAGACGAGAGCCTGCGAGGTCAAGCGACTATGACGCCGTTTCGGTCCACCAGTAGCTCCGTTCCAGCCGGGATTCGAGGGTGCTCCGACGATCAGTGCTCAGCACGGAGTCGTGTGGGTCTTAATCAGTGTCGCGCGGCCGCGCGCCAACCCGACGAATCGCCGCATCGGAGTCGTTCGAGCAGTATCCGGTTCGAATTCGGACCCAACTAGCGTCAGAGACGCTTTTCAGCCCCATCGGTCGTGGTATTCAGCCACACGATCCGCCGCAACGAGTGCCCCATCTAGCGGACGATGTTGCCACATCCGGGCTGGTAGCGAGCGCCTGCTTACTCGAAGCAACTGCGTGCCGTGAAGGGTCACACGCCACGAACGGCGACGGTCATCGTCGCGTTCCGACAGCGGTCAGAGAATGTACACACTGAGACGACCGAAACAGCGCGACACGGCTATCTCGAGCGGCGACACAATTCCGGGCAGCATCGCGTTCTGGGCTGTCTACGTGGCTCGAACGACCAGTTGACCGCTAGCCACTCTTTTTCGTCTCAAAAGGAGGCCTCACGGTAGATTCTGGTTCTCGCGTCGGTCTGCTCGCCTGCGAAACCGGATCGATACGCTGGAGGTCGAACGCGTCACTTGTCGGAGATAGCGGCATAATAGACCCATAAGACAGAGCACGGGTATCTCTTGCAGCCGAAACGATACTTATGCTGGCGGGGTTCGAAGCGCCGTTGATGACTGACGTAGCTGAATGCAACCCAGAGCCGGTCGAACAAGAACCGACAGAACGCGATGACGCGCACCTCGCCGACATCGAAGAGGGGGCCGGCTGTACGGAAATCTGGGAGCACCTCGCCGAGAAGCGCGAGGAGTAACATCTCTCTCGTCCAGACAATGAGCTTTTTGATGCGAGCCACCTATCCAGGTTTATGACCGATAATCGACCCGGTGATGATTCGCACCACCGCGGCGACAACGGTCGATCGATTCCGACGGACCGTGAATCACCCGTCGGCGCACCAGTTATCCGGGGCGACGAATCGGTCACCGGAACCCGCGCCCGAGAAGCCGTTCAGTTCGACCCCGACGACCCCGACAGTCTCGCTGACGCAGCCGAAACCGTCCGCCAGTTCGCTGCTGGCAAAACTGCTGACGACCACCTCTATATGCTCCGCGGCGCGGCCGCCTGTGCCGCCCTCGTCCGTGGCGAAGGGTCGTACAAGGTTGCCGCCGAACGTGTCGGTGGTGAGACAACCGTCTCGTTCATCCGCAAGTGGGCTCGCGTCCACGACCTTCCGCGGTCGGTCCGCAAACAGGTCGCGCTCGGCCGGATCGCACCGACCGCTGCCAAACACATCGCTCGTGTCGGCGGCGAAGCACGACTGTTGCTCGCATGGGCGACCCTCGATGGAGAACTCACCGTCCGTGATGTCCGCAGTATCGCCAGTCAGGTCAACGACGGCATACCGATCGAACAGGCGCTCGTCGAACACGACGTCGTACTCGGCGAACTGGAACTCACCCTCTCGCCGACGACCTACCGCGACCTTCGGCGACGTGCGTCTATCGAAGGCGTTGATCCGGGCCAGCTCGTCACGGAGGCACTCGATCACTACTTCGAATGACGGGCTCGGCGCCGACCGAGAAAGAAACGTTTAACCGGTCCTCCCCAAAAGAGAGAACTACAGGGCCGGTAGCTCAGTCTGGCAGAGCGTCTGGCTTTTAACCAGACGGTCGCGTGTTCAAATCGCGCCCGGCCCGCTTTTGCGACGAACACTTTTGTGAGGAGCAAAGCGACCACCATGATTTGAACGCAGGGAGAGCACCGTCTCGCGAACGGAGTAAGCGAGGAAGCGATCAACCGTGTGTTCAAATCGCGCCCGGCCCCTTTCCTATCGCGACCAAACTCGCAAGCACTCGGTAACGAAACCAGTCACACAGCCCCGGTCTCAACGTCAGGCCGTTGTGCAGACTCTTGAGTCGATTGTCGCGCTGCTGTGCTCGAGTACGGACAAATACATCGCATGAAAGGCCATATCAACCGATTCGGTCGGTTCGGGGAACTCATCAGTGCCGTCGTACACGGGACACATTCGGTTGGCGGGGATCTTCTCAAGAGCGATACATAGCGCCTCGAAATTGGAGAGGCATTTCTACGATCTAATAGTCTTGGACTTCCGGATAACGTGTGAGAGCCAAGGGCCGGATTTGAACCGGCGATGGGCGGCTCTGCAGGCCGCTGCGTTCGGCCGGACTCTGCCACCTTGGCGCATCTTATTCTTGTTACTGCGTTCGTTTAAGCGTAGCGGTACGGAACAGCCCGTGTCTGAAATTGTGCCGTGAATATACGCAGAAAACCCCACATAGCCGCTGCTCCAGCAGCGGCTGTGTAGGGTTAAAGTATGAATGGAGGCGGCGAAACGAGTTTCCCAGAGGGTCGCCCACTCCAGTACTCACCGTAACGCAGGCGGGCTTATCTTCCGTGTTCGGGATGGGTACGGGAGGAACCCCGCCGCTGTGGCCGCCGTAACGCCGACCAGCGGAATCGAACCGCCGTCATTCCAATATCGGTGGTGTGTCCAAGACCGTAGTATACGTGTAGTCCAGTTTGCGTCCGGACCCGTTCGCGCGTCACGGATCCAATGCGATTGTAGTATGAGTGTGTGGCTTGGCCGGTTAGTGCTCGCGGACTCAACACCTCGTTGCCTTGGTGCGTACATCCCGAGTCTATCGATCTCGTCTTCTACGAGTGGCCTCGGTGGTATCTCTTTTTCAGGTGGGTTTCGAGCTTAGATGCGTTCAGCTCTTACCCCGTGGTGCGTCGCTGCCCGGCACGTGCCCTTTCGGACAGCCGGTACACGAGTGGCACCCATTCGTAGTTCCTCTCGTACTATACGAACGTTCCCGTCAGATACCGTAACACCCCCAATAGATAGCAGCCGACCTGTCTCACGACGGTCTAAACCCAGCTCACGACCTCCTTTAATAGGCGAACAACCTCACCCTTGCCCGCTTCTGCACGGGCAGGATGGAGGGAACCGACATCGAGGTAGCAAGCCACCCGGTCGATATGTGCTCTTGCGGGTGACGACTCTGTTATCCCTAAGGTAGCTTTTCTGTCAGCAATTGGCCGCATCAAGCAGCCTAATTGGTTCGCTAGACCACGCTTTCGCGTCAGCGTCCGTCGTTGTGCCGGACACTGTCAGACTTCCGTATGCTCTTGCGCTCTTCCCCGCGTCTCTGACACGGGTGAGGAAATCTTGGGGCGCGCCCGATATCTTTTCAGGCGCGTACCGCCCCAGTCAAACTGCCCGGCTACCAGTGTCCTCCGCCAGGAGTGAGAGTCGCAGTCACCATCGGGTAGTATTTCAATGCTGGCTCGGTGGCCCGCTAGCGCGGGTACCTGTGTAACGCCTCCTACCTATGCTGCACAATGGCGACCACGTCTCAGTGACAGCCTGCAGTAAAGCTCTATAGGGTCTTCGCTTCCCCTTGGGGGTCTCCAGACTCCGCACTGGAACGTACAGTTCACCGGGCCCAACGTTGGGACAGTGGCGCTCTCGTTGATCCATTCATGCAAGCCGCTACTGAAGCGGCAAGGTACTACGCTACCTTAAGAGGGTCATAGTTACCCCCGCCGTTAACAGGTCCTTCGTCCCCTTGTACGGGGTGTTCAGATACCTGCACTGGGCAGGATTCAGTGACCGTACGAGTCCTTACGGATTTGCGGTCACCTATGTTGTTACTAGACAGTCGGAGCGCCCGAGTCACTGCGACCTGCCCCATTGCGGGGCAGGCATCCCTTATTGCGAACGTACGGGACTAACTTGCCGAATTCCCTAACGTCGGTTGCTCCCGACAGACCTTGGCTTTCGCCGCCACGAGTACCTGTGTCGGATCTCGGTACGGACAGTGTGCTTGCCTTTTCACGGGCTCTAGGTTGACCTGACTTGCGCTATCCTGCCATTCGGTCGCTTCGTGCCATTACGGCTTCCACGAACTTCGACAGTTCGACTGGGCGAAAGCCCAGCTCAGGCGGCCCCAAAGCGTTGGCTTTGAGTGCACACTGGCATAGGAATATTAACCTATTTCCCTGTTGTCAGCTTCGACTTACGGGCTGACTTAGGACCGGCTAACCCTCAGCTGATCAGCATTGCTGAGGAACCCTTACTCGTTCGGCCGTCGGGGTTCTAACCCGACTAACGCTGCTACTATGACCAGGATTTTCGTTACTGAACGGTCCACACGAAATCTCTTCCGTGCTTCCACCCGAACAGAACGCCAACCTACGGGATCACCTTGTGACAGGTGCCGCTAGGTCTCGGTGGTGGATTTGAGCCCCGATCATTTTGGGCGCCTCAAACCTCGGCCGGTAAGCTGTTACGCTTTTCTTAGAGGGTAGCTGCTTCTAAGCTCACCTCCCGGCTGTCTAGGGCTTGAGACCACCTTCGATCGCACTTAATCCACACTTGGGGACCTTAACCCAGCTCTGGGTTGTCTCCCTCACGGTACACAGGCTTACCCCGTGCACCGGACTCCCTGCGTCAAACGGCGTTCGTAGGTTCGGAGTTGGACAGGGGGGCGCACTCCTCTCGGAGTGCGGTCCCCCAATCCGTCGCTCTACCCCACGAACTACCTCGGCAGAGGTGATGCTTCGACATCTTTCGGTTGGAACCAGCTGTTTCCGGACTCGATGGGCCTTTCACCCCTAGACGTAGATCACGAGAGGGTATTGTAGGACACCAACTCTAACAGGCCTCCACGTGCCTTTCGGCACGCTTCACCTTGTCCACGCCTAGATCGTCCGGTTTCGGGTCGTGCCCGTTTGACTCCCCGCGCTTGAACACGGTGGTCCTGGTGCAAAGCACTGCGACCATATCGGTTTCCCTGCGCCTTCCTCGATAATCGAGTTAGACTCGTCAAACAGGCACACTCCCTGGTTCGTTTTTCAAAACGTACGACAGAACACCGGCTTCCCAAACTGCTTACTACAGGTTCGCACCTGATTCATTATGTCCGGGACCTTGTGTGCCCTGTCGCTCCATCGCCAACTGATTTCACGCCCTATTGCACCTCCCTTCGTGGGGTGCTTTTCAGCGTTCGCTCACGCTACTTGTTCGCTATCGGTCTTGAGGAGTGTTTAGTCTTCGCGGTCGATGCCCGCGATCTTCACGAGGGATATCCAACCCCCGATACTCTGGAGCTGACTCGTTCCGTACTTGTCGACAATACGGGACTGTCACCCTGTTTCGTGCTCTATTCCAAGAGACTTCGTGTCGACGTTCAAGAAGTGATCGTCAGTCCGAACACCACATTGCCTGACGGCTTCGGTTTGGACTGTATCGCGTTCATTCGCCATTACTAACGACATCGCGTTTGCTTTCTTTTCCTGTCGATACTAAGATGTTTCAATTCTCGACGTTCCCCATTGCGCGAAGCAATTGCGGTGGGGATTCCCATTCGGAGATCCTATGTTCTTTGCCTCCGTGCGGCTCCCATAGGCTTATCGCAGCTTGGCACGTCCTTCTTCAGCTCTCAAGCCGAGCGATCCACCAGCTGGCACAGTAGCCACGTTCATCGGATCGGCGTTGCGACAAAGTCGCAACATCGTGACCCGGGAACGGGTCCAGTGGACGCCTGGACTACACGTACACACGGTCTCATCTGCACGCCAGTAGACAGCTGGCCTGCATTAACCCTTCCCAGCCACACTTACGCGGGCTGGTGCATCGGTTCGGTCGTACTCAATCGAAGTTCCGTCTCCCACTTAAGGGCACGGTTTCGTCGATCAAGTACGAAGCATGGACCCACAGGGATTCGAACCCTGGGCATCCTCCTTGCAAAGGAGGCACTCTCCCACTGAGCTATGGGCCCACGTCCACCCACAATCGGGTGGACAGAGATTGTGTTAGCCTTGGTAGTTCTAAGGTGCCCGATCGGCCACTCGGTGGTCGATCGAACGTGCGGAATACCGCTAAGGTGGGCCAGGCGCGACGGCCTGGTCCCGGTCTGTGGAGGTGATCCAGCCGCAGATTCCCCTACGGCTACCTTGTTACGACTTAAGCCCCCTTGCGGAGCCCAGATTCGACCTCGGAATCGAGGCCTCATCCGGACCCCACTCGGGTGCTTTGACGGGCGGTGTGTGCAAGGAGCAGGGACGTATTCACCGCGCCCTTCTGAGGCGCGATTACTACCGAATCCAGCTTCATGAGGGCGAGTTTCAGCCCTCAATCCGAACTACGACCACGTTTCGGAGATTAGCGTCCCCTTTCGGGGTTGCATCCCACTGTCGTGGCCATTGTAGCCCGCGTGTCGCCCAGCACATTCGGGGCATACTGACCTACCGTTGCCCGTTCCTTCCTCCAGTTTGGCACTGGCAGTCCTCCTAATGTACCCAACCACCACAAGGGTGTTGCTGGCAATTAGGAGTGCGGGTCTCGCTCGTTGCCTGACTTAACAGGACGCCTCACGGTACGAGCTGACGGCGGCCATGCACCTCCTCTCAATGGCTCCAGTAAGGTCATCAACCTGACGTTCACTGCACATTGTCGATGCTGGTGAGATGTCCGGCGTTGAGTCCAATTAAACCGCAGGCTCCTCCGGTTGTAGTGCTCCCCCGCCAATTCCTTTAAGTTTCATCCTTGCGGACGTACTTCCCAGGCGGTCTGCTTCACGGCTTCCCTACGGCACACCACAGGCTCGTAGCCTGTGGCACACCTAGCAGACATCGTTTACAGCTCGGACTACCCGGGTATCTAATCCGGTTCGTGACCCGAGCTTTCGTCCCTCACCGTCGGATCCGTCTTTCCAGAGCGCTTTCGCCACCGGTGGTCCGTCCAGGATTACGGGATTTCACTCCTACCCCAGACGTACCCTCTGGATCTTCCGGTCCCAAGCCACACAGTTTCCACCGGACGCCCGCGCGTTGAGCGCGCGGATTTCCCGATAGACTTGCGTGGCCAGCTACGGACGCTTTAGGCCCAATAAGAGCGGTCATCACTCGTGCTGCCGGTATTACCGCGGCGGCTGGCACCGGTCTTGCCCAGCACTTATTCGTGTACCTCCTTACGGTACACAAAAGCGAGGACTATATGCCCTCGCACCTGGAGTCCCCTTATCGCACTTTCGTGCAGTGTAAAGGTTTCGCGCCTGCTGCGCCCCGTAGGGCCCGGTATCTTGTCTCAGATACCGTCTCCGGGCTCTTGCTCTCACAACCCGTACCGATTATGGGCACGGTGGGCCGTTACCCCACCGTCTACCTAATCGGCCGCAGCCACATCCTATGGCGCCGGAGCGTTTCTGACTCTCGCCACTTCCAGGCTGAGAGTCGTATTCCGGATTAGCCTCAGTTTCCCGAGGTTGTCCGGATCCATAGGGTAGTTTGGCCACGTGTTACTGAGCTATCTGCTACGAGTCTCAACTCGTGCAACTAGCATGGCTAAATCGGACTCCAATAGCAATGACCTCCGGCAGGATCAACCGGAATGAAATGCTCTTCCCCAGCGAAGCTGGGGGAGTTGGCGGTGAATGTAAATACACTCACACATGGGTCCACACGTTCGGTGACCGCTGATCGAACGACCGATCGGGCGTCACCGAACTACCAAGGCTAACATCAGATCCCATCTGTACGGCGGACCGCAGGGGTGGAATCCTCATTTCCTTCGGACGTATTCATAGGCCATCAGGGGTACATAACCCCTTCGGACCCGAACCGTCCGAGACGAGATGACGGACCGAGTTGAACGGCCCGTCGCTCACGCGTTCTTCGCGTTTACACCCAAACACCCTTGTACATATAAGGGCGTCGGATCGCATCCACGCCGGAAATCGCAGCCGGCGTGGGTGTGTGCGATCACAACTGAATGCCCAGACATATATAAGGCCTCCGAACCGTCACGATCGGAAACCGATCGTGACAGCCGAGGTCCTGAGGGCGGGTGTAATCCTCCCTCCGTGCCGGGAACCGGCCGGAGGGAACGTGGCGGCGTGCGCCACGTCGTTCGCATTCATATCGAGTGCCGGGTGTATATATAAGGCCGTCGGACGAGATCAGTATCGGAATCCAGTACCATGCCATGTCTGTCCACGAATGTGCCACAGCAGAGAGTTCCAGAAGAGAGCCGAGCCTCAACGACTCGAGTCGGCGAGCAAAACTGTCACGCGGGCGGAGGTCGGCCGGTCATCCCACCCTCGTAGGAACGGTCGGGCCGGATGATACCCGCGTGGTCGTACTCGAGTACGCACGCGCAAGAAGGTGTCGCGTCGAGGGCCGACGAATGGGGGACGCATCGATGCCGATAAACCACACGCGTTGTAAGGGGGAGATGAATGGTCCGGGACCCGTTCGCTTCGGAGTCGACACCGTCCGCAGCGGAGATCTGCGCTGCGCTGGACGATCCCGACTGCCGTGAGATTATTCAAAAGCTCGAGGAACCCATGACGGCGTCAGAGTTAACGAAGCGATGTGAGATCCCACAATCGACGCTGTACCGGAAGCTAGAGCTGTTAACCGAGGCGACGCTGCTCGAGGAGTCGACCGAAATTCGACAGGACGGCCATCACGCGAGCAAGTACTCGATTGCGTTCGACGAAATTTCGCTCGGGTTGGACGATGATCAGTCGCTGTCGGTTCAGATCGAGCGGCCGGCACGGACGGCAGACGAGCGGCTCGCGGACCTGTGGTCGGAGGTGCGAAAAGAAACATGAATCCACTTCCTGCCGGGCCGGTAGAGATGACACTCGCACTCGCGGTCGTCAAGACGCTCCTGCTCATCGTCGGCAGCGTGATCACGTATTTTTCGTTCAAGGCGTACCGACGGACCAGACAGCGAGCGCTCGGCTATCTCACGGCCGGGTTCGGCCTCGTGACGCTCGGGTTCGTCCTTGCCGGGATGTTATACGAGTTGCTCGGCGTGCACCTCGTGACGGGGATTCTGCTCGAAAGCCTGCTCGTGTTGGCCGGGTTCGTGGTGATCGCGTATTCGCTGTACGTCCAGTAACGGCGAGTCAATTGGTTACCGGTTCAGCGTGTGGATCGCGTGTCCGAGCGCGTTTTCGGCTGCTTCCATCACCGACTCCGCGAGCGTCGGATGGGCGTGGACCGTCGCGGCGACGTCCTCAAGGGTCGCACCGAGTTCGACTGCAAGCCCGAGTTCGGCGATCAGTTCCGATGCTTCGGGGCCCACGATCGAGGCACCTAGGACGTAGCCGTCTGCCTCGTCGGCAACGATTTTAACGAATCCCTCGGAGTCGCCGGTCGTCAGCGCGCGGCCGCTGGCCCGGAAAGGGAACTGGCCGGTGACAGTCTCGAAGCCAGCGTCCTCGGCTTGGGTTTCGGTCATGCCAACGGTCGCAATTTCGGGATCAGTAAAGACGACAGCTGGGATCGCCTGGTGATCGAGGGCCGCAGGCTCGCCGGCGATCACTTCGGCAGCGACTTTCCCCTCCGCACTCCCTTTGTGTGCGAGCATCGGCTCGCCGGCGACGTCGCCGACGGCGAAGATCTGATCGACGGTCGTGCGTGCGCGCGAGTCGGTTTCAATGAAGCCGCGATTGTCCGTCTCGACGCCGGCGTCTTCGAGGGCGAGCGTGTCCGAGACTGGCTGACGCCCGACGGCCACCAGCACGTGGTCGGTATCGAGCGTGAGGCGTTCGCCCGCGGCCTGTTCCGAACCACCGTCCGTGGTGGCCTGGTCGGCCGGCTCGGCGATAACGCGGATTCCGTCTCCATCGCGGTCGTGCCACTCCGAAGCGGTGTACCCGAATTCGAAATCGATCCCCAGATCGTTCGCCCGCTGTTTGACTGGGCGTTTGAGATCGTCGTCGTACCCGGGAAGAATCGAATCGAGCATTTCGATGACAGTCACGTCGGTCCCCAGCTTGGCGAAGACGCCGGCCAGTTCCATCCCAATATAGCCGGCCCCGACGACGACCAGCGAGTCGGGGACCGACTCGAGTTCGAGGGCCTGTCTCGAGTTCAAGACCGGCTCGTCCGCGTACTCGAAGTTCGGAATCTGGATCGGTCGCGAGCCGGTCGCGATGATCGCGTGTTCGAACTCGAGCGTTTCCGAGCCTTGACCCTCGCCGCTGTGGGAGACGCGAACGGTTCGATCGTCGACGAAGCGGGCGGTTCCCTCAAGCAGTGTTACCTGATTAGCTTTACAGAGTTTCTCGACGCCGCTCGTGAGTTGGTCGACGACGCCGTCTTTCCACTCGATCATTCCGGCGAGGTCGATCGCGGGATCGGCGTGGATCCCCATTTCCTCGGCGGTGGCGGCCTCGTGAGCGATATCAGTGGCGGTGATCAACGCTTTCGAGGGAATGCACCCGTAGTTCAGACAGGTACCACCGTAGGCGTCTTTCTCGACGAGCGTCACATCGAGATCGAGCTGTCCGGCGCGAATCGCGGCCACGTAGCCGGCAGGGCCTGCGCCGATAACCAGTACATCTGTGCCAGTAGTAACGTCTCCAACGACCATGGTGCGGATGAACGGGCTGGAGGATAGTGTAGATGTCCCTTGTCAACAGGCAAAACGGAGCAGGATCGCACCGCCGGCGCCATACCACGGATTGAAGAAGTAGCATCACGGATCCGAACGGTCGACAAGGACTGTGTCCCCGCCGAGTGTCGTCGCACCGAGTGAGAATTCCCGCATCGTTACACTGCTATTGATTCCCAGAAACGTATCACCGCCAAGCCGGAGTCCAGAGTCGAGTTCGACGACGTCTGCGTCGACGTGGGCTGGCTTCCACGACGCAACGATCGATTCCACTGTGGTTCGATCGTCGTCGGTTTCCAGCGGGGCACAGAACACGACGAACGACTGTGACTCTGCAGGGAGCGGATACTGGCGACGAACTGACTCATTGCTAATACAGTCTAGATCGTCATCAAGAAGAAAGAACAGTTGGAGATCCACTGACGGTCCCGGTATCACCGTCAGCCGTCGCTGGTGACGCTGATACGTGTATTTTTACTTTTTATGTATAATCAAGATAATGTTTGCTGGCAACCGGTGGAGTCGACCGAAAAACGATCTCATAGCACGCCGAACCCGAACTCCGCCATGTCGAAGACGGGACCCCACAGCAGGTCGATCGTGCCGCCGACCGAGGAGTTCTGACCGGTCAACCGTCATGGCCGAAGCGGCCGACCTACCCGAGCACGGCTGTCGTCTCGTTCGGTGACGCGGTTGCGATCACGGTCCCGCCGACGCCGGTGTCCGGCGTCACCCTCGAGACATCGAACCCGGTCTCGATCGTCGTTGACCAGTGGTTTCGTCCCGACTCAACGTCGATCGCGTGGAGGCGAGTCGGGTCGGTTCCGCCGTATATCGATGCGTACAGTGTCCCATCGATCACCCCGCCGTCGCCGTACCGGTCGTCCGTGACCTCGAACCGCCACTGCTCGGTCCCGGTGTCCCGGTCCAGTGCGACCAGCGCCGCCGTTGACTCCGCCCGAACCCAGAGCACGATCAATCCGTCCGCGACCGTGACCGGGGTCCGGTCGTCCCCCTCTTTAAACGTCCACGTAACGGAACCCTCCTCGAGGTTGAAGCCCCGGTATTCGTCCCCTGGAACGAGGCCGAACGTCGGGGTGTACGTGTAGATCATGTTCCCTTCCCACGTCCATACCGTCTCACCGGTTTCCGGATCGAGACCAACCGTTTCGCGCCCGTTAGAGGCGTAACAGACGATCGTCGATTCGGCCGGGTAGAGCCGCTGGTAACTCCCTCCGACGTGCCACCGCTTCTCGCCGTTCCGGGGATCGACTGCGAGGATGCCTCCCGAACCATACGCATAGTAGCTGTTCTCGTCACGCTCGAGGCCAGCGATGGACGTGCCGGAGTGTCGCCAGGAAACGTCGCCGTCGTCGCGTGTGAGCCCGAGGAATTCCCGCTCGGCGGCAATGATCGTTCGCGCTTCGGTACTCTCGATTGCCAGAACGTCGGAGATGTCGTACTCCCACGCGCTCGATGGCGGTGTATGGCGGAATGACGTGACGCAACCGGCGGTCGTCGTAATCGCCCCGGCTGCCATCGCTTCGAGCGCTTCGCGGCGTCGCATGCGCTTCCTATCAGCTGCCAGTACTTAATTCAATTGCGATGAGAAACGATTACACGTTCGCGAGGTGGAGTCGCGTTCAAGCCCCGGGATCGGGATCATAGCACGCCGAACCCGAACTCCGCCATGCCGAAGACGGGTCCCCACAGCAGATCGAGTGCGACGCCGACGACGACGGCGGGCAGGAAGTTGTAGATCGTGGCGACGACGGCGGCTCTGGCATCGACAGCAAGCAACGGAAACAGCGCGTCGCCGTCCTGAGCGATCGCGTTTGCAGTCAACGCCGAAAAGGGTAATCCGCCCTCGGCGTAAACGCTCGCGAGCAGGATCTGCGGGCCACAGCCGGGGATCAAACCCACGGCCGCGCCGCCGATCGGGGCCAGCACGCCCGCCGCTGCGGCGAGAGTGGCGACGTTCACGCCCGTCAGCAGTACGGCGTACTCGTAGACCAGGAAGGCCACGAGCACCCAGACGGTGACGAAGCTGGTTTCCATCGCCGCATGAGTGAGCGTGTCGTAGACCGAGGTAAAGGAGTCTCGAGCCCGCGCGATCTCCCCTTCACCGACGTAGTGGCGGCCGATCAGGTAGAGGTACAGCGACAACACGGCACCGGCGATGCCGACGACCGTGAACAGGCCGTCGAAGCCGACGCCGACCTCGAGTGCGACCTCGGGGCCACCCCGAAGCAGGTAGATCGTCCCGAGGACCAGCCCCGCGATGGCGGCTCCCCACCACGCGACGTGTGCGAGATGCGAGAGTGGGGTGAGAATGCGAGAGCGACGATCCGGCCCTGTCTCGTGGGCGTGAGTTGGAGCGGGTCCGCAGTAGTCGTGGGCCGGATTCGGTGTGACACCGCCGTTGACGGCGGTACCGCCGTCGGGTCGTGCAGCAGGCGAGAGTCGCGCGACGGCGGCGTCGACCCGCGAGACGCCGAGGCCGACGGAGTCGACGAGATACCCCGTCATAACGGAGGCCGCGAAGGCGACGGCGTAGGCGTACAGCGCGGCCTCGGGCGCGAGCGCGAGGATGACGAAAGCCGAGTCGCCGGCGGTCGCGCCCAGCGTCGCGACGACGGTCCCGAAGCTGACCGTCCCGCGGACGTACAGCGGCATGACGACGATCGCACCGCCACAGCCCGGCGTCAGTCCGAGCAGGCCGCCGAACAGCACCTGCAAGCGCTCGTTGTCCTCGATGGCGGCGATGAGCGCACCGTCAGTGCGATACTGGACCAGTCCGAACGCGAGCACCGTCACCGCGACGAACGCGCTCACCTGCACGTAGCCGTCCCGAAGCGACGCGAGGAGGACGTCTAGCAGTTCGTTCATGGCACCTCACTCGTCATTCGATCGATGGTGACCCAAGGTTTAGACATGTCTAAAAGAAGCTTTAGTACCATACGATAAATAGCTGCTGGTGGCGTCTGCCGATGTGACTCGAGGGCGTGATTTCCCCTACAGTCAACTACCGATACCGTCGAATCACGGAAAAGACGACCGTCCGGCCCTACTCGTGATGATCGTTCACGGACTCGTGGCCGTCACGCAGGTGTTCGATCGCGTGGAGTTCGACCACGGGGAAGATCTTGGCGACGGTGAGGAAGAACAGACAGACCATGCCGATCGTCCCGAGGATCGACAAGACCTCGATCAACCCTGGGACGTAGACGCCTGGAACGGCCTCGTAGATGTCGAAGGTGGGGTGTAAGAACCCCTCGACGACGAACAGGACTTTCTCGAGGATCGTTGCGGTGAGGACGGCGAGGCCGGCGACGACGGCCCGCCGCTTGGTGAACAGCGCCGGCCGGATCGACTGGGCGAAAATGTACGACAGCGTCAGGAAGACCAGCGACATCGACGTGAGGTAGATGGGATTGGTAGCTCTGGCGAGGGCTGCGATGGTCAGGTCGATGGGGGCTTTGAAGAGGCCAGTGATGTTCTGCTGGAGTTGCAGCCACAAGAACAGCAGACAAAAGAACCCGAGCCAGAGCAACAGTCCGCGGAAGATGTCGTCAGTGATGATGTGATCCCAATCGTACGCGCGCCGGAACGCGAACGAGAGGAGGATCACGCCGCTGATCGCCGACGTAAGCGCGATCGTGAGGAACTGTGGGCCCTGCACACCGCCGAACCAGGTCGGATAGTTCGGCAACACGGCGAACAGCCACGGGATGACGCCACCGTGGAGCAACAGCGGCGCCATGATAATGATCGCGAGCGCGATCCACCAGACCATGCGCTCGATGATCGCGTCTTCTTTTTTCGTGTAGCCGATCGTCATGACCCGATAGATCGGATCGAGCCGATCGGGCAGCTGATCGCGCAGCCGGGCCACGTCGTATCGAAGCGTGAGCCCGAGATAGGTCGCCGTCAACACGAAGTAGGCCGTGATGACGGTCACGTCCCACACCAGCGGCGAGCCGTGGACCGTGATGTGGTAGTGGCCGATGACGCTGGTGACCATTCGATCGGGCCGACCGAGGTGGACGATAATATAGAAGCCCGCCGCGGAGAGCCCGCTGATCGTCAGCAATTCGGCGAGGCGCGCGACCGGCATGTACCGGTCCATCCCCAGCAGCCGAACGGCGGCCGAGAGGATGATCCCGCCGTGGGCGATCCCGACCCACCAGATGAACGCGCCGATGTAGATCCCCCACGTGGCGCCACCGCCGCTGCCCCAGTCACCGAGGGCAGTGACGACTAACCCCTCCTGAAGCTGGTAGGCCCACCCCACGAGAAAGGCGACGAACGCCAGCCCCGCGATGGCGACCATGACGAAGTACGTTGTCGATGTCGATCCGATCGGTCGCAGGATGTCGGCCTCGCTCGGCGTTTTCGTCCCCATCGTGCTACAGGATTTCACACCGTCGTCCCACTTGCGTCCGTGCGGTGCATTTGCAAGGTCGTGACTTGATACGGTGTTAGCACCGCTACCGTGTGAATTTTACCTGGGTTTGTATATTGTGATCCCAGTTCGTCGAATCGGACCAGCGACCGTTCCCGTTTCAGTCCGTCCGCAGAGCGAGACCACCAGCGAGCGATATCCATCTTCGATCCGACCCTGCTCTCCTCGCGGGGACTCACCATCACAGCAGAGAACAAGTGGACACTGCGGGTAGCCAGTAGTGCCAGCTGAACCGAGTGACACACCGATCGCAGGGTTCGTGGTTCGTGCTCACGTCGTCGCTCCGAACCGCCCTTCCATCGGGCGATCGGGTATGCAGTGACGGTCAGTGGCTACTATGGCCGCTGGTCGAGCCGCCCTGTTTGAACGACAGTCGCAACGTCGGAATCACCGTCCGCTCCTGACGGTATTCGATTTGCCAGGCACCGTTACAGCTCGAGCGTATAGACCACCTCTCGACGCTTTTCGCCGCCGATTTCGACGTCGTCCTCGTCGGTCGGCTCGAAGCCGTGGGTCTCGTAGAACTCTCGGCCGCCCTCGTTCGAGGCGAGGTCGATCGCGCGCATCCGCTCCATGTTGAAGTCCTGTAAGTCTTCGCGCAGCCGCTCGTACAGCGCGGTGCCGATGCCCTCGTTCTGGTGATCCGGATGGACGGACATACGCAGGACATCGCCCTCGTCCTCGGAGACGACGCCGTGGGTAAAGCCGACGATCTCACCGTCCGCTTCTGCAACGAGGAACGCCGTGCCGGGTTTCGTCAGTGCCGTCTCGAGTGCCTCGTCGCTGTACCACTCCTCGATCGTCTCGTCGATCGTCTCGGCTGTGAGTTCGTCGTAGGTGTCGTGCCAGGTCTCGCGGGCGACGGCTCTGATTCGGTCGCGGTCGTCGTGGCTCGCTGGTCGTATCTCCATACTGAGTGGTACGACAGCGAGTAGCAAAGGAGTTACACCATCTCAGTTAGGTGCCAGTAGCATCGGCCAGGCCCCAGTCCGGAACCGATCGCGACTGGAGTGGTCGCGATGACGACGCGCTACGCGATGTCGTGCGTGTAGACGGCTTCAGGGTAGTACTCGCCGTCGATCTCGACCTCACCCTCGTCGGTCTGTTCGAAGCCAAGTCTCTCGTAGAACGCGCGGCTGGCATCGTTAAACGCGAAGTCGAACGATCTGACGCGATCGACGTCGTAGGATTCGATTTCCGCCATCAGCCGCTCGTGGAGAGCCGACCCGATCCTCTCGCCTTGATGATCCGGGTGGACGTACAGCCGAAGAATGTCAGCTTTGTCGCCCTGTGCAACGGCATGGGTAAAGCCGACGAGTTCGTCATCGTCTACCGCGACGAGGACGACCGTGCCGGGTGCCTCGAGCGGCATCGAGTCGTCGGTGTACCAGTTGTCGACGGTCCGGTCAATCATGTCGGCCTCGAGTTCGTCGTAGGTGGCGTGCCAGGTCTCGCGGGCGACGGCTCTGATCGCCTCGAAGTCGTCGGGTGTCGCGGATCGAATGTCCATACCTCATCATTGAATGTCGGGTATAAATAACTCCTTGCCAGAAACGGGGGTATCCCACAAATTGGCACTCGACAGCCACGTCACTACTGCCACCGATTGGGTCTCACTCGCGAACCGTAAATCCCCGATCACGCAGGAGATCGGGAACGCGGTCGCGGTGGTCGCCTTGCAGTTCGATTCGGCCATCGTCGACCGTGCCACCGGTCCCCAGCGCGCTCTTGAGCGCCGACGCGGTCGATTTGAGGTCCGACTGCGGAAGGTCGAACCCCTCGATGATCGTCACCGGCTTGTCGTAGCGTCGTTTTTCGATCCGTAACGAGAGCGCCTGTTCGGCGGTCTCGAGGTCACCCTGCCTGTCCAGTTCCTCGAGCAGGTCGTCGAGATCGTCTTCGTCTGCCATATAGTCACATGGATGTGGGCGGGGATAGTCCTGTCCCTGCTGTCGCAATCGATCGGCCATCGATCGGCCTTGTGACTGTCTCATACGGACTCCTGTCAGTTGGTGCCGGCGCACCCGCGACCCGTGCTGTGGGTGCGCCGGGACATCGGGACAGCAGACCGCATCAGGGCCGTGGCAGTTGTCACAACCGTATGGGACGTCGTTTGTTGGTGTCACTGACGATTCTGATGGCACGACGGCTCTGTGACCAGTGTAGTCGTGCCGATAGCATCCAGCCATGATCGACTGTCGAGAGCGCGTGAGTCTCACCGCTACCGGCAGTAATGTTAATGCTTGTACATGCCAAACGCCTAGACAAGGGGAGGCAGAGATGGGAGTCCTCAAAACACTACGCAGGAAAGCTGACGATACAGGGCTGTACGAGTGCCGAAACTGCGGGGCAAAGCTCGCGCCCGACCTCGAGCGGTGCTCGAACTGTAACTCGCGGGAGATCGCTCATTACGAGTTTTGAGCGATCCAATCCGCCGATCCCGCACAATCGTTCGCGACACACTCATGCACTGTCTACGAGCGGCCGCGCTGATATCCCGTCGTGAGACGGTTCCGGCCGCCTCAGAGTCGCGACTTGATCGTCTCCGCGGTCTTCTCGCCGACCCCCTCGACGCTCTGCAGGTCCTCACGGCTTGCCTCGCGAACGTTCTCGACGCTCCCGAAGCGCCCCAGTAGCCGCTTTCGGGTCTCGGGACCGACCCCCTCGACGTCGTCTAACACCGTCTTCACCTCGTCGCGGACCGTCTGGTGGTACTGCACCGCAAATCGGTGGGCCTCGTCGCGCACGCGCTGCAAGAGATGTAGATGGGGTGCATCGCGCGGCCACGCAAATTCCCGGTCTGACGTGATCACGCGCTCTTCGGCTTTCGCCAGCGCGACCGCCGGCACGTCCCAGCCCACCGCAACGAGCGCGTCGCGGGCGGCCTCGAGCTGTCCCTCCCCACCGTCGATCAACACGAGGTCGGGGTCCGGCCTGTCGTCACGGCCCTCGACGGCACGGCGGGCGCGCCACTCGAGCAAGGCGCGCATGTTGTCGTAGTCGTCGTTCTGGTCGGTGAGCTTCTTCCGTCGGTACTCGCTTTTCTCGGCGCTGCCGTCGACGAAGGTGACGTTACTGCCGACCGCCGCCGTTCCCTGGGCGTGGCTCACGTCGAAGCCCTCGATCCGGCAGGCTGCGTCGAGGTCGAGCGCGTCCGCGAGCATGCCACACTCGTCGCGCCGACCGACGTTTCGCCGGGCGTTTTTCAGCGCGAGGTCGACGAGTTTGGCCTCCCGGCCGGCCCCCGGGACGCGAACTGCGACGCCCTCGGTCTCGAGCCACGACGTGACTTCCGCGTCGCCGTGGCGTTCGGGCAACAGAAGGGCGTCGGGGAGCTCTCGTTCGGCGTAATACTGAACGATAAAGGCTGCCAGAACGGCTGGAACGCTGTCGCCGTCCACCGACGAACCGGGGGCCTCGAGCGTGTGCCGATCCCGGTCGACCAGCTTGCCGTTTTCGGCGCGCAGGCGGGCGACGGTGGCATCGTCGCCCTTGATGGCGACGCCGAGAACGTCGACGGCTCGCTCGTCGCCGACCGACTGGACCGCCTCGCCGCCCTCGCCGTGGAACGCGTCGACAGTCTGGAGTCGATCGCGCAGGTTCGCCGCGCGCTCGAAGTTCTGGCCCTCAGCGGCGGCTTCCATCTCTCGGCGCAGTGGGTCGGCAAGGATTCCGGTCTCACCCTCGAGGAAGCGTTCGACGGCGGTGACGTCCTCGCGGTAGCTCGCGAGATCGATCTCGCGGGTACACGGGGCGGTACACAGCCCCATCTCGTAATCCAGACACGGTCGGTCCCGGCCCGCGTACTTGTGGTCCGAACAGCCCCGAATCCCGTAGGTCTCGCGCAGCGCCTTCACGACGGTCTCGACCTGTCGTTTGCTGGTGTAGGGACCGAAGACGGTCGCCGACTCGTCGGGATCGCGAGTGATCTCGATCCGTGGCGCGTCGTGGGCGGTCACCTGAACCATTGGATACGACTTGTCGTCTTTCAGCCGGACGTTATAGCGGGGCTGGTGGCGCTTGATCAGGTTCGCCTCGAGCAACAGCGCCTGCGTCTCGGTGTCGGTGACGGCGATCTCGACGTCGTCGGCCCGATCGACCATCCGCTCGATTCGCGCGCTGCGCGGGTCAGCGTAGGATCGGACCCGGTCACGGAGGTCGACCGCTTTCCCGACGTACAGCGTCGTCCCATCCTCCCGGAACTGGTAGACGCCGGGCTCTCGCGGCAGCGATCCGGCGCGCTCGCGAACCCCATCGGCGTTCATCGGCGGCCCTACGGAGCGGGGCGGTTTCAGCCTGACTCCTCGAGATCGATCCGTCCGTACTCGCCGGCACGTCCCTCGCGCGCCGCCGTCGAGTCCGATCCCGGCCGAATCGCAGCCTCGAGATCCGCGACCGGCTCGGACTCGAGGTCGGCCCCGGAAACGGGGATCACGAGGTCCTCGCCACCGCTGACGCGCACGACGAGCAATCGTGCGCGCGAGCGGACGTAGTAGCCCACGAAGCCGACGGCGACGACGAACGCAGCGACGCCGACGAGGAGGATGCTCCATTCGAGGGCCACGAGTGCCATCTCGACCGCTGCGAGGACGGTTTCGACGAACCCGACGACGAGACCGGAGCCGGGCAGGGGGGCGATCCCCTCGGGATCGGCGGCCGGAGCGACCGACGAGAAGCCGACGCTGGTCGCCATCTCGACCGCGGCAAGGCCGGCGAACGCGGCGACGATCCCGGCACAGAGGACGGCCAGTCGCTGTGACGTTTCGACGGTTACGGTCCCGACGTTAGGCCGGTCGACGTGACGGAAGTCCGGCCCCGCAGTGTGGGGAACGAACGCCAGCACGCGCTGGGTCGTGACGACGATCGTCGCGCGCTCGAGATCGATGCGGTGTTCGACGCGCTCCCCGTCGTAACACAGTTCGTCGACGCGATCGCGCCACTCGTCGATGCGGTCGATCCGGCGTCCAGCCATCGGTCGTCGTCTCCCGTCCACTGCCGATCACCAAGTACCTCGGGGCTCGTTCAGCCGTGTATGTGTGTCGTTCGCGCGTGTACGGTCGTCGTTCGCACCCGTAGGCTGCCCCTTCGAGGCGGCGCGAACGCGGTACATTCTCGGTGCTCGACCCCAAACCGCGGGCTATGAGCGACTCGACGGTGCAGTGCTGGCTGGTCGAACGGGAACTGGGCGACCGCGATTTCGTCACGCTGGTCTACGCGACGCCGGACGGCTCGCGCTATCAGCAGCGCCAGCGGTCCTCGACGGCGTTGCGGACCGGCCCACAGGTCACCGCAGCGGTCGAGATTCCCGAGGACGAACTCGAGGCGGTGCCCGACGAGGAAACCCGCGAACGCTACGCCACGGAAGTCGACCGAACCGCCGAGCGATACGATCCCGACGATCCGATCTGACCTACGGCGTCCGCTCGGAACCCCGAATCCGACCGTTGACGAACTGAAACAGATGAATTCAGCCGCGGTTCGAGTGGCACAAATCTTATCGGGCACGGCTCCGACCACACAGCCATGCCCGCTATCACAGTCGACGAGCTGACCAAGCGGTTCGGTCAGACCGTCGCACTCGAAACGCTCTCCTTCGAGGTCGAGGACGGCGAGGTGTTCGGCTTCCTCGGGCCGAACGGTGCCGGGAAGTCGACGACGATCAACGTCCTCCTCGATTTCGTCCGTCCGACGTCGGGTTCGGCCAGCGTCCTCGGCATGGACGCCCAGCGACAGAGCCGGGAGATCCGCCAGCGAACAGGCGTGCTCCCCGAAGGTGTCGAGCTGTACGACCGGCTCACCGCCCGCCAGCACCTCGAGTTCGTCATCGACTCGAAAAACGCCGCCGACGACCCCGAAGCGCTGCTCGAGCGCGTCGGGCTGGTCGACGCGCTCGACCGGAAGGCCGGCGGCTACTCGAAAGGGATGGCCCAGCGGCTCATGCTCGCGATGGCGCTGGTCGGCGAGCCGGACCTGCTGATCTTGGACGAGCCCTCCACCGGCCTCGACCCCAACGGAGCCCGCGAAATGCGCGAGATCGTCCGCGAAGAGAACGAACGCGGTGCGACCGTCTTCTTCTCGAGTCACAGCATGGAACAGGTCGAGGCGGTCTGTGACCGGGTCGGCATTCTGCGTGACGGCCAGATGGTCGCCGTCGACTCCGTCGAGGGACTGCGAGACTCCCTCGGGGACGGCACGACGCTGCGGGTCACCGTCGACCGGATCGACGACGACACCATGCAGGCAGTCCGCTCGCTGCCCGACGTGGCCGACGCCACCGTCGACGACCGCGAGCCACCGATGATCGTCGCCACCGTCGACGGCTCGAAGACGGCCGTCCTCTCGGCACTCGAGGACCACGGCGTCGAGGTCCGTGACTTCGAGACGACCGAAGCCTCGCTCGAGGACGTCTTCCAGTCGTACACGACCGGCGCGGAGACGGAGGTGCATGCGCAATGAGTACCGAAACCAAGACGGCAGGCTCGAGTGGGTCGCCCGCGAGTTCGATCAACACAGAGAGCATCCGCGCGGTCGCAAAGAAGGACTTTCAGGATGCGGTTCGTTCGTGGCTGTTCTGGGGGCTGAGCGCCTTCTTCTTCACGCTGATGGCTGCCCTGGCCGGCTTTCTCACGTGGGCGAATCCGGACGAGTTCACGACGATCAGCTTCATCGCGCTCGTCAGTCAGGTGTGTAAGCTGATCATCCCGCTGATCGCGCTGCTCCTCGGCTGGAAAGCCATCGCCGGCGAGCGCGAAACGGGCAGCATCAAGGTCTTGCTCTCCCTGCCCCACTCCCGCAAGGACGTCTTGTTGGGCAAACTCCTCGGCCGAACGGCCGTCCTCTCGCTGTCGCTGGTCATCGGCTTTCTCATCGCGATGGTCGCCGTCGCCTTCGCGGTCTCGGAGTTTTCCTTCCCCGCGTACGTCGCCTTCCTCGCGATGACGATCGTCTACGGGCTCGCGTACATGAGCATCGCGGTCTCGCTGTCGTCGCTGACCCGATCGACGACGATGGCCGGCGCGGCGATGTTCGGCGTCTTCGTCCTCTTTTACATCGTCTGGAACTCGATCCGGACGGCACTCGGCCTCCTGATGCGACGTGGCTACATCGAGGGTGTCTCCTACACGACGACGAACTTCGTCGGCCAACAGATCGAGCCGACCAGGCTCCCCGACTGGGCGCTGTTCATCGATATGATCGATCCGGGCAACGCCTACCAGAACACGATCACGCTGTTCAGTGCCCTTTCCAGTAACCGGATCGGAACCTCGTACAACGAGGCGGCCTTCCCCGACGGGCTTCCGTTCTTCCTCCAGGACTGGTTCTCCCTGCTGATCCTGCTGTTCTGGATCGCCGTTCCGCTCGCCGTCGCGCTCTACCGGTTCGACCGCGTCGACATCTGAGCGCACCGGCCGGCAACGCTCGACTGCTATCGATTCGTGTGACCGATTCCGACTCCGTTCGATTAGCGACCGTGATAGTTGGGGATTCGTTTATATCGGCACCTGTGGTATCCGCGGCCGTGACCGACTGTATCTACTACGGCGGGAAAGGCGGCGTCGGCAAGACGACCTGTGCCGCGGCCACCGGACTCGCGCTTGCCGCCGCGGGGCAGCGAACCCTCGTCGTCTCGACCGATCCGGCTCACTCGCTGTCCGACTCCTTCGAGACCGACATTGGCTCGGAACCGACTGCACTCGAGCCATCCGGGCCGTTCGAGCCCGAGACGAACCACGAAGGCGAGCTGTGGGGCGTCGAGATCGACCCGGCAACACAACGGGAGCGCTACGAGAAACTGGCGCGTGCGCTGGCGGCGGATCTGCGTAGCGCCGGCATCAGCCTCTCGGACACGGAGATCGAGCGGCTCTTTTCCGGCGGGATGCCGGCCGGCAGCGACGAGATCGCGGCGCTCGACTTGCTGGTCGAGTACGTCGACGCCGGCGAGTGGGACGTAATCGTCTTCGACACCGCACCGACGGGCCACACGCTTCGACTGTTCGATATGCCCGGCATCATGGGCAACGCCCTCGAGACGGCCAAATCGCTGCGGGGGCAGGCCCGCCGGATCGGCTCGGCCGCCCGCACGGCGATGCTCGGCCCGCTGTCGATGCTCGGTACCCAGGACGAAGACGAGAGCCTCGAGTCGTTTCAAGCGCGTCTCGAGCGCGCCCGCGAGTTGCTCGTCGATCCGGAGCGGACCGAGTTTCGGGTCGTCCTGATCCCGGAAGCGATGGCGATCGCGGAATCCGAACGGCTCGTCGAACGGCTTCGCGAGGCCGGCGTGCCAGTCGAGCGACTGGTCGTCAACCGGGTGCTCGAGGACCCAGACGAGGGCTGTCCACGCTGTCAGTCACGGCAGGCCCGCCACGAGGACCGGCTCGCGGAGATCCACGAGACGTTCCCTGACCTCGAGGTCGTGACGTTGCCGGATCTCGAGGGCGAGGTCCACGGGCCGGAGTCGCTGTCGATTATCGCCGAGCGAATGCCGACCTGATACGGACTCCTGCCAGTCAGTTCCGGTGGGCTCGCAATCCGTCATGCGGGTGCGTCGGTACACAGTGGTAGCAGACCGTATGACTGGACGTCTAATAGGGGCTGACCAACACTTATTATGTTGGTTCAGTAACATTCAACCATGGCACTCTCGATCGGTCGGACCGCGTCCCCGGTCATCACGGCGATCGGCATTGCCGTCGCGCTCATCGCTATCGTCGGCACGCAGTATTTTGGCTGGGAGTGGGGCTCGGGACAGCTCGTGCCGACGATTCTCGGCGTCGCCGCTGCCGTGATCGCGGTCTTCGTCGTTTTCACCCGCCGCGGCTGAGGCCTCGCGGTTTCGGACCCCTGCACTGGATCCTGATCGTTCGAACCCAGTTAGTATTTATTTCTCTAGATTACCCACGAAGCTTATACACGCTCACTGGCTGTTCGAACTCGTAGCGAGTCCGCTACGAGCACACATGCGTTCCCTAGAGAAGTACCTGAGACAGCTGTTGCGGATGCACGCGACGGAGCGGGTCTACCGGTGTACGAACTGCGGCTGTACGTACGAAACCAATAAGACGACCTGTCGAGAGTGTTGGAACGAGCGACTCGTTCGAATCCGGTAGTCGACCGCTCTGCTTTCGTCGGGCACACGGGCCGGGCTCTCGAGTGACTACTCGAGATCGATCCCCCGATCCGCGAGCAGCGCCCGAAACTCGTCCTCGTCGACGATCGGCACGTCGTTGTCCTGTGCATCCGCTTGCTTCGTCGCGCCGGGATCGTCGCCGGCGACGAGGTAGTCCGTGTTGCCCGAGACGCTGCTCGTCGCGTTCGCGCTGTGCGCTTCGACCGTTTCCTGCGCTTCGCTGCGGGTCACCCCCTCGAGCGAGCCCGTGAAGACGAACGTGAGCCCCTCGAGTTCGTCGCCGCCGACGTCTGTTTCGGCTTCCTGTGGCGAAACGTGTTCGAGAACGTCGTCGACCACGGCCGCGTTGGCCTCGCTCGTGAAGAAGTCGTGGATCGTCTCGGCGACGGTGTCGCCGATCTCGTCGACGCTCTCGAGTCGATCCGGATCGTCTTCGGCGGCCTCGCGGAACGCCTCAAAGGTACCGAACTCGCGGGCCAGTTCGCGGGCCGTCGTCGGGCCAACGTGGGGAATGCCAAGCGCCGAGATGAAATCGGCGAGTGGCGGCTCGCGACTGGCCTCGATTTCTGAGCCCAAGTTCTCGGCGCTCGTCTCACCCCATCCCTCGAGGTCGGTCAGGTCGTCGCGCTCGAGGGCATAGAGGTCCGCGACGGAGTCGAGCAGTCCGGCGTCGACGAGTTGGCGGACGCTCTTTTCGCCGAGGCCCTCGAGGTCGAGCCCGTCGTCGCCGGCGTAGTACTCGATCGACCGGCGGAGCTGGGCATCACAGCCTAAGCCGCCGGTACAAAAGGCAATGGGGCCGTCACGCTCGACGGGGCTGTCACAGACCGGGCAAGTGTCTGGCAGTTCGTAGTGGCCTTCACTGCCTTTCTCAACGACCTCCTCGACGTAGGGGATCACGTCGCCGGCGCGCTGGACGCGGACCGTGTCGCCGACGTTGACGTTCTTCTCTACGATCTCCGCGGGGTTGTGCAAGCTCGCCCGCGAGACGGTGACGCCACCGACGTCGACCGGCTCGAGCAGAGCCACGGGCGTCAGTCGGCCGGTTCGACCGACCTGAACGGCAACGTCTGCGATCGTGGTCACCTCTGTGCGGGCTGGGAACTTGTAAGCGTACGCCCACCGATCGTGACGGGCCGTCCGGCCGAGTTCCTCACGAGCCTCGCGGTCGTCGACCTTGATCACGACGCCGTCGATCTCGTAGTCCAGATCGTCGCGGGCCGCGAGCATCCGATCACGGTAGTCGATCGCGCCCTCGATCGGGTCTCGCGGCTCATCGCCGTCGTCTCGCGGCTTCGCCGCGTGACCGTCCGCGGAACTTCGTTCCGCGCTTTCGCCGACGATCTCGACGCGGTCGTTTACCCGTAAGCCGTACTCGGGGAACGTCTCGAGTTCGGTCTGGTGGCTGTCCGCGAGGTCGCTGGCCTCGAGAACGTCGAAGAAGAAGACCGACAGCGGGCGCTCGGCGACGACCGAGGGGTCGAGCTGGCGGATCGTGCCCGCGGTGGCGTTGCGAGGATTCGCGAAGGGGTCCTCACCGCGTTCGATGCGCTCGCGATTGTGTGCCTGGAACGCGTCTTTTGGCATGTAGACCTCGCCCCGCACCGCGAGGAAGTCGGGATAGTCACCGTGGAGTCGCTGTGGGACCGAGCCGATGGTACGCGCGTTGGCCGTCACGTCGTCACCTTCTCGCCCGTCCCCGCGGGTCACGGCACGCTCGAGCCGGCCGTCCTCGTAGACGAACTCCATCGAGACGCCGTCGAACTTGGGTTCGCAGACGTACTCGACGGTCCCGACCTCGCGTTGCACACGCTCGTCGAACGCTCGAACGTCCTCGGCCTCACCACTCGCGTCGATCGACAGCATCGGGGCGACGTGTTCGACCGTCTCGAACGCCTCGAGCGGCTCGCCGCCGACGCTGCGGGTCGGGCTGTCGGGATGGGCGAGGTCGAACGCCTCCTCGAGGTCTTGCAGGCGAGCAAAAAGCGTGTCGTAGGTTCGATCGGCGATCAGCGGCTCGCTCTCGACGTAATACCGGCGGTCGTGGACGCGGATGGCCTCGCGAAGTTGCTCGACCTGGCGTTCGGCCTCCGTCGCTGAGAGGTCCTCGACCGGCTCGAAATCGGTCGGCGGCTCCCGGAGATAGGGATTGTCCTCGTCGACGTTCTCGTCGGCGACTGGCATCGCTTGAGGATAGCGTCTCGCCCCGGTTAATGCTAACTGACCGGGCGTAGCCGAGCCGCCAGCGATCGTCTCGAGACCGCTCGCCGCGTCACTTCCATGGGTTCTCGACCAGTTCGGTGTGGACGCTCGGGCCGACGGCGAGTCGGCAGTCGGCCCGCGGCTCGGCGACACATAGCAACACGTAGCCGTCCGCCCGGTGTCGGTCCTTCAGTGCTCGCTGGCACCGGCGATACGCGAACGCGTCGTCGACGTCGAGAGTGCGGTCGTCCGACTCGCGTCCGGTGGCCTCGAGCAGCCGACCGACACAGGTCCCACAGGCACCGGTTCGACAGCCATAGGGCAATCCGATCCCGTCGCGTCCGGCCGCCTCGAGAACCGTCTCGTCTTCGCGGACCGTCACCGTCTTCTTCCGGCCAGTGGGCCACTCGAGCCGAATCTTGTGACAGTCCATCGGTCCGGTCACTGCCAGACGTCGCTCGTGCAGTCGCCGTCGGGCCAGCGGATCTCGTGGGCGCGGGCCGGGCCCGCCGGGCAGTCGCCCCAGTCGACGAGGAAGTCCTCGTCGAGCTCGAGGGTGCCCTTTCGGGGATCGACATCGGCTTTCAACATTACCGAGCCGCGTTCGGCCTCCTCGGGGTAGAACTGGTCGTCCCACGAGGAGAACAGCGACGTGGTCCAGTAGAGTCGCTCGCCGTCCAGCGAGAGTTGCAGCATCTGCGGGCCAGCGACGATTTCCCGCCCCTGGACTTCCCGGACGTCGCCGAAGGTGCCGCCGACCGACAGCGAGTCGGCCCGTCGTGGGTTCGACGGGTCCGAGATGTCGTACATCCAGACCTCGCCGTGGAGCCAGTTCGAGCCGAACAGGTAGCGATCGTCCATCGAAATCAGGATGTCCGTCGTCAGGCCGGGAACGGGCATATCCCAGTCGGGATGCTCGCGGGCCTCGAAGTCGATCGCTTTCTCGGCACGGTACTCGCCAGCCTCCTCGTCGCGCCAGAAGTGGAAGATGTTCGACGAGAGCGCGGCCCCGACGAACCCGTGGGTCGATTCTGGCGTGTGGAGGAATCGCACCTCGAGTGGAATCTGGCCTTCCTCGCCGAGGTCGATCGTCTGTTCGACAGTGCCATCCTCCCAGTCCCAGAAGTGGATTTTCTGGCCGTACTTACCCTCCTCGACGTCCTCTAAGTCGAAGCCCGGATAGTAGGTCTTCGGCGCGGCCCACTCAGTCGAGACCATCACGTTCTGGCGTGGCTGGTACCAGTAGTCGTAGTTCATCTCGATTTCGCCCGGCGGCTCCCACCGGCCCTCGATCTCGAAGTCCTCGTTCAATTCGAGGAAGCCACCGGGGAGGTCGCCGTCAGCGTCGCCGAGCATACTGATCAGGATCTGTCCGTCCGGGATACAGTGGACCGTATGCGGAGCCGAGAGGTCGTACTCGAAGACTTCCTCGGGTTCGATCACCTCGACCAGTTCGGGATTGCGCCGGTCCGCCGCGTCGATCACGTGGAGCCGCGAGGAGCGCTGGCCGGGGACGATCAGGTGTTGGCGCTCGAGTCCCTCGACGTGACACGACGACGAGCAGGCGTTCCATCCGAAGTGGTGGAGTTCGTCGCCGCGATTTGGCATCTCGATGCGGTCGACGATTTCACAGTACGTGTCCGACTCGGGATCGAGGTCGACGACCGCGACGAAGTCCGACGCGTCGACGTCAGTGCCGACGTAGAGGCTCATCACGTAGGCTAACTTTTCCCGACCGCCCTCCTCGATGGCGGCCTGTGGCGTCGCGTAGCCGGGTCCCTCGTGGTCGTGGCCCGGTTCGGCGTCGCTGGGAGTGCTAGCATCACTCATGAGATGGGGCACCACGAGCAGGGAAATAAGTCTAGCCGGGACCCGTGACGGCAGCGAGCGGGAGGCTACGACCAGGGGCTGTCGCCGACTTCGGCACGTACCCTCGGGCCGACCTCGATGCGGCAGTCGGTTCGCGGGGACGCGATACACAGCAGGACGTAGCCGTCCACCCGCTCGCGGTCGGTCAGCGCCGCCGGGGGACGCCGATAGGTGAACGCGTCGGTGTCGCGCGGCTGCTCCGCTCCGCCCGCGTCGGATTCGGACGCTCCGTCCTCGATCGCGAGCAGCCGGCCGACGCAGGTGATGCAGGTCCCCTTCCGGCAGTCGTACGGCAGCCGGACGCCCGCCCGCTGGGTCGCCTCGAGGACCGTCTCGTCGTCGCCAACCTCGATCGTTCGGTTCGGGCCGTCGAGCCGCTCGAGGGTTACGTCGTAGCTCGTCATCGCTCGATTCCCGCAGGGCGGCGTTCGGTCGAGTTACTCACAATCGATGCTACCACTGACGTCGCAAAAAGTATGCCTGGAGGGGCCACCTGAGACAGCTGTCACGAGTGACCGGCGCGACCGCAGGACGGATGGCGAGTGCGCCGGCACTGACTGGCAGTATTCCGGATGACTGTCGTCGACGCCAGCGGGGTCTTCGAACGAGTCCCAGTATTTACCCACGCTCGACCCGTAGAGCCGAATAGATGGGACAGGGAACGGAATTCGGACTGGTCGATCTCGAGGAGGTCGACACCCCGGGCGATGAGTGGGAGGAGATCGACGTCTCGGATACCGAAGCGGATCGGATCGCCCGCAAGCGCGACCGGGAGTTCGAACAGTTCGAGGAGCGAATCAAAGACGCCGACCAGTTCAAAGTCGAGCAATCTGTGTTCGACGATGCGACGTTCGCGGCGCTGTACAAACTGGTCCAGGACGGCTACGTCGAGGCCTTCGGCGGGCCGCTCTCGACGGGCAAGGAGGCGAACGTCTATCACGCGCTGGGCGACGACCGCGAAGTCGCCGTCAAGATCTACCGGATCAACGCCTCGAACTTCCGGCAGATGCGTGACTATCTCGAGGGCGATCCCCGCTTCGAAGGACTGGGCGGCCAGAAGAAAGACGTCGTCCTCGCATGGACGAAAAAGGAACTGGCGAACCTCCGGCGAGCGAAGGCGGCCGGGGTCCGCGTACCCGAGCCGATCGCGACCGAGCGCAACGTCTTAGTCATGGAGTACATCGGCACCGAGGACGGTCGCGCGAAACGCCTCGGCGAGGTCCACATCGAGAACCCCCAGACCGCCTACGAGGTCATGCGCGAGTACATGCGCCGACTCTACTCGGCCGGGTTGATCCACGGCGACTTGAGCGAGTACAACGTCGTCTTCGACGAGGCCGAGGGCCAACTCGTGCTCATCGACCTCGGGCAGGCCGTCACCGTCCACCACCCCAACAGTCGTGACTTCTTAGAGCGTGACTGTCGGAACGTCGCCTCGTTTTTCTCCCGGCAGGGACTGGACGTGACCGAAGACGACCTCCTCGAGTTCGTCACGAGCCCGGAGCCGGACCCGTCTCGAAACTGAGCGTTGCAACCGAGAGGACACCGCCCGAACGTTTTGGTCCCTCGTCATCGCGGACCCGAGTCGCACCGCACCGGCCCCGTCCGAGATAGCCGTGTGCGTGGCTGCAACACCCTCATTCAGTGCTCGCGGACCAAGGTCTTAACCTCACCCAGCCAGTAACGGACTGTATGCAGCACGTGAAGATTCCGCAGGACCGCATCGGCGTTCTTATTGGCGAAGGAGGCGAGACGATGCGCGAGATCGAGGCGGAAGCGGAAGTACGACTCGACATCGACTCGGAAAACGGCTCCGTCGCTGTCGAAACCGTCGGCGATCCCGTGCTCGGCCTCAAAGGCCCCGATATCGTTCGTGCGATCGGCCGCGGCTTCGCACCCGAAGACGCCCTGCGGCTGCTCGAGGACGACATGATGTTGTTCGACGTCGTCGACATCGACGCCGCCGCGCGCAACAAAAACGACATGAAACGCAAGAAGGGCCGGCTCATCGGCGAAGGTGGCCGAACCCGCGAACTGATGGAAGAGTTGACCGGTGCCGACGTCGTCATCTACGGCTCGACGCTCGGGATCATCGGTGCTCCACAGGAGGTCGACGCCGTTCGCAGCGCCGCCGAAATGCTGCTGGATGGGGCGCCCCACGGCGCGGTCTACTCCTTCCTTGAGGAGAAGCATAACGAGATGAAACACAAAGGAATGGAGTACCACCGGTACCCCGGTGGCCAGTCCTGATTCATACTGCCGGACAGAACGACGTATTGACTGCTGTCCAGTAGTATCAGTCACCTGCGTTTCGTTTTGGATCGTTCCGTGACCGCCTCACGACTGTCGCTGGTTGACTGACTGGTCGGCCGCGCCATCGCTGCAGGCACACCTCGCTCGAATCGCTTGTGAGCCATCAGTTGCCCGGTCATTCTCGCGAATTAGCGGTATAAATACCCGACAACCAGTAATTCGAAAACGACAGACGAAGGGGTGATCGCGGGTTCCCATTTAACAAGTAGCAAAAAGCTTATATAGAATCACAATCAATCCTTCGGGTGACTATGGCTCAACAGCAGATGGGCAACCAGCCCCTTATCGTACTCTCGGAGGACAGCCAGCGGACCTCCGGAGAGGACGCACAGTCCATGAACGTACAGGCCGGGAAAGCGGTCGCCGAATCGGTTCGGACGACGCTCGGCCCGAAGGGGATGGACAAGATGCTCGTCGACTCCTCGGGGAACGTCATCGTCACGAACGACGGTGTCACCCTGCTCTCGGAGATGGAGATCGACCACCCCGCAGCCGACATGATCGTCGAAGTCGCCGAGACCCAGGAAGAGGAAGTCGGCGACGGCACGACAAGCGCCGTCGTCATCGCTGGCGAACTCCTCAGCCAGGCCGAGGACCTCCTCGATCAGGACATTCACGCGACCACCCTCGCGCAGGGGTATCGAGAAGCCGCCGAAGAAGCGATCAACGCCCTCGAGGAGATCGCCATCGACGTCGACGAAGACGACACCGAGGTCCTCGAACAGATCGCCGCGACGGCGATGACCGGCAAGGGCGCCGAAAGCGCCAAAGACTTGCTCTCGGAACTCGTCGTTGAGGCCGTTCGCGCGGTCGCTGACGACGACGGCGTCGACACGGACAACATCAAAGTCGAGAAAGTCGTCGGCGGCTCGATCGAGAACTCCGAGCTCGTCGAAGGCGTCATCGTCGACAAGGAGCGCGTCTCCGAGAACATGCCCTACTTCGCCGAGGACGCCAACGTCGCGATCGTCGACGGCGATTTGGAGATCAAAGAGACCGAGATCGACGCCGAGGTCAACGTCACCGACCCCGACCAGCTCGAGCAGTTCCTCGAACAGGAAGAGGCCCAGCTGCGCGAGATGGCCGAGCAGGTCGCCGACGCCGGTGCTGACGTCGTCTTCGTCGACGGCGGCATCGACGACATGGCCCAGCACTACCTCGCACAGGAGGACATCATCGCGGTTCGTCGCGTCAAATCCAGCGACCAGAGCCAGCTCGCCCGCGCGACCGGCGCGACGCCCGTCTCGAGCGTCGACGACCTGACCGCCGAGGACCTCGGCGTCGCCGGCAGCGTCGCCCAGAAGGAGATCGCCGGCGACCAGCGCATCTTCGTCGAGGACGTCGACGACGCCCAGGCCGTCACCCTCATCCTCCGCGGTGGCACCGAACACGTCATCGACGAGATCGACCGCGCCATCGAGGACTCCCTCGGTGTGGTGCGCACGACCATCGAGGACGGCAAAGTCCTCGCCGGCGGCGGCGCACCCGAGATCGACCTCTCGCTCGCCCTGCGTGACTACGCCGACTCCGTCGGCGGCCGCGAGCAGCTCGCCGTCGAAGCCTTCGCGGACGCGCTCGAGGTCATCCCACGCACGCTGGCCGAGAACGCCGGGCTGGACCCCATCGACTCGCTGGTCGAACTCCGGAGCGCCCACGACGGTGGCGACACCGGTGCCGGCCTCGACGCCTACACCGGCGACACCATCGACATGGACGCCGAGGGCGTCTACGAGCCGCTGCGCGTGAAGACCCAGGCCATCGAATCCGCCACCGAAGCGGCCGTCATGCTGCTTCGCATCGACGACGTCATCGCCGCTGGCGACCTCGCCGTCTCCCACGACGACGACGAGGGCGACGAGATGCCGCCGGGCGGCGGTGGCATGGGCGGCATGGGCGGTATGGGCGGTGGCATGGGCGGCATGATGTGAAACCAGCTTTTACGCTGCGCTCACTCGCTCACACCGCTCACTCGTTCGCTCGGTAAAAGCTGGATCAAAAGCGCTCCTCCCTCCGTTTCGAGCGCTTCGCGCTCTTCACATCGGTCGTCGGCCCGAACGCGACGCGCTCACGGGCTTCGCTCGGTGAACGGCGTCGCTCGGGTTCTTCGAACCGCTCGCTCGCCGACAGTGGATCCAAGGCTGATCGGCCACGGTGGGACTACTACCGCTTGTAACACCGCCTCCTATTTCGAGTCGGCCCATCTTTCGTTGCCGGTTCGTCGTCATTTCTGCATTCAATTCTCTCGTCCAATTCCACAGGACCTCGAGCAACCGACCGTTCGTCAACACCCCACACGAAACAGTCATGTATTTTTCACTACAAGTGGTGGGAGTGACGAATAATACCGGCAGAAAACGCGACGTCGCGGCGTCCTTCAGCGACGCGACGGACGGCTATCTGGAAGGGAACGTCCTCAAGCAAGGCGCAGACCTCGAGCAACTCGTCAACTGGTGCAGCGACGCGACGTGTGCGCTGGATGTGGCAACCGGTGCGGGCCACGTCGCTGGATCGCTCGCTGATGCCGGCGTTTCGAGAGTCGTCGCGTCGGACCTCTCGCCGGCAATGGTCCGGACGGCGACGGACGAGTACCGTGGACTCGAGGGCGTGGCGGTCGACGCCGAACGACTTCCGTTTTCCGCGGACCAGTTCGACGCGGTCACCTGTCGGTTCGCTGCCCACCACTTTCCCGATCCCGAGGCGTTCCTTGCCGAAGTCGAACGCGTCCTCGAACCGGGCGGTATGTTCGCGTTCGAGGATCTCTGCGTGCCGGCTGATCCCGAGCTGGCGGCCTACGTCAACCGGATCGAACGGCTCCGCGATTCGGGACACGTCGAGACCTACTCCCGAGGGCAGTGGCTCGACTGGCTTGACGCGACGGGGCTGACGGTCGAGACGGTCCACGAGACGAGCCGAGAACTCGAGGTTGACGCCTGGCTCAACCGCATGGCCGTCCCCGAGGAGGACCGCCAGCGGATTCGATCGTTGTTGTCGGACGCGCCGGCCGACCTCGAGACGGCGTTCGAGTTTCAGTACGAGGCCGACGGCGACCGGCTCGCATCGTACCAAACCGGCGTCGTGTTGCTTCACGTGACTGCCTGACGATACGTCGTGGTGCGTGCTGTCGGTAGCTACTGACGAAATATAAGTAGTCACCCACAATAGTCACGCGTATGAACACGCTCCTTCTGGACAGTGACGACGTCGACGAGTACGCCCGTCTCGCTGACGTCATCGACGCCGTCGAGGGTGCCTTCGGGGCCTTCGAACGTGGCGATACGCAGATGCCCGCGAAATCCTATATCGACCTCCCGCAGTACAACGGCGACTTCCGGTCCATGCCCGCCTACCTCGACACCGGCGAGTGGGACGCTGCGGGACTCAAATGGGTCAACGTCCACCCCGACAACCCCGAGGACCACGACCTGCCGACCGTCCTGGGGACGATGATCTACTCCGACCCCGAGACCGCGTTCCCGTTGGCGATCATGGACGGGACGACACTCACCATGAAACGCACCGGCGCAGCGGCGGCGGTCGCCACTGACTACCTCGCCGTCGAGGACGCCTCGAGCCTCGGACTCGTCGGAGCCGGCGTCCAGTCCTATATGCAACTCGAGGCGATCAGCCAGATCCGACCGATCGAGGAGGTTGTCGTCTCGGATCCCGACGAGGGCCGCGTCGAGCACTTCGTCGAGACGTACGAAGAGCGGTTCGACGTTCGCGGGGGCTCGATTGCGGAGGCCGGGGACTGTGACGTGCTCTCGACGGTAACGCCGGTCGAGGACCCGATCGTGGGTCTCGAGGATGTCGGCGAACACACCCACATCAACGCGATCGGCGCCGACGCCGAGGGGAAACACGAACTGGCCGACGAGTTGCTCGAGGCGGCAACCATCGTCATCGACGACCACGAGCAGTGTACCCACTCGGGTGAGATCAACGTCCCCTACAGCGAGGGTGTCCTGACCGACGCGGATATCCACGGTGAGATCGGTGAACTCGTCGTCGGAACAACGGAGAGTCGTACCGCCGAGACCGGCGTCACGGTCTTCGACTCGACCGGGCTCGCCATTCAGGACGTCGCGGCTGCACACGTCGTCTACGAGCGGGCGTCAGCGGACGGTTCGGGCTACGAGTTCGATATTGTCGGCGTCGACGGATAAAAAAGAGCCATCACCGACCGCGCAGCAGCCGCGGAATCGACCCGGTCATCGACACGTTATCGGCGTAGTGGACGATCGGCGGGCTGGTCGGCGACGGCAGGCCATCGGCTTCGAACATCGTGTTCTCGTGGACCGTCACCGTGGCAGGCTGGAGCGGCCACGGGTCGTGTGCGACCTCGCCGGTCACGATGCCGCGTGCGGTCGGCGCGTAGAACCGTCGGCGGGCAGTGAGCCAGTACTCGAGCGTGTCCGGCGGAGCAGGGGAGACCGCTCCGGTCGGGCGATAGGTCGCGGCGAAGCGGGCAGGTGTATCGCTCCCGGTCTTCCGTCGCCGGCTCCGAAAGGCCACGCGGTTTTGGTCGGTCGCACCGACCCGCATGGTTGCGCCGTAGACCGGCAACCCGATCGTTCGACTGACGGTCGTCGCGATCAGCGACCGCCCGATGTCGATGCTAAAGAAAAACAGGCCAGGAGTGCCACGATACTTGACGTAGGTCCGGACGTTGAGTTCGCCGAAAGCGAGTCGCGCGATCGAGGGCGTTCCCCGGAGACCGGCGTTCGTGACGACGAACGGGAGCACGCTTACCCAGGCGCGGCCGTCCCGCGTCTCGAGTGCCAACTGGCTGGGAACGTGCGGTCGAAGGTCGTCCGGATCGACCGGCCAGTGGGCGAACAACCCATTGCGAAGGGTCATCGCGGTAACGTGTGGTGCGTTCAGTGACGACCCGCCTGTGAACGGCCATCGAAACGGCGCCGTGCGTTGTTCGGTCATCCTCAGGACCAACCGGTGCTGTCACGCCTCTACAGCGGGCCGGCGTATAAACTAGATAGTCTGTTGTCAGATCCGGTGGTGGTTCGGGTGTCGTCGCTGTCGGTGTGGCCGGGTATCGGACTGCGGTACGTCACTGCCGGCGCGGCCGCGAGCTGTCCGCGATCCGAGAACCCGGGACAGCAGACCGTCTCAGTCCTCGATCTCGATCGCCGGCCGGCCGGGCTCGGCGTTTCTGAGGACGCTGTCGTCTGCCTCGTCAGCGCGGACGACGTCGACCGGGGCCTCGAACTCGCGTTCGATCAGCCACGCGGCTGCCTCAAGCGCGTCGTACTCTGCGCCGGGTGCGAGACTCATCGTCAGTGCCTCGCGTTCGGCCTGCAGGTCCTGGCCGTAGTCGGCCGCGGCGTCGCCCTGCTCGCGGATGTGTGACTCGCCCATTAGTTCGCCGATCAGATTGTCCGCGTCGCTCTCGATGGCGATCTCTAAGGCGTCGTACTTCCAGTCGGGGGCGATGACGACATCGATCGCCTGCGGATCTTCGATGCCCGCGACCTCCACGATGTCGCGAATGTCCTCGCGGGTGTTTTCGACCAGCCGACGACGCTTGGCGACGCGATCGCGGTCTATCTTCGCGGTCGGCCAGTCGGCCTCGGCGACGAATCCGTCACCGCCGAGGTCGTCGTAGAGCGCTTCAGCGAGGTGGGGTGCGACCGGCGCGAGCAGTCGGACGACGGCCGACAGCCCGCGCTCGTAGGTCTCGGCGTGGGGCTCGGTGTAGTCGGCGTACTGGCGCAGCGTCCGCGTCAGATCCTGCGTTTCCCGCAGCGCCTTGTTGAACGTCAGGTCGTCGTACTCGTCGCTGGCGATGGCGATCGTCGCGTCGATCTCCGCGTCGACGTAGCTGGCGATCGCGTCGTCGTCGCCGTCGGGCTGGTCCGCGACGTAGTCCTCGACCATCCCCTGTAGCCGGGTGAGGAACGCATAGGTCGACTGCACACCTTCCTCGCTCCAGTCGAAGTCACGCTCGGGCTGGGCGGCCTGCATCATGAACAGCCGCGCCGTGTCCGCACCGTAGTCCTCGACGATCCGCTGGGGCGAGACGACGTTGCCCTTCGATTTCGACATCTTCTCGCCCTCGAGTTGCACCATTCCCTGTGCCAGCAGATTCGTAAAGGGCTCGCGGTGCTCGAGGCCTTCGTGGTCGGCCAGCACCTTCGTGAAAAAGCGCGAGTACAGCAGGTGCATCACGGCGTGTTCGATGCCGCCGACGTACTGGTCGACGGGCATCCAGTCGTTGGCACGCTCCAAGTCGAAGGGGGCGTCCTCGGAGCCGGGCGAGACATATCGCAGGAAGTACCACGAGGAGTCGACGAAGGTGTCCATCGTGTCGGTCTCGCGGGTCGCCGGACTGCCACAGTCCGGACACGTCGTCTGTTTCCACTCTTCGGCGGCGTCGAGGGGGTTCCCGGTGGTGTTGATGAACTCGGGGAGTTCGACCGGCAGGTCTTCCTCGGGGACCATGACCGGGCCACAGTCGTCACAGTGGATGACCGGGATCGGCGTGCCCCAGTAGCGCTGGCGGGAGATGCCCCAGTCACGCAGCTGGTACTGGGTTGCCTCCTCGGCGCTCTCGATGTCTTCGGTCAGGCGCTCGCGGGCCGTCTCGCTGTCGAGCCCGCTGTACTCGCCGGAATTGATCAGCACGCCGTCATCGGTGAACGCGTCCTCGCTGACGTCTGGTGCGTCGGGAACCGTCTCGCCGTCCCAGTCGTCGGGTTCGGGAGCGATGACCGGCTTGATCTCGATCCCCATCTTCTCGGCGAAGGCGTGGTCGCGCTCGTCGTGGCCTGGAACAGCCATCAGCGCGCCCGTCCCCACGTCCGAGAGGACGAAGTCAGCGACGTAGACGGGGATCTCGTCGCCGGTGACAGGGTTGGTCGCCGTCAATCCCGTCTCGACGCCGTTTGGCTCGTCGCCCTCGGGATCGGCTTCGTGCTCGATGAAGTGTCGAACGTCGTCGTCCTCCTTGGCCAGTTCCTCGCTGATCGGATGGTCGGGTGCGAGCGCAAAAAACGTCGCTCCGTAGATCGTGTCGACGCGGGTGGTGAAGGCCTCGACGGGGCCGTATCCCTCGATATTGAAGTCCAGTTCCGCCCCATACTGGCGACCGATCCAGTTGCGCTGCATCTGACGCACCGAGTTGGGCCAGCCTTCGAGGTCGTCGATGGCCTCGAGCAGTTCGTCGGCGTACTCGGTGATCTTCAGGAACCACTGCTCGAGTTCGCGTTGTTCGACGGGCGTATCACAGCGCCAGCAGAGTTCGGCCTCGCCCTCGACCTGTTCGTCGGCCAGGACGGTCTCACACTCGGGACACCAGTTGACTTCGGCGTCGCGGCGTTCGACCAGTCCTTCTTCGTGGAAGCGGGCGAAGAGCCACTGGTTCCACTGGTAGTACTCCGGCGTGCAGGTGGTGATTTCGCGCTCCCAGTCGTAGCCAAAGCCCATCGACTCCATCTGGTCGGTCATCGTCTCGATGCAGTCGAACGTCCAGTCACGCGGGTTCGTGTCGCGTTCCTTGGCCGCGTTCTCCGCGGGGAGGCCGAAGGCGTCCCAGCCCATCGGATGAAGCACATCGTCGCCTTGCATCCGGCGATACCGGGCGTAGGCGTCCGTAATCGTGTAGTTGCGGACGTGGCCCATGTGGAGTTTGCCCGACGGATACGGGTACATCCCCAGAACGTACGTCGGATCGTCGACGTCGTCGGGCGTCCGGTAGACGTCCGCGTCGTCCCACGCCTCCTGCCAGCGCCGTTCGACCGTCGCGTGGTCGTATCCCTCGTCGCTCATTTGCTTATATACGTCTCTGTGAGACATCTCCCTATACCTTTCCATACACTAGCCCGTCAAGCCACTGTACGGCACCGCGTACCGCCCTCGAAAACGAGTTTACGATGGCCGGCTTTCATACGGACTCCTGTCAGTCAGTGCCGGTGCCGGTGGGACCGCGACCGCCCTGCGGTTCCACCGGACATCGTGACAGCAGACCGTATCAACTCGAGGATTACTCGATGTCGATCTGCTTCGAATCCTCGTCACCCGACTCCTTCGGCAGCCGAACCGTCAGCACACCGTTTTCGAAGCCGGCAGCCACCGCTTCTTCGTCGACCGGTTCGGGGAGCCGAATTCGTCGATTCACCGAGGTCTCCGTCCGTTCGCGGCGAATGTAATGCCCCTCGGCGAACTCGCCCTCGTCGATCCGATCGGCCTCGAGGCGCAGCGTCCCGTCCGAGAGCGTCAACTCGATGTCCTCGGTCTCGTAGCCGGGAAGGTCAGCCGTGACGACGTACTCCTCGTTGCGGTCGGCGACGTCGACCGGGACCGTTCCCGGAACCTGCAGCCCGCCGGCAGCCATCCCCTCTTCGACCTGTTGGCTCACGCGGTCGAGCAGTTCCTCTACTTCGTCGAACGGATTGCGTCGCATACGCATCTGTAGGTCCCCAACCGGGATAAATTCTGCCCGCAGAACGACGACAGAACGCTCACTCGGGAAGGGTCACGAAGCCGTCCTCGAGGGCGTCACGCAGGACTTCGCGTGCGTGGCCATCAGGATCGACGCCCTCGTAGACCGCCTTCACTTCGCCGTCGGCCAGCAGGAACGTCGTCCGCGCGGGTTTGCCGTTCCGAACTTCGACATCGAAGGCCGCGGCGAGTTCGGCGTCAGGATCTGCGAGTAGGTCGAACTCGAGGCCTTCCGACTCGCAAAAGGATCGGTGGGAGTCGACGTCGTCAGTCGAGACGCCGTAGACATCGACGCCGGCGTCCGCGTAGGTCTCACGCTCGCGCTGGAACTGGTTTGCCTCGACGGTACAGCCGGGCGTGTCGTCTTTCGGGTAGAAATAGAGGACTGTCGGCTCCGCGGGCGCGAGACTAACGGTCTCGCCATCCTGATTCGGTGCGGTCACGGTCGGCGCGTCGTCGCCTGGGGCGAGTGGCATACCCGTGCTAGCGTGGGGTGTGAAAAACAGTTTGTGGTCGGTGACCGCGAACGGACAGAACGGCGCTGCCCCGATTCGATAACGGCCAATTCTGCCCATGTCGGTCGAATTATCCACGGCAGTTCGCCTAGAACAGCCGATGATCGACACCGTTCTCCACACCGGCTCGGAGCATCCAGATCTCCTGTGGATCCTCGTCCCAGCGTTCCTGTCGTTCCTCGCAGGACTGGGCGTGATGACCTATGGCGACCGCATCCGAGAATGGATTCGCCCAGATAGCAATACGACCGCCGAGTAACCGTTTCATCGACGCTCGAGCCGCCGCGCTGCTCGTTTCACGCGAGACCGCCCCCGTCCTTACTCGACGACGTGCTCAGTGTCGTACGAGCCGAGCCGCCGGACCCAGCCGTTTTCGGCGAGGTCCTCGAGCTCCGCGATCGCCTCCTGGGTACGCGACTCATAGAGGCCGGCCTCGAAGTCGACGTGGAAGACGTAATCGCCCAGCCGCTGCCCGCTCGGCCGCGACTCGACGCGGGTCAGATTGATATCGCGGTCCGCGAAGGGCTCGAGCAACTCGAGCAACAGCCCGGGGTAGTTCGCGTTCGGATAGACGACCAGCGAGGTCTTACCGCCGCCTGTCGAGCGCTCGTCGGCGGGCGCGAGCGCGAAAAACCGCGTCGCGTTCGAGTCCTGATCCTGAATGTCTTCGGCCAGTACCTCGAGGTCGACGCCGTCCTCGGCGTTCGCCGGGTGGCCGATGCCCGCGACCGACGGGTCATCGCGAGCAAACTCGACGCCCTGGGCCGTGCTCGCGACGGCCTCGAGGGTAGCGTTGGGGTACTCGCGCTCGAGGTAGGACCGACACTGGGCCAGCGCCTGGGAGTGGCTGGCGATGGTGTCGAACTCCGGTCCCTGTGCGAGCAAGGCGTGGCGGATCGGGGTGACAATCTCGCGGACGACGGCGACGTCGTAGTCCGCGATCGCGTCGAGGCTTTCGGTCACCGAGCCTTCGATGCTGTTTTCGATCGGGATGACGCCACGGTCGTACTCGCCGGCGGCGACGGCGTCGACGATCGCCGTCACCGACTGTCGGAAGTCGATTTCGCCATTGTCGGCGATCGCACTCGTCGCCCGATGCGAATAGGTTCCTTCGGGTCCCAGCGTCACTGCGTTCATTACAGACTCGTAGTCGGGTATGGGTCAAAAGACCGTCGGGTTTTACAATATCCTCCCAGCCGTCGGCATCCGAGACGGGCGCGTGTCGACTGTAGCAAGTGGTGCGAACTACTGCATGCACCGCACGATGGCACCGCTGTCGGTCGATCACGCGAGAGAAAACGACCGATCGAACTGCCTACTCGTCTAAGTGTTCGATTCCCTTCTTCGAGACGTTCGCTTCCGTGATTTCGTCGGGCATCCAGTCCGGTTTGTCGCTTGGCGCCGTCTCCTCCCACGCCCAGCCGTCATAGATGTGGACCTTGTCCGTCCCCTTCTCCCGCAACTTGAGTTCGACGCGTTCGGCCTCCTCCTCGCTCGAGCCTGGCTCGAGCCGTCGAGCCGCCTTGAGCGCGGCCTGACGGGGCGTGTTGCCCGAAAAGACGCTCGATTCGTCACCGCCCGATTCGCGCAGCGCAAAGTTTCGTTTACCGTCTTCGCGTACCATGATTTTCGCCTCCGTGTCAAACGAGCACACGACCCGACATAAAGATATCCCCGAAAACCGACCGACTGCGTCGGTATCTTTAAGTATAGCGCCGACGCCATCCTCTCGCAGTATCGCCGGCCAGGGATGGTATCGTGTCGTCATTCCCGTCTCAGCACGCGATAGACTGTCGGTCGCCTGGGCGTCGAAAACACTTAAGTATATCCTACGGCGAAGTTCGGAATAGAATCCCGCGATGGTACGGAAAAAGAAGCTGAGTCCAAGCGGTGCGAAAGACGAAGACGGTAACTACCACAACGTCCACCTCAATCTCCACGAGGATGAACTCGCAGTCGCGGGCATGGATATCGGCGACGAGGTCTTCGTCCGAGTCCGGGACGGCAAAATCATCATCCAGAAAGCTGACGAAGACGACGTCGAACACGAATTCTAGAACCCACCTTTTTACGCCTCGGGATTCGCTCGCTCCGCGAGCGAACCTCTCGGCGCAAAAATCTGGATCAAAAAGAGCCCCTCGCTCACTTCGTTCGCTCGCGGTACAATAGACTGAACCGCTCCCGCAGCAACAGCGCTGAACTCGAGAAAACCGCCGGCTCCTCAGCGCAGCGCCTCGAGATCGAACTCGAAGGCAGAGACCGGCACCTCGAGATCGTGTTCGACCAGCACCTTCGGATGGACCTCGCCGATCACGCCGACTTCTTCGCCGTCGATGACGACAGCAGCGGTGCGACCGGAAATGAACGTCGGGTGGTCGGTCGGCGGCGTCTCGAGATCGACATCGAAGTCGCGCGCGAGCGCCTGCAGGCGGGCCTTGGCGTCCTCGTAGCCGGCGTCGTGGCTGGCGAGGACGGCCCCGACGCGACGACCCTCCGTGACGCCGGTGTTTTCACCCTCGTCGATCTCGGCCGCGAAGCCGATCTCGGCGAGGTCCTGCGGGTACGCGCGGTGGGTGTTGCGCTCTAAGACCATCAACAGCGACGGCATGACCCACGTCCGGAGCATGGTGAAGTCCTCGCTGTAGGGCTCTTTGATCGTCGCGGATTCGCCGGCGCCGTAGACGTCCACGCCCGGCTCGATATCGAGGCGGTCGTAGTTTTCGCCCTCGCTGATCATGTGGAAGTTCAGGAGGTCCTCGAAGCCCAGCCCGACGAGGCCCTCGCGGACCGCGCGCTCGAGGCGGGAGCGTTCGTGGCGACCGCCGACGGTTCCCACGTCGGGGTACCGTGGCTCGAGATCGTTGAAGCCGTAGGCGCGCCCGAGGTCGTCGATGATGTCGAGCGGGTGAAGCACGTCGACGCGGTAGGGCGGGATCGTCACCTCGTAGACGAGGTCGCCGTCCTCATTTTGTTCTTTCTCTGCCTCGAGTCCCGACCGTTCGGCGAGGTCGATCACCTCGTCGGGGTCGAACCCGATCCCGAGGATCGTCTCGATGCGGTCGTGGGCGACCGTCTTCGTCTTGGTCGAGAGATCGGGGCGGACGAGTTCGTGGTCGGGGTATTCGACGGTGACTTCCTCGAGCGTGGCTCCGCGTGCCGCGAGCGCGTAGCAGACGATGTTGAGCATCTTGTCGATCGTCCACTGGTCGGTGCCGGTCATCTCGACGAACAGATCACGCGAGTCCGTCGAGACCTCGGTCCGACGGCCGTTGATGACCGGCGGGAACGAGAACAGCCCGATGTCGTCGTAGATCGCGGGGTAGCGCTCGTACTCGCTGACGAGATCGGCGTAGGTCTGACCCGTCTGGTGGGTCTCGAGTACCTCCGCAGGTGTCATCTCCGCGTCGGAATCGAGGGGCACGAACCGATCGCCGTCGGGTTCGACGCCGACGTACTCGATCGTGGGGTTGCCCTCCGTCGCGGCGCTGCCCTTGAGCATCGTCAGGTCGTGAATCCCGATCGCGCCTTTCGCACGCTTGCGGCCCATCGTCGCGTGGAGTTTCTCCTGCAGTTGGATGAGCGACTCGAGGGCCTCCTCGTCGAGATCCACGTCGCGGATCACCGCGCCCGTGACGTAGGGGCGCTCGTCGGGGACCGACTCGTCCACTTCAATTGTCCAGTCCGCCGAGTTCGGCGAGGGAACGTGGATCCCTCGCGCGTCGCCGTACTGGTAGCGCATCGAGCGGGCGACGCCCTCGACCGACAGCCGGTCGAGTCGGTCGGGCGCGAACTCGAGTTCGAACGCCCCCTCCTCGGTGCGGCCCTCGAACTCGAGGCCGAGGCCGAACAGGTCCTCCTTCAGCTCCTCGTCGTCTTTCTCCTCGTGGCCGGTCAGGTCGCGCAGTTCGTCGGGGTCGATATCGACCGTGGGCATCAGTAGGTCACCTCCGTCTCGCGCAGCAGTTCCAGGTCACACAGCGTCCCGTGGATGTCCCGGATGTCCTCGAAGCCGTACATCAGCATGAGCAGTCGCTCGAGCGCGAGTCCCCAGGCCATCACGTCACACTCCACACCGAGAGGTTCTAACATCTCCTCGCGGAAGATGCCCGAGTTGCCGATCTCGACGAGTTCGCCGGTCGTCGGATGGGTGCCGAACAGCTCGAAACTCGGCTCCGTGTAGGGGTTGTAGTGGGGCTTGAACTGGATGTCCGTGATGCCGAACTGGGAGTAGAACTCTTCGAAGGTGCCCATCAGATCGCGCACCGAGAGGTCTTCGGCCATCACCCAGCCCTCGATCTGGAAGAACTCGAGGAGGTGGGTCGGATCGAGCGTGTCGTTGCGATACACTTTCTCGACGCTGAAATAGCGCTGTGGTGGTTCGAGCTCGCCGATCTCCTCGCCGGAGAGGTACCGTGTCGATAGCGAGGTGGTGTGGCCGCGCAGGGCCAGCGCCCGCGCGAAGTCCTCGTCCCACGGCGAGTGGTAGCCTTCGCCGTCCGGGCCGACGCCTTCCTTGTGCGCGCGCTCGACGCGGTCGACGAGGTCTTCGGGAAGATCATCGATGTGGGTCGGCTGCTCCAAGGCGAACCGGTCCCAGTGGGTCCGCGCCGGGTGGTCTTGAGGCATGAACAGACAGTCGTTGATCCAGAAGTCCGCGTCGACGTGGGGGCCTTCCATCTCCTGGAAGCCCATCCCCACGAGGACGTCCTTGACGCGCTCGGCGGTCTGGCGCAGGATGTGGACCTTGCCGCCGTCGAACCGCTCGGCGTCTGCCTCGACGTTGTACTCGGCGAACTCGACGTCCTCCCACTCGCCGCTGGTCAGGAGTTCGGGGGTGACCTGACCGACCGTCTCGGCGGTCTCGATCCCTGCCATCAGCTCCGTGACGGCGAGTTCGGTCAGCGTTACCTCACGGACCGTCGACTCGTGGCGTTCGAGCAGGCCACGTCGCTCGAGGTGATCCAACGTGTCCGCGTCGATATCGACGCTGTCGACCGGCGCATCGTCGACGTCGGCGAGTTCCGCAAGCGCGTTCGCCTCTGTGTCGGCCGCCGGATCGGCGTCGGCGTCGGCCGTGATCTCGCCGCTATCGATGACGCCGTAGCCCTTGCGCGCGTAGTTCGAGAGTGCGATATCGACCGCACCGCCCTCGAGCCCCGACGCGCCGATAACCTGCCCCATCGAGACGGGCTCGTCGTCGGCACCGGCCTCGAGGGCGGCCTCGTAGAGCCGGACCTCGGGGAGTGTCTCGTCTGCGTACTCGCGTCCCTCGTCGGTGAGCGCGACCGTTTCGTCGACGCGTTCGCTGACGGCGACTAATCCTTCGTCCTCGAGTTCGAAGACGGCCCCGGTGACGGTTTCGGGGGGGAGATCGGTCGCCGCGGCGAGGGCGTCGACGGACGTTGCCTCGTCCGCACTCGCGGCCTCGAGGACCGCGACCTGTTGTGCTGGAAGTTGCATTCGCTTGTTTGGATGGCTGCGTGTCGGTCAGTTAGCGGTTCCGATACTGCCCCGGGGTGATCCCGGCAGCGGCGTCGAACGGTCGGTTTCGCCGCGTGCGTCCGGTGTGGACGCACGCAGATCCACCGGCCCGGCTCACCGGGCGAAAACGAAGTCGAATCCCGTGTGCGGTCGCTGTGGCTGGCTGCTGACACCGGCACGCTCGTGGGATTCGAGTGCCATATCCGGGATGATTCGCGAGCGGGCTAAAAGCGTTGTGATACGCGTCATCACAGCACGGTGTGCGTTACCCGTTGGAGACGCGCGTCGTCTCGAGCGAGCCAGTATCGACCCACTCGAAGCCCTCCTCCTCGGCAGTTGCCGTCGCGTCGGGGATCGCCGCAGGATCGAACTCCTCGGTAAACTCGATGCGGACCTCCTCGGATTCGGTAGCCGGCAATTCAGGCAAGAAATCGTCGTCCTCGAGTAGCCCCCGAACCGAGACGGTCCCGCCGGCGTCGAGTGCGGCCCCGAGCGCACGATAGCGGTCGTCGTCGGACCCGCAGTCGACAGCCGTCCCGAACGAGTCGTTCGTGACACGTGTCGTCTGGCTGGATCCCGAGAGCGTGCCGAAATCGTCGGTAGCCGTCGATCGACTGTTCCGACTCGAGTCCGTAGACCACGTCGGTGTGGAGTCATCCGCTGAGTTGTCGTCAACGTTATTTCGGTTTCGCGAGCGTGCGGGCGTCCCTCGCAGTTCGAAGCCGTCGATCTCGCTCGCGCCGCTAGACGCTGACGCCGCGTCCGTACCAGTCGACGGTTCCGCTTCGTCGATGAGCGATTCGACGCCGTCGTGTTGCATAGCCGTGTCCGTTCTTCGGGTATCGTGCTCGAGTGCCCACTCTGGCCACGGTTCGCCGTCTCCCGACTCGATCGCGTCGTCAGGCTTCGCATCGGGGACGTACGCCGCGAGGCCGTGGTCGGGACACAGCGGCTGATCGGCCACGTCGATTCGCGGGCCATAGTGATCGCGGAGCCGCTTGAGTTCGGTTTCGTCGGTCAGGGCAGCCCGCCAGCGATCGATGCCGGCCGAAAGGAGGACGAACCGCGCGTCGGTTCCCGTGAAGATGGCGTCGTTGATCGCCCACAGGACGGCCGGGAGGTTGTCGGTTCCAAGCGGGGTGTCGGGATACGTGACGGTCGTCTCACGCCGTCGATCGTGGTGATCGGTCGCGGTGAGAGCCAATCCGTCAGGAGTGTGAGAGACGGACAGCGACCAGCCGATGGCCTCGAAAGCGGCGACGAGTTCGCGCTCGAGGTCGACCGTCGAGTACCGGGCTGGGCAGGCGAGCCCGCGGTCGCTTCGGGTGATGGTCCGGCGCAACACCGTCGTTCGGTCGACACCTGCCGCGAGCGTGTCGGCAAGCGCCGCCTCGAGAGAGCTATCGCTGGCCGGTGCATGCTCGAGGTCCGCCAGTGTGACGCCGAACGCACCGAGAACGTCAGCGGAGACCCAGAGGTCGTCGTCCGACGGGCGGAGGGACCGACCCATCAGTACTGCTTCGTTTCACGAACAACCGTATATAGCTTCGTCAGACATCAAGTCCCGTCCTCGTTCGCGCCCGAAACTCGGTCGCACGCACGGTAGGTGGTGCCACGACCGGGCGGAAACCGCGTGTGGATCGCCCTGCTAGCGACGCCGTGGCGACTCGAGTTCGATGTCGACGTCTGCGAGCAGGTCCTCGACTTCGTCGCGTTTCTCCTGGTGGTCCTCGAGGAACTCTCGCATCAACTGTGCCGCCTGTTCCTTGCAGTCGCCACAGAGGCGCTCGCCGCCGACACATTCGTCGTAGACGCGTTTGGCGAACTCGTCGTCGTCGCCGGACAGCAGATAGGCGTAGAGTTCGTAGACGGGGCACTCGTCGGCCTTTCCGCCTTTCTCGCGCTGTTCCTCGGCGGTCTCGCGGCCGCCGGTGGTCGCCGCCTTGACCTTGTCGTAGCCGTCCTGAGGATCGTCAAGCAGCGAGATGTGGGAGGCAGGGATCGAGGAGGACATCTTGCCGCCGGTCAGGCCGGTCATGAAGCGGTGATAGATCGACGACGGTGGCTGGAAACCGTAGCCGCCAGTGTCGACTTCGACCTGACGGGCGAGTTCTTCGGCCTCGGCGAGGTCGATCTCGAAGGCGTCGACGTGGTTCTCGTAGACTCGCTTTTCGCCGTCGATGGCGTCGATGAGCGCGTCGAACGCCTCGTCGGTCGCCCGTCGATCGAAAAAGCGCGTACGCGGTCGGATCGGCTCCATGCCGGCTTCGTTCAACTTCGTCAGGACCGAATCGAGCACGTCGGCACCGATGTCGAGGTCCGATAGCGGCGTCCCCTCGAGCTCCTCGGCGACGTGGACACACCGGAGCGTGTCGTCGTCGAACTCGGCAGGCTCGAGTCGCTCGTAGAAGTCGGCGACCAGACCCCGTTCGTCGGGCTCGAGTTCGAAGCTGGCGTAGGCCTCGCTCACCTTGAAAAAGCGCATCCGTTCGGCCAGGTCGCGGGCCAGCCGGACGTGGGGGTCCTGGTCGGGGCCGACGGGGATAACCGTGGGTTTGGGCTCCTCGAGTTGCGGGTAGAGGATGTCGGCCATCTGGGTGACGACCGACTGCATGTGCGAGACGTCGGTTTCGCCGTCGAAGCCGTAGATCGCCTGCAGCTCAGAGAAGTTGGCCTCCGCGCCGAGTTCGAACGCCAGATCCTGCAGTTCGCGGTTTTCCGACTGGCGGTAGAGTTCTCCCTCCTCGGGGTCGAAGCCGAGCGCGAGCAGCGAGAGCAGGTAGTCGCGCGCGTGTTCGTCGATTTCCTCCCAGCTCATTCCGCGGGCCGAATTGGCCTCGAGGTCGGCGATCAGGGCGTAGGCGTCGGCCCCCTGTTGCTGGTGCCAGATGATCTCGTCGAAGACCAGCTTGTGGCCGATGTGCGGATCGCCGGTCGGCATAAAGCCCGAGAGGACGGCCGCGGGCTCGTCGTTTTGTAGCGCCTCGGCGACCGGGCGATAGTCCCGGTGACCGAAAATGACGCCCCGTCGCATCAGATAGTGCGGGTTCGGTACCTCCTCGAGTACTTCGTCGAACTCCTCGATCCCGAACTCCTCGAACAGCTTGCGGTAGTCGGAGACGCTCGAGGATCCCCAGGGGTCCAGCGCAACGTCATCGGCTCCAGCGGCCCCTCCGTCAGTCAGCGGTTCCCCTGACTCGGACTCCTCGAGTGGGTCGTCTCCGGTCATTACCCGGGTTTGGCTCGGCAGCGCGCAAAAGCCTTCGGCTTCGGTCCTGGTCGTGGCCCACTAACCTACGGCTCGGGCGGCCGCTCGGCTGCCGCCCGCAACGCCGCGAGGCGGTCCGACTCGACGCCGGCGAGGACGACCCCCGCGAAGACGGACTCACCGTCGGGTCGCGGCGCGTCACCGCCGAGGACGCCCGCCCCATCGAGTGCCGACTCGAGGGTTTGCCGACCCCCGGCGATCGCCTGACGGTTGAGCCACACCGGCGGCCCGCCGACAACCAGCAGGCCGCGTGCGGCCGTTTCAGGGTCACACTCGAGGGTGAGTTTGCCGCGAATCCCCTTCCTGACCACGGTCTCGATGGCGCTGACTGCTTCACTCGTCTCGACGTCGGGCGACGACGAGAAGAGTCCGAGGCCAAAGCGCGAGCCGCCCGTTTCGACAGCCTGCTCGTCGTAGCCGAGCGTGACGATGGCCGACTGGTCGCCGACGATCCGCCGAACGTCGCTCGCGTCGATGACGGTCTGGGCGACTGCCCCGTCCGACCGCTCGCCGGCAGCGAAGACGGCCTCGACTCGCGTCGCCAGTTCGCGGTTACAGCGGTCGCGAGCGTCAGCGAGCGTTTCGCCGGGGCGGAGCCACGCCTCGTTGTCGAAACAGATGATGGCGCTTGCGATCCCGTCGAGTCGCTCGAGGGTGGCGACCGCGTTCGTCGCTGCGTTCGGTCGCGGTGGCGTCTCGTCGGCAGCGGTCTGATTTCGCTTACGGCGTCCCGGGCCCGACCCCGAGGTGGCGGCCGTCGCGTCGAACTCGCGATCGGCCGGCAGCGTCGCGAGGACGGAGACCGGCACGTCGGCGCGCTGCTGGAGTGCCGCGACGAGTGCGGGGGCCGTTCCGCCGCCGGTCGCCCCGCCGAGGCCGACCGCGACGAGAACCGCGTCGGCCGTCGGAGCGTCTCGATCACGCCGCTCGAGCAGGTCGTCGGCGGACTCCTGGCCGAGTGTCAGACCCCGCTCGAGATCGCCCTCGAGTCCGCCGTCACCGGCGGGGCCGTACTGGACGCAGTGTGACTCGGGGACGACGGTTCGGTTCAGGGCCGCTTCGTCGGTGTCGAAAACCGTGACATCGGTGAGAAACGAATGCTCTGCCGGCTCCGCCGCACGGATCGCGTCGGCGATCCGACAGCCTGCGCCGCCGACGCCGAGTACCTCGAGTTGCATGGTGCGATCCTCGTCCGTCGGGGCTTTCAGGGTACCTGTTTGCCGGCGGGTACACGCGACAGGGAAGGTGTCTGTCGCGTCGACGTGCAACGGGCAGTTTCAGGGCGTCAGCCGCTCGATCGACCACCACTCGGTCGTTGCCTCGGCGTCGTCCACCAACGCGAACACCATCGTCTTCCGGACGCCGTGGGCGAGCCGAACGTCGAGTGCCAGATCGCGCGGTTCGAAGACGTAGTCGGCCGGATGCACCCGTACGAGCAACTCGGAGTGACCCAGGTTTTCGACGGACTCGACGTCGGCGTAGGTTCGAAAGTCCGCGCCGAACTTGTAGCCCGTCTTGGGGACGACGTTGCGGTCCCGAAGTTCGGTGTAGACGGTCAGCCGCCGATCGAACCGCTCGCCTTCGACCTCGCGGCCCCGCTCGCGGACCGTTTCGGGATCGAGGTCGATCGCCCCACGTTCGGCGAGATACGCCGCCTCGAGCAACGAACACTGCAGCGTCGGCTCGTCGTACTCCCGTCCCTCGAGCGGCTGGCCGTAGAACGTCTGCTCGTAGAGCTCGAGTGGCGGCTCCCAGACGACGACCCGGTCGGCGAGCAAGTCGGCCGCACAGTTGTCAGGAAGCGTCGCGTCGGTGCCGGAGGTCCCGGTCGGGTCGCGACGATCGACTTCGAAGTAGGTAATCTCGCTTTCCTCGTCGACGACCGCCAGCATGCCCGCTCTAAGTTCGCTGGCGGGAACGTCGGTTCGCTCGCCGATGACCCGCAGGGCGTACTCGATCTCGCCGTCACGTGGCCCCTTGCCGCGCGGGAAGACCGCGAAGTCGGCCTCATCGCCGGGCGAGTTCGGCACCCACGGCTCGGCAGCCGGCGAGAGATAGAAGCCACGCGAGCGCAAGTCCGCATAGACCAGAAACCGCACGTCGAAGTTCTCGCCGGGCTCGCGCGCGACGAACTCTCGAAAGGAGAGTCGCTCACCACGTTCGTCGACCACCGCCTCGAGATCGCCCCGATACAGCAGGTGGGCCGCCTCGACGGGTGCGAGGGCGATTTCGTTGCCCTCGAGTGGATAGCCATACCCCCGCGAGTCGTGATACCGCTGGCGCGCGTCGCCGCCAACATGGACGACGCCATCCTCGAACCGCCCCTCGAGTGTCATAGCGGGTGTTGGGCGGCCGCGACTAAGGGGCTGCGGATCGATTCCTATCCGTAAGTGGCTATCGGGTGTCCGTTTCGGATACATCCCTCCGAAAGCCCCTGGCACGCTCAGCTCCCACGACTCGCTGTGGTCCTCGTTCGCTCGCGGTGCTCGCTCACTGCGGTCCTTGTGTCGTCGGGGTTCGCCGAGCGCGCCAGCCCCTTTCAGTCCCACCCACCGCAGCGGCGGCTGGCCGGGGGCTATCGCATAGTGGCTGGTCCAGTATCGATTGGTGATCAATCGTCAGCCGCGGAATCAACCTCGAGCGGTCTCTCGAGTGCGCGCTCACAGGTTGCATCGAGACATCGAACGCCGCTTGCGGTCTCGAAGGTTGGCAGCCCACAGCCACACTCGCCGTCGACGACGCCGGCGGGGACGGCAAAGCCGGTGTCACAGTCCGGATAATGCTCACAGCCGGCGATGAGGCCGCCACGCCGGAGGATCCGGAGGTCGCCATCGCAGCCGGGTTCCGGACAGTCCCACTCGCGGTCGAACGCCTCTCGGACCGCAGCGTCGAGCGACTCACAGTTTCGGTCGAGGCAGACGTTGAACGCCAGCCCGCGCTCGACGCGCATCTTCGGGAGCCCACAGTCACAATCACACTGGTCGTCTCGGATCGTCGCGTCGGCTGGCACGCCGTACCGGTCGCCACAGCCCACGCAGTGGACGCCGCTCGAGCGCACGAGCGCCCCACCACAGTCAGGGCACGTCCCGACGGGTGTGCCGGCCGCCGACGACGGATAATGTGCGAATCCGTCTTGCTCGTGGGCGGCGATCCGCAGCGTCTGGGTGTCCTTTTTTGCAACGAGCATAAATCCATCTCGGCGGTCGCTCGAGACGCTGTCGGCGCGGGTCAGCCACGCGACGGGCTGATAGCCGTCGATGTCGTGGACGAGGACGGTGTTGTCGGGTTTGACGATCGTCGTCACCCGGCCGCGGTACTCCTGGCGGTCGTCGCCCTCGGCGATGACGGTACAGTCACCCGCGAGAACGCGGATCGCATCGTCGATCATGGGCGGTCTGGCCGCGGCTTCGTATGTAAACCCGCGGGCCGACGACGGCGTTAGTCGATACAGACGTACGTTCGTGTCGTTCCAACGCCCTCGAGCGGTCGGATCGTGTCGGTGACCGTCTCGAGGAGGTCGCGGGGGTCGTCGCCGGTCAGCTCGACCATGACATCGAAATCTCCCGCGATGGCATATACCTCCACGATACCTGCTGTATCGTGCAGTGACTGACACACGTCGTCGGTGGTTCCAGCCGCAGTATCGAGCATCGTGTACGCGTCGACCATCCCACCGAAATACGGTCTGAGGAACCAAAAAAGAGGAGTGCGATCGTGAGACGACCGATGATATCGTACTGTTGGACAGCAGTCAATACGAAGTCGGTCGCGGATTCGCGGCCGTCTCCACCGGTGACGGCTGCAGCAGCGCGACCGATCGTCACGTCGTTCTGTCCGGCAGTATCAGTCCTCGCTCGGCGGGCCAGTAGTCCCGTTTTGGCCGTCCGTGCGCTCGTTGGAGTCCTGTTCGGGAGGTCCACGCGCCTCTCGACTGTCGCCGATCGGCTGGCCAACGTCGTTGCCGGCGATCGAGCGAGCGACCGACGCGGTGTCGGACCCCCCGAGTTCGCCCGCTCGATCACGCAGCGAGCGGATCGAGTCGACATCGACGCCGCGTTCGTCGAGCGCCTCGGGGGGTAACTCGGCTGCCGTCGTCTCGACGGCTGCAACCTGTCGTTCGACGGTTCGCAGCTCGGCGACGGTCGTCGCGACTTCGGCGCGATAGCGTCCCTCGCTTATGTCGCCGGCCTCATGGGACTCGTTCAAGCGCTCGAGTCTGGCCTCGAGCGCCGCGAGGCGAGTCTGGCTCGCCATGAATTGCTCGTCGACGATGGCCGCTTTCGTCTCGTTCGTCTCGGCGGTAGCGATCCTGACGCCGAACGCTCGTTCCGACACGTCGCCCTTGATCTCGGCGTTCTGAACACCGATGGCGGCGCTAAACTGTTCGCCAGGCTTGATCGATTCGGTCCCGCCGTCCGCGGCGGGATCGCCCTGTACAGTCCCACTCGAGACGACGCCTGCCGTAGCGATGGGAACTGCGACCATCGCAACGGCAAGGATCGCTATCAGTGTGATCGACGTGGTTCGGTTCATTGCTCGTTGGTCGTATTCGCGTCGTGATATACACTCGAGACGATGGCGTGGATTCAACGACGTTTAACGCCGTTCAACGCCATTTTCGATCCGGTGTTGTCTGGCGATTTCGTCGGCTATCGACGTGTCGTACTCGGTGGTCGGTTCGCGTGGCGGATTCGTGTCATTCTGCGCTGTCACTGTCGGGGTCCGCCATGGGGTCGTCCGCGTCGGGCAACGAGAGCACGTTCTCGCGACCGAGGCGGAACGAGTCGAGTTTTCCATCCTCGCGTAAGCCACTGACCACCTTGCTGGTCTTTGCATCGGTCCAGCCCAGTTCCTCGACGACCGCCTGCTGTTTCATCCGACCGCCGTTGTCCCTGACAAGTCGGAGGACCTGCTCTTCGTTGCTGAGCAGTTCCATATCGGGTGTGCCAGTCGCACTCGAGCCCGCCGATTCGTCGGGTGGCTCCGCCGGCGCCGTCACGGAGCTCGACTCGTGGTCGGATGCACGATTCGACTCCCCGTCGCCGTTGGTTGTCGGCCCCGCCGTCGACAGCCGATCCCGGTACCACACGCCGACAGCACCGAGTCCGATTGCAGCGACCACGACGCCCGCGATCAGTGTCGTACTGAGTCCGCTTCCCCCGCCAGTGACGACGATCCGAGGCTCTCCAGAGACGAAGTCAGTCTCGCCGCCACGCCAGATCACCGCCTGCTCGCGGTCGTCATCCGGATCGGGCGTGACCGACGTTCGCTCGTAGCTCTCGGGCCACGTGACCAGCAATCGTGTGCCCTCGTCGAGATAGATCCCCTCGATAGCGTCGCCCGCCCGGAGTTCGTTGCCCTCGACGGCGGCGAACCCGTGCCAGCGGAACGTGTATCTGACAACGCCGTACTCGCGGGCGAACGATTGGCGCTCGGTCTCGACGGCGAACCCGTCGGCTGACATCTCGCGGCCCGTGGCATCGCTCGCCGTGGCAACGGTGTCGTTCATCCGCGCAGCAAAGGTCTGGGTGTGGCTCTCCGGGTCGTCCCGGATATCGTCTTGCAACGATTCGAACGCCGTCGTGCTCTCGTTGTCGTCCAGTCGGACCCAGAACTCGAGAGTCCATTCTGCGGTGCCGTTGGGCTGGAGCGCGACGTCCATCTGGACCTCGTCCGCGTCGACCCCGTCTTGCTGGAGTGCAAACGGGCTCGAGTGGGCCTGTTCGGTGTCCGTCGCTCCGGTAGCGGCAGCAACCGGCCCCGTTCCGGTGAGGAGTACCGCGACGACCACGACCGTCACGACGACGCGACCGTTCATACGAGTCGGTATCTGCCACATCGGTTAAAACATACGGAAGTCGTAGAAGGCGCGTTCTTGTGCTGTTCCGGCGCCATACGCCGGTTCTGGTGTGAAACCAGTCACTTTCATGTCACTACCAGTCGCGGGCCGACTCGACTGCGTCACCACCGGGGATGAGGGTTCGAACGGCCTCGCCGAGCGACTCGAGTGTCCCACTAACGAAGTCGGATATCGGCTCGAGGATCTCGGAGACGAACTCCGGGACCGGAGCCGGCATGTCGTCCAGTGGGCCATCGGCTGGCTGTGCCGTCGCGGTACCCATCGGACCGACGAGGAGTGTGAGTCCGATCGCGATCGTGAGTAGCGTTCGTCGTTGCATCACGACCGGACGACGGACGGTCAGCAGGATCAACCGGTCAGTTCGTGACCCCGATTTGAGCCGGTTTGTGCCGAGTATCGAGCGCTTTCAGCGTCCGGGAACCGCTACATGCCGGGGACACCGAACGCGCCGACGCCGAGCCGGAAGATGGCGTTGAGTACGAACAAGATGACGAGCGCGGCGAGCCAGGCGACGAGCCCGATAGCCGCAGCCGTCCCCCAGCCGCCGGGGTAGCGCCAGTTGATGACCCAGATCCAGGCGACCAGCGCCAGTATCGGGCCGAGCAGCGGGACCCACGACGTGAGCGCCCAGGCGATCGCGCCGAGAAGGGCCGTGACGATCGCGTGTGAATAGTCGTCGACGTCGACGACGATCCTTGCGCTGACGAAGATCGCCAGCCCACCGACGAGGAGTGCAACGATGAAGGCGACGAGCGGGCCAATTAGTGGGACCATGTTACGTATCCTCCGTTAGGACGGATATAGATCGGGTCCCTCGGTCGAGTCGTTCCTGACGCTGCTGCGGTCTCGTCCGGAGATGGACACAGTGATCACGCATTGCTCTCGGAGTCGTTAGTCTCGTTACTGGCTTCGGGAGTGTCGTCCGCGTCGGCTTCGTAGATGACCCGCGTTCCCTGGGCGACCGGCTGCAGGAGATAGCGATCCTGCTGTCCCCGGCGAACGGGCGTGAAGTCGCCGACGAACGTGGTCCGCTGGTCCGGCCGAATCTCGAAGCGCTCGGTGAACTGCAGCGGTGCGTTTCCGGGCGTTGACACCTCCGCGTCGCCGCCCCCTTTCAGCTTGCCTGCAACGTCGGAGACGTCGAGCTGGAGGAACTCGTACTCTTGAGCCGTCAGTTCACGCTCGTCGATCAGCTGGGTGTTATCGCCCTGCAGGTCGACGAGGTCCGCCTCCTGTGGCTCGTCGAATTCGTGGTACTCTCTGTCTTCACTCTCGTCGACGTCCGCGTCGTCCTCGTCTTCGGCGGTGTCGTTGTCGGTTTCGGTACCGTTCTCCGCGGCTCCAGAACTATCGTCCTCGTCGCCTTCCGCCTCGTTGTGCGATTTGACCCAGATTCCCTGAATCGTCACCACACAAGAGTCGAAGTCGTCGATATCGCCGGGCTGGTCGGTTACCTTCGTGCCGAGCGTCCCTGTTTCGGCCTCGTCGCCACCGTTCCCTCCGAGACAGCCACTGAGCCCGACGGTACTGCCAGCGGCGACACCGCTCGTTAGCTTGAGATAGTCGCGTCGTCCGACGGCATCGACTGGATTCATTGCGACTGGAGACAACCACTGTCGACGGATATACCCCGAAGACGGTTACTCCGATTTTCCTACCGTTGATTTCGTTTGTGCCGTCGAAAAACCCCCTCACGGGTGTGCTACGAACCGACCGGATGTCGACCGGCTGCGGCTTCGAAAACGGATCGTCCGAAGTAGACTTCGGGACGGATACGGCGACCGAAAGGGTCGTCGAGGAACGCGTCAGCGGGAGTGGCGTCGCGAAGGAACGCGCCAGCGGGAAGGGTTGTCAGTTGAGGGGCGCGCCAGCGGGGACACAATTCAGGTACCCGGCACACCGAGTGCCGAGACCGAGCCGATACCGATCAACTCGAGGGCCGCGAGGACGACGACAGCAGCCGTCCAAGCGACGATACCGACGCCGGCGGATCGCAGCCAGCCGAGTCGGTAGCGCCACCTGACGAGCGCGACCCACGCGAGCAGTGCCAGCAGCCCGCCGAGCAACGGCACCGGCTCGAGGAGGGCCCAGACGACTGCGCCGAGCAGCGCGGTCAGCACTGCGTGGGCGTAGTCTCGAGCGTCCGCAACGACGTGTGTGCCGACGTGAAGGGCTACACCGCCGACCAGCAGGCTCACGGCGAACGCCAGCAGCCGGTCTTCGATGCCGAGCGACGGCGGCGCTGGTGTTGGCATGGCGTGTCAGTTAGGCATCGGACTGCGTGTCGTCCGACTCCGTCTGTTCGTCGTCGGTCTGCTCGTCGTCGGTCTGCTCGTCGTCAGTCTGTTCGTCGTCAATTTCGTCTTCGCTGGCGTCGCCTGCCTCGTCGCTCTCGTCTGCGTTCTCGTCACCCGGCGTCACTGCGCTGATCGCGTCGCCGAGCGAGGTCTCGAGGTCACCGCTCAGGAACGACGAAATCCGGTCGTGGATCGTGGAGACGTGGTCGGGAACCTGAGCTGGGAGATCGACGTTCGGTCCCTGTCCGTTGCGTTCGTCGGTGGCACCGTTCCCGTTGCGCTCGCCAGCAGCGGCATCGTTCTCGGTGTGTTCGGTAGCAGCGTTTTCGCTTCGATCGTCGCGGTCGTTCGCGTGCTGTTGTTCGTTCTCTGCGTGGTCGTCGATACGATCCGCGCCCGTGTCAACGTCGACGGGCGCGTTTCCGGGTGCCGCGGCGGCGAACCCGGTCGCCATGATCAGTGCTGCGAGCACGGCAGCGATGAGCGTCGTTCGTTTCATAGCTTGCACTCGATGCTCGGTGGCTGAACCGACTTGAAGGGGAAGCGTCGTAAACGCGCTTTTCTGGCGTTTGAAGCCATTTGACCGACGTTTTCGTCAGTTTGTGTCCCGTTCAACGCGGATCAGAAGGGGTCGTTCGGCAGCAACCGGGCGGCCCCGGCGACGCCGAGCGAACCGACGCCGTGCGCGTCGTCAGCCGACGGCTCGAGACGGTGTTGGTGTCCGTCCTCGAACGGCGCGACGTGTGCGGGGAGCATACGGCTGCGTGCCAAACGGCTATACGGGCCGATCGACTATCCCCGGCGTACATGACCGCTGTGTTGTTCGATATGGATGGCGTCGTCGTCAACAGCGAAGATTTCTGGGTCGACTTCCAGCGCGAGGAAATCCTGCCGGCTGCCGTCCCTGACACGAATGTCGCTGTCGCCGAGACGAGTGGCATGAACTTTCGCGAGATCTACGACTACCTCGAGGCCGAGTACGGGACTGCCATCACCCGCGAGGAGTTCATCCAGCGATTCAACGCGGCCGCCGAGGAGATCTACACCGAGCGCGCGAGTCTCCTCGATGGCCTGCCCGCGTTGCTCGCCGAACTGGACGCGCGCGGCGTTCCGACGGCGCTCGTCTCGTCGTCACCCCACGACTGGATCGGCATGGTGCTCGAGCGATTTGCCCTCGAGGACTCGTTCGACCGCGTCATCAGCGCCGACGACATCGATGCCGCGAGCAAGCCCGAACCGGACGTCTTCGAGTACGCGGCCGGCGAACTCGGCGTCCCTGCCAGCGACTGCGTCGCCGTCGAGGACTCGGCAAACGGGATCGAAGCGGCTGCGCGGGCAGACATGACCGTCGTCGCCTACCGGATCGACGCTCACGGCGACATCGATCGCTCGGCTGCGGACGTGATCGTCGATTCGGCCGCGGAGCTTCGTGAGCAAGTGCAGGGGTTGACCACACAGCAGTGAAACAGTGTTCTAGAATTCGTGCCACGGTATTGATTGTACAGGCTTATAGAATGAATTGACCAGCAAGTAGATCTGTAAACCGACCAGTTCTGTTCCCGTTGATGAGCAATTCGTTAGAGAGCGTCAGCGATCCCCTCCACAGCGGCGACAAACCGCCACAAGAGATAGAGAATTCCGAGCAGTATGCTAAGCCATAGTATGGAGGATAGTTATTGGGAAATGAACAAGTATCCTGTCAAAAGCGCGTAGAGGACACCGAGTCCAATAAACCAGTTCCGAGAAATTGTTGGCGGGGACCAACCAAACATATTTCTCTTTTCTGAGAAGGAGTAGATAAAATCAGTCATTCTGATCGACATGATCTGCCCTTAACACAGCAATAAAGGAGCCGCCCTCGGGTGAATCGTCGCTACCGGACTTCGACCGTCCGTCTCGCTTCGATCGGCACCAGCGGCTCCTCGGGGAAGGCGATGCTGACGGTAAACTCGAGTTCGTCTGCGTCGGCGCCGAAGACGCCGACCGGGACGGTTTCGGCGTCGCGCAGGTAGGTGTTCGCGCTCGTCATTTCGACCCCATTGACCGTCACGCGGATGCCGGCACGGGCGGGCTCGCCGACGTTGCGGACCGTCACCTCGCAGACCTCGTTCTCGCCGGTCGCGATGGTGTCGGGGAACTGCCCCCACTCGAGGTCGATCGCGGGCAGCGACTGAGCACCTTCGTAGACGCCCTCGGCGACGCCCTCCGAGAGGCCGGCGTCGACGAGACCCGCGACGCCCGCCTCGACGACGTCACCGGGGGTCGACAGTCCCTCCGTCGCTAACTTGCTCGCACGACCCGGACCGACGCCGTCGATGGCGGTGAGGCCGACCGCGTCCTCGGCGACGCCGTTCTCGATGCGGGCCTCGACCCGACGGGCGAGGTTGGCGGCGTGGGGACCGACGAAGCGATCGAGGAACGCCTCGAGCGCCGAGACGAGCCGTGTGGCGTTTTGGCGGATGACCCAGGCGTCGCTACGCAGTTCCGCCGGCGTCGAGCCACTGGCCGCCCCGCGGAGGATCGCGAGCACCTTCCGTTCGCCCGCCTCGAGGTCACCCGTCTCCTGGCCGACCAGCACCGCGCTGATCGCGTCGCGTTCGTCCTGGCGGGCCGAGACGGAGTCGAACTCCTCGGCGGTCGCGATCGTCTCGAGGACATCACTGGTCGTCAACTCACCCCCGTCCTCGACGCGGTCACACAGCGCCGCAAAGCGGGCCGCCGTGTCGAGTCGGAGGTAGTACTTCGAGGTCAATACGCCCCGGGGTGTAGCCTCGATCGAAAGGTCCTCGCCTGTCTCGACGAAGCCACGGTCGACGAGTCCCTCGAGACAGTCCCGGACACGCTCGCGAAGATTTGGAAAGTCGTAGTCGTCGGGTTTGGACTGGCCGCGGACGTAGTAAAACGTCGTCTCGAGCCAGTCCATCACGTCCTCGAGATCGGTGATCGTGCCCATCGCGATCTCGGCGTTGAGGTGGGTCGCCAGACTCTCCGCGAGGCGGGACTCGATCTCCTTGCCGTCACGCAGGAGGCGGCGGTACTTGTCCGCCTCCGCGGTATCGCAGATGACCCAGCCGTAGCCGACGTCGTCGTAGCCCGGCCGCCCCGCGCGCCCGAGCATCTGGAGCACGTCGAGAGGGCTCATATCGATCTCGCCCTCGAGCGGGTCGTGGAGTTTCGTATCGCGAATCACGACGCAGCGGGCGGGTAGATTGACTCCCCAGGCCAGCGTCGAGGTCGAAAAGAGGAGTTCGACGTGTCCCGCCTTGAACCACTCCTCGACGAGGTCGCGGTCGTTCTTCGAGAGGCCGGCGTGGTGGAAGGCAACGCCGTCTAACACCGAATTTCGAAGGGTATCGTTCTCGAGAGCTTTCGATTCGGTATGAAAGTCGTAGTCGCCGCGTGCGCCCATCGGAATGTCACGTTCGGCGATCTCGTCTCGAGCCTTCTCGGCGGCCCGGACGGTGTCCTGGCGGGAGGAGACGAACACGAGCGACTGTCCGTCCTCCCGGAGGTGCGGTTCCGCGAGATCGAGCGCCCGATACAGCCGGCGGTACTTGTCCGCGAAAGAGTTCTCGCCGTGCGTGTAGGTCTTGACGCCCGCGTTGAGGTCGACGGGGCGATACTCCTCGCCGAACTCGAAGGTACACTCCTCGGGCGCGTCGAGCCACGCCGCGACATCGCCGACATTGGGCATCGTCGCGGAGAGCGCGACGATCCGAGGACCACAGAGCCGGCGCAGCCGTGAGATCGTTACCTCGAGCACGGAGCCCCGGCGATCCGCATCCAGCAGATGAACCTCGTCGATGACACAGACGTCGATGTCGGTGACGAAGTCGTACCGCCGGGAGTCGTGTTTGCGGGTCGCCGAGTCGAGCTTTTCGGGAGTCATCACGAGGATGTCAGCCCGGCGCGCGCGGCGCGGATTCAGGTCGCGCTCGCCGGTGACGACGTACACCGAGTAATCCAGCTCCTCGAACCGGTCCCAGTCGTCTTCCTTTTCGTTCGTCAGCGCTCGCATCGGGGCGATAAACAGCGCGGTACCGCCATCGGCGAGCGCCTTACAGATCGCCAGCTCCGCGAGTGCCGTCTTTCCCGAGGCTGTCGGTGCGCTCGCGACCACGTTCTCGTCGGACTCGAGTAATGCGGGCAGGGCCTCGCGTTGCATTCGGTTGAACTCCTCGAACGCGAACGCGTCGGCGAACTCCGGGAGAACTTCGGCGACCTCCATCAGGCAGAAACGGGTGGCGGTCTCTCAAAGGCGTTTCCTTCGCGTCCGCCGCCTATCGCGTGGCGACGGCAGCGGCGATCGCTGCCCCAGCAGTCGCAAAGACGAGTGGATACAGGACACCCCCGAGGACGATCGCTGGCAGGAACGCCGGTGCGATCGAACTACTCGCTTCGATACCGAGCGCGGACGCTTCGGTGGTGGATTCCGTGACGACGGCACCGAGACCCATGACGACGGCATAGCCGATCGCCACCGGTGCGCCGGCGACGACGGCCTCACCGAGATCGGTCACGTTCCACCGCACGGCCAGCACCGCACCGGCCGCGAGCAACACGAGCGGCGGCACCACGTACAACAGGGTCGCGCTCGCGGTGTCCGACTGGGCGATCAGATCGAGCGTACTCATCCCGGTAAACGAGCCGATTCGACCGCTGACCTCGATATCGACCATGTGGGCCTCGTAGAAGAACCAGGCGACCGCTTTCCACTCGGCGACGGTGTCGCCGACGGCCTCGCGGACCTCACTGGCGACCAGCAGGTACGTCAGGAGATAGCCGATGACGGCGGCGAAGACGCCGATTCCCGCACTCGCTGCAATGCTCGAGCGACGCGAGACCGGCGGCTCTTCAGCGGGGGCTGATTGGGAGGGCATCGTACCGACTCTCGAAGCCGAGTCGGCTAATGGGTTTTGTGGTTTCTCGAGCGACCGGTTCCGACCGCTTGTCGATCAGAGCGCCGATTCGTCGGTCGCGACGGCCTCGAGCCGGTCGCTGAGACGGCTGCTGGCTACCTCCGGGTTTGGGACCCGTTCGAACGTCAGCTCCGGCTCGCCGGAGCCGGCGGTGTAGACCGTCAGATCGCCGTAGCCGAGCAGGCGGCCGAGCCCGCTCTGACTGAGGCTGGTGTTCTGGACGCGCTCGAGGCGAAACTGGGTGACGTCTCTCGAGACGATGCCGCGTTTCTTGTAGAGTTCCGCGGAGGTGATGACGTAGCGGGTGTTCGTCCAGACGAGATAGCGGGCGGCCGCGACGGCCACGCCGACGGCGAGCAGGCTGAGACCGAGAAGTGCCACGAGGATGCCACTGTCAATCACGCTCCAGCCCGCGACGAGCAGGCCCACAAGCGCGAGTCCGACCCCGACCGGCAGTCTGGCTCCCATCGTGATCGGATGGGGCCGGCTCTCCCAGACGATGTCCTCGTCCTCGCTGATGTGAAACCAGTCGGGCGTCGAGCCGAAGGCCATCGGCGTGGGGTACCTCACTGCCATCCGTAAAGCTGTCGACGGAATGGATCGCTTACCGGCTATGAGTGGGTGCTTCAGCCGATTTGGCGGACCATACCAGGACGGGCACTCGCCAGCTGCGGCCCCCATGTAACGCTTGCCGGCACAGCCGGTCGTCGGACCGGGGCGGCGACCGACATGGTTTTTCACCGCGCGGCCCCATGACATACCATGAGCCGCGCGCGAAAGCCTGACTGGCTGAAGAGCCGTCCGCCGTCGGGACGGGAGTTCGCCGGTATCCGGGAGACGCTGCGGGACCACGGGCTTCACACTGTCTGCGAAGAGGCCAACTGTCCGAACCTGGGTGAGTGCTGGTCCGGGCGCTCCAAGGCCGGCAGTCAGGACCGCGGTGGCACGGCGACGTTCATGTTGATGGGCGATCGCTGCTCTCGAGGCTGTAACTTCTGTGACGTCCAGACGGGGGGTATGGAGCCGCTCGACCCCGATGAACCCGAAAACGTCGCGAGCGCGATCGCCGAGATCGGCCTCGACTACGTCGTGCTCACGAGCGTCGACCGCGACGACCTCCCCGATCAGGGCGCGGGCCACTTCGCGGAGACGATCCGCGAGATCAAAGCCCGCCATCCCGGCATCGTAGTCGAGGTGCTGATCCCCGACTTCCAGGGCGAAGACCACCTAGTCCGGAAGATCATCGACGCCGAGCCGGACGTGATCGCCCACAACGTCGAGACCGTCGAGCGGCTGCAGTTTCCCGTTCGCGACCGGCGTGCAGGTTACGAACAGTCCCTCTCGGTGCTCGAGCAGGTCGAGCGCGAATCGGACATTTATACCAAGACCTCGATCATGCTCGGCCACGGCGAGTACGATCACGAGGTTTACCAGACCCTCGCGGATCTGCGCGAGCGCGGCGTCGATATCGTCACGCTCGGCCAGTACCTGCGGCCCTCGCGAAACCACCTCGAGGTCCAGCGCTACGACCACCCGGACAAGTACGAGACGTGGCGTCGTGTCGCCGAAGAGGAACTGGGCTTTCTCTACTGTGCGAGCGGCCCGATGGTCCGGTCGTCGTACAAGGCCGGCGAACTGTTCGTCGACGCCGTCCTCCGTGAGGGCAAAAGCGTCGCGGAAGCGCGAGCTGATGCACGCCGGACACACCCACAGCAAACCGAGACCTGAGTCGCGATCGAACGCCGTTTTGTCCAGTCTCGGTTCCGTCCTGTGCCCGCAGTTCGATAATTGGCAATAAATGGCCACTTTCTCCCAGTTCCGTCCAATATCGTCCGGATGAGTGTGGTGATTCTGTGAGGCGCTGGCAAGAATCTCTCTGATAGTAAACTATTTTGGGAAACTCCTTTACCCTGAGCGGTCGTGTGCTAGGGTATGTATAGGTGGGTTTTCCCGTGAGTACGATACAGCGCGATCCCCGCGAGCGAGTCCAGATACTCGACGATGCGGGCCGGGTCCGAGAGGGTGCCGACGTCCCCGACCTCACCGAGGACGAACTCGTCGAGATGTACGAGCAGATGCGGCTCGTGCGCCGCTTCGACGAGCGGGCCGTCAGCCTCCAGCGCCAGGGACGGATGGGGACGTATCCGCCGCTGTCCGGCCAGGAAGGCGCACAGGTCGCCAGTGCTCACGCTTTAGACACCGAAGACTGGGTCTTCCCCAGCTACCGCGAACACGGCGTCGGCCTCGTTCGGGGCCTCTCCCTCGAGCGAACGCTGCTGTACTGGATGGGCCACGAGCGGGGCAACTACATGCCCGAAGACGTCAACATCTTCTCGGTCGCAGTCCCCATCGCGACCCAGATCCCCCACGCGACGGGAGCGTCCTGGGCCTCGAAACTCGACGGCGAGGAAAAGGCGTTCATCTGTTACTTCGGCGACGGAGCTACTTCAGAAGGTGATTTCCACGAGGGGTTGAACTTCGCCGGCGTCTTCGATACACCGACTGTCTTCTTCTGTAACAACAACCAGTGGGCCATCTCGGTCCCCCGCGAGCGCCAGACGGCGAGTGCGACCTTAGCCCAGAAGGCCACCGCCTACGGCTTCGATGGCGTGCAGGTCGACGGAATGGATCCACTCGCTGTGTACAAGGTCACCCGCGAAGCCGTCGAGAAGGCCAAAGACCCCGATGAAGACGAACCCCGCCCGACGCTGATCGAGGCCGTTCAGTACCGCTTTGGCGCTCACACGACCGCCGATGACCCCTCCGTCTACCGCAGCGACGAGGAAGTCGAGCGCTGGAAACAGAAAGATCCCATTCCGCGCCTCGAGACGTACCTGCGATCGAACGGAATACTCGACGACGAGCGGGTCGACGCGATCGACGCACGGATCGAAGACGCGGTCGCGGACGCGATCGACGCGGCCGAATCGTTCGAGCGACCCGAGCCCGAGGAGATCTTCGCACACGTCTACGAGGGGATGCCCCGCCGGCTGCAACGGCAACTCGAGTACTTCGAATCGATCCGCGAGCAACACGGCGACGACACGCTCCTGGAGTGACACGATGGCCACACAATCACAAACCGAGAACCTCACGCTGGTAGAGGCGGTCCGCGACGGATTACACACGGAGATGGAACGTGACGACGACGTCATCGTCATGGGCGAAGACGTCGGCGAGAACGGCGGCGTCTTCCGCGCGACCGAGGGCCTCTACGAGGCGTTCGGCGAGAACCGGGTGATCGACACCCCGCTGGCGGAATCGGGTATCGTCGGCACCGCGGTCGGAATGGCCGCCTACGGGAAGCGCCCGGTCCCCGAAATCCAGTTCATGGGCTTTATTTACCCCGCGTTCGATCAGATCGTCTCGCACGCAGCGCGCCTGCGAACGCGCTCGCGCGGCCGGTACACGTGTCCGATGGTCGTTCGAGCCCCCTACGGCGGTGGCATCCGCGCACCGGAACACCACTCAGAGTCGACCGAGGCGATGTTCGTCCACCAGCCCGGACTCAAGGTCGTTATCCCCTCGACGCCGTACGACACGAAGGGGCTGCTGACCAGCGCCATCCGAAGTCCAGATCCGGTGGTATTCCTTGAGCCGAAGCTCATCTATCGGGCCTTCCGCGAGGAGGTTCCCGACGAATCGTACGAGGTGCCACTCGGCGAGGCCGCGGTCCGCCGCGAGGGATCCGATATTTCGGTCTACACGTGGGGCGCGATGACCCGACCGACGCTTGAGGCAGCCGAGAATCTCGCCGAGGAAGGAATCGACGCGGAAGTCGTCGACCTGCGGACGCTCTCGCCGTTAGACGAGGAGACCATCGTCGACTCGTTCAAAAAGACCGGCCGCGCCGCGGTCGTCCACGAGGCACCCAAGACCGGCGGGCTGGGTGCCGAGATCACCGCGACCCTCCAAGAGGAAGCACTGCTCTATCAGGAAGCGCCGGTCGAGCGCATCACGGGCTTCGACACGCCGTTCCCGCTGTACGCGCTCGAGGACTACTACCTGCCCGAGCCGGCCCGCATCGAAGACGGCATTCGAGACACCGTGGGGTTCTAACATGGTCAAAGAGTTCGAACTCCCCGACGTTGGCGAAGGCGTCGCCGAGGGCGAACTGGTCTCGTGGTTAGTCGAAACGGGGGACGAAGTCTCAGAAGACCAGCCGGTCGCAGAGGTCGAGACCGACAAAGCCCTCGTGGAGGTCCCCGCGCCGGTCGACGGCACCGTCCGCGAATTACACGTCGAGGAGGGCGAGGTCGTCCCGGTTGGAACGGTGATCATCTCGTTCGACGTCGCGGGCGAGACCGAAGCCGAACCGACGGAAGCGGCCGCGGAAGCCGAAGCAACCGAACCAGTCGACGACACTGCCGGGAGCCCCGGCGCGACCGGAGCCGAAGCCGAGGACGTCACGCCGCCCGACAACAGGGTCTTCGCACCGCCGCGCGTGCGTCGCATGGCCCGTGAGGAGGGACTCGCCCTCTCCCAGGTTCAGGGCAGCGGTCCTGGCGGCCGGATCACCGCGGCCGACGTGCGGGCCGCCACAGGCGATGGTGACGGCGCTGCGGGTGGGCAGACCCAATCACAGCCCACCGACGTGTCCGCCGGCGCGGCCGAGGCCGAATCGGGTGACTCGAGGAGCACGAGCACGGGGGCCGACTCCGGTGTCGTCGAGGAACCAGCCACGGAAGGCGAGACGATGGCCTCGAGCACGCAGCACACCGCGTCACCGCCACAGGACGCCGCTGCCGATCGCGAGACGACCCTGGCAGCACCCGCGACCCGGCGGCTCGCCGAAGAGGAAGGCGTCAACATCGACGCCGTCCCAGCCACCGACGAGCGCGACGGCGAGGCGTTCGTTACGCCCGAGGCGGTTCGGGAGTACGCCAAGGCACAGCGGCAGGCACAAGAAGCGGATCGCGAGGCGGTCGAAGCGGGCGAACCGGTCGGAACGACGGGGACCGAATTCGAACCCGGCGAGCGCGAACGCCGCGAGCCGTTCCGTGGCGTTCGCAAAACGATCGCCGAGGCGATGGTCGAGTCCAAATACAGCGCGCCCCACGTCACCCACCACGACGAGGTCGACGTGACGGCCCTCGTCGAGGCACGCGAGACGCTCAAACCCCACGCCGAGGAGAAGGGGATCCGATTGACCTACATGCCGTTTATCATGAAAGCCGTCGTGGCGGCCCTGAACGAATACCCCGAAATGAACGCGGTCATCGACGAGGAGAACGACGAGATCGTCTACCGCGACTACTACAACATCGGTGTCGCAACCGCGACCGATATCGGGCTGATGGTGCCAGTCGTCGACGACGCCGACCGGAAGGGGCTGTTGCAACTGTCGTCGGAAATGAACGAACTCGTCCAGACGGCTCGCGACCGGACGATCAGTCCCGAGGACCTCCAGGGATCGACGTTTACGATCACCAACGTCGGCGGCATCGGCGGCGAATACGCCACGCCGATCATCAACTACCCCGAAGCAGGCATCCTCGCGATCGGCGAGATCAAGCGCAAGCCACGCGTCGTCACCGACAGAGACGGCACGGAATCGATCGAACCCCGCTCGGTGCTGACCCTCTCGCTGTCGTTCGACCACCGGCTGGTCGACGGTGCTGTCGGTGCCCGGTTTACGAACACCGTCATGGAGTACCTCGAGCAGCCGGATCTCCTCTTGCTCGAGTGAGTCGCGTGTCCGTCGGGGCAGTACCGACGGCCGGTCGTCACTCGTCCGGGACGATATCGACGAGCACCTCGAGTGCGTCCGCGGCCTCACAGACGCGATCCTGGGTCTCGGCCAACGCGAGCACGGAGCCGTCGTCCTCGAGCGTTTCCCGAAGGTCGGAGACGGATCTGAGATAGCGCTCGAGACTCGCTTCGGTCGTCGCCCCTTCGAGTCGGTCGCCGAGGTCGATCAGTTGCTCGAGGACGTGTCGGACGTGACGGCGGTAGGCGTCCTCGCTCTCACAAGCCTGTTCACTGGCTGTGCGAGCGGCCGTCGCGATTTCACGAGCCAGTCGGCTGCCGTCGCCCTCGCTCGTCCGCCGTTCTAACTGTTCGGCGAGAGCGTCGAACACGCGTGCCCTCGCTGTGATCGTCTTGCGCATGACGTATCTGGTCAGCGCAGTTTGCTCTCGTTTGACATGCTCGACTTCGGTCTCGAGGGCGTCGAGTCGATCCGAAACCGCGGTGAGATCGTCCGGACTGGCCGATGACTCCCGTTCGGTCGGTGTTCGATGTGGATTGTCGGTGTCCGTGATATGGTCGATGATCGTCCCAAAGAGCAGTTCGTGATCGTAGACGAACTCCCGAGGTGCCAACGCCTCTGAGTCTGTCCAGTCACCGTCGGGTGTCCGCTCGAACGAACCGAGAAACACCCCCGTCTCCGAGTCGGATGGGATCGAAGACCGGTATTGGTCGTGGTACTGCTCGAGGAGTCGATGAGAGAGCGACGCTGTGTTGGCACAGTCCGTTCCGAGATCGGGGATGTCGACAGTCAGCCGCTGCGTTCGCTCATCACTCGTTCCCTCCCGGTACGTCAACTCGAAGCTCTCGAGCGTCCGGTTCGCTGTCGATTCGTCGTCGATGGCATCATCGGTGTTCGGGACTGGGACCGGTTCCATCTCGACCTCGTCGTACTGGATGTAAAGTGAGAGTTCGTTTTCGGTCGGACACGGAAGCGACGTCGTCGTTACTCGGTCGACGACGATCGGGCGGCCGTTTCCATCCAGCGCTATGCCTGGCTCGATCGTTACCTCGAGCCCGTCGTCGGTGTCGCTGATCGATTGCACCTCGAGTCCGTTGACGATACCACTTCCCACCACGAACTGGGAAAGCGTGTGCAACCGCTCGGCGTGGTACTCCTGTTCTGCTTCCATATCACGGGGCGTCATTAGCTTCCCGCTAAAGAAGCGATTCTTGCGAAACTGGGAGAGATCCCTACGCATCCCGTTACTGGAGTCCGGATCGTGACCCATGCAAATAATTCGGCATTTTGAATGTATTAATTATGGTGAAAAACAACGAATTCATTGTGCATGGATGGAATCACGACCGAGATCTTGACTCAGCAATATAAACTATAATTTTGTCAGTCTAGAGTTTAAATACAATTCCGAGACACTTTCGGATAGAGAGTTGACGAAAATGCCGGAGTATCTCTCACCAGGCGTGTACGTCGAAGAAGTCGACAGCGGCACCAAATCCGTCGAAGGCGTCAGCACCAGCACTGCTGGCTTCCTCGGTGAAACGGAGCGTGGCCCTGTCGAACCAACGCTCGTAACGAGCGTTTCCGAATTCGAGCGAACGTTTGGCTCGAGTCCACGGTCATCCGACCTCGACGTGGCCGTCGACGGGTTCTTCAAGAACGGCGGGAGTCGCTGCTACGTCGGCCGCGTCGCAGCCGCCAAGCCGGTGGATGTCGCGACGACGACGCTCGTCGACGAGGATCGAAACGACGTCATCACCGTCGAAGCGATCGGGCCGGGCGCATGGGGAAGTTCCATCGCCGCGATCGTCGACGACGGCGAGGACGACTATTTCACCCTGACGTTACGATACTGGTCGTGCGATCTCGAGGCGGTCAGCAAACCCGCATCCGACCAGCCGGATCCCGTGCCCGACATCGAAGAAGTCTACGAGGACATGTCGGCCGATCCCGAGTCCAGCCAGTTCTACGAGAAACAGATCCCGGGATCGGTGCTCGTCGATCTCGAACAACAAGGAGCAGGACGACCCGCCGACGGACTGTCGTGGCTCTCTCGAGAGGGTCCCGAGGAGTACGCCGACGGCGGTTTGATCGAGGTCGGTGCCGAGTCGGAGACTACTGCCTACATCCCCGACGACCTCGAGGAACGGGATTACACCGAGCTCCAAGGGATCGCCAACCCGTTCGATATCGACGCATCTCAGTCCCAGAACGACCTGCAAGCGGACCTCGAAGCGATCCGATCGGGTGAGAAAGAGGTCGATGTCGATGTCGTCTCCGATCTCTCGGCAACGTCTGAGACCGAGGAGGTGTCCCTCAGCGACTACGAGGGCGTCAACGAGCCTGGGATACGAACCGGTCTCGCAGCGTTCAGGGAACTCGACGATGTCTCGCTCGTGTGTGTCCCTGACGAAAACGACATCGAGGGGCTGACCGAAGCAGTCGTCAGCCACTGTGAAAACATGGGCGAGCGGTTCGCGATTTTGCAGGCACCACAAAACGCGGGTGCGATATCGGAGATCGAGACGCCAGTGGATTCCACGTATGCGGCCTACTACTATCCGTGGGTGAAAACGACGGATCCACAGACCAATCGGAAGCGAGTCGTCCCACCTGGCGGCCACATCGCCGGTATCTTCGCGCGAAGCGACGTCGAACATGGCGTCCACAAGGCCCCTGCTAACGAAGTCGTCCGGGGCATCCTCGGCACACAACACACGATCACGAAGGGTGAACAGGACGTCCTCAACCCGAAGGGCGTCAACTGCATCCGCAGCTTTCAGGGCCGTGGGATCCGTCTCTGGGGTGCACGGACGACCGCCAGTGATCCGTCGTGGAAGTACGTGAACGTCCGGCGACTGTTTCTCTACATCGAACAGTCGATCGACGAGGGGACCCAGTGGGCGGTCTTCGAGCCCAACGACGAGGATCTGTGGGCCCGCGTGCGCCAGTCCGCGGAGAACTTCCTGACGACGGTCTGGCGAGACGGCGGATTGCAGGGAAGCACTGCCGACGAGGCGTTCTACGTCAAGTGCGGCGAGGAGACGATGACGCGGGACGACATCGACAACGGCCGACTCATCGTGGAAATCGGTATCGCGCCCGTCAAACCGGCCGAGTTCGTCGTCTTCAGAATCAGTCAGGACACCGGCGACACGTAGCATTGCTCCAGCCACAGCTGACACCGACACACTGAACACACGACTGATACGACAATGCCAGATTCACACGGACCACTCCGACAAACCGAATTCAAGGTCGAACTCGACGGCGTCGGCGTTCCCGGCTTCGTCGAGGTCGAACTGCCAGCGATGCGAACCCAACAGGTCGAATACCGCGAAGGTAACGATCCATCACACAACCGGAAGCTCTGGGGGGACACCCAGTACGATGACCTCGTCCTCGTTCGCGGTGCAAACGAGAAAAACGAGGAACTCTACAAGTGGCGGAAAGCCGTCGATCAGGGGAAGATGGACGACGGCGGCCGCAAGAACATCGCCGTCATCATCATGAACGAAGTCGGCGACTCGGTGCTTCGATTCGAGTTCACGAAAGCGTGGATCAAGGAGTACCGACCGCCGACGCTCAACTCCCACGGCGGAGGTGGACAGGGAAACCTCGCAACCGAATCCTACGTCGTCACATTCGACGAAATGGAGCGCAAGAACGTATGACACGGCCAACCAACCAGCCTCTGGATGCGGTCACCGTTCCACCCTCCCGGTTCGATTCGGATTGGCACGTCGATGACGAGGGTGTACTTCACACCGGTCGGTCAGCACCGTTCGCCGAGTGTGTCGTCGTCGCCAACGACTGTGGTGGTGACCGGCCATGACCGGGGGCACGCTCCAGACCGAGTTCGAATTCACCCTTCCACAGGGGTACGTCGACGACGAGGGAACGCTCCACAAGGAGGGGCGCATGCGCCTCGCGACGGCAGCCGACGAGATCGAGCCGCTCCAAACCCCTCGCGTCCAGTCGAACTCCTCGTACCTGACGCTCGTCTTGCTGTCGCGGGTCATAACCGAACTCGGCGACCTCGAGACGATCGACATCAGCGTCATCGAGGACCTGTTCGTCTCGGATCTCGAGTACCTGCAGGCGCTGTACGAACGGATCAACAATCAGGGGAGAAACGCCATCGAGACGGCCTGTCCCGAGTGTGGCGAGCGATTCGAGGTCGACGCCGAAAGCGGTGCCCACCTCACGACGGACGGTGCAAGCAGTCCCATGGCTCAGGCTGGAAGGGACGCCGGCGCGACCGGCGTCGGCGGTGATCTCGATGGAATCGGTGCGATCGACTCGTCCGGACTCGAGGCCACCGAGAGGCACGCAGCCAGTGCCGAGTCGAACGACAGTGAGGAATCGGCGTCGGGAAATCCAGTGGAGTAATCCGGCTATACGAGCCGGATCGGCTCTACGAGGAGGTCGCGTTCGTGGCCTACCACTTCGGGTGGAGCCACGAGACGGTGTTGAACATGCCCCACTGGAAACGCCAGCGCTGGTGTAGGCAGATCAGCGAGATCAACGACCGAATGACCGAGACAGCCTCCGAACGAGGCCAGAGCCACCGGCGCGGTGGCGCTCGGAGTCGCGGACGTGACGATGCCGGCGGTGGGATCGTCCTCCGTAACCCGCCGGAGTCCAGCTAACTACGAACCACGGTATCTGGGGTGCAGATACCACCGCGCAGTACCGAAGAGATGGCACCAGACACGCACGAAACCGATCCCTACGCACAGTATAATTTCGAGGTCGAGGTAGACGGCGAGGCAGTCGCCGGCTTCGCCGAGGTCGTCGGCATAACGATGGAACTGGAAACCGTCCCGTACCGAGAGGGTGGCGTCAACGATCACGTCCATCAGTTACCTGGCCAGTTCGCACACGCGAACCTCGTTCTCCGACGCGGACTGACGAAAAACACGACCTTCTGGGAGTGGATCCAGACGGTTATGAGCGGGACGCTCACCAGAAAGAACATCGTCGTCACGGTGAAAGACGGCTTTCGCGGCGAGAGTCAATGGGGGGTGGGAGTTCGCCGGTGCGTATCCGACGAAGTGGTCTGGGCCGGACCTCGTGAGCACCAGCCGAGGGATGGCGATCGAGTCGATCGAGTTGGCCTACGAGCGCTTTTCGACGCTGTCAGGGATGCCGGACTATAGTAGACATTAGAAGTAATTGCTCATATTTGGTACAGAGATCTGATCAATAGCAGTATCAATCGCTGTTGTGAGATCGTCGAGTGAGCCAAAGAAACGGTTGCTGAGTGCCGCTTGTAGTTGTCTCCAGCACTCTTCGACAGGATTTAGCTCTGGTGAGTACGCCGGCAATGTCACGAAGTCGAGGTCGTCACGGGCCGCTAGGTCCGTGACGACCGACGCCCGGAAATATGGTGCTCCATCCAGGACAATAATTAGATCATCTTCGAACTCTTTGCATAACGCAAGAATGAAATGTTTTGCATGATCGGCGGTAACGTACTCTTCAAATCGAGAGAAAAAGCGATCACCGTCCTCGGTGATCGCGCCTAGCAGACACGTCCAGTCACGTTGCCCAGATAACTCAACGGACGGCCGCGTACCGCGGGGAAACCACGCGGCACGCGGCTCAACTTGGACGGATTTCTTGGTTTGATCGATGCAGACTACTGTGGCGTCCATTTCCCGCCTCTTTTTTTGAGCTCCTCACGGAACGTTTCTTGCTCATCAGAATCAGACTCAGCGGCTGTGCGGCGAGGTTTTTGATAGCTCAATCCCGCTTCTTTGAGCAACCGCCGACAGCTCGGGATTGAGTAGTCGACATCGTACGTCTCGTCAAGATACTGCTGGACGAGCGCCGGCGTCCACGCCGGCGCATCAACCCCAACATTCTCTGGCGATTCGTGGACAGCTTCTTCGAATTCTTTTTGCTCTTTTTCTGAGAGCTTCCGTTTTCTCCCAGAGCGATGAGCATCAGTAACGGCCTGCTCAAGCGACTCGTCGGTGTCGAGTCGCTTGAGCCAGCTATAGATTGTTCGTCGCTGAACGTCGTACCACTCGGCTAGTTCAGTCTGCGTGACGCCGTTCTTGTATGCTATTGCTGCTAAGAGCCGTTGTGTCGGCTTCTTACCCTCCACGTTGTCAAGGGCATCTTGCAATTCCTCGACAGAAGTCTCGTCGAGATGATCCACTGTGTTTAGTAACACTACCTGAGTAGAAAGTTCTAACGGATACTATAGCAGTACGGCTGGGTAGCTGTCTCCCGCAGCCAGTCAGAACTCCTCGGTCGGCGGCGCGATCCCTTCGTCGTCGCCACCGTCGAGCTCGAACTCCTCGCGCACCTCACGAATCCGGTCGCGAATGTCGGCTGCGAGCTCGAACTCGAGGTTGTTCGCCGCTTCCTGCATCTGGGTCTCGAGTTCGTCGATATAGCGCGCGGCGTCGTCTTCGTCCTCGAGTTCCCGACCGGAAACCTCGCTGGTGTCAGTCTTCGACCCGGGGAGGTTCGTCTCGCCGATTTCCTTATCGATCGTGGTCGGCTCGAGGCCGTGTTCCTCGTTGTACTCCTGTTGAATCTGCCGGCGGCGCTGGGTCTCCTCGATCGCAGACGCCATAGCGTTCGACGGCTCGTCGGCGTAGAGGACGACCTCGCCGTTGACGTTGCGGGCGGCCCGGCCCATCGTCTGGACGAGCGTCGTTTCCGAGCGCAGGAATCCTTCCTGATCGGCGTCTAAGATCGCCACCAGCGAGACCTCGGGGATGTCCAGCCCCTCCCGCAGGAGGTTGATCCCCACGAGCACGTCGACCTCACCTAATCGTAGCGAGCGGATGATCTCGTGGCGCTCGAGCGTGTCGGTCTCGTCGTGCATGTAGGCGACGTCGACGCCCGCTTCCTCGAGATACTCGGTCAGGTCTTCGGCCATCCGTTTGGTCAACGTCGTCACGAGGGTGCGCTCGCCGCGGTCGATCCGCTCGTCGATGCGGTCCATGAGGTCGTCGACCTGGCCGGTCGCGTTCGCGACCTCGATCGCCGGATCGACGAGATGCGTGGGCCGAACGATCTGTTCGACGATCTGATCGCTCTTCTCATGCTCGTAGTCGCTCGGCGTCGCCGAGACGTACAGCGTCTGGTCTGTTTTCTCCTCGAACTCCTCGAATGTGAGCGGGCGGTTGTCGTAGGCCGTCGGCAGCCGAAAGCCGTTCTCGACCAGCGAGTCTTTGCGGGACTTGTCGCCGGCGTACTGCCCGCGGATCTGCGGGAGTGTAACGTGGGATTCGTCGACGACGGTCAGGAAGTCGTCAGGGAAGTAGTCGAGCAGGGTGTACGGCGCGTCGCCAGAGTCGCGATCCGAGAGGTAGACCGAGTAGTTCTCGATTCCAGAACAGTAGCCGGTTTCGGCCATCATCTCGAGGTCGAACGTCGTTCGCTCGTCGATGCGCTGGGCGGCGATCATGTCGCCCTGTCGCTCGAAATACGAAATTCGAGAGTCCAGGTCGTCACGGATTTCGTCCATCGCACGCTCGAGTTTCGTCTCCGGGATCGAGTAGTGCTCTGCAGGGTGGATCAACACGGCCTGCTGGTCGCCCTGGGTCGTCCCCTCGAGGGGGTCGACCTTGACCATGCGGTCGATCTCGTCGCCCCAGAGTTCGACCCGCACCGCGTAGCGGCCGTACATCGGGTAGATCTCGATCGTGTCGCCGCGCACGCGGAAGGTGCCCTGTGTGAAGTCGACGTCGTTGCGCTCGTAGTTCAAGTCCACGAGTTGGGCCAGCAGGTCATCGCGGCCGATCTCCTGGCCGACCTCGAGGCGCAGGGACATGTCGACGTAGTTGCGCGGGTCACCGAGCCCGTAGATAGCGGAGACAGAGGCGACGACGATGACGTCCTCGCGGGTCAGCAGCGACCGGGTCGCGCTATGTCGGAGGCGGTCGATCTCGTCGTTGATCGAGGCGTCCTTGTCGATGTACGTATCAGTCTGTTCGACGTAGGCTTCAGGCTGGTAGTAGTCGTAGTAGGAGACGAAGTACTCGACGGCGTTCTCGGGGAAGAGATTCCGGAACTCCTCGTAGAGCTGGGCCGCCAGCGTCTTGTTGTGGGCAATAACGAGGGTCGGCTTCTGGATCTCCTCGATCACCCACGAGACAGTGTTGGTCTTCCCGGAGCCGGTCACCCCGAGCAGGGTCTGTTTGTCCAGCCCGGACTGGAAGCCCTCAGCCAGCTCCGCGATCGCCTCGGGCTGGTCGCCCGCGGGCTCGAAGGGAGCGTCGACTTCGAACGGTCGGTCGACGTCAGGACGATCCGGCTGCAGCGGGCCTTGCGCGTCGCTCATTGTCGGGATCAGGGCCTCGAGCCACTTGACCCGCTCGCATACCCGGCCGGGGATGTCGAGTTGCGAAAAAGGTGGTTCGCCGTACCGATCAGCTACATATCGTCGTCGGTCGTCGGCCCGTCAACCGTCACTTCGACGGTGAACTCGCGATCCATCGTGTCCGCCGGCGGCTCGAGGTAGCCGATCGCGTAGCCGGTGTAGGCCATCCCTCGCTCGAGCGTGACGTCGAACGAGGCGACGGTCGTCTCGGGATCGCCAGCCGGCCGGACCGAAAGGGTGTACGAGCCGGCGGGAACCGGGACGTAGTCGGTCGCGTCGGTGAACGCAACGTTTTCGAAGAGCAGTTCGTCGTCGGCATAGACATCAACCGCTGGCGCGTCGGGCGCGGCGTGAACGAGTCGGGCGAGCGCCGATCCCGCGTCCACGAGGACCGCCGGCTCGAAGGTGCTGGCCTCGAGTTCGCCGATCGCGGCAACAGTGTAGTACGCGGCCCCAAAGGTCACGTCGCCCTCGAAGGCGACCGTCTTCGGGTCGCCGGCGGCCGTGATCGTCACCGTGTAGGTGCCCGGCCTGAGCTCTAGGTACGGCGAGACGTCACCGTAGGCGACGTCTGCGAGTACCTGCTCATCGTTGACGTAGACGTCGACGTTCGGCGCGTCCGGGGAGAAGTGTGCGACCCGGACGGCCGCACCCGACATGTCTTTCGACGTCTCGACCGAGTCCGCGTCGCTCGAGCGCTCGTCGTGTTTGTATTCGCCGCCGGCCAAAACGGCGCCACTCGCTGCCGTTACCCCACCTGCGATGCCCATCGTTTTCAGGGCAGTTCGTCGTGATACTGGCATGCTGCGAGTGACAGCGGGGACGCCGAAGGAAAAAAGCGCCCAGTCAGTATCACGGGTAGTTTCGACGTTTCTTGCGCCGCTTTCCGTGTATGTGAAACCTGCCGTCTGAAGGCCACCCATACACCGACGAGTAAGGGACGCCAACGCGAGTAGCGGTCGCGAACACCTGCGGACCGTCGGATACGGCGGCACGCCACTGCTCGCCCAACCGTTATGGATCGGCTCGTGGTGAATCCGACAATGACGGAGCAGCTCCAGCAAGCCCGCGACGACCTCGAGGAAGCGGCGAAGTCGGCAGATAGCGACGATGTCCGCAGCGATATCCGCGAAACGACAGACGCGTTCGCCGACTACGTAAGGGGGGATACAACGCCAGATCACGCGCTCCTCGATGAGCGACTCAACGCGCTCCGACAGGTCCGTGAGTGGGCCGACGGCACCACCGAAGGCAAAGTCGAATCGGCCATCGAAGCGGTCGAGGACTACCGTGAAAGCATCGAGCAGGCCTGATACGGCCTGCTATAACGAGTTACCGGTAGGACCGCGAGCCGTCCTGCGGCCCCACCGGAACTGACTGAGTCCGTATGACCGTCGGCCGCAACGCTCGGTGGTCTCTGCCATCCCTTCTCCGAAGTCATCGGCTGACGCCTCGTCCACACCGGTGGGTCGCGTGGCCGTTCTCGAAACATAATTCTGTCAATAGCTCACAGAGAGCGTATGATCGGCACGCGGCGTTCGGAGTTGGCAGGATGATCGGCGCGGACCCCACCGGCGGTGCACTCGTGGTGTTCGGGCTCATCACCGTCGCGCTCGTCCTGTTCGTGTCGGAAGTGATTCCGAACGACGTGACGGCGATCGGCATCATCGTCTCGCTGGCGGCGCTCGAGCCACTGACCGGCGTTGGCCACCGGGCGGCGATCTCGGGCTTTGCCAACACTGCAACGGTGACGATCGTCGCGATGTACATGCTCAGCGCGGGCGTCCAGCGAACCGGCGTGGTCCAGCGGCTCGGCCTCTCGCTGGCTGCGTTTACGAACGGTAACGAGACGCGCGCGCTGGCGGCGACGATCGCCACCACGGGACCGATTGCCGGGTTCATTAACAACACGCCCGTCGTCGCGGTGTTCATCCCGATGATCTCCGATCTCGCGGAGAAAACGGGTATGTCGCCGTCGAAACTGCTCTTGCCGCTCTCGTACGCGGCGATCCTTGGTGGCACGCTAACGCTCGTCGGCACGTCGACGAACCTGCTCGCCAGCGAGTTCGCCGTCGAATTGCTCGGACGGGACCCCATCGGTATGTTCGAGTTCACGGCACTGGGACTCGTGATCCTGATCGTCGGCCTCGCCTACCTCATGACGGTCGGTCGATGGCTGACGCCCGCACGGATCCCCGTCGACGCGGATCTCGTCGAGGAGTTCGATCTCGAGGACCACCTGACGCAGGTCCGCGTCGGAGCCGACTCGGCCCCGATCGGGCGGACGGTCGACGAACTCGAGGCCCAAACCGAGGCGGACGTTCGCGTCCTTCGGATCCGGCGCAACGGTGACGCTGAGACGCGACCCGGGGGAGACGAGCGCGTGTTCCAGTACGGTGACGACGGCGACGACCACGGCACTCGAGCCGACACATCGAGTCGCGACCAGCAGCGCCACCCCACCGGAGCTGTCGAGACACGACCCGAGGAGGACGAGCACGACCATCGGACGGGCGAAACGTTCGTCGCAGTCGGGACGGACCAGCGGATTCGAGAAGGCGACGTCCTCACGGTCCACGGCAGCCTGCAGGCGGTCAATCGCTTCGTCGAGAACCAAGGACTGCGACAGCTCCACCGGCTCTCGGTAACTGAGGCGACGTTCGACGACATCGACAGCGACGACGTGCTCGCCAGAACGATCGTCCACGGAGAGTCGCCGTACGTCGGGGAACCGCTCTCGGAAACGCCCCTTCGAGCGGTATATCAGTCGACCGTGCTGGCGATCCGTCGCGACGGCGAGTTACTTCGAACGGACCTCGGCGACGTTCGACTCGAGGCCGGCGACCTCCTCTTGCTTCAGACGGTCCCCAGCACGATCGAGTACTTCGCCGAGACGGGCGAACTCGTCGTCGTCGATGACGCCGTCGACCGGCTACGCGAGGACGGGGTCGACGAGCTCGCCCCGCTGTCGCCGACCGCGCCGGTCGCGCTCGCGATCATGGCCGGCGTGATCGGGACCGCCGCGCTCGGTCTCGTCTCCATCGTCATCGCGGCGCTGGCCGGCGTCTTCCTCATGATCGTGACCGGCTGTCTGTCAACGGCCGACGCCTACGACGCGGTCTCGTGGAACATCGTGTTCCTGCTCGCGGGCGTGATCCCCCTTGGTGTCGCCCTCGAGGCGACCGGCGGCTCGCAGATTATCGCCGGCGGGCTGGTCGCGACCGCGGAGTTCCTCCCGCTTATCGCGGTCCTGCTGTTGTTCGTCATCGTGACGGGACTGCTCGCGAACGTCATCACGCCGGTCGCGACGGTGGTGTTGATGGTCCCCGTCGCGGTCGACGCCGCGGGTTCGCTGGGAGCGACGCAGTTTTCGTTTCTCCTCGCGGTGACGTTCGCCTCCGCGACCTCATTTATGACACCGGTGGGCTATCAGACGAACCTGATGGTCTACGGCCCCGGCGGGTACACGTTCACCGACTTCCTGCGCGTCGGCGGCCCGCTACAGCTCCTGCTGGCGTTCGTCACGACGGGCGGGATCGCCCTCCTCTGGGGGATCTAAGAACGTGACCGCCTCGAGAGCTCATGCTTACTCGAGGCGCTCTAACACCGCCGCTTTCTCGTAGGACAGCGACAGCGACCGTGAGCGACCGCGACCGTCGACATCGGTGTAGTCGGCATCGATCAGGCCGAGCTGGTCGAGTTTGTTGACGATCTCGGAGTAGCGCGTATAGCCCAGGTCAGTCCGCTCGTGGAAGGCGTCGTAGACCGCGCCGGCCTGTTCGCCGTCGTTGTGGGCGATCACCTCGAGCAGCGCCTGCTCGGTGTCGGTCAGTCCCGACAGCGACCGGGTGAGGTTGATGTATTTGGACTTTTCGTAGGCGTTTTCGACATCTTCGCGCTCGACAGTGCGGCTGGCTCGCATCTCGGCGTTGAGCCCCGCCCGGCGCAACAGGTCGATCCCGACCCGGAGGTCGCCGCTCTCGGCGGTGAGTTCGGCGACGTACTCGAGGGTATCGCGGTCGATGACGCCGTCGTGGAAGCCACGGTCAACGCGTTCGGCGAGGATGTCGACGATTTCGGGCTGGTCGTAGACCGGGAAGTAGACGTCTTCGGGGCGGAAGACGCTCTGGACCCGCGAGTCGAGCTCATCGATGACGTCGAGCGACGGATCAGAGGAGATGACGATGACACCGATCTTCGCACCAGGATACTCCTCGTGGGCTCGCAACAGCGAATAGAGCGTGTCGCTAGCCTCGTTCTCGTAGAAGAGGTAGTTGACATCGTCGAGTGCGACGACGAGGACCCGGTCGTCCTCGACGAGTTTCTCGGCGATCTGTCCGAACAGCTTCTTGAACGAGATGCCCGACGAGGGTGGCTCGTAGTCGAACGTCCCCTCGAACAGCCGTGAAAAGACCGAGTACCGGGTCGCGTTGACCTGACAGTTGACCCGGATCGTCCGAACCTCGCTCGTCTGGGCACCGACCTCGTCGAACAGTTTCTGGACCGCCGTCGTCTTCCCCGTTCCGGGAGGTCCCCGAACGACGACGTTCAGCGGCCGCGACCCCCGCACCGCCGGGCGCAGCGCGTACGTCAGGCTCTGAGTCTGGCCCTCGCGGTGCTTGAACGTCTCGGGGACGTAGTCGATTTCGAAGACGTGCTCGTTTTTGAACACGGATTCGTCCCACGACAACATCCCCTCGTCGGGGTCGTCTGCCATCACTTTCACCCTGCTTCCGCAGCGTCTTAACCCTTCGGTGGATTCGGATTTCGAACAGAAACCATGATACCTGTTACTTTTTGACACAGTCACAAGACTTAATGATCATTATACACATATAGGTGACAGCAATGGCACCACCGTCACCCCCGGACGTGATCCCGGAGTTCCTGCTCGAGCAGTTCGACGATCTCTCTGCGGAGACGCTGCGGGGCACCGGTGACTACGCGCGGAAAGAAATGTACGTTACACCCGACGAAATGCCCGATACAGTAAAAGAAGCGTTCGCGCTCCAGGACGACGAAACGCGTGCAGCGATCGGCGACTACGCCGACGAACTCGCCGCGTTCCTGGAGGAGCGCGACGCCGATTCACTGCAGGAGATTACCGGCGGCTCGAGCGACGACGAAGAGTCATGGGGACACCAGCGGATTCTGGAATGGCATGAGTAACGACGACGGGACCACGGACCGACGAACGCGGGCGAACTGACCGCAGTCAGACGGACTCCTGTCAGTCAGTGCCGACGCGACCGCAGGACGGCTCGCGGTCGCGCCGGGAACCCGTGACAGCAGACCGCATCAGGCAACCTCGACCCGTTCAGTACGGCGCTCGATATCCGCCACGGTCAGCCGACTGTTGTGAGTCATTCGGGCGTGAGCCCGCACGAGTCGTTCCACCTCGTCGGCACTACTCGAGCGAATCATGAACTGACAGCTCCCCCGTCGAGCACTTGAATTGGAATGGCATGCCAAGACAGTCGGGCGAGAAGGACATAATCATTGGACATGCATGTCCCGCTCCCGTCGTTCGCCTGGCGAGTTGGGTCAGAGACCTCGACTCCCGCGACGGCCGATCGATCGGCCGGCCAGTCGCTGGAGCAGGCCCCAAATCCGGACGAGAATCGGCTCGAGAACCGGGTTCGCAGTCACGGCGACGTACGCCGGCACGGGCTCGTACCGGTCGGTTTCGAGGGCATGCAGCGCCGCCGCCGTCGCCCGGTGGTTCCCGTCGGCGACGAACCACGGAGTCGCGCCGCGTCTGGTCCGGACGATCAGCGGGTCGAACTGAGCTCCGGCGGCGAGGTCGTCGCGGTAGGTTCGGATCGCACCGGCATCGATTCCTGCGTCCTCGAGCGGACCGAACCCCTCCTCGGAGATCCGCTCGGCCACGCCGAAGAGAGTGCCATCCGTGGAGACGTCCCGCCATAGGAGGTCGTCCGGCCCGTCCACCGGCCGGAGGTCGACGAACTGGTCCCACTCGAGGACGAGCCGGTACCACCGGATCGGTTGCTCGCGCCAGACGAACGCAGCCGCTCCCGGCTTCGCCGAGAGGAGCGCGTCGAGCATGGCTGCCGTGTTCGTTGAGACCGCCTCCGAGTCGATGGCAACCGCGTCGTGCTCGATCTCGTGGGCGAGCCATGCCCGGAGTACCCGCTCCTCGGGAACCGGTACAGGTGTTCGGTTCTCCGGTGGCGGCGACCGCGGGGAGCTGGTGCCGCTCGAGGCGTCTGTTCGAGACATGGGCCGGCGTTCTGGACAACCCCTACCGTAGTGACTAACATATATCTGGGGACGGGACCGTTATCTCTCCGGAACAGACACGTTACCGAGAATTGCAGTCCGCTAGCGCCCACAAATTATACCAGTGGACATGGTACGGGGGGGAGTGACCGTGACTGAAACGCAGGTAACGTTGATCCAGATCGACAACTACGGGCCGTGGACGGTGGCGCCATCACCGAAACGGGAGCCGGACCTGCAACTGCTCCAGTCCCGGCTGTACGCGGACCTCTCACAGCTCGTCGCGCATCACGACGGCTACGTGTTTTCCACACGGTTCGACAACATGATCGCCGTCACAAACGGGATCGACCTGGCGGGACACCGGCGCATTCAGGACGCCATCAGCAACCGCTATCCCGTGACGGTCAGCCTCGGTGTCGCCACGGGGACCTCGCCGCGGGAGGCAGTCGGTGAAGCGACGGCGAACCTCCAGGCAGCCGGGAGTGCCCAGGACGGTGAGCGGACCGAAATCCTGCGCGGCGATCCGTTGTGCGGGGAAGGGGCCGTCCAGATTGCCCACTTCGACGTCAACGACGCGACCAGCCAGTACACTGACGAACTCAACGCGTTCGAGGTGTTCCGGCACATCGAACAGGGATATTCGGCGCTGCTCGAGTACATGTACGACGCCCACGACTCGCTGTCGTTTTTCATCGGCGGCGACAACGTCATCTCGGTGACCGCCGGGCTCGACCGGCCGGCGTTCGATGCGGCGATCGATCACGTCGAGGAGACAGCGGGGATCGACCTCAAAGTCGGCGTCGGCCACGATCTGAGGGCCGTCGACGCCGGAATGGCGGCCAAGGAGGCGCTCGAACGCTGCCGAGAGCAGGGGACGCGTGTCGAGGTTGGCGCCGGTGAGAGCGCGGGGAGGGCGTAACCCGATGCCGGCCCAGTCGGTATACTTCATGGGTCCCTGTGAAGTCGAAGTCCGGGAGACAACCGTGCCCGACCCCGGCCCGGATGAACTCAAAGTGGCGGCAACGGTATCTGCCATCAGTTCCGGGACGGAGCTGTTACTCTATCGGGGCGAAATGAACCCCGAGATCACCGCGGACGAGACGCTGGAGACACTCTCGGGATCGTTCTCCTACCCGTTCCCGTACGGCTACGCGGTCGTCGGGACGGTGACCGCCGTCGGCGCGGACGTCGACCCGGCGTGGCACGGCGAGACGGTGCTCGCGTTCCATCCGCACGCCAGCGAGTTCGTCGTCGGGGTCGACGAGGTGAGCGTCGTGCCGGCCGACGTTCCACCCGCGGTGGCAGCGTTTCTTCCGAACGTCGAGACGGCGGTCAACTTGGTCCTCGATGGGGAGCCTCGCATCGGCGAGCGAGCGATCGTGTTCGGCCAGGGCGTCGTGGGGCTGCTGACGACAGCACTGCTGGCCGAGACGCCGCTCTCGTCGCTCGTGACCGTCGACCGCTACGAGAAGCGACGACAGCTCTCGACGGCGTTCGGAGCCGACCGGAGCCTCGACCCCACCGAAGCAGATCCGGTCGCGGCGGTCCACGAGCAGCTGGGGCCGCCCGACCGTCCGGGGTCGCCATCCGGACGGACCGAACAGGAGCAGCTTCCGCGCCGGGCGGACCTGACCTACGAACTCTCGGGCAACCCGGTGGCACTCGACGCCGCCGTCGACGCGACCGGATACGGAGGCCGCGTCGTCGTCGGGTCGTGGTACGGGACCAAGACGGCCGAGCTATCGCTCGACGGGCGCTTCCACCGAAGCCGAATCCGCCTGATCAGCAGTCAGGTGAGCACCATCGCCCCGGCACGGCGCGGGCGCTGGACCGTGGCACGCCGGCTGGCGACCGCGTGGCGGCGCCTCGAGGACGTCGAGACCGACCGGCTGGTAACCCACCGCGTCCCGGTCGCGGACGCCCCGGAGGCCTATGAACTACTGGACGAGCGCCCGGACGAAACGGTTCAGGTGCTGTTGACGTACTGACCCCTGCAGCCCGTTCGACTGTGCCTCGTCGGTCTCGCCTCGAGTCGCGCCACCCCAGACTTTAGTTCGCACCCGTGGTCCGAGGGGGTATGTACACAGTGACAGTCACACGCGATTTCGTCGCTCAACACTGGCTCACGGTTCCCGACCCTGGACCCGAGGGAGACCTCCACTCCCATCATCTGACGGTCGAGGTCGAGGTGGAGGGCGAGCAACTCGGGGAGTACGGCTACCTCGTCGACATCGACGACCTCAAGGCTGCCGTCGACGCGCTGGTCGACCGGTACCGGGACGCGACGCTCAACGACCTCCCGGAGTTCGAGGGGCTCAATCCGAGCGTGGAGCACTTTTCGCGATTCTTCGCCGAGCGGGTCGCGGACGGGATCGAGACCGACCGTCTCGACGCCATCGAGGTGACGATGTGGGAAGAGGACGCGGCGGCCGCCTCCTACGCCACGACCCTCTGACCCGATGCGACTGGGGCTGGTCGTCTACGACGGGCTCGAGGGAACGTCCGGCGGCTATCGCTACGATCGACGGCTCGTGGCGGGGCTCCGCGAGCGGGGCCACGAGGTCACAGTCGTCTCGATCCCGAGGGAGGGGTACGGCCGGAACCTGCTCGACAACCTCTCCCCAACGGTCGCCGCCGATCTGACTGCCCTCGACGTAGACGTACTGCTACAAGACGAGCTCTGTCACCCGTCGCTCATCCGACACAACCGCCGGCGCGACGACGCCACGCCGGTGGTCGCCATCGTCCACCACCTCCGGTGTCAGGAGCCGCGGGCGGCGTGGCAAAACGCGTTCTACGGGGCGATCGAGCAGCGCTATCTCGAGACCGTCGACGCCTTCGTGTACAACAGCGAGACGACCCGGGAGACCGTCGAGGCACTCGTCGGTCCGACGACTGGCATCGTCGCGCCACCCGGCGGCGACCACATCGATCCGGGAGTTACGCGGACTCACATATGCGCACGTTCCCACGAACCGGGACCGCTCAGAATCGTCTTCGTAGGGTCGCTTATTGACCGGAAGGGACTTCACACGCTGCTCCGGGGACTGGCCGCCCGCCCGGCCGACGAGTGGACCCTGACCGTCGTCGGCGACCCGACGGTCGATCCGGAGTACGCCCGCCGGATCGACCGGCTGATCGACACGCTGGGTGTCGAGGAGTCGGTGACGGTCGCGGGCCGGCTGCCCGACGCGGCGCTGTCGTCGGTCCTCCGGGAGGGACACCTCCTCGCCATGCCCTCTGGCTACGAGGGGTTCGGCATCGTCTACCTCGAGGGGATGGGATTCGGGCTGCCGGCGCTCGCTTCGACCGCCGGCGGCGCAAGCGAGGTCGTGACCGACGGGGAGACGGGGGTGCTGGTGCCGCCGGACGAACCGCCGGCCGTCGCCGAGGCGGTAGGCTCGCTCGCGGCCGACCGCGAACGCCTCGCCGAGATGGGAGCTGCCGCCCGGGACGCCTACGAGGCCCATCCAACCTGGAGCGACACCGTCGACTGCGTCGCGTCGTTTGCGGCTGTCCTCTGTGAGCCCGCGAAACCGTTCCCGTGACGGCCGGACTTAACCCGCCACGAGTTGACGGGCCGATAGAGGCGTGACTGAACCCGATCACTACTCGTTCCGTCGCTACCTCGATGCCAAGCGAACCGTCGACCAGCGCGCCCGGAACCGGCGTGTCGTGGACGCGTTCCGCCGCGCGCTCGAGAGGGTCGACGAGCCCGTCGACCTCTGCGAGGTCGGAGCTGGGACGGGCGCGATGGTCGAGACGGTCCTCGAGTGGACGGCCGACACCGAGGTCCGGTACACGGCCATCGACGCCGACCCGACCCTCGTCAAGGCCGCCACGGAGGGGGTCGCGGACCGCGTCGCGGACCGGGGCCACGATCCGGACCGCTCGGACGGGTCGCTATGCATCGATCGCGACAGGGCAGCGTTCGAGGTCGCGTTCCGTGCCGAGGACGCGCTCGCTCACCTCGCGGCCCGCGAGGAGACGTACGACGTCGTCGTCGCCCAGGCCTTCCTCGATCTGACGGACGTACGGGCGGCGCTAGAGACGGTCGCGGACGGGCTTCGCCCGGGCGGCGTCGCCTACTTCCCGATCACATTCGATGGTGTGACGTCGCTGTTACCGCCGGTCGACGCTGAACTCGAGAACCACATTGAACGGCGATTTCACCGCCGGATGGATACGACCGAGAAAGTCGGCGGCGAGACGGGCGACAGCACCGCCGGCCGCCACCTCCTCACTGCGGTCCCGGCGACTGGCGGCCGGGTCATCGCGGCCGGCGGCTCCGACTGGGTAGTCCGGCCAACCGACGGCGGCTACGAGGCCGACGAGGCGTACTTCCTCCATCACATCGTCGACACCATCGAGTCCGCACTCACGGCCGACGGGACGATAGACGCCGAGCGATTGGGCGAGTGGGCGGCGGCCCGCCACGAACAGATCGAAGCGGGGGAACTCGTCTACCTCGCCCACCAGCTAGACGTCCTCACCCGGTGGCCGGGGTCAGCGTAGCGGACGAACCGTACCGACAGCGGCCCCCGTCCGGTTATACATCGCTCGCCCTCGTAGCTCGAGCCATGCACTGGAAACGCCGACGCGACCTCGAGGGCGGGAAAGAACTGGGTGTCTGGCTCCTCGTCGACGACGACGGCACGGTCGACGAGGAACTGTACGTCGAGACCCACGAGTACCGCGGTGGGGGGTTCGACGTCTACACCGCCACTCCCGACGGGGAGTGGACACAGGAGGGCGAGTTCGGAGACGTCGAGGCCGCCTTCGAGCAGGCGCTCGACGTGATCGAAGAGAGTCACCATCCGCTGGAGGACCTGTAGCCGTCCAGGGCGGAGACGCGAACGCTACTCGAACTTCTCTAACAACTCCCCGTAGAACGCGCTGTCGTGTTCGCCTGCCAGTTTCTCGACGATCAGCTCCGGTGTCGACCGCGCCAGATGGTCTTTGACTGGCGAGCGATTGACCTCGAGTTCGCCGTCGACGAGGCCGACGGCTTCGATCCCGTCGACGGTCACGGCGAAGTCGGCCATTTCGCGGATTTCGCCGGCAAGATGGGAGACGAACACCGCCGTCGCGCCGTTGTCCGACAGTGCCTCCAGGATGCCGGCGATGATCTTCGCCGACGCGCCGGGCTCGGTGATACTCTCGAGTTCGTCGACTAACACGAGCGAGCCCTCGCCGCCCTGTGCGAGGTCGGCGAACTCGCGGACGGTCGACTCGAACGCGCCCGCGTCCAGCGTCCCCTGGGTCTTTGCGTGGTAGTGGAGATCATCGAATCGCCGCAGGCGGACGCCGTTGGCGGGGACGGGCAGTCCCATGTGGGCCAACACCACCACGCTCGCGACCAGATCCAGCGTGGAGGTCTTCCCGCCGCTGTTGACCCCCGAGAGCAAGGCAACGCCCGACACCGCGTAATCGACGGGATCGATGCGCTCGAGCGGTTCCTCGAGCAGCGGCGAGCGGCCGCCTTCGATGTCGAAGCCGACAGCCGCGGCCGGGTCGACGAACTCCGGCAGCACGCAGTCGAAGTTGTCGGCAAAGCGGGCGATCGCGAGTTCTACGTCTAACTCGAGTGCGTCGCGGACGAGTTGGCGGGCACCCTCGCGCTGGTCGGCCAGCTCGGCAGCGAGCGCGCGTTTGAGCCGGCCCGCACGGCGGTCCTTGGCCGCCGTGAGTTCCTCGCGCAGCCGGCCGACGACATCCTCGTCGCGCTCGACCGGGAACGTCGGCTCGTCGCCGAACGCGCGGCGAGCGGTCTCGGCCTCGCCGGCCTCGAGATCGAGCGCATCGACGAGGTGCTCGCGGGCCGCCGCGACGGCGTCTGCGTACTCGTCCGCCAGTTCCCGCGAGAGCAAGGAGTCGACGCCGGCCCCGCGCTCGACCAGCGACAGCAAGTCAGAGCCTTCGATGGTAACGTCCTGTTCGCGGATCGCCTCCCGAAGCCGGTCGTTGGCGACGCTTTCTGCCGCACTCGCCGCCGCGTCCAGATCGTCGACTGCCGTCGTCAACCGGTCGAGTTCGTCATCGCCCGCGACCGTCCCGTCTTCGGCCAGCCGCGAGAGCCCATCTTCGAGCGCCGCGAGGTCGCACGGGGCCTCGAGATCGGCGGCCCGATGGACCGCGATGGCAGCCTGCAGCCGATCGCGGTTGCGCGCGAAGAAGGCGAGCGGGCGTTCGGGGACGACCTCGGCGGGGGTCTCGAGGGCGTCGGGCCGGACCTGTACGTCTCCATCGAGGGCGACGCCGGCAAAAGACTCGTCGAGGGCGATCACCGTCGCGTAGCCCCGTGCGAGTTCGGCCAGTCCCTGGGTGTCCTCGACGACCTCGACGGAGAGTTCCGGAATCGCCTCGCGGGCCTCGCTGTAGCGTTCGGCGTCGGTCGTCGCCAGACAGCGCTCGCGGACCCGTACGTCGCCGGGCTCGCGGAGCGGTTCGACTCCTGCGAGCGCCTCGAGGACGTCGGGGTCGGGGTCGCGCTCGAGTGCCTCCCGGGCGAACGCCTGCACCTCGTCGATACGCGACCGCCGCGGGCTCGGATAGAGCGTCTCGAGACGCTGGGCGGCGTAATCGGTGACCGTCCGGTCTTTGAGCAGGCCGAGGACCTCGCGGTAGATCTCGCGGGCGCGGTCGGTCGCGAGGAACCCACCCGGGTCGTCGTGCTCGAGCCGGATCGCCCCCCGTGCGATGCGGGCGGCCCGGCCCTGAGAGATTCCCGGCGCGGTCGCAAGCGTCGCCACGTCGCCCGCCCGCAGCGCGCGCTCGGGATCGTCGAGTTCGGCCAGCGCGCGGGCCGTCTTCTCGCCGACGCCCGGAATCGACTCGAGGTCCATGTCTCGAGGTGCGTATCAAACCGGAGCGAGAAAAAGTTCCCGCCCGGATCGGGCGAAGTCGGCGTGACGAGTGTCTGTGTGCTATGCCGACAGTCCACGTAGCATGGACTGACAGCGGTGTCGAGTATTTATACGGACACACGACTAGCGTCCGGACGTGCAACCGAAACGGCAGCCCGAATGGCCCGATTTGAGACAGTGGCGGCGAACGGACACACGTCGGGACCGACCGAGCCGAACGCATGGAGTATGAGCGTTCGGACGCGGTCGACGACCGCCTCGAGTGGCTGCGGACCTACGGCTACGGGCTCTGTATGGGAACGGCAGACGCCCTGCCCGGCGTCTCCGGCGGGACCGTCGCGCTGTTACTCGGCTTCTATGGCCGGCTGATCGCCGCGGTCACCGCGTTTACACCCTGGCGGGCAGCCGCCGTGCTCCGGGGGTACCATCCCGACCAGCGGACGAAGGCGCGGGAAGCGCTGCTCGAGTTGGATCTCGGCTTTCTGCTCCCGCTCGGCGTCGGCATCATCACCGCGGTCGTCGTCGTCGCCGACGCCGTCTCATCATTGGCACAGTCCCATCCGGTCGCGATGTTCGGCTTCTTTACCGGCCTGATCGCCGCCTCGGTGATCACGCTCGGTCGAAGCCTCACGATCGACTCACCGACACACATCGGCGTCGCGATGACGGGGGCCAGCCTCGCGTTGCTGGTCGCCGCCGACATCGTCTCGCTGCCCGGAAGCGGCCCAATGGTGATCGTCCTCGCCGGTGCGATCGCCGTCAGCGCGATGATCCTGCCGGGGATCTCAGGGTCGCTAATCTTGATCCTGCTCGGTCAGTACGTCTTCCTCTCGTCGGAACTGAGCGCGTTCGTCCACGCGCTTGGTACCCTGCCCAGCGGAGGCTCGCTCGCGGCCGTCACCGATCCGGGAACGACCGTGGTGCTGTTCGTCGTCGGCGGCGCAACCGGTCTCCTCACGATCGCCCGCGTCGTCCGCATCGCATTAGATCGCCACCGCGGGCTCACGCTCGTTTTCCTCGTGAGCCTCATCGCCGGCTCGGTACCGGCCCCGCTGACCAACATCGCCAAGACGCACGCGTGGACGACGGAAACCATAACGCTGACCGCCGTATGGGCGGTCGTCGGTGCGATCGCGCTGTTCGGCCTCGAGTATCTCGTCGGCGGGTTCGAACCGGAGTAACGCCGATCAGTCGTCGAAATCGGCGTCCTCGAAGTGTTCGTTCGCGAGGTCGTCGATCAACTCCTCGACGAGTCCTGTTTGTCACCGTCTATATCGTCGATCGCGCCGATGCCGTGGCCGCCGCTTTTCGCCGTCTGCAGGGCGTTCTTGTTGAGGTCGCCGTCGGGCTCGACCACCGGGAGCTTGAGGTCAGTGAAGTTCTCCGGCGGGAATCCGGATGCCGAGAGGATGAAGTGATCCGCGACCTCGCTCAGGTCGTCGGTGTCGAAGTCCTCGAGTCGTGGCTCGTCCCATTCCTCGGTCGTCGTCCCCGAAACGTGGTTCGTGCAGCGAGTAGTCGGTCACGGCAGCGGCTATGCGACGGCGGACGATCGGCGTCCGGCTTGCGTGTTCAGCCACCTCGAGCCCGCTTCGTGGACGACGACGGACTGCGATCAGTTGCCGTCGGCGTATTCGTACTCTCGTTCGGGATCGTCTACGCCTTCGGTTCGGGAGCCGACCCAGGCACCCAGCGAGAGCCCGTAGACGAGGTGGCCAGCGTGGAAGAGCGCGAGCTCGTCGGCCTCAAGGCGGATGTCGAGCAGTCCCTGCAACACGACCTGTACGCCAAAAGCGGACAGGGCCAGGCCGTAGATCGACCCCCAGACGAGCCCGCGCTGTTCGGGTTCGATCGATCGGCCCGCGTCGTACAAAGAGAACAACACGCCGAAGACCACACCCGAACTGATCCCGTAGAGCAGGTGCAGGGCGAGGGCGGCAACCGAGTGGTCGTCCGGATCGCCGCCGGCGACGTACTGCGACCAGAAGTTCGCCGACGGAGGCAACGATCGCAAGAGCGGCAGGCGGAAGGCGGTCATAATGAGCGTCGCAACGAACCCGCCTTGAATCCCGCGAACAACGGCGTCGGCGATGTGCTCCTCGCGTGAGTGTTCGTCTACGTCTTCAGTATGCCCCTCGGTTTCGGAAAGGGATCGGAGGCGATCGACGAGGATCATGGTCGTTTCAGGGACCCTACGCCGGACGACATCTTAACCGCCGGGCGCGCTGCTGACTGCATCCGTCCACCGTCTCGGCGACGGGCGAGCGGGACCGCACGGTGTCGTGACAACGTCCTTTTGCCCGCGCGGCCCGAACGACGGGCCATGACATCGGTCGAGGCGAAACGCGCGGCCGCCCGCGACGACCTCGCGGCCCGCGATGGGGTCCTCGTGGCCTTCTCCGGCGGGGTCGACTCGAGCGTGGTGGCCGCACTCGCCCACGACGCACTCGGCGACGACGCCGTCGCCTGCACCGCAAAGAGTGAGACGCTCCCCGAGGCCGAACTCGAGGACGCCAGACGCGTCGCCGACGAGATCGGCATCCGCCACGAGATCGTCTCCTTCTCGGAACTCGACAGCGACGCGTTCGTCGAAAACGACGACGATCGCTGCTATCACTGCCGGACGATGCGCCTCGGCGAGATGCAAGCGACGGCCCGCGAACTCGGGATCAGGACGGTCTGTGATGGGACCAACGCCGACGATCCGGGCGCTGGCCACCGGCCCGGCCTGCAGGCCGTCGACGAACTCGACGTCCACTCGCCGCTGCTGGCTCACGACATCACGAAAGCGGAGGTCCGCGAGATCGCCGCCCACTACGACCTCTCGGTCGCCGACAAACCCTCGATGGCCTGTCTCTCCTCGCGCATCCCGACCGGCCTCGAAGTCACCGACGATCGACTCACGCGGATAGAACGGGCCGAGGCCCTGTTGCGCCAGTGGGGGTTCGACCAGTTCCGCGTCCGCGACCACGACGGCCTCGCGCGCATCGAGGTCGCGCCAGAGGAACTCGAGCGCGCGCTGACCCGCGAGTTCGCGGAGACGGTTCGCGAGGAACTCTCGCGGCTGGGGTTCGATCACGTCACGCTCGACCTCCACGGCTACCGGACCGGCAGCGTCAGCCCCGCGGGCGACGAGGAGGCCACGGCGGAGTCGACGAGCGACGACTGACCCGCGTCCATCAGCCCGGCGTATTCGTCGATCGTCCGACTCGACACAAATCAAGTAGACAAACGGCCAAAATATAACCGCATTTCGCAGTATGAATTCGCCAATAGTGAAGATAGCGGCAGTGTGTTCGGGAATATTGCACGTTGCGATACGGACGTAGCTTTTGGGCTGATAGGAGTGATCGATGGATGCTGACGTGCCGCTCGAGTGGACTACCGAAGAGTCTCGGACCTACACCCCGACGCATACCGACCGAGAGATGGAGTATCGGACGTATCGCCACGAGTCAGGAGATCTCCGCCTCAAAGTCGCGCCGGCCTCGCTCGACGGCGAGGACCACCCCGGCTACGCGCTGACCGCGACGAGCTATCCGGGGCTGGATATCTCGGACACGATGCGAGTACGACGGGTTCTCACGTTCAGACGGTGTGATCGGATCGCACAGCAGTTCATGGATCTCTTCTCGGCCAGCTACGACGGCCCCGGCTCGCTCGAGGATGCACTCGAGTACGCCTACGAGCGCACCCGCGAACACCGGTAGTTACAGTTACTCGATGGACAGGTCGCCACCGGTGCCGTCGTCGCCGCCGTCCTCGTCCCACTCGAGTTCGAACTCGACGGAGAGTTCGCCGGGTGCGTCGGTCGGGCCTTCGCGTTCGGCTTTGACCTCGAAGGTCGGCCGAGCCGGCGGCTCGAGGGTGACCGACTCCGAACCGGCCGAGAGCGTGATCGCCTCGTCGGCATCCAGATTATCAGCGACGCGGCGGAGCAGCGACGCGATTTCGGCTCTGTCTAGATTGCTTTCGGACTTGAAGAGCACTTCTTCAGGCATACACCCAAATACGTCTCGAGCGTTGATATACTATCTGGCGCGACTGGTCGCAATACTGTCGGTCATACTGCCGGACAACAGTCAGTAAAGACTCGATCGCGTCCCGACGGCTGTCGCCGTCGGTGACAGCGACTCGAGTGCGATCGATGTCCGATACGGACTACTGTCAGTCATTGCTGGTGCAACCGCAACCCGCACTGCGGTTGCACCGGTACATTGGTACAGCAGACCGTATGAACCGTTTTGTCCGGCAGTATCAGTAGTCGCTGGCCAGTCCGTCGATCCATCACGACAGAAACTCGAGACGAACCGCACACTGCTTGAAATTCGGCTCCTTCGACCGTGGATCGACGGCAGCGGTCGTGAGGGCGTTGACGCTCGGATGGTGGATCGGCAGCCAGACGACGCCATCGGGGATCGCCGCGTCGGATTCGACGCGGACGGTGATCGCGGCACGCCGAGAGACGAGGCGTGCCAGCCGACCCCCGTCGCTCGTGTTCCCGGCGGCGGACAGCTCGAGGGAATCGACGAACGAAGCCGCCGTCGCCGGGCTGAGCCGCGCCGTCGGAGGTCCCTCCGCGCGGGTTCGTACCCCGGTGTTGTACGCGTTCGGCCGGCGCGCGGTCGTCAGCGTGAGCGGGTAGATGTTGTCTGGCGGGTCAGGAAGCGGCCGGCCCTCGGCGCTCGAGAACCGCGCCCGCCCGGACGGCGTCGGGAACGACCACGATTCGCCGGCATCCGCGTCGCCGTCGGGTCCGCCGTCGTAGTACCGGTAGCCGACTGAATCGTTTGCCGTCGGTGCCGGCCAGCGGACCGCACGATCGGCCTCGAGTCGTTCGTAACTGATTCCCGAGCAATCGGCCGGCGTGCCGGCGGTCAGCGCCGCGAACTCGTCGAAGATCGTCTCAGGCACGGGTCGTTCATCGAACAGGCTGGGGACGAGACGACCGGCGAGCTGGCCGATGATCTCGAGGTCCGTTTGCGCCGCCGCCGGCGGCGCCGTCGCAGCCCGCACCCGCGAGACGGTTCGATCCATGCTGATCGTTGTCCCTTCGGACTCACCCCAGGTTGCCGCGGGGAGGACGACATCGGCGTACGCGACCGTCTCGCTCCGGAAGGCATCCTGGACGACAAGGAACACATCGTCGAGTTGCTCGCGGACGCGAGTCGCGTCCGGCATACCCGCGACGGGGTTGGTCGCGACCGCGTAGACCGCGTCGATCTCATCGCCGATCGCGTCGACGAGGCCGACCGGGCCCGGCCCTGGCTCATCGGGAAGCCGCGAAACAGGGACATCCCAGGCCTCGGCGACCGCTCTGCGGTGGTCGAGGTTACCGAACGGCCGGTGGCCGGGCCAGGTTCCCTTCGCGGAACAGACGCGGGTTCCCATCGAGTTCGCCTGTCCGGTCAGCGAGAACGGCCCCGACCCCGGCCGCAGGTTGCCGGTCGCGAGACAGAGATCGATCAGTGCGCCTGCGGCCGCGGTCCCGTTGACGCTCTGGTTGATCCCCATCCCCCAGTACAGCAAGGCCGGGTCCTCGAGCGCGTCGGCCAGCCGGTCGACGTCGGCCATCGAGACGCCCGCCCGCTCGGCGGCGCCGGCCGCGTCGGGGAGGTCCGCACGGAGATCGTCGAAGCCAGTCGTCGCCGCGGCGACGAACGCCTCGTCGACCCGGTCGGTCTCGAGGACGCGAGCGAGGACCGCTCGAGCGAGCGCAAGGTCGCCGCCGGGCTCGAGCGGAACGTGGTGATCGGCGGCCGCGGCGGTCTCGCTGTGGACGGGATCGACGACGATGAGTCGAGAGTCGTCTTGGACCGCGGACTGGCGGATCCAACGGAATAGGACTGGATGTGCGACTGCTGGGTTCGCTCCCCAGATGACGTGGCTCTCGGCCACGGGGATGTCGTCGTAGGTCGGCGGCGGCGCATCGCTGCCGAAGGCGTCGTCGTAGGCGGTAACCGCCGACGCCATACAGAGCGTCGTGTTTGCATCGTAGTACCGCGTGCCGACGCCGCCGCGGGCAAGTTTCCCCAGCGCGTAGGCCGCCTCGGTGGTCTGCTGGCCGCTGCCCAGGACGGCGACGGCGTCGCTGCTCCGGGCGAGCGCGGTCCCGAGTCCGTCAGCCGCGCGCTCGAGCGCCCTCTCCCAGGTCGTCGCGACGAGGTCGCCGTCCTCACGGACGAGCGGCTGAGTCAGCCGCTGGCCGTCCGGCTCGGCAGTCTCGCGGATGCCACGGCGACACGCGAGGCCCTGGCTAACCGGATGGGCGGGATCGCCACGGACGGCCTCGAGGCTGTTGCTCCCGTTCGTGGCCGCCTGAAGCAATCCACAGCCGACCGCACAGCGCATACACGTCGTCGGGACGCGGTCAGTCACGACGCTCACCTCCGACGAGCAGGGCGACACAGGTCAATGACGATTCGTTCCACCGATCACGAGCGTCGAGTCGAGACGACATCGGTCGATTATCGGCCGACCCACTTCAGGACGAACAGCGTTCCCTCGAACAGCAGGATCATGGTGACGGCCACGAGGATCGGGGCCATCCCCGTCGGATCGAGCGTGAACATAAAGGACAGCCCCGCGAACGCCGCCCAGAAGTACAGGCGCTTCTGAGCCAGCCAGCGACGGGTCGTCACGCCCATCATGATCGCGAGCATGATAAAGAGCGGAATCTGGAAAACGATGGCGAGAAAGCCCATCAGCGTGATGACCAGATTGAACGTCTCGCCGAGTGCGTAGGCAACGATCGCACTGTCCTCGGCGTAGTAGGTGAAATACTGAAAGAGGATCGGCAACACGAGGACGTACGAAAACAGCATGCCGACCGCCCCGAGCACGACGCTCGTCGGCACGGCCGCGAGGTAGTACTTGCGCTCGTTTGGATACAGTCCCGGCCGCATGAACAGGTAACACTCGTAGACGAACGCCGGCAGCGCGACCATGATCCCGAGCAGCGACGCGACCTTGATCCGGGTCAGCCACAGCTCGAGGGGCTGGTAGACGTGCGGTGGCGGCGCATTGCCGCCGGAGGGGAACACGGAAAACCAGACGAACTCGATGGCCTGCGAAGCCCACAGCAGACCGATCGCCGTCCCACCAGCGCCGAACAGCAACACGACCGCCAGCCGAAGCACCATCTCTTCGATGTGATCGGCCAGCGGCATCTCCTCGTCGTCCGGCGGCGTCGAGACCCCACCGATGTCATCGTCGGAGTCCGGATAGGTCGGCTCGGGAGACGGGTGATCGCCGACGACGCCCTCGCCGTCGGTCTCGAGAGGCGGCGCCGCGTCGGCGTCCTCGAGGGGTGGCTGGGGCTCATCGGAGCCGTCCCGTGACTCTGTGGAACCCTCGGGGTCGCGGTCGTCCACCGGCTCGTCCGACATCTACGGGTTAGTGATAGGCCACCGGTTATAGGCCTTTTTCTTACGGTGACCGCGAGAAGGTGAGAAGGTCGTTCGATCAGGCCTCGAGCCCGCAGATCCACTCGAAAGGTTGATAACTGGATGTCAGTTACCCCAACCCAATGAGTTCTGCCCTCGACGAGGATACCGCCCGCGCCATCAACACCGGCCGGGAGACGGTCGGCACACTCCTCTCGAGCGCCCAGCAACACCTCCAGAAGGTGTTTATCGTGTTTCTCGTGGGCTTTATCGGCTCCTTCTATGCCCTTCGCATGGTCGTCTGGGACTTTCTCGAGGCGACTGCGACAAAGCAGATGAGCCAGACGGTCGCCGGCTCGACCGACATTATCACGCGGACGCCGTTCGAGGTGATCCTGTTACAGGCGAAAATCGGGATGATAACGGGAATCATCGTTGCCATTCCCGCATTGCTCTTTTTCTCCCGGGGCGCGATCCGTCGTCGTGGCTACCACAGCGTCGTGCCGATCTCGAAAGGCTACGTCGCCGGTTTCGTCGGGCTGTCACTGTCGCTGTTCGTCGGTGGGATCGTCTACGCCTATAGCGTCTTCTTCCCCTTCGCGTTCGCGTTCCTCGCAAAGAACGCCGTCAGCGCCGGCATCAAACCGAGCTTCGGCATTACCGAGTTCACCGAGTTCATGGCGCTGTTGACGCTGTCGTTCGGGCTCGCCGCCCAGTTGCCGCTCGTGATGAGTATTCTAGCCTACACCGAGATCATTCCCTACGAGACGTTCCGCGACAGGTGGCGACACGCCTTCGTCCTCATCGCCGTCTTCGGGGCCGTGTTCTCCCCGCCGGACCCGTTCACACAGGTCATGTGGGCGATGCCGATGATCACCCTCTACGTCTTTAGTCTCGGTCTCTCGAAGGTCGTCTCCAACGTTCGCCGACGCGGGGCGGCGAACTCCGAGGGAACAGGGACCGACCACGTCAAGCGACGCCTCCTCCAGTTCGGCGGCGCTCTCGCTGCCATCGCGGCCGTCGTCGCCGCCGCCGTCAACCAGGGGGCGTTCGACTACCTCCACGCGTCGGTCTTCCCTGCCCTCCCCGATCTGATTCGGCCGACGGGACCGCTCGGCCTCGAGACGACGGCGAACACACACGGCCTCGCCGGCGACATTGCGGTCGGCGTGACCGTTGCCGCTGCCATCGGCTTCGTCGTCCTGCTTGGCTACACGATTCGCGTCCTCCGGGGGCCGGTCTATCCGCGCGAAGACGACATCCGACGCGCCGACACCCACGAGGACGTCGACTTCGAGACGCTCGGGGCCGAGGACATCGCCGACATCCCGACGCCGGTCTTCCAGAATATGAGCGAAGACCAGGCGCTCGAGTATTCCCGGGAGGCGATGTACGACGATAACCGGGAGAAAGCCCAGGCCATCCTCGATCGGTTCGATTCGCTGGACGCCGGCGAGGGCGGTGACGCCACGGCCGCAGGCGACGCCGGTAGTGCCACAGCAGGCGGTGAAGGCGGCGGCAGCGGAGGCGATGGAGGCGGCGGAGGCGGCGGAGGTGGAAGCCTGCTTTCGAGTACCGCCGCGGGCATGCTTGATCCCTTCACCGAGGACGAGACGACCGAAGACGACATCGGCGGCTACGGCTACGATATTGCCTTCATCCTCAGCAGTCTCACCTCGAAGATGTTCTACATCGTCGGCTGGTTCATGCTCGTCGCGGGTGGGTCCTTCTTCTGGCTCTACTCGGGCGGGCTCCGGGACGTCTTCGTCCTGTTCCTCGATCGGGTTCCCCAAGACGTCCTCGCGAAAGTCGCCGTCCGCAACGACGTCGATCCCAGTGGGATGACCCTCCAGCAACTCATCAACGAGATGGACATCGTCGTCGCGTTGCACCCGGTCGAGGTGCTCATCTTCGAGGTGAAAGTGAGCACGCTACTCGCTGCCGTCGCCGTGTTGCCGATGGTCCTGTACTTCGTCTGGCCGGCCGCCAAAGAACGCGGGCTGGTCTACGGCGACCGGCGGACGTTCGTCGTCTGGGGCGGCTCCCTGCTCGTCGGCTTCGCCGTCGGGACCTACCTCGGGTTCTTCTGGGTTGCGCCGACGATCATCTCGTATCTGGTCTCCGATGCGATCAGCAACGGGATGGTCATCTCCTACCGGATCAAGAACTTCTTCTGGCTCGTGATCTTCACGACCGTCGGCATCGGCTTCCTCCTGAACATCATCGTCACGATGGCGTTGTTCCACGTCGGCGGCATCGTCAGCTACCGCTCGATGCTCGAGCGCTGGCGGCCGATCGTCGTCGGTATCTTCGCTCTCGCTGCCTTCGCCAGCCCGAAGGGTGTACTCACGATGTTGCTGGTCGCCTTCCCGATCGCGCTCACGTACCTGCTCGGTCTCGCGGTCCTCTACGTGCTGACCGGCGGTGGCCGGCTGTTCGGCGGTGGCGGCGGATCGGCGGCCGACCCCGACGCCGAGGAATCCGGAGCAGCGACCGCGGAGTGACAGTGACGGCCGTGTGTTTCCGGTGACTGGCGACCAACTACCCTTAAGTTGGAACCGTGCGAACGAGTTGCTAACTGATGCCCAAGATCAGCGTCGAAATCCCGCAGGAACTCCTCGACGACCTCGACGATCACGTCGGCGACGACGGAAAGTTCGTCAACCGTAGCGACGCGATTCGATCCTCGATTCGCAAGAACCTGGATATCTTAGACGAAATCGACGAGCGCCACGACCGCCTCGAGAACCAGGAGTAACTAGTCGCGCTCGAGTCGCTGTGCGAACCCGAAGTTCGGTTTCATATCCTCGACGCGGACTGTGACCGTCTCGCCGACCTCGGCCCCCGAGATGAACAGCCGGTAGCCCTCGACCGATGCGATACCGTCACCCTCGCTGCCGACGTCGACGATCTCGACCTCGAGTTCGTCGCCCGGTCGCACCGGTGCGGTGAGCCGCCCCTTGCCGATGAGGTAGATCTCGGAGGACTCGTCGCGGCTCGCTTTGGGAGAGGTCGCACGGACGTACTGGAACTCCTCCTCGACGTCGGCCCGGAAGTCGTCGACGTCCGGTCCTTCGAAGACCTTCACGACGAAGTCGCCGCCGCTGTCGAGCAACTCGAGGGCGGTCTCGAAGGCCTGCCGGGCGAGATGGAGCGAGCGAGCCTGATCGAGCGAGTACTCGCCGGACATGTTTGGTGCCATGTCGGAGATGACCGCATCGACCGAGCCGCCGGCGGCGTCGATGACGCGGTCGCGTGTTTTCGCCTCGGTCATGTCCCCACGCAGCGTCTCGACGTTGTCGTGCTCGTCGAAGTCCTTGATTCGCTGGAAGTCGACACCGATCACGTTCCCCTGTGGGCCGACCTCCTCGGCGGCGACCTCGAGCCAGCCGCCCGGTGCGGCACCCAGGTCGACGACTGTGTCGCCGCGGTCGAAGACGTGCTCGAGCTCGTCGAGTTGTTTGAGTTTGTAGGCCGCTCGCGAGCGGTAGCCTTCCTGTTTCGCTTTGTTGTAGTAGTGGTCTTTTCCTGCCATCGCGATATTACTCAGTTACCGCCAGTAGACGGTCGAGACGGATAGGTGACGCGACTTGCCGGGACGTGATCCGTAGGTGACGAGGAATCGGAGGTATCCCCCTCGAGGCGGAGCCAACTGCTGGTCACGTCGTCGCTATGAGAGCCGGTTAGCAGTCAGTGTCGACATCACCGCGACCGTCGTGCAGCGGAGTCGAGAAAGGGAGACAACCGACAGTCCGGGCCGGGGTCGATGCGAGCCCGCCCGCGCGTAAAGGGTGCCTTTTTATGGCAACCGTCCGTACGCCGAGCTATATGTTCAAGGCCATCGTGAGCGCCGAAACGCTCACCAGCGCGCTCGACTCAGTCAGCGTGCTGGTCGACGAGTGCAAGATCCACCTCGAGGCAGACGGCCTCGAAATCCGGGCCGTCGACCCCGCGAACGTCGGGATGGTCGACCTCTCGCTCGATTCGGCTGCGTTCGAGTCCTACGAAGCAGACGGCGGGCTGATCGGTGTCGACCTCTCGCGGCTGGAAGACATCGCCGGCATGGCCGACTCCGGCCAGCTCATCCAGCTCGAACTCGACGAGGAGACCCGCAAACTCCACATCCAGATCGACGGGCTCGAGTACACGCTCGCGCTCATTGACCCGGATTCGATCCGCCAGGAGCCCGACATTCCGGACCTCGACCTGCCCGCTGAGGTCGTCCTCGAAGGCAAAGACGTCAACCGCTCGGTGACCGCCGCGGACATGGTCTCGGATCACATCGCGCTGGGCGTCGACGAGGGCGAGGAGTTCTTCTATGTGAATGCGGAGGGCGACACCGACGACGTTCACCTCGAGTTGACCCAGGAGGACCTGATCGACCTGCAGGTCGGCCCCGCTCACTCGCTGTTCTCGCTCGACTATCTCAAGGACATGAACAAGGCAATCCCGGGCGATACCGAGGTCACGCTCGACCTCGGCGAGGAGTTCCCCGTCAAGATCTACTTCGGCTTCGCGGAGGGACAGGGACAGGTCACCTACATGCTCGCGCCGCGCATCCAGAGCGACTAAACGGCCGTCGTCGACTGTTCTGCCGGCCTGCTCTGATACTTAAAACGTCGATATGGACAGGGGAGTGGCTACTCTGTGACGTCCCCTCCGGTGTGCTATGCCCTCCCCGAACGATTCAGCAGACGAGCCGACAGAGGAGTACGTCACGGTGTTCGATCCGGCGGATGGCCGGCCAAGCGAAGCCGTCGTCACCGCGGTCGCCACACGACTCGAGCGGGACCCGACCGAGCTGTCGCCGCTGTACGATGCCGTCGACCCGGGCGCGCTCAACGAGCTGGTCGAACACGCACACAGAAAAGCCACCGACAGTGTCCATCTGATCTGGTTTACCTACGAGGGATTCTCCGTCGGCGTCCGAAGCGACGGGAGAATCCAGATCGAAGACGCCACCACGGCCACGGCCAGTTGACCGGATCGTCTACACCGCCAGTTACCCTGCCTGCATCACTTAGTCCTGCTCGTCGAGGAATTCCAACAGGTACTCGTTGACCAGCTCGTCGTTCTCGATGAAGAAGAGATGCGAGCCGCCCTCGATCAGTTCCAGCTGACTATTGGGCAGTTTCTCCTCGAGCAGGCGCGCGTTCTCGACGGGGACGACGCGGTCGTCGGTTCCATGAAGGATCAGCGTCGGCACGCGGACCCGGCCCAGACGCTCGCTGACGTCGAAGCTCTGGACGGCGGCGGCCTGGGCCTCGCGAGCCGGATCATCGGCATCCTGCTCGAGTCGCCACTCGATGATCTGATCCATCAAGTGGGGGTTCCGGTTGGTGAACCGCTCGGTGAACGCGGGACGCATGCGGTGACGGATGAGCTGCCGCTCGTTTGCCCCGTCGGGCGTCTCGAACATGTGTGCCTGCGTTTCCTCGGGCACCGGTGCGGCGTCGGGCCCGCCGTGGGAGGTACAACACAGCGTCAGCGACTTCGCACGGGTGTACTCGACGGCGTAGCGCTGGGCGATCATCCCGCCCATGCTCGCACCGACGAGGTGGGCGTTATAGATCCCCGCATCGTCGAGGACGGCCTCGAGGTCAGCGGCAAGCCCACTCATCGAGTAGCCCGCCAGTTTGAGCAAGACGAGTCCGCGGAGCATCCCGGGCAGCCGCGGGACGAGCGGCGGTAAGCCGACGTCGGAGCGGCCAGTCCCCCGGTTATCGGGCGCAATTACATTGTAGCGATCCGTGACGGCTTCGCGTTGCCACCGCCACATCCATCGCCCGAATCCCAGCCCCTGAACGAAGACGACGGGCGCGGTTCCGTCGCCGTCACTCTCGTCGCGCTCGTAGTAGATCGACACACCGTCTCTCGTCGCCTGTGGCATACTCGCAGTGACGTGTCGAACGCTCTTGAAATCGATCCTCGAGCGCGGCGGTGATAAAACGTGATTACGATAATCAGCGCGTTTATCCCGCCGGAGTAATTTCGTTTTACCGATGCAGCGACTCCACGCCCGGTACCCGTTTCTCGCGGCCGCTCGCGAGTCCGTCGCGACGGAAGCGGTCGATCTCGCGACCGTCGTCGAGCAAGACCGGGCGGTCGTCGACCGCGCGCGCCAACGTGTAATTACCGCGCTCGAGGAGGGTGAAGTCGGCGAGCCACACCGCGATCCGCGCGTCGAGTTGCTCTCCTATCCCGTCGCGCGGGTACTCGTCTCGCTGGTCGGCGAGCGCGTGCTCGTCCGCAAGTACGCCCGCGGGGAGGCCGCGACGGCCTACGACCGCTTTACCGCCGACATGGCCGACACCACCGAACTGAAAAGTGTCGCGTCGACGGGGCTCGAACTCGCAGACCTCCTGACTGAATTCGACCTGCAGGACGACGTCCGCGAGGAACCGGGCGGCGACAGCTACCGCATCGACGTCGGGGCCTACCTGCCGCTTGCCGAAGACCTGTGGGAAGATCGGTGGCGGCTCGTCAACCGACCGCTGGAGAGGGGCGAGGTGCCCGTCGATGAAGACGAACTCCTCGCGCTGCTCCGAGAGGCGATCCGGGGCCGGATCGAAGACGGGCTGCCCTTCGAAGTTCCCGAGACGATTGCACGTGCGCTCGAGGACGACGTCGCCGACGTTCGTGAGGTCTTAGCAACGCTCGATCTCACGCAGGACATCGACACCGTCGTTCCCGACCTCTTCCCGCCGTGTATGAAGGCGTTGCTCGATCAGGTCCAGAAGGGCGAACACCTGCCACACCACTCCCGCTTTGCGATCACCGCTTTCCTGACGAGTATCGGCATGTCGACCGACGAAATCGTCGACCTCTATCGAGTCAACTCGTCGTTCGGCGAGGAGATGACGCGCTATCAGACCGATCATATCCGCGGCGATAGCTCGCCGACGGAGTACTCGGCACCGGCCTGTGCGACGATGCAGTCCTACGGTGACTGCGTGAACAAAGACGACCTCTGCGAGCGGATTCCACATCCGATGGCCTACTACGAAAAGCGACTCGAGGAAGCGGAGGACGACGACCTCGAGGACTGGCGGGAGGACGAGCAGTCGGCGAGCGGCGACTGAGACGGTCTGCTGTCCCGAGTTACCGGTGCACCCGCAGCCAGGTCGCGGGTGCGCCCAAACTGACTGACAGTGGTCCGTCTGAGATGGCTCCCGTTGCTGGTGGTTCCGAGTGTTGTTTCGAGATCGGTGAGATAGTCACCGAGACGACCGAGAGAAATGAGCCAGCGCTAATGTAGCTCTCAGGCGCTGACGTCGCCACCGTCGGACTCGAGGCTGTCGTCGGAATCGTCCAGCAGGTAGGCCAAGGCGACCCCGACTGCCGTCATCACCAGGATGAAGCCGACGATCACCCAGACGAGCATCCACCCGCCTTCGAGCGAGAGCGTGCTGTTTGCGGCGCCGTAGGACGATCCGATAGCGAACATCGCCGCCAGCATCAGTAAGACGGCACCGACGGAAACGACGATTTCGATGAGCGATTCACGTTCGACCATTGCCTGAGCGATTTCGCCGGCCCAGTCAAAAGCGCTTCGAAGGGGTTCTTGGACGGCGATCGGGCGATAATTCCCTGTGTTCTGTCGTCGGTCGCGTATAAACGACGGACATGGGCATGCAGGCATGGTGATTATGTCCGTCGGATTCCTATAAACGTCGAATAGCCAGCCGACTATCGCTTCCCGTTCCGACGCATCCATGAAAACAACAGCGTCACCGAAAGCACCGCTACCAGTACCACGCACAGCCCACCTCCCGAAGCGATCGCGCCGCGCACACACCGAACCAATGTCGGTGTTGCCACTCGGCGACGGCCTTTACGAGGTCGAGTCGGCGAGCGGCCACACCTATCTCGTCGATCTCGAGGCGAGCCGCTGTACGTGCCCGGATCACGTCTTCCGCAAAACCCGGTGCAAGCACATTCGCCGGGTCGCCCTCGAGATCACGGCCGGCCGGACGCCGCCGCCGGGCGAGGTTGCGGTCGACTGTCACGACTGTGGCAACTCGGTCTTCGTCGACGAGGACGCGACCGCGCCGTTTTATTGCGACGAGCATACGATCTATCCGGGCGACACCGTCATCGACCGGGAGACCGGCGATCGGCTCACCGTCGTCGACGTCTCGGACCTGCGGGCCGACGCCGTCGAAATCGGGGCGGCCGACACGACCGTCGCCGAGTACGCGACGAACGAGGACTACGACCCGGACGTGCCCGTCGTGGGCGCGGTCTATCCACACGCGACCGTCGCATCCAACGGCGTCGTTCCCGTGTCGCTGAAAGTCTATGTCTTCCCGCGAACGCGGCTCCGAAAGGTGTAACGGCCGACCGAGACTCGATTCAAGAGCTTACTCGAGCAGTTCCGCAGCCTCTTCGACATCCATGACGCCTTGTTCGACGGCATTGAGCACACGGAGGAGTTCCTCGTCCGGGCCGTCATCGACACTGCCATCGGCAGCGGCTTCCGCCAGCGTGACCTTCTCCGATTGGCCAGTGAACTCGGAGAAATCAGTACCCTCCGCGAGTGCCGTCTCCTTTTTGACCCGGTAGTTGCCGCCGTCGGTCACGTAGAGGTCACCAGGATGGAAGAAATACCAGTCTTCGCGGTCGAAGCGGACGCCGATCCGGGGTTTCGCGCCGAAGTTCTGGGCGAAGTAGATGAGCGCTTCGACCTCCTCGCCGGTGAGATAGATCGGATCGCCCGCGCTCGATTTCGCCTCGATGGCGTAGAACTGGTCGCCGTCACCGGCGAGCACGTCGGGGAGTTCGCGGTCGGTCGCAGCGCCGCTGGCGGGCGCACGCATCACCGCGAAGCCGGCCTCGTCGAGCGCGTTGACGAGTTCGCGTTCGCGGCGGTCGCCCTTCGCATGGGACATATAGCCCTCTCTCCCGCGGGCAGTAATAAAAGACCGGACGGCGGGACGGCCAGACGGGACGGTTACAGCGGGACTGTCGCCGCGAGGTCGACCAGCAGCGACGTCGACGGATCGGCAGCCTCGAGGTCATATTCGAGGGCGAGATACAGCAAGCCGAACTGGATGGCGTTGAACGCGGCGTGGGCACCGATCGGCACGACGAGATTGTCGGTTTTCGCATACAGCAGGCCGAAGATGATCGAGCCGCCGAAGACGACCACGACGGGAACGAGGGTCGCGAGCAGCGAGTCGGAGAGAACGGCATACGACATGATGTGGATCAGCGCGAAGATCGCGCTGGCGACGACGACCGCGGTGACCCGGTCGAACGCTGCATAAAGCCGTTTCTGAACGATATTTCGAAAGAGGAACTCCTCGGCGGGCGCGTTGAAGAAGAAGACGATCCCGATCATGATCAGGACCATCGTCTGATCGCCGCCGATGTAGGTCGCGACCTGGTTCTCCGCGGACGGCAAGGCGAGGACCTGCACGACCAGGCTGACGAAGATGTAAAAGACGAAGCTCCCGAGGACGCCGGCGAGGACGTAGAGCCAGCCGCGTTTCGTCGGCCATCGGAGGTCGACGTACGACCACCCGCGGCCGGTCGCGGCGAGATAGAGCGCGCCGGCGAGGACGAAGCCGAGGAAGTTCAGGATCAGCAGGAGCGTTCGGCTCACGAGCGAGGCGTCCGTCGGAGACGTCGCCAGCGCCGGCTCGAGCGCGATCGCGGGGAGGGTCGTAAACTGGCTCGCGAGGATTCCGAACGCTGCCAGGCCGATCGCGACGAGCGTCGTCCGGACTGGCCCGTCGCGATAGCGTGATGACGTTTCCATAGGAGGAGGTACGGCGACTGGGCCCTTGGGCGTTCCTCTCTCCGAACCGGTCGGCTCGGCGACCCGTCACTGGTCAATCAGCGAGGACCGGCCCGCTCTCCTCGAACAGCTGTGTCAGCAGCCGCTGCTGACCGATCCGCAGGTGGCGGTTGACCGTCGGCTGTGTCACCTCGAGCAACGCGGCGATTTCCTCGCCGGTGCTCTCGCGAGGCCACTCGAAGAAGCCGGCGAAATACGCCGTCCGGAGCACCTCGAGCTGGCGATCGGTCAGCGCATCGAGCAGCGACGTGACGTGTTCGCTTCGGGTTCGCATCGATCGCTCGACGTCGTGGCGGGCCTGTAGTTCGACAGTCGGATACCCTTCGCGGAGCATCTCGACGAACTCGCGGACGTCGGTCCCCGGCGGGACGTCGACCGTGACCTCGGTTCCGGTGGCATCGGCGTGCATCGAGCGTGGACTGCCGCCGTGGCGGACCAGCCGCGAGGCGATGACCTCGCCGGCGACGGTCGCCTCGAACCGGCAGTCGGTTTCAGTCTGACTGATGAGCCGGGAGTCAGTCACCGAGACGAGGTCATCGAGCGCCGCGTGTACCTCGTCGGGCGACACGCCACTGGTCTCGAAAAACAGCAGCGTCTCGTCGCCTGAATGCGTCCCAAGTCCCGCATACTCGACCCTGACACCAGTTTTCGCTGCGATCCGAGAGAGGAGGTCGTCCGACCCCTCGAGTCGGAGCGTCAGCTCGAGCGTCCGTTCGGCGTGCAGCGCCTCGCGCGTTTTGACGGCGTTGATCGCGTTTGCGATCCCGTCGCCGAGTTCCGTCACGACGGTCTGCTCGAGGTCAGCAAAGGCACCCGGTTCGTCCGCGTACAGCGTGAGGACGCCATACGAGTACTCCGCATGCGAGAGTGGAACGCTGATGACCGACTGGAAGCCCCGGTTGAGGGCAGGTCGCCGCCAGTCCTCGCTCTGGAGCCCGTCGACGACGTTCGAGACGACCGTCGGCGTCTCGGTCCGGGCGGTGCGGACGGCCGGCTCGGCTGACGCGTCGTATGCGAGTTGCATGTTGTCTAAGTAATCCTGACCGGAGCCGGCCCAGGCGCGGGGTTCCAGTCGCGTGCCGCTGGCATCGAGCTGGCCGATCCACGCGAACGCGATGTCATTGGCCTCGACCAACCGTTCGGGGACGGTCTGTTCGATGTCCGTGCGGCTGTCGGCGCCGATCAGCGACTGGTCGATCCGTCTGATGAGTTCGGTGATCGAGATCTGGCGGTTGAGCCGGCGGTTGCGCTCTTCGAGTTCCGTTTCCCGCTCGCGAAGACTGGCTTCACTCTCGAGGCGGTCGAAGGCGGCTTCGGTCGTCGCGACGAGCGTCTCGATCAGCCGCCGGGCGTTGGCGTCGATCGGCTCGCCGCCCGACGCGACCGCGAAGACGCCGTGATCGCCGATCGGAACGACGACCCCACTCTCGACGCCTGGCCCGAAGATCCGCGACTGGTCGAACGACGCGGGATCGTCGACGACCATCCCCGTCCCCGTGACGTAGACGTTCCAGAGGGCAGTATCAGTGTCACCGACGGCGACCGACGCGGTACCGTCACAGAGGTGTGCGAACTCGTCCGTGTAGGCGATCGGCTCGAATCGGTTCACATCGGGGTCGAGGTGATACACCGCGACGCCCGCGGCCTCGAGGACGTCAGCGGCCGTCTCGACGACCAAGTCCGCGACCTCGTGCTCACTGTCAGTACCGAGGAGGTCGCGTGCAGCGCCGTGGAGCGATTCGAGGGCGAACTCGTGTTCCTTTTGCCCGGTGATGTCCTGAATCGTCCCCCGGACGCCGACGATGTCGTCGGCTTGGTGGCTGTCGTCGGTGCCGAGTCGGTCACCTTTCCGGACAGGTTCGCCGATAGAGCGGACCCACCGTTCGTTCCCGGTAGCCGTTCGGGCCCGGTGTTCGATATCGTAGCTCTCGCCGGTCTCGAGTGCCGCGTCGACGGCCTCGTGGACGGTCGCTCGATCCGCTGGGTGTGGAAACGAGGCCGCGCGATCGGGGCTAACGTCCGCGTCCGATGGCAGTTCGTACAGCCGACGCATCCCGTCCGTCAAGACCACGTCCGGTTGGTCGTCACTGACATCGAGTTCCCAACCGCCGATACTGGCGAGTCGCTCGGCCTGTTCGAGCAACTCCGTCGTCCGCTCGAGTTCGTTTTCGTGTCGTTTGCGCTCGGTGATGTCGTTGTTGATCCCGACCATCCGAGTGCCGTCACCGTCGTCGACGACCCGACCGCGGGCCCCGACCCAGACCCAGGCTCCGTCCTCGTGACGGAGCCGAAACTCCGTCTGGAACAGTTCGTCGTTCTCGATCGCGTCACTGACTTCTCGCTCGACGCGGTCGACATCGTCCGGATGGACGCGCCGTGTGAAGGCGTCGAACGTGCCCCCGAACGCGCCCGGTTCGAGTCCGAGCAGCCGCTCGTACGTCTCGTTCCAGGTGACTTCGTCGGTGTCCAGATCCCACTCCCAGACGGCCGTGTTCGTTCCTTCCAGTGTGAGTTCGAGCCGCCGTTTCGTCTCGCGGAGATCCCGCTCGCGCTCTTTGCGTTCAGTGATATCGCGACTGATCGCCAGATACCGGTTTTGGTTCTCGAGATCGAGACAGATGAGGTGGACCTCGACGGGAAACGTCGAGCCGTCGTGACAGCGGTACTTGCCCTCGAACTTCCGACGGTCGCCGACCGCCATCTCCTCGAGCATGGAGAGGGCCTCGGCTTCATCCACGTACATATCGTATTTCCAGACATTCGTGCCGAGCAGGTCGTCTTCGGTGGACCCGAGCGCGTCTACGAGCCGCTGATTGACGTCGACGATCGTCCCCTCTGTATCGAGCACGTTGATCATATCGGGGGAGTTCTCGAACAGCGCCTCGAGTCGGGCGCTCGTCGTTTCCAGGCGGCGCTCGCGCTCTTTGCGGTCGGTGATATCGCGGACGACGCCTGCGGTGCCGGTGAACTCGCCGTCGACCATCGGCAACAACGCCATGTGGTTTTCGACGTCGATCGTCTCGCCGTCGACGGTCTCGAGGACCATCTCGAACGTCTGTGACGGTTCGCTTTTGCTGAGCAAATCCCGAATCCGATCCTGTGCCGTCTCGATGTCCTCGGCAGCCATCACTGTCGAGACGTGTTCGCCGAGCAACGAATCGGGCTCGTAGCCCGTGATCTGTGTCAGCGCGTCGTTGACAAAGCGGAAGTTCCCGTCCGCGTCGATCGTATATACCACCTCGTCGAGCGCCTGAATGATCGTCTCGGTACGCTCGAGTTCGCGTTCGCGTTCTTTGCGCGCAGTGATGTCCTGTGCCGCACCGCGGAGCGCGACGATCTCGCCGTCGTCTCGAACGGGCTCACCGATACTTCGGATCCAGCGCCGGTCATCATCCGCTGTGATGATTTGATTTTCGATATCGTACGTCTCACCAGCCTCGAGTGCGCGGTCAATGACTTCACTGAGTCGCGCCCGATCCTCTGGCGCAATGTATTCGAATACCTGATTGAGATCGAGCTCCTGCTCGGGTGAGAGCCCAAAGATCCGGTAGGTCTCGTCAGTCCATCGCACGTCGGCGGAATCGTCGGTCACGTCAAGTTCCCAGGCCCCCACGTTCGCCAGCCGCTGGGACTGCTCTAACAGATGCGTCGTCCGCTCGAGGTGGGCTTCGCGTTCACGAAGCCGGCGTTCTTTTGCCATGCGGTCGGAGATATCCCGACCGATGCCGACTTCGACCGGGTTGCCGTCGGGATCGGCGAGGACCGACGCGATGAACTCGTAGGGGATCTGCTCGCCCGACTTCGTCTGCAGCGCCGCTTCGACGCGGGTCTCGCCCGTCTCGAAGGCTTCGGTGATCGAATCGCAGATCACGTCCCGATCGTCCTCGTCGAAGAAGTCGAGGGCATGCATGTCGTCGATCTCGGCATCCGAATACCCCGACACCTCGACCAGCGTCTCGTTCCAGCGCTGGAGGTCTCCGTCCTCGTCGAGGATATAAAAGACGTCGTCTAACGCATCGATGACGTCGGTGGTGAACTGCTCGTGTCGCTCGAGCCGCCGCTGTTTCTCGAGGCGCTCGCTGACATCGCGACCGACGCCAACGATTACCTGTTCGCCCGCCGGGTTCTCGAGGGCCGACGCGACGAACTCGTAGGGAATGGACTCGCCATCGCTGGTTACGATCGGGGCGTCGACACGTGTGGACCCGGTCTCGAGAACCTCGTCGATCGAGTTCGCGAGCCGGTCGTGATCCGCCTCGTCGAAGAACGCCAGCGCATGCATCGACTCGACCTCGGCGTCGGTATACCCTGTCGTCTCGCACAGACTCTCGTTCCACTGGCGTACCGTGCCGTCCTCGTCGAGGAGATAGACGACATCGTCGACCGCATCCAGCATGTCGTCGGTAAACGCCCGTGCTCGCTCGAGACGGCGCTCCCGTTCCCGAATCCGCTGGACGTAGGTGCGGTGTTCGAACGTCTGGCTCACCCAGCGAGCGATCAGTTCCACGAACGACGTTTCAGCGGGCGTAAACGGCCGCTCCCGGGGCTCGCGGTCCAGAAAACAGATCGTTCCGCAGTAGTCGCCCTCGACGATGATCTGTCCACCGAGATGGCAGTTGACGTCGAGTTCGTCGGCGATCGGATGGTCGCCCCACTCGACCACAGCAGCGTCGTTTGGTCCCTGCCGGTCGTCCGACTCGAGCAGGTCGTCACAGGGCTCGGAGAGTTGCAGGACCGTCCCTTCGAGGTCGGCCTGGTGTCCGACGGCCGCCTCGATCTCGTATCGGTCGGTCGATTCGTCGAACCGGGAGACGAACCCAGTCTCGAGACCGAGCCGATCACAGCCCAACTCGAGTAGGTGACGGATCGTCGCCTCGTCATCCATGTTCGGATCGGACGTGATCCGGGACAGTTCCCGCCGGTACCGTTCGCTCTCGGCGCGTCGCCGTTCTCGATCACACACTGCAGCCGTCAGGTCGGTGACGGTCTCGGAGAGGTGCTCGAGTTCGTCGTCGCGATCGACCTTAACGTCGATCGGCTCGTCGACGGTCGGCGGTTGCGCCGGGGGTTCAGACGCGGGCAGCGGCGACTCGTCCTCGAGTCGCGAGGTGAACTGCCGAAGCGCGTCGGTGAGGCGCTCGATGTCGTTCGACCGATCGGAGCCACTCCGTGCAGCAAGACCCACGACGAGCAATCCGGGTCCCGTCTGCGTGCCAACTCCTCGAGGCACCCCCTCAGAGAAGAAGACGCCAGCGGCGATCAAGACTGCAACACCGATCACTCCGAGCAGACCCGCACGCGACCACCTCGTGTCATCTGCGAGCAGTCCGCGCTGAACCGCGATCCCGTCCATAGTACGCCTATGGAATGACTGGCAATGATATGAGCGGTTTATTTCAGTCAGCTATTCAAATCATCATCACAGTGGTGGTCGAGTACAAACCGTGTCGGTCGCAGCGTCGGCGGATTTGGGACGTGTGAGGCACGTTCCGGCCGTTTCGCGGGGCGAGAAGCGGGTGGGCGATGCCGATTTCGAGATACTATACACGTAGTGTCGGGGCGGCAGCGAAATTACGTGTATAACGGGCAAGCCGATACCGACGGATCGTGTTAGTCCAGCCAAGATGTCCGGAGCTACACTCGATTATTACAACGATTCGATCAGTCTACGCGTCATCGAAGCTCTCGCGGACGCGACAGATACCGCCCCGAACGAACTCGACCCGCTGTACAACACCATCGATCCCGAGGCGCTCGATCAACTGTTCCGGCCGGACTCGAGCGACGAGATCCGTGTCACGTTCGAGTACGGCGACTCGCACGTCGAGATTCGAGGCGACGGCACCGTCGTGGTCGATGGAACCGTCCATGACGGCCGATAAGCGGCAAGCCAAGCCGACCTCCCCCAGTCGAGACCGACAGGAGACGACCGATGGAAACAGCCCCGCGTCCGTCTCGCCGGACACGTCAAGCGACCCACCACCGGAGGCGATCTGAATGCGAGTCCCACCAGCGGGGGGAATCGAGCCATCCGTTCGAAGCCAGCCGGCACAGCGTACCGTCCTCGTCGTCGATCAGGACCGCGACCGCGACCGCGACCACATCGAACGCGCGCTCGACGACGAACCAATAGTCGTCGAGACGGCCGCCACGCTCGCGGCCGCACAGTCCAGCGTCGACGAGATCGACTGTCTCGTCGTTCCGTCGACTGTGACGGACGAACGCAGCGACGTGGCCGCTACCGACGGGTCGGGCGCGCACGTCGAGTGGCTCGAGACCGTCAGGACCGACGCGCCGGAGCTCCCGGTCGTCGTCCTCGCTGACGAGGTGACGCTGGAGCTCGCACGCGCGATCCGGTCGTACGAGTGGACTACCGTGATCGACCGGAACGAGCCGCGCGAGCGACTCGCGACCCGCGTCACAGATCTCCTCGAGCGCCATCGGCTGACGCGCCTCTCGCAGCGGTCGCTCGCGAGCATCGCGCTCGCCGGCGACGCGATCGCGATCGTCGATCCCGCCGGGGTAATCCAGTTTGCGAGTCGCTCCTTTCGGATGCGGTTCGGTGCCGCTGCCGACGATCTCGCCGGCACCCCGTGGCAGGAACTGTTTACTGACGACGCCGTCTCCTATCTCGAGTCAGTGGCGTTGCCAACCGTCACGGAAGGGTGGCGGTGGACCGGCATCTGCACCGGCCGGCGACGGACAGGTGTGACGTTCTCGGTCCGCGTTCGGCTCGGCGGCCTCGAGGATGGCAGTCTGGTGTTCGTCGTCAGCGAGCCCGATGAGAACGCTTCTGAACACGGAGACTGATCTCCCGGCGCTCACTCGTCTTTCTCGCCGTGCCGTCTACGATCCGCTGCTGATACTACGGACAGCAGCCGCGACCGGCTTCAGGTGGTTCTGTCGGGCAGTATACCGACCCAAAATCCAGTGTGCGGTTCGACGGGGCTCGAGCCGTCTGAACTGTGCCTTCCCGAACTCGAGTTATGTTCCGTGATCCCAGCTTCCCATGTACTCGCGCTGGGTATCCGTCAGCGAGTCGAAGTCGACGCCTTCGGCCTCGAGTTTGATCTCGGCGATCTCTTTGTCGAGGTCGTCGGGCACGTCGTGGACGCCGGCGTCGTAGGCGTCGCCGTTCTCGAGCAGCTCACGCACACAGACGGCCTGAATCCCGAAGCTCTGGTCCATGACCTCGACGGGGTGGCCAAGCGAGACCGGCGCGGCGAGGTTGACGAGCCGTCCCTCGGCGATGATGTTCAGCCGACGGCCATCCGCGAGTTCGTAGGCTTCGACGCCGTCGCGAGCCTCGTAGCGGTCGACCGCGAGGTCGTCTAAGGCCTCGAGATCGATCTCGATGTCGAAGTGGCCCGCGTTGGCGAGTAAGACGCCGTCTTTCATCTTCTCGAAGTGCTCCTCGACGATGACGTCACGGTTGCCCGTCGTCGTCAGGAAGACGTCGCCGACTTCGGCGGCCTCGGCCATCGGCATCACGTCGTAGCCCTCCATGTGGGCCTCGAGCGCGCGGCGGGGCTCGACCTCAGTGACGATGACGTTCGCGTTCTGGCCCGCTGCCTTCTTCGCGACGCCCTTGCCACAGTAGCCGTAGCCGGCGACGACGACGTTCTTGCCGGCCCACGAGAGATTGGTCGTCATCGCGATGGAGGCCAGCGAGGATTCGCCGGTGCCGTGGACGTTGTCGAACAGCCGCTTCATCGGCGTGTCGTTGACCGCGAAGACGGGGTAGTCAAGCGCCCCGTCGTCGTCCATCGCGCGCAGGCGGTGGACGCCGGTCGTGGTCTCCTCGGCACCGCCGATGATGCCGTCGATCAGTTCGGGGTAGTCCTCGTGGATCGCCGCGACGAGGTCCATCCCGTCGTCGACGGTGATCGTCGGCTCGTGGGCGATGACGGCCTCGATAGCCTCGTAATACTCCTCGTCGTCGACGCCGCGTTTGGCGTAGCTGGTGATGTTCTCGTGGGTATCCAGCGCCGCCGAGACGTCGTCATGAGTCGAGAGCGGATTACAGCCCGTGACGGCGACCTCCGCGCCACCTTCCGCGAGCGTCTCGACGAGGATCGCCGTCTTCGCCTCGACGTGCATCGCCATCGCGATGCGCTCGCCCTCGAAAGGCTGGTCGGCGACGAACTCTTCGCGGACGTGCTCGAGAATCGGCATGTGCTGGGCGGCCCAGTCCATCTTCCGGCGTCCCTCCGCGCGAGCGGACTCGAGATCGTCCAACTGCTCGCTGATCGGGGGATACGCAGTATCGGTCATAGATCGATTGAGTGGGAGCGCGGCAAAAACGCTACCGAACCGCTCCGGCGGCCGATTTCTGCCGGCGGTTCGATCGTGGCAGGGGTGACATGTCTCGAGCGGGTTCGAAATAAACAGCGAAAACGGTGGGTGAGTCGTGATTACTACGTGCCTGATCGATCGGGGTGGCCACGGTTCGGTGGCGAGCGCCGCGATCGTGGTTCAATACTGGCGATAGCTGACGGACCGTACGCCAGCGTCAATCCTTCGACCGACGGTCGAGAGCGATATCAGTTCGGACCGGCGTGGCTGGGTGGGCCGCCGCCGTTTCCGTTATTTCCGCTGCTACCGCTGCCGCTATCGTCGCTGTCGCTGTCTTCGGTGTCGTCGTCGTCGCTGTCTTCGGTGTCGTCGTCTTCGCTGTCTTCGGTATCGTCGTCGTCATCCACATCGTCGCTATCAGTCGGCGGGCCCGCGTGTTCCGGTGGCCCCCGTTTGTCGTCATCGTCGTCGTCAACGTCCTCGCTGTCGTCGTCAGTCGGCGGACCAGCGTGTTCCGGTGGGCCTCGTTTGTCGTCTTCGTCTTCGTCATCATCGTCGCCCGGCGGGCCAGCGTGGCCCGGTGGACCGGCGTGGTCCGGTGCGTTACCCGGGTTGTGCTCGACGACAAAGTTCGCGATTCGAAGGCCACGCGTCGTGTCAGAGTCGGATTCTGCCTCTTGCTCCTCGGCGAACGCGGAGACGAGCGCGCCGAAGTTCTCGTACTCGGCTGCCTCGAGCGTCACCGTCGTCTCAGCGGATTCGCTGTCGGCCGTCGCGGTGATGGCGACCTCGACGCTGTCGTTCCCGAACGGCGCGGACAGACTCACCGTGCCGTTCTCGTCCGTCGTGTACGTGCCCTCGTCAGTGTAGGACACGTTCTCGTCGACGGTCGAGACGTTGACCGTCGCGTTCGGAGCGGCAGTGTCGTTCTCCGTAACCGTCACGGTGACGTCGTCATTGTTCTGTTCGACGGAGATGTCGAGCCCTTCGGATTCAGTCTCGGTCGTCGGCTCGAGCATTGCCACCGTCGTCCCCGAAGCGTTTCCGGACGACGCGTTGACTGTCACGTTGACTGTCGTCTCGGGAGCAGAGAGGTCGAGCGTGCCGTTGGTGTCAGTCGTCCCGTTTGCGGCATACGAGACGTTCTCGTCGAGGCTCGTCACGTTGACAGCCGCGCCCTCGACCGTCCCGTTCTTGGTGGTCTCGTTTTCAAATGCACTCTCGTTCCACGTAACCGTCACAACGGTGTCGTCGACGGATACGTTCAGCTCGTCTGTCTCATCGGGCGATACATCAGTATTGGCTGCTGCTGCCGCCGACACTGTTCCCAGCGGGGCGGCCACAGACAGGATCATCGCGGTAGCCAACGCCACCACGAACAATCGATTTTGCTTCATCTCATCCAAGAAATTCAGGCATTCATGAATAAAGCCACCCGGCAGTTCTCAGTGTTTTCCGGATCCAGAAAACTAGTAGAAAATAGTTTTTAGAGTTTATAGCAACTTCTGAGCGTTCAGTTTTCGTTCACCAGCCTGAATGGAAGGCGGCCCAGAGATCAGTCTTCAGCGCGGGCGATCAGCGCCTCAGCCGCCTCGAGCGCTCGCTCACGAACCGCCCGTTCGTCCAGCGTCAGCACCTCGCGGTCGCGCATGAGTACCTGTCCGTCACAGACGGTGTGGCGGACGTCCGACGCCGCGGCCGCGTAGGCGAGGTGACTGACGAGGTCGTGCGGCGGGGTGAGGTGAGGTTGCTCGAGGTCGATTACGGCGAGATCGGCCGGCGCACCAGCCTCGAGCCGGCCCGACTCGAAGCCGATCGCGTCGGCGCTGCCTCGAGTCGCCATCTCGACGACGGCCTCGGCGGGCACCGCGCTGGCGTCGTCGGCCGCGAGTTTGCCGAGCATGGCCGCGTCGCGGGCCTCGTCCAGCATGGAGAGGTCGTTGTTCGAGGCCGCGCCGTCGGTGCCGAGCCCGACGGTGACGCCGGCCTCTCGCATCCGCTGGACGGGGGCCATCCCGCTTCCCAGTTTCATGTTCGACGCCGGGCAGTGGATCACGGCGGTCCCGGCCTCCGCGAGCAGGTCGATCTCGCGGTCGTCGACGTGGACGCCGTGGGCGACGAAGTCCTCGGGCTCGAGCATCCCGTGCTCGGCGGCGTACTCGAGCGGCCGCTGTCCGTGCTCCTCGACGATCGGCGTGACTTCGGCTTCGGTCTCGTTGGCGTGGTAGTGAACCGGGATCCCTGCCTCGCGCGCCTTGGGGATGAACTCCTCGAGATACTCGCCGCCGACGGTCGTCAGCGAGTGAGGCTTGAACGCCGTCGAGATCCGACCGTCTGCCGCGCCGTCGTACTCGCGGGCGATCTCGAGGCTCGTCTGGGCGTCCTCGCGGGCGGCCTCGTCGTCTTTTCCGACGGTGACGATACCGTGACCGAGTCGCGCCCGAACGCCGGCGTTCTCGACCGCCGCGGCGACCTCGGGGACGTGAAAGTACATATCCGCAACGGCAGTTGTTCCGGATTTGATCAGCTCGAGCAAGCCGAGTTCGGCACCGATGCGGACGTCCTCGGGGGTCATCTCGCCTTCGGCAGGCCAGATGTCCTCCTGAAGCCACGCGTCGAGCGGTTTGTCGTCTGCGTACCCCCGCAGGAGCGTCATCGCGACGTGACAGTGGCCGTTGACGAATCCCGGCGTCACGAGCGAACCGGCAGCGTCGAGCGTCTCGTCGGCGTCGGCCGCCAGTTCGGGGGCGATCTCGCGGATCTCGCCGGTGTCCTGATCGACCAGTACGTCTGCGGTTGTCACCGTCAGATCGGGCCGGAGTACCTGTCCGTCGGTGATCGCAAGTGTCGTCATTAGATTGGGGTTCTCGCCGGGCGGCCTTAGCCTGTCGATGACCCGCGACGAGCCGAGCCGCGGGGTTTATGGAACAGTTCGACAATATGAAACTATGGACAATCGGACCCAGCGCGAGCGCGACCGATCCAACAGCGGCTATCCACCCCGTGCCGCGCTCGCCGACGCGTGGGACGAACACAGCCGATACGTCGGCTTCGCCGCCGGCCTGTTCGCGGTCGGGATCGTCGTCGGCATCGCGCTCATGATCGCCGGCTACAACTTGCTCGAGATCATCCAGGAGGTGGTCGGCGAGCCGCTGTTTCCCGACATCAGCGACCGGAGCCGGCTCGAACTGGCACAGTTCCTGCTCGTCAACAACAGCCGGGCGTTCCTGCTGTCGATCCTCGGCGTCCTGACGCTCGGGCTCCTGACGGCTTGGGCGATGGTGTTCAACGGGATCATCGTCGGGAACGTCGGTGCCTTTATCGCCGGCAGCGTCGGCGTCGGCTACATCCTCGTCGGCCTGTTACCTCATGGCATCTTCGAGCTCCCCGCGCTCTTTATTGCCGCCGGCGTCGGCTTCCGGCTGCTCTACCGCGTCGGCCAACGGATTCGAGGGTCCCGCAGTTCAATCATCACGAAACGCTATCTCTACCGGACCGGGCTGCTCGTCCTCGCGGGCTGGCTCTTGCTCGTCGTCGCCGCCGTCGTCGAGGCGTTCGTCACGCCTGCGCTGCTCGAGACGCTGTTTGCCGACCGGCTCGAGGCGATGGGGTCATCCCCGTAATCGGGGCCGTTTATCCAGTTTATAAGCTGTTGAACGGTCGTAAACGGATCGAATCGTCGTCCCCCTTTTTCTCGAGATGGTGACTGTGCTCGGATATGAACAGACGCACAATCCAACTCGTATTGGTGGCAAGCCTCGTCGCCATCGCCGGCTGTGCCGGTGGGATGGGCGGCAACCCGGGAACCGACGCGCCGACTGACGACAGCTCGATGACGGACTCGAGCGGCGGGACGGGAACGGCCGCGTTCTACGTCAGCGACGAGCCGAGCGTGATCGACGACTTCGAACACCTCAACGTGACGATTACGAAAGTCGGGTTCAAGAAGACCGACAACGTGACCGCCGACGCGACGAACGAGACCGACGGTAACGTCACCGATGGCAACGTCACGGAGGCCGAGTCGGACAGCGCCGGCAACGAATCGACGACCGAAACGCCAACTAACGAGACGGCCGAGAACGACAGCGAGGACAGTGCGGCCGACGAGCAGTGGATCGAGCGCGAGGTCAACGAAACGACCGTCGACCTCACCGAGCTGAAAGGCGCGAATGCATCCATGATCGACGAGTTCGAACTGCCCGCCGGTGAGTACGAGACGGTCTTCATCTACGTCAGCGACACCGAGGGCGTCCTGACCGACGGCACGGAGACGCAGGTGAAGCTGCCGAGCAACAAGCTCCAACTGCACACGACGTTTACCATCGGGAACAACGAGTCGGTCGACTTCGTCTACGACATCGCGCCCCACAAAGCCGGTAAGAGCGGGAAGTACGTCCTCAAGCCGGTGATCAGCGAGAGCGGAACGGGCGACGAAGTCGAGATCCACGACATCGACGAGCAGAAGCCTGACGAATCGACGGACGGTGAGCAGCAAGACGACACGACGGGAGACGAAACCGAAGCAACGCAGGCAAAAAGCGGCGGACAGCAGCCCACGGACACACCACAGCAGGGCTAACGCGACCGACAGCCGTCACAGAACGCACGGAGTGGGCCGTCGACACTAACAGCGGTGGCACCTCACTCGCCACCCGAATCGAACGCTATTTTGCAGGCAGATCGACAGCGCAGAAGCAGTCGGCTCGAGCCGTCAACGCCGGAGCCACCCGAACAGCCGGTAGTCGTGGTCGGGCGTGTACCGGCGGAACAGCAGGCTGTTCGAGAGGACCGACACCGACGACAACGCCATCGCACCGGCCGCGAGCACCGGCTGGAGCAGGCCCAGCGAGGCGAGCGGGATCATCGCGGTGTTATAGCCAAGCGCCCAGACGAGGTTCTGCTTGATCTTGTCCAGCGTGGCCTGCGAGATCCGGATCGCCTTCACCACGTCGAGCGGGTCGTCGCGCATCAGCGTTACGTCCGCTGCCTCGATGGCCACGTCCGTCCCCGACCCGATGGCGGTACCGACGTATGCGACCGCGAGCGCGGGCGCGTCGTTGACGCCGTCGCCGACCATCATGGCCTTGCGACCCCCGGACTGGATGTCTTCGACCGCGTCGGCCTTGTCCTCGGGGAGGACACCCGCCCGGACGTTGTCGGGGTCGATCCCGACCCGTTCGGCGACGGCGCGGGCCGTCCGCTCGTTGTCGCCGGTGATCAGCATGACGTCGAGGTCGCGCTCCTGCAGAGCCGCGACCGCGTCAGCCGAACTGTCCTTGACCGTGTCGGCGTCCGCGACCACGCCCGCGACCGCGCCATCGACTGCGACCAACATCGCGGTCTTGCCCTCGTGCTCTAAGCGTTCCATCTCGTCGGCTGCAGGCGCAGGGTCGACGCCCTCGCTCTCGAGCAGCCGCCGATTCCCGACCAGCACCTCGCGACCCTCGACGGTCGCCCGGACGCCCTGTCCAGGGACGTTCTCGAACTCGTCGGGGGAGGCGGGCTCGAGACCGCGTTCCTCGGCACCCTCGACGATCGCCTGTGCGAGCGGGTGTTCGCTGTTGCGCTCGGCGCTGGCCGCGAGGCGGAGCACTTCGTCACCCTCGAGCGGCGCTCGAGTCGCCACTGCGCCGCCGTCGGTCGCCGGTTCGCCACCGTCGGTCGCCGCCCGATCGCCCTCGAGGGCGACCACGTCGGTCAGCGTCATCTCGCCGGTCGTCAGCGTCCCGGTCTTGTCGAAGACGACGGTGTCGACGTCCTTCGCGCGCTCCAAGACGTCACCGCCCTTGAACAGGACGCCGTTTTGTGCGCCGAGGGTGGAGCCGACCATCGTCGCCGCGGGCGTTGCCAGCCCGAGCGCGCAGGGGCAGGCGATCAACACGGCGGAGGCGAAGACGACAATCGCGAACTCGAACGTCGAGAGCGCCGCCGGGCCGCCGCCGACCAGCCCCCACAGCGGCAACGCGCTGACGAAGCCGGCCAGCGCCTCGGGGAAGAGGAACCAAATCAGTCCCCAGAACGTCGCGTTGAGGATGACTGCGGGGACGAAGTACGCCGAGATGCGATCGGCGAGATTCTGAATTTCTGGCTGGCGCGCCTGTGCCTCTTTGACCGTCTGGACGATCCCCTGTAGCGCCGTGTCCTCACCGACTTTCGTCGCCTCGACGACCAGCACGCCGTTCTCGTTGATCGTCGACCCGATCACCTCGTCGCCGTCCTCCTTCTCGACGGGGACGGACTCGCCGGTCACCATCGACTCGTCGACCGCGGACTGGCCGTCCACGACGACGCCGTCGGTCGGGATCTTCTCGCCCGGCCGGACCTTCATCCGGTCGCCCACGTCGACATCCTCGAGTGGCACCTCACGCTCGGTGCCGTCGTCGTCGTCGACCAGCGTGGCCGTCTCGGCCTCCATCTCGAGCAGCTTTCGCAACGCATCGCCGGCCTGGCCCTTCGAGCGGGCCTCGAGGTAGTTGCCCAGCGTAATGAACACGAGGATCATCGCGGCGGTGTCGAAGTAGAGGTTCCCCGCGAGGAGGTCAAGCAGGACGACGAGGCTGTAGATGTAGGCCGTCGACGAGCCCAGTGCGATCAGGACGTCCATGTTGGCGGTCCGGTTTTTGACGAGCGCCGTGTACGAGTTCGCGAGGAACTCGCGGCCGAGCACGACGTAGACCGGCGTCGCGAGCAGGAACTCGACCCAGCCGAAGGTCACGCCGAAGACCGTCTCAGGCAGCAGCTCCCCGCCGAGCAGGAACCGATTCGCAAGGAAGAACAGGAACGGGGCCGATAGCACCGCGCCGAAGAGCGTCAGCCGAAGCTGCTTGCGGATCTCGGCCTGTCGGGCCGCGTCGCGGCGCTCCTGGTCCGACTGCCCCTCGCCATCGTCGCCCTCCTCCTCGCGAACGGGCATGTAGCCAGCGTTCTCGATGGCTGTGTACAGCTCCTCGAGCGAGGCGTCGACGGGGTTGTGCTCGACCTGGGCCTCGTCGGTCGCGTAGTTGACCTCCACGTCGATGACGCCGGGGACGGACTCGAGTGCCGTCTCGTTGGCCTCGGCGCAGTTCGCACAGGTCATGTCCGTAATGCCGATCGACCGGCTGGCACGGTCGGCGTGGTAGCCGGCGTCATCGATCGTCTCGTAGATCGTGGCGAGTGACACCTGCTCGGGATCGTACTCGACGGTTCCCTCGTCGGTAGCGAAGTTGATACTCGCCTCGTGTACGCCATCTGTGGACTCCAGGGCACTGTTGATCGACTGCGAACAGTTCGCACAACTCATGCCCCGAATATCCAGGTGTGCGGTCCGGGTACTCATTAGTAACTACTAAGGAGTGGTGACTTACCCTCTTTACTGGTTAGAACGCAAAGTTTCGAGCCGTGATTTCTTTCGAGTCGTAACTCATACTGCCAGACAGAACGACGTGCAGCCGGTCGCGACTTCGCGGCCGTCCCCAGTGACGGCCGCACACATGCGACCGGCGTCGTCGTGACTGCTGTCCAGTAGTATCACGCGGCCTCCTCGAGCCGGTCGTACCGCTCTTCGAACCGGCCTCGACAGGATTGACAACAGAAATGGTACACTTCGCCGTCGATGCGGGTCGACTCGCCTTCGCTGTCGACGGTGTTGCCACACTCCGCGCAGGTGAGCGCGAACGCCGTCCCGTCGAGCGACGGTGTCCACTCGGCGTCGTCGATCAGCGTCACGTCGTAGTCGACGCCGTCGACGGGAAACAGTCCCTCGAGCCACTCGTGGACCCGCTGGAGTTGCGCGCGCGCGTAGAACCAGCAGTCACCGTCGGCGGTGACGAACACGTGTTCGACCGCGTCGGCGTCGACGAGCGCTGCCTTGCAGTCGGCGACAGTGCCCGGCGGAACGGTCGCGCGCACGAACACCGGAACGCCCGCCCGAAGCTGTGACTGGTCGACATCGACAGTGAAGCCGTTGATGACGCCCGCCGCCTCGAGGCGCTCGACGCGGTCGGAGACGGCCGGCCCGGAGAGGCCGACCGCCTCAGCGATCTCGCTGTACGGTCGGCGAGCGTTCTCGGCCAGCAACCGCAGGATCTCCATGTCTGTTTCGTCGAGGTCGCGCATACAGACGGGTGGTGCTCGATAGCAAAGAGTGTAGCGGCAGCTACTTTCGGGTCGAAAGTTTCGGTCGCGCTCGGTTTGGAATCGAAAGTAGAAATGTACAAAGATCGGGTGTCCATACACGGCCGTATGAGCCAGACGATCACCGTCGAGGGGATGTCGTGTGAACACTGCGAACAGAGCGTCGAAGAAACGCTCGCGAACGTTCAGGGTGTCCAGTCGGTCGAGGTCGACCTTGACGCAGCGCAGGCGACCGTCGAAGGTGACGCGGCGACTCAGGACCTCGTCAGCGCGGTCGACGAGGCCGGCTACGACGCGTCAGCGTAAGTACCGCCTCGAGTCGGTCACCGACCGGACGATCAGACAGCGTCCACTCGGTGGGACGGTGATACTGCCGGACAGAACGACGTGAAGATCGGTCGCGGATTCGCGGCCGTCTCCACCGGTGACGGCCGCAGCAGAGCGACCGACTTCGTATTGACTTCTGTCCGACAGTATGAGAAGAGCGCTATAGTAGCAACTGAAACGATTTACACACCGATCGCACAGTCGTCGTGCGATCGGGTGTGCAGTAACGTTCAGTGGCTACGATAGTTTTTCAGCGGAGCGCAGCGGGAGTCAGTGATTCTCGTGTGACCGGTCGGCATCCGAAATGCGCGGAGAGGTGTCCGCGAATTGGGCAGGTGCATCCTCGAACGCCCGCTTGCAGGCAGTCGAACAGAAGTAGTACGTCTCACCGTCGTGTGTGGCGCTCGGGCCGTCGACATCAGTTCGCATCCCACAGACCGGATCGCGGTACTGGCCGGGTGCACCGAGTCCATGGCGATACACGTACAGGAGGAAGCCGGAAAGCGCGAACGCGACGAGGTTGAGGTGGAAGGTGTAGTTGACCGCGAAGTACGTCTGCTCGGTCGCCGTCTCGCCGCCAGCCAAGTTCGGGACGATGCCGAGCGCGTCGAAGAGCAACTCCATGAGGAACCCGGTGAAGGCCATCGTCACGAAGAAGACGCCGAGGATGTAGAGCATGACCGACCAGCCGTAGTACTTCCGGTAGACGTTCAACACTGGGATGGTGATGAGATCGGCGTAGACGAACGCGATGACGCCGGCAAAGCTGATGCCGCCGCCCCAGAGCGCGACGGCGAACGGGACGTTTCCCATGCTCCCGACGAAACTGATGACGGCGATCGTGACGCCCATGATCGCGTTTTCGGCGGTGATTAGGAGCCCATCGCCCTCGAGGAACAGCGCGTTCCAGACCCACTGCGGGACGAACACGATGACGAACCCCGAGATGAGAAAGCCCGCGACGATGTCCGTCCAGATCATCGACCACTCCTTGCGGTACTGGTTCCCGAGTTGGTACCAACCACCCCACGAGCGGAGGTCGTCGTACCACGCGCCGCTGCCCGCCGTCTGCTGACGGTAGGTCTCCAGACAGCCCTCAGAACAGAACTGCAGCGTCTCACCGCCGTCGGTGACGATCGTGTGTTCGTCGGACCCCTCCATGCCACAGGTCGGGTCCACCATGGCGCCGTGATCGTGGTCCTGGCGGGTGAGTTCCGTGCGAACGTCGTCGAACAGCGTCTCCGGGAGCGTCAGCCGGACGATAAGCGCCATGACCGCGATGAGGACGAGCCCACCGAGCAGTTCCGCGACGAGGAACTCCCAGCCCAGCAGGATCAAGATCATCAGGCCGAGTTCGACGATGAGGTTCGTCGAGGCGAACATGAACGCGAGGAAGTTCACCACGTGTGCGCCCTTCGCGAACAGCCCCTTGCCGATGGCGACCGCACCGAAACTACAGCCGCTACTCGCCGCGCCGAACGCCGTCGCCATCGCGAGACTCGAGAGGTCGTCGTCCCCGAGCACCCGCGCCATTCGTTCCTTCGAGACGTACACCTGGACGAGACTCGTAATCGTGAGTCCCATGATGATCGCCCAGGCCGCCGTCCAGAGGAATCCGAGCCCGATCCGGAGCGACTCGAGAACCCCTTCGAGAGGTGGCACCACCATACATAGTCTATCGGATGGATCGGCTATTGCGATTGCCCTTCGAAAATCGGCATCGTTGGCCCCTCAAACGACCGATTCGAAAGTGATCGACCCTGTAGGGTTAGGATAGCAGCGTGAGGACGATCGATATCTCGACGCGCCAGTACGGAGGTTTCGAGGCGACCATCGCACACTCGAGACGCCGCTACAGACGGACACGACGCTGCATAGGACCGCGAGCACGTCGCGTACCCCCTCGAACGTCTGATTGTGACGACGTGCGATTCAATCGCGATAGTTGAATTGATCGGATCTAGAGATCGAAGTTTACTCTCCCACAGGCATTGGATTTGAAGGGAGAACTGCATTGACTTGGGAGGCCGTACACCTAATTGGAGACGGGACGCTCCGTCGCCGGTGAATGAACATGGCAACAGACACACGCGATACACGACTGGTCACAATCGTCCTCATCGTCATCGGCGCTCTCGTCGTGCTGCCGATGGTCTTCATGGGGTTCGGAATGATGGGCTTCGGGCCGATGATGGGCGGCATGTGGGGCCACGGAACCTGGGGTGGCGGAACAGTACCCGGCTGGATGCCCCTCGTCGCCGTCCTGATGCAACTGCTGTTCGTCGCCGCCATCGTCGGTGGCGGCTATCTCCTCTATCGAGCGGTCACTGGAACGGACGGCGACGGCGACCGCGCGCTCGAGGAGCTTCGCCTCGCGTATGCCCGCGGCGAGATGAGCGACGAGGAGTACGAACAGCGCCGAGAAGCGCTCGAGCGCGACTCACGCTGAGGGAGACTCGCCAGCGTGTGACGTCTCCAGGGCCGTCCCGTCGCGCGGACAGTACTCGTACGCCGGATCACGTGTCTGAAACCCACAGACGGGACACGTTCGAACCGGTGGTTCCGACGACTTTCGTCCCGACCTACCGAACAGAAACGGAACGAAGGGAACGAACAGAAAGACCGCGACCGTATCGAACCGCCACCAGAGGACGGCACTCACGAGGAGACTCCCCAGCAGTCCGACCACGGCGGTCGCGGTTCGCGACCCGAACATACGGTGGTCTAGGTGGTCGTCGATGAAAGGCACAGCGGATCGACGCCGCCGACCCACGGCTCGAGCGAGGTCCACGCCGTCGGCGACGCCGACCGTTTGCCCGGATGAAAAGACAATTCCCCACTGCAATCCAAACGGTGTCACATGCGAATCGCCGTTCCCAACAAGGGCCGCCTGCACGAGCCGACGATCGATCTCTTAGAGCGGGCGGGGCTCCATCTCGAGAACGGAGCCGACCGGAAACTCTACGCCGATACGGTCGATCCCGATGTCACTGTGTTGTTCGCCCGCGCAGCCGATATCCCGGAGTACGTCGCCGACGGCGCGGCCGATCTGGGGATCACCGGCTTCGACCAGGTCTGTGAGGCCCGCGTGGACAACGTCGCAGAGTTGCTCGACCTCGAGTTCGGGCGCTGTCGGCTCGTCCTCGCAGCGCCCGAAGACGGAGACATCACGTCCGTCGACGATCTGGCTGGCAAGATCGTTGCCACCGAGTTCCCGAACATCACCGCCGATTTCTTCGCTGACACCGGCGTCGAACCCGACATTGTCGAGGTCTCGGGCGCGACGGAACTTACCCCCCACGTCGAGATGGCCGACGCCATCGTCGACATCACGAGCACCGGTACCACGCTGAAAATGAACCGGCTGGCCATCGTCGACGAAGTCCTCTCGAGTTCGGTGCGGCTGTTCGGCCGCGACGACGTCCTCGATGAACCGAAAGTCGGGGAGGTCAGGACCGCGCTGTCCTCGGTCAAACACGCCGAGGGCAAGCGCTACCTGATGATGAACGTGCCACGAGCCGAACTCGACGACGTCCGCGACGTCATCCCAGGTCTTGGCGGCCCGACGGTCATGGACATCGCCGATGAAACGGACGGCGACGGGAAGGTCGCGGTACACGCCGTCGTCAACGAGACGGACGTCTTCGAGACGATCACGGACGTCAAAGCGGCCGGTGCGAGCGACATTTTGGTGACCGAGATCGAGCGTCTCGTCGAGTAATCACGGGCGAGCGCGGCGCGGATTATTGTACCGACTGCTCGAGCGACTCGGACTCGAGCAGGGATTCGAACGCCGAGACGTTTACCGCTGGCCCGACGAGGCTTCGCGCCCGGTCGTAGCGAACGATATCGTGTTCCTCGAGCAGCGGCAGATGCGTCCGACACAGCGAGACGTGGATCCGCTGGCGGAGCTGGTGGATCGGCGTCCCGACCGTGGGATCGTATTCGGCGTCGGCAAGTTGGGCGACGAGCCGCTGGACCGAAATCAGCTCGTCGGCTGCGAGCACGCAGCGAAGCACCCCACGCCGTCGGTCGTTGTCGACGATACGGTCGATCGTCTCGCGTGGGAGCGAACGGCGATCGATCACGCCGTCGTTACCGAGGTGAAATCGATCCGAAACGGCGAGCGATCGATCAGAGTTGATCGTCATGGGCACGTGAGAGTCAGCGACGAGACACCGGATAAACGGAGTCGGTCGTTTCACTTACTATGGCCCGATTCAGGCCAGTAAGCCGCTCTGCGGCCGGAATGAACGGTCGATAATCCGGATAAAGTAACGATTATTCGGGTGATCGATACGGAAGTGACTGCGAACGATCCTCGAGACAGTTCCGAACGGCGGTACGTCATCACTCTTGAAAAGTAGTAAAAGCGGACGGTCGCGGGTGCGTGACCGACGGCAGTCGGTCACCGGCGATACGTCGCTGCAACTGTCGGACAACAGTCCGTGGAGACCGTCGTAGCTCGCGTGCGAGCGGCGTGTGAACCGTGTTGGCCGGCAGTATGAACGGACTGACGCTGGTGGCGTCGCCTCGAGTGAAACCGAACGCGGACGGCGTTACTCGAGCAGCCCCAGATCCTCGAGGCGGGAGACGATCTTGTCGACGGCGTGCTCGGCATCTTTTGGCTTTTTGCCCCCAGTGATCACGAGTTTGCCCGAGCCAAAGAGCAGCGCGACGACTTCGGGTTCGTCGAGTCGGTAGACGAGGCCGGGGAACTGCTCGGGTTCGTACTCGATGTTCTCTAAGCCGAGCCCGATGGCGATCGCGTTCAGGTTGAGGTTGCGGCCCAGGTCGGCCGAGGTGACGATGTTCTGGACGACGATCTCTGGGTCTTCGTTGACCTGAATCTGGAGTTCACGAAGCTTGTCGAAGACGATCCGCAGGCTCTCGTGGACGTCGTCGGTGCTTTTCGCGCCGGTACAGACGATCTTCCCCGACCGGAAGATCAACGCGGCGGATTTGGGATTCTGCGTTCGGTAGACGAGACCGGGGAACTGCTCGGGGTCGTAATCGGCACCCTCGAGGTCCATCGCGACGCTCTGAAGATCGAGTTCCTGTCCGATACCGGTCGACGCCACCACGTTTTCGATGTTGATAGTGTCCTTCGGATCCGTCATTAGTCGCTTAAAAAGACGTATTTAAGGTTTATAAAGGTTGGTGCCGACACCTGATATATCCGGTTCATACACCGGTACCGGTCCAGAACGCCCTGATTTTTGGGTGCAGGAGATCAAACGCAGCGACACTCTCCGGAAAGCAGACAGTTACTGCCGGACAGACCGACGTGCAGTCGGCCGCAAATTCGCGACCGGCGCGTATTGACTGCTGTCCAGTAGTAAATGGCAAACGAGTGCCATGAGCCGCCGACGAACGGCAACACGGCGGGACGCAAACCGAAGCCGTAGTGGGGTGTCGTTTACGAAAAGCGGTAGGCTCATAGCCGACCCGAAGTGACCATCGACCGTGTATCTGCTCGAGTTAGGTGGCGAGGACGACGCGTTCGCGGCCCGTGAAGCGGCACACGCCGCGACCGGCGTTGCTCGAATCGCACCAGGACTCGCCGTCGCGAAGACGATCGTTCCCGAGCGCGTCCGTGGGCTCGCCTATACCCACCGCGCCAGCGAGCTGCTCGGCCGCGGCGACGCCGACATCGCGAGCGCTCGCGCGGTCCTCGAGACCGCACCGATCGAACGAGAGGGGACGGTCGCGGTGCGGGCGACCGACGTCCACGGCTCGAGCGGCATAAGCACCGAGCGCGCGGAGCGTGAACTGGGACAGATCCTGGTCGATCGCGGCTTCACGGTGGATCTCGACGACCCCGACCACTGTCTGCGAGTCGTCTTTGCTGAGGGGACATTCGAGAGCGGAGACGCCAGCATACTCGAACCGCTCGAGGGCGATGAAGGGACCACAGGCGAGCAGGTCTCGGCCAGTGCGATCGGCTGGCTCGCAGCCGAGAGCGTCCGCGATTTCGGGACGCGCGCCCCGACGGACAAACCCTTCTTCCAGCCCGGCAGCATGGATCCGCTGTTGGCTCGCGCCGTCGCGAACATCGCTGGTGCGCAACCAGGACGGACGATTCTGGACCCGATGTGTGGCACCGGCGGCGTCCTCGTCGAGGCCGGCCTCGTCGGTGCGGACGTGATCGGGACCGACGCGCAGGCGAAGATGGCCGAGGGCGCGCAGACGAACTTACGGCACTTCCTCGCGCGCGACGACCCCTCACCGACCGGCTGCGACCGCGGAACGTGGCACGTCGGCCGTGGCGATGCGACCAGACTCCCCTTGGTCGACGACGCGGTCGACGGCGTCGTCTTCGACGCCCCCTACGGCCGCCAGTCGAAGATCGATACCCACCGGCTCGAGGACCTCGTCGCGGGCGCGCTCAGCGAAGCTCGGCGGGTAGCCTCGCGAACGGTCGTCGTCGCCGATCGCTCGTGGGCGAGCGAGGCCCGGGCGGCCGGCTGGGAGATCGAGTCAGTCTTCGAACGCCGCGTGCATCGGTCGCTGACGCGATACGTGATGGTGCTCGAAGATCGTCACAGCGACGGCGACCCCGCCGGGCAGGGTCAGTAGTCGGCCTCGATCGCGCGCTGACGAAGCCGTTCACCTTCCTCCGTGTCGACGGTGAGATCGGGAACCTGAACCGGTGAGCCGTCCTCGTCGATCGCGACGAAGGTAAACGAGGATTCGGTCGTCTTTTCGGTCTCGCCGGTTCGTGGATTCTCGCGTTTGGCCCGTAATGCGACGTGGACGCTCGTTTTCCCCGCGTCGTAGACGTAGGCCTCGACCAGTGCCGTGTCGCCGATCTGGATCGGGCGTTCGAACGCGAGGCTGTTGACCTGTGCGGTGACGCAAGTCTCGCCGGCGAATCGCATCGCCGCCATGCCGGCGAGCTCGTCGAGCCACTTCATCAGGTTGCCGCCGTGGAGCGTGCCGTTGCTGTTCGCATGGTTTGGCTGCACGCGAAAGCGATTCTCGATGTGCGTCTCACGAACCGTTGGCATACAGCGTGTTCACCCACAGCGCGGAGAAAGGTGCTTCGATCATACTGTCGGACAACAGTCAGTGAACACGCGATCGCCGTGTGAATCGTGTCGTCCGGCAGTATCACGAAGCGAGAGTCGGCTATTCAGCGTTGCGACCCAGTTCGGCCAGCAAGTGTGAGACGTGGACGCGGTCGCTGGTCCCCTCGTGCATCTCGAACTCGACGTCGGCAGCGAGCCAGTGGACCCGCGCCAGTTGTGCCCCTGATAGCGCGTACGGGCCACCTCGAGGATCGACTCGACGACCTCGGTCCCGTCGAGGCCCTCGTCGACGAGCAGGTCGTCGAGCGTCGACCGGGCGTCGGTGAACGCGCCGGCCTCGGCGTCGTCGAGCATCGACTCGATCTCGTCTTCGAGGCCGACATCGCCGAGCGTCTCGTAGGCCGCGCTCATCGTGAGCTCGCCTTCGTCCTCGACGGTCGTCTGGGCCGCCAGGATCGCCTGCCGGAGGTTGCCATCGGCGTAGCCCGCGACGAACTCGAGGCCGTCGGCGTCGTAGTCGACGCCCTCGCGCTCGACGATGCGCTCGAGGACGGTCACGATCTCCCCACTGGTCGGCGACGGGAAGGAGACGGGGAAACACCGCGAGCGGATCGGGGGGATGAGCTTGGTGGGCTGGCGGGTCGCGACGATGAACTGGGTCGTCCGGTGGTGTTGTTCCATGATCCGGCGCAACGCCTGCTGGAAGTCCTCGCGGACGTTCTCGGCGTTGTCGAGCAAGATCGTAGTGTAGCCGCCCGAGACGGGGCGTAGCTCGCGGATTCTTGAGGACGTGGTTGATCATGTCCGTTTGGACATCGACGAGCGGCCGACGAGGAAGTGCTCGAACCGGGGGTCGTTCTTGATCTCGGTTTTGGTCCGCCCGAAGAAGTCGGCGACGTTGATCTCGACGAAATCGTTGTCCGGATCGGCGTGGGCCTCGCGGGCCAGTGCGCGCGCTGCGGCCGTCTTCCCGCTCCCGGGTGGCCCCTGCAGGAGGAGGTTGATCGGCTCTGCGACGGCCCGTTCGAGGTACTCACGAGCGTCGTCCTGTGGCAACTCGGCCAGCTCCGGGGCGTGGGTTTCGGTCCACAGCGGCGCGTCCATCGCCAGCGGCTAGGATCGGGCGGGTAAGAATCGGTCGGTTACTCGTCGCCGTCACCGGACTCGTCGGCCACGACCCCGAACGTGAACGACGTCCGTACCGGCTCGCCCTCAAACTCGAGCGGCGACGCCGACTCGACGTCACCGGGGTCGCCCGCGTAGAGGGTCACCGTCAGTTCGTCGTCCGCGTCGAACGAGACGTCATCGTCTACGTCGACGGTGACGTTCTCGTGCTCGCCGGGCTCGAGTCGCTCGCTCGTCCCGACGACCGACCCGTCGCGCTCGAGTGCAACGACCCCCTCCTCGGGAATCGCCGCGGAGACCGTCACGCTGTCGTTGCCCGCGGCGTCGACCGCGACGTTCGGCTCGGTGTGGAACTCGAGGTCGATCCGACTGAGTTCGCCGTCGTCGTCGGTGAAGACGCCGATCGACTGGTTGCCAGGTGGCGCGCCGTTCGTCTCCGTCTCGAAGGTCACGTTCCGGACTTCGCCGGGCTCGAGTTCGAACATCTGACGAGCGAAGACGGCCCCGCCGATTCGAACCGCGACGGGCTGTTGGGCTTGGAACTCGGTCGGATTGCGGATCCGGGCGCTCACCGAGATCGTCTCGTTGGTGGTCGCCGACGACGGCGCGTCGATCGATTCGACGACGAACGAATTGCTACCCGCGCTGTCGCCGCTCAACACCGTCGCGGTGGCGCTGACCGGGAACCCGTCCTCGAGATAGGGCTGGTCCTCTTCGCCATCGGTTGTCTCGTAGGCGTAGCCCTCCTGGGAGGCCGTATCCTGATGGACTGTCGCGGTGAGCTGTCCGACGAGCTCGCGGGACGCGTCGTCCTCACGCTCGATGGTCACGTTCTCGTGGGTGCCAGCCTCGAGCCGATCTGAGACGGCAAGTGGCACGTCACCGCCGTCGGTGATGACGACGTAGCCGCCGTCCGAGAGGGTCACCTCCTGGATCGTGACGCTGGTGCCGTCGCCCCGCTGGTCGTCGAACGTGATCGACGCCTCTGGTGGTTCCTCGACGCCGAAGATGGCAGGTGCCTGCCCGACGAGGATCCCGGCTGCGATGACGATCGCGATCGCGATCACGATCGCGCCGATCCGCTTGAGCGTGCTGAACGTCACTCTCGAGCTCATTGGAGGTGTCGTCGTCCCGGTGTTCGGGTTCGACGACCGTAAAACGCGCCGACCGTCGCAGGTCGGTGAGCCAGTCGAAGACAGGGGCACGATCCTCGGCCATCACGACATCTCAGCGACGGTACCTGCCGTCAGAAACGCGCGTTCAGAGACGACCCGCCCGATCCGCCGGCCAGTAAGCACAGCCGACAGGTCGTTTGGGCGACCCTACCACGGAAATAGGGCTGGAATCCGCCCGACTCGAGCCGCTGGGATGGAGATACAGCCCAGCGACACTCACGATCCGAAGCCGGTTAGCTACGGCCCGCCGAGCATGGATCGATGCCACTGTGCGTGACGTTTCTGGGGAGGCCGGGGCGATTCCGACGACCGAACGGAATCCAAGCAGCGTCTTCATCGCCCGTGAGGGCGAGGACTGTTGTTCGATGCCGGCGAGGGAACCCAGCGCCAGATGATGCGCTTTGGGACCGGCTTTTCGGTCTCGCACTGTTCGTCACGCACCTTCACGGCGATCAGTCTCGGGATTCCGGGACTGCTCGAGACGATGGCGTTCAACGATCGGACGGAGCCGCTGGCGATTCACACGCCACAGGGCACGCGTCGCCAGCTCAAGTCGCTGATCAACGCCCTCGGGAACCGCCCGGCGTTTCCCGTGCGGATCAACGAAGTCGGCGGCGGCGACGTCGCCTACCGTGCCGACGAGTACGAGGTGCGCGCGTTCGGCACCGACCACGACACCAACTCGGTTGGCTACGCGCTCGTCGAGACGACCGTAAGGGCCGGTTCGACCGCGAACGCGCCGAGGAACTGGGTGTCCCTGTCGGCCCGAAGTTCTCGAAACTTCACGAGGGCCAGTCCGTCGAACTCGAGGACGGCACCGCTGTCGACCCCGAGCAAGTCGTCGGCGAGCCCCGCCCCGGCCGGTCGATCGTCTACACCGGCGACACCCGCCCGCGGAGGCGACGATCGCCATCGCCGACGAGCCCGATCTGTTGATCCACGACGCGACCTTCGCCGACGACATGGCCGATCGGGCGACCGACACCGCCACTCGACGGCCCGTCAGGCTGCCGAGATCGCCAACCGGGCCGGCGTGGACCGGCTCGCACTGATGCATCTGTCCTCCGCGGTACCCGGGTACACCGACGACACGAACGCCAGGCCCGCGAGGTCTTCGCGGGCGACGCCGAGAACGTGTGCGTCCCCGACGACGGGCAGAAACTCGAGCTCTCCTATCCCGACGGCGACGCGTAACCGGTCCCGAACCGGCGGGCGACAGCGACCGTCCCACTGACGAGGGCCGACCGGAAAACCGATCGACACACTGCTCGCCGGCGGTCATCCGACCTCGGCACTAACTATCAGTGGCGGCGATAGCTCTGATACTGATACTGATACGATCGCCCGAAGGCGAAGCGGATCCGTTCCAGCATGGCGCACAGATCAGCGCTTCCACCGCTGTGAGAGACGATATCACGTACGCTACTTCCGTCAGACTTTTATCAACTAGTCGATGAGTGAGTTGGAAAATGACGGAGTCACCGCAGTACACCGCGACTGCGTTGCTGAACGCAGCGCCGGACGCGGTCATCACCGTCAACGAGGGTGGGGAGATCACGTACGCGAACGATCGAATTCGAGACCTCTTCGGCTACGAGCCGCGGACATCGTCGGCGACCGCGCGAGCGACTCGTGCCGAAGGACATCCGCGAGACACACGTCGACCAACGAGACGCGTTTCTGGCAAATCCGTCGCGGCGACCGATGGGCGTCGGCCTCGAGCTCAGGGGCCGCCACGCCGACGGATCGACGATTCCCGTCGATGTCAGTCTGAGCCCGATCGACACTGAGGTAACACCCGTCGTAGCAGTCGTCCGCGACGCGACCGAACGACGGGAACACCACCGACAGGTCACGAGGCTCCGCACGGCGACACGGGAGTTGATGGAGGCCGAAACGACGGAAGCGGTCGCCGAACTCGTCGCGACCGCTGCGACGAACCTCTTCGGCTACGAGAGTAGCGTATTCCGGATCGTCGAGGGCGGACGCCTCCTCCGGCCGGTTGCCCTCGCTGAGAGCGACGGGATCGACCTGGGCGAGCGACCGGACTACCCGATCGACGAGGAAACGCCGGTGACACGCGTCTACAAGCGAGGCGAACCGGAGTATCACGACGATGTCCGCGACCTCGACGACGGCTACGATCGTGGCGACGCCCGCGGGGCGATGTACATCCCCATCGGCGAGTACGGCGTGCTCAGCGTCCTCGAGCGCGCAGTCGGTGCCTTCGATCGGCCCGATCGACATCGCCTCGAGTCTCGCAGCCAACGCCGAGACCATTCTCGATCGCCTCCATCACGAACACGAACTCGAACGACAGATCGAACGCCTCGACGAGTTCAGCGGCGTCGTCTCCACGATCTCCGGAATCGCTGAACGTCGCCCAGGTCATCTCGAGCTCGCCCAAGAGGGGAACGGGCAGGAGAACCTCGAGGCGATCGACGACGCCTCGAGCGGATGAAAACGATCGTCGAGTCGACGCTGACACTGGCCAGACAGGGCAACGTCGTCGGTGAGACCGAGCCATGGCCGTCGACAGCCTCGCAGAACGTTGCTGGAAGCGGATCGACACACCCGACGCTTACCTTCGGCTCGAGGATCGGTTCCGCGTCGACGGCGACCGCGACCGTCTCGAGCACGTCTTCGAGAACCTCTTTTCTAACGCCGCGCGCACGGTCGTCAGGACGATACCGAGCACGGCACGCCGGAGATTACGGTACGGGTCGGCCGACTCGACGACGAAGTCGGGTTCTACGTCGAAGACGACGGTCGCGGGATCCCCGCGTCGAAGCGAGATCGGGTTTTTCGAGACCGGCTACACGGACTCAGCGGACGGTACCGGGTTCGGGCTGGCGATCGTCAGCCAGATCGCCAGCGCCCACGGCTGGCAGACGCGAGCGACCGAGGGTCGCGATGGCGGTGCCCGGTTCGAGTTCGCTGATGTCGAGTTCGCCTGAGCGACGATCGGACCTGTCTCTCACGACGACCGCCGCCACGGAGCCACGCGAGGCCGCGCCGGATTTATAGCTGACTCGTTCCTAGAGGCTCCTGTGAGTACGCGAACGAGTGCGCTCGATGCGGTCGTCTTCGGTGTCGACATTCAGAGCGGTGACGTGCGCGGTGACGCGCCATCGTACGCACTGGCGGTTTACGACGGCGACGACGTCACCCGGGACGTCGTCTCCCACCGGAAACTCAGGCGGTTGATCGACGACGAGGAGCCGGCGATCGTCGCGACCGACAACATGTACGAACTCGCCGCCGACAAAGACCAGCTGATCCACTTTCTTGGCTCGCTGCCCGCCGAGACGCGGCTCGTCCAGGTGACGGGTGCCGAACAGCCCGAACCGCTGTCTCGCGTCGCGAAACGCCACGGCATCCCATACGGCAAAGAGCCGATGAAAGAAGCCGAGGCCGCGGCCCGGCTGGCCGCCCACAACGTCGGCCACGAAGTGTCGGCCTTTACCGACACGACGGAGGTCAAGGTCTCCCGGGGGCGCTCGACCGGCAGCGGCGGCTGGAGCGAGGATCGCTACACCCGCCGCATCCACGGCTCCGTGCGGAAACGGGCCCGCGAGGTCGAGTCCGCCCTCGAGGAGGCGAACCTCGCATACGAGCGCGACGTCCGCGAGGCCTACGGCGGCTTCGCCAACGCCGTCTTCACCGTCGAAGCGCGACCGAGCGATATCCCCGTCTCGCGCAACCGGTCTGGTGACGTTCGCGTCGAGATCGAACGCGAGCGCCGCGACGGCATCGAATTCCGGCCGCTGGTCAAACGCCGCGATCACGTCATCGTCGGGATCGATCCCGGGACGACGACCGCCGTCGCCATCGTCGGTCTCGAGGGGGAGGTACTGGACGTCTGGAGTTCTCGGACCAGCGACACCGCCGAAGTGATCGAGTGGATCGTCGAGCGCGGCCGGCCGATTATCGTCGCGGCCGACGTGACGCCGATCCCCGAAACCGTCGAGAAGTTCCGCCGGAGCTTCGACGCCGCGGGCTGGACGCCCACGCGGGATCTGCCGATCGACGAGAAACAACATCGCACGCGCGAGCATCCGTACGAGAACGACACCCAGCGCGACGCGATGGCCGCCGCACTCTATGCCCTCGACGCCCACGAAGACCAGTTCGAGCGGATCGCCGCCAAGCTCCCGCCGGGCATGGATCGCGGCGAAGTCACCCCCGCGTCGTCGCCGGCGAGGAGAGCGTCGAGGCCGTCCTGCGGGACCTGCGCGACGACGAGGGCGACAGCGACGACGACGCGACCGAACACGAACCCCGCGAACTCACCGCCGAAGAAAAGCGGATCAAATCCCTCGAGCGCCAGGTCGAACGCCTCAAATCACACGTCGATACCCTCGAAGGGCGCGTCGAGGACCGCGACGAACGGATCAACGAACTCGAAAATAGCCTCAGCGGAGCCCGCCGCCAGGAGCGCAAGGAAGTCCGCAAAGACCGCGAGGTGAGCCGCTTAGAGCGGAAAGCGAACCGGCTCGAGCGCGAGCGCGACGAGGCCCGCGAGACGGTCGAGCAACTCGAGAAGAAAGTCGAGCGGATGAAGGCCCTCTGGAAGCTCGATCACTCGAAACTTCAGCGACGTCTCCGCGAAGAAAGAGGGGCTGGTCCCGGTCAAGGTCGTCGAGAAGTTCACGAAGGGCGCGATCCGCGAGGCCGACGACCAGTACGGCATCGCCAGGGGGACGTGGTCTACATCCGGGACGCGAGCGGCGCGGGTCGGTCGACGGCCGAGCTCGTGGCCGAGTTCGAGCCCCGCGTGATCCTCAAAGACGGCGGCCTCTCGGAGATCGCCGACGAGATCCTCTTCGACGCCGAGATCCCGGTCGGTCCCGCCGACGACGTCGCCATGCAGGAAGTCGACGAACTCGCCGTCGCCCGCGAGGACGACGTCGAAGCAGTCATCGACGACTGGCACGAGCGCGCCGAAGCCCGGAAACGGGATCGGAAAGCCGCGATGGTCGACCAGCTCATCAGCGAGCACCGCCGGGAACAACGAGGTCTGACCGGGTTCGAGTCGCCGTCCGTTACGTCTCGGGACCGGCTTCTATCGGCGACAACACCTGTGGCACCTCCTCGAGGGCGACCTCCTCGGTCAGGTCCTCGGTGTCGTCGACCGGCCCGTTGATGAACAGCGCGTGGGTGATGAGCGCGATCGCGACGACGCCGAAGCCGACGATCGCAGCCAAAAACGAGACGGCGGTCGCGTAACCGATGAGCGCACCGAGCCCGAGGCTCGCTCCGATACCGCTCAAGACGAGGTCGTAGTACTGGAGCGTGTATTCCATACGGTCGATACGCGACGTAGGGGCAAAACGCTTGACCCGGTGTTCGAGTCGCGCTCGTTCGAGCGATCAGAACATCCCGAAGCTCTGGAGCATCCCCGAGATCAGGGATTTGACGACCAGTCCGAGGCCAGCGAGGATGAGGGCCATCCCCGCGGCGATCAAGAGACTCTCGTACGCGACGAGTGCGATGCCGGCGAGCAAGAGCACGATTCCGACGACGCCGACCGCACCGAGGTTTCGTAACATATCCACGCGTCGAGAGCCAAGCGAAATAAGCAGCGTGGTTCCACGTCCTGCTCGAGACGGCACACCGAGCTGGGACGGTCGCATCGGGTGACGGGCGGATCAAGACAATAAAGGGTTAAACCGCTTGAACGCGAAGCCGCGGCCATGAGCGACGACGGAGATGGCGGTCGGAAGAACCTCCGGATGCCCGAGGGCGACGAGGTCTTCGCGACCGTCACGAACATGCTCGGGGCGAATCGCGTGAAAGTACGCTGTGCTGACGGGAAAGAGCGCACCGCACGCATTCCCGGCAAGATGCAAAAACGCATCTGGATCCGCGAGGACGACGTCGTCCTCGTCGAACCCTGGGACTGGCAGGACGAAAAGGCCGACATCACCTGGCGCTACGAAAAGAGCGAAGCCGACCAGCTCCGTCGCGAAGGTCACATTCAGTAATCGACGCTCGTTTTGCAGTGCTTCGTCCGGGACGAACGCAGTTGCGAGAGTTCGACCACGCAACCCGGTTCCGGTGCGGTATCAAAAGTACCATACCACCTCGTGACCCAGTGGAGCGTACTTAGGTGGTTTCCGTGACCAAGAAACAGGAATACAAAGACGACTATCCCGACAAAACGCTGTATATCCCGGGGCCGACTGAAGTACGCGACGACGTCATCGAGTCGATGTGCGAGCCGATGTTCGGCCACCGCATGGACCGGATGACCGACCTCTATACGACCATCGTCGAGGACACGAAGGAGTTCCTCGGCACCGACAACGAGGTCGTCATCCTCACGGGTTCGGGCACGGAGTTCTGGGAGGCGTCGACGCTCAACCTCGTCGACGAGAACATCCTCGTCCCGACCTGTGGCAGCTTCAGTGAGCGCCGCCAACGTCGCCGAGCGACTGGGCAAAAACGTCGACCGCCTCGAGTACGAATGGGGCCAGGCCATCAAGCCGAGGACATCCGCGCGGAACTCGAGGAAAGCGATACCGACTACGACGTGGTCGCGACCGTCATGAACGAGAGTTCGACGGGCGTACGCAACCCAATCGAGGAGATCGGCGACGTGGTCGCCGAATACCCTGATACCTACTTCGTCGTCGACGCCGTCTCCTCGCTGGGTGGCGACTACGTCGACATCGACGAGCACAACATCGACGTGATCTTCGCTTCCTCACAGAAGGCCTTCGCCATGCCGCCGGGCCTGGCGATTTGTGTCGTCAGCGACGACGCCTACGAGCGCGAACTCGAGAAAGATTCGGCGTCGTGGTACGGCGGCTTCCAGCGCACGATCGACTACTACGAGCGCAAAGGCCAGACCCACTCCACGCCCGCGATCCCGATCATGCTGGCCTACCGCAAGCAGATGAAACACATGCTCGAGGAGGGCCACGAGGCCCGCGACGAGCGTCACCGCGAGATGGCCGAATACACCGCGAGTGGGCCCGCGAACACTTCGATATGTTCCCCGAAGAGGGCTACGAGTCCCAGACGGTGAGCTGTATCGAGAAACACGCAGGGCATCGATGTCGCGGAAACCATCGAGACCGTCAGCGAAGAGTACGACTTCGTCTTCTCGAACGGCTACGGCTCACAGCTCGGCGAGAAGACGTTCCGCATCGGCCACATGGGCGAACACGACCTCGAGAGCATCAAGGAACTCACCGACGCGATCGAGGACGTCGCCGGGTTGTAATCTGCGCTCGAGCGTTCGGTTTCGAATCGCCGGCCGTTATTCGACCTGAATGGAACCGATCATCGTGATCTCGTGTGGGTGACAGGCGTACGTAGTCATCTCACTCCTGGCGGTAAATTCGAGGAGCTGTTGCTCGCCAGGATCCGTGACGGGATCGCCCGTCGTGAGGTCGTCGACGACCTCGTCGCTGTCGTTGCGGATCTGTAGGTTGTGCGCAGCACCGTCGCCCTCAGTCCAGCCGATCGAGTATCGCTCGCCTTCCTGCAGCACGAGTGTTGGATTTTCGACGCCTCGAGTGCGGACGGCGCGAGTCCCTCCCAGTGAGCCGTCTGGCCGCTGAACCGGATGTCCGCTCCGGGCTCGAGTTCGATTTGCTCCCCGGCAGTATCCGTGGTCTCCTCCGTGTCGTCGTCAGTGGCTGTATCCGACTCTACCACCGTCCCGTCACTGTCCACGACCACGATTTCGCCGACCATCGTCGTCGTGTGGAACTGACAGGTGTACGTGGTCATCTCGCTGCTGACCTCGAACTCGAGCCGCTGGTGGTCGGGCTCAACGGCTCTCTCGTCGCGAGGTCGTTGACGACCTCGCCGTCTGCGTTACGGATTTCGATGTTGTGGTAGGCACCGTCACCGACCGTCCAGCCCAGCTCGTACGTTTCTCCTTCTTGGAGGACGAGCGTCGGGTTCGTCGTCCCTTCGATCGAGGAAGGTGCGATGCCTTCCCAGCCAGTCGTCTGTCCGTCGAACTCGAACGTCGTGCCGGGATCGATTGCGATACCCTGCGCCGCCTCAGCACTCTCGCCATCACTGCTGTCCTCAGCAGCGTCACCATCGGCTGCGTCCGCACCGTTACTGGCATCGGTGCTGTTGCCGTCTGAGTCATCGGTCGGTGACGCAGCCGCGTTGTTACTGGTACTATCGTCCAGACAGCCCGCGAGTGACCCTCCTGCAATCGCGACGCCAGCGAGTTGAAGTACTGTTCGACGGGTGCGGGAATTCTTCTCATCAGACATGTTCGATCACTTCCTCGCTGATAGTATAAGTCTTCCTGATAGGTTGATATGTAAATATATTCGGCCGCGCGCCCTTGTCTTCCATCTGCAGTGGGGTTCACAGCGGGACGTCACCAGCTCACTGCTGGCCGTATCATCGCGGATTGCGCTCTCTCAGAGGGGAACCGCACTCGAGGCAGTGAAATCCGTTCGCAACACGTTTGACGGGTCCGCTGATCGGAACCAGTCGTATTCTGTAGTTGGTGGCGAAAATTTGAACGTGTTTATTCCTGTATTAAATGGGGGAGAAGAGCCGCGACCGCATTCGCTATCGGCGGTCATCCAGTGTTGGCGGAAAAATACGAGAGAAACGGAACGAACAGCGACGAATTCGATGTCCGTTAGAGTTCGAATTCGGTGTCGTAACCCAACTGGTTGTGGAGTTACTCGCTGGATTCGTTGCCGCCACCGCTGCCACTTTCGACCTGCAGCTCGCCGACCATCGTCGTCGTGTGGAACTTACAGATGTACGTGGTCATGTCGCTGCTGGCCGTGAACTCGAGGAGCTGACCTTCGGGTTCTTCGGAGGCGGTGCCCTCCGTCGCGAGGTCGTTGACGACGCGCCGCTGTCGTCACGGATTTCGATGTTGTGCTGGGCGCCGTCACCGGTTGACCAGCCAATCTCGTACGTTTCTCCTTCCGTGAGGACGAGCGTCGGGTTCGTCGCGCCTTCGATCGAGGAGGGAGAGATGCCTTCCCAGCCGGCCGTCAGCCCATTGAGATCGATCGTCGTGCCGGCCGAGATCTCCGTGGGGCCGTCGCTACTGCCGTTGCCGTTGCCGTTGCCGTTGCCGTTGCCGCCACCGCTACAGCCAGCGACGAGCGCCGTCGATGCGGCCGCACCCGTCAGCTTCAGCGCTGTCCGCCGCGAAACTGGATTGTCTTGTGCCATCATCGGACGTTTAGCCTCGAAACATAAAAATTGATACCTTCTTCAGCTAGAGTGTTATGGTAATACATACCACAATATAGCACTACCATAGACTACTGAATAGTGAGGAGACAAACCGAGAGAGCTGTAAGAAAACTGTTATTCGGTTGGGGACGATCGGACAGAAGGTCATCGCCGCTGGACTGTGAGCGTCTTCGGAGCGCGTCGGCGATGTCATCCCACCATCGATGGATACAAAGGGACACCGATGGACAACGAGCGGACTGCTTCGGCAGTTGGCCGAACGGATCGCCACCCGACTGGACGAGATCGGCTACGGGGCGGACGTACAGGTGCTCGACTTCGCGACGCTGGTCGCACCTACACCAGCGGCAGCGCCGACGACTACCAGCTGTACCTGCCGATATTGCGGCCGCCGGCCGTCACGGCCGAACCAACACGATCGTTCATCTCTCGAAAATACTTATGTAATTGCTGTCCCTCTTTACTCATGTATGAGTAAAATACTCGCCACCGTCACGGCAAGCACGCAGCGAATCGCAAAGACCCGGCGGACGATCGCACACTCCCCTGCGTTCGGTGAAGACCGGACGACTGACGCGGAGGGGCGTCCCGCGACGCGCATTCCACCAGGGGCTTCCTCACTGGGTGAAGGGGCGCGTCGATGACCGACCAGCACGGCTGCGGCTCTCTTTTTCCAGCGTCCGCCGACCGACACAGTCTCTCACAGCAACCGACAGTTGCACGAGCCAGACGACCCCACGGCGCTCGTGACGGTCTGATCAGTCGAACAACGACGACGGCCGCTTGAGATACACGTCCTGGTCGGTCACCCGCTGGTAGACATCGTACAGCGTCTCCACCGCCGCCTCGTCGGGGTCGAACCGAATGTGAGGCGCAGTGTGATAGCCACGACAACTGACGAGGAAGAAATACAGTGTCCGGTGGTGATCCGGCGTTGCGTCGACGACACCCATCGATCGGCTCCCGAGGTCGTCCGAGAAGTCATTGAGCATGGCCGCGATATCGTCGTGGAGCTGCTCGTCCGGTCGATACTGTGGCAGCCCGAACGCCTGTTGCATATACGTCGTCGCCGCCTCGAGAAACGGATTCGCATCGAGACCCGTCGGATCGACGTCCTGAAACGTCTCGTACAGTTCGAGGATCGTCGACAGTTCCGACCGCGTGACCGCGATCGGCAACACAGGCTCGCCGCGTGGCAGCGAGTAGTCGGGAAACGAGTGCGATCCCGGATCCGGAAGCTGATCGAACAGTCCCTCGAGCGACATGTGCAACACTATTTACAGAGTGCCAAACGATTACCGGTGTGAACGCGACTCGAGCGTGATACGGTTGGACAGAAGTCAATACGAAGTCGGTCGCGAATTCGCGACCGATCGTCACGTCGTTCTGTCCGACAATATGAGCAACGGATAGACGGGACAGCACAGCAGCCAGCCGTGACTGTTGAACTGTCGGTTTTGGCCACGATCGATGTCGCGACCGGTCTCGCTGAAGAAAATCCCGTTCCAACCCCAGTTATCGCCAGGCCGGCAACGTCGGTGCGTCCTCGGCCTGCATGGAGAGCCAGGCACCGTCGGCAGAGATGTCCGCAATGACGTACTCATCGCTCGCGGCCGTCGAATCGATCGAACCGACGATAGTGTCGTCGGACGCCATGGCGTTGGGGGATACTGCCATGATAGTGAGCCACACCCACCACCATATAAAGTCATCGGATCTTACTGTCCGTTCGCGATACCGATCGGAAATCGAATCAATCCTGGGTGTGAAACACTGGGTTTATACTCATTTTAGCCGTACGGTGGGGATATGAACGTAGCCGACGCGATGACGCCTCGCGAGGACGTGGTGACCGTCGATCTGCCGGGTACCCGGACCGACGTGCTCGAGTATCTCCAGGAGCAGTCGTTCTCGTCCGTGCCGGTCGTCAAAGCGACCGACGACGGGCTCGAGTACCGCGGGCTGGTCACACGGGAGACGCTGATCGAACAGCCCGACGAGGACCAGCTCGTCATGCTCTTAGAAGAGGACGTGCCGACGACGACGGCCGACACGAGCCTCGAGGCCGTCGCCCGGACGATGGTCGAGGCGGGCGCACGGCGCGTGCCCGTCGTCGACGGCGAGTTCGAGGGAATCGTCACGGTGACGGACGTGATCCACGCGATCGCGACGGGCGACCAGGAGACCGACGCCACCGTCGAGTCCTACGTCAGTGAGGACGTGAACACGACCTACGAGGGAGCGCCGCTGCCCGTCGCCGAACGGGGACTATCCTACGCGAACGTCCCCTACACCGTAGCGCTCGACGACGACGGTCGGATGAGCGGGATTCTCACGGAAGTCGACATCATCGACGTCGCCCGGATCGTCGAGGGCGAGGAGTCGACCGGTGACAACTTCGGCGATCAGGACGACGACTGGTCGTGGGAAGGGATCAAGGCCGTCGGCAGCCGCTATCTCCCCACGCGGGACATCGAGCTCC
>NZ_SMZK01000004.1 GCF_005938085.1 Haloterrigena sp. H1
TATCGCGGTAATAGATAGCCAAGTTCGCCTCGAGGTCGGTCACGAGGTAGTGATCAATCACCTCCCGGAGCGTTTCAGCCGTTCTTCGTCACCGCTGGTGACGGCCTCGAGATACGCAGGACCGAGTTCTTCGCCGAAACGTTCGTTGGTCACTGAATGGCCGTTCCACTTTGTCACAGGTTCGTCGAAAACATAGGCAGCCAGACACTCCTCGAGTGAAGGCCACTTCTCGCCAGTTCGATCACAGACGGCTTTCCGGTCGGCGAGCAGATTGATGTGCGGGTCGAGTGCAGCCTGGGAGACGGCGTTCTCGGCACCCAGTCGGTACAGTCGGTCGGTGAGGAACTCGAGATCGAAATCGCGTCCGTTGTAAGAAACCAGGGCATCGGCCCCACAATCGCTGACGTAATCGAGTGCGCGGGTGATCACATCTGCTTCGTCGTCGCCAGTTCGATGGAACGGTTCGTACGACAGGTCGCCACCGTCTCTATCGTGGACGGCGACACCGACCGAGACTGTCTCGCCTTCGGCTGCTTTCCAGTGGGTGGTCTCGATGTCTAGCGTGGTAATCTGGTCGTATCCGAAGCCGTCGCGATCGTATTGCATCCACTACTTATTGGATATAAAGAACATATTTAAACTACTGCCACTGGAGTGGAATTAAAAGACACAGTCTCGACTACCAGAATAGCCCCAACGGCCAACTGATCGGTCTCGAGGCGTTCAGTCGAATCGGGGTCAGGTCACCAATCCTCGATCGAGCCCTCCCCTCGTTACGGTAGAGCTTCGGACTTCACGAGCGACTGGGGGAGGTTGTCTCGAATCGTCGCTTCGACAGTCTGTACGAACTGATCGTAGCTCGCCTCCTCTCCCGGTTCGATTTCGATCGACCATAGCTCTCCTCTACCTGCGTCCGTTCCGCTCCCCGTCGCGTACGTGTAAGTATCCGTCATCTCCCCAGCTACGTCTGGGTAAACTAACACCCCTGGGTGCCGTATTTGGCTTGGTAGGCAGCAATCTGGTAGAAGTTGTCCCGACTCGGCTCCGTGCCCGTCTTCCACTTCGTGTCACCAACCAAGACGACGTCCTCCTCTCGATTTTGTATCCAGAAGTCCGGATACATGGAGAGGTGTCCGATTCCCGATTCTGACTGAGAGAGAATGGCCGATCGAATCGTTCCGAACGTCGTAGTACTCCGTATCGACGACTGCCTTCACCGCCCGATACACGACTCTCTCGAACGTGCTCTCCATGTCGATCAGCAATGACTGGATGCGTCGATTGCGTCCACCGAGATCAGCCACGAACGCCTGCTCGAAGATCAATTTCGCGAGCCGAAGAGCGTTATCGTAGTACTCGTTCAGGCGGGTCAGTGAGACACTCTCGATATCGCGGAGTGACATCCGCTCGTACGAGACGTACTGTTGTAGTCGTCCGTAGTACCGATTCACGTCACTCCGGACCGAACTGCTGGTGACGAGTGGACGCAGTCTGTGGAGCCCGTCTAGCAGAATTTTGTTAAGACGCGTTTCGGTGGAGAGTTCGTCGTACCTACACTCGAATCTCTTCGGGGTTACGCCTTGCCGTTGGAGTTGTTGCTGGAGATCAAGCTGCCCTCGGAGGTGCGTCTCCGACGATTCTTCTACGAGATATTCCCAGTTCAGGCCTCGTTTCAGAATCATATCGACCTGTTGTAATCGTTCTCCGTCGTACTGTAATTCACCGGGACAACGACACAACCGTATTCTACTTGCCTTTCACATTCTGTACTCATTCGTGGTTGAGGCACACGAGTGTGCGCCTCGGCCCACTTTGGCGCAGAAAAACTGAGTCCTTGTTCGAACAACACCGTCAGTAGATTGAGCGGAAGATCTCGGTTGTTGTCTGGTTCTTACTCGTGTGCTTCGGTTATCAGTCGCTGAATCAACTCTCGAGCCTCCCGTTCTGAGAGACCTTCAAGCTGGACATTGGTCAACGCATGGTTGAAATCGGCGTGTCACCTCCTCAATAACCTGGGACCGTTCATCGGCAAGCTCATCACACATTGCGATAACCGCGGGACGATATCGCGCGAACCATCGGTCAAACACTTTATTGACCATCGTCTGATTTGCGAACACCGCGTCCGTAATCTCGTATTCGTCATCGCGAGCAGTTAACTCCGCGATCCACCACAAGCGGTGAAGAGCGTTCGAATAGAGGTCAGATCCGGCACCGAGGAACTTCTCCCGCATCGCCTCTTCTGATCGATATTCCCACCGATGACGAACGAGATCGGGGTAGCGGACGATAGCCAGCCAATGCCACAAGCCCGGGTCGCCCGCTGTTCGGGCGTGATGTGGAGATTGCGATGAATTTCTTCGGCGAGCGCCCCGTCAATCGCCGTATCGTACTCGGAGTACTCTTCAAGTACTGAATCGACGACCTCGTCAACGCGGCCGAGATTCGCTTTCGGCTCGCCTGGCATCGGCTCGATATACTCCGCTACGTCGTCAGCATTGAGCCGTTGTCTCCCCTTTGAGGAAGGACTGACCAACCAAGCGCCGCCCCTCTTCGGTCAACCGATGAAGTGTTTCTGACTCACTCATTCTAAATCTGGAGGCCTCCTCCATGAGGTTAATCAACTGGTCGCGCGGATTGATGAACTCCTGAAGTTCACCGTCAAGCCGCTGCATCATGTACGGTATGTCTCCGAACTCTCGAGATCTTCTCGCAGTCTGTGTGTCGCTTCTTCTAAATCATCGATATCGTACATGTTACGTGCGAATGTCTTCAATACCGGTCTGTTGCCACTCGTACTCAACGTCTCCATCGCTATCGATGGCAGCTCCGGCTCGAATTAGGAGTTGCATCCAACACCGGTAACTGACCTGGTTCAAGGATGACGTCTCGCATTCGCCGCTTCTGCTCCGACCGATCCGCGGCTCTGCAGGACTTCTGTGATTCGGGGGTGATCGGCGTTGATCCAGAGCTTCGGACGCTTCTCGTTCCTGAAGTCAAGGTAATAGAGTTTGTCGCCATCCGGTAAGTGTGTCGTCTGCGAGAAATTTACGCGTTCCCCGTCGATCGCTGGTGGTTCTTCGTCTTCCGGCCGGTCGACAACAATGCTGTAGATCGTACGCTTGGCGACACGGAAGTTCTTCCGTGCCGCGTACTTGCCGTCGCCATCTCGTCTGGTGGTGCGAACGAGATACGGGCGGAGCTCTACCGTCCGCGGACCTTCTCTTTCCGAATTGGTATCTCAACGTCGTACGTTCCTGGCGTGGTTGGCGCGTCGGAGACGACAACGCGATCACGGTAGATAGTTTCGTGACACCGGATTGTGACGTAGAGTTTCGCCGGTGGGCAATCTCGTTCCTCATCAGGAAACACCGCATCAACAGTCTCTTCTGAGATGTAGAGTTGGCCCTCGAGTGCCACCGTCTGCCAGTCAGCTACCGCATCGTCTGCCGGCGGCGGAAGTTCGCCAGCAAGATCGATCTCGGTCTGCCCTGGTTTCAGGTCTAGCGGAGCTGGATCTTGGTCGTCGATCGAGTACGTCTCCAACGAGAACTGTACGCCTTTCTCACGATAGCTGAATGGAAGCGAGGTACTGCGGTAGCGTTGTGAACGGGTCATGGTCATTTCTCCGCGGGCGTCTCGAGCTCCGCCCGGATCTCGAGTTGTGTTTCGCCGACATCACCACTTAGCAAGTCTCCATCGCCAGTTGAATGCGATCGCCCCTCGAACGTGGCATTGGTGACGTGCTCGTTGGCGTTTATGCGCACTATCCCGTCTTCGAAGGCTGTCGTCACACCGTCGACATCGACGTCCAACTCCTCAACCGGCACGACGTCGTACCTGGAACCATCTTCCCCGATTCCCGTAAGTGAGAGCTCGGCCGACCAGCCGTCGAACTCCTCGGCAAGAACCGAGATCCGTCCGGAGAACGACCACGATCGCCGGTGAATCGCGATGAGCTATCGATCTCGAACACTGGTTCCGCTGAGGACGCCGTCGATCGTGGCACGCCGTCACCATGAATCGGGAAGCGGTTCAAGACGTTATCGGAGAGCGTGTCCGTGCTCGTACTCTTCGCGATCAGATGGCGGAGGCCGTCTCGGACCGTCCCGAACATGTCGTCAAGGGCGGTTCGGAATCCTCGTTGGTACTGCTTGCGGAGGTTCTCCGTCGACTCCCACTCGTCGTGCTCGGGTGGCTCGGCAAACCGGAGGAATCGATCGATTTCCAGATCCCCTTCCGTGAGATTGTGTTCGAGGCGTGCTTCCCCGGTTGCGAGCACGCCATGGAAGTTCCGGTCGGAGTACGCGACTCGACTTTGGTCGTAGTACTTCACGACCATTCCGGCCCACGGAAGAGCGCGATGGTGTTGAGGTACGTGTCGTCGTCGGCTGGTGATGCCAGTCGGGTCGCCAGGCGCACCGATCCGTCCGGTGTTTCCGTCCCGTCAGCACGTGGGGGCAACCGTACCGGGATATCGAGTCCAGCGACATCTCCGGGGTCGTCAAGCGATTCGGAGTCCGTGAACCGTTGGGCGTAACACTCGACAAACGGTCGAATCGCCGGGACACTGTTCACATCGGCTTTGAGGGTCTCCTCGGCGGTTTCGACAGTAACTTTCAGGTCACCACGGTAGATGGCCGGCCAGAAGTACTTCACCGAGGCCTCGACGAATTCTTGGGCGAGCTCGTCAATTGGGGCGGTCGTCCCGTGTCGGATCTCGGAATTCAACGACCATGGCGCTTGTTCCGCTGGTCGCAGGGCGATCAACGTGCAGTCGGTCGGCAAGTCGGGCTGCTTCATCACCCCAGAGCGATTCCGGCCGTGGTCCATCCTCCGTCTCGGTCGGGTGACAGAGCCATCCGGCTCCCTGATAAGTTGTATTATCACCCCGGACTTCGTGAGTAGGGAGCTTTGACCGGGCGATGAGTCGTGGCGACTCGTCTGCCTGCGTGCCGTGGTCGAGATACGAATTAAATATGACTGTTGATGTTCCTGAGAACGTCCAGAGAACGGATTTCCCGATCCGTATGAACCGCCTGCGGTATCCTCCTGTTTGCTACTATAAAGTTCGTCGCGAACGAGCGCGGCGTAGTTCGAATCCTCCTCCCATGCCCCGGAGAGACCAGTCGTGTTCCGATCTTCGACGACCAGCAACCGAAGTTCTGCTTCCGGGTTGTGCATGCGCTCGAGCACGCGATCGTATCCACGTCCCTGGTCTGAGTGTGCGATCGACTCTAGCCGGTGGTTGAGATCGTCGCCCCAGCCAAGCGCGTCCAGAAATTCGTCTTTCTCGTCGCCGGTGAGTGTAATGAACCGGAACGTCACCTCGACTGGATCGCCATTTGAGAGACCCTGGTCGTTCGCGTTCTGTAGCACCTCCCGAACGAATGCTTCTGCGTCATGGTCAACTGCGTGTTTTGTCGGGTCGTCTCCGTACCGTGGTGCTCCTGGTCCACCGCTGAAGAAGTACCACTCAGCTGCGTCAAATAGTTGATCTCGCCTCTGATCCATATCAAAAACCGGTATATTTGTACAACATTAAGTGCACCTAATCAGTATTACTATTACGAGCTTTGTACGCTCACAATCACCATGATGGGAGGGTTATATTGATTTTCTCATTCCCATCTCTATTCAGATAGTTGTCCGCTTCCGGGGCCGCTGTGGCTGACTGGTTGTCGTCTCGTCTGCGAATACTTATATGACGTTGCGAATGAGGAAGGCATATGAAAATCACGGCGGTCGATCTTTCTGCGGCGCTGGGGGCCTTAGTTACGGCCTTCAGGAAGCTGGCATCTCGGTTGTTAAAGGTGTTGATCGCGACCCAGACTGCAAGCATGCGTACAAACAGAATATTGAGGGGGATTACGTCCACACTGATGTCTTGCCGCTCTCACAGGATCCCGAGCGTGTCGCCCGTATGTTTCCCTGGGACTCCGACTTAGACGTGCTCGCTGCCTGTGCCCCTTGTCAGCCGTACTCTACGATGAGTCATTCCAAAGGCAAGAGCCACGAAGATCATCAAAAATGGGGACTTCTTAACGATGTCAAGAAGATCGTTGACTATGTCGAACCTGATGTCGTTGTCACTGAGAACGTCCTCCAGGTCCGCAAAGATGACGTCTATACAGAGTTTATTGACCATTTAGATAACCTCGGCTACCACGTGAATAGCGACGAGAACAAGAAAGTCTACTGCCCCGAATACGATATCCCTCAGAACCGGAAACGCTGGGTTGTCATGGCGTCCAAACGCGGTCCGATTGCCCTTCCTGATCCCCCCATCCAGGATCCAGATAACTACCCTACTGTCAAGGAGACCATTGACTATCTTCCGCCACTTGCTGCTGGTGACGTTGATCCCGATCTTGACATACACAGATCTCGACAACTCTCGGACAAAAACCTTGAGCGAATCCGCCATATGGAACCCGGCGGCGACTGGCACCTCTGGGAAGAGAAAGACCTTGACCACCTCCTCGCCGACTGTCACAAGAAGGCGAGCGGCCGCTCATACACTGCACCCTACAGCCGAATGCGGCCCGATGAGCCCGCACCCACGATAACAACCCAATTTTACAACTACGGCAGCGGTCGCTTCGGCCACTACGACACCGATCAAGATCGTGCTCTTTCTCTCCTCGAGGGTGCCCTCCTCCAGACGTTCCCGGAAGACTACGACTTTATGACAACTGGGATGATGTCGGCGTCAGCAATCTCGGCCGCCTCATCGGCAACGCCGTTCCCCCACGCCTCGGCGAATACATCGGCAAAGGCATTCTTGACCATGTCAACGCCACTGCCACCGCAACTGAAACTACCGTTGCTGACGACTGACTAATCTTTGAAGTGATCTCATTCCCTACCACTACAGTATTTTACTCACCTTTCTCTCAGCCGCCTGGCCACCCACTTTCGGATAGGGACATTTATTCAGCGCCATACCAAACTGGCCCTACAGTGAATATCTATATCGACCAACTTCCGGTTCACGCTACCGAATCTCCTTCTGTCGGTAGCTCGGTCGCCGAACCGTCTGCGGGTGGTCATCTGTGAGTTTTCCCTTCACCGAGGATCGCGACGAACCCTTGATCCTCCACTGCTTTGCCGACTACGGCACAGAGTGCGAGGTTCTCAACGACTTCGGTACCGTTGTCCGCGTCGGCATTGATCCTCGAGACACGAACGATAGCGCGCCGATTAAAGCGGATGCCCACATTGAGGAGAAAGACTGGGGCCTTCCGTTCAAAGAGGATGTCACCTTTGATCTGGGCGTTTTCCACCCCGTCTGCTCAGCGTGGGCAGCAACAACGAGTATCTCTGGCGATCCCGAGGACCACGATAACATGATCCCGAGCGCACGCCAGATCGCCGAAAAATATTGCGAGCACCACATTATTGAGAACGTCCCACGCGCCCCGCTCGAAGATCCGGTCGTGCTGAACGGCCGGATGTTTGGCCTCCCGATCGAGTACGAACGCGGCTTCGAAACGTCGTTCGACGTACCTCACCCGCCTCGTGAACGCCTCCTCCTCACGAGTGATGGCCCGTCCGAGAATGCGGAGACATCTTCGTTTTTCTTCTCCGAACGATCAAAGGAGTGGTGGGCCGCTGCGAAAAACTACGCCTCTGGTCCTTATCCCAAGGCCCACCTTGCAAAAAACGTTATCCCCGCCCATACATTTACTATCTCCTTCGTGCGTGGATTATGACCTACGAGGACGAAAGCGGCATCTCTGAAGACCGTGTTGATTATTCGAACTACGACAAGGAGATGACAAACAAACGCCGCGCCGAGGCGAACCGCCAACTCGGCGAGTTCGAATAGCACGCCATCATTCTCGTATCTCTTATGTCGTACTTTGTCGAGTCGACACAATCAAATAATCAGATGTCTCGAGTTACCGTATACGCTGATGGGTGGGGACTCGAATCGACTCTATCAAGATAGAGATAGGATTCGATCGCACGCGGGTGATCCCTTTGCCGGTACACCACTCCCTCGTGCTATCGTGCAAGATGTCGCCGCACAGTACGACGTCCCTGCTTCCCACGCCGCGCACATCCTCCGCGATTTCGAGACAACACCAGAGCTCGCTCCGCTCGAAACCCTCGTCACTGGCTTTGACCCAACTCCCGTTGGCGTTGACGAGGGTGGTCACCTCTACCTCCGCGCCGATGCCGACCCGTACTGGGATGTGGTCGCCGAGGAACTCGGGCTTACCGCGGTCGGCCGTGATGTGATCGCCACTGCCCACGACCGACACGTCAGCAATGCCACGCCTGAATCGCTCACCGATTGTGGTCCCGGCTTTGTCGTTTCCTGTCCCGAGTTTCCCGCTGCCGCGATTGACGACATCCACACCCTTCTCGAGCGAATGTCGGTGTCGAGCCGGCGAGCGACCGTGTGGGCACTCGACCATCAAGCCCGTAGTCTGGCGGCGATCGCAAACATTCTCTCGATTTCCGAGCCCCTCGTGCGGACCGATTTAGCGGCCGTCAACCGAGCAACTCGGCGCGTTGTCGATGCCACGAGAGCACTCGATATCCCACACTGCCATCTAACCCATCGCGTTGTGGATCCACTCTCCCCGGACTGGCTGGGGGCTAATTGGTCGCCGTGGCTCTCATTACACGACCGCGACCAGCTCCTTGACGACCTTCCACACGACCCCGGTGTGTATCGTGTTCGCCACACGGCTATCCCTGGACTCTTGTACATCGGGGAAACGGGAGCAGACGGTGGTATTCGAAGTCGAGTCGGGCTCGGCCTCGCAGATGGACTTACCGCGCAGAACTGTCCCGATGGCGGGAATCACGACGCGACGACCGGCCTCTGGCAGATCGCAACCGCACTCGATGGCAATTTGGAAGTGTCTGTTGCGACCCCACCGATCGCTGCCAACCGACGCCATCGCCGAGCGCTCGAGGCGACACTTATTGCAGTATGCCGACGCGAGATCGGGTGGACACCGAGCGTTCAGCTCAACCGGACCCCGCTCGCAGACACACCCTCTCCTGGTGTCGACCCCTGTGCCGTTCTGGAATCCAGCTCGGAAGAGAACTCGTATCCGGTGCCAAGTTGGCTGGGTGGCGAGCAGCGACGAACCCGGGCTGGATGGGACTCAAGTGGACGGAACCTCGTCCGCTCGCCGACCGTGCAATAATCGAGATGCCCGATGCCTGCGCGTTCCGTGTTTGGACACGTCAAGACAATACCCTACGGTGGGAGCGACGCCTCACCTACATCGGAACGACCGAAACACCGACGAGCCGGTTGTTTTCACTAGAAAGCACCTACGGCTCAGAGATGCTTTTTTCTATTGCGCCACTTCCCGATTTGAGTACGGAGTCGGCCAAGCGGTCGCGGGAACGTTCCGAGATTCGGTATGACCTTCTCGGTGCTCACTATCTCACGACTGGCCATCCACCGACCGATCAGTTTTGATGCCGGTCTGACACTGCGCCGCTGGCTCGTTACGCCGTCTGCTAATTCCCTATCTATATGAATAACAAATATTTATAATATGGAAGCCTCGACTGTCCCATTATGACTAATATCGCATATGTTCATCAGTTTTGGAAGGGGATCGATTCTCCAACACATCGATGGAGGGGTCAATGAGCGGGACGTGGGGATTTACGACATCGCGACCGACTGACGCTCGGTATGGCGACGATGTCGCAAAATACGCGATGTCGAATGGCGAACAGGGCCTGAAAACGTTCGTTCGGGAGGTCCTCCAGAACTCGAACGACGCCCGCCTGGATAACGACGATCCTGCACAGGTCACCTTCCGCCTCGAGACTCTCGAAGGCGACGATCTCAAAGCCTATTTGAACGCCCTGGATATCAACACCTGGTCCGACCACGCATCTCTTGCCGCTGACACGGAAAGCGGTGAACACATCTCCGAAGCAATGGCGCGAATCGAGGATGAAAAATCGCTCCGCGTCCTCACTATCGAAGATCAGAATACCCAGGGGCTCCTCGGTGCCGAGACTGCTGACCAGTCTAACTTCACCGCTCTCGTCCGTGACGTTCTCTTCAGTAGCAAATCCGGTGACACATCTGGTGGGAGCTACGGCCTCGGCAAAGCTGTTCTCTGGCTGTATTCCGGGCTCTCGATGGTGCTGTTCAACTCCTCGCTCAGTGAACCCACTCCTCGAGACGACTCCCCACGGCTTATCGGGCGCACCCGTCTCCCGACTCACAAGTCGAGCGACGGCGACACCGTTTACCAAGGCCACGGCTGGTTCGGTAACGTTGATGCCGACGAAAGTGGTGCACGCCCCGAATCTCTCTGGGGTGACGAGGCCAGACAGTTCGCTGATGACCTCAAACTCAGCCGCCCAGATAGTCCCGGAACGAGCATTCAAGTTGTCGACTTCCGCGTTCCCACTGCCGAAGAACGCCTTGCCGATGAAGAACTCGCAGACAAAATCACTGAAAAGGCAATTGAGTGGTTCTGGCCAGCGATCTACCGTGGAAATCTTGAGGTCACCGTCGAGACCGACACCGAGACGAAATCGGCGAGTATAGCAGAGTACCCTCGGTACACTCCGTTCACTACATGTCTCAATGACCGCACTGCTGCCACTGACGAACTCACCGAGGCCGGTGATGTCGTTGAGAAACCGATCACACTGACCATTCCCGCAAAAACGGACGAGAGTGGATCGACCGAGGGAGATCTCGACTTGCTCGTCCGCCGTGCGAACCCGGACGAGAGGTATCAGCGCAACAGCGTTGCGTTCGTCCGTGGTGCCGGAATGGTTGTCGAATACTACGACCGCGACAAAGTCGTAGTCGGGAACGAAGACTTCCACGCTGTTCTCCTCGGCGGCCGCGCTCGTCCTTGGGGCACTGGTGATAACCCTTCGGACGTTGACGATGTCGTTGAAGAATTTCTCACCACTGCAGAACCACCTCAGCACGACGAGTGGCGACGGACCGAATCCCTCGCTAACACGTACAAGCAAGGGTTTCGAACTGCCGTTGAAGGAATCAAACCGGATGTTACCGACACGCTCCGCGAACTTGTTGCCCGAACGTCGATCGCGGCTCGACCGGTCCCGAAAGACTCGGGAACCGCTTCAAGATCGGGAGCAAACGCCGGAGCGGCTCCACCAGCCGCGAGTCTCCCAGTAGTCAGCGTGTCACCGGCGACACCGACATCGCCTTTGACGAGACGTACGACCACTGGCAATTCGAAGGTGAAGTCGAACCCTTGAGCGACCGGAACGAAATCCGGCAAGTAACTGTCTCGCTCGTTCGAATGGCCGAAGAGCGTGCGACTAACGACCGGCTCCCTGTGCGTAATATCTCTTCGGATACGACCGGGGTCTCCATCTCGCTCCCCGACGAAAACGGCGTGCAGGTCGGTCGCCTTGACCCGCCACCGGGGACGACCTCGCTCACCTTCGAGGGTACGTCTGAAGAAGACATGCGTCGCGTCGAAACCCGACTCAAAGTATCAGTTGCCGTTGCCGAACGGAGGGATAACTGATGGCTGTTCTGGACAACGAACTTGACGACAAATCAGAGGACGAATCAGAGGACGAATCAGAGGACGAACAACTCCAGACGGGGAGTCTCGTCACCCAGTCTCTCCCGCACAGCTACGCCCGTGATGCCCTTGACTTCACGGTCGAGACGATTCAACTGGACGGTGCTGATCTCGGCGACCGTGGCGAGCTCGATGAATCTGCCCGCTACCTTTCGCTCGTCGACGAAGCTGGCTGGACTACCCTCACGCTCGAAGGGACGATCACGCTCGACATGGAGACGGTTAAAGAGGTCTTCTCGACGACCGAGTGGGATGCCCCATCGGGTCGGCTTGCGCTCGTGAAAACGAACCCTCTCGCAATCAGCCGCGACCGAACGATCCTTTCCGACCCACCTGTCGAGCCCGACACTTACTCGTTCAGCATCGACATCCACCGTGACGACCACCGAGGAACCGTCGTACTCGAACCGCACCTTGTCCGGGCGAGCGAACGCGGCCCCGGGGCGTCGAACTGTGCTTCGAAAGTTGGCTCTCGGCTCGCAAACGGCATCTCGTGGACGCTTGAGCTTGACGAACGCACGGACGGCGGCGGACTACTCATGCCGATTATCGAGGATTTCAGTGATACTGACCGTCTTCCCGACGATCAACATATTCACCACTTGAGTCTTGACGAGCCGCGTAACCCTCAGCTCTACTTGAACCGCGAACACCCACAGGTTGTGAAAGTTCTCGAAAACAGTGGGTCCACAGGCGGTCCACCTCGGCTTCGTGATGTACTCTATGATTATATTGAGCACTCCGTATGGACTCAACTGCTTATACAGACTGCTCGTGATACCGATCCAGACACTGGCGAAACCCAATACAGCTGGCAAGATGACGTTCTAGACCTCTTCTTAGATGACCTTTATCCCGATCATGAGGAGGAGGACGCTGCGATCCAGTTCGCGACCGATGTTCGAAGTATCGAAGACCTTCCCGCGCTCGTCCAGAACGTCGAACACGCTGTCCACCAGCGCTACGACATCCCGTCCGACACAACCAAACTGATCGAAGAGGCGATCCAGAATGACAACTAAACTGTACCACCTCCAGAGCGCTGCTCACCCGCTTGTCGACAACAGGGTTCTGAGCGGAGAGCGGACACTCACTGAGGATGATCTCCGTCCTTACCTCACGCCGCTCGGTCGCTCGGTCGACCTTGCGCCTGTTGACGACTGTATTGATGAGATACGCAATGCCGATAATATTGATCCCCAGGACAGCGATATTGATGCGGAACTCGCCCCTACCCTTCACCGTACACTCGATCTGACCCGTTATGAGGCCGCGGACGCCGGGCTCTGGCACTACCTCTGTCTCGTCCGGTTCCCCGAGTTCGTCCACTACCGCTGGGACCACGTTTTTGATCCCGATAGCCCTGGGAACATGGAGGAGAAGTTCTTGAAAGGTGGGAGTGACATCTACTCAAATGCCCTCCATCGTCTCTGGTGGGCTGCCGAACTCACGTATGAGGATGGCGCTTCTGGTGATCCCGTCGACCGAGATTACGAGCGCACCCGGCGCGTCCTCGGCTTCCAGGAACTCGCCAACGACATTCTTGACCACGACTTCGCCCGATACAAACCTGTTACGCACGCCTGCGCAGACCTCCTCTGTCACGAGGCCCTTGATGCGCTCAAAGACGATGATGTGTATGCAGACCCTCCGTCAAACAGCCATATCGTCAGCCGCACTACGACTCTTCTCCGCGAAGAGCTTACCGTCCGGCGCGTTGAGGCGATGGATAACGATGATATCGTGGCAACAGTTGAGGATCTCCGTGACTACGTCATGCGCGGCGAAGACGAACGGTAGCACGCCCGTATTGTCTCCCGAACCTTTCACGATCTGGTTTGGGTTTGACAGCGTGTTTCGGTATAGACGACAGTGTCTTTCTGACTCATTGACGAAGCAGTTTGTCAAATCTGTCTTTTTAACAATCTTGTCCCCTTCAGCGAGACGAATACTCAGAAGCGAACTGGGCCATGAGTGTTCGGCAGGCGACGGTCCTGATTCCCTAATGTATTTTTCCGGAAGCCGACGGCGAATTTGAGCTCACAAGCGTTGGTTGTGAACTGGTGGTATCGATAAAAAGGTGCGGGTCGTTTGTCGTGTCTTTCATTGCTTGCAAACCCGTACATCGGAACGTGAGCCAGCAGAAGGTGATTGAGGAATTTCGATTAGGGCTACTCCAATGGGCCGAAGACAACCTGCGGTCTTTCGCCTGGCGAGAAACATCGGACCCCTACGAAATCCTTGTGGCAGAAATCCTTCTCCAGAAAACCGCTGCTGAGAAAGTCGAACCGATCTATAATGAGGTCATAGAAACGTATCCCACGATAACGGCACTAGCAGAAGCGGATCAAAATGAGCTTGCCGAGATAATCTATTCGCTCGGATTTCAGAATCAGCGAAGCCAAGCACTGATAACGATCGGACAGACTCTTCGCGATACTGGGATTCCCGCTGATGAAGCACAGCTTCGTGATCTTCCTTACGTCGGGCAGTATGCAGCGAATGCTACTCTATGTTTCGCGTATGGGGAACCACGTCCGATTGTTGATGAAAACGTTGTCCGCGTCTACAACCGCATCTTCGGCACCGAGTTGGGCTATCGTGACGAAGAAGCATGGACATTGGCTTCTTTGGTGCTCCCTCAAGACGACTCTCGCCGATTCAATCTAGCCATTTTGGATTTCGGTGCCACCATCTGTGCACCGAAAGTACCGAACTGTAACAGTTGTTTTTTCACACACTCCTGCAACTATTATCAATCGATTTCGCAAGAATAGATGCTAAGCAGCAGGATCAGCATTACGGGGAGTCGTCACTTGTTGCCGTCTCTTCGAGCGTGTCTAGAACTGCCCACTCGAGTCCGGCCGCCAGCGAGAGATACGCATAGTCATACCAGAAATCGAAATTCTGATTGCCGTCCAAGTATGTCATGATGTGGTCGTTCGCGTCACCATTATAGAACGCATCTGGATACGTTGATTCCAACTCTTGAAGTTCACTAAGGACATCACCAGACGTGTGCTTCATCAGATACGCATTGTGCGTTAGATCGTGGACGACCTCTTCGATATCTTTATTTTCCTGATTAGCCCGATCATGGGCTAAATTGGCGAATTCCTTGATTTTCTTTTCCATTGAATCTGCGGTCATTACTGGTTCCCAGTCGCCATTATACATCGTATTGGCAAATGGATCCCACAGTTCTATGAATGTTCTTACGATGCATCTCGTCATGCCGGGTGTCCGAATCGTTAAATGATTCTCGGTTGGTGCTCTTCATAGCCATATTCTATCGGATCTTCTTGAGCAGAATAGAACTCAAGAAGCCCTCCAACCCCTTGGGGGCTCAAAAACACGTCGGCGAACAGTTGCAACACGCGTAATCAGTGATTCCCGCGCCTCCACTTTGATCGGTGCGTCGTTTGATGTCCTCTCCGAACACGGACTCATATCTTTCATCGATGATCTGTTGGATAAGCTCCGCGAACGAATTCTGATTAGCTGGATTCTCCACGAGTGATCAATATGTACTCTCAAAGTGATGCTCATGAGAAGGCCGATCCCGTCTTGAGGTTTCGTGTGCTGCTTCGTGCAACACCACGAGATACAAGTCGTGCATCCAGACCGTACGCTGGCGACTTGTCACGCCCGAGTCGGTGAGCACGATGATGTATGTCCTGTTGTCGGTCCAGGTATCGGCACTCGCCTCGCTGTAGTACACATCTCGATCAATTCCAAGCTCTGCTGCCAGTACTCGCCGAGACGAATATACCGTCGCTGATCAGCGTTTAACCGAGATATATTCTCAGTCCGATGATAACAGCCCAGCCCTCTTCCTCCGCTTGCTTGCCAATATCGAACGTCTCCGGCACCGCTATTGACGGCCCTCGTCGGTGGTGACATCGCGAAGCCGCTGCGTCGCTGAATCACTTATATTGAGAACGGTGTAGCCGCGTTTGACGAACTGGTCTGTGCCTTTTTCGGATCCACCAACCAACCCAACCTCCGGGGCTGCTTGGATCTCTTTGAGGTTGATGAGGGACTCAGTTGTCAACTTGAACAGTTTGCGATCGGCCCACTGCTCATCCGATGACTCAGATGCCATCACTTCCCGACTCTCAGCAGTCAGCGGATCGTCCGAAACATCCGCATACAGATCATCATGTGCTTCCTTGAGAGCGTTATTGATCCGCTGTCAGCGATCACAGCCGGACTGGATGTCGTTGCGGGAAAAGATCAACTCTCATTACGATTTCGCTCCGGCACTTTGTCTTCGTTGATCTCATAGATGCCATGCCCCAGTGGCTTGACGATATCGTCCTGTTTCAGACGCCCAAGTCGCTCTCGGACGTACTGCGAAGAGTAGCCCGCTTCTTCGGCGATAAGCGGTGCATTTGCACGTCCTTCGCGAAGCACGTTGAGGATCGCCCAATCAGCGTCGCGCATATCGTCTGCATCCATGGATTTGGTTGCTATACTCATCGGTGTATGATAAGTTGATGGCAATGGCCAAAAACCTACTGGTGATAACCTACAACCAATAGGTTTAATAGATTGGCTGATAGAGTAGTAGCTGTGAGGCGCAGGGGGCCGGGAAAACCGATTCTCGGCCGGCTGTTGGAGCAGCCGACCTGCGTCCTCCGTGCTAGAAGGACAATGAGTGTTCAACCGCGAACCCACGAAACGGTTTCGGAAGCACAGACTACCGACCCACGCGCCGACTACATCTCCGTAGGCATCGACAACGAGGGCGCACACCACGTTTACCGGACGACCGACGAGTCCGTTCACGTTATCGAGAACGGCGAGCGCACCGTCCGCTACGACCTCAAGGACGTCGAGAAGACGATCGACGACTGGATTGACTACATCGCCGACCGTCGCGGCGGCTTCGAAGTGCAGTACCTGTTCAAGACGATGGCTGACGCGATCGTCGGCGCTGTCGAGGTGAGCGACCAATGACGATCGTCAACGATCACGAAGCTATCGCAAAGCGTGCCGAACAACTCGAGCGCGAAGGCGCTCGCGAGATGCGCCTGCGAGCGGAAGCCCACGCCGTCGCCGGCTACGAACCGGGCGACATCGAAGCAACCGACGGCTCGGAGATCATTATCGCCGACGACGATAGCCGAGCCCACACTCTCGAGACCGAGGATGGAATTCTGCTCGTCGATGCCGACGACGACCCACGTCTTGCAACCGACGGCGGCTGTGACCAGTCCACCGAACCGACCGTCGAATTCGTGCTCGAGTACACGGCGATCAACGGCTGTCGCCGACGGGTGATGGTTGTCCCCGATACCGGTGGCGAAGCCTGGCGGATCGAACACGAACGCCGCAATAGCAACTGGAGAGAAACTGGTCGCGAACCGATTACCGAAGTCGATCTTCACGTACAGGGACGGCCCAGCGAGCCCGATTCCAGTGAAAGCGATCAAAGACAGTCTGCCGTGCCCGATGGCGGCCACATGTACCGTGAGATGTTCCTCACGGAGCAGAGACACTACTGCGATATCTGCGAGTGTCCATTCGACTCGCTCACCACGCTGGCAAGCCATGACTGTCGACTCCAACCCGAGGGTGGCTAGCTGAGCCAGTACACCACCTCGGGATCGCGTTGACTTATTCAGCCCAGTAGACCGCCGCACTTCGCCACTCGAGACGGAGCCACCAACCCCCGGTAGACTGATACCGGACTTTCGAACACGAAGACGTCTTTCAGGGAGACGGCCACTGCACTCCCTCGACGGCTCTCGAGTCGGTAGCCTACTGCTCCACCAGCGTTCCCGACATCGACCAGCAGCGCGAGTCGAATCGCCCGACAACGACACCGAATCCAGAACCAAATGAGCGCGAACACAGACTGTCCCGGATCTGATGCACAGACACTCCAAATACTTGCCGACGAACTCGAGCGCCTCCACGAGCGTGTCACAACCCTCGAGGACGAACTCACCCGAAAGGACGACCGTATCGGTCATCTCGAGGCCGAACTTGAGGAGGCCCACAGAGAAAATAAGGATCTCGAAGCACGGCTCGAGGACCTGGAAGAATCACAGACACCCATCGAGGCACGCCTAGACGCCCACGAGAAGAAACTCAACGCCAACAAAGATCGCGTCGGCGAACTCCAGGCACGCGAACTCGAGAAGGGTGCACACCTCCTGGAGGAACACATCGACGAAGGCGAGATCGACGTTGTGGATGGCCGCCTCGAGCGCATCCAGAAAGACGACGGTGAGAGCTACTTCCGATTACCCGAGAGTGACGATCCACTCGAGCGTGGTGGCGATGTCTCCCTCTCGTATGGGGATCTGCTTCCACTCCAGCAGCTCGCGAAGATGGACGAGGATATGCTCCGGGCGACGACATCGGCGCTTCCGTCACGGCTCGCTGCAAAGCTCTGGAAGGCACGTACCGATCCGGCAGTTGGAGACAACCCCTGGAGGAAAGGGAGTGCAAGCGTTCGAGAGTACGTTACCGCCGGCGACATGAAACACTGGATCCGACGGCAGGAGAAGGGGATCAGCGACGACTATGCGAAGAAGTTGGTCTCCCGAACGATCGACGCGTTACTCGATCTCTCGAGGAGCAGGCTGGCAGTCAAAAAGCGGACACAGCGCAAGAACGGCCTCGAGTACACGGAACGACGCGTCTTGTTGATGGACGATGTTGAGATCCCTGGTGAGATGGCCGGCTCCGGAGACACCTGACGTCAACAGGTGAGGGTGTCTCCCGACTACCCACAACCCCTGGGAAGGGTCTCACTCTATCCGTCTAACTAATATCCAGCACAAGAGCGGTTGTATGCAGTGTACTGTTACTCTGTAGTATGTCGTTTGATCGGTCGTTGTCGGTCTCACTCCAAGGACTTCCCTGTGGGTGTGTCTGAAGACGCCAGCTGTCACCGGAATCCTCTCGTCTCGAGAACATGGTTTTGTAGATAAGAACGCGATTAGACGGAACATACGCGGCAACATGACTGCCCGGTCGCATCTCTGCGACGGCCCGGAGTGTCCGGTGCCGGGCTGAGGGAACGAGATCGGTGATGCGGGATGGAACGGCTGCGATCTATGTGGCCGTCACGAGTGAAGTCCACGGAACGATTTTTCCGCGGCATGTCTGCCCGCAGTGTGGATACGTAGTGTCAAAAAACGTCTTTCACGGCACCGAGTGCTGCTCACTGGGGCAATGATTGTATTCGGCAGATATCTGCTGTATTCGATGTGCCTCAGTCAGCGAGAGTGGCGTGCTACCACCACACATAAAAACAGTGATATACCCACCCGAAGACTCATCACCGCCACGCGGATAGTACGGTTAATAATGTCAGACAATAGCTCTGACAGTGGCGAAGAAGCGGAGACCTCGGACGCGACTGTCTCCACTCCAGACGCTACCGCGGACGCAACCGCTCTCGACGCCACGGCAGTCATCGGATTCTCTGTCGAGGAGATTCAGGATCGGCTGGACGACGACAAGATCGCGGAAGCGCTGGTGCTGACGTCGACGCGTCTCGAGAGCATCCTGAGCCGGGCGATTGCGGACCGGTACGACATCACTATGGACCAGTTCGAAGATCTGTACGGCAATAACGGGCTTGGCCGGTACCGGCACATGGCGTTTGTCCTCGACCTGTTCGACCAGTATCAGGACACTCTGAAAACAGTCGTGGAGTATCGGAACAACCTGGCGCACGACTACGGCTACCTCGACACGCTGCAGACCGATCCCGATGAACGCGAAGCGGTCGAATCGGTCCTCGAAGACACTGTCGAGTTCATTGATCAGGTCGAACTGTAGCGGTAGTAGGTCCGCTGGTTGAAACGCGGCGAGAGGTCTTCTTCGAGTCGATGCCTGTTTCTCCCAGCTTCTTCTATACATGGAATTCAGCTGAAGATCAGGCGTTCGAACGCGACGCAGTACGCGGGCCAGGAGACGAATGGCTATGTGTGGAAGATCAACAAGACTTCTTCAAAAAACGGCACGGCTGACGCGGGAGTATTTCTACGTTCTCTACCAGAACTGTAGTCACTCCAAATTTTCTTCTACTTCACTATCTGGTACCCCTACACCGTACTCGTTGAGTTGCTTTTGTTTGCCAAGCTCAGCAGTCGCCCGCTCCTCACACTCATCACGCAAGTCTTCTTTCATATCCTCAATCCGCCAATCAATCCACTTGTCCTCAAGAACTGTCTCTAAATTATCTTTTGCTGTATAGTTTGAGACGACCTTCAGATCAGCACGCTCATCGTCCCACTCAGATAGGAAATTGATTCGTTTACCAGCCCCAATCAAGTCATCAACAATACCTGTCACACGTTCCTCAGTGTAGTTCAGTGAGCTATTCGAGACGTATTCCTCAATGTCTGCACGATCGACGCATGGATATCGCCCCTCGACACGACGAGCCTGTACCACTACTCGCAGCTGATCCACGATAATCGCAGTTGGTAAGACATCTGCCTGCCCAAAACTTGTCGTCACCCGGTCTAACTCACCATTTAGCGCCGCCATATCGTGTGTATGCCGTCGCTCCAACTCCTGAAGCATCGCATCTGGCTCTTCAGCCTCCAAGTTGTCTGGGAAAGATGTCGGCCGTGCCTGCCGAACCCATAACGTGTCGTAATAGGCATCTACGACCCATGTAATGAACTTCGCGCCCTCCTCGATGATAGCCTTCGCAATCTTATCGCCATGGTTGGCGTACGTTGATAGCACGAACTCCATATGGTCAATTTCGCTCCCCAGATATTCCTCCTCAATGTACTCCTTGTGCTCTTCAGCGATCTGCTTACGCTCTTTGAGCTGATTCACGACTGACTCAGCGCTGTTTGGAATCGACGATTTTGCCTCTCCGAAAATTACACTCCCATCCAAGTTCCACAGAAGGAAATCAAAGTTCGGCACACCAAGCTCCTCTAGCGGTTCCGCGGTGAAGAATTTATACCCAGCTGGACGATCCTGTACGAACGGGAAAATAGAGTAACTAATCAGTTTCCGGTGCTGGCGCTGAACATCTATTTCTTTTCGAAGGTCTTCGCGCTTAGACTGTTCCGGAAATGCGTCGAGTTTGTGCTCGATACACTTACCGTATAACCCGCGATACTTCGTTTCTTGACCCTCCGGCACCGATTTAGGAGGGTCAACATTCGTCATGTGTTATGCTGCCGTCTGAGACTCATAGAGTCGCATTTCAGCGCCACCATCCAACAACTGAATCACGGCCAGATAGAACTCGACGAGAGATGGGAACGAACAGTTCTGTTTTGGGACAATCCGCATTGACTCTTCAGTCGCGCTGACATTGAACAACGATCCTCGATTCTCGTCGGTTACCTGCGCAGAGAAGTCCAACGACCCAGCCTGTTTCGTAACGTCCGTGAAGCTGAAATTCAGATCATTGCTGTTCTTCGTGCCTTTGATAAAATTCTCGGCCTGCATCAACGACACTTGTTGGTCAAAATCTATTTCACCAGAACTCACTTCCGGCACCTGCACTTTCAAGTTTCCCGGCACCACCTCCCGTTTCTTGAACTTGATCTGATTCGCCACGTCCAATAGCTCAAGAACATTCACGACGACCTCACTCAGCAGCTCAAATAGGATGTTGAAGCTCTCTTGGTTGACGGTCTCTAAGGTGAACTTTCCGGATGTGTCGATCCTGATGGAGACGTTCTCATGTTCATACTGGATACGGGTGGGAACCACACCGTATTCCTCACGGAACTCGTCAAGCCGGTCTCTGCCATCAATTCCTTTGTATTCGATTTCACGATCGACATCCGGTCGAGTTCGGGCACCTGCCAAGCTTGGAACGCGCTTCGAATTAAATTCAGAAATCCGCATGTCCTCGTAGGTATTGAGGACAATTTCGTTCATCGTCTGGAAGTCCTCGGTCATAATCGGCATCGGCGACAGACAGTCGCTATGTTCCGAGACTGGACGGAGAGCTTGTCGAATGGCTTCTTCAGTTTCGGCGGTGACGACCATCTGGAGATCGTCTTTGTACTCTCCAACGTAGAATCTGGCAGGCTGCTCTGTACCTTTTCGGTTTCGGTACTCGCTGACGAACTTCGTGATGTCACCGAGTTCTTCGGTTTCGTAGTGTTCGTCGAGGTAGTCCTCCCAGCCGTCGTCGGAGAGATAGAGAAACGATTTGATGCGTTGGCCGTGGTACCCTTCTAGGACACGCTCTGGCGAGTCAAAGATGACTCGGCAGAATTCTTTGAGATTGTATTGTCCTTCGGGTATGTGCATTTGGGGTACCTCCGACAGCGTTGTTTGTTGAATGTGCTACATCGGGGCGTATATTAGTTCCCCATTCGGAGCGAAAGTAGAAATTCACCGTGTCTGGAATTCACTCGTCATAAATCGGGAGAATAGTTAAACTGGATCCCGGAGGAAAACTCTCTTTGTCATCCTGAGTGTGTTACAGGCTCAAAAATAGTGTGCTACACAGATTTACATTACCACCGACATATACCCAGAAGTACAATGTTTGGATTGCTTTGGGCCGTGATCGACCTAATCAAGCGAAGAGTCTCATCGTTCCTTGGCTGGTGTCGAGACCCTTGGAGTGGCAGTCGCATGACCCGCCCTTTCACCCGAGACTACACGCGTACCGGAGAATCACTCATATACATCTTCATCCATCGAACGGGATCAGCGATCTACAGCGTCCTCTACGTGCTCATCTTCGATGGGTTAGCAACAGTAGCCCAATTCGTAGTTGGGATGTTTAGTGACCTCTGGCACTCCGACTATCGATACGGACGATACGTCGTAGCACTGTTGGCTGCCGGCATCAAGACTGCTATCCTCGGAATCATTTCGGGGGTCGTGTTCGTCGCAACGCTGGTGAAAAGTATGCTCTTCGAAAAGTAGCCGGTTATCTAAGCCCTGCCTCATCCATCATCTCGACCGCGAGATGATCAGGTTCTTCCCCCAAGTAATTCTCACGAAAACTGTCACCGTCCCTTTGTGCGTGATGTCAAACTCGAAGGAAGCTGTCGCCGAACTCGAGACCGGCCTGCAGTGATGCTTTGCTGCGTTCGGGAATACCTTCGGTATCTGTCTCTCCGCGCCGCTCAATAATATGGTAGAAATGGTCAGTTCAATTTAACAAGGGAGTACACTGTTCCTGTGAGAGGAGCGCATTCGACGGATACTATTAAGCGGATGACTGTCGAAACAACCATACAGAACTGCAATGGCTGGCATTACAGATCCACGGCCACCACTTCCGGAGTGGATTCTCGAATGCTACGATCGACTGTGTACACAGGCATGTCGGCCAGGCCAGCGAAAAGACAGTGTTCCGCTGATCGACTACGACGACGCAGCCGACATGCTGATCGCCGATTCAGAGTTAGCACTCGAGCAACGGGACGTCGAGCACGCACTTACTCGCCTCCTCGAGCGGGGCTACTTCTACGAAGTCGAGGATGAACTTCGGATCACGTCACCAGAAGAACAGTGCTAACGACTCCTCGAAGAGTTGCCTTGCATGCCGATAGGTCGCGACACCAAGCTGCTCGAGTCGGTCTTCCACCTCGCCGCCCCATTATCGAAATTGGCTAGAGGCGACGGCTTCGCTCTGCTGGATATCTACCTCATACTCGTCGAACACAGACTCGAATCCCTCGTCGACGACCTGCTGGACAAGCTCCGCGAACGAACGTCGATTACCCGTATCCTCAACGAGCGACCGATACGTACTCTCGAAGTGATGCCCATGCGAGGGCCGATCCCGACTTGAGGTTCCGTGAGCGGCTTCGTGCAACATCACGAGATACAGGTCGTGCATCCAGACCGCACGCTGGCGGCTCGTCACCGCCGAGTCGGTAATCACGATGTATGTCCTGCCGTCGGTCCAGGCATCGGCACTCGCCTCGCCGTAGTACACATCTCGCTCGATCCCAAGTTCTCGTACGAGCACTCGTGCGAAGCGGAGATAGCGCTGCTGATCAGCGTTCAACTGCGATTCATCCTCGACGCGATGATAGCCAGTCCAGACGCCCTCCGACTCTGCTTGCTCGCCAACGTCAAACGTCTCCGGCACCGCTATCGATGTATCTTCGTCATTGGCGAGATCGCGAAGCCGTTGGGTTGCTGCATCGCTCGTATCGAGGACGACGTAGCCACGCTCGACGAGCTTGTCCGCCCCTTTCTGGGCTCCGTCAGCCCACCCAATCTTCGGGGCTGCTTGAATCTCCTCGAGGCTGATGCGGGACTCGGTTGCCAGCTGGAACAGGTTACGATCGGCCCACTGCTCGTTCGACGATTCGGACGCCATCGCTTCGATCATCACCTCTCGACTCTCGGCAGTCAGCCGGTCGTCCGAGACCTCGGCGTATAGATCGTCACGTGCCTGCTCGAGTGCATGGTCGATTCGCTGCCAGCGGTCACAGCCGGACTGGATATCGTTGCGCGCAAAGTTCAGCGTCATATTTCCCTTTGAGACGACGACCCCGCCGAGTCCGTACTCGCGTTTCGTCGTCACGTACAGGCCATTACTGTATATATCGAGCCCCTCGTGGGGTGTGTATTCGAGTGCGAGGATTGCATCGTCGGTTTCGCGAGTAAGCGACGGATGTGGCGAGTCAGCCACTGCCTCGAGTGGATCGCCGTTGTCGACCGGCTCGCCATTGATCACGACCGAGACGCCGGTTCGGGATTGCACGTACGCGAAGCGCTTGCGAAGATCGCGAACGTAGCGCCGCCACCGGTAGCTGTCCGGGTCCGGCACTTCGTCTTCGTAGTGATCGATCTCGACGAGCATCCCTTCGAGGTGATGCTCAGCGTCCACAAGCTGGCCATCGCGCCCGCTGACGTCTGCCCACGGTCCCGAATCGCGTCGATCCCGATAATCGAAACACAGTGCGGTATCATGACTCCAGATGCGAACGGCTCCCTTTGCGATGATCGCACCCTTACCGATGCCCCACTCGCCGATTGTCTCGTCGTCTGCTCGTTGCTTGCTTCCTGCACCCAGCACTGAGAGGTTGCGTCGCCCTTCGGTCGACTCGAGATCAACGCCGGCCCCGTCGTCGAGGATGATCGATCGCTCAGGTGAGATGCTGACCAACACACGGGATGACCCAGGACTGTCGATGCCGTTTTGGATCGCTTCGCGAATCGCGTCTGTGAGATCCGCCATTTGGTCTTCGATGAGGTACGTTGCAACCCGCTCGTCAGCCGTCATCGTCACGGTCTCGTCAGTCGATAGCTGACTGGCCGGCCTCGAGTCAGTCGCTTGGTTCGTCGCGAACTCCGATAACGTCGGATGATCTGTCATGGTGCTCACCCCTGTGGCACCACAGAAACTGAACGGCGGAACTCGAGCGCTTTTGCTAGTCGCGGTTGCTGCTGGGATTGGTGAACCGCCACGGGGTCAAGCCCTGAGGCACTCGGCCTGCCCTGCCTGTAGATAGATCCAGACAGTGGCAGCCTGTTTTGTCCTATCAGTATTTGCTGAAAAGGCTTATTGCGATCTGCGTGCAATTCGCTATTAGGATGTCTACAAAAGGAGCAGATTGGAATACGCCTCTCGATACCGGAGGAGAAGCGTTTGAACTCCTCAGGAACTCCCGGAAAGCGTGGATCTATACCTACATTCGTCACAACGCAGACACCACGATCGACGACGTCGTCGACTCTCTTGAGATCCCACAGCGGACTGCCTACGACTATATCAACGATCTCGAATCTGCAGGGTTCATTGAGCAGTCGAATGAGGGACGGCCGGCACGATATGCCGCTCGTGAGATCGATCTCCAACTGGTACAGGATGATGTTCAGCGGCAGATCACGTCAGCATTGATCGAGGCGATTGCACGCCGCGAGAGAGATGACGATATCGATACGTACATCGAACGCCACGGCTTGGATGGGCTTGCGGTCGCTCTCGAGTATGCTCGGGAATATGCTGAGGGATCAGTAACTCATCGAATTATGGCCCGGGAGCAGGAAATCTCATCGTTAGAAGCGGGTATCATTCTGGACGCACTTCGCCCCGTCGTCGAGGAGTGATTTGAATGGATGCCGACAGAGAAATCGTTTTTCTTGACTCGTCAGTACTCATCAGTTGTGGACGGCGAGGAAGCGGACGGTTTCAAGCGCTAGCTCGCGAAGCCAAGCAGAGAGATGTTGTATTTCGAATTTCTCCGCAAGTGTATGCCGAAGTCTCTGGTGAGACAGCGATCGATGGATACGAATCAAGTGATCTTGCTGTCGACGAAGCATTGCGCGAAGGCTGGCTGAAAGTTACCGAAAGCCCATCCTATTCGATATCGGAAGTCTCGAAGATCATGGATCAGTCACGGAGATTCATCGCAACTGCCAGCGATCGGCCAGAAGATATCGTGGAAAAAGCTGACACGGAGATTATCGGATTATCACTCCAGATGCTAATTGACGGAACGGCTGATCAGGTCACTGTTGTAACAAACGATATTCCACTCGGTGAAGCAACAGAGGCGTTGATTCCCAAGCACGGGTTCGCTGCCGACCAAGTGGCCTGGCTTACTGGTGGCGATCTTGCACCGGAACTCGATGAGGACTTCGTGCCTGAATTCGAATAATCCAATTCTGTTGAGTATCTAGAAGAATATCCTCTTTCTTAAGCACAGGTGATTCATCATTTCTCTATGATATTCTGGAGACAGTCACATCGAATCCTGTGACCAGTATACGGAATTCACCAATCGAGAATCGAATCTCGAGATCAGTATCAGTCTGTGGGCCCGTCGAGTCTGCAAGCCCCTCGAGGGCTTCAGCGTCGATCACTCATCGTCGATCACCTCGCTGACGATGTCGATGATCTCCTGGGCGGTCGAACTGATCCTCTCAAGCCGGTCGAGGATCGTCTCCGGTTCGTCACCGTGCCACGCGGCAAGGTAGAACGCTGACCCACTGGTATCCAACTCGAAGTACCGTCCAACGATGTAACCGACCGCTTCGGCCTCGAGTTCACGTTTCGATCGCTCAGCCTCGTCGTCGACGCCACTGTGTAACAGCGCATGCGCGTACTCGTGAACGAGCGTGACAGCAAGGTCAGCGTCGTTCTCACGATCTCGGACGGCGACGCGTGGCTGCTCTTGAGAGCGGTACTCACTGATGCCCTTGGCACTCCCATGCGACCAGTTCTGGGGTCATACTACCTCTACGTCCACCTTGAGTGTGTCTGCTGCCCCGAGGAGCGCGGGAACCAACTCATCTGCGTCACCTCTTGCTTCGGTCTCGAGGTCGGGCAATGGCTCGCCGTCAGTCTGTGAGATATCGAAGACGGGTGCTGGCCGAAAGCCTACGAGTCCCTTTTCCCAACTGTCCGGCGGTGTCTCGTTGTACTCACAGTCTCTACGTTCGTGATACGACGGCGAGTTCCCACAGTCGGGACATTGCTTCGCGATGATGGGTGCCCAGATCCAGATCGCTGTCTCTCCTTCTTTGACGTGCCGGTCGAACTCGTTTTGCCATGTTCGATAGCCGGCAACGCGCGTTGCCTGCGGACACTGGAGTTTGATCAACAGCGTGTTTCGGTGCGAGTAGTCATGGAAGCGACTCTGGACGTCCAACCACTGTTTGAACTGCTCGCTCGAGACGGCGTCATCGACTTCGTCGACGAGGTCCTGGATCCATGCTTCGATCGTACTGTGCATCTCGTCGTGCCGGGTGTCCGAATCGTCGAATGTTTCCCGGGAGCTGCTGCTCGTAGCCATGTTTGATCAGTGCTTCTCGAGTCGAATCAGATCGAATTGAACTGAACTCGAGAAGACCTCCACCCCTCAGGGGGTCTCAAAAATACGCCGGACTCGAGCAGCAGGAGAGTCGTCAGTCAGCGGACGCCGGGGTCTCCACTTTGATCGGCGCGTCGTCTGGCGTTCCACTCTTGTTCAAGAGCGACGCTGGGTATGCATCGTACGCTGCCCCGATTAGCAGTGGTTCGACCTCTGCAAGGGTTGCGAGTGTTCCGTATGGACTGCTGTCTTCTGTACTGTTTCAGGCATGGACCCAGAGATACGTCTGCTGAGATAACGTTCGTGAATCGGGCTCAAAGAGTGCTTCAACCCAGTGCTGTTTGCGTTCGTCGTCGCCAGCGAGTGCCTGTGAGAGTTCGCTGATATGCCAGTAGTTTCCATCACCCCACCGCGCAAAGCTTCGCGTCCCATCCCGTTCGTAGGCGATCTCTGTGAAGTTCGCACTGAGTTCTCGCTTCTTTCCGTACGCCTCTGCCTTGCCGATGTACTGAGGCACGATATCAGCGGGTGTTGCAGTCTCTGCAGGTTCCTCGAGCTGATACATGATATACAGCAGGCCATCACCGTCATACGCCTCGTCGAACAACTCTAATCAATCCAAGTTCGGACAAAGGGAACGATACGTGAAGCGGGGTCACCCATCCTGATTCTGTACTGCAGGAAGCGTAAACGAGAACGTCGACCCCTCTCCGGGTTCGGAGTCGATCCAGATCTCGCCGCCGTGGCGCTCGACGACCCGCCGAGACAGCGCGAGGCCAATGCCCGTCCCCGAGTGTTCCTCGTAGGTATGCAGTCGTTGGAACACCTCGAAGATACGCTCCTGTTCATCAGGATTGATCCCAATACCGTTATCCTGCACTGAAATGATCCAACATTCGTCATCACGCGTGGCGGAAATGTCGATCTGCGGCGGCTCGTCCCCGCTGTACTCGATCGCATTACTCAGCAGGTTCTGGAAAACCTGGCGCAACTGGCTGGCGTCGCCATCTACACACGGGAGATCGTCGGTTGTGATCTCAGCGTTACTCTCGTCGATCCGCATTTGGAGATCTTCGCGAACGTGATCAAGGACATCATCGAGGTCGACCGGTTCGAACGGATTGCCACGCGTTTCGATGCGCGAGTACTCGAGCAGTCCGTCGATCATCTCGCGCATTCGCTCGGCGCCGTCGACGGCGAACTCGAGGAATTCTTCACCGTCTTCATCGAGCGCATCGCCGTACCGATCCTCGATTAATTGGAGGTAGCTCGTAACCATTCGCAACGGCTCTTGGAGGTCATGAGAGGCTGCGTAGGCGAACTGTTCGAGGCGTTCGTTCGACTCTTCGAGTTGTCGTTGATACTCCCGGCGTTCGGTGACGTCCTGGATGACAAGCATTCCCTGGCGATCGTCGCCCACGGTTGTGATGGGAAGAGTATACGTCAGCAGGTTTCGGCCGTAGTATTCGACTTCAAACGAGTTCTCTTCGCCTTCGAGTGCAGCTTTGAAATGCGGCTCGACTTCGTCGATTAAATCGTCAGGATACCGCTCGTAGATCGACTGCCCGATGGCTTTCTCTCGATCGAGCCCAATCTCGTCGATGAGTTCGCCGCCAGCCGCGATATACTGGAAATCTTCGTCGAACAGTGCGACGATTCCGTTGGGGAAATTCTCAGCCAGGGCACGGTAGCGTTGCTCGCTCTCTTCCAGCTTGCGCTGGTACGCTTTTTGCTCAGTGATATCCCGGACTACTCCGACCCGCTTCTCATCACCGCTTTCGTCCAGCAGGACGAACCGGTTCTCGACCGTTCGGGTCTCGTTCGGGCCAGCCTCTATCGTCTCCTCGAACAATGGGAGTTCATCCGGCGTCGCATTCTCCCACTGTTCGGACTCGATTGACGCGAACTCGTTGGCGAACACCATCGAGGCGTGTTGACCCAGTAACTCTGTTCGAGAAAATGGGGTCAGATCGGCAAACGACTCGTTGACGAGTTCGAACCGCCGCTCCTCGTCGAGAACATAGATGCCATCGTGAGCCGTTTCGACGATCGTTTCGTACTGTTCGAGTTCTCGTTCCCGCTCTAATTGGTCGGTGATGTCTTCGATGGCGAACACAACACTGTCGATCTCTCCGCGGCCGTCGTAGACCGGCGATCCGTTGACGGAGACCCAGACGCGCTCTCCTGCCGAACTAAACACGCCACTGATATGATCAAACACCGGTTCTCCGGACTCCATAATTTGCGGAAAGGGCTTCTCGTCATCCGGGAGGGGGTCGCCGTCGATGTCGACTTCGTTCCAGTCAGAATCGTTAAAGCTGAGGTCGTTGATCTGTTCTTTGTTCCGCCCGTATATATCCTCAGCTCGGTCGTTGGCGAACTCCATCTTCCCATCACTGTCGACGATCGTGATGCCGATCGGACTCGTTTCGATGATCTCTTCGCAGCGGGCCAGTTCTCGTTCACGTCGCTTCCGTTCGGTGATGTCGCGGGTGTAGACTGACAGGCCCGACTCTGAGGGATAAATGGCGTTGTGGAGCCACTTGTCCAACGGAGGATAATAGTCTTCGAAGGTCAGGAGTTCTTGTGTTTCGAGAGCTTCGTACAGTGCGCTCTCGAACGTCTCCGTGATATTCTGGTCACGAATATCCGAACCAATTCCGGCCTCATCCAGCCCCAGAAGGTCTGCTGCGTGGTCGTCCAGATAGCGAAAGCGGAATTCTTCGTCGAGGGCGAAGAAGCTATTTGAGATTCGGTCGAAGACCCCGCCGAGATCGCTGTCTACCGCGTCCCTTTCCCGCCCCTTCGTGAACGCTTGTCCGTTCATGGGTGGCTGCCACCACACGCGTCCGTTTCCCCCGACTTTCTTGGTTTCGAGCCGGTCGTGATCGACGAGTCGTTCAAGACGCTCGTAGGTACTCTGGCGGCCGAGGTTGAGTTGTTCGGCTACCTCGGTTGTCGTCATGGGTGCCCCTCCCGCTTCGAAGAGAACAAGGGTCTCTCGAAGTGTGTCCGTCAATCGTGAACTGGTCACTACTTCAGTTACTGGCGATACCGACGGATAAGGTCACCGCAGCAGTCGGTGGGTCAAACCAGTTGGAGAGTTCTCTGACACTCGCCGAGAGCAAGGTTTAGTCGGACGGCACCTAATTACCATGTATGCCATTCAGCGTCAGTTGGCACACACTTCTCGAGCATCTGGATGAACTGCCGGCGGACGCGACACTGATCACACCGTTGTCGCACTCTCGCATCCACATCACAGATATCCAGGAACACCGCATTATCATCCAGTTTGATGAGTCAAACGAGAAGCGTCCGCTCCAACGTGAGCAGTTTGAGACACTCTACCATCAGATACAGACCGCGCACGATGGGTTCGATCTCGATCGGCTGCCGCCAGATGCTGACCCGTATCCAGCGGTGTTGAGTGTTCATCCCCGGTTCGAGATCGACGAAGACGCGGGTGTGATCGCCGAGACAGACGGACCGACGACGACCCAACTGGCCAACACAGCACACGAACCAGATATCGATGACGACGACCGCACCGAACCCGACGGTCTGGACATCTACTCGGATGCGCTGCTACTGATCGATGCGCTCGAGCGCCACGACGTAACTGACCTGCCTGAGTTGGAGACGACCACCCTCGTAAACCTCTACACGCTGCTGTCGGATGTCCAGCGTGACGCCAACGACTTTCGCCAGGAGGTCGCCGATGTGCTTCTCTCACGCCTCCATCACGACCGTCCTGTTGCCGGTCAGTACGGTTCCGTCCAGCGCACGAGTCGCCGTAACCGCTCGCTCAAAGACGATGAGGACGTCCTCTCGATGCTCGAGGCAGAAGGGATCGACCGCGAGCGCGTCATGAGCGTTGATCGCCAGAAGGTCGACGAAGCACTCGGGGTGACGACGCTCACTGAGTCCGATGTCTACGAGATCGATGAGAGCGAGTACGTTCGCAAGGCGGAGGTCGACAACGATGTCAAGGAGTCGCGCCTCCAGGGCTTGAAGGATCGACTTGCTGCTAGCGAGGAGACAGAAGCCGAGGAACTGCAACAGGAAATCGAAGAACTCGAAGAGCGTATTGACGACCTCACAAGCTTCCGGGCGGGGACGGAGGTACAGGGATGACTGGTGACGGCTTTCGCGTCATCACGCACAGAGTAAGGGGTTGGCGGGGTTCCGCCCGGACGTCCTGTAATCTGTTAGCAAGAGCGTTGAGTTAGTCACGTTTGTCCTGTGAGCGGAGTTCGTTGGCCCGCTTCTCGAGTTGGTGGAGGATCGGGACACGTTGCTGATGTTGGTTTTCGTAGGCAATGCAGGCTCGTAGCATGTCCATATCGTTGATCGTTGCGATACCGGCGTCGATGAGCCGCGTATTCGGTGCCTCGAGCCGCTGTGCTGGTGAGAGTTCGCTCGAGTTTCGAGGTTGCTCTGGTGTATCGCTCATTGGCTGTTGCCTCTACCCCTGTTGAGGCACAAAAAACTGGATTGCTCTGTGGCTCTTTCCGCAAGTGAGAGATAACGACTTGCTACGGTAAGTACAGGGGAAGCGCCGACCGTTCGGTGCAGCGGTTATACGGTTCGAAGGTCGTCTGTCGCCTGTGACCGGATAGCGGCTGCCGCAACTTCGTCGGCTCTCCTGATGAGTTCCGCTTCGATCGTCGCCGGCTCGACCGTCGTTCGACTCGTATGGGAGAGCACGATGTGTGCCAGTTCAACTGGCAGACCCACCGCTGCAACGACGTAGACTCCGTAGTAGGGATGTCCGAGCAGATTGTAGACTGGCGTCTCGGTCATCCCGTCGAATTCAGCGAGTTTACTCACGTCGTGGATGAGTGCACCAGCAACCACCGTATCCACTGAGAGCGTGACCTCGCGCCGCTCGAGGAGCGTCTCTGCGAGCGTGACGGCACAGGCAGTTACGTCCCGAACGTGGCTTACCAGCCGTTCGTTCTCCAACCCTAATGCACGCTGTGTTGGGGGTAGCCACGGTACCTCGGTGAGGTCGTCGATGTCGTTTTCTTCGATGGCCATTGCCCACGCACTGGTAACGCCCGCTCGAAGATCGTCGTCTTCGATCACCTCGAGTTCGGGAAACGCGGCCCTGACTACATCCTCGCTCATGCCTCTGGTATCAGTATTGACCACTAAAAGTACCCGCCGTGCAGTGATGCTCACTTCGTAGCTTGCGCTCTCACCTGCTGCTAGTGTTCTGCGCCATAGACGATTTTCGAGGGGGCTTCGTAGCCACAGTTAGGACAGTCGAACCATCGCTGGACCTTCGCGCCAGTGGCAGATTTCTGGCCGACGATGACGTCGTCGTTTGGACACTCAGGACAAGCGAGTTCGGGGGCTGGGCGGTCCCGGAGTGCATCCCGAACGCTGGTCGCCTCTTTTGTCTCGAAGCCTTGCGACCACACTGGATAGCCGTCGACGAGGATCGCTGCCCGCCACTTGTACGCGTAGGAGTCCGGGGCACGATGCAGGACGGCTTGCGCTCCAGTCTCGGTGTTTCGATATGCCAGCGTGGGTGTTCGACTCTCTCGTGTCCAGTTGGTGATTCGGGGCATGAGTACTCAGAAATGGACGTCTGCCGGCACGATCCAGCACGTCTCGCGCTCATCAGTCCCCTCGAGGAGGCGATCGAGGTGTCCGCGATGACGGATCCCAGTCGCGTGCTGATCATACAAGCATGCTCCGTTGAACGCCGCCGCCCTCTGCGGATTGTATCGCTGATTTCAGGGGATTTGGACGCCGTCTGGCGATATGGGACGTCTCAGGAACCTCGCACAGACGTTTCACGAGTTTGCCACGACCCACGTAGAAGAGCCAGACGTACCCGCCGTCGCCGACGGCGACGACGGGTACGACAAATCCACGAAGATCGCGTTGCTCCTGCTCAAGGAGGAAGTCAACAAGCCGCTCCGGCAGTTCGAGGACTATCTGAACGAGATGCCGGGAATCCTTGCTGTGTTCGGCCTTGAGAAATCACCTGATTACACGTCTTTCAGCGTATGGGACGGAGAATTCCCGATGAAAGAGTTGCGCCGCCTGCTCCGCCGATCAGCGGAGCAGGCGGGGCTCTCGGGAACTGCTTCGATCGATGCCAGCGGCTTCCAGCGAGATCAGGCTAGTTCGCACTACCGAAATCGTGTCGGCTACTCGTTCAATGCGATGAAAACAACGCTGCTCGTCGATACGGAGTCACTTGCTATCATGGACGCTCATTTCACCACAAAGAAAGCCTATGACGGCCACATTGGGCTGCAGGTCTTTCGGCGCAACGCCGAAGACCTGCAGGCACTTCTGGCTGACAAGATGTACTCATGGAGCAATCTCCGGGAGGCCTGTCGTGAAGCGTCAACGCGACCAGTGATTAAACACTGTGAGCAAAACGCACTCAAGAAGGCTCACAACGCCAGAATTGACGACGAAGTCTACAATCAACGGTCAATGAGTGAGACCGTATTTGCGATGCTGAAGGACGACGGCGACGAGATCCGCTCCCGGAGCTGGCATGGCCAGTTCCGGGAGCTCACACGGAAGTGCATCGTCCATAACCTCGCGCAGGCGGCGAGTTAAGGCTCGCCGCCTGCTCCTCTTCTCCGGACGTATTCGAGAGAGGCATCGCCATCGTCCATCTCACACTTCGTGCAGCATCTTGTGAAACTGATGTTTTGATCACTGCACAAGTCGGCTGAAATCGAATCGTCTGATCTCAGAACCTACCAATAGAGCGTAGCTACCGGTGGAAAAGTGAATGTCAAAATTCCCATGGTGGCGCCGTCTTGCGTTCAACACTGCATACAAGCAGATCGACGGGCCACGGGAAGCACCGACCTGCTGGAAGGCGTGCCGAGCGAGGTCCTCATCGCGCATGATCTCGTCATCGTTGTGTTCCTCGAGTGCTTGCTTCACCCGATTCAGATTGCGTTGGAACGTTTCCGACGTGGTCTCCCAGGCCCGCTCGAGGAGTTCTTCACCTTCGTCAGACGTAACGGGTGCAGCTGTCGGTAGGTCGCCCCACCGTGCTTTTCCAGCCACTGTCGTGTCCTCTTCGTCGAAGGTGACGTAGTAGTCGAACACTGCACAAGAATGCGGCTCTGCGCCAACCAGTCGATCGAACACCGTCTGTCCAGTTGAAAGCGCTTCTTCTGCTGTCGATGCCTCTACCAATGCGTAAATAATCGGTCCCGTCCCAAACTCGTCTAGAGTTCGCCTCTGGTAGCGTCAACTGACACCTCCATTGTGATGGCTGTTTTGGCTGATCGCTCGAGCAGTTCGTCGGCGAACGCCGCGAACTGCTCGGGATCGGCATACTGCACCAAGTTCAACCAGAGAAGCGACTCTAACCCTGCTTCTGACCACTGCATCCATTGATTCTTACACCGCTTCGAAACTTCACCCATGGCTCGTTCGACCACGTTTGACGTCCACGGAACCTGCTGTTGATCAAGCGCGAGTTCCGCGAACGTCACGGTTGCTTCTGCCCATTCCCGGAGGTACGCCGTCGCTTTCGGGGAGTCTTGACGCTCTAACCTCCAGGCTTCCTTCCCGAGATTCTCGAGCGTTTGGTCGATCCGCTCGCGGATCGCCAAACGCTCATTCCTCGGTGCATGGAGTGCGACAGAGTTCTTCAGATGGAACAGATCATCCGTAACGCCAGAGACGATCGCTTTCCGCTCGGAGAGCGGAAACGCATCGTCTTTCCAGAGCTTGTACCCGAGCGTTCGACCAACGTGAACGAGATCGAGCTGGTGAGATCGGTCACCACTCTCGAACGCATCGACGAGTGCCTTTTCGGCGTCACTGACGACCGTGGCGTCGTCAGTGACCGCCTCAGTCTCTTCGAGGGCTTCTGCTGTTTCATCCCAGGATTCGTTGACGTTGACGTCTAAGAGTGTGGTTTCTGTGTCGTCACCCTCGGCCGTCTGCCCGAGGGTGACGTTGACATCATGGTAGGTGCAGTGATCCTGCTGGCTATGACACTTCGTTCCGTCAGGAACGACAGTGTCTGCATTCGTCCCAGGAAGCCGATCACGAACGAAGTCACCGAGCTTGCTGCCGTATTCACGGACTCGGCGGTTGACCGTCGTGATCGAGGGCATGGGAGTGAAGCCGTCGCCGTGGGCGACGGCATCACGATAGCTGAGCGAAGTAGCAAGTTCGGCAGCCTGGAGCGAGATATCCTCTTGATAGATGCGCTGGCCGTCGAAGTCGATAAGATCCTCGAGCGGACGGAAATAGGTCGGATCGCCGTCGGTAGCAGCAGTGTCTTTGACGTGATGGAGGGTGAATTCGTGTTCTCCTGCGGTTGTCACAGCGGTTCGTGTGGAGGTTCCAGCGCGCTGGAAACGGCAGTCGCCGTTTCCGCGCGCATGTTTCTCACCACAGTACGCCTCGACGAGGCGCTCGTCGAGGCTTCTAACGAGTTCCTCGAGGATAGTGGCCTCAAGCTGAATCTCAGTGAGAGATTCAGCGAGAGTGGCAAGCGGTAGCGTTTTGTCTTGGTCGAGACTAACTGTGAACTGCGCGTCAATTGTGGCGTGCATGGGTCACTTCGGGCTGGATACCAGAGGTGACCCTGCTTCCACAGGAGTCAGTTACGACTCTAGACGAGTTTGGGACACGACCAAATAATCATATGCATCTTGGATACCTCACTGCGCCACCGCTCTGGTCGGTATTTGCTTGATCCTGCTCAGAGCGCCGGCACCCATCACCGGCGCACAAAATCACTACTGGAACGCACCTGTCTCACGGAGGAGAACGATCCGAACCGGTAGTAGCATCGACAGCGATTATCAGGTCGCTCGACTCGTCGACAGCTTCGGATTGACTGCGAGTGCCTTCAGAAATTCACACCTCTGCCTCGAGTCGGATCACTGGTTGGGTGAGTATCATAGAAAGACTCACAGGCGATTTATTTCAACTCCCTTTGGCTGAATCAGCTGGTAAGTAGATCTTCGTATTGAACGATGGCAGAAAATGCACATATTCAACTAGGGTCAGTTCTTGATCCGCTCGAGAAGAGGACTGATCTCGTTAAATCGAGGGCCCCGTGTTACTGAACCTGTATTTTGGTTCCAATCGATGAAACCAGCTTCTGATAGTCGAGGAAGATGGTTATGATACAGTTCAGTCTGGTGTTCTTCTGGAAACTCCTCCGCTGGATATAGTATTTCTTCACCGCCGTCTGTTTGCAATGAGGTGGCAAGCAACTCATTGAGTATCCGTCGACGCTGAGCATTCGCTAGTACACTGAAGAGCTCGTCCATTAGCTTATGTTAGAAGAAGAAAAGCAATAAGGGCGGTTCCAACAAGCATTGGTCTACTTCTATTCGAACGATACCTATGTGCCCTGTACTTATCGCTAACGCGAGATCGTCCGTCCGCCCCTGTCGTACTTCTCGGACACCACGCTCGCGGTAACTACAGATGCATATCACCGCTGGCCGTTCTCTTGGAGAAGTATGATACTTGTAGCTCGTTCCGAAAGGGATCTTTTGTAACACGCCGTGAGAATGAACGCCGAATTTATCAGACAAGCTGTTGCTTCTGAACGTGTGTGAATATCGTGTTACGTCTACTCGGTCAAATAGTGGACTTCTTTAATAAGTCAGAGCCCTCAGCAGAGGGCCAAAGGCCAGATTCTGACAATGGTCCCTCTACTGATCTCTATACGTGCTCTGACTGTAAGATAACATATATAAAGAATGATATGGGCGTGTGTCCAAAATGCGGTGAAGCTGTTGAACAGACTCCATCATTCTCTGATTTGGGAATCAATCCCAAAAGAAAATTGGAGTCTCAATAAAGAAGTAACCAGCACGGTACTACCAGCCTGTACTTATCGCTAACGCGAGCTCGTCCGCCGTCCCTGTCTGTGATCTCGGACACCGAGTTCACGCTAAGTACACGTGTGTACTGATCATCTCTCCGTTCACTCTCTTCACTCCTAGACAATAGTTAACACAAATACACGCAATAGGTTCTGTAGAGATGACCGAAGACAGCGAGAACCAGCGGGCAGCAGCCGTATGTGAAAATTGTGGAACCGCTCACGCAGTCCGGCTCGGCCCTGACGGCGAAATCCGGCCTATTGGGAACGGGAGAGATGGCACTTGTACATGTGGCGACGGCGATTTTCGTATTCTCAGCAACGATGCAACAGTTCTCGAAGACGTAGAGATGTAGGAATAACAGCTAACCGCTTGAGGAACTCGTTCAACAGCAATCTTTGATGTCTATTCCCTGCACTTACTGCTCATTTGGGATTTCTGGCTCTATCGAAGTTCTCAGACACCGCGTTCGCGGTAGCTACAGATACTTACTGTTCGCTTTCAATTTCGACAAGGGATTTGATCCCACACTGACAATGCGGGTACCTTCCCCTACGTCTTATTTTCCATCAGGCAGCCGAATAGCAGGATAAACAGCCTTACAGTTAGGACAGATGGCGACGATCTCCTGTCCAGTCCGAGTGTTGCTCATTCAAGATAATCGGGCTGACAACGCCCACACAGATATATCAGTGCATATAAACTCATAAAGAGAAATTACTATTATCGTCTTAAGACCTGCATCCTATTGTCCATATGTAAGGTTTTTCACCTCCGGGGCCGTGTGCTGACATGGCATGGATGGAATACCTGAAAACGTCCCTTCAACCGATACTTCGGACCAAAATGAACTTGTCCATGTCGTAATCGAAGACCCGGGTGAAGCTGACAAGTGTGTGTTTTTCCCAGGAAATGCAACAGCTGATGAGCTACATACAAAGTGGATCCTTGCTCTCGAGGATTCGTACGTCCACCTAAAAGATGCTCAATAGTCCGCTTGTACTGACCGTTCACTACAGCGTCAAATGGGTCCGTGACCGATCCTATGACCCGCTCGGTTAGGAATCAATGTAGGTCTCAGTAGATTCACCACGCTCTGGTCGAGTGAGAAGACTCACTGATTGAGTTGGCTGAGTGCACGATGCAGTCTGTATCCTGGTGTGTTGCGTGGATCCATTGAATGCGCCTCAGCCGATCGCGGCGCAGATAAACAGAACACGAGGGTGTCATAGAACGAGTGGCACACCAAAGAGCAGGGTGAACGCTGTGGTGGATGAGCCCAGCGACCCTGCAAGATGATTCTTCGGTAGAGACGTTCTTCAATGTCGTGGAGACAGAGACGCTAGCGTTGTTTGAGCATCTCTCCTTCGAGTTTCTCGAAGAGTTCGACGTGTTCGCCCCGGCGGAGACGGGGCGAACACGAGATCATGAGCCACCAGAGATGATGCGTGGCTTCCTCCATTGCTACTACAAAGACATCTACGGCATCCGCCCCGTTGAACGAGAACTTCAGAATGCAGTTGTCTGGCTCAGTTGTGGCTTCGATCGACCGCCGTCGAGAGACGCGGTCGATCGCTTTCTCACCGATCTCGAACACGTCGTTGACGAAATCTTCGGCCACCTCGTCGAGCAGGCCGCCCGCCGCGGCCTGCTCGAGTTGACCTACTGCATCGATTCGACTGACGTGAGAACGATGCCAGCCGATCAAGATGCGTCGAAATTGCTCTGTTGCAGCGTCGAATAGCACCAGTTTCAGCCTTGTTCTCGGCTGATTTCCGTGAGGCTTGTGGGGAATTGGACGCCGTCTTGCGATATGAGGTCGAAACGACCGATCATACGGCAGTGTAAGAATCTTGCCAAACAGCACGTGGATAACCCTGACGAACCCGCTGCGCCGGACGGCGCCAGCGGGTTCGCCGAGTGGACTCAGATCGCGTTTATCCTCTTGCATGCGGAACTCGACAAAGATTTCCGAGAGACTGAAGCATGGTTCAATGACTCCAGAGCCATCCGTGAAGAGCTTAACATCGACAAATCGCCGGATCACACCACGCTCTGTCGATGGGAGCAACAGGTCGACATGCGTGAACTCCGCAGCCTGCTCCGCCGCAGTGCGGAGCAGGCTGGCTGGTCGGGAACAGCAGCAATCGACGCCAGTGGCTTCCAGCGAGATCAAACCAGCTATCATTACCGGAATCGTGCTGGCTTCTCGTTTCACAAGCTGAAGACAACGATTTTGGTCGATACAGAGTCACTGGCGATCAAAGACGTTCATTTCACGACGAAGCGCAAGTGGGACGGACACATCGGCTTGCAGGTCTATCGGCGCAACGCCGAAGACCTGCAAGAGTTCCTTGCAGATGCGAACTATTCGTGGTCAGATCTCAGAGAGGAGTGTCGCGCTGGCGCGACACGACCGCTAATCAAACACAGAGAGCACAATGCGCTGAAGAAAGCGCATAACGCTCGGATGGACGAAGATCTGTACCATCAGCGGACACTGAGTGAGACTGCGTTCTCACTGCTGAAGGATGACGGTGAGAAGTTACGCTCTCGGAGCTGGCACGGCCAGTTCCGAGAGCTCACGCGCAAGTGTATCGTGCATAACCTATCGCAGGCGGCGAGTTAGGGCTCGCCGCCTGCTCTCTTTCTCTGGACGTATCCGCCAGAGACATCGCCGTCATCCACGTACGGGTTCTCACAAAGTGACCTAATTCTGATGGTTGCAGAATCAACGAACTGTACTCCTCCCACATCATCCAGATCTCAAAACCATCAGTACAGGAGTTCTAACGCCATCTGCCTGAATATCAAAATTTCAATACTGCCGCCGTCTTGCGTTCAACAGAGCAGTCGAAATGCTACGATCCAACCGCTGAAGAATATTACTACGGTTACGGCTGTACGATCGTCTCGACCGGACAAAAGATCCCTATCGCTGCGGAATTCACCGAGAGCAAACAAGCACCAGAAGAGACGGCGATGCGCGTCACGCGTGACGCGCTCGCCGTCGAACAGCCGATCTGGATGGTCGGTGATAGTGCCTACGATACGCTTGACTGGCACGACCACCTGCTGGCCGCAGGGGTCGTGCCAGTCGCTCCATACAACGCACGAAACACTGACGACCCGAAAGACATCGAGTACAGGGTCGAAGACCGCATCACCGAGCACAGTACAGATGTTCAGCTGAAGCAGTCGACGTTAGACGAGACGTACAACCGCCGTACAGGAGTAGAACGAACCAACAATGCAGTCAAGGACTGCGGCCTCGGGCACGTTCGAGCCCGAGGCCGCGTCCATGCACGAGCGCAGGTGTTTCTTGCTCTATGTCTCCGTCTCGTCGTTGCGATCACCAATTATGAACGTGGAGATAATCCAGGAAGTACCGTGATCTCGGTGTGAGAAGACTTCTATGACACCCTCAGAACACAACAGCACGGGCAGCCGTTCTGTTAACCAACAGCCACACTGCACCATCGCCGTCTGTTGGTTAAGATCTGACGCGGAGCAAGTCATTCTGGGCTCGGCCCATAGCGCGGCATCTCGCAGACCTGGCACTCCCAGATTGCGTGGCCGGTCCAGGTTTCGTCGGGAACGGATTCATGCTCACTGAATCGATGATCGGTTGTTCGTCCGCACTGGTGACACTCGAGGCGTTCTTTGGTCGGAATGCCACTGTCCTGACGTTCAGGTTGACGCTCTTCAGATGCCTGCTGGAGGGCAATTGCGGGGACTAGCCACACATCATCGCTGGCATTGTCGAGCAACGTCGAAAGTCGCTGCTCATCGCGAATGCCGGATCCACCCTCGTCGTAGAGATAGGTTGTTGATTCGCAGTCGCTATCCACCGCTGATTCGTCAGTCCACGCTGTTCGATCACGGGCGGCCGCGAGAAGTTGCTCACCGTCAGTGGATGAGATCCGTACTGCAGCGGGTAGTACAGGCCACCGATCGGTCAATTGGGCTGCGGGCTCGTCCTCGAGATCGTAGATGATCGTGCAGTCGTCGATGGTTGATTCCGTCGCACTGGAGGCAAGGAGTGCCGCAGCGGCCGCGCCTTTCGCGACGGCACCATAGAACGTCGACGACTCGACAAGCATGTGGACGACGCCGAAGAGTGTCCATTCTGTCGCTGGTGCGTCTGTCTCTGAGGAGGAGTTCTCGAGATGATTGGTGAGACAGAACAGGCATTTGGTCTGATCAGCTGGGATCGGTGCGTCACAGGAACGACACTCGGTGTCTGTTTCCGTTGGAGTGTCTGGATATCCAGTCGTCGCTGTTGCAACTCGCTGTCGATTCGGCTCACCCTCAGTACACTCTCTGAGTCTCTCATCTGGGATATGCGACGCTTCGCCGGTCGGACGAAGCTCCTCGAAGTCAGAATCTCGATCAGTCATTAGTGGGTAGTGGGTTGTATTGCCTCACGTCTTGATCAGGTTCCAGTCCGGTAGAGAAGATCTCGGGAATAAGTTCACTTGGACGCTATTGCTGCCGAAGTCCTGCTTCTCGAGCTTCACGGTTGCTGGCACAATGAATACACGCTGGCAGATCACCATCAACAGCAAAAACCCGGTAGTAGTTCTCTGTGACATGAGAGCCACACCCATCACATTCTGGCATTATCCAAACCTATGTTGTTACTCCAGTAAATATCTTGTTCCAATACTTGTGTAGTTTTTCTCAATGGCATTCTATCTAAGTGGGATTGACTCTTTTCTGGGTCTGGTATTGTTGCGGTTCGAGAAGGAGTCCACAGTCTTCACAACGAGTTTCGACTGCGTTGGTGGTCACCCGTCCGTTGCAGTTGGGGCACGGACTGGCGCTCGAGTTGGGCTGGACATCTTCGTCGAACGTCGTCTCGTAAACCTCTTTGAGAGTCATGATGTTCACGAGGGGCGATGTGTAACTCCGACCGCCCCTCACCCCACTCGTGGGGCACAGAAACCGCTCTCTCAGTAGACAGTAACAGTGTTCCTTTATTCAGGGCTCTTCGTGAAACTCACGATAAGTACCAGTGAAGGAGCGATCACGAAAGACACGGACTCAGCCGTACGAGTCTAAAAACGAAATCGTCGTTCACGGTCGCCAAGGCGACAATGAAGTCGGAATTAGTTGCGGACGACGTTCGTCGCGCGGGGACCCTTGGGGGCCTGTTCGATATCGAAATCAATGTCTGTGCCTTCTTCGAGGTCCGGACCGCCAACGTCTTCCATGTGGAAGAACACGTCGTCGTCCGCATCGTCCGTCGAAATGAAACCGTAGCCGCCTGTGTCGTTGAAGAAATCAACCGTACCGTTTGCCATTACACTAACTCAAAATACGACTATACGGTTAAGTATTCCGCATTTGTTTTCAAAAGCCGCCAGCAACGATTGCAAAATCCCAAAATATCGTGCGAATGTGGATGCTTAACCACTATCTGGCAAGGGTTGGGCCAATAGTGTCTGGTACGTCACAATGACGGAAGGCTTTCGATGTATCCACAGTTCTCTTAGTTTGGTGTAGTCCATGTCCTCGCGGAGTAGGTGTGAACAGTCTGCCGTTCAGTTTGCACCCATAGTTACCAAACCGAAATAGACCATTTTCACATCCGACTTTAGATAAAGAAATATCCTTCTAACCGCGAGGTGACAGCAACGCCGTGGGACGGATTCATACCCTCTGGCGAAAGCCCGGCAGCGCAACGGCCACTGGCCGTGAGCAGCCCGGACCGTGGAGGTGGTGGGAGGTGGCGGTGACTGCGTTCACACCAGCAAAAAAGGGGCTCAGGCCTGGCTATTCCCACCAGCGGCCGCGCTCCGGGAAGTGGATCATCGACCACCCGGTCACGGCCAGTGAAACACGGCCTTCGTGCCAGTTCCGGGCAGCCTTGTGAATGCGCACCTGCTCGCCTTCCTCGATCCACGGCGCGTCTGATGACTTCCAGATCGTCACGCGTGTCTGTCCACTGTCGTCTGCGATGAGCCCGACCTGTGCGATGCTTGGATGGGAGGGATCCCACAGAGTTTCAACACGCCCTTCGATGCTCACTTCTTTTCGAGCGACATCCTCGAGTTTTCCAATGGGGATGACGTGTCCGGGTGCCGTCTGCAGTTCCTCGAACACGTTGACGACCGCACTCGTCAGGTCTTGGCCACCAACGACGGCCTCACTCAACCGCCGGCTGATCGCTGCTCGAGACCAACCATCCAACTCTTTCTCGAGTCGCATCGACTGTTTGTTCACGGCCGCCAACTGCTCTTGAGTTAGTTCTGTCCGGGGATCCGCTTGCTCCGGGTCTGCCATTGGGTCCACGCTCGCCGCCCGTTTCTGGAACTCGAGACGCCGCGCTTTGTTCTGATTCGCAGTGATCGCTCGCGTCCGCTTTGCACGACCTTCCTGCAGCCCCATCTCGGCCTGGGCACTGATTCGCTCGAGTTCATCCTCTCGTGCTCGAATCCGCTCTTCTTGTTCGAGGGTCGCACCGTGGATCCGCTCATCATCTGTATCGACGATTCCGTCCGGGTGGTTCGCATCTACCTTTGCTTGGACCTCTTGCTCGACCGTTGCCTCGAATTCCGGCGTTTCGTCGACGACCGGGAAGCCGTCTTCATCGACTGCCTGCTCATCCGCCTGTTTGAGTGCCTGTTCATCGACCGTAACGACCTTGCTACTCGAGTTGTTACTAGACATTGGAGTTCTAACCTCCGAAGGCGTTCACGCGCCTGCCATCGCGATGTCCCCGCATCGCGGTTTTCCGACGACACCGACCGACTAGATCTATCTGCGCGCTCGCGCTCGCGCCTTCGTGAGCGCCCATTTGGGCGCGAGCGAGAGCGCGCCTGAATGAGGTGCTCCAACCAGCACCGCGCGGTGTCCTGCCGAGCGGAGCGAGGCAGGGCTCGAGGCGCGAACGGTGTGAGCGCCTCGGCGACCCGCCCGAAGCAAGCGGCCAGCTTTAAGCCGTTTCTCGTGTCCGGCCCGGACTGCGGGTCCGTGTCCAGCGCGACTGTCGTCGAGAACGCGCGCCGCGATGTGGCGCGCGACAGCGCAGGCGGCACCAAGCGCTGGAACGCGAAAGCCCGCGAGGGGCGCAACCGAAAACGCGCTTAATGCTGGCGTCGAGACCAGATTCACTGTAGCCCGGAACGGTGAGCGACGTCAGGAGCGAACCGCAGCCCGGAATGGTCGGTCGCGAGCGACGCGGAGGGCGGCACGCGGCGAGCGGGGCGGGCTGATACCCAAGCGCGAGCAACCGACGCAACAGCAGCCCAATCAATCCACATGGGTGGGATCAAAAGGGGCTGGCGCGCTCGAGGAACCCCGCCGACGCAAGCACCGCAACCTGTGAGGTGCGCAGCGAGACGCGGGACTCGAGCGTGCCAGGGGCTTTCTCTCTGTTATCAAAAGCGATGGTTGCAAGCCACTTACCGAGACCTACTCCTTCACAACTGTTTCAGTGACCCATCCGCACACTACAGATGCAGACTGACCGCTTGGATTCCTGCCAGTTATGGATGATGTTCGTAGCGTCGTGCAAGCCTCAGGGCGTATATTCAGCAGCGAAGCGATTACAGATCCAGTTTACTTGTCATGATCGTCAGCAATCTATTCGAGAAATCGATGCACCTCGTCGAATCGCAGTCCTCGCCGTACCTCGTCTTCGAACCTGTCGAACTCGACAATTCTCATATCCACTAATTCGGGGAATAGAACGTGATGGAGTTCGTAACAGACCGTGAGGTACTCCCCGGCGCAAGAGTCTCTCCCTTTCGAAGAATCGGCTCTGTTGAATCGCTGTAAGGCGGTGGATTTCACTGTTTGATGGCACGCTTGATGTTGTAGACGACACACATCAAGGTGACTTCACGGAACTCTCGATACCAAGTACGCGCTCGCACGGCGTAGCCGAGCGAGCGCTTGACGGCTGAGTTGACGGTTTCGGTCATTGACCGCTGAGCATACCGATTTTCGTCAATACGAGCGTTGTGCGCGTGATCGTACGGCGCGAAGATCCGGTGTTTGATCAGCGGTCGAATGTCGAGTTCACGGAGTCGTTCGCGGAGTTGTTGCTTGTCATAGCCCTTATCAGCAGCCAGTGACTGCAGATCGCCCGCGTTCCGGCGGGCGATCTGCTCACAAAGATCCGCGTCACTGCCTTCTAACGTCGTCGAACAGTGAAGGTCGAGTACAGCCTGCGTTGCTGTATCGACGAGCTTTGTGACTTTGAGCGTCTGGACGCGATAATTCGTTCGCTGGCAGTAGTGGCGGCTCGCACGATCTCGTTCGTAGAATGTTGCATCGATAGCAGCGTGTTCGGATGGATCGTGTAGCTGCGCCGACTGGCGCAGCAACACTCGACAGACACTCATGCTGATCCGGTCGAACGCCTTACACAACGTGGATGGCGAGGGGAGATCGGCCGCGCTGAGGCCGATCTCCCCGGTTATTTGTGGCATCTCTTTGAGCAGGTCTATCGTCATCCGATAGGACGTATCCAGGTAAATCCGCAGACAATGCAGGGAAACGAGGGCATAGTCGGCGAATCCGCCGCCACCTTTCGGGGCGGCGGATTCGTCTCCATCGCCAGTAACGTTTTGAGCAATCGGCACAACTGCTCCAATGAAGCGGGAGATTTGGGTCATGAACAACTGAAGTCTCCCGCTTCAAGACCTTCGATTTAGCGAACCATTCCGCCGCCGTCTAGTGATTCAACACAGCCGAAGAATCAGATCTGCATCCATCACGCTCTCGTTCAGTAGCGCACGTAATACTCTCCACTGTTGCGCTGAGAGTACACGTTCGATGCGATCATCGTTACAGCGTTTCTCTCTCACGGACCTGTTATTTGAGACGACCAGTAACACTCGTCGTCGGTCACTCCGAATGCTCGTTCTTTTCGACTTCTGTGACGATTACGTCCCAGTCAGGATGTTCGACCCCATTCCGACATTCGAATCCGCCTTCCACATCGATTCCACTCTCGTAGGCCCTGCGAAGGAGGGCTTTCAGCTCCGCGTTCAATTCCTCCTTCGACGTAAGCGAGGTTTCCTCAGAAGTCATCTCCCCGCGTCCCTTTCGTATTTCTCCGCTGTAAGTTCGTGTTCTGGTGTGATGGTGATCACACCGTAGCTGTGTACGGTTATCGCGTGCCCCTCGTGCGTGAATGTGACATGGGTATCTCCGTCTGTCCCGCTTCGAACGCGGACGAGCGCATCTACTTCGTCAAGGTCGACAGTGGAATGGAGCGGGTCCAGTTCTACCGGGTCAGTGTCCAGTACATCCGCCAGCGTTGCGATAACAGCTATGCTCGCGGGTATCTTCTCCTGATCGAACTGCGTGCGAACAGTCCCAGAGTCCGGAACGTACTCGACAGCTTCGACTCTAACACCAGATACCGTCGTCTCCATCTTGCCCGATTCTAGTCACCTGAGTCGGTTCAATAGGAGTACTGATTATACAGAGGGTTTAATACAAGGGGCTTATCCGAACGATCATATCGAACTACTGAGTGTCGCTCCAATGAGGCGTCGATGCCCGCGTCGGAGTCGTGACGAAAGCGACTGCTGGGTGATGCCGAGTTCGTCAGCGACCTCTTCGAGCGACGCCTCGCGTGGGGTGTCGAAGTAGCCCCGTTCGTAGGCCAATATCAGCGCCTCGCGTTGGGTCTCGGTCAACTCGTAGCCCTCTCCCTGGTTCGGGAGCATGGCGTGGACGGCGGTGATCGAAATGGGAATGTCGTTTTGCTGGCAGTAATCTCGGAACTCGGCAATTGCCTCCTGACTCTCGCCGCGCACCTCAAATCGCCACTCGTCTTTCGTGCCGATTCCAGAGAGCACGACGACGTTGGCCTTGGCAAGCGCACTCAGGATGCCGAAGTACTCTTGTTCCCACTCGGCACGCATGAGATACTCGTCTTCGACGCTATCGACCAGTCGGATGTTGCTCACGCCAGCGTGTTGTTCGAACGCTGCTTCGATGTCCTCCGTTTCCGCATTGCGCACCCAGAAATACGGGATAATAAGCGTCTCGTGTGGAATCAGCCGCTCCAGTTCGACCGTAACTCCCGGCAAGTTCTCGAACACACTCCCCAGCGGAAACTCCGCTACCGGACTCGTAAACTCCATCACAGTCGCCATACAGATGCTTTCGTCCGGCAGGTGAATAACCAGCATGGGTGGTGTACCATGGCTTCGAGGCGAGCCAACGCACCGGTGCTGGTCGGTATCGCGTGCGCTGCGAGCGGGAAGTCCGTTTGGCAACCGATCGTACATGGTACACCATGCCACTTCCTTTTGTACGACCGAGCAATCTAGTCGCACAAGCGAACATGAGCGTGATCACCGAGATTCGCATTCCGTCCGATGATTTTGAACTCGGGCAAATCCTCAGTCTAGAGGAAGCGTCGGCAATCGAACTCGAAACGCTCGTCCCGAGTGGGGACGTCACCGTGCCGCTCTTTTGGGTCTACGAACCGGTCGAAAATAGCTTTCTTGATGCCGTCGAACGCTATCCAACGGTCAACAGCGTCACGGAGGTGGACGTCTTCGACGACCGGACGCTGTTCAGGATTGACTGGGATGCGAGCCAGGACCACCTGTTTCAGTGCATCTTGGAACACGACGGGCAAATACTGGGTGCTACTGGATCACCGGAAGGGTGGAATTTCGAGATGCGATTCTCCGACCGCGAAGCATTGAGTCAGTGCCAGGAGTGTTGTGAGGACGCGCACATATCCCTAGAGCTAACCCGTATATACAACCCAACGGACCCTGAGGCCGGTCCGTGGTACGGCTTGAGTGAGCCCCAACGAGAAGCGCTGACGCTTGCCGTCCGATTGGGATACTACGACATTCCACGCGGCTGTACGACTGCGGAGTTAGCTGACGAACTCGGGATTTCCGATCAGGCAGTGACGGAGCGACTGCGTCGTGCCATCGGTGAGTTCGGGAGGCATGCACTTATCTCTCCTGAGCCAGAGGTGGAAGTGGACTAACTATTCCATTATACACCATGGGACAGACCCAGGCAGTTGGGACGACCCTAGGTGAGTATGGATGAGAGTCGAAAGCTGGGGACACGTAATATCCAGTCAATTGATGCGGATTCCGGTTCTTCGGGGCGTGAGAGACCGATCTCTCCCAATACGGTTCTGTCGGCAGTAGCGAACGAACATCGGCGTGCCATCCTCGACGCGTTGGACAACGCCGCCGAGAAGACCCTGGAATACGATGTACTCGTAGATCGCGTTGCAGACCGGGTTCGGAACGAAGACGAAAAATGGGAGTCAGACGAACACCGACAACGCGTCCGGATCGCACTTCACCATACCCATCTTCCAAAACTGGACGAGGCTCGGATAATCGACTATGAGGCTGAAACGGGGCACGTCCAGTTTGTTGGCGGTGAACTGGAACAGAAGATTCTGGCGCTGATCCAGCCGTACGACGTCCACGAGTGAGAGGTGTGATTGGGGATGAGTAAGCTCCAGTTTCAAACTCATTTCACTCGCCCAACGGGGTAATGTTATTCACCAAGTGAAGAGGAGGGGGACTCCATTCAGCGAGTCGCTACGATTTAGGACGGGCGGGAATTGGGGGGTCGTCTTACCTGACTTTGCAACAACGCATGGACTTTTCGATTGTCTCTCGGACCTGACCATCTATTTCGATGTTTCATTAATGGAAATAACTTATGCGTATGTAATGAACCACCAGAGCGTTCAAAGACCGACCAAAATGGCTTGAAACAATCGAAGCCAAAACGCTGAACCCATGCTCTGCATGCAATTTTCATCAGAGGTCGGTTAAATCACAATCTGTCGCGTTACATCCTTCGCCTGTACTTACCGATTCGGGGAGCAAAGCAAGAATCTAGATCGCTTCCGATCTCGATTAGTCGACGTACTGTAATACCCACTCACGGCGATCCTCGATCGCTTGTTCTCCCTCGTCTGTAATCGCGTAATAGTTTGTGCGCCTGTCGAGCTGTCCTTTTTCGACAAGGTCCTTGTTCACGACCGTATCGAGATTCGGGTACAGCCGACCATGATTGATCTCTGAGCTGTAGTACTGCTCGATCTCGTCTTTGACATCCTGTCCAGATGGCTGATCAGCACCCGCGATCACGTACAGCAGGTCTCGTTGGAATCCTGTGAGGTCGTCCATGGCCCAGCCATTCAGGCGAGATGATATTTGTTATTCCATACGTACGTAACTGTAAGCCCATCCAACTAGTCGATTCTTTATACCACTAGCTGACTCTCGTTCCGTTCACAACATCCTGAGACTGTGACCGTAACGGATCGACGCTCGAGGGATCCGACTCTGTATGCACGATCAGCGGTTACGGCCGTCTCACTCTGCACTCGAGAAGACGTCTCCAACGTACTGATCTTCCCACTCGCGACGGGCCTCGAGTTCGCGTTGCCCACGCGCTGTGATCGTGTAGGAATTCGTCCGACGATCGACCTTCCTCTTCTCAACAAGCCCCTTGTCGACGACATCATCGAGATTGGGATATAATCGCCCGTGGTGGATCTCGTTCTCGTAGTACTCCTCGAGTTCGTCTTTGATTGCAAGGCCATGTGGCTCATCCTGACCGGCGATCACGTACAAGATGTCACGCTGGAATTTGGTGAGATCGTACATATTGGTACTCCTGCCTATTGGTTGATAAACCACTGGACAAGAGTTACACGAACACACCTAGTGTAATTTTTGCTGAAGGTGATGTCGGTAAGACATCGAGATTGGTATTCAGTTATTATTCAGTGTTACTATCCATACAGATCCATAGCATGAGGGGGTTGAGCGAGAAGAGTAGGGCCCACCTTGAAGAAGCGTTACAGAGTGATAACCCATTGGAGAAAGATTTCCATATTCAACAAGTGCTGCGGGATAGTGCGGTTGATAGCTCTCAATCTGAGATGGAAACGGAGTAATCATCGAAATCATTCAGAATCGCTGATAGTTACTCTGATTTTTGATCTTCAGAGAAGAGACGTCAATTCTGAATCCCCAGAGCACTGATCTGCTCTTGATATCGGTTTCGAATAGTGACAGAAGTCACGCAAGCAACGTCAGCGACGGCTTTCTGTGTTCGTTTCTCATTGCACAACAAAGAACTCGCATAGATTGCTGCCGCAGCATAGCCAGTTGGCGATTTTCCTGATAACAGTCCCTTCTCCGCAGTTGTCTCGATAATTTCAGTCGCTTTCGCCTGCACTTCTTCGGAAACCTCGAGTTCAGAGCAGAAGCGAGGAACGTACTTTTTTGGATCAACGGGCTCCATTTCGAGGGAGAGTTCTTGCGCGATATACCGATACGTACGCGCGATTTCCATGCGTTCAACACGAGAGACTGCCGAAATTTCGTCTAGCGACCGGGGAATTCCCTCCATCCGGCAGGCCGCGTATAATGTACTTGTGGCAACGCCCTCAATGGAACGCCCGCGGATAAGATCTTCATCAAGTGCACGCCGATAGAGCACACTCGCGACCTCTCGAACAGATCGGGGAACACCCAGCGCGGACGCCATCCGATCAGTTTCGGAGAGAGCAAGTTGGAGATTCCGTTCGCCAGCGTCTTTTGTTCGAATCCTCTCTTGCCATTTCCGCATCCGGCTGAGCTGAAGGCGCTTCTCTGAGGACAGCGAGCGACCAGCGGCATCTTTGTTTCGCCATCCAATAGTGGTCGTCAAGCCCTTGTCGTGCATTGTTTGGGTTGTCGGTGCACCCACTCGAGATTTGCTGTCCCGTTCTGCCGCGTTGAACGCCCGCCATTCAGGCCCTCGATCGATAGCTTCCTCTTCGAGAACCAACCCGCACTCCGCACAGCTAATCTCACTCTCGTCCGCACTTCTCGTGAGCGCACTTGACTCACATTCAGGACAGGTCTGTTCTCCCCTTTGTTTGGTTGCTTCTTGCCCTGACTGAGCTTCGTTCTCTTGCTGTCGGTTTAGCCGCTCCATCGATTAGTTAAGTATCATTTCTCTCAAGAGTTAAACGCTGGGTGTAATTTCTGAACTCAACAATCAGTGGATCGCCACCGGCGGCAATTCACGATATCTCCGAAATGCGGATTCTCACAGTGAACAGTAACCAGTCGCGGATATTGAACGACTCCGTACACACAGATCTCTGGAAGAAAAACCGCTCACTCGTCTTCGAGTGCTGCGTAAATCTCCGCGTGTCGGCGTCCGTCAAGCTTCCCCATCTCGAGGGCGATTTCGTGGCGTTCCTCATCACTCTCAGCCGACTGATATCGCTCATAGAGTCGGCGGGCTTCTTCGTCGACCGTCGCCGAGGAATCGGTGCTGGACGCCATCTCTATATTGAATCTACTCGTTGTGTCCCTTTATCAGTTGCGACGAGCGCACGCTCGGAAGTAAATCACTGCGGTATCGGTGTCAACAGCGGCTTCGTCGGTCGCAAATCGGTGCAATAAGGCACGAATTTCATCGCCGTATTCGAATGTGTATCCATTCAGCATATAAAAGACGACTACCGTTCGGAGTGCAGTTCGCTTGTTCCCGTCGACAAACGGATGATCTGCAACAAGCAGCCTCATCAGGTGGACTGCCTTCTCATGGATCGTCTGTGGGACCTCCCCGAAAAATCCCTCCGAAACGTACTGCAACGCAGATGCAACTGCATCTTCTGATCGAACCCCTGATTCCGTGTTGTCGCCTTCCTCGACAATCTGCTCGTGAAGGTCAAGGACCAAGTCAACAGAGGGATACGCGACGTCGTCAGTCACAGTCTTGGTTTTCTCATGCTTCCGGATAACCATTTTCGATAAGGTATCAGTTATCCGCCCTCGTGTCGATCTACTTGAAACAAACGCCTGTAGAATATCGCTAGCCTTGGCGACTCATCGATTTGATACCGAAGCGTAGCAGCGGTCGCGGGATTTCATGAGACTCATCTCAGTCGCCTTGCTGCGCGTTCAGCTCGTCAAGGAACCAGCCGGCCGTCGTCCCAATATGAATGCCGTCGATGTTGCGCATCCCGAGGTCAGTCGTGGCGGTACGGAACGGATAATGTTCGACGAGAACGCGATGGATGACCGTACGGACAGGTTCTGTCCCGTATCTGTCCACGGCGGTCGCCATCGCCGCGTCGAAATGCGCGTCCTGGTGATCTTCTCGAGGGTTCTGTGCACGCTCAAACACGAGTTCAACTACCTCGTCGACCGATGCGTGATCGGGGTTTCCGGTTCGTTCACGAACGTCGTACAGGGCGTCGCCATCGGACATCGCTATTCACCCGTGGTGTCTCTGTCTGTCTCTGTGGTCGTTGGCTCAAGCCGACGCTGCCGGCGGACCTCGGCAAGAACATCTTTGAGCGTTGCCAAACTATCAATGGTCGAGAGTTCGTCGGTGATCTCGTTGAGGAGCACGGCTCGCTTGACAACATGGGTCTCTCCCTCGGTTATCTCGATCGAGTCAATGGATACCGACCGTTCTTCATTCCATCCACACGCCCAGCAATTTCGGGTGATGGCGATTTTCTCGTTTTCGTCGGCAGCAAGCAGTGCATCCGCCACTGATGCTGAGAGGGGCTGGTTCGGCCCTACTTCCATCGTGACGGGGCCGCCACACGCAGGACACTCCATACCGATACCGAGTACCGCTGTCGTTTTCAAAATATGGGCTCTGGTTTCATCAGAATCCTGTTTAAGCCCCTAGTCGGTGAACGAATGCGCTGGGGTTGAAGGGGACCGTCTTTCAACAGGTATCCCGCTTATCTCTCACTCCCAAAACGCTTCGATTCGATCGTCTAAGTCGCCGAGTACGTCTGAGAGTATATCTCGCCAGTCTTCCTCATACTCCACATCATCCCCTGGTGTCGCTGCATCTGGCGGTGGATGAAAATGTGAGCGAGTATTGTGATCGTTTGGATGGCGGTCCCACCGACACTCCCAGTGGTTTCCAGTGGCGTATTGTTCAGAGTAGTGGATATTGAAATCGTCTGTCTCGTACCAGCGAACCTGAAGATACGCACGCTCGATAGCAGTTGGAAAGTACCCCATGTCGTATTCTGCGACGACTGAACTTGGTGCGTACTCCGGCTGAAAGACGGTCTCTGCAAAGCGATTACTTCGTTCAAGATGCTGCCCAATTTGTTCGAGAATGTCGGTATCGATGCCACCGACCTCTGGGACAGTATCGTCGTCAGCTGGCCGGCGTTCAGGCATCGACTTTGGCACCGCCACTCGAGGAATGACCGTTCTGACGCGCTGTATCTAACAACTCCGCACGTTGTTTGAGCGTTTTCCACTCACTCAGTGCTTCCCACACTTCTTCGATCGACGCTTCCTCGGTGCTATCCATGAGAGCCACGTCTTCCGGACTGTCAGCATCGAACTGGGCACGATATTCCTCGATTCGTTTCATCGTCTCTTTGAGCTCTTTGACGATCTCTGCCTCAGAATATTCGTCTCGGATTTGCTCAACTCTGCGCCACTGGAGATACGATTCGTTGCGTTCGTATCTCACAGGTCGTCCCGAGATCTCACGCGTCATTCCCATCGAGGTGAACCATTCAAGATAGTCCCTTGCAGTCTCAGTATCGCAGTCTGCTTGCTCTGCAATTTTGGACACTTTTGTTGGAGTCCGTAGCTGTAAAATAACACTGAGCAATCGTTCTCGCGTTGGGCCCCCCTTCAAGACCTCCTCAGGTGAGTCCCACTCGGTAAAATCAGGTGGACTCTCAGTTGAATCACGAATGTCGTCTGGGGTATCAGTCAAGTCCATCAGTGTTCACCTACTGCAAACTAACGATGTGATCGGCTATATATCTACCGTACGCTGAATTATTTCTGCTTCGTTCAGCGAGTTACGTCGCTCTCTGTTCAGAACTATCGACGTATTTTCTCGCTCGACAGGAATCTCCAGCATGTTCTCACATTCGCATCCAGTACTTACGCAGTCTTCACGATGTGCTCCTCGAAATCGCGCGTCCAGTAGGTGGCTGACCCACCGGGACTACATCGCGCACACAGCTGTAGCGAGCCCTCGAGATGGCCGAGTTCGACGCGGAATCGCGTGAGCGCTGCGATCGTGTCGACGACGAGCCCACAGCCGTCACAGGTGCAGTGATCGCGCTCGTCAGGGTCCGGCTCCGCCTGGATAGCGCAGTCGACACAGATCGGGTGAGAGACTCGCTCGTCTTTTCCCCAGGTATGCGCCTCACCGGCCTCGGTGCCAGGCAGGGCGTCGCAGAAGGCACAGCCAGCGAGCGTCTGCTGCATCACTCACCCTCCTTGTCGGCGTTGCGGGCCGCCGTCCAGCCCTGATGGAAAACAGCAAGCTGAGTGCTCAAGTCAAAAGCGGTTCCACTTGGCTCGTGAATGAACACCCGCTTGCCAGGTACCGGCGTCACCAGACCGGTATCGATGAGTTCCGTAACGAGCTGTCGGGCGGTTGTCTCGCCGAGATCTGCGGTCACGACGCGAGTTGCATCCAGATCATGGGCAACGAGCCTAGCCTCGAACCGGCTGTAATCGTCTGCAGTGTCGTCAATCGGATTTGGATCAGTCATTGGAAACCACATGAGGCACACTGTTGAACGCGCCTCATGCCTCACGGCGCCAATAAACTCGCTGCTGGAAGTACGGTCAGAGGGACCGTATCAGAATGTGCATACAGATATTAGGTAGTTCCCGACTGTGTGTACCGTAATTCTTACTGTAAATTCAACCGGTGCTCATTTCAGAATGTGTCTGGGTCGTTGAGGTGTGTTCAACCAACTCACTGACCCAGACGAGCAGATTTCGGCGGCTGACATGGAAACCTTTGCGCTTGACCATCTCTCGGAGTTACCGATGGAAGGCGTCGAGGGCTCGCCCCTCGACGCCGACGTGATTTGGAAAACCGTCGAACGAGCTGCCACCGACACCACCTCTGTTCACCACGTCGTCGAAAACACTGACGAGACGCCTGACGACGACGAAACGGTCATGGATTGGCTCCGCACTATCGATGCTGACGCTCTCGAAGATGTCGTCAACGACCTCCTCGCCGAGCATGCTACGACGATCCTCGACCCTGATCGGTCGAGGATCGTCATCATCGATTTCGTCGATAATCCCTATCACGGATCGTATCTCACCCATCCACGCGAGGTCTGTTCGATGAAGCCTCGCGACGGAACCACCGACTGTCACCGCTACTGTACCGCGTTCGTCCTCGATACGAAGAAACCGCTCACACTCGCGATAACGCCCGTCGTGAGCGATGAGGACGCAGCCGACGCCGTCGGCCGCGTCCTCGATCGCGTCGAACAGTTACCCTTCGAGGTCGACGCCATTCTCGCGGACCGCGGCTACTACCAAGAGCGCGTCATTCGACGTGCTCGGGCCACTGCTCCGGTGGTTCTCCCGGTCATCAAAAAGGGAAAACGGCTTCTCCATCAACTCGACACACACGCCTCCTACTGGACCGAATATGCGATGTACAAGGGCAAAGACCGAGAGCTTCAGTTCCCGCACGCGGTCTGTGTCTCCTACCACAACGGCGACCGCGGCGAGAACGGCGAAGTCGTCCGTGGATATGTGGCGTGCGATCTGACCGATCGCACGCCCAAACAGGTCGAAACCCTCTATCGCAAACGCTCAGCCATCGAAACCAGCTACCGAACCTACCGCGAAGCGAGAGCAACCACCACTACACCAGACCCGCTGATTCGGTTTGTACTCGTCGCTGTGGGCTTTCTGTTGCGGAATCTCTGGCTGGTCGTGCGCTGGACGGTCGTCGCCCGCCCACGACGGGGCGGGCGCGACCTTCCAACCGAATTCACGTTCGAACTGGTGTGCGGCTGGATCAGAGACCATCTGAGCACCGAGCTTGGATGGCAGTACACGTGGGAGACTAACGGAGTTGGTCTACCGCCGGGCTACGCCTTGGCCACGGCCTGACCGAAGTCAGGCCGCTGGCCCGCCTTTCCCGAGCAACAGCTCTCGACTAAATGCGCCAACAGAGCAGCCGAAAAGACGCTCACGCGCGTGAGCGTCTGCTTCACCCTCACCCAACTGTTCACACCATCGACTCATCCTCCAAATCATGGTGTGGACCCAGGAGATCGAAAACAGAATCGGGAACTACCTATATTAGGCAATCATTCGATGGGAGCAACCGAGTTCACTCTGGAATCATCCCCTCGAGTTTTGGAGGAAGTCGCTGAAGACAGGTTTCCAGAAAGCTCAGCGGCGCTTCTGCTTCGAGATGCCCTGGTTCGTGGGTTAATTCCTCCTCGGTCTCGATCTGGAAATGGGTTGTCCCAAGGTCTTCATGATCATCGTCTTTGTGCCATCCCAAACTGACTACGTCATCAGCCCACTGCACACGCTGAACGTCAATGTCGGCACGTGGACGCCATGTGACCTCGAAAGTGGCTTGCTGCCGTGGGAATTCTTCGCTCAAGAATATCTCAGTCTCGACATCAGCAACGACAGATCGAGGACGGAGTCGAGATGGTCGATACCGAACATCGGAAAACCCCGGTTCTTTTTCGAGTCGTTCTTTGAGGCGACGAAGTCCTTCGCGCCGAGTGAATCCTCGGCCACCTGCAAGAAAGAGTACCATCTTTCCCTAGCCCTCTTGGGGAAGTGTGTCTGAACCACGATTTGCGAGACGCGGATCTGCATCAAGTCGCGTTAGTGAACTCTGAAGGCTGATCGCAAGTTGAAGTGCTTCACGCACCTGAATGTTGTATTCCCATTCTTCGATCACTTCGAGGCGCTCGCGTCGATCGTCAGCCGACAGATCCTCACGTCCAACGCTCTGTCGAAGTTTTTCGAGAGATTCAACATTATACGCTGACTTCCACGAGTCGAGTTCCTCACCAATCGCACGCAGTTCATTAGTGAGTTCGTCTACTGACTGCTCTTCAGCAAGGGACCGAACTTCACGGAGGAAGTGCGTAATCTCATCGGGCTTGTAGCATGTGCCGTCGGCTGTTTCAATGGCCTCGAGCTCTCCTTGATCAGCCATTCGAGCAAGGTATTTAACAGCCGTATCTCTCGAGACATCCGCCTCTTCGGCGATCCAGCCAGCATTCCGTGGTGTCGTTCGCGTTAAGGCAACATGCCTGACACGGTCTGCACTATCCATCTCTTCTGGCCACACCTGTGATCGGTCGCTCATTACTCGCTTTATGATCCCTACGAACTAATAGTTTAGTGTCGGTCAGAATTATTTTGTATCCTGGTGCTGGGGGCGCAGTCGAGTAGAAAATACTAGGTGATGCGTACTGGAATCAGTAATCGATATTCAACAGCGCGCTCGAGTACTGACGACTGCTGATTACTTTTCGCCGGGCCGTCGGTCCGTTCGAAGTTGCCACATCGGCTTCACCCTGAACGTATCTGGTTCGTCAACAGGATGGGAATGACTCTGATTCGTCGCCAGTGACGCGGCCCGTGCGAGGCGATTGATCAGTTCATCACGGACGTCCTGCCGAGAAATCGTCTGCTCGTGCCAGCCGAGCCGTTCGTCATAATGGCGCTTCTCGAATCTCTCGCCAACCGTATCGGCAGCGATGTACTGCGTCAGTTTAACTCCCCAGACGTTCGACGATCGATACTCGGCACCGACGTCTGCATGTGTGAGTTCTACGAGAACACACTCGACGAATGAAATGAGTGATTCCCGACTTCGGTCGTTCGGAACCCGTAACTCGAGGCCAGACCAAGGTGGCTTGGAGGGGTGCCGGTGAGTTGGTGTCCGATCAATACCACGATCTTGTGGGTGCTGTCGCTCAGTGGTCATTCGCTATCTCGGGGCAGTTCGATCGCCCCGCACCCATCTCGGGGCGAAAAAATACTCCGGAGGGGTCGTTTTAGAATACGTAGCTCTGTTGAAACCCGGTTCTTTAGCTGTTTATTCCCGTGGAACCACTGCGCACTACAGGTGCGAACAGAACGGGCTGTAGTAGATCTCCCTCATCCAATTATTGGTAATCTCTATGGACCATATGCGAGAAGTAATCAAATATTTTAAATCCTTTGATGGGGGTACCGTAGAACGAAATGGGGGAGCTGAGTGCTGACGGCAGACAACACTTAGAAGAAGCATTACAGAACAATGATCCATCAGAGAAGGATTTCCACATTCGACAAGTACTACAGGTGTGGGGTGTAGACGATCTTCCGAAAGAACTGAAATAGAGCGCCCACGTTCTCATCTGTTTGCTGGTCTCTCTGTACTTACCGCAGAGGATTCTGTACCTATCACTACCAAAGGGTTTCAGCAGACCCGAATACGTGCAACGAGAGAAGTCTGACCGAGTTAGCCGGGCGCTGCGGACATTCCATCGAACCGCACCAGCACTAGTCAGTCAGCGTTCCATCAATCGCTCAACATGGCTAATTCGGTCGTCTATCGGAGGATGTGTAGACAATATGCGTGTCCAACAGTGTCGGATTCGGCGTATAGCTCTCTCGTATAGACTTCCGGGAGATTGTTCATCAGCTATCTCTGCCATCCGGGCGTCTCTGAGTGCACGTAACCCATTGGCAACTTGGTGTGGGTCCTCGAGAAGGTTGGCTGCGTATCTGTCTGCTCGATACTCGAGCCGTCGTCGGATCCACGCGAAGACGACTCGTCCAACGAGCACTGCGCTACCGGCAACCAGAAACAGCATCCAGTGGTGCTGCACGAAATACCGAACAGAGAGGAGGGACGGAGCTGTCAGCACTACCGCCTCAACCAGAGAGACGACTGCGTGGTTTTCGTCGACGTGTCCCAGTTCATGAGCTGCAATCATCGCGATGTATTCGTCGTCAAGTGCTTCAAACGAGTGCTCGTTGATCAGAATGATTTTGTAAGCCGGAAAGACGCCGGCAGCAAGTCCGTTGATTGTCTGTCCGAACTCGCCAGTAGCCACTCGAAATGTAACGTCTTGGCCGGCACCTATCTCACATGCAGCGCGTTCTCGCTCGTTCAAGGGTCGTGTTGAGACATGATTCCGAATGAATGTACCCGACATCGCCACTATCCCTGCAAGAAGGAACACCGCAATAACAAACTCGAGTAGCGATTCTCCAAAAATGAACAGTGCACTAGCGGCGAGTAATACGAGAACGCTGAATCCGATGACTGCAATCCGTGTAATCGCATCCATACGAGAACTCTCTTCATCGAGAATCCGCTGTACTTCCGATAGCACATATTGTGCTGGGGAAACGACAGAGTGTACGAAAGCAGATGCCATGACACTCATGACTGCCAAGGGGATGGCGACCATAGAGAGGTCAACGGTCGGAACAGCCCATCAGACATAGAGAGCACAACCGAGAAATACAGCTACCGAGAGCAGTAGCCATGGTATTAGCACGGCTACAACTCTGCGCAGTGAATGCTGCTGGTTCGTCATTGAATCAGGCATGTGATCGAAGAGACCAAATCTCTCTCGGTTGGTACATTGGTTTATTTTAGTAAACTTTTAGGGAGACATAAAACATCATACACCCGATCTATGGGGTCTTGATTTGATAAATGTAGAAGTGTAATCGATTCTAGAGAGATCAATTCGTATCGACTCTTCGCCGCAACTCTACGACTGATAGTTCTTTGACCACTGATAGATATTTCGTGTTAGGTAAAGTCCGACGATTATCGGGATACCCACAGAGATTAAAAAGAGAAGGTTGTAGGTGAGCGAAAATGGTTCGAGATCCCCATCGACTACGACCCCTGGTTCTGCCAGCCACAGGTCGTAGCCAGTGGGGATGAACGCAAGCGTGAACAGTAGTACTAGCACGGCTGATATCTGTCCAAATCGATATTTCGCTCGGCGCGTTATGTTACCCATTGATTACTCATCAAATTTAATAGGATGAAAATTCTTTGGTTAGATCTTATACTTACATATCGTGTGTCCCTATCATACTTTAGTCGGAATTGAAAAGAAGATCCTCCCAACGACTGTTACTTGGAGGTGTCGCCGAATAATCGTCCCCACAAAGAGGATGTCTCTGAAGCGGTGTCACAGTCAGACGCTGTGTCAGCTTGCTCTTCTCGAGTCTGCTTGATCTCTCGGTCACGCTCTGCAAGTTCGGTTTTGAGGTCCTCGATCGTTGCCTCGAGGCGATCGATGCGCTCAGTTTTCTGTTCGAGCGTGGTCTCGAGTTCGTCGACACGGCCAGTCAACAGTCGGTTCTTCTCAGTCAGATACGCACGATTCTGCTTCCGATCCGATTTGTCACGGCTAGCAGTGGTCGACGGCTCGCTCGTTCTGGGAGCAGATTCGGTTGCCGTCTCTCGAGTGTCCGGATCGTAGAACTCAGAGGTACTCGCAACCGCTCGTTCGATAGTCTTCTCGCCGTACGTAGAGCCGTCTGCGTAGTGGACTTCGTCCCACTTGTCTCGGAGCAGTCCCGATTGGCGGAAGAGCCGGTCTATCTGCTGGTGGTCACCGCCAGTCCAGAACGCCAGCAAACAACACAGCGCCATATCCGCTTCTGACTGACTCTCATAACCAGCAGTCGAGCCACGCCACAGCCGCTCGAATTTCTCACTGTTCGATGCGTTCCGCGCTCGCTCGAGCAGCTCCTCGTCCTCGAGATCAACGTCAGTATGGGCTACACTGCCCGTCGTTTCCGTCCCGTTCCTAGTGCGACGGTTCCCAGATTCGTGCTCTGGATCTGGATCAGTGTCTTGGACGTACTCACGATGGATCGCGACCAGCGCGTCCTGCCGGCGTGCAACGCGAGGTGGTGTGTCCTTGAGGCGGTCGCCGGTCACGGTGAAAAAACGAGCAGTGTCGTACAGTTCGATACTGCCACGGCGATTCCGTCCATCCGGGAGCTCTCCCTTGATGAGTACGTGGAACCCAGTACCCGACGGAGAGATCTCCGTATAGGAATCAAGTCGCTCGATGATGTCCAGTGCTGTGTCGTCGACATCGTCGCTTGCGGGATCTCGACAGTCATCCAGATCCACGCCGACGATGGGATCATCGTCGGTAAAGACGAAGCCAATGCCATCGGCGTTCCCCGTGTCAGCGTACTCAAGCGCTGTCTCGAATGACTCCCATGTCTCCGGGTCCGTCGATGACGCGAACGCACCACTGCCTGGCGTCACTGGTATCTTCGTCGGCTTCCCATCCCGAAGTTCTTCTTTCCAGCACACCCACTGGTCACGATCTCGCAAGTCTGCTGGGAGTACTGCTCTATCGAGTGATGGTGTAGAACTCATTGGAAACACCCCCGAGGGGCACTTACTGAGTCCCTCGAACAAACTATATCAGAATATAGATAGAAGTGCCGATTCTGTGTATGGTGTCTAAGCTCCCTGTCCCCGCATCGTTCTGCGGATGGAACCCAGTGTATACTAGTTGGTTTTGAGTGGTGTTTTTGCGTGGACAGCGTTCCCGTCATGCGATTCTGCGTGGACAGAGGTGTCCATGCAGTTTTCGTGGATGGCAGATCTGCGTGGACAAACGGTGGAAATGCTCTATTTTGGCGGTGTGAGTAGCTATAGCGGCCAATATCGCAAATCAAATGCCATCGGCTAACGGACTCTCCTGAGGCGTGATTACAGTATCTCATAGTTCTGATGATAGTCATTGATCAAGGAGTGAATACCCGTCTTGAGTCAGAGTCAGACCGGTGTAGAACTGGACACGTTCCCCGTCCACTCTGGAGCGATCAACGTCGAAGTCAACAACATCCTGTAACTTCCGAGTGAACCAGCCTTTGGTCGTCCCATTAACATCCTGCTGCTCAGTCCAGATATCGTACGCCCGGAACAGATCATCCTGTGTGACTCTAGCACCCTCGATCTGTCTGACATACATTGCTGCAAACGCCTCCACACCATCTCCGGTTGGATCGATCTCGATCGGCTCGTCCGTCGCTGACGAATCAGAACTCGGTAATGCTGACGGCCCGTTCTGATCAGTATCAGAGACCGGGTTGTCAAATTGAGCTAACTCACCAGTCGATTCAACGGGCCATAACTCTTCGCGACCTGGGTTGGTGGGGAGCCGATATGTCTCACCAGACTGGAAAACCAGTGGATCGCCACCGGGTGGTAGAATCAACACGACATAACTATCACGCGAATAGTCTGCGTCTGGCAGGTCGACAGCAGGAATGAACGGTCGTTTGATCAGCGTCCAGTCCTGCTCAAAGTCGTCTTTGGAGTCGTATACCTGGGTCTCTCCAGCCTGATAGACGGTATACTGGCCAGTTTCACGATCATGGCTGTAATAAGCTGGAACACTGTCCTTCGAGAGTACTCCGTCATCAGGGACGCGAGCAAACTCTGTGTTCCCATCAGAAAGGACGTGCTCACCGTTGTCGCGCGTCCAGACGGTCTGATTTGTCTCGGTCGTCCGTGGTCGAACCGCAGTGACACCGCCGTGAGCCGTCGCACCACCGCCGAAGGTCACAACCTCGTCGCAATTATAGAACTGTTCAGTGCCGTCCGTTCGCTCTCGGAACGGCGGCGAGAGGATATTCTCGACTCGTGACGCAACCTGTGTCTCAGACTCCCCAGGCCGGACAACGAAGATCGGAATGCGATTCCCCTCGTGAGCGCGTTTGAGATTCTGCAGAACCTTCGCTGGTCGATCTGGCGTCGTTGTCTCAGCCTCGATGTTAAACACAACATCGTGGTCTGGGTGCGTCGCAACGGCGTCAGGTTGCTCGCTCCCATCCTGCTCGAGGATCTCGACACTGAACCCGCGTTCAGTGAGTGATACCTCAGCATCCAAAAGCACTGCATCATGGCTAGTGTACTGTCAGCCGTGAGTTGAAAGGCTCATATTGTCGTGGATAGTAGGTTGGTGGCAATGACCCAGTCGACGTATCCAATCGAGTTGACCGAAGAAGAGCGAGATACACTGAACAGCATTACATCGCACGGCGTCCACCGGGCGCAGAAGATTACTCGCGCACGTATCCTCCTCCAAGCCGACGACGGTAAGAGTGACTCGGCGATCGCCGAGTCACTCGGCTGTAGCCCGAGTACTCCGTGGCGAACACGGAAGAAGTTCCACGAACGTGACCGGCTCGAAGCCATCGAACGCAAGGATCCTGACCGCACCTACGAACGCAAACTCGACGGTGAGGACGAAGCTCACCTTATCGCCCTCGCGACCAGCGAACCGCCCGAAGGCTACTCCCAGTGGTCGCTCCGGCTTCTTGCCGACGAACTCGTTGTCCTCGAGGAGATCGACCACGAGTCGATCTCCCACGAGACCATTCGTCAAGTCCTCAAAAAAACGAACTCCAGCCTCACCGATCCAAACAGTGGGTGATTCCGCCGGGTCAAGACTCCGAGTTCGTCTATCACATGGAGGACATCCTCTCGCTCTACCGCGAACCATACGATCCAGACCGACCTCTCGTCTGTTTCGACGAGCACCCGACACAGTTGATCAAGCACGTCAAGCAACCGCGCCCGGCAGAGCCGGGCACGGTTGCCCGTGAGGATTACCACTACGAGCGCAACGGCACCAAGAACCTGTTTCTGGCCTCCGAACCGCTCGCCGGCTGGCGAGCGGTAAGGGTCAAAGACCGACGAACCACCGAAGACTGGGTGCATTTCATCCAGCATCTCGTGGATCAGCACTACCCGGATGCGGACTGCATCCGGGTGGTGCTGGACAATCTCAACACGCACAACCCAGCTGCCTTCTACGAATATTTCGAACCGGCTGAAGCACGTCGGTTACTCGACAAGCTCGAATTCCACTTCACGCCAGTCCATGGCAGTTGGCTCAACATGGCGGAAATCGAGTTCAATACGCTGCAACAGCAGTGTCTCGACCGACGTATTCCCGATGCGGCGACACTCCGTCAGGAGGTCGCCGCATGGAAAAAGGAACGAAACAGCGGTGAAACGGATATTGACTGGCGATTTACGACCGACGATGCTCGCATCAAATTGAAACGCCTATATCCTTCAATTGACGCCTGACAGAGCACTAGTTCCTCCAGCCGAGCCAACAGTGCCCGTCTTGGGCTGGACAAACTCTTCACCCTTGTCTGTGAGGCGCACGACAATCTCGCCGTTCTGTAGATCGACCTCGATCAACCGCGAGGCATCACGCACGTCCGGCAGGTCTTCATCTGCATAGTCAATCTCGAGCTCGGTCTTCTCGAGGCGAGCCACGAGTTCCTCGTCAACAGCTGTTACATCAGCCCAGCCGTTTGCCTCTCGCACACCCTCTCGAATTTGGACAGTGCGAAGGGCTTCTGCCATGGTCTCATCCAGTATCTTCGTCGGATTGGCTGCCTCATTGGCGTCGCTGTAGAGGAGATTCTGGAGGATCTCCGCGTCCGTTAGCGGCTCAGTTCCGTAGCGCTCGAGGCTCTGTTCGATGATATCATCGACAGTCTCAGTCGACCGAAGCGGTGGATACGGTGGGAACGAGTTGATGAGGACCGGCTCAGAGTAGCGCCCACCGTCGAGCGGGAGTTTCGTCCAGGCCTTGTACTGATCAGTCGAGATCAAATCCTCCGCCGTGTAGCCCTGGAACCGCTTCATCAGCAGTTGGGCATCGTCGACATCATTGACCGAGAAGGCAAGGAGGTTATCACAGTTGTTCTGCATCGCTTTCAGCGTATCCTCATCAAACTGCGAGGGGTACTGCGAGGCAAGCGTGACGGAGAGACGCATCGACCGAGCACGGGCTAGCATCGATTCGATATCGAGATTGTCACTAGCGATGTCGTCGAATTCGTCACACACGACAAAATAGGGGTCTGGATCAGTATCGTGTTCATACGACCGGTGCTGAACGGCACTCCAGAGATTGCGCATCACGCCGAGCGTGACCATCTTCTTGATGTCCGTGTTCTCGACGGGCGTTCGAACGATGACGATTCGGTCGTCTTCAATGATGTCTCGGAAGTCAATCGTACTCTCACGATGGGCGATGATCCGACGGATCACCGAATTCTCGACCCACGACTTGATCCGCTTCAGTAGTGGCCGAACCGTCTCCTCTTCCATCTTCGCAATTTCGAGGCAGAACTCCCTGATGTAGGGGTCCTCGACATCGAGCGCGAAGTCTTCGCGCCGCTCGGCGTTGAGCAACGTGAAGTACATATCGATGATCGAGAACGGCTTCTCAGATTTCATCATCGCCCGAGCCATCGACTCGGTGATAGCCTCCATGTTGATGCCCCAGTAATCGGAAGTGTCGAAGACCGCTTTCAGGTTCTCGACCCGATTTTCGATCTCGTTCTCGAGTTCTTCGGTCGTCTCACACTCGGGCACCTCGAGGAAGTTCATCCCGATCGTCTTCTCATGAATGGTCGAACCAGGCTCGATCCAGACCACGTCCTCGAGTCGGTTTTCGGGGAGTTTCCGCAGGAGTTCACGAGAGTCGCGGCCTTTCGGATCGAAGTAGGTGAAGCCGTGGCCAGCGTACGCCCACTGGACCATCATATTCAGCAGTTCCGTGGTTTTCCCGTAGCCAGTGGTGCCCGTAATCCAGATATGGCGGAAAAGGGAGTCAAAGCGGAGCGGCACTTCACGGAAGCCCCGCTGTGGGTCCTTGTCGTAGCCGACCCAGAGTGGTGCAGACGGTGTATCAACACCTGCCTCGAACATCTCGCGAACAAACGGCCCTGCGACAGTTCCCTCCTGGACCGTTTCAGTGATAGCCTGCTTTCCACCAACAGAGTTCGTCTTCTGTTCATCAATATCGTACGTCTCACCGAGTCGGGACTGGGGAACAGGTGGTGAATCAGGCGGCGAGTCACCGTCATCAGTAGCTTGTGTTGCTGGCTCTGTCTCCGTGTCGTCCGCTGCTGCTTCTTTGCTGCGGCTGCGGCCAAAGAATCGATCAAACACCATTGTGTCCTCCAGAAGAACCGTTGTGTTCGGTAGAAGCGCTGCTATCGGTGGACTGTTCGTATTTCCCGAGATCGGCAGGGGCTCGGTCACCACGTCGAGTATATCGCCAGTCGATATTTGGCGTCTCAATCTCTGCATTGGGGATGTGTGCGACGCCGGCGAGTTCGTCGACGGTCATAATCATGTGCCGATCGATCCACTCGCGGTCACGCATTCGCTCGACGAATTGTCGAAGCCGTGTGGCACGTTTCCGCTCTCGGCGATGCCAGACAGGCTTGTCGTCGAGGCCCTGCTCAGTAATCGCATTGTAGTACTTCCTGAACATCCCCGCGACGCCACGAGCACGGGCCTCGGCTTCGGCCTGTTCGCTCGAGGCGGCGAGAACTCGAATGTTCACGTGGAACGCCTGTTGGCCACGCTGCTGTTCGATGGTTTTCGCGGCCTGTTTGTCTTTCTCGCTCGGCGGTCGCGTACGAGGATTAAGCCAGCCGACGGACGTCCCTTGCCGAAGTGCATGAGCGAGCTCGTCGACGCTATTGTGCTTGAACTGGTCACCGTCAGTCCACGACTGTTTCGCAGGTCGGAAGACGACCTGCGTAACGACTGTACTCTCGTCAAGCGACAGCATCTCGCTCGTAATTTCGCCGTAAGGATCTGTCTCGAATCCCTCGCTGTTGTGATGGCGAATCGGATAGTAGGGGATCTTCTCCATCTCGAGCCACGCACCAGCAACGTACTCGTCAGCGTCGATGACGGGGAACGCGTAGCCCTCCTCAACGGGGAAGACCTCGCTGTTGGCGTAGTTGTTTCCGACACGGCGGCGGAACTTGTCGGCAGCCGCCTCGGTGGCAGCGTGCATGTAGAACTTGATCTTCCCTTCGTCGAACCAGACCTCGAAGGTGTGATGATCACTCGTATTCTTCCCACGGAAGTTCGTCGTCACATCGTGGACTGACTGGAGGACTCCAGCCCCGTCCGCGATACCGTTGTTCTCTTTGTAGGGACGAATTCGCAGTAGTGTCCCTGGTGTGTCCGCTTGCCGTTGGACAAACGAGTTGTGCTCTCCGAAGTCGAGTTGCGTCGCCTCGTACTGTGGCGACGAACCCAGGATTGTCTTGATTGGGTTGGCTCTAGTCATGATCTTGCGTGTCAGACACCGTTTCAGTCGTATCTTGTTCAGTAGCTGATTCTCCACCATCTGGCCGGACAGGCGACTTCTTACCATCCGTCTCAATCTCGAGGGTATGCTCGACGACCGCATCGAGGACCTCCTCTTTCGTGAGATTATCCTCGAGAAGTCGACTGGCGGCATCTGCAGTGAGATTCAGACGGGTTGCAAGCGCGTTGCGCTGAGCTTCGTTCTCGACGAACTCCTCGAAGGCGAGCAACTCTGCTGGCTCGTCGCGAATCGCCTGCTCGATGAAGGCCTGGTCCTCGGGCTCGTAGTCGATGACCCGTTTCTCGAAGTCGTCAGCGACGATATGCAACGGATACGTCCCGTGTTCTTCGACGCGAACGAGTGCCTGACTGTAGCCGAGATCTTCGTTCCCAGCGTCAGCACCCCTGATGTACCGCCGCTGCTCTTCGGTGAGGCCGATCTTGTCCGCTGTCCGATCATCCAGTTCGGGGAGCTTGTGGAGGACCTTGATCGGGCACATACCGATGATCTTCTCCGCCTGCTCAGTTTCGTAGAACTCCTGGGCCGTCTGAGAGAGTAACACCATCCGAAGCCCCGCATGGCGTTGGTGACGGAATGCCGTCTCGAGGAAATCGAGATTCGCTTGGTCCTCGAAGAGGTAGTGGGCTTCGTCAATGGCGAGTTCGACGTTTCGCTGGGTGTTTTTCGCTTGCTGGTAGATCGTCGACAGCAACAGTTGCATCAGGAACGTCTGGCGATCAATTCCCGATGCACTGCCTTCGATCTGACCGAGGTCGATATAGACGACTTTGCTGTCGCCCTCGAGGATATCAATCTCGGAGTGATGTGAGAGATTCTCGTAAGAGCCGCCCTCGCGGAATGGCTGGAACGCAATCGCGAGTTCGTCCGCATACTGTGCAGCACGCTCGCGCGCCGAATCCGATTCTGCGATATTGTGCTCGTCCGGGTTCTCAGCGATATCACAGAGGATGCGATGAACGTCCTGCATCGTCGGTGAATTCGCCGATGTGTGCGTCGAAACGTCGTCCTCGACGATTCCTGCTTGCCGGTAGGCTTCGTCGATGACATACGAGAGGACGCCCGTCTCGGTTCCGAGTTCGATATCGCGAGCGTCGAGGAAGTTCTCGAGGACAGCGTAGACCTCGTCTTTCTTCGCCGATAACGGCAAGATCCCGTCACCGGAATCAAGGACATGCTGGGGCGTCTCGCGGATCTCGAGTGGATTCAGCTTCGTGTCGCCACCGACAGTGATCGTCTTCGCGTTCAGCGCGTCTGCGATCCCGCGGAAGCCACCAACTGGATCGACGAGAACGAGCATCGTGTCGTTGCGGCGTTTCATCATCCGAAGGTGGCACATGATGTCACCGAAGGTCTTCCCAGCGCCCGGCATCCCGACGACGAGTTCACTGTGGCCCGTCTCAAGTTCCCACGGGTTGAGCCGAATGGGAGAGCCGTTGTGGCCGTGATAGCCGTACTCGATACCCTCGTCCATCATCAAGTAGTTCGATGAGAACGGGAACATCGCGCCGATGGCTTGGTTCGTCAGCGTCGACATGCGGTCACGGCCAAGTTCGTTCGCGCCAAGGGGCGACACCGTTGCGAGTCCGCGTTCCTGCCAGCGATTCGCAACCTTGAGCGTACAATTCGCCGGCGCATCCTTGATGATCGAGCGGAGACGCGTCGTCTGATTATCGAGTTCCTGTTGACTATCAGCGGCGAGGCGAATGAACACGCCACCGCGATAGAACGACGCTTTGTTCGCACGGACGAGCGACCGCATGTACTTCGCCTGATCGATGTCTTCCTGGAGGTCCTCGGATTTGAGGCTGTTCGAGTCGTGCTGGTTGATCTTCAAATCCGAGATCCAGTCTGCCATCATATCCTGAGCTGACTGGCTGTCGAACGGATCGAGATGGATGCTGATGTCAGTCTGCAACTCCGTGTCGAGTAACAGTCGCTCGAGGAGGCCATCCGGGGGCTCCTCGGGGAACTGTTCGATCCAGAACGTGCGAACGTACGTCTCGTCATTGATCACAGCGTAGGTCGTCTCCCAATCGACTGTCGACGGCGCGACCACCGACTGGTGCATCGTCGACGTGTCTGGTAACCGATCATCAGTTCCGGTTGACGAGTCGTCGACAGCATCCTCGTCGATAGTGTCCTCCGCCCGATCGCTCGAGGCCGTGCCTGACGGGCTATCACTGTCGTGCTCAGCCATCGCATCGAGGACATCATTGGGATCCGGTGTTGCTGGGACACCGTCGCTGATCCCGTGCGAGACGACCGGGAACGTGCCGAGGGCGTTCGTGATATTGCCGTACTCTTCGGGATGGCACGTCCAGTACTCCTTCGTGATCCGAGCGAGATCGTAGGCATCGACGGGGCTGACCGAACACCGATAGAGCGACGACCCACCACGACGGAGTTGTGTCAGTCGTGACTCGAGATGTTCTTCTTTGAATTGCTCTCGCTCGGCGTCGGTCAGATCGTCAGTCTGGAATCGCCCGAAGAACCGTCCAATACCAGGAAGGTCTGCAAGATAGGCGAGGACACTGTCATCTGCTGCGTCGAAGTGTTCAACATCCTTGTCGTTCACCGCAGTGATGAGGTAGTACTCTCGAATTGTGGTCCTCTCAGAGTCGATTTCGCCGTTGTCAGTCGTATTCGCCCCAACGTACTCCTCGAGCAGCCGTTTCAACACGGGACGTGAACGAACGTCGGCGTCAGCGAGTCGATCCTGGTGTGCACGGATGGTCTCGTCGTCATCGACCTCGCGGCTAGTGACGTAGATCTTCACCGGAAAGTCGACAGTCGAGTTAGCGAACTCCGAGAGCGACTGAACAGCCTTCGCCCACGCATCGTCGTCCTCGAGGGCCATGTTCGCGGGCTCGACTTTCATCGCCCCAACGAGTGCGCCATCCGTTCGTTCGATCGCGTGTGGGTACACTCGCTGGAGGCGAGTCAGATACCGGACCTCGCTATTGTCTTCACCGCCGTGCGTGTACTCCTTGTTCTTAATCGCCCAGCTAAGACGAGCAGCGAGCCATTCAGTCAGCCACAGATATCGGGGCTTGACCTTGTGGAGCAAGAACAGCAGCGTCACGAGCATGAGCCCGAGTCCCAGTATCGGAATTGTCAGTGCTGCCGGGACGAACGTCGCTAAAACGACTGTGACGAACGCCACTGCGAGAAACAGCATGAGTTCGCCGATCGTGTAGCCCCGGAAGAAGGCCGTTGTGCCACCCAAGGACTGGTGGATCTTTCGCGCGTTGTATTCGTAGTCTTCAGTGTTGGTACTCATCGAATTCACCACCTCGAGACCTTCTCTTTCGTGTTTTTGAGCCCACGCTTCGCTCGAGTCGACGCCTTCTGTGTAGCTTTGCGAGTATCATCAGCTGCCTTATCGCGCATCCGCCCTGTCTTCGACTTCCGCAAGTTGTTGTAGCGGCCGGCGTGGTCCTTCGTTGAGCGAGCCGACGAGCCAAGCTTGTACGCTTTCGAATCACCGCTCTCGAGTGTCGTCTGGCCGCTTTTCGTGACGGCACCAATTTGGTTCTCTGCGTATCCACGGTGGACGTTTCGGGCACCACGGACCGCCTTTCCAGAGGTCCGCTTTGCCTTTGCAGCGCCAGCTTTGGCCGCTGCAGGATTCGTCGTAGATGCTCCTTTCTGTGCGATCGTCCGTATTGCAGGGCTACTCCAGTAGACCGTCATGACCATCGCGATAATCGCTGCAGGGATCAGTGCAAGTCCAACGAACACGGAGTAAATCCCTTCAAACGTAGTGTTCAGGTCAATTGCCCAGCCAATTCGAAATAAGACCGCTGCTGGAAGCCCCGCAAGAACCAGCCCTGGATAGATCCCAGCGACACGACGTGCCATGTTAGATGCTGGTGTGAATGGCCAGATCTCAAGCGCCCAGAGGACACCCAATAATGGCATAACTGGTGTCAGGACAAGGATCCCAATTTCTCGAAAAGCAACGATAAATCCAGCTACGACGAGTGCCACATTGGATAATACGACCATCGCAAGAATGGCGAAGATACCTCCCAGAGCTCCTTTGATAAGTCCCTCAAAATTTGCTGTCATATCGTCAATTGGGGCAATTGTCATTCCAACCGCGTCGATAAATTGTAATGGCATAGAGACTAGAGGGAACCAGACGAACGTCGCCATAAATATGAGTCCTAACCGCCGTAAAAGGCGTTTCCGCCGGTACTCGCTGATCGAACCTGCCCGAAGCCCGATAAATGCGAGGGCAACAATTAGAACCATAATAGTCAGGGGCATCACATACTTCAGATAAACATCTTGATATATGCTAGTCCAAGGCTCGTTATCTGGTGTTCCAATAACAATATATCCCGAATCAGATGTCGGGGCTGGAACACCAACGATCGGTGATAAGATACCCTCATAAATGGTGTTCATGAGTCCAAGGAGCATCTCTGTCATATCCTCGACGACATCCTCGATTGCTCCCTTGACCTCTTCTCTTAGCCATGCCATCAGAGATCACCATTCTCCGACAAGGAATCGGCTGAACTATTATCGAGAATAGTGAGATCGCACGACCTCTCTGTACCACCATATCTAATCTGTTGTGAATACGAGGGATTATCGCCAACTTGGACGATAGCAGTCACAGTTAGTGATTCAGTCCCAAGTTCTCCACAATCAACGGAGCTATGTGGACTCTCGGTTCGATAAATTCTCCCACCGGAATATACGGTGGTAGTCTCACCGGGCGGCAAGCGCGTTTCGTGATAGTATGATTTCGTCTCAGTCGAAAGGAGGTGGTTAATCGGTGCTCCTGTCCATTGGAGCTCAGTAAGCAGCGACGGGATATTCCCCTTATTCTCAATTAAGACGGCTGCATTTTTGTCCCAGACAGGCGAATTCTTGTCCCACTCCATGTCGGGATTCTCCGCTGCCCACAGCACATCCGTAATCGTACACTCTGCCTCGAGCGTGATTGTCGTCGTGTCGACCTGCTCGTCTCCATCGAGAGCAATCAGTTCATAGTCCCCAGTGGGGACACTGTCCTCGTAGCGACCGAGAATTTCGAACGATATCGTGGTCTCACCGCTTGCGAGACGCTGTTGATCGAACAACTCGCCGTTGGGGTCAATGAGGTTGATGAACTCTACTGACGCATCATCGGCAACTTCGATCTCGAGATTTGCGTCACCCATCTCGACAGAAGTGAAGACATCGCTCCCTTCTGCACCAATCCCGTTGCCATCCGTACTGTTACTGGTGTTCGATGGGTCTGTGGATGTACCCGACGTACAGCCAGCAAGAGCGGCTGTACTCACACCAAGGCTAGCAAGGATTGTTCGGCGATCGATACTGTTGTTGTCTGTATTGGTGTTCTCTGTCATTAATAGTCTCGTAGTCCAAGGACCGCACCGCCAGTCAGGTAGTCAAAGCCGTAGACAGCTAGAGCAGCCGGGAGGAACCAGAGCAGCGTCACGAGGAACAACTGGACAAGCTTCTGGAATTCGGGATAGTTCGGAGGTACTGTCGTCCGATCCTCTGCTGCTGAGTACAGCTGATCGGCATGCCACCAGTCTGCTGGAACATACTGGCCAGTGATGAGCGAAGATGGCTGCTTCTCAAGTTCGAAGACGGCCATTCCACTCGCGTTCAGCGCAGCCGATTGATTGCCGATGTCGACTTTCCCAGTTGTAACTGGATCGCCGGTTGTCGTCTCCGTGACGGTTGCTTGAACGAGCGTCCCCGACGAGTTCGTCTCGAGAACCGTCAACTCGAGAGTGGTGTCACGAACGGTTCCGTTGTCCGTAACCGAAATCGTCTCCGACTGGCCTCGAACGATCCCGTGAACGGTCACGTCGTCGAAGGTTGCTGCTGGAAGGGTCTCTGATCGGACGGCGATCGATGTCGCATTCGTATAGTTGCCAACCGTCGGAATGGCAATCTCACCGGGAAGAGACGGGCCAGCGCGTTCGCTCCCCCACGCCTCTTCGATCACTAACGGCGGCTCGGCATCCTCTGTTGCCTTGCTCGGCATATCCGGCTGTTTCTGCGTGGGGATCGCGTGGAGTTGCGCCGGACGAACAGACGAGTTCGTCCGAGTCGTCTCTGTTTCCGTCCGAGAGACCATCGTCTGCCAGCCGTCGACTCCCGCGGAATAGAACCGCCAGTTTCCACGAAGGCGCGCGTCACTGTCAACATCGATTGCTGACCACCGAGTCCCCGGATGAATAACAGCGCCGGTGTGAGTTGGATCGTTCTCGAACGTAACGCGCTTGCCGCCTCTGTCGTTGATCTGCGTGACAACTGCGTGGCGTGAATCTGTCGCTGTTACTCGGTCAGTTGGATAGTCGACCTCTGTCTCCCATGACCCTTCACAGGATCCGATCGAGCTATTGTAGTCAGTACACGTCCGGATTTCATGGCGAAGACGAGCAGTAATTGTGGCCTCGACAGTCAGATTCTGCGCTCCCGACAATCCCCGATACTCGAGCGTGGAGCGATGGCCACGATTGACGTCGAGTACCCAACTGTCTGTCTGCAGGACAACCGTGTCAATAGCACTCTCAGCAATCGACCAGTGATGGCGAACCGAGCCGCTCGTGTCATCGTCTGGGACACGGACTCGGTAATCGGCTATCGTGAGGACCTCGCCGTCTGGCGTGATGTATCGCGTCGACGTGTTCCCCGAGTGCAGCACCGTCGACGGCTGGACTGCCGCGATACTCGCGTGTGCATCCCGAATGTAGAGCCCATCCTCAAGGTGTGCCCCTTCAGGATGGACAGAAGTTTTCTCACCGCCAGGGTCGAAATCCTGGAGGTCACCACTGTTCCACCTCTCGACATCTTCGATCGGTTTCTCGAACGGGACATCCGTCGACCCTGCAAGCCGGGCCGAAAACTCCTGTTCAGAGGGTATTGTGTCCTCGAATTCATCGCTCGAGCGGTTTTGCTGATCAAGGTCTTCTGACCACAATAGCGGGAACCGTGTCTCGTTCACGCCGTAATCTGGCCCATCAGCAGGAATCGCTGTGTTCGAACTCGAATTCGACTCGGCAACAGCGACACCGGCAGCTGGGAACACAGCGCCTCCGCTTGCAACGAGAAGCGTGAGGGCGGCGGCGATTACACGTGACGCAGTCATTAGGATTCAATCAACCGAAATCTCTGGTGATCAAAAAGGTTTGACACAGTCTGAGAAGCCGAATCCCATCTGACTGCCAATCTTGTCGATCAGTTCAGGCGAGATCAGCGCGAGGACGATGATCCCAAACCCGATACCCGACATCACGAGCTGCTCTTTGGCCTGATTCTTCTTTTCTGGATTCCCACCAGCGCGCATGTACGAGAGGCCAGCTCGACCGACGTAGAATCCCGTTGCAGGAAGACCGAGACCAGCAACAGCGCCGAAGACGATGCCAATACCAGTCTCGACACCGGTTCCACAGTAGACGTCACCCACACTCGACTGGGCAGCTACCGATCCGGAAGCAAGGGCAATGAAGGTCAGCCACACAGCAAGTGAGGTTGCTGCCGGCGCGACTCGTCTGCACGCCTCTCGGAACTTGGTCGGCAAATCGGAGTATTCAGATGATGGTTCTGATGAATTACGTGAGGAGTTGATACTCATTAGTGGAGTAATCTGTAGGAATGTTCGAACAGCACTTCGAGAGCCACACGATCAAGATCCGCTTCAGATTGCTCACCCAGCTTATCGCGAGGGATACGAGAACGAGTCTCGTCGAACGGCGACTTCTCGATCAGTACGCCTTGGAAACTGATAGGCACATGTGGCCCGGGTTGTGAGAGGGCTGATACTTCGTCAGTCAATTTGACTGAGCCACTCATAATGTTGGAATTACACATCATTTATCACATTTGGGCTCTAAGTTCATAGAATACCCATTGTATATACTGTATAAAAGTTTTTTCTAGAGACTATTAACAGGAATTAGTATCCCCAGTGAAATTCATAGATATTTATAGATCTGATTCAATTAACTTATAGAAGTTGATGAACATCATGATATGAATTCTCGTGTCTCGTTCTCTCATATGATAGAGACTGTTCCTCTTGTACCATCCGACGGCTATCATCCCGAACCCATCCGGACGGACTGAGAACTACTCACTCTCGAGTTCATAGAAAGGCCAGCATGAGACTCTCGAAGGCTGGATGGCACTCGAAAGCCAGAGATCGGAGACGAAACCAGTTGTGGATCTTGTGGAACGGGCCGATCTCGGCGAGCGCGGACAAGTGTTCCCCCTGACTTGTGATCGAGGAAGGGTCAACGGTACAGGGGTGTAGGTTGACCCGCCTTGTCCACGCTACCCGAAAGTCGGTCCTACAGGAATATCAACCTGTTTCCCAACTGTGCAAGAGTGACGAGCTACTTTCCCTTGGGGCGATATGAAATAGAGGCTCTGTTGAAATCCTATTCTTCAGATATATTTTCGCCTGAAACAGCCGGTCGATGAAAACTGCTTACTGAGCGAGATCTGGTTGTATCAGTATTGTCAATGAATCTGCATCGCGGCCAACTGGTTCAACTCGGAATCCATGAGCGTCGACGATGTACCGAATATCACTCGGCACAAGGTCAATGTCCCCAGCATCGTATATCTGTGGAAGAAATCGACGCCAACCAGAGGGTTTCTCACGGCAGTCCTCTTGATTAAGTGGAACTACTCCACTAGCCTCCTTATCGTAACCCTCGTCCCGGGCAATCGTACTATATCCGCGTTCGTGGAGCGAATTAAGTAGATCTCGGAAGCCATCGGCCATCGTCTCACCCAAGGATCACTAAAAGAATAAGTGCTTCCATGGCCGGTATCCGCGTTACCCCTGTACTGAGCGATCCGTGAGTCCCCTGTACTGACCGCGACTGGGTGAGAATATATCACTTGCTGAGGATTTCAACAGAACCAAAGATTTATATATTCGTCCTGTAATTCCACGAGATGAAGGCCCTCACGAAGTCGCAGATTCTCCGTTTTACTGAGAAGGCGATTCATCTGGCACGCCGAGTCGTCTCTCGATACTCCTCAAAATTCTCTAAACACCGCTATACACTCCCGCAGCACGTTGTTCTGCTGTGTCTCAAAGTTCGGAAAAACACGACCTACCGTGGGCTGCTCGACGAGTTAATCGAGATGCCACGCATTCGTCGCGCCCTCGGATTAGCTGAACTTCCTACGCCATCAACGCTCTGTAAGGCGTTTAATCGGCTGGATATGGCCGTATGGCGTGTCTTGTTGACTCTTTCAGCGACACTACTTCCGACAAGCGGAGTTGTTGGAGTTGATGCGTCAGGGTTCGACCGGAGTCACGCTTCAAAACACTACACGAAACGAGCTGAACTCACAATTCAGCAGCTCAAAGTGACACTGGTGGTCGATACGAAGGAGAACGCAATCCTCGATCTACACGTGACGACGACACGAAAACACGATAGCCAGATTGCGCCATCGTTGATCAAACGCAACCCCGAGGCTATTGACATCCTGCTCGGTGACAAAGGCTACGACGATCAGAAAATCAGGCATCTTGCCCGTCAACACGAGATTCGTCCACTGATCAAGCATCGTGAGTTCACATCGCTCCACAAGGCATGGAACGCACGCTTAGATGCGGATCTTTACGGCCAGCGGAGTCAGTCCGAGACTGTCAACTCTACGCTCAAGCGAAAGTATGGTGCGTTCGTCCGATCACGGCGATGGTGGAAACAGTTCCGTGAACTCACTATCGCCTGTCTCATTCATAATGTAGACCGGTCGCTCTGAGCAGTCTATACAGGGCGAGTAGATACTGTTCACCCAAGAGGCGTTCCTGGGCTGATAGCGCCTGCAATGAATACATCAGCAACGAATAGTAGGAATGCAAACCACAGTTGAAACTTATGTTCAGACGAGGTGGCAGAAGCGTGGACATAGGCTGCTAAGCTGACAACCATACTAATGGATTCCATTCCGTCGATATAAATCTCGTTATACCGTTGTTCAGTTCGCAGTCGCCATTGACCGGCTGTTTCAGACGAGAATGTGTCTGAATGATAGGATTTCAACAGAGCCGAAATAGACAATGCTTCTCCTGCTGTCTGCTGGTCTGCTTACCCACTCTCAAGGACATCGACAATCCCGACGGACTCGGCATCATGCGTGAGGAGAGGATCGACGGCCAGCTGCTAAGCGTGTTCGACGACTCGTGTGGAGACGAGTATTCGACACGGTCCGTGTGTCTGAGATGTGCCTCTGACTGAGCGTGAGGGCGGTTTCCCCCTGACGCTCCCCACGCCCAAGTCACCGTTTTGATTGAATTCATATCAGACTTTCTTAATTCTCACAATATTACCCAGTGATTCATGGCGTTCTATTGAACAGGATCTCACCATGTCGATCCCACGACGATCCTCTCCTGTGAAAGAGCGATCGTGCAGACCATAACTGACCGGTCATGATCACACCCGTTGTGAGTAGATCCGAAGCCGAATCCCCAGAACGAGCGTTAGAGGAACAAACACAGTCTCTGAAAGGGAGGATCTTCTCTTACACCTGCAGCTATTGGTAGCGACGACGTCGTCGGACCACGACGACGACCAGATCCGTTCGGTGTGCTCGTTAGAGAGATGCTCCCTCTCGGGATGAAGCCAACCGCTTTCTCACACCTCTGCCCTGTCGTTCTGGGTCACAACGGGTGTGACGCCACCAGTGACCCGTCCATTCGAGTCGAGTAACTCGAGGTGGTGATAACGAGACTCAAACAGCCCCTCGGCAGTCTCGAGATCCATCGCAATGATCTCTTTTGGTGTCTGTTTCGCAGAGACACGTCGTTCAGTGACATCGACGTCCGAACTTCCGATCGCGATCATCTCGTTCCACACGCGCTTGAGTGTCTGCGCGTGGGGTCGCTTTCCGAGGATTGCAGTGAGCGCATCCCGGACATCGTCTCGCGTCCAGAAAATGCCGCTCCCGTTCGTGCGCTTCGTTGCGAACTCGTCCCAGCGCTTCATCACAAGGAGTGCCCGGAATCGGTTCTTCCGCGGCGTCCCCTGGTCGACGAGGTGTTTTTTGACGCGGTGCTGGCGGCAGTTCGCAAGGAAGTCCAATGGACTGCTCGAGGGCTCGAGGCCACCAGGCAGTTCCTCTGGATCCTCGCGATCGAACGCAGTCTCACCAGTCTTGGCAATCGACTTGGCCTGCTCTGCGTTCGCATTTGCAGTCTTCGCGATTTCCTTTGCATGGTCAGCCGTCTCGTCGGTTTCGGCAACCGACTCGGAGATCTCGTTGAGTTGACTGGCGATCTCTTTGCGGTTGCGATCGGCGCGATTCTGTCCCTGTTGGAGTTCGTCGACACGCTCTTCGAGGCAATCGATTGTCTGCAACAGTTCTTGGATAATGGCCCACATCTCTGCGCGACTCGGGAGTTCATCATCACCGTCGTTGGCCGTCTGATCTGTGCTAATGAACTTCTCGACGATGTCAAAGCCAAGAGTTGCGGCAACGTCGTGATCAGTGGGCGTTTCTGCGTCAACTGCGTCCGGATCTTTTCCAATTGTCATGGAGGGTCGTTATGGTCGTGGTCGTGTGCTGCTGGTTGTCGGTCGAATCGCGATGCTGCTGGGGAGAGAGACGACTCTCGAAGGAGACGAGACACCGTGCTGGACAGGGCCACGGCTCCTCGAGAGGCAAACTTTTATATCGATCCGGGTCGCAGGAACAGGTAGTCATCCTGGGGGCGAATTGACGCCCCCGTTTCCTGCAACCCACTCCGATGAGCGGTGGGTATATTCTCCTATCTTCTTGCCTCACTGATAGTCATGGATATCACTTAAAACTAGGAGTCCTCACTAGCGCCTCTTCCTCAGTATCGAGCTACGGTAATCGCAAGCAGGCCCACGTATCAACCGTGATGAAATCAGTTCTAGATCGTCGTCAGCGTGCATCGAGAGTCTATGACTGTCACTGAGAACGATGGACGAGTACTAACTGAGACTGTCCGAGGCGTCTGGGTCCGTCTCCGGGGCGATACTGCTATGTGGCCCGCGTAGTCAATCTATCGTATACAGAAGATGTCGACAGCTGAACAGGGAGTGGGTCGTGAGGCTAGATATACGCTGCTCACGGTATTCCTCGTCGGACTCCGACGCCGGAATCTAGGCGCGGTCGTCAATGCCGTCGTTGCGGCGATCGGCACATACCTTCCCACGGTCGTCACGCGTGCGTATGGTGTTAAACTCCGACCGTGGCAGCGAGCCTATGTGAACACTGCAATGGTTACTCATGCTGTCGGCATGCTCGGTCCCTATGACGACGTCTGGTGGTGGGATCACCTTACACACGCGCATTCCTCGTCGGTTCTGGCCGGAATCGTCTATGTAGCCAGCCGCCGGAAGGGTCGCGATCCTGGCCCACGAGTCGTTGCCGCCGTTATTAGTTTCGGGCTTGTCTGGGAAACCATCGAGTATGCCATTCACGCAACGGCGAAACGCCTTGAACTCGAGCCGATACTCGTCACGTACGGCCGAAAAGACACGTTCTTCGACATTGTCTTTGATCTGGTCGGCGCATTATTCGTGCTTGCGTTCGGTGACCGTGTTCTCGGCGAACTCGCAGCCAACGAATAGCTGGTCTGGAAGCAGTCAACTGTTCCGTAGCAGTGGTATATCTCTTCCTCAGCCTCTGTGTCAGTGGATACCCATCGCGTCGATCTGTTCTTGATATCGATTTCGAATGGTCACTTCAGTCACCTGCGCAACCTCAGCAACTTCTTTTTGCGTCTTCTTTTCGTTACAGAGGAGTGATGCCGCATAAATGGCTGCTGCTGCAAATCCCGTTGGCGACTTCCCTGAAAGCAGACCCTGCCCAGCAGACTCATCGATAATTTCGATCGCCTTCATCTTCACTTCTTCACTCACCTCGAGATTAGAACAAAACCGCGGGACGTACTCTTTGGGGTCGGCTGGTTTCATCTCGAGGGAGAGTTCCTTGGCGATATAGCGATATGTGCGCCCGATTTCTTTCTTCCCCACGCGAGAGACCTCAGTCACTTCTTCAAGACTCCGTGGAATCCCCTCTTGGCGACAGCCAGCGTAGAGACAGCTCGTGGCGACGCCCTCGATAGACCGTCCACGAATCAAGTCATTGCTGAGCGCTTGTCGATAGATCACTGAGGCGACCTCCCGGACAGAACGGGGGACACCGAGTGCCGATGCCATGCGATCGATTTCCGAAAGCGCAAACTGGAGGTTTCGTTCACCTGCATCCTTGGTTCGAATCCGTTCTTGCCACTTGCGCAGTCGATGCAACTGATTCCGCTTCTTTGAGGAGATCGATCTTCCGTGTGCGTCCTTGTTTTTCCAATCAATCTGGGTGGTCAACCCTTTGTCGTGCATCGTCTGGGTTGTAGGTGCACCAACCCGGCTTTTGTTCTGCCGTTCGGCATGATTGAACGCGCGCCATTCTGGCCCGTGGTCGATATTTTGCTCTTCGATAACGAGGCCACATTCCTCACAAATGATTTCGTTACTGTCGTTGCTAGCAACGAGAGCGCCTGAATCGCATTCAGGACACGTCTGCTCTTCACTCTCATTTTCATGTTCGTCGGCTTCCGTTACCGACATCTGGTCGCGTTCGCGCTGCTGCGTTGGCCGCACCATGAATAGACATTCTGACTACACGTATTGAAGTCCAATAATGATTTTGACCCATACTGAGACTCATTCAACTAACCATCCGTCTCAGTCAACTCGCCCTGACATCAAGAAGTGGAATCGAACGAGGAGTCGTAAGATCGGTAGACGACCCGAAGAAACCCTGTTGCTTGCAAGTGAGAGAGCCACCGTTACTGGAGCGATTGATCGACGACGCCCAAAAAGACAGCAACAACGACCGAGACTCCAAGAGAGGCCCGCTACCGCTACACAGCTGAGGGGTGAGGCTTAGCTAAAGACAGATGCATCGGGCCTTCGCTCCCTACGATCACGCTCACAACGCCCGTATTGACGACAATCGGTAGTTCCCATCGAATCAGAGGTTAGTTAGGATTGATGAGAGCCTGTCATAGAATCGGTCACAGGCCCACTCGACTCCGTAGTGTACGATCAGTACAGCAACCTCTTTTACCGGGAGCATCGGCTGGCGTCGCAGACGCCAGCCTCAACCCCCGGTAAAACCCGTTGTTGCCAAAAGGCCGCCGGAGCGAGGTGAAACCCCGCGACGGCGGTGAACCGCTCGCGAAGCGAGCGGATGCTAATCGCTACCCGCAGCGGTAAGCTCGCACATCTACTCGTCTGATGATTCCACTAAAAAGAATTTGAAACAAATTGCCTGCGAGTCTTTTTATGACAGGCTCATTTGCGACAAACAACTATTGTATCAGCCGCGAGATCACCAATTCGTTGTCCTTTTTCTGTTCGATGAATAACATAGATTCCAAGCAGATACAGCATAGGAATATAATCCACGGGAAGTAGGAGATTTCTGACCAAGGATGTCCACAATGTACTAGTGGACCCATCTATTTGACGGACAGTGATTCCACGGGCTGCTTTACCGAATGTCTGACCGTAATAGGCTTCCATTCCAGTTTTGTAGGCAAGGAAGAGTGGAATATACAAAACCCCAGAAAAAAATAGGAAGCCAGTTGTTGTGGTTGGGTCTGTAATAATAGTCGTTCCGATGACCGCAATGGCCACGAGAATACTCAAGGCCACAAGATGGTCAATGAAAAGTGCCTGAAAACGAGATCCAGTCACGGATGGGATCCGTTTCATGTCAGGAGCTGGGTGTCTATCCATCACATGATAAAATAGCACCAGTGATTATATTTTTTCTGCTTCACCATTCCATTCAAGTTTTATAGAATCCCACTTTGCGTAACCATTGAATGAAGATGGTTCATCACTCACGTTTGCACCAGATGCAAACGGTGTGGGCGCTGATGGAACAGTTCGATTTGCAGCAAATGTGTTAATTGCTACTCCGACTCGATACTCGTTGTACTGCTCGAGTTCTCCAGATACACTTGCTTCAAACGAAACTTCGTCAACATCAGAAAAGTGTGCAAAATCAGCGTTTTTACTCTTTATAGTGTACCGGTCAATTTCTTCATTAGTGGTAGCATTGGCGAGGAAAAGATCTATATCATAGCTTGCAGAGGCAGAACCATATGCGGCGATACGGCTACGGAAATCACCGCTAATTGTAAACTCGGCATATCGCTTGTATGTTTCATCTAACGACCCGCTTGGGACTATAATTTCACTTATTTTAGCATTTCCTCTCGAATGAATAGGGAAAGCAGTCGGTTTCGTGAATGCAAACGCATGTGCCTTGTTGCTTGATGTATCGTAAGTCGCACCCGCATTCGTGAGAAGGGGCGCACTTTCTTCTTTTGACGTCCAACCAGTATCTGCACTATAGAATGTTTTTCCACTACCAAAGATAGATACTTCAGAAGTTGTCATCTTACTTGTCACCCCCAGAGCGGCTCTTAGAGGATTTTTCAGCACCTTTCCCCTTATCGTCCATAATTTCTTCAAGGTTCGACAGATATTCTTGTTTGCTTTGTTTTTTCAAATCGTTAATAACTGATTGGTTTTCTTCGTGGGAATCTTTAAGCTCGTCCTCATTAAGAGTGAATGTCTCGCCATCCATTTCAACATTGTAGTCTGGTTGATTGCTTTCAACGCGAATAGTTTCAGATGCCCCTTTGAAAGATAGATCGTATGATTTTGTATTACCCTCTAACGGATTAGGGAACTGAACGCTAACTGGGCGTCCACGCCGATCAAACATTTCCTTCGTTTTCTGTCCCAGAGCCTTTGCACCCTTATGCCGGTCATTCTCATTCGGCGAACTTGATGAATCATCACTCGCACTGCCCACCTCAGCAAGAAGCGGGATTGTTGCACCAATTCCTACTACCTGCATTATTGATTTTCTCCGGGTTATTTTTTACCCATATAACAGCAATCATTCTATTAGTATAAAAAGTTAACTATTGTATTACTATTTAATAGTGATAATCAATCTAGTCTATATACAGCTTGTGTAATAAGTCGTCCCAACAAAAGGCTGCGTTAAATCACTAGACGGAGTTAGGGAGGGTCAGTAAATCGAAGGAGTTGAAGCGGGAAATTTAGTTATCCGTGACACAAATCTCCCGTCTCACTGGGCATTACGTCTCGCTTGCACAAAGAGTTGGTCGTGTCCCAGACTCGTCTAGAGTCGTAACTGACTCCTGTGGAAACAGGGTCATCTCTGGTACCTACCCCGAAGTGACCCATGCACGCCACAATTGACGCGCAGTTCACAGTTAGTCTCGACCAAGACAAAACGCTACCGATTGCCACTCTTGCTGAATCTCGGTAATCAGGTGTTCGGAATGTGCATCAGGAACTGGAAAGTGCGTGTTGATACCACATCTACTGGGCGAGAAATAATGGCGGGTGCAGTTCAGTTCAGTCATTGAAAACCACCCGTTATATATTCTGTCATTCCATTATCGAAAATATGGGGGTTGCGTAGAGATACCTCTCACGAGTCGGCGTTCCGCCCCGGCGGAACGCCTACGTTACTGGCACGTCCTTGCGGACGATATTCAGGAACGTCCGCGCAGGCACGCGTGGTTTGAGCCGCTGTTCGATGTCGAGATTGACCTGTATCAGCAGATCAACGAGCAGCCACATGTCGTACAGAATCACGGCAAAGCCGAAGTAGAACACGCGGACAGCGGTGTTCCGGGAGGTCGTCCACGTAAGGAAATCCTTGATCGACTTGTAGCTGTTCTCTATTCCCCATCTACGGGCGTACCGCCGCATCACGCGGCGGGTACGCCCACGAGTCTTCTTCGTCGCGTCACTCACTGACAGATTCGTCACGAACGTCACCGTTGCATCTTCCTTTCGGTTAGAGGGTACCCCGACAAGCGTCGGGGTGACCGTCATTGTATCGCCTGCCACCCTCTTTTCCATCTCATGATTCTGCTTCACGGCGACATCATGGTCCATGTTATGCACGAATCGGTCAACCCGATCGTCCGATGATTTCCGCATGAGATAGGAGAAGCCGGCATCTTCCACTGCATGTATTACGCCGATGCCGTCGAAGGCAGCATCGGCATACACCGTCCCGATCGAGACGTGCTCGCTCGCTATCTCAAGTAACTGCTTAACGAGTTCACAGCGAGGGATGTAGCCGAGCAGCGGCCGCATCCCGAGCGTGAACTTCACTTCGTCGCCGACGATCGAGATCGTCGCCATCTTGTAGCACCACGAGTAGGATTTGTTCGATGGTGCGCCCATACTCATCTGGAACTCGTCGCGGTCACCGTAGTATGCGATGTAGGTAATGTCGATCGCCACGTCGACGTGGCGATCTATCGAGTAGTACCGCTTGGCGACGTCCACCATCTCTGCAACCGCCCCATTGACCATCGAGGCGATCTCCATCGCCTCGAGTTGCTTGATGTAGTGGAGATGCGTGTCACCGTCAGGACCGCCGCTCTCGCGGGTGGTTTCCTCATTGAAGAGTCGGCTACCTTGGTTAGCTGCTGTATTCGTCAACCCGAGGTAGCTCTGAAGTTCGAGAAACGCGGTATCGTCATACCGCGTTCCCTCGTCCGGTCGATCGAGATCCATCGCGGGAAAGATGTACTCACAGAGCACCTGCGTCACTTTCTTCGCCTTGCTGTCGATGTAGCGCTGCTCCGAGCGGCTGGAGACGTCACTCTTGTCTTCAGGTTTGAGCGCACGCATTCCGAGGGGGTTGCCCAATTCGTGGGCAACCCCGAGGATACGCTCAGCAGACATCTGGATGAACGTCTTGAGCTGGTTGGGAAATCGGTCACGCCATGCACGACCGAGCGTGGTCCGCCCCGGCGCGGTACTGTCCTGATCGAACTGGCTGGGATCGAAGCCGAGCGTGCGGGCACGCTCGGCGTCGGCGAGGTACTCGTGAAGTTCCTTGGTCGTCAAGCCAGCGAGTTCCTTACAGTAGAACGCTCGTACCATCGGTTCATAGTCGTAGCGAGCATTCCACTCGTGTTCGCTAGCGTTGTAGACTGCGACCTCACTGAAGTCAAACGCACGGACAACCGTCAGAAGGTCTGTGTCTTCGTGGATCAATTCCGCGGTCTGGCGTTCGAGCCGTCTGATAGCCGGCTCAAACTCGGATGTCTTCTGTGACATCCTCTCGGACTCATCGGTCAGCCGAGTTAGCCGCTTGTCTCATGCACACAATCTGTCGTTCCGAACTCCTGACTATCTGCCGTTTCCATCGCGCTGGAACGTCTACACGAACCGCTGTGACAACCGCAGGAGAACACGAGTTTACTCACCACCACGTCAAAGAGACTGTTGCTACCGATGGCGGCCCAACCTATTTCCGTCCGCTCTAGGTCGTCGAGGCGACCGACAAGATCGGCGCTGCCATGCACGTCTCGACACAGCCGTGCGTAGGTCGCCAGTCGTGAGCGTTTCGTCTCGACAGTGCTGTCCGCGAGGTTGCGGCGGCGCGACAGTGTTCGGATGTACGACTCGAGTTCGTTCTCACTCACGAACGTCATCAATCGAATCGGAGACATCCTTTATCTTGACATCGGCGTAGGCCTCGTGGGTGGTCTCGATCGAGTTGTGTCGTAACGCTTCTTGAGCTTTTTCGGACATCCCGCTGGTATAGAGGTCGCGTCCAAGTGCCCGGCGAGCGCCGTGCAGCGTCAGATAGTCGTACTCGCCGTCCGGATCGATCCCGGCTTCGTCGGTGAGCCGTTTCAGCAGTCGGCGAACGCCCTCTTTCGAGATCGACGGCGGCGGAACCTCGTGCTCGCGATGTAGACGGTCAAGCACCTCGGTCTTACCGGCATCACCCCTCTCCTCGAGCGCCCGAGAGACTGCCTTCTCGCCGAGTGCATCCTCGAGCGTACGCTTTTTCGAGCCGTAGTGACCGGTCGGAAAGACGGGCCACGCCTCGGTCATCGGCTCTTGCACCCGGTACCATCGCTTGAGGACATCGTGGACACTCGCAGGAAACGGGGCCTGTTCGTACTCACGGGACTTGCCGTAGACTTCGATCAGCCGTTCGTCGAAATCGACGTCCTTCCACTGGAGGCCGTTTCGTTTATCGTCTTTCGGATCAGCGAACAACTCAGCACCACGCGCCCCCGTGCCATCGAGCATGACGACAATCGCCCGGTCACGGAAGGCCGTCTCCGCGTCAGTCCGGATGGTTTCTTCCAAGGCCATGTCCACGCGCTTGGTGGCGTACTCGAGCAACATCTCGCGGTCTTCTTGAGACCAATACTGGCGCTTGCGTTTCCCGTCGTCCTCTGGCAGCGGGTCCATCGCGGTGTTCGTATTCGCCGGGTTCGACTCGAGATGTTGTTCTCGCACCGACCACGAGAGAAAGGCCCGGACGTACGCGAAGTAGTTGTGAGCGGTTGAAGCCGCCAGGTTCTCGTCGATTACGACGCGGTCGTAGAGGTGTTCGCTGTAACTGCGGACATCATGGGGTGTGAGCTCGTCGACGAACTCGAGATCACGCTCGTCTCGACAGTGGTCAGCGAACTCACGCAGTGGTGAGCGCATGGTCGTCTTCGACCCGTCGGCATTGATCTTATAGCGCAGGTAGCTCTCGATGGCTTCGTGGACGGTCGTCCCCCCGGAGGAAGCCCGTGATTCCGTTGATCCAGACATTCGTATGTGGGGTACAGTGTCGACCCTTGTAAAGTCCCTTGGTTAAACTGGGCTTTGACCAAGTGAATGTGAAAACCCTCTAGCGGTTGATTTCGACAGTCTCGAGTGCTCGAGCGTGCAAAATCACATCTCATAAACCAAATACAGCTGTATAGATTTTTTTCTCGGCGGCTACCCACAGTTTCGGCCCTCAGTTTCTCGCGCACGCGCTCGAGCACGAGATCTGAGCAGAATCAGATTCCGTACCTAATTCTCACGCCAAAATGATTTTTAAAGATGGCCATACCCCTTGCGTTCGAGTTCTGCTTCCAGTTCGACATGCATCGCTTCGACAGTCTCCTCGTCGAAATGCTGTCCCGTCACTGCACCAGAGATCTCCGCGATTTCAGCGTGCCACTCACGCACTGCATCCGCAAGGGCTGCTAGAAGTTCTTCCTCGGTCTTGTCTACTCCATCAACTTCCTCAACGATCTGCCATCCCGGCTGAAAGTTTTCGATGACGTACCCCGTGTCCTCAAACTGAATTGCAAACCGCTCGCAGACTGCCCCAAACCCAGTTTCGAGACTGAGTAGTGGAATGATGTGGACGACACGATCGCGCTCTTCCAGCTCACGAAGATCCGCAACAGGGACAGCGGTTTCGGGGAGCACTGAATAGAGTGGTTCAGGAAGGGGAGGATCGCTCTCACCGGTTTCCGGCGGATCGTACTGGTCATTGATTGGATCGCCTTTCTCTTTCACGATGTCCGGCTCTTTGTCACTCGGCTCGTCGCTGAGGACCTCTTTCAAAATGGCGTAGAACCGCCATTCATCGCCGTAGTCATACAGATAGCATATGCGATCGTACTGTTCGAGCCCGAGTTGGCGGGTCATCTCGCCGATCGTCACGTCCCCAGCGTTCTCGATCCGCTCGGTACGCAACAGTGGGTCGCCACTGAGTGACTCCTCGTATTCCTGCGGACACTGGTATTTGACAGCACTGTTCCAGTAGTCCTCATCCTCTCCAACGAACCAGAGATGGCCCTGATCAAGTCCGACTGCGGGGTTGATCGCCGACTGCAACTCGGTGATCGTTCTGTCTGCACCGACGACGATATCCCGCCACAGCGATGTAGGATCCGGATCGAATTTGATGCGAAAGCGGTAGGCAGTCATCCTTGGAACTCTGTTCCTGTGTGGAAACTGGTGAGATCATCGATATGCTGTTCTAGGTCTTCGATTTCGTCACGGATCGTGTGCCAACTGGCAGTGGAAGACATATGACGTAGTTGCACAGTATCTGGACTAAACCTTGCTCACGGAGCCATCGGTACAGATACTATTGGGTAGTGATCTGTGAATAGGCATTCTGATGGATGGCCTCTGTCAAATACAGATATGGCTGAAACATATACACTCTGTGTTCAGATCGAGTCACACGAGTACTATGGCGAGTTCTATCTCGTAGGCGAGGGATATGGAACCCCAGCAGAGGTGCTGGACAACATCGCTGCCGATCATCTCTTGCGAATCTCGAACGCGTCGCGTATCGAAGAATACCTGCTTGATGTGCTGAAACAAGGAGAGAACGCAAGTGAGGGCGAATATAACGCGACAGACGCTGACATCGAATGCTGGATTCACGTCGACGTCTCCTACCAGAGATACGCCTTCGGTGTAGACGATAGAGTTGTCGAGTTTACCGGGGAACCGACCAAAAGCGAAATCGCCTCGACTGTCACGCAACTCCAGTCATAGACCGATCAATCGCTCACGGATCGAAGTGGTAAATGTAAGGGAGGTTAGCCTTCCCAGCGGGCATAATCTCTTCCAGTAGCTCGCGAACTTCGGATTCGGTGGGAGCACTCGTGACGATCCGGTCGTCGTAGATCGCTACATAGGCCTCGTTAAGTTCTAGCTCGCGCAGTTCGCGACCCAAGCTTCGGGCACGGGCTTTCCCCATCTCCTGATGGTAAATCCGCTCTAGTTCGTCGTTTTTCTCTCGCAACTGCTTGATCTCCGACGCATATCGCTCTCGGTTGCGCTTGTTCTTCATGTAGAAGCGCAACTCTTCGGTGTCTGTCTTTTTGTCTTCCTCAGGTGCTGGAAGCGAGTCTATTACGCCGAAGCGATGTTTGGCATCCTCGTACTCGTCGTCGATGTCCGCACTGAGCGAGCCCCCGAAGAGGATGTTCTTGATTCCGATCCAGCCATCGCAGACGATTTGGTCCTCGAACGGCAGCAGAACGACACTCGAAACCGGCACCGGAAGTTCAGATTCATCCCATAGGTCGGCAAACGGAAGCCGAGCCGGGCGGACTGCATATGCTTTCGGTGGTTCTGTCCAATCGAGGAAGATCGCGTCGTTCTCTCGATAGCGAACGACAACGAACTCTCCGGCGACGAAGTCAGTCCATGCTTCGACCTGTTCGAGATCAGCCTCCGATAGATCGGCAGGGTTCTCTTCAATAAAGTCCTCTATCAGGTCCGTCGTTTCCTCGTTATACAGCGTGTTTCGGAGCGGGAGAAGCTCGTCAGTGTAGTACTGTTCCAGATCAGCGACCGTTTCGATTTCTTCGATAACATCGAATTGGCCGTTGACGTATACCAACAGATGTGCGTAGAGATCCAGAAACCGTTGCTCGCTGTCTTCAGACAGCCGTCTGTCGGCTTCATTCATTAGTAATAGACGTGTTCACGGTCACACTAATCAGGCGTTTCGAACTTCAAGCAAGCCCGTCATCGATATTCCGAGATCGTACGATACGGGACATAGTACCCAATTTCATCGATCCATGTCGACAGCCACTCGTCAGCAGTCGTTTCATCGATCTTCCCAGCATCGATTGCAGCCAACAGAACCCCAACCGACCCGACAACGGTTACGCCCTGTTCTTTTGCAAACGATCGGGCATCCCCGTCGTCGGTTAGCAGTCGGCCGTCGTGTGCGTCAGCGAGGGCGAACGCCTGTGCTTCACCGGGATCAAGATGACTACTGACGACTGCTTCTCTGTTTGCGACTGTGTCCGAAATCGTCGCGACTGGAATCTGGTCGTCGAGTGTATCGAGTGCTGGCTGGAGATATGGATGATCATCAACGCCGTTTTCGAGTTCCTCGCGAACGACTGGAACCCCACAGATTCCAGAGAGTCCTGCAACAACCCACAGCTGGTCGATATAAGCAAAATTCGAGAGGACAGTCGTGTTCAGGACGCTCGGGTTCGCTGGAATATCGTCACCTGTCATTTCGCACGTGACTCTTCGTCGTCCGAGTCCTCATCACCGAATTCGAGCTCGCTCGCTGCCTCGACCTCGTAGGCTGCGTCGTCTTCGTCAACGAGCCCGAGGCGGAGTTCGACGCCATGCTCGCGGAGGATATCACGCATTGTCCAGCGGTCGACATCAGCGAGTCTCGCAGCATCACCGAGCGTGATCCGCTCGCGTTCGTAGAGAGCGACCGCAGCTGCAATACGCTCGTTTTCATGGTCCTCGAAATATTCACGCACGAACTCTCGCAGCGCATCGCTCTTGCCACCAAATACACCAGCCTCGACAGCACCCTCAATGAGGAGGTCGAGGTCGTCTGGATACGACCCGGTTATTCGTGGCATCGTTCTATTTCAGACTACGCCTTCATACTATTTATGAACTGCGCCAGAATGCTGTATGCATTGAGAGGGACGGTACCAACTTCTGCCGTTCCTGCCGCTCACTCAATAGGATAGTGGCGACAACGTGTGCCAATCATCTACTGTAGAGAGACCGACGACCGGCCGTCGAAAGGCAAGATCGGCACGGACGGTGAGCGCCCATGACGAGTGACACCAACGAGACGACCGTCGACGAGACTGAACCCGACTTTCGTGCTGCCCCGTGACGACCCATCCCGTCAGAACTCGAGTAGGCCAAAGAGACCGCTCGCGACGATCCGACATTCGAGGAGTTTGTTCACCTGTTGAGTGTGACTCCCGAGGCGCTCATCAAAATACTGTATGACGATCTAGAGTGGTGTGAGATCGAAGAGATGGCCTCACACATCCCGTCGACTACGTCACCAACGCCTTGGTTATCGCCCGTCGCGCCGGGTGGGAACTCGACAGTGTGACCTCCGAACGTGAGCGCCTCAAATTCGTCCCGTGGGGTGAGGCCGATGGGCGACGAAACGCTGATCTGACAACTATCGCTTCAAGAACACTGTCACGAAATCATTTATATGCGATGCAAACGTTTGCGCAAACGGTTACGCAAATGTCTACGACAACGAAACGCGCCGCCACGTTCCTCGACAAAGGCGGTACCGGGAAGACGACCTCTGCGGCCCATCTCGGCGTTGCACTCGCCGAAGCCGGCGAAGACGTGTTGCTGATCGACCTTGCTGGAAAACAGGGCGACCTCGCGAAACACTTCGGCGTGTGGGAAGAGGTGCAAGAGCAGATCGATGAGGATGACGACTGGCCGAACATTTCGACGGTTTTCGCCGAGGAGTGGGATCAGATCGCTACGAAACTCGGTGACGCGGCCGTCGAGAGCCTGATTATCGAGACCGACGAGGGCGTCGATCTGATTCCAGCCCATCCAGGGCTCGACTCGCTTGACGCCGACCTCGGGAACATCGACGATGCCCGCGAGCGATACTCAAGACTCGAACAGTTCCTCGATGAGTACATCGACGATCGCTACGACACCGTGATTATCGACCTACCGGGGTTGACGAACAACGTCTCGTACAACGGCCTGTGGGCAACCAAACACGTCATTGCGCCCGTCGAAATGGGGCCGTTTGAGAGCGAACAGGCGGCAGCACTCCGAAATGACCTCGAGAAGATTCACGATCGCTTCAACGTCTCCGTCGAACTGGCGATGGTCTTGCCGAACAAGGTCGACCGCCGGACTAACCTCGCGAATGAATACCTGGAAGCCTTCGACGAAGACTATGCCGACGCGATCGCGCCCGCACACGTCCCCGTCAGCCAGGACATTCGCAACGCCGCCGACGACGGCCAGACGGTCTTCGCACTCGAGGAACCGTCCACGACTGCCGAACGCGCACGCGAGGCATTCCTCGAGAACGCAACCGCACTCCAGCGTCGCCTGGATGGTTCAGCATGACCGACGATGCTGAACTCGAGGAACTCAAAGCGGCGACCCAACGCGGCGACCGCAACGATGAAGTCGACACTGAGGGGCCGACGACGTTCACCGACGAGATCGTTGATGCGCTCGAGGCGATCGAACAGGGCGAGTTGGGGAAAACGATCGCTGTCCGTGACCAACCAATCGCCGCGTTACTGGCGACGCTCGATGCCGACGGGAACGAAGACAGAATGCAGTCGGTCGGACAGGCACTCGAGGACGAACTCGGACGCGAGCACTCCGAGGTGTTCGACCGAAGTGAAATCGTCCGGCTTGCCCTCCGAGTCGGGCTCCAGGCTGCCGCCGAGGAGACGATGGTTGACTTGAACGACGCTGTTGGTGAACACGCCCGACAGAACCTGTAACGCTCGTTTTCGGTATCGCACACGTTCACGTTATCGTTCGCGTTTTCGCCTCCGCATTCGTGTGCGTTTGCGCTTACGTTTGCGCTTACGTTTTCGCATATGTTATAGATATCGTTTGCATGGGAGTCAGCCAGCAGAGAGAATGTACATGCAGCCGCCTCGAGAGAATTGGTACGTAAACACGACCGTCCCAGATCGCACTAGGAATCGGGCAAGTCATAGTCAAAACCGACTACGACAAACTCGGGGAATACTCGGTATCCGCTGTTAGAAGGAAGTTCGGGAGATACACTGCTGATAGTGATCAGACCGGTGTGTCGGAAATCGATATGCGGGGCGGCCAGAACAAAATTCCTCGAGAGAAACTAACCACTGCACTGTACGAGTTGGCTGACGAAGTCGGAGGATCACCCACTAGAGAACAAATGATCGAGTGTATCAGATACTCGGAGAGAGCATCTCGATGCGAGTTTGGAAGGTGAAACAAGGTGCTACTGGAGTTAGGATCTGAACCGCCACGTTGACGAGCTGACACTCGCCGCGAATTGGCCAGATTCATTCGTGGGATATCTCAAAGCCACTCCCTCCCCCCGTCATCGATGTGTAAAACTGTGCAGAAGGAGTGGGGGTAAGAACGAGAAAGCTTCTAAAAGCATCAATACCCCCAGAAACTCGCCGGAGACAGGCTCAAGATCCAGAATTGCGTTTGAATAACAAATGCCTAATATATAGGAAAGTTTTATGTGTGATACACGACAACCAGATCCGTAGTAGAACTAAGAACAAGAGTTAGGAAGAATACACTTCGACTAACCGAACATCGACAACATCTATTGTAGTTCTTGTTCCATTCGCTTTCAGTGTCGTTTTCAGGACTCTTGTGGTCTCTTTCTCCCATCGAGCCATCATCATCTCCAGATAGAAACCCCACCTTCCCGTGATTTACACATCGATGACGGGGGGAGGGGGTCACGAATTCTCCTATTGAACGGTTTCTCTCGCATATCTCCTGACCCCTCAGTCTGATCGACGATCCATGTCTCCACTCCTCTCGAGTACCTTACCTCCTAGCAGGTCGGGTTTACACATCGAACACGGGGGGAGGGGCACACAAAACAGTCTCTAAATGCCTAATTTGTTCTACTGCTTGTGGAACTCATCCAGTTGTGCGTTGACGATTGTCTGGAGGAGATTCTTTTGCTCAACGATCCCCTCTAACCGCGTGTCGTCGACGATCCGGTTCATTATCGCTTTCGGATCTCCCGTGAAAGTAAATTCCATGTACATTCCTCCTCCTCGTCCTCGACTCTTTCGCGATGTTGAAATCAATCCATAGGTAGAGAGCTCCTTGACGTATTTGACGTACGTCTCTCGCGTCATCTGGTCTGCATCGAGCTCATCAGTGACCCACTGATAGACTTTGAACCCGACCGGGCTTGGGACAGAACTCCCTGTTTGTTTCGAGTAGCAGACGACAGCTGCGGTCGCGTACAGCGAGATTTTCTTTTGCGTGGTAAGCCCCTCTACGAGTTTCAGTGAGCGATCTTTGTCGATCTCCTCTTGGGACTCACGAACGTGGTCCTCTGTGACTATCTCGTTTCCACGCTCATCCGCAAGGTCGCCAGCACCTCGGAAGAGGTCGATAGCCTTTCGTGCGTCACCGTGGCTTTGCGCTGCGAACGCCGCTACAAGCGGAATCACGTCATCCTCGAGGGCGTCTTGTCGGAAGGCGTCACGACGATTTTCGAGGATTTCACGCAACTGGTTCGCATCGTAATCAGGAAAGTAAATATCTCGTGGGTTGAACGAACTCTCGGCCCGTCCGTCGATGTCCTCCATGAACTTCGGGTCATTTGTTAACGCTGCGACCGAGACACGTCCTTCAATTTCGTTCGTATTACTCGCGCGCGACAGCTGATACAGTAGCTTCGAATAGGCGGGTTCTTCGTTTGCTCGGCGGCCGACAAGCAGGTCGATCTCGTCGAGGATAAAGATGACTGAGTCGTAGTATTCGTTGATGAGTTCGTACAGCCGTCTATACTTGCGCTTCGTGGAGACACCCGTTTCAGGAACGCCGATGTCGACATCGACATCTTTCGCGACGGTCTGGACGAGTTCATAGACCGCTTGGTCCAGAGTATTAATCGGCTGGCAGTTTATATCGACGACTCCGAACCGTTCTCCCTTCGACTTACAGAGTTCGATTATCTGTTGTGTGACTGCTCCGATGATGAGTGATTTCCCCGTCCCGGCGGGCCCGTACAGTAGCATGTTCGGAGGGCGATTTCCTTGGAGGGTCGGTTTCAGAAACGAAACGACCGATTCGAGCTGATCGTCACGACCAACTATCCGTTCTTCGTCGATTATCGTGTCTGGCTCAACGAGATCTCGATTGACGAAAACCGATGATTCCCCCTCATCGTCGAGCATTTCCCGAATTGATCGCTGGGTACTATCTTTAGTAGATGTGTCATTCCTTTCGGATGCAATCTCATCTGTGGACTCCCCACCAGACGTGTTTGTTTGCCCACCGCCATCTTCTGACCGAGTTCCACCATCGAGAGTAGATTGATTCGCACCATCCTGATTACTACCGACCATATACTTGCTGCTCAATCGAGCACTAAAAAGATTCACCTCCATCGATGTTTATCTGGTGGATCTAGAGTGCATAAAGCGAGTATTCGACTGTTCCATGTTTCTGGAGAGTAGACCTCCACCGAAGTATAGCCGTCCGGAGGCTCCCCGTCGTCGATGTGTAAATCGTGCTCCCTCGATTTCCTATGAACCTGTGCGTTATGTTTCTGTCACTATGCTCCCCACTCCCCGCCATCGATGTGTAAGCTATGCGTCTGACACCCCGTCTTCGAAGTGTAACTGTCATCTCACACCCCCCGCCATCGATGTGAAAACCGGTTCCTTCTGGCATTCTCTGTGATGCTTCTTACTGGTTTTTGATTCGTACACGGGGAGCTAAGCCTGACTTCCAAGCTTACTACTCGAAAGCGGGACAGAGATTTAACATTCTTCTCAAACTACAAGTCAGGTCTGACGGGTCCTTTATATCGTGATTGTCTGGTATTCTGAGGTTCGATCACTGAACGCCGGCTACCCTGCGCTGGGCGCGACGACGACCAGTTCGTCACCTTCGTCAACGAGGTCCTGATCGATCTTGAGGAGCGGTACGGAGTGGCCACACTGAGCGATGACCGCGTCCAAGAGCTGACGAACCGATACTACCGGGGATTCGAAATCCGTCAGGAACTCGACGAACTAGCGAATGACCTCATCCTCGAAGTCACGGAGATCAGGGATCGAATTACGTATCTTAAGAGTTCAGCCCGATATCATCGCTCGAGAACCTCAGTATCGGGGTGTTTCCCAGCTGGACCGGCAACTGCCTTCGCACGCTCGAGTTCACGGATCTCTTGTTGAGCCTGCCGTTCGAGCAGTTCGGCTTGCCGACACCGTTCACGAGCAATGTCGTCGACAACGTCCTCGTCATCGATCGTGAACCGCTTACCACGGTGATCGATCTGCTCGAGCATCAGTACCGATCCTCGGCTTCGTCCACTGCAGCATCTCGAGCGTCCGCTTGGAGGTGCTCGTAGCGGACCTCACAGCTGTCCGAACAGAACCGACCAGCATATCCTGCCCGATCGCGAGCAGGTTCTGAACACGTCGGCATCCGACACTCATTGCGGTCAGTCATCTGCCGATCCCTCGGTTCAGGAGCTGAGGTGTTTCAGTGGCTGTCGATGTGATTGCTGTCTCTCGTTGTCTCATGGGTTGCTACGGTGGACTCCCTTCGAGCCCCCGTACCCCTTCTGGGGGATACAAACCGTCTCGAGTAACGAGGTCGATCGACGGTTAGTGGCTGAACGTGCCATCTGGCGCAGGGACAAGTCCCGTCCGGATCTCGAGGTCGACACGGCGAAGATGCTTGCAGCCATTGTTTGGCTGGCGCTGCTCGAAATTGACCTCGTAGAGCGGACCCAGTTTTGCAAAGCCGACGTCCAGCCTTTCGTTCAGTGCACGGCGTGTTCGTGGGTCGTTGATCGAGTAGTCTCCTGCCTCGAGTGCAGTCTCCGGCTGAAAATCATCACAGTGGCCGGTGAACCCGTCGCGGCGGTTGCGTTCTTGGACGCACTTCCTGCAACAACTTCTCCAAGAGAAAATAGAGTTCGCCAATCCTGGCTGGGCTGTAGGTTGAGCCGTTTAATTCTGTGCCTGTGCTGTGAGTAAGTTGCCTTGTTGAACGCAAGACAGCGTCGGGTGGGGTTGCTGATCTACAATTTCACGGCGTTAGAGACGACTTTTCGACCTCAGAAGATGCAGTAGCTGTCACTCACAGCGATTGCTGATGAGTCAAAACTATGGTACCTTGCTCCGTTGTTCCGGTGACGACGGCGATGCTTCTCCCGGATACGTCCGGAGAAGGGGAGCAGGCGGCGAGCCTAACTCGCCGCCTGCGTCAGGTTATGCACGATGCACTTGCGAGTCAGCTCCCGGAACTGGCCGTGCCAGCTCCGGGAGCGCAGCTTCTCGCCGTCGTCTTCCTTCAACTGCGAGAAGCCTGTCTCACTCATCCAGCGCTGGTTGTAGTCATCGTTCATTCGGGCGTTGTGGGCCTTCTGCAACGGTGTCTGCTCCCTGTGCTTGATCAACGGTCGCGTTGACTCGGAGCGACACTCCTCACGGAGGTCGCTCCACGAGTAGTTCGCGTCAGCAGACAACACACGCAGGTCTTCCGCATTCCGGCGGAAGACCTGCATCCCGATGTGGCCGTCCCAGGCCTTCTGCGTCGTAAAATGAACGTCCTTGATCGCCAGTGAGTTCACGTCGATCAAGATCGTTGTCTTCATCGACTGGAATGAGTAGTTCGCTCGGTCGCGGTAGTGGTAGCTGGTTTGATCGCGCTGGAAGCCACTTGCATCAATCGCAGCTTCACCACTCCAGCCCGCCTGCTCCGCGCTTCGGCGGAGCAGGCGGCGGAGTTCACGCATCCGATACTCGTCTTCCCACCGGCAGAACGAACTGTAGTGCGGTGCCTCGTCGAGATCGAATACAGCAAGAACACCTGGCATCTCGTTGAGGTAGTCTTCAGTTTCACGGAGGCTCTTCTCCAGTTCGACGCGGAACAGAATTAACGCGATCTGTGTCCACTTGGCGTACCCGTCCGCGCCGTCCGGCGCGGCGGGTACGTCCGGATTGTCAACGTGCTGTTTGGCAAGGTCTCGACACATTCGCGCTAGCCGTCTGAGCGATGCCATATCGCCAGACGGCGTCCATTTCCCAGTTAATCTGACGGAAGATAACCGTGAGAGCGTCTGAGGCTGTCGTCATTCGGCGGCAAAACAAGGCAATTTTACGGCGTTAGAGACGACTTTTCGACCTCAGAAGATGCAGTAGCTGTCAGTCACAGCGATTGCTGATGAGTCAAAACTATGGTACCTTGCTCCGTTGTTCCGGTGACGACGGCGATGCCTCTCCCGGATACGTCCGGAAAAGGGGAGCAGGCGGCGAGCCCTAACTCGCCGCCTGCGTTAGGTTATGCACGATGCACTTGCGAGTTAGCTCCCGGAACTGGCCGTGCCAGCTCCGGGAGCGGAGCTTCTCGCCGTCGTCTTGCTTCAACTGCGAGAAGCCGGTTTCACTCATCCAGCGCTGGTTGTAGTCCTCGTTCATCCGGGCGTTGTGAGCCTTCTGTAACGGTGTCTGTTCCCTGTGCTTGATCAACGGTCGAGTTGAGTTGGAGCGACACTCCTCGCGGAGGTCGCTCCACGAGTAGTTTGCGTCAGCAGACAACACACGCAGGTCTTCCGCGTTCCGGCGGAAGACCTGCATCCCAATGTGACCATCCCACGCCTTCTGCGTCGTAAAATGAACGTCCTTGATTGCTAGCGAGTTTACGTCGATCAAGATCGTCGTCTTCAGCGACCGATACGAGAAGCCTGCCCGGTCACGGTAATGATGGCTGGTTTGATCGCGCTGGAAGCCACTCGCGTCAATCGCGGCTTCGCCACTCCAGCCCGCCTGCTCCGCGCTTCGGCGGAGCAGGCGGCGGAGTTCACGCATTCGATACTGTTGTTCCCATCGGGACAGCGAACTGTAGTGCGGTGCCTCGTCGAGATCAAATACAGCAAGAACAGCTGGCATCTCGTTGAGGTAGTCTTCAGTTTCACGGAGGCTCTTCTCCAGTTCTACGCGGAACAGAATCAACGCGATCTGTGTCCACTTGGCGTACCCGTCCGCGCCGTCCGGCGCGGCGGGTACGTCCGGATCGTCAACGTGCTGTTTGGCAAGGTCTCGACACATTCGCGCTAGCCGTCTGAGCGATGCCATATCGCCAGACGGCGTCCATTTCCCGGTTAATCTGACGGAAGATAACCGTGAGAGCGTCTGAGACTGTCGTCATTCGGCGGCAAAACAAGGCAGAGTAAGTCCTCTACCGAAAAAGCAGGTCGAGTGCCTCGGGGCTTGACCCCGAGGCGGTTCACTACTTAGGACGTTCGTTGAATCCGCCACAGTCTGACCGCTTTCCTACGGTGTCGGCCTGACTGATGACTGCTTCGGTGGCGTCGTCGAGACCTGCCTTCGTGAGCTGACGGTCTCTCTGTTATCATCCCTCGACGGGATAATACTCGTCGTCGTTCAGCGCATCGGGGATCGCCTCGTGGTCGACAGTGATGGCCATACCCTTACAGCGGGCGAGTGCGAGCATCGCCGTCGCGTCGAGAGCGACAGCTTTCTGGACTGGATCGGCGTCACGGGCGCTGGCGACATGGTCACGGTGGAACTCGAGCAGCCCTTCGATGCCGGCCAAGACATCTGATTTGGAATCAGCGAGAAGTCCTCGAACGAATCGGATATAGGCGTCATAGCGTGCCCTGTCCCAGTCGCTCCCATGCTCGGCTACATTCTGTTCGAGCGTCTCGAGATGCTGTTCGGCGGTGTCGTTATCGAGAACGATCGAGCTTAGCGACCGCGCGAGGTCAATTCGGTGGGCGAACTCACGCTTGTCGAGTTCGTCTACGAACGGCTCTGTAGTCCGGGCGTATACCGTTTCGGTGGTGTCTTCGACGTTCTGGCGGGCTAGCAGGGCGGCGAACAGCCCATCGACGTAGTCGCTCCACGGCCCTGGTGATGCTGGGCTTCGTGGTTCCTCTTCGTACTTCGAGTCCCATTTGCTGTTTGCATAGATCGGCCACTCTTCGGTTAGCGCCCGAAACCAGTCGCTGGCACCATCGACATCGCCCAGCGCAAGCAGGCCGACGGCGACCGCCTGTGCCCGATTGGGTCGGGTGACGACGGCAGCTTCGATGCCGTCTTTGCCGTCCAACAGGCGGTTACGTTCCGTCGACACCAGGTCGGCTACTGCATGTCGTATCATTGTGGTTGGAGTCGGCTTCGGAACCTCGTGACACCTCTCGTTATCTTTCGTTCCCTACTGGATAGTATTCGTCGTCGTTCAGCGCGTCCGGAATGGCGTCGTGGTCAACGGTGATGGCCATTCCCTCCCGGTGGGCCAGTGCCAGCATCGCCGTTGCATCCAGTGCGACTGCGTTGTCGACCGCGTCCACACCGCTTCCACCAACAAGATGCGTCTGATGGAACGTCAGAAGGGCGTCGATGCCGGCCGAGACCTTCGGCTCCGACCTCGTCTGGAGTCCGCGAAGTGTTTGTGCGTAGGCGTGGTACCTGTCGTGGTCCCAGTCGTTTCCGCGTTCGTCGACGCGCTGTTCGAGAGTGTCGACGAAATCCGATAGCGATGGATCGGCCACGATGTAACCGCTGAGTGACCGCACGAGGTCAACCCGGAACGCCAGGTCTCGATTCTCCAGTTCGTCGACAAACTCCTCGGTCGCCCGCTTGTGGACTGTATCGGCGACATCTTCGACTTCCCCTCGTCCCAGTAGCGCACAGTAGATGACGTTGACGTAGTCTTCCCAGGGCCCCCGCTGGGCCGACTGTCTGGGTTCCTTCTCGTACTGTGCGTCCCAACTGTTGCCTGCGTAGATGAGCAACTCCGCTGTCAGTGCTCGAAACCAGGCTTTGGCCTCGTCGACATCGCCCAGCGCAAGCAGGCCGACGGCGACCGTCTGTGCCCGATTGGGTCGGGTAACGACGGCAGCTTCGATACCGTCTTTGCCGTCCAACAGGCAGTTACGTTCCGTCGACACTAGGTCGGCTACTGCATGTCGTATCATTGTGGTTGGAGTCGGCTTCGGAATCTCGTGATACCCCTCGTTATCGTTCGTTCCCTACTGGATAGTATTCGTCGTCGTTCAGCGCGTCGGGTATGAGTTCGTCCTCGATAGTGATGGCCATGCCCTCGCGGCGCGCGAGTGCGAGCATCGCTGTCGCGTCGAGGGCGACGGCTTTCTGGACGGCGTCGGCGTCTCGGGCGCTGGCCACGTGGTCCCGATGGAACTCGAGAAGTCCGTCAATGCCGGCTTCGACCTCGGAGACATCGGTACCGTTGAGTCCTCGGAGGACCCTGACGTAGGGTAGATACCGCGCGACAGCCCACGGTTTGTCCTGCTCTTTCACGGCATTTTCGAGCGCCGTCGCGTGTTCCTCGACCGTTCCGGTGTCGAGGAGATAACTGCTCAGAGCGCGGGCCAGATCGATGCGGTGGGCCAGAGACCGGTTTTCGAGGTCGTCAATGAATGCTGCCGTAGCACGCTCGTTGGCTTCTTCTTGCTCTGTTGCAGCGTCGAATAGCACCAGTTTCAGCCTTGTTCTCGGCTGATTTCCGTGAGGCTTGTGGGGAATTGGACGCCGTCTTGCGATATGAGGTCGAAACGACCGATCATACGGCAGTGTAAGAATCTTGCCAAACAGCACGTGGATAACCCTGACGAACCCGCTGCGCCGGACGGCGCCAGCGGGTTCGCCGAGTGGACTCAGATCGCGTTTATCCTCTTGCATGCGGAACTCGACAAAGATTTCCGAGAGACTGAAGCATGGTTCAATGACTCCAGAGCCATCCGTGAAGAGCTTAACATCGACAAATCGCCGGATCACACCACGCTCTGTCGATGGGAGCAACAGGTCGACATGCGTGAACTCCGCAGCCTGCTCCGCCGCAGTGCGGAGCAGGCTGGCTGGTCGGGAACAGCAGCAATCGACGCCAGTGGCTTCCAGCGAGATCAAACCAGCTATCATTACCGGAATCGTGCTGGCTTCTCGTTTCACAAGCTGAAGACAACGATTTTGGTCGATACAGAGTCACTGGCGATCAAAGACGTTCATTTCACGACGAAGCGCAAGTGGGACGGACACATCGGCTTGCAGGTCTATCGGCGCAACGCCGAAGACCTGCAAGAGTTCCTTGCAGATGCGAACTATTCGTGGTCAGATCTCAGAGAGGAGTGTCGCGCTGGCGCGACACGACCGCTAATCAAACACAGAGAGCACAATGCGCTGAAGAAAGCGCATAACGCTCGGATGGACGAAGATCTGTACCATCAGCGGACACTGAGTGAGACTGCGTTCTCACTGCTGAAGGATGACGGTGAGAAGTTACGCTCTCGGAGCTGGCACGGCCAGTTCCGAGAGCTCACGCGCAAGTGTATCGTGCATAACCTATCGCAGGCGGCGAGTTAGGGCTCGCCGCCTGCTCTCTTTCTCTGGACGTATCCGCCAGAGACATCGCCGTCATCCACGTACGGGTTCTCACAAAGTGACCTAATTCTGATGGTTGCAGAATCAACGAACTGTACTCCTCCCACATCATCCAGATCTCAAAACCATCAGTACAGGAGTTCTAACGCCATCTGCCTGAATATCAAAATTTCAATACTGCCGCCGTCTTGCGTTCAACAGAGCACTTCTTCTGCAACTTCTTCTACGGCTGATTGTCCCAAAACCGCACTATAAATCCCATCGATACACTCATTCCAGGGGCCCATCTGGGCGGATTGTCTTGGTTCTTTTTTATAGGATCCGTTCCAACGGACATCGATAGTGTGAATCCACTCATCGGTGAGTGCATCGAACCATTCTTTCGATTGACCGACATCATCCATCGCCAATAGGCCGATAGCGACAGTCTTCCCTTTGGTTGGACAAGTGATTATAGCTTGTTTAATACCGTCTTTTCCGTCGAGCAATTTTCCTCGCTCTTCATTGACGAAAGTTTGAACATCTGCCATTATCTCAGCTTATCCCGCGGAATACGTTTCCTATTTTCACCACTTCGACACGGTCAAGCGTCGGTTCCTGCGCGTCGACCTGCCGAAGACTCGTCGATACCAGTTCTCCAGTTTGCTTTCCATCCTGATATGATATTAACTCTTTTTCAGTATTCTCGACATTGGCACGTTCGAATTCGATGTCTCCATTAGCTCGCTGATTAATATCGATCGCATCTGGTCCATCTTCACCGGCCAAGCGACGGCGCAACTCGAGTGTGGACCGATTGTGTCGACGTCCGACCGCGTCCAGATTGTCGCAATCGCGTCCAGTCGGTCTCCGACTTCTTTGTCACTGTGTGATGCGAACCACTCTTCACGTAGCTCACATGCTGACACGACTGTCTCACAGAATTCAGCGTCGACGCCGAGTACAATGTGAACTCCTCGAATCTGTTGCATCTTGAGAACCATCTGGTGATCTCATGCTTCAGGAACGGTCTTGTCTCACTATCTATCGACATGATTGCTGTGTTTCTTCTCATGGGTTGCTGCGGTGGACTCCCTTCGAGTCCCCGCACCCCTTTCGGGGGGTACAAACCGTCTCGCGTGACGAGATCACTCGACAGTCAGCGGCTGAACGTTCCATCCGGCGCAGGGACAAGTCCAGTACGGATCTCGAGGTCGACACGCCGAAGATGCTTGCAGCCGTCGTCTGGCTGGCGCTGCTCGAAATCAAGGCAGGTACACGTCGCTGCCTCGATATCGACCTCGTAGGTAGCACCACTCTCACTCTCGACCTCGTAGACCGGGCCCACTGTCGCAAAGCGGACGTCCAACTTCTCGTTCAGTGCACGGCGAGTTCGTGGGTCATCGATCGAGTAGCCACCTGCCTCGAGGGCAGTCGCCGGCTGGGGGTTGTCGCAGGGGGTGGTGAACTCATCGCGATGGTTGCGTTCTTGGCTACACTTTCTGCAGTGCCAGTAGCGTGTGCGATACTCGTAGCCATCAGTGAGGTCCATTTCGTACGGAGTTGGCTCCGTGCCTGGTAGCCACTCGTCGATCGCGACGAGTTTGTGTCCGTTTAGTCGGGCAACATCACCAGGATAGCTACGATCACGGTCGCTCGTGTACTCGTTTGTCGATCGATCTCGATGCGAGTCTCTCTGGGGTAGCCGGTTTGTACTCATTCGTGGCCTCGAGGCACACGAGTGTGCGCCTCACCCTCTCAGGCGCAGAAAAACCGAATACGATCCGCTATTGGGTTCCGTCGGCAGCCTCGAGCAACTGTTTCACTTCGTGGCTGAGCCAGACCTTCATATCGTCACGGTTCTCGTGCTGTTTGAGATTGATGGCGTCCGTGATGCCCGCATGTCGGACAAAAACCGACAGCAATCTATAGTAGCTACTGAAAGTCAGTGCACACCTGATCGCACGACAGCTGTGCGACCAGTGTGTAAATCGTTTCAGTTGTTACTATAGTTATTAGTGGTGCTCGAAGGAGAAATCAGGCCGATCCTGTCCGAGACCACCCGAGTTCTCGGACAACTACTACTGCTCAGTACAGAGGAAGACGTTACTGGAGCAGGTATTACTCATATAACATCTATCAGAAGCAGTTTGCTGGATACAGAGAATCCATGAAAATCCCGCAGATAAGGGCCTAGGCCGTGAACGAGGTACTAGGGACTGGCTGAGACCGAAACTCATGCGGTGCGATAAGCACGTTATCAGAGAATGGTCCGAGCCCGTGATAAGACGCGGAATCTTGTGCCAGAGAGCACGTATAGGAGGATCTCTCGTTCACGCCACAGTCCCAACGGAGGCGTCCTATGTACCTCGGAATAGACACTCACACACGATACTCGCAAGTTCGGTACTTCCCGAACGTCGCTTCGTGAACTGTGCTGAGCCATGGACGAACGGAGTGAATGCCAGTGTGGTAACTGAGTGAACAGGAAGTAGAATCCACGTGTGAAGAGAAGTGAAGTAAGAAAGCTGAGATACGCTGTTCTAGGCGAATGCTGTTGCTCACCAAGAGCTTGTCCAAGGCCGCGGGCTGGCGTCAGCCCGCGGCCGGCGCGTATGCTTCTGGCACACCTGTTCCGTTCATCTCGATCTCCCAACTCCGCTCTAGCTCTTCCTCTAATGCATGTCTGATCCAGTCAGAGAAGGTCTTGAACGTGAATTCCTCGGGCAGGTCGCGCCCGCCCCGCTGGGGGCGGGCGACGACCGCCCATCGAAGCACAAGCCAGGGGTTCTCCAACAGGAATCCAACCAAGACGAACGCGAAGCGGATAATTGGGTCTTGTGTCGTCGTTACCACTCGTGCTTGGCGAAATACACGGTAGCTCGTTTCGATCGCTGACCGTTTCCGATAGAGTCGTTCGACTTGTTTCGGCGTGCGATCGGCCAGATCGCACGCCACATAGCCTCGAACGACCTCGCCGCTTTTCCCGCGATCTCCGGCGTGATATGACACAGCGACCGCGAGCGGGAATTCCAGTTCCCGCTCGCGGCCTTTGTACATCCGATAGGTTGTCATGTACGAGCAGTGCGTATCCAGCTTCTTCCTCATGCGCTTGCCCTTCTTTTGGACGGGAACGACAGTCGAAGCAATCTCCCGTGAGCGGCGCAGAATACGTTCATTGTAGAAGCCACGATCTGCCAAGAGAAGCTCTCTCTCGAAGGGATAGGCCTCGACGCGGTCGAGGACGCGCTCGACCGCGTCGGCCTCTTTCTCATCGCTACGGACGTACGTCATCGCCAACGTCACTGGCTTTCCGTTCGAGACGAGATACGCCGTGCAGTACCGGTGGCACGTCGTTGTTCCGTCTTTCGCGTGCATGCGGCAGAGTTCACCTTCTTTATCGGCGTACGTTCCGTGGTAGGGGTTATCGACGAAGTCAATGGAGACGATCCTCAACCGATCAGGGTCAAGGATCGTCATCGCTAACTCCCAGAGAAAGCGGTTAGCAACCCGCTCAAGCCACTCTCGGTTGAGCGTATGGAGCCAGTCCATGACAGTATCATCATAGGCAGCGTTGTCGTTGTCCTTGCACGTCTCCCAGACGGACGTCTGATTGACTGCTGCAAGAATGACAACAGCCCAGATATCGCCGGGATCGGGGGGCGAGCCCTCAATCCCTGGCAAGGGGAGCTGGCAGATGACGTCCTCCGCTAAATCTTTCACGTCCGAATCCGAAAGAACACCGTCTGGCTGAGGGATACTGAACACATTCACTCAACCAGACATCTTCCTCATGAGACCAACGCTTTAGCTCCAGCTCTTACACCAGTCGGGAAGTACCGAGATTCGGCTCTTCAACGAGCAACTGAAGAATATTACCGTCGGAAGCGTTCGATAGAGATTCAGTCGTCGGTCGAATGTTTTGCTTCAACCTCCTCTCTAATATCCCGTATCGTATCCGCCAATTCGTCCTTCGTTTGGCCTTCGTACGGGAATACGGAGCCCGACTTTCTGAATCGCTTGATGGTTTCATCTACCACTTTTGTATCTGCCAAGCCTCCCTCTTCGTCATCTTTTTCGTCATCATCCGGTTCGTCGTAGAGTACTTCTAACAACGCTCTCACTGCGGGTTTGTACCGTGCCATAGGTGTGTCGAAAACCAACAACGAGAACCGACGTTTGCTAAGAGCACGCCGAGTTGGCTCGTAATCGATACTCCCATCGGATTTCTCAACACACGTTAGTTCTGCGATCCACCAGGCGCGTTCGAAAGTACTAGCTTTACCGTCTAGCGCTCTAGCTTGTGTCCAGAATTTCTCCTTCATCGCAGAGACGCTGTTGAACGCCCATCGGTGGTGAACGAACCACGGGTAGTAGAGCATCGAAAATGCGCTCCAAAGGCCCGAATCAGCTGCGTCTGACCGACTGATGTCCACGTTACGGTGAACGGCGATTGCTGTCTCTGGATCTGAATCTCCTGTTTGAGGTGTAGTTTCCGACTTAATCTCTCTGAGTTGATTGTCCAAGGTACCCAAGTCAGCCGTCAGATCAGTTTCAACGACCTGGTCTTGAACCTCCGAGTCTGGAATGCTGTCGTAATCTCCTTTGAGGAACTCATCGTACTTGCTCAACAAGCTCTGTGCACCATTACGGAGGCGGACGAGTTCCTGCCCGTCCGTCAACTCGGCGTCTGGATTCCAACCCGTCATCGGTCTCCGATCCTCCTTGCGTGATTGTCGAGCTGTTGAGCGGGATCTAGTAGTCCCTGAATTGCCTGTTCGATCCGTTCTGTTGCTGTCATTGGACTTTCTTCTAATTCCTCTTTTAGAAACTTTGCAGCCTTTCTCGGAGACACGTCTCGGTCCGCGTAAAGATGATCAGTCAACATCTCAAATACAGCCGGTTGCCACTCTGGGGTCCACTCCGCCGCATCGGGGTCGTACTCGTGAGCGGCAACTTCCGTCATTCGTGCCCAGACAGACGACATCACTTGATCCCAGATGAGTTCGGCAGTGAGATCGTCGTACCTACCTTCGCCATTCCAGACTATATCTACGACTTGATCGTGGTCTTCATTGAAGTAGAGGACGGGGTTGTTCGGATCTCGTTTCAGATCGAGGTAGTACATACGATCGGCAGGTGGGAAGACCGTATCCTCGTCCTCGTTCTCCTCTTCGAACGAGGTGCGTTCCACTTGTAGCACGTCGTCGCTACCGGCCTCTTCGTCTTCGACGGTAATCCGACACCGGCGGCCATCGGACAAGAGAGCGCCGGGTTCTGTGGCGTAGTCGTGGGTTCTACCTAATCCGAGTGATCGTTCTTCTTCTTCGGTGAGTCGATCGGACCGCAAGAGGTAGGGATTGAGATCGACACGACGGGCGATGGTCTCCGAAGAGATGGTCAACGTGTCGCTGACCGTTCCGGCGCTGATTCCGTCGCCCAGCACCGTCCCTGCTCTAGTGTAGGTGTCTACGCAGTGCCCTGCTACGACGACTTTCGCAGGATGACTAGCGGACGCACCCTCTGCAGTACTTTCGTCTGCTTCTGGAAGCACTTCCTCAAGGAGATCGGCAGGAACCTCTACGGAAAGGCTAAACTCGATCGTAGACCACCCGCTGTATTCGGTGAGGTCTAAATTCGAATCGTCGTCTGCCTTGACTGTCTCGTCGCCATCGACGGAGAAGTCCTTGATACGGAGCTCGAGTTCCCCCAGATTACATCGATGCGGGAACGTATCGTACTTCAGCGATCGGTTGAGCCTGAGTGTGCGGCTCATAGTTACTCACCCACCTCGACAGACCCATCGACGAGTTTGAGCCGGGTCTTCGTCAACTCTCCTAATCGCGCTTCGACTCCGTCGAGTTGGGCTTCGATTTCAACCGTCGCGGATCTGACGTCACCGACGGCCTGTATGTGACTCTTCTCGCCGTCCTCACTCGTCTCAGCTACCTTGATCTGCCCACTCCCATCTGCCACCTCTGCGTCGACGTCTTCTACGATCACTGTATCTGCCTCCTTGTCGTCTTCAAACAGAGCGACTAGTTCGAACGTAGCTTTCCACTGCTCTATCGAACCATCGCTTATCGCCTTGCGGTCGGAGTTTGGACCGACAGAACCGGTGAATAGCCACTCGTTATCCGTGGGTGTGTCAGATATTTTCCACTCGAACAGTCGTGGGACACTGGGGGTTCTGGGTTCTTTAGGACCGTTGTCGGTCCGCAAGTCCGAACGGGTCCGGGGTAGAATATCTCGTTCGGGGCGGGTCATGGATCCGGACCGATCCGACTGACTGTACAGGAGCGTTGAGAGAGCATTTCGAAGCGTCTTCGTGGTGAGTGCCTCTGCTGACCCTACACAGCCACTCTCGTATTTGGCTTTGAGTTCGTCGTTCTTTTTCCCGTACCAACGGTCGTGCATGGGTGGTTCGGCCATCGCGAGGAAATCGTCGATAGCCTCGTCGGATGACGAATGAGGCTCTCCTGGGGGTGTGCGTGCTTTCCCTGCGGCTAACAGTGCGTGATACTTCCCAGAGTGCCCGATATGGTGGCCCGGCTTGTACTTCACCACCATTCCTGGGCCCCTGAACATGGCAATCTCCCCAATTCGTTCAGAAGGGGCCCCATCTGTATCACTCGGGTTGGCTTTTCGTGCTGCTACCGTGACGTGTCCATCAGTTGGAGTGGGATACTCTTCGTCCTCTTCGCACTCATCCTCCTTTTTACTCTCAATTTTGTACTCTTGATCGGTCTTCGCAACAGTCCCCGGCCCATTGAAAGAGTCGGGTGCATCCTGAATCCGATCGAAGCACTCGACGAACGGCGAAACGAGGTCGTTGTCTCGTATCGTCTCTTTGGTCAGTCTCGTACCTTCACCGCACATATCGATCTCCACTTGGAGGTTACCCCCGCGGATAGCCGGCCAAAAGTACTCTGCCGTCGCCTGCGTGAATTCGTCACACAATTCGGTCGGCGATGGTTGATCGTCCATCGCTGGATCGGACGGGTCACGGAAGCCTGGGATCATGATCGTTGTTCCGTTCGCGTCGGGACGTGCCATCCCCAGATCCTCCGCGAGCTCTTCGGCACAACCGTTCCAAATCGACTCGGGCCGCTTTAGTTCGTCACGTTGGAATCCCGATTCGGAGCCAAACCAGCCGTCGTTCGCGTAACACTCTCCCTCTGACAGCTCGTGAGTCGGGATGAAACACCGACCGACGAGTCGAGGCGAGGTCTGACCTGGCCGTTCCTCTGCCAGCGTCGAATTGAACAGCACCGTCTGGAACCCAGACGCGACCCAGAGCAACGTACTCCCGAGACCGTGTCGACCGCCGGTACTTCCGCCCTTGTTACTCGCACCGGGGTCACGGATCAATGCCGCATAATCCGAGTCCTGATCCTCTTCGTTCCCTTGAATCCCTTTAGCGTTCTTCTCCTCAATCGTGAGTGTCCGAAAGGTTCCGCCGTTATCCAAATACTCCACGTAGTCGGTGAGGCCGTGTCCATCCTGATCATCCCCACCTGCTTTGACGTGGTCGTATAGATCGTTCCACTGTATGGCCTCGTCGAAAGCCGTTCTATCGTCGAACTCACGTAGGCGAAACGTTACCTCTACCGGTTCACTCGGGTCGTCACGTGCATCTACCGAGTTTTGGAGGATCTCACGAACGAACGTCTCCAAATCACGACTGAACGTCTTCTTTTGAATCAGCCCTTGCTTCCGCGTGCGTCCACACGGAACGTCTTCGAACCACCACACGGGACTAGAATCCGTATCGCTACCTGTAGACACTACAGGATATGACCATTGATACAATATAGAATTTCGGGTTAGTTGGTAGTATGAATATCCATTCAGAAATGTGGCATCTTCATACGAGTCGGCGATTCTTATCGAGAAACCACCACCAACTGTGCAGCAATGTTGTAGTAACCTTCGTTTTCAGAAATCGTCTAACGTGCGTTGGTTATCCTCAACGAGTCCGAGCTCTCTGTACTCGGGCCAGTAGTCAGCCTTCCACTCGGCATGGGACCGACGATTCCACAGCTCTGCCGGCCTCTCGAAGAGTGACAATACACGATCGATTTGCTGTTCTGTCTCGTCGTAGTCGAAGTTGACTTCGTGTGTGAACCAGTCGACTGCCTCGCCATCCTCGCGGCGCTTTACGTGTACCACGGGATCCTCAACGGAGACGTCGGGGACGTGAGAGAGCATCCAGCTATAGATCCGCAACTGGAGGGCGGCTGGAGGGAGTTGGTGCGTTTCCCAAAACTCTCTGTCGTCCCAATTCGTCGTTTTCAGGTCTTCGACTCGGACAGAATCGCCCTTAAGGACGACCTCGTCGGGTGCCCCCTGTATCTGATAGTCGCCATGGTTGATCGCCGTGACCCGCTCGACACGCATTTTCTCGAGAATCTGTCGTCCCGTATCTTCGGCCTTCGGCGTCACCAGCAACCCGAACGAGCTGCCGTGTAATTCCTCACCTGCTTCTAACGCTGGCGACTCCTTCGCTTTCGACTCGACTCGCGGATCGTTGATCTCTTTCAGGTGTTCGATATAGGCGTCGACGGGGTCCCATTCGAACTCGGCGAGCGTCGATACTTTGATCGGTTCGACGTCGGCCACCTCGCTGCCCATACCGATTCTGTTCGAGCTAAGACGAGAAAAAGGCTGTTCGGTGAGACATTATGCCTATGACACAGGTCCGTTTTCTCCGCGGGATCGATTCTGACAGTGGTGTGTCGTTGGTAGGAGGATGCCTTGTTTTGCCGCCGAATGACGACAGCCTCAGACGCTCTCACGGTTATCTTCCGTCAGATTAACTGGGAAATGGACGCCGTCTGGCGATATGGCATCGCTCAGACGGCTAGCGCGAATGTGTCGAGACCTTGCCAAACAGCACGTTGACAATCCGGACGTACCCGCCGCGCCGGACGGCGCGGACGGGTACGCCAAGTGGACACAGATCGCGTTAATTCTGTTCCGCGTCGAACTGGAGAAGAGCCTCCGTGAAACTGAAGACTACCTCAACGAGATGCCAGGTGTTCTTGCTGTATTCGATCTCGACGAGGCACCGCACTACAGTTCGTTCTGCCGGTGGGAAGACGAGTATCGGATGCGTGAACTCCGCCGCCTGCTCCGCCGAAGCGCGGAGCAGGCGGGCTGGAGTGGTGAAGCTGCGATTGATGCAAGTGGCTTCCAGCGCGATCAAACCAGCTACCACTACCGCGACCGAGCGAACTACTCATTCCAGTCGATGAAGACAACGATCTTGATCGACGTGAACTCACTGGCGATCAAGGACGTTCATTTTACGACGCAGAAGGCCTGGGACGGCCACATCGGGATGCAGGTCTTCCGCCGGAATGCGGAAGACCTGCGTGTGTTGTCTGCTGACGCGAACTACTCGTGGAGCGACCTCCGTGAGGAGTGTCGCTCCGAGTCAACGCGACCGTTGATCAAGCACAGGGAGCAGACACCGTTGCAGAAGGCCCACAACGCCCGAATGAACGATGACTACAACCAGCGCTGGATGAGTGAGACAGGCTTCTCGCAGTTGAAGGAAGACGACGGCGAGAAGCTGCGCTCCCGGAGCTGGCACGGCCAGTTCCGGGAGCTGACTCGCAAGTGCATCGTGCATAACCTGACGCAGGCGGCGAGTTAGGCTCGCCGCCTGCTCCCCTTCTCCGGACGTATCCGGGAGAAGCATCGCCGTCGTCACCGGAACAACGGAGCAAGGTACCATAGTTTTGACTCATCAGCAATCGCTGTGAGTGACAGCTACTGCATCTTCTGAGGTCGAAAAGTCGTCTCTAACGCCGTGAAATTGTAGATCAGCAACCCCACCCGACGCTGTCTTGCGTTCAACAAGGCATAGGAGGAAGGAGATGAACCACCCATCGACCCAGCCAACAGGTTGCAACGGTCGTCGAAGAACCCGAGACGACGGAATATAATCGCCGTGTGATTAGACGTGTTCAGAACGACCGTCGCGTGCCGAGATACTGTGGATTGAACTCGTCTCCGATATCGCGGTAATAGATAGCCAAGTTCGCCTCGAGGTCGGTCACGAGGTAGTGATCAATCACCTCCCGGAGCGTTTCAGCCCGTTCTTCGTCACCGCTGGTGACGGCCTCGAGATACGCAGGACCGAGTTCTTCGCCGAAACGTTCGTTGGTCACTGAATGGCCGTTCCACTTTGTCACAGGTTCGTCGAAAACATAGGCAGCCAGACACTCCTCGAGTGAAGGCCACTTCTCGCCAGTTCGATCACAGACGGCTTTCCGGTCGGCGAGCAGATTGATGTGCGGGTCGAGTGCAGCCTGGGAGACGGCGTTCTCGGCACCCAGTCGGTACAGTCGGTCGGTGAGGAACTCGAGATCGAAATCGCGTCCGTTGTAAGAAACCAGGGCATCGGCCCCACAATCGCTGACGTAATCGAGTGCGCGGGTGATCACATCTGCTTCGTCGTCGCCAGTTCGATGGAACGGTTCGTACGACAGGTCGCCACCGTCTCTATCGTGGACGGCGACACCGACCGAGACTGTCTCGCCTTCGGCTGCTTTCCAGTGGGTGGTCTCGATGTCTAGCGTGGTAATCTGGTCGTATCCGAAGCCGTCGCGATCGTATTGCATCCACTACTTATTGGATAAAGAACATATTTAAACTACTGCCACTGGAGTGGAATTAAAAGACACAGTCTCGACTACCAGAATAGCCCCAACGGCCAACTGATCGGTCTCGAGGCGTTCAGTCGAATCGGGGTCAGGTCACCAATCCTCGATCGAGCCCTCCCCTCGTTACGGTAGAGCTTCGGACTTCACGAGCGACTGGGGGAGGTTGTCTCGAATCGTCGCTTCGACAGTCTGTACGAACTGATCGTAGCTCGCCTCCTCTCCCGGTTCGATTTCGATCGACCATAGCTCTCCTCTACCTGCGTCCGTTCCGCTCCCCGTCGCGTACGTGTAAGTATCCGTCATCTCCCCAGCTACGTCTGGGTAAACTAACACCCCTGGGGTGCCGTATTTGGCTTGGTAGGCAGCAATCTGGTAGAAGTTGTCCCGACTCGGCTCCGTGCCCGTCTTCCACTTCGTGTCACCAACCAAGACGACGTCCTCCTCTCGATTTTGTATCCAGAAGTCCGGATACATGGAGAGGTGTCCGATTCCCGATTCTGACTGAGAGAGATGGCCGATCGAATCGTTCCGAACGTCGTAGTACTCCGTATCGACGACTGCCTTCACCGCCCGATACACGACTCTCTCGAACGTGCTCTCCATGTCGATCAGCAATGACTGGATGCGTCGATTGCGTCCACCGAGATCAGCCACGAACGCCTGCTCGAAGATCAATTTCGCGAGCCGAAGAGCGTTATCGTAGTACTCGTTCAGGCGGGTCAGTGAGACACTCTCGATATCGCGGAGTGACATCCGCTCGTACGAGACGTACTGTTGTAGTCGTCCGTAGTACCGATTCACGTCACTCCGGACCGAACTGCTGGTGACGAGTGGACGCAGTCTGTGGAGCCCGTCTAGCAGAATTTTGTTAAGACGCGTTTCGGTGGAGAGTTCGTCGTACCTACACTCGAATCTCTTCGGGGTTACGCCTTGCCGTTGGAGTTGTTGCTGGAGATCAAGCTGCCCTCGGAGGTGCGTCTCCGACGATTCTTCTACGAGATATTCCCAGTTCAGGCCTCGTTTCAGAATCATATCGACCTGTTGTAATCGTTCTCCGTCGTACTGTAATTCACCGGGACAACGACACAACCGTATTCTACTTGCCTTTCACATTCTGTACTCATTCGTGGTCTTGAGGCACACGAGTGTGCGCCTCGGCCCACTTTGGCGCAGAAAAACTGAGTCCTTGTTCGAACAACACCGTCAGTAGATTGAGCGGAAGAAGATCTCGGTTGTTGTCTGGTTCTTACTCGTGTGCTTCGGTTATCAGTCGCTGAATCAACTCTCGAGCCTCCCGTTCTGAGAGACCTTCAAGCTGGACATTGGTCAACGCATGGTTGAATCGGCGTGTCACCTCCTCAATAACCTGGGACCGTTCATCGGCAAGCTCATCACACATTGCGATAACCGCGGGACGATATCGCGCGAACCATCGGTCAAACACTTTATTGACCATCGTCTGATTTGCGAACACCGCGTCCGTAATCTCGTATTCGTCATCGCGAGCAGTTAACTCCGCGATCCACCACAAGCGGTGAAGAGCGTTCGAATAGAGGTCAGATCCGGCACCGAGGAACTTCTCCCGCATCGCCTCTTCTGATCGATATTCCCACCGATGACGAACGAGATCGGGGTAGCGGACGATAGCCAGCCAATGCCACAAGCCCGGGTCGCCCGCTGTTCGGCGCGTGATGTGGAGATTGCGATGAATTTCTTCGGCGAGCGCCCCGTCAATCGCCGTATCGTACTCGGAGTACTCTTCAAGTACTGAATCGACGACCTCGTCAACGCGGCCGAGATTCGCTTTCGGCTCGCCTGGCATCGGCTCGATATACTCCGCTACGTCGTCAGCATTGAGCGTTGTCTCCCCTTTGAGGAAGGACTGACCAACCAAGCGCCGCCCCTCTTCGGTCAACCGATGAAGTGTTTCTGACTCACTCATTCTAAATCTGGAGGCCTTCCTCCATGAGGTTAATCAACTGGTCGCGCGGATTGATGAACTCCTGAAGTTCACCGTCAAGCCGCTGCATCATGTACGGTAATGTCTCCGAACTCTCGAGATCTTCTCGCAGTCTGTGTGTCGCTTCTTCTAAATCATCGATATCGTACATGTTACGTGCGAATGTCTTCAATACCGTCTGTTGCCACTCGTACTCAACGTCTCCATCGCTATCGATGGCAGCTCCGGCTCGAATTAGGAGTTGCATCCAGACACCGTAACTGACCTGGTCAAGGATGACGTCTCGCATTCGCGCTTCTGCTCCGACCGATCCGCGGCTCTGCAGGACTTCTGTGATTCGGGGGTGATCGGCGTTGATCCAGAGCTTCGGACGCTTCTCGTTCCTGAAGTCAAGGTAATAGAGTTTGTCGCCATCCGGTAAGTGTGTCGTCTGCGAGAAATTTACGCGTTCCCCGTCGATCGCTGGTGGTTCTTCGTCTTCCGGCCGGTCGACAACAATGCTGTAGATCGTACCGCTTGCGACACGGAAGTTCTTCCGTGCCGCGTACTTGCCGTCGCCATCTCGTCTGGTGGTGCGAACGAGATACGGGCGGAGCTCTACCGTCCCGCGGACCTTCTCTTTCCGAATTGGTATCTCAACGTCGTACGTTCCTGGCGTGGTTGGCGCGTCGGAGACGACAACGCGATCACGGTAGATAGTTTCGTGACACCGGATTGTGACGTAGAGTTTCGCCGGTGGGCAATCTCGTTCCTCATCAGGAAACACCGCATCAACAGTCTCTTCTGAGATGTAGAGTTGGCCCTCGAGTGCCACCGTCTGCCAGTCAGCTACCGCATCGTCTGCCGGCGGCGGAAGTTCGCCAGCAAGATCGATCTCGGTCTGCCCTGGTTTCAGGTCTAGCGGAGCTGGATCTTGGTCGTCGATCGAGTACGTCTCCAACGAGAACTGTACGCCTTTCTCACGATAGCTGAATGGAAGCGAGGTACTGCGGTAGCGTTGTGAACGGGTCATGGTCATTTCTCCGCGGGCGTCTCGAGCTCCGCCCGGATCTCGAGTTGTGTTTCGCCGACATCACCACTTAGCAAGTCTCCATCGCCAGTTGAATGCGATCGCCCCTCGAACGTGGCATTGGTGACGTGCTCGTTGGCGTTTATGCGCACTATCCCGTCTTCGAAGGCTGTCGTCACACCGTCGACATCGACGTCCAACTCCTCAACCGGCACGACGTCGTACCTGGAACCATCTTCCCCGATTCCCGTAAGTGAGAGCTCGGCCGACCAGCCGTCGAACTCCTCGGCAAGAACCGAGATCCGTCCGGAGAACGACCACCGATCGCCGGTGAATCGCGATGAGCTATCGATCTCGAACACTGGTTCCGCTGAGGACGCCGTCGATCGTGGCACGCCGTCACCATGAATCGGGAAGCGGTTCAAGACGTTATCGGAGAGCGTGTCCGTGCTCGTACTCTTCGCGATCAGATGGCGGAGGCCGTCTCGGACCGTCCCGAACATGTCGTCAAGGGCGGTTCGGAATCCTCGTTGGTACTGCTTGCGGAGGTTCTCCGTCGACTCCCACTCGTCGTGCTCGGGTGGCTCGGCAAACCGGAGGAATCGATCGATTTCCAGATCCCCTTCCGTGAGATTGTGTTCGAGGCGTGCTTCCCCGGTTGCGAGCACGCCATGGAAGTTCCGGTCGGAGTACGCGACTCGACTTTGGTCGTAGTACTTCACGACCATTCCGGCCCCACGGAAGAGCGCGATGGTGTTGAGGTACGTGTCGTCGTCGGCTGGTGATGCCAGTCGGGTCGCCAGGCGCACCGATCCGTCCGGTGTTTCCGTCCCGTCAGCACGTGGGGGCAACCGTACCGGGATATCGAGTCCAGCGACATCTCCGGGGTCGTCAAGCGATTCGGAGTCCGTGAACCGTTGGGCGTAACACTCGACAAACGGTCGAATCGCCGGGACACTGTTCACATCGGCTTTGAGGGTCTCCTCGGCGGTTTCGACAGTAACTTTCAGGTCACCACGGTAGATGGCCGGCCAGAAGTACTTCACCGAGGCCTCGACGAATTCTTGGGCGAGCTCGTCAATGTCGGGGCGGTCGTCCCGTGTCGGATCTCGGAATTCAACGACCATGGCGCTTGTTCCGCTGGTCGCAGGGCGATCAACGTGCAGTCGGTCGGCAAGTCGGGCTGCTTCATCACCCCAGAGCGATTCCGGCCGTGGTCCATCCTCCGTCTCGGTCGGGTGACAGAGCCATCCGGCTCCCTGATAAGTTGTATTATCACCCCGGACTTCGTGAGTAGGGAGCTTTGACCGGGCGATGAGTCGTGGCGACTCGTCTGCCTGCGTGCCGTGGTCGAGATACGAATTAAATATGACTGTTGATGTTCCTGAGAACGTCCAGAGAACGGATTTCCCGAGTCCGTATGAACCGCCTGCGGTATCCTCCTGTTTGCTACTATAAAGTTCGTCGCGAACGAGCGCGGCGTAGTTCGAATCCTCCTCCCATGCCCCGGAGAGACCAGTCGTGTTCCGATCTTCGACGACCAGCAACCGAAGTTCTGCTTCCGGGTTGTGCATGCGCTCGAGCACGCGATCGTATCCACGTCCCTGGTCTGAGTGTGCGATCGACTCTAGCCGGTGGTTGAGATCGTCGCCCCAGCCAAGCGCGTCCAGAAATTCGTCTTTCTCGTCGCCGGTGAGTGTAATGAACCGGAACGTCACCTCGACTGGATCGCCATTTGAGAGACCCTGGTCGTTCGCGTTCTGTAGCACCTCCCGAACGAATGCTTCTGCGTCATGGTCAACTGCGTGTTTTGTCGGGTCGTCTCCGTACCGTGGTGCTCCTGGTCCACCGCTGAAGAAGTACCACTCAGCTGCGTCAAATAGTTGATCTCGCCTCTGATCCATATCAAAAACCGGTATATTTGTACAACATTAAGTGCACCTAATCAGTATTACTATTACGAGCTTTGTACGCTCACAATCACCATGATGGGAGGGTTATATTGATTTTCTCATTCCCATCTCTATTCAGATAGTTGTCCGCTTCCGGGGCCGCTGTGGCTGACTGGTTGTCGTCTCGTCTGCGAATACTTATATGACGTTGCGAATGAGGAAGGCATATGAAAATCACGGCGGTCGATCTTTTCTGCGGCGCTGGGGGCCTTAGTTACGGCCTTCAGGAAGCTGGCATCTCGGTTGTTAAAGGTGTTGATCGCGACCCAGACTGCAAGCATGCGTACAAACAGAATATTGAGGGGGATTACGTCCACACTGATGTCTTGCCGCTCTCACAGGATCCCGAGCGTGTCGCCCGTATGTTTCCCTGGGACTCCGACTTAGACGTGCTCGCTGCCTGTGCCCCTTGTCAGCCGTACTCTACGATGAGTCATTCCAAAGGCAAGAGCCACGAAGATCATCAAAAATGGGGACTTCTTAACGATGTCAAGAAGATCGTTGACTATGTCGAACCTGATGTCGTTGTCACTGAGAACGTCCTCCAGGTCCGCAAAGATGACGTCTATACAGAGTTTATTGACCATTTAGATAACCTCGGCTACCACGTGAATAGCGACGAGAACAAGAAAGTCTACTGCCCCGAATACGATATCCCTCAGAACCGGAAACGCTGGGTTGTCATGGCGTCCAAACGCGGTCCGATTGCCCTTCCTGATCCCCCCATCCAGGATCCAGATAACTACCCTACTGTCAAGGAGACCATTGACTATCTTCCGCCACTTGCTGCTGGTGACGTTGATCCCGATCTTGACATACACAGATCTCGACAACTCTCGGACAAAAACCTTGAGCGAATCCGCCATATGGAACCCGGCGGCGACTGGCACCTCTGGGAAGAGAAAGACCTTGACCACCTCCTCGCCGACTGTCACAAGAAGGCGAGCGGCCGCTCATACACTGCACCCTACAGCCGAATGCGGCCCGATGAGCCCGCACCCACGATAACAACCCAATTTTACAACTACGGCAGCGGTCGCTTCGGCCACTACGACACCGATCAAGATCGTGCTCTTTCTCTCCTCGAGGGTGCCCTCCTCCAGACGTTCCCGGAAGACTACGACTTTTATGACAACTGGGATGATGTCGGCGTCAGCAATCTCGGCCGCCTCATCGGCAACGCCGTTCCCCCACGCCTCGGCGAATACATCGGCAAAGGCATTCTTGACCATGTCAACGCCACTGCCACCGCAACTGAAACTACCGTTGCTGACGACTGACTAATCTTTTGAAGTGATCTCATTCCCTACCACTACAGTATTTTACTCACCTTTCTCTCAGCCGCCTGGCCACCCACTTTCGGATAGGGACATTTATTCAGCGCCATACCAAACTGGCCCTACAGTGAATATCTATATCGACCAACTTCCGGTTCACGCTACCGAATCTCCTTCTGTCGGTAGCTCGGTCGCCGAACCGTCTGCGGGTGGTCATCTGTGAGTTTTCCCTTCACCGAGGATCGCGACGAACCCTTGATCCTCCACTGCTTTGCCGACTACGGCACAGAGTGCGAGGTTCTCAACGACTTCGGTACCGTTGTCCGCGTCGGCATTGATCCTCGAGACACGAACGATAGCGCGCCGATTAAAGCGGATGCCCACATTGAGGAGAAAGACTGGGGCCTTCCGTTCAAAGAGGATGTCACCTTTGATCTGGGCGTTTTCCACCCCGTCTGCTCAGCGTGGGCAGCAACAACGAGTATCTCTGGCGATCCCGAGGACCACGATAACATGATCCCGAGCGCACGCCAGATCGCCGAAAAATATTGCGAGCACCACATTATTGAGAACGTCCCACGCGCCCCGCTCGAAGATCCGGTCGTGCTGAACGGCCGGATGTTTGGCCTCCCGATCGAGTACGAACGCGGCTTCGAAACGTCGTTCGACGTACCTCACCCGCCTCGTGAACGCCTCCTCCTCACGAGTGATGGCCCGTCCGAGAATGCGGAGACATCTTCGTTTTTCTTCTCCGAACGATCAAAGGAGTGGTGGGCCGCTGCGAAAAACTACGCCTCTGGTCCTTATCCCAAGGCCCACCTTGCAAAAAACGTTATCCCCGCCCCATACATTTACTATCTCCTTCGTGCGTGGATTATGACCTACGAGGACGAAAGCGGCATCTCTGAAGACCGTGTTGATTATTCGAACTACGACAAGGAGATGACAAACAAACGCCGCGCCGAGGCGAACCGCCAACTCGGCGAGTTCGAATAGCACGCCATCATTCTCGTATCTCTTATGTCGTACTTTGTCGAGTCGACACAATCAAATAATCAGATGTCTCGAGTTACCGTATACGCTGATGGGTGGGGACTCGAATCGACTCTATCAAGATAGAGATAGGATTCGATCGCACGCGGGTGATCCCTTTGCCGGTACACCACTCCCTCGTGCTATCGTGCAAGATGTCGCCGCACAGTACGACGTCCCTGCTTCCCACGCCGCGCACATCCTCCGCGATTTCGAGACAACACCAGAGCTCGCTCCGCTCGAAACCCTCGTCACTGGCTTTGACCCAACTCCCGTTGGCGTTGACGAGGGTGGTCACCTCTACCTCCGCGCCGATGCCGACCCGTACTGGGATGTGGTCGCCGAGGAACTCGGGCTTACCGCGGTCGGCCGTGATGTGATCGCCACTGCCCACGACCGACACGTCAGCAATGCCACGCCTGAATCGCTCACCGATTGTGGTCCCGGCTTTGTCGTTTCCTGTCCCGAGTTTCCCGCTGCCGCGATTGACGACATCCACACCCTTCTCGAGCGAATGTCGGTGTCGAGCCGGCGAGCGACCGTGTGGGCACTCGACCATCAAGCCCGTAGTCTGGCGGCGATCGCAAACATTCTCTCGATTTCCGAGCCCCTCGTGCGGACCGATTTAGCGGCCGTCAACCGAGCAACTCGGCGCGTTGTCGATGCCACGAGAGCACTCGATATCCCACACTGCCATCTAACCCATCGCGTTGTGGATCCACTCTCCCCGGACTGGCTGGGGGCTAATTGGTCGCCGTGGCTCTCATTACACGACCGCGACCAGCTCCTTGACGACCTTCCACACGACCCCGGTGTGTATCGTGTTCGCCACACGGCTATCCCTGGACTCTTGTACATCGGGGAAACGGGAGCAGACGGTGGTATTCGAAGTCGAGTCGGGCTCGGCCTCGCAGATGGACTTACCGCGCAGAACTGTCCCGATGGCGGGAATCACGACGCGACGACCGGCCTCTGGCAGATCGCAACCGCACTCGATGGCAATTTGGAAGTGTCTGTTGCGACCCCACCGATCGCTGCCAACCGACGCCATCGCCGAGCGCTCGAGGCGACACTTATTGCAGTATGCCGACGCGAGATCGGGTGGACACCGAGCGTTCAGCTCAACCGGACCCCGCTCGCAGACACACCCTCTCCTGGTGTCGACCCCTGTGCCGTTCTGGAATCCAGCTCGGAAGAGAACTCGTATCCGGTGCCAAGTTGGGCTGGGTGGCGAGCAGCGACGAACCCGGGCTGGATGGGACTCAAGTGGACGGAACCTCGTCCGCTCGCCGACCGTGCAATAATCGAGATGCCCGATGCCTGCGCGTTCCGTGTTTGGACACGTCAAGACAATACCCTACGGTGGGAGCGACGCCTCACCTACATCGGAACGACCGAAACACCGACGAGCCGGTTGTTTTCACTAGAAAGCACCTACGGCTCAGAGATGCTTTTTTCTATTGCGCCACTTCCCGATTTGAGTACGGAGTCGGCCAAGCGGTCGCGGGAACGTTCCGAGATTCGGTATGACCTTCTCGGTGCTCACTATCTCACGACTGGCCATCCACCGACCGATCAGTTTTGATGCCGGTCTGACACTGCGCCGCTGGCTCGTTACGCCGTCTGCTAATTCCCTATCTATATGAATAACAAATATTTATAATATGGAAGCCTCGACTGTCCCATTATGACTAATATCGCATATGTTCATCAGTTTTGGAAGGGGATCGATTCTCCAACACATCGATGGAGGGGTCAATGAGCGGGACGTGGGGATTTACGACATCGCGACCGACTGACGCTCGGTATGGCGACGATGTCGCAAAATACGCGATGTCGAATGGCGAACAGGGCCTGAAAACGTTCGTTCGGGAGGTCCTCCAGAACTCGAACGACGCCCGCCTGGATAACGACGATCCTGCACAGGTCACCTTCCGCCTCGAGACTCTCGAAGGCGACGATCTCAAAGCCTATTTGAACGCCCTGGATATCAACACCTGGTCCGACCACGCATCTCTTGCCGCTGACACGGAAAGCGGTGAACACATCTCCGAAGCAATGGCGCGAATCGAGGATGAAAAATCGCTCCGCGTCCTCACTATCGAAGATCAGAATACCCAGGGGCTCCTCGGTGCCGAGACTGCTGACCAGTCTAACTTCACCGCTCTCGTCCGTGACGTTCTCTTCAGTAGCAAATCCGGTGACACATCTGGTGGGAGCTACGGCCTCGGCAAAGCTGTTCTCTGGCTGTATTCCGGGCTCTCGATGGTGCTGTTCAACTCCTCGCTCAGTGAACCCACTCCTCGAGACGACTCCCCACGGCTTATCGGGCGCACCCGTCTCCCGACTCACAAGTCGAGCGACGGCGACACCGTTTACCAAGGCCACGGCTGGTTCGGTAACGTTGATGCCGACGAAAGTGGTGCACGCCCCGAATCTCTCTGGGGTGACGAGGCCAGACAGTTCGCTGATGACCTCAAACTCAGCCGCCCAGATAGTCCCGGAACGAGCATTCAAGTTGTCGACTTCCGCGTTCCCACTGCCGAAGAACGCCTTGCCGATGAAGAACTCGCAGACAAAATCACTGAAAAGGCAATTGAGTGGTTCTGGCCAGCGATCTACCGTGGAAATCTTGAGGTCACCGTCGAGACCGACACCGAGACGAAATCGGCGAGTATAGCAGAGTACCCTCGGTACACTCCGTTCACTACATGTCTCAATGACCGCACTGCTGCCACTGACGAACTCACCGAGGCCGGTGATGTCGTTGAGAAACCGATCACACTGACCATTCCCGCAAAAACGGACGAGAGTGGATCGACCGAGGGAGATCTCGACTTGCTCGTCCGCCGTGCGAACCCGGACGAGAGGTATCAGCGCAACAGCGTTGCGTTCGTCCGTGGTGCCGGAATGGTTGTCGAATACTACGACCGCGACAAAGTCGTAGTCGGGAACGAAGACTTCCACGCTGTTCTCCTCGGCGGCCGCGCTCGTCCTTGGGGCACTGGTGATAACCCTTCGGACGTTGACGATGTCGTTGAAGAATTTCTCACCACTGCAGAACCACCTCAGCACGACGAGTGGCGACGGACCGAATCCCTCGCTAACACGTACAAGCAAGGGTTTCGAACTGCCGTTGAAGGAATCAAACCGGATGTTACCGACACGCTCCGCGAACTTGTTGCCCCGAACGTCGATCGCGGCTCGACCGGTCCCGAAAGACTCGGGAACCGCTTCAAGATCGGGAGCAAACGCCGGAGCGGCTCCACCAGCCGCGAGTCTCCCAGTAGTCAGCGTGTCACCGGCGACACCGACATCGCCTTTGACGAGACGTACGACCACTGGCAATTCGAAGGTGAAGTCGAACCCTTGAGCGACCGGAACGAAATCCGGCAAGTAACTGTCTCGCTCGTTCGAATGGCCGAAGAGCGTGCGACTAACGACCGGCTCCCTGTGCGTAATATCTCTTCGGATACGACCGGGGTCTCCATCTCGCTCCCCGACGAAAACGGCGTGCAGGTCGGTCGCCTTGACCCGCCACCGGGGACGACCTCGCTCACCTTCGAGGGTACGTCTGAAGAAGACATGCGTCGCGTCGAAACCCGACTCAAAGTATCAGTTGCCGTTGCCGAACGGAGGGATAACTGATGGCTGTTCTGGACAACGAACTTGACGACAAATCAGAGGACGAATCAGAGGACGAATCAGAGGACGAACAACTCCAGACGGGGAGTCTCGTCACCCAGTCTCTCCCGCACAGCTACGCCCGTGATGCCCTTGACTTCACGGTCGAGACGATTCAACTGGACGGTGCTGATCTCGGCGACCGTGGCGAGCTCGATGAATCTGCCCGCTACCTTTCGCTCGTCGACGAAGCTGGCTGGACTACCCTCACGCTCGAAGGGACGATCACGCTCGACATGGAGACGGTTAAAGAGGTCTTCTCGACGACCGAGTGGGATGCCCCATCGGGTCGGCTTGCGCTCGTGAAAACGAACCCTCTCGCAATCAGCCGCGACCGAACGATCCTTTCCGACCCACCTGTCGAGCCCGACACTTACTCGTTCAGCATCGACATCCACCGTGACGACCACCGAGGAACCGTCGTACTCGAACCGCACCTTGTCCGGGCGAGCGAACGCGGCCCCGGGGCGTCGAACTGTGCTTCGAAAGTTGGCTCTCGGCTCGCAAACGGCATCTCGTGGACGCTTGAGCTTGACGAACGCACGGACGGCGGCGGACTACTCATGCCGATTATCGAGGATTTCAGTGATACTGACCGTCTTCCCGACGATCAACATATTCACCACTTGAGTCTTGACGAGCCGCGTAACCCTCAGCTCTACTTGAACCGCGAACACCCACAGGTTGTGAAAGTTCTCGAAAACAGTGGGTCCACAGGCGGTCCACCTCGGCTTCGTGATGTACTCTATGATTATATTGAGCACTCCGTATGGACTCAACTGCTTATACAGACTGCTCGTGATACCGATCCAGACACTGGCGAAACCCAATACAGCTGGCAAGATGACGTTCTAGACCTCTTCTTAGATGACCTTTATCCCGATCATGAGGAGGAGGACGCTGCGATCCAGTTCGCGACCGATGTTCGAAGTATCGAAGACCTTCCCGCGCTCGTCCAGAACGTCGAACACGCTGTCCACCAGCGCTACGACATCCCGTCCGACACAACCAAACTGATCGAAGAGGCGATCCAGAATGACAACTAAACTGTACCACCTCCAGAGCGCTGCTCACCCGCTTGTCGACAACAGGGTTCTGAGCGGAGAGCGGACACTCACTGAGGATGATCTCCGTCCTTACCTCACGCCGCTCGGTCGCTCGGTCGACCTTGCGCCTGTTGACGACTGTATTGATGAGATACGCAATGCCGATAATATTGATCCCCAGGACAGCGATATTGATGCGGAACTCGCCCCTACCCTTCACCGTACACTCGATCTGACCCGTTATGAGGCCGCGGACGCCGGGCTCTGGCACTACCTCTGTCTCGTCCGGTTCCCCGAGTTCGTCCACTACCGCTGGGACCACGTTTTTGATCCCGATAGCCCTGGGAACATGGAGGAGAAGTTCTTGAAAGGTGGGAGTGACATCTACTCAAATGCCCTCCATCGTCTCTGGTGGGCTGCCGAACTCACGTATGAGGATGGCGCTTCTGGTGATCCCGTCGACCGAGATTACGAGCGCACCCGGCGCGTCCTCGGCTTCCAGGAACTCGCCAACGACATTCTTGACCACGACTTCGCCCGATACAAACCTGTTACGCACGCCTGCGCAGACCTCCTCTGTCACGAGGCCCTTGATGCGCTCAAAGACGATGATGTGTATGCAGACCCTCCGTCAAACAGCCATATCGTCAGCCGCACTACGACTCTTCTCCGCGAAGAGCTTACCGTCCGGCGCGTTGAGGCGATGGATAACGATGATATCGTGGCAACAGTTGAGGATCTCCGTGACTACGTCATGCGCGGCGAAGACGAACGGTAGCACGCCCGTATTGTCTCCCGAACCTTTCACGATCTGGTTTGGGTTTGACAGCGTGTTTCGGTATAGACGACAGTGTCTTTCTGACTCATTGACGAAGCAGTTTGTCAAATCTGTCTTTTTAACAATCTTGTCCCCTTCAGCGAGACGAATACTCAGAAGCGAACTGGGCCATGAGTGTTCGGCAGGCGACGGTCCTGATTCCCTAATGTATTTTTCCGGAAGCCGACGGCGAATTTGAGCTCACAAGCGTTGGTTGTGAACTGGTGGTATCGATAAAAAGGTGCGGGTCGTTTGTCGTGTCTTTCATTGCTTGCAAACCCGTACATCGGAACGTGAGCCAGCAGAAGGTGATTGAGGAATTTCGATTAGGGCTACTCCAATGGGCCGAAGACAACCTGCGGTCTTTCGCCTGGCGAGAAACATCGGACCCCTACGAAATCCTTGTGGCAGAAATCCTTCTCCAGAAAACCGCTGCTGAGAAAGTCGAACCGATCTATAATGAGGTCATAGAAACGTATCCCACGATAACGGCACTAGCAGAAGCGGATCAAAATGAGCTTGCCGAGATAATCTATTCGCTCGGATTTCAGAATCAGCGAAGCCAAGCACTGATAACGATCGGACAGACTCTTCGCGATACTGGGATTCCCGCTGATGAAGCACAGCTTCGTGATCTTCCTTACGTCGGGCAGTATGCAGCGAATGCTACTCTATGTTTCGCGTATGGGGAACCACGTCCGATTGTTGATGAAAACGTTGTCCGCGTCTACAACCGCATCTTCGGCACCGAGTTGGGCTATCGTGACGAAGAAGCATGGACATTGGCTTCTTTGGTGCTCCCTCAAGACGACTCTCGCCGATTCAATCTAGCCATTTTGGATTTCGGTGCCACCATCTGTGCACCGAAAGTACCGAACTGTAACAGTTGTTTTTTCACACACTCCTGCAACTATTATCAATCGATTTCGCAAGAATAGATGCTAAGCAGCAGGATCAGCATTACGGGGAGTCGTCACTTGTTGCCGTCTCTTCGAGCGTGTCTAGAACTGCCCACTCGAGTCCGGCCGCCAGCGAGAGATACGCATAGTCATACCAGAAATCGAAATTCTGATTGCCGTCCAAGTATGTCATGATGTGGTCGTTCGCGTCACCATTATAGAACGCATCTGGATACGTTGATTCCAACTCTTGAAGTTCACTAAGGACATCACCAGACGTGTGCTTCATCAGATACGCATTGTGCGTTAGATCGTGGACGACCTCTTCGATATCTTTATTTTCCTGATTAGCCCGATCATGGGCTAAATTGGCGAATTCCTTGATTTTCTTTTCCATTGAATCTGCGGTCATTACTGGTTCCCAGTCGCCATTATACATCGTATTGGCAAATGGATCCCACAGTTCTATGAATGTTCTTACGATGCATCTCGTCATGCCGGGTGTCCGAATCGTTAAATGATTCTCGGTTGGTGCTCTTCATAGCCATATTCTATCGGATCTTCTTGAGCAGAATAGAACTCAAGAAGCCCTCCAACCCCTTGGGGGCTCAAAAACACGTCGGCGAACAGTTGCAACACGCGTAATCAGTGATTCCCGCGCCTCCACTTTGATCGGTGCGTCGTTTGATGTCCTCTCCGAACACGGACTCATATCTTTCATCGATGATCTGTTGGATAAGCTCCGCGAACGAATTCTGATTAGCTGGATTCTCCACGAGTGATCAATATGTACTCTCAAAGTGATGCTCATGAGAAGGCCGATCCCGTCTTGAGGTTTCGTGTGCTGCTTCGTGCAACACCACGAGATACAAGTCGTGCATCCAGACCGTACGCTGGCGACTTGTCACGCCCGAGTCGGTGAGCACGATGATGTATGTCCTGTTGTCGGTCCAGGTATCGGCACTCGCCTCGCTGTAGTACACATCTCGATCAATTCCAAGCTCTGCTGCCAGTACTCGCCGAGACGAATATACCGTCGCTGATCAGCGTTTAACCGAGATATATTCTCAGTCCGATGATAACAGCCCAGCCCTCTTCCTCCGCTTGCTTGCCAATATCGAACGTCTCCGGCACCGCTATTGACGGCCCTCGTCGGTGGTGACATCGCGAAGCCGCTGCGTCGCTGAATCACTTATATTGAGAACGGTGTAGCCGCGTTTGACGAACTGGTCTGTGCCTTTTTCGGATCCACCAACCAACCCAACCTCCGGGGCTGCTTGGATCTCTTTGAGGTTGATGAGGGACTCAGTTGTCAACTTGAACAGTTTGCGATCGGCCCACTGCTCATCCGATGACTCAGATGCCATCACTTCCCGACTCTCAGCAGTCAGCGGATCGTCCGAAACATCCGCATACAGATCATCATGTGCTTCCTTGAGAGCGTTATTGATCCGCTGTCAGCGATCACAGCCGGACTGGATGTCGTTGCGGGAAAAGATCAACTCTCATTACGATTTCGCTCCGGCACTTTGTCTTCGTTGATCTCATAGATGCCATGCCCCAGTGGCTTGACGATATCGTCCTGTTTCAGACGCCCAAGTCGCTCTCGGACGTACTGCGAAGAGTAGCCCGCTTCTTCGGCGATAAGCGGTGCATTTGCACGTCCTTCGCGAAGCACGTTGAGGATCGCCCAATCAGCGTCGCGCATATCGTCTGCATCCATGGATTTGGTTGCTATACTCATCGGTGTATGATAAGTTGATGGCAATGGCCAAAAACCTACTGGTGATAACCTACAACCAATAGGTTTAATAGATTGGCTGATAGAGTAGTAGCTGTGAGGCGCAGGGGGCCGGGAAAACCGATTCTCGGCCGGCTGTTGGAGCAGCCGACCTGCGTCCTCCGTGCTAGAAGGACAATGAGTGTTCAACCGCGAACCCACGAAACGGTTTCGGAAGCACAGACTACCGACCCACGCGCCGACTACATCTCCGTAGGCATCGACAACGAGGGCGCACACCACGTTTACCGGACGACCGACGAGTCCGTTCACGTTATCGAGAACGGCGAGCGCACCGTCCGCTACGACCTCAAGGACGTCGAGAAGACGATCGACGACTGGATTGACTACATCGCCGACCGTCGCGGCGGCTTCGAAGTGCAGTACCTGTTCAAGACGATGGCTGACGCGATCGTCGGCGCTGTCGAGGTGAGCGACCAATGACGATCGTCAACGATCACGAAGCTATCGCAAAGCGTGCCGAACAACTCGAGCGCGAAGGCGCTCGCGAGATGCGCCTGCGAGCGGAAGCCCACGCCGTCGCCGGCTACGAACCGGGCGACATCGAAGCAACCGACGGCTCGGAGATCATTATCGCCGACGACGATAGCCGAGCCCACACTCTCGAGACCGAGGATGGAATTCTGCTCGTCGATGCCGACGACGACCCACGTCTTGCAACCGACGGCGGCTGTGACCAGTCCACCGAACCGACCGTCGAATTCGTGCTCGAGTACACGGCGATCAACGGCTGTCGCCGACGGGTGATGGTTGTCCCCGATACCGGTGGCGAAGCCTGGCGGATCGAACACGAACGCCGCAATAGCAACTGGAGAGAAACTGGTCGCGAACCGATTACCGAAGTCGATCTTCACGTACAGGGACGGCCCAGCGAGCCCGATTCCAGTGAAAGCGATCAAAGACAGTCTGCCGTGCCCGATGGCGGCCACATGTACCGTGAGATGTTCCTCACGGAGCAGAGACACTACTGCGATATCTGCGAGTGTCCATTCGACTCGCTCACCACGCTGGCAAGCCATGACTGTCGACTCCAACCCGAGGGTGGCTAGCTGAGCCAGTACACCACCTCGGGATCGCGTTGACTTATTCAGCCCAGTAGACCGCCGCACTTCGCCACTCGAGACGGAGCCACCAACCCCCGGTAGACTGATACCGGACTTTCGAACACGAAGACGTCTTTCAGGGAGACGGCCACTGCACTCCCTCGACGGCTCTCGAGTCGGTAGCCTACTGCTCCACCAGCGTTCCCGACATCGACCAGCAGCGCGAGTCGAATCGCCCGACAACGACACCGAATCCAGAACCAAATGAGCGCGAACACAGACTGTCCCGGATCTGATGCACAGACACTCCAAATACTTGCCGACGAACTCGAGCGCCTCCACGAGCGTGTCACAACCCTCGAGGACGAACTCACCCGAAAGGACGACCGTATCGGTCATCTCGAGGCCGAACTTGAGGAGGCCCACAGAGAAAATAAGGATCTCGAAGCACGGCTCGAGGACCTGGAAGAATCACAGACACCCATCGAGGCACGCCTAGACGCCCACGAGAAGAAACTCAACGCCAACAAAGATCGCGTCGGCGAACTCCAGGCACGCGAACTCGAGAAGGGTGCACACCTCCTGGAGGAACACATCGACGAAGGCGAGATCGACGTTGTGGATGGCCGCCTCGAGCGCATCCAGAAAGACGACGGTGAGAGCTACTTCCGATTACCCGAGAGTGACGATCCACTCGAGCGTGGTGGCGATGTCTCCCTCTCGTATGGGGATCTGCTTCCACTCCAGCAGCTCGCGAAGATGGACGAGGATATGCTCCGGGCGACGACATCGGCGCTTCCGTCACGGCTCGCTGCAAAGCTCTGGAAGGCACGTACCGATCCGGCAGTTGGAGACAACCCCTGGAGGAAAGGGAGTGCAAGCGTTCGAGAGTACGTTACCGCCGGCGACATGAAACACTGGATCCGACGGCAGGAGAAGGGGATCAGCGACGACTATGCGAAGAAGTTGGTCTCCCGAACGATCGACGCGTTACTCGATCTCTCGAGGAGCAGGCTGGCAGTCAAAAAGCGGACACAGCGCAAGAACGGCCTCGAGTACACGGAACGACGCGTCTTGTTGATGGACGATGTTGAGATCCCTGGTGAGATGGCCGGCTCCGGAGACACCTGACGTCAACAGGTGAGGGTGTCTCCCGACTACCCACAACCCCTGGGAAGGGTCTCACTCTATCCGTCTAACTAATATCCAGCACAAGAGCGGTTGTATGCAGTGTACTGTTACTCTGTAGTATGTCGTTTGATCGGTCGTTGTCGGTCTCACTCCAAGGACTTCCCTGTGGGTGTGTCTGAAGACGCCAGCTGTCACCGGAATCCTCTCGTCTCGAGAACATGGTTTTGTAGATAAGAACGCGATTAGACGGAACATACGCGGCAACATGACTGCCCGGTCGCATCTCTGCGACGGCCCGGAGTGTCCGGTGCCGGGCTGAGGGAACGAGATCGGTGATGCGGGATGGAACGGCTGCGATCTATGTGGCCGTCACGAGTGAAGTCCACGGAACGATTTTTCCGCGGCATGTCTGCCCGCAGTGTGGATACGTAGTGTCAAAAAACGTCTTTCACGGCACCGAGTGCTGCTCACTGGGGCAATGATTGTATTCGGCAGATATCTGCTGTATTCGATGTGCCTCAGTCAGCGAGAGTGGCGTGCTACCACCACACATAAAAACAGTGATATACCCACCCGAAGACTCATCACCGCCACGCGGATAGTACGGTTAATAATGTCAGACAATAGCTCTGACAGTGGCGAAGAAGCGGAGACCTCGGACGCGACTGTCTCCACTCCAGACGCTACCGCGGACGCAACCGCTCTCGACGCCACGGCAGTCATCGGATTCTCTGTCGAGGAGATTCAGGATCGGCTGGACGACGACAAGATCGCGGAAGCGCTGGTGCTGACGTCGACGCGTCTCGAGAGCATCCTGAGCCGGGCGATTGCGGACCGGTACGACATCACTATGGACCAGTTCGAAGATCTGTACGGCAATAACGGGCTTGGCCGGTACCGGCACATGGCGTTTGTCCTCGACCTGTTCGACCAGTATCAGGACACTCTGAAAACAGTCGTGGAGTATCGGAACAACCTGGCGCACGACTACGGCTACCTCGACACGCTGCAGACCGATCCCGATGAACGCGAAGCGGTCGAATCGGTCCTCGAAGACACTGTCGAGTTCATTGATCAGGTCGAACTGTAGCGGTAGTAGGTCCGCTGGTTGAAACGCGGCGAGAGGTCTTCTTCGAGTCGATGCCTGTTTCTCCCAGCTTCTTCTATACATGGAATTCAGCTGAAGATCAGGCGTTCGAACGCGACGCAGTACGCGGGCCAGGAGACGAATGGCTATGTGTGGAAGATCAACAAGACTTCTTCAAAAAACGGCACGGCTGACGCGGGAGTATTTCTACGTTCTCTACCAGAACTGTAGTCACTCCAAATTTTCTTCTACTTCACTATCTGGTACCCCTACACCGTACTCGTTGAGTTGCTTTTGTTTGCCAAGCTCAGCAGTCGCCCGCTCCTCACACTCATCACGCAAGTCTTCTTTCATATCCTCAATCCGCCAATCAATCCACTTGTCCTCAAGAACTGTCTCTAAATTATCTTTTGCTGTATAGTTTGAGACGACCTTCAGATCAGCACGCTCATCGTCCCACTCAGATAGGAAATTGATTCGTTTACCAGCCCCAATCAAGTCATCAACAATACCTGTCACACGTTCCTCAGTGTAGTTCAGTGAGCTATTCGAGACGTATTCCTCAATGTCTGCACGATCGACGCATGGATATCGCCCCTCGACACGACGAGCCTGTACCACTACTCGCAGCTGATCCACGATAATCGCAGTTGGTAAGACATCTGCCTGCCCAAAACTTGTCGTCACCCGGTCTAACTCACCATTTAGCGCCGCCATATCGTGTGTATGCCGTCGCTCCAACTCCTGAAGCATCGCATCTGGCTCTTCAGCCTCCAAGTTGTCTGGGAAAGATGTCGGCCGTGCCTGCCGAACCCATAACGTGTCGTAATAGGCATCTACGACCCATGTAATGAACTTCGCGCCCTCCTCGATGATAGCCTTCGCAATCTTATCGCCATGGTTGGCGTACGTTGATAGCACGAACTCCATATGGTCAATTTCGCTCCCCAGATATTCCTCCTCAATGTACTCCTTGTGCTCTTCAGCGATCTGCTTACGCTCTTTGAGCTGATTCACGACTGACTCAGCGCTGTTTGGAATCGACGATTTTGCCTCTCCGAAAATTACACTCCCATCCAAGTTCCACAGAAGGAAATCAAAGTTCGGCACACCAAGCTCCTCTAGCGGTTCCGCGGTGAAGAATTTATACCCAGCTGGACGATCCTGTACGAACGGGAAAATAGAGTAACTAATCAGTTTCCGGTGCTGGCGCTGAACATCTATTTCTTTTCGAAGGTCTTCGCGCTTAGACTGTTCCGGAAATGCGTCGAGTTTGTGCTCGATACACTTACCGTATAACCCGCGATACTTCGTTTCTTGACCCTCCGGCACCGATTTAGGAGGGTCAACATTCGTCATGTGTTATGCTGCCGTCTGAGACTCATAGAGTCGCATTTCAGCGCCACCATCCAACAACTGAATCACGGCCAGATAGAACTCGACGAGAGATGGGAACGAACAGTTCTGTTTTGGGACAATCCGCATTGACTCTTCAGTCGCGCTGACATTGAACAACGATCCTCGATTCTCGTCGGTTACCTGCGCAGAGAAGTCCAACGACCCAGCCTGTTTCGTAACGTCCGTGAAGCTGAAATTCAGATCATTGCTGTTCTTCGTGCCTTTGATAAAATTCTCGGCCTGCATCAACGACACTTGTTGGTCAAAATCTATTTCACCAGAACTCACTTCCGGCACCTGCACTTTCAAGTTTCCCGGCACCACCTCCCGTTTCTTGAACTTGATCTGATTCGCCACGTCCAATAGCTCAAGAACATTCACGACGACCTCACTCAGCAGCTCAAATAGGATGTTGAAGCTCTCTTGGTTGACGGTCTCTAAGGTGAACTTTCCGGATGTGTCGATCCTGATGGAGACGTTCTCATGTTCATACTGGATACGGGTGGGAACCACACCGTATTCCTCACGGAACTCGTCAAGCCGGTCTCTGCCATCAATTCCTTTGTATTCGATTTCACGATCGACATCCGGTCGAGTTCGGGCACCTGCCAAGCTTGGAACGCGCTTCGAATTAAATTCAGAAATCCGCATGTCCTCGTAGGTATTGAGGACAATTTCGTTCATCGTCTGGAAGTCCTCGGTCATAATCGGCATCGGCGACAGACAGTCGCTATGTTCCGAGACTGGACGGAGAGCTTGTCGAATGGCTTCTTCAGTTTCGGCGGTGACGACCATCTGGAGATCGTCTTTGTACTCTCCAACGTAGAATCTGGCAGGCTGCTCTGTACCTTTTCGGTTTCGGTACTCGCTGACGAACTTCGTGATGTCACCGAGTTCTTCGGTTTCGTAGTGTTCGTCGAGGTAGTCCTCCCAGCCGTCGTCGGAGAGATAGAGAAACGATTTGATGCGTTGGCCGTGGTACCCTTCTAGGACACGCTCTGGCGAGTCAAAGATGACTCGGCAGAATTCTTTGAGATTGTATTGTCCTTCGGGTATGTGCATTTGGGGTACCTCCGACAGCGTTGTTTGTTGAATGTGCTACATCGGGGCGTATATTAGTTCCCCATTCGGAGCGAAAGTAGAAATTCACCGTGTCTGGAATTCACTCGTCATAAATCGGGAGAATAGTTAAACTGGATCCCGGAGGAAAACTCTCTTTGTCATCCTGAGTGTGTTACAGGCTCAAAAATAGTGTGCTACACAGATTTACATTACCACCGACATATACCCAGAAGTACAATGTTTGGATTGCTTTGGGCCGTGATCGACCTAATCAAGCGAAGAGTCTCATCGTTCCTTGGCTGGTGTCGAGACCCTTGGAGTGGCAGTCGCATGACCCGCCCTTTCACCCGAGACTACACGCGTACCGGAGAATCACTCATATACATCTTCATCCATCGAACGGGATCAGCGATCTACAGCGTCCTCTACGTGCTCATCTTCGATGGGTTAGCAACAGTAGCCCAATTCGTAGTTGGGATGTTTAGTGACCTCTGGCACTCCGACTATCGATACGGACGATACGTCGTAGCACTGTTGGCTGCCGGCATCAAGACTGCTATCCTCGGAATCATTTCGGGGGTCGTGTTCGTCGCAACGCTGGTGAAAAGTATGCTCTTCGAAAAGTAGCCGGTTATCTAAGCCCTGCCTCATCCATCATCTCGACCGCGAGATGATCAGGTTCTTCCCCCAAGTAATTCTCACGAAAACTGTCACCGTCCCTTTGTGCGTGATGTCAAACTCGAAGGAAGCTGTCGCCGAACTCGAGACCGGCCTGCAGTGATGCTTTGCTGCGTTCGGGAATACCTTCGGTATCTGTCTCTCCGCGCCGCTCAATAATATGGTAGAAATGGTCAGTTCAATTTAACAAGGGAGTACACTGTTCCTGTGAGAGGAGCGCATTCGACGGATACTATTAAGCGGATGACTGTCGAAACAACCATACAGAACTGCAATGGCTGGCATTACAGATCCACGGCCACCACTTCCGGAGTGGATTCTCGAATGCTACGATCGACTGTGTACACAGGCATGTCGGCCAGGCCAGCGAAAAGACAGTGTTCCGCTGATCGACTACGACGACGCAGCCGACATGCTGATCGCCGATTCAGAGTTAGCACTCGAGCAACGGGACGTCGAGCACGCACTTACTCGCCTCCTCGAGCGGGGCTACTTCTACGAAGTCGAGGATGAACTTCGGATCACGTCACCAGAAGAACAGTGCTAACGACTCCTCGAAGAGTTGCCTTGCATGCCGATAGGTCGCGACACCAAGCTGCTCGAGTCGGTCTTCCACCTCGCCGCCCCATTATCGAAATTGGCTAGAGGCGACGGCTTCGCTCTGCTGGATATCTACCTCATACTCGTCGAACACAGACTCGAATCCCTCGTCGACGACCTGCTGGACAAGCTCCGCGAACGAACGTCGATTACCCGTATCCTCAACGAGCGACCGATACGTACTCTCGAAGTGATGCCCATGCGAGGGCCGATCCCGACTTGAGGTTCCGTGAGCGGCTTCGTGCAACATCACGAGATACAGGTCGTGCATCCAGACCGCACGCTGGCGGCTCGTCACCGCCGAGTCGGTAATCACGATGTATGTCCTGCCGTCGGTCCAGGCATCGGCACTCGCCTCGCCGTAGTACACATCTCGCTCGATCCCAAGTTCTCGTACGAGCACTCGTGCGAAGCGGAGATAGCGCTGCTGATCAGCGTTCAACTGCGATTCATCCTCGACGCGATGATAGCCAGTCCAGACGCCCTCCGACTCTGCTTGCTCGCCAACGTCAAACGTCTCCGGCACCGCTATCGATGTATCTTCGTCATTGGCGAGATCGCGAAGCCGTTGGGTTGCTGCATCGCTCGTATCGAGGACGACGTAGCCACGCTCGACGAGCTTGTCCGCCCCTTTCTGGGCTCCGTCAGCCCACCCAATCTTCGGGGCTGCTTGAATCTCCTCGAGGCTGATGCGGGACTCGGTTGCCAGCTGGAACAGGTTACGATCGGCCCACTGCTCGTTCGACGATTCGGACGCCATCGCTTCGATCATCACCTCTCGACTCTCGGCAGTCAGCCGGTCGTCCGAGACCTCGGCGTATAGATCGTCACGTGCCTGCTCGAGTGCATGGTCGATTCGCTGCCAGCGGTCACAGCCGGACTGGATATCGTTGCGCGCAAAGTTCAGCGTCATATTTCCCTTTGAGACGACGACCCCGCCGAGTCCGTACTCGCGTTTCGTCGTCACGTACAGGCCATTACTGTATATATCGAGCCCCTCGTGGGGTGTGTATTCGAGTGCGAGGATTGCATCGTCGGTTTCGCGAGTAAGCGACGGATGTGGCGAGTCAGCCACTGCCTCGAGTGGATCGCCGTTGTCGACCGGCTCGCCATTGATCACGACCGAGACGCCGGTTCGGGATTGCACGTACGCGAAGCGCTTGCGAAGATCGCGAACGTAGCGCCGCCACCGGTAGCTGTCCGGGTCCGGCACTTCGTCTTCGTAGTGATCGATCTCGACGAGCATCCCTTCGAGGTGATGCTCAGCGTCCACAAGCTGGCCATCGCGCCCGCTGACGTCTGCCCACGGTCCCGAATCGCGTCGATCCCGATAATCGAAACACAGTGCGGTATCATGACTCCAGATGCGAACGGCTCCCTTTGCGATGATCGCACCCTTACCGATGCCCCACTCGCCGATTGTCTCGTCGTCTGCTCGTTGCTTGCTTCCTGCACCCAGCACTGAGAGGTTGCGTCGCCCTTCGGTCGACTCGAGATCAACGCCGGCCCCGTCGTCGAGGATGATCGATCGCTCAGGTGAGATGCTGACCAACACACGGGATGACCCAGGACTGTCGATGCCGTTTTGGATCGCTTCGCGAATCGCGTCTGTGAGATCCGCCATTTGGTCTTCGATGAGGTACGTTGCAACCCGCTCGTCAGCCGTCATCGTCACGGCTCCGTTCGACGTAACCGGCCATCCGGCGACGTCGGTGCCAGCCGGAACGGCGGACGGACTACCAGTCGGACTCATGCTGATCGGGGAACGCTTCGACGACGCAACGGTGCTCTCGAGTGCGCACGCGTTCGAGCAGGGTGTCGACACCGACCTGTGAGCGGCGGACGATCACGAGATCGTGACCGTCCAAAAACATTATATACTCGTTAACCGCCATTCTGAGTGTGGTTTACGAGACTGGAAACGAGACGGTCGACGACGCACTCGAGCGGGTCGTGGCCAGCGAGCGACTCGACCGGACCGACGGGTTAGCGCTGATGGCCCAGCCGGTCGACGTCCTCGCCGAAGCCGGTGCGGCCGTGCGCGATCACTTCGGTGATGGCACGGTCGATGCCTGCTCGATCGTCAACGCGAAAGCGGGCAACTGCGCCGAGGACTGTGGGTTCTGTGCGCAGTCGGTCCACTTCGACACCGGCATCGACACCTACGGCTTCCTCGGCCCGAAGAAGGTCCTCGAGGCCGCGAAACGCGCCGAACGTGACGGTGCCCAGCGCTTCGGGATCGTCGTCGCGGAGAAAGGCGTCTCGAAGGAACACCGGCCCGAGGAGTGGGCGGAGGTCATCGAGTCGATCCGCCTCGTGCGCGACGAGTGTGATCTCGAGGTCGACGCCTCCCTTGGCATTCTCACCGAGGAGGAGGCTGCGATCCTCGCCGAGGAGGGGATCAACCACTACAATCACAACATCGAAACCTCGCCGAACTACTTCCCCGAGATCGTCGACACCCACAGCTTCGAAGATCGGGTGAAGACCCTCGAGGTCGCCAAGGAGGCCGGCATGGACCTCTGTGCGGGCGTCATCCTCGGGATGGGCGAGACCCCGACCGATCGCGTCGAGGCCGCTATCGCGCTGCAGGACATCGGCATCTCCTCGCTGCCGGTCAACGTCCTCAACCCGGTCGAGGGAACGCCACTGTACGAGCAGGGTGTCGGCATCTCGACCGAAGAGATCGTGAAGACGGTCGCGGTGTACAAACTCCTGCATCCCGAGTCGCGGGTCCGCCTGACCGGCGGCCGCGAGGTCAACCTCGCCCCCGACGAGCAGCACCTGCCGCTGGAAGCCGGCGCGGACGGCCTGCTCACCGGCGACTACCTCACGACAGAGGGCCAGTCACCCGGCGAGGATATCGAGATCATCGAGCGCGCGGGGCTCGAGCCCAACCGGGAGACCAACGAGTTCGACCCCGAGGAAGTGAAGGCCCGCCACAGCGACGCCGCGGAGTCGTCGACCGAGACAGCAGCACGAACAGGCGCAGAACCGAGCGACGACTGATTCAAGACACGATTTATCACGATAACCATGGACGACGTTACGTTTGCGGTACTCGGAACCGGCGGTATCGGCCGACGAGCACTCGAAGTGAGCCAGTACAAAGACGCCCTGACACCCGTTGCGGCGTGTGACCGCCACGGGACCGCGATCGATTTCGACGGCCTCGACGTCGACGAACTACTCGAGGCAACCGAGGGCAACATCGATAACGAGGTTGCAACTGACGGCGGAGCGGACGCGGCGGCCGTCGAAGGCGGCGTCAAACAACACGGCGAAGACCTCGGCGTCGTCGCCTCCGAACAGGCCCGCCCGAGCGAGGATCCGATCCAGGACGTAATCGACCACGGCGACGAGATCGACGCCGTCCTCCTCGCACTGCCCAACTACGAACACGACTTCATCCCGCGGACCGCCGAGCGGTTCATCGAGGGTGACTACTCCGGCGTCATGATCGACGTGCTCAAACGCTCGCGCGTGATCGATATGCTCGACGACCGCCGCGAGGCGTTCGAGGACGCCGGCATCACCTTCATCTGTGGCGCGGGCGCGACGCCCGGCCTGCTGACCGGCGCGGCGGCGCTCGCTGCCCAGTCGTTCGTTGAGGTCACGGACGTCGACATTCACTGGGGCGTCGGCCTCAAATCCGGCTACGAGGACAACCGCGGCACCGTCCGCGAGGACATCGCCCACCTCCCCGACTACGACATCGAGACCGCTCGAGAACTCTCCGAAGAAGAGATCGAAGAAATCATCGACGACCACGACGGCGTCATCGAGTTCGAGGACATGGAACACGCAGACGACGTGCTCCTCGAGCGTGCGGGCGTCTGCGACGCCGAAGACGTCACGGTCGGTGGCATCCTCGACGTGTACAACGACGAGAAGCCGACGACGACCACGGTGCGTGTCACCGGCCGAACCTTCGACGGCGAGACCGCGACGAACACCTTCCACCTCGGCGACGAGACGAGTATGGAAGCGAACGTCAACGGGCCCGCGCTGGGCTATCTGAAGGCCGGCGTGCGACGGAACCGCGCCGGTGAATACGGCGTCTTCGGCCCTGCCGAACTGATGCCCGGCTTCTGACGACACCGCGACGAGCTTCTTCGCCCTTTCTGTGAGATGGATACACACACTGACCAAGAACAGTCTCATACCGACAAGGAGCCGACCGAATCGAGCAGAATCCGACGATCGATCCGAACCGTGAGAGTCAAACCGTGGCGCTGAGTCCGTTTAGCCGAATGGCCGACCGTGGGTTCGACCTCGAGGACCGACTCGAGACCCTCGAGGAACACGACTTGAAACGCTCGCTCTCGCCCGTCGATCGGGTCGCCGAGCGCGGCTACTTCGCCGAGCCCTCGGGCGGCGACCTGCCCGTGCTCGATTCGGCGGAGGCGCTGGTCTTTGCTTCGAACAACTATCTGGGGCTGACGGACGACCAGCGGGTCCAAGACGCCGCACGGCAGGCTGCCGCGACCGTGGGCACGGGAGCCGGCGCGAGTCGGCTCGTCACGGGCGACACGATGGTCCATCGGGACCTAGAGCGGCTGCTCGCCGAGACGAAAGGAACCGAGCGCGCGCTGGCCTTTTCGTCGGGCTACGCCGCGAACGTCGGGACGATCACGGCGCTCGAGCCGGATATCGTCTTCTCCGACGAATTAAATCACGCGAGCATCATCGATGGCTGTCGGCTGTCGGATGCCGAGACCGTCGTTTACGATCACTGCGATGCGGCGAGCCTGCGATCGAAGCTCGCGGAGCGAGCCGATCAGGCGAGACAGGACGGCCGAAACCCGGCCGACGAATCCTGGCTGATCGTCACCGACTCGGTGTTCAGCATGGACGGCACCGTCGCCCCGCTCGCGGCGATCTGTGACGCTGCCGAGGAGTACGGCGCGTGGGTGATGGTCGACGAGGCCCATGCGACCGGCCTCTACGCGAACGGCGGCGGCGTCGTCCAGGCCGAAGGGCTCGAGGACCGCATCCAGATCCAGCTGGGGACGCTCTCGAAGGCGCTGGCCAGTCAGGGCGGCTACGTCGCCGGCAGTACCGAACTGATCGAGTGTTTGATCAACGAGGCACGCTCGTTCGTCTTCTCGACGGGGCTTGCGCCGCCGGCCGCTGCCGCCGCGAGCGAGGCGTTGCATATCGCTCGCCACAGCGACGTTCGTGAACGCCTCTGGGAGAACGTCGCACATCTCCGCGACGGCCTCGAGACGATGGGCTTCGAGGTGTTGGGCAACTCCCAGATCCTGCCCGTGGTCATCGGTGACCGACAGGACGCACTCGCGCTCGCGGATGGCATCCGCGAACGAGACGTCGTCGCACCAGCGATTCGACCGCCGACGGTTCCCGAGGGGACGAGCCGAATTCGCGTCGTCCCGATGGCGACACACGATCAGGACGACGTCATCACCTGTCTCGAGGCGTTCCGCGCCGCGGGCGAGGAGGTCGGGGTGCTGTGACCGCGACCCAGCCGATCGCCGTCGTCGGCACCGGGACCGGCGTCGGGAAGACGGTTATCACGGCTGGCCTCACACGCTTGCTTCGCGAGGCCGGCCACGACGCGCGGGCGATCAAGCCGGCCCAGACGGGTCATCCGCCCGACGACGACGCGGCGTTCGTCGCCGCGGCCTGTGCCGATCCCGAGGCTGCAAGCTGTCCGCGATATCTCGAGCCAGCACTGGCCCCGCGCGTAGCGGCCGAGGTCGCCGACGAATCCCTCTCTTACGAGACGATCCGTGCCGCATGTGAACGCGAGATCGACGCGACTGCAGTCCCGATCGTCGAGGGCATCGGCGGGCTACGAGTGCCGTTGGCCGGCGACCACGAGGTGATCGATCTCGTTTCCGACCTCGAGGCCGCGGCGGTCGTCGTCACACGGTCGGGCCTGGGGACACTCAATCATACCGCACTCTCGATCGACGCACTCGAGGCCCGCGGGATCGACGTCGTCGGTATCGTCTGCAACGAGTATGCCGGCGAGACGGTCGCCGAACGGACCAACCCAGCCGAACTCGAGCGGATGACCGGCTACCCGGTCGAGACGGTGCCGCCGCTGGCTGACGATGCGACTGCGGATCCGCGTCAGATGGCTATCGGTGTCGGGGATGAACTGTCGCCAGCGTTCCGGGAGTTACTGCCGAGAGAAAGCAGCTGATCACACCCTCAGGCCGACGGCGCTGGCCGCTCTTCGTCCACTGTCGACTGCTCGCTCTCCGATGGTAGTGGCCTGTCCTCGGTGTGGCCGTCGACGAGGTGTGACACTACTTCGGACTTCCGATGTTCGACCTCGAGGTGGACCCGAAGGTCGGTTCGGTCGGTGTACGTTTCCGTACAAAGCGGGCAGCGACGTGATTCTGTCATTCAGAGGGTCACCAACAGCCACTCTCACCGTTCATCGACGTAAGAGTGTCGATCAATAAAAATTCCTATATTTGTATGTCGATAGAATCTGGGCCATCGGCCGCTGACCGACTGTCGAAGGTCTCGATGAAACCGCCAGCTTACATGAAATCGCTCAGTCCGGATTGATCGGCGTCCGGTTCGTCGGTCGCCGAATCGGCGGCTGCGGTGTCATCCGCTGCTGTGTCGTCTGCCGAACCCGTAAGCGTCTGCTGGCTGCGTTCGTCACTATCGTCGTCACCATCGGTCGGCTCGTCGGTCTCTGTACTCGAGCGCTCGGCCTCCAAGAAGGCGTTGCCCGAGTGCTCGACCGTCTGCTCAGCTTTCAGCTCGTCGGCGTCCGCGACGATCGACTGGACCTTGTTGGTATCTTTTCCGCTTCCGGTAATAAAGGAGATGTCCGACTCGTCGAGGTCGTAGGCCGCGGCCATGCGAACCGTCAGCTCCCGGTTCTTGCAGTGGTGGGTCATCGCCGAGAGGAACGGAAGAATCTCCCGGCGGACAGTGGCGACGCTCGCGCCCTCGCGCTCGGCGATGCGCTCGGCGATCGAATCGCGGGTGTTCCGGGTTCCCTTGGTGCGACCGAGTTTCGACCAGTAACTCGGCGGGCCGTAGCGCGTCCAGCCGCCCTTGTCACCGCGTCTCGAGGCGGCGACGCCGGCGGTCATGTTGTCCGTCGCGTACCGCCAGTAGGAGTAGTCCTGTGTGGCTCGCACCCGGCCAAGCCAGCGGTCGGCATTCGAGAGGAACTCGTAGGCGTCGGCCAGTTCGGCGCCCTCGTAGTCCTTCGGGACGTTGTCCTCGATCCAGTTCAACAGGTCGTCGGGCGTCTCGTCGACGTCGTAGGAGGCCCGCAGCGCGCCCTCGGCGTCTTTCTCCTTGATGAGGTCGTCGAGGAAGTCGAAGATCCCCTCGGTGGTGTCGCGCTCGCTCGTGACCACGTCCTCGACGGTTAGCCGCTCGGTTTCCTCGGCGACTGCCTGCAGGTCGTTGACCGCCGAGCGCAGGTCGCCGCTGGTCGACTCGGCGATCTTCTCGAGAGCTTCCTCCTCGAACTCGATGCCTTCGCGCCGGCAGATGTCCCGCAGGACGGGGACGATCGAACGCTTCGAGACGTCGCGGAACTCGATCGTCTCGCAGGCGTTGCGCAGCGACTGGCTCATGTCGTAGAACTCGTTTGCCACGAGGACGATCGGCTGGTTGGCGTTCTTGACGACGCGAGTCACCTCCCGCGAGCCGCCGTAGTCGGCGTTCCCGTGGAAGTTGTCCGCCTCGTCCAAGATGACCAGTCGGCGGCCCGCCTCGCCGCCCGTCAGCGTCCCGCTCTTTGCGGCCTCCCCGGCGATCTTCTCGATGACGTCCGCTCCTCGGCTGTCGCTGGCGTTGAGTTCCATCACGGGCCAGCCCATATCGTTCGCCAGCGCGTGAGCGGCGGATGTCTTCCCGACGCCGGGGCTGCCGTGGACGATCACCGCCTGTCGGTGGTCGTCCCAGGTTTCGGCCCACTCTTTCAGCTGGTCGCGGGCCTTGTTGTTGCCGCGTACCTCCGACAGCGTCGTCGGGCGGTACGTTTCGGTCCAGTCGGTCATTGCGCTGTAGTTGGTGTGTTCGGCGTTTAGGGATTGCGGAGCGTCACTCCTCGCTAACCGTTTTCACGTCGAAACGCGGTATGACGTCCTCGCCGCTGGCTATATAATAGCTACTACAACCGTGACAACGGCACCGCAAGCGGCGCGGTCGCACCATACTTCTAAGCGACTGGGATAGCTTTATCCAGGTGATGGCGGATCACACCGACCTCGTCAGGCGCTCGCTTCGAGACGCGACGCGAAGCGAGTTCGACCGACGCGTCGACGAGCAAGCCGTCCGTCTCACCGACGCCCTTCGTGCAGGTCGTCTCGACAACCCCAGCTTCGGCCTCGGGATCGAACTCGAGGCGTACGCCGTCGACGACGACGGGCGGCTGGCTCGCGTGCCCGATCCCGTCCTCGAGGGGCCCTGCGAGAAGGAACTCGGGCGGCACAACGTCGAGTTCAACACCAGTCCGAGCCCGTTCGACGGTGAGGGGGTCCTCGCCCAGGCGACACAGCTCCAGCGCCGCTACCGGCGCGTCCAGCAAGCAGCGGATCGAGCGGGCACGGAGATCGTTCTAGATGCCATGTGGACGATCCCGCCCCAAGGCGGAACGCAGGCGTACCTCGGGGCCGTCCGCGAGCGCGAGGAGGTCACGATCGCCGAGAACATGACCGCCTCGCCTCGGTACTACGCGATCGACAACGACGTGTTGAAGCGAACCGCAGGATCCGTCAGCCTGACCGTTCCGGGAGCCGAGTGTCAGTTCCCGTCGATCCTCTTCGAGTCGCTGACGAGTTCGATCCAGCCCCATATCCAGATCCCTCGCGCCGAATCGTTCTCCGACTATCACAACATCGCCGTTCGGACGCTCGGTCCCGTACTCGCGTTAGCGACGAACTCGCCGCTCCTGCCGCCGGATCTGTACGATGTCGCGGAGCCGTCTCGCCTACTCGAGGAAACCTATCACGAACTCCGGATTCCGGTGTTCGAGCAGTCGATCAATCACGCGTGGGAGAAGGTCCGCTTCCCCGAGGAGATCGGGAGCGCAGCCGACACGATCGACGAGCTCGTCGCCGACCCGACGTGTGCCCCGTTTCTCCGCGAGTGGCTCGAGGCGGGCGATCGCGAGACGTTTCCCGACCGGTTCTGGGAACTCGGCCACAAGCGGGGGACCTACTGGCGGTGGCTCCGCGCCGTCGTCGGTGGACAGCCGGTCGGCCAGGGCGACCACTGGTCGATCCGCATCGAATATCGGCCCCTCCCCACGCAGCCGACGATCGTCGAAAACGTCGGGTTCCAGTGGCTCGTCGCCGGCCTCGTTCGAGGCTTGTGTGCGGCCGACCATCCGCTCGCGAGCCTCGAGCGCGACGCGGCCGAACGGAGTTTCTACAATGCGGTCGAAGACGGGCTCGACGCCGACCTCGCCTGGATCACTGTCGACGGCGACCGGACCACCGATCGAACCGTGATCTATGAGGAGGTCTTCGAGTTCGCTCGTCGGGGACTCCACGAGCAGGGCGTTCCCGGTGAAGCCATCGAAGAGTATCTCGCCCCGATCGAGACGCGCTGGACCGATCGACTGACCCCAAGTCGGTGGAAGCTGGCCCGCGTCGCCGACCACCTCGACGCTGGCATGCGGTTTACCGACGCCGTCCACGAGATGCAAACCGAGTACATCCGTCGGTCAGGGGCCGGTGACCCGATCGTCGAGTGGCCCTGAGCGCAGTAGTCGCCCGTTCTTTCCTCGCTTCCGCGAGCCACGCCGACCCTAGTTTCCCCGCGTTACCCACCCTCGAGCGTCGCGTCGGCGCTGTCGGCCTCGAGGTCGCTGAGACAGTTCCCGGCGTGTGGGTTTTCGTGTGTCGGCGTGACTCGCTCGTAGTCTGCCCGTCGAGTCGTCAGCGACGAGATGACGGTGCCGTCGCTGCCGTAGTCCGGAATCCCGATAACGATCTCACCATCGCGTGGCCGCTCCCGGACGTTCGAGTCGTCGGCGATCTCGAAGACGACCGTTCCCGAAAACGGGGCGTCGACGTCGTCCCCGAAGACGACCCCGTCCTCGAGGAGGGTATTGCCGTAGAGGCCATCATCGTAGAATCCCGTACTCGCCAAGGCGACGTCGCCGTCCTCGAACGAGCCGGTTACCGTGGCTCGAGTACAGGAGTCGAACGCCACGTCCCGTTTCGACTTAGTGGCCTTATCACCGGGATCGTCCGACTCCTCGGGTTCCGCGTCGGCCTCGCTCGAGTCATCGGGACTCCCAGCAGTGTCGTTCGACGACTCGGTGGGCCCTGTATGGCCCTCGTCGGAACCGGTCGCTACATCGTCCGAACCGCGCGATTCGGGACCGTTGTCCGTCCCGTTCCCGCCGGCCGAGTCGGTGCGATTCGTGTCGAGACAGCCTGTCACTCCGACTCCGATACCTGTCGCGCCGATGAACGTCCGGCGATCCATATCCGGTCCAGTCCGCCTTGCACCATAAAATGTCTGGAATATGTTACTTTTGGATACAGTCATCGGATCGGACGTGACTATCCAGAGTATCAACTGGACGATTCGAGCCGCCGACCACGGCCGACTCAGTCCGACGACTCCTCGACCTCGGCCGTCGCCTCGTCGACGGTCACGCTCGCGATGCGGGTTCCCTCGACGGCGTCGACGGTCAACTCGTAGCCGTCTGCCTCGATCACGTCGCCGATCTCGGGGGCGCGGCCGAGGCGACTCAACACCAGTCCGCCAATGGTGTCGAACGCCTCGCTCTCGAAGCTCGTCGCGAACGCCTCGTTGACGTCGGCCAGCGAGACGCCGCCGTCGACGGCGTAACGGCCGTCCTCGAGTTCGTCGATCGAGGGTTCCATCTCGGCGACGTCGAACTCGTCTTGGATCTCGCCGATGACGACCTCGACGACGTCTTCGCTCGTCAGGATCCCTTCGAAGGCACCCCACTCGTCGATGACGACGGCCAATTGGACGTTCCGCCGGCGAAACTCCGTCAGGACCTCGTCGATCCGGCGGGTTTCCGGGACGAAGATGACGTCTCGAGCGAGGTCCCGCGCGGTCGGCTCGGCCTCGGTGTCGGCTGCCGTTTCGATCGCGTGGAGCACGTCCTTCGCGTGGACGAAGCCGATCACCGGGTCGTCGGCGTCTTTGTCGACGATGGGAAACCGGGTGTAGCTCCCACTTGCGGCGACGGCACGCAGTTCCGAGAGGGGCATATCGGCGTCGACGGTGACGACGTCGGGCCGGGGAACCATCACCTCGCGGGCGGGCGTCTCGCCCAGGTCGAAGACCGACTCGATCATCTCGACTTCGTCCGTATCGACGGCTCCCTGCTCGCCCGATCGCGAGACGATGCGCAGGATCTCCTCAGGGCTGTGGCTCTCCTCACGCTCGGAGGCCGGCGCGACGCCGATCAGTCGCGTAAAGAAGTTCGCCGTGCCGTTGAAGACGACGATCCCCGGGATGAAAATGTAGTAGAAGAACTTCATCGGCGCAGCGACCAGCAACGCGATCCGCTCGGCCTCTGCGATAGCGAGCGTCTTCGGCGCGAGTTCTCCGAAGACGACGTGGAGGAAGGTGATGACACTGAACCCGATCGCGATCGAGACCAGATGGAGCGTGCCCGCCGGGAGGAGCGAGCCGAGCACGGGCTCGAGCAGCGAAGCGATAGCCGGTTCGCCGACCCAGCCAAGCCCCAGCGAGGCGATCGTGATCCCGAGCTGGGTGGTCGCGAGGTAGTCATCTAAGTTCTCCTCGGCTTCCTGGACGAGCTTCGCCGACGACCGCCCCTCCTCGACGAGCGTTTCGATCTGTGTCGATCGGATGCGGACGTACGCGAACTCCGCGGCGACGAAAAAGCCGTTCAGGAAGACCAGAAAGAGGGCAAAGAGGAGCCGCCCGAACGAGAACGCGAGGTCTACCATCGTCCCTTCTCCGACGGTCGTGAACGTCCCGATACCGTCGCTAGCTCGGTGACGAGCCGTGATCGCCACTCGGGCCGCTGGCTTCGACTGTCCGATTCGACAGCGCGAGAGACGACGCTCGGCGGCAGGACTAGCGCGGTCGCCAACTCGCCGGCACACGCGATCATACGCTCACTTGGCACACCACTTACAAAACCGTGGCGCTGGCAGGCGGCGCTCCGTCTCACTCCGCTCGCCGTTTTTCGACGACCCGCACGAGAACCGCCGCGAAGCCGGCGACGGTGAGGACGAACCGTTCGCCGGTTGCCGCGATGGGGAAGATCCGTTCGACGCCGGTCGCGGGCTCCTCGCGGGTTGGATCGAACCCGGTCCGGTAGTGGGTGTTCTCGGTCGTCCCGCGGGCGGTCGTCTCGGCGACGTCGCCGGCGTCGAGTTCGACGAACGTCTGGACGAGCCCGCGCTGGTCGGTCACGAGCAACGTTCCGGAGAGGTCGTAAAAGCGGTCGTGAAGCGGCCAAAAGAGGTTAACGCCGTTGAAAAAGGCGTCGAACAGGACGTGTGCGAACAGCAGCGCCGCCAGTGTGACCCACGCGACGCGCGGGGCGGCGTCGCCCCACCGCTTTCGGACGAGCGACTCCTCGCGGATCGCACCGTCCCACAACAGAACGGCCGCGGGAACGAGGACGATCCAGACGTTGTGCAACGCCGCCCGATGCGTTCCGGGGACGACGATTCCGATCAGCGTATCGAGATCGAAAAGCGCGTTCGAACCCATCACGACCAGAATCGCGCGGGTATCGAACGCGTCGGCAAGCAACGCAGTCCCGAGCAGGCCGGCGAACGCGACGTGGACGACGGTCGATGGCACAGTCCCCCGACTCGAACCGTGAGGGCTTGACTGTTGGGGACACTGGACCCGAAAGCGTGTCGGCCCGCCCTCACCGATGACGTCGCGTGCGCACGTACTGCCCGAGAAACAGGAGCCCAACGAGCCCAGCCACGATCCCGAGCGAGCCGTCCTGAAGGGTCAACACGGACGCGGCGACGAACAGCGCCCCGGCGACGATGGCGTAGCCGACAGACGGATCACCGCCGCTGGTCGGCTCGAGCGGGTCAGTCCTGACGACGAGGTCGCCGCGCTCGAGCTGGCCAAAGACGGTGTCGAATCGGGCCGGGGCCCGTGCGAGGACGGGCAGTGACTCGCGGAGATCACCGCGCACGTCCGCGACCAGCGTCTCGAGTTCGCTCTCGATGAACCCGTGGTCGACGAGAAACGAGCGCGTGACGCCGATGAAGTCGAACTCGGGATCGAGGGTGCGACAGACACCCTCGCCGACCGTGCCGACACGCATGAGCAGCATCACGTTCGGCGGGATGCGAAACGGGAACTCGTGGAGCCGCGCGAACAGTTCGGTGATGATCTCCCGCCAGGTAATCGCCGAACGGCCCTCAAGGCTCTCGATGACCAGCTCGAGCACCCGCCGGACCTGGACCCGATCGACCGACGGATCGAGCACCTCGAGCGCGATGAGCGTGTTCAGGAGGCCGTCGACGTCGCGGCGGACGAGGGCCCGGTAGAGCGCCGTGATGTCGGCTTGCTCTTTGTCCGTGAGCCGCTGACTCATGCCGTAATCGTAGATGACGAGCCGGCCGTCGTCGGTCACCGAGAGGTTGCCGGGATGGGGTCCGCGTGGAAGACGCCGTCGACGAGCCCCATCTTCAGGTAGGTGCGGGCGATCAACGTCGCCAGCTCGGTCGGTTCGATGCCGACCTCGGCCAGCGCGTGCTCGTCAGTGATCTTCCTTCCCTCGATATACTCCATCGCGACGACACGCTCCGAACACAGGTCGGGGTAGGTCTCCGGGACGACGATCCGATCGTTGTCTGCGAAGTTGTCGTCGATCTCCGCCATGATCGACGCTTCGCGGGCGAAGTCGAGTTCCTCGAGGATGATATCCTCGAAGTCGCCGGCGAGGTTCTCGATCGAATACCGTTGGCGCTCGTCGGCGACCAACAGGAGCAACGGGACGAACCCCCTGATGACCCGCAGGTCGCGCTCGATCAGCGAGACGATCCCCGGCCGCCGGACCTTCAGGGCGATCCGTTCGCCCTCGTAGTCGGCGGTGTAGACGAACGCCAGCGAGCCGCCGGCGACCGGCTCGAGCGTCTCGAGATCGATAACGTCCTCGAGTTCGGACTCGACGACGGTCATCGGGTCGCCGCCCGCGTCTTCGGGCACTTCGTCCTGCAGCGTCGCGAACTCCTCGACGTACGTCGGCGGAACGATGTCCGGCCGCGTCGACAGCACCTGGCCGACCTTGATGAAGGCCGGTCCCAACTCGAGCATCGTCTCCGTGAGTCGCTGGGCGCGATCGCGGTGGACCTCGGTCGAGACCTGCCGAGACGGGCCGAACAGCAGGAACCGCCGTCGGTCCCTGAGAAATGCAATCGCGAGGGGAAAGAACTGCAGGAGAACCTGCACGTAGCGGAGATAGTAGCCCTTCATCGGTCGTCGGGGACCGAACACTCAATCGGGAGACAGTTCATACGTCGTCTTCGAACACCGGGCACAAATACGTCAGTGCTCCGGCGGGAGATACCGCCGCGACGATCGCCGGCTACGTCGTCGGACACCGGCCGTCTCCGACCGGTCTCCGGTAGCTACTTGAGTCGACCGGATGACCGACGGGTATGAGCGGACGCGGCCCGAAACGGGAGCTCGCGGAGAAGATTGCCGGGGAGATCACGCTGAGCGACGACCCTGGCGCGACGCTGCGCAAGTGGCGCACCGACTTCGACATCTCACAGACCGATCTCGCGGCAGAACTCGAGGTCTCCTCGTCGGTCATCTCCGACTACGAGAGCGGCCGCCGAGAGAGCCCCGGCATCGGCGTCGTCGGCCGACTCGTCTCTGGACTGCTCGCGATCGACGAGCGACGCGGTGGTGAGCGTATCCGACAGTACGGTCGGGTCCTCTCGGCGGGCTTCGAGAGCGATGTGGTCTACGACCTCCGTGAGTATGCCACCTCGATTCCACTCGCACAACTGTACGACGACCTCGAGGCGACCGAAGTGGCCTCGAGCGGCACCGACCGCGTCAGCGGCCACACCGTCATCGACAGCATCGAGGCGATCACGCGCCTCTCGAGTGAGGAGTTCTTCCGGCTCTACGGACAGAGCACGAATCGCGTCCTCGTCTTTACCGGCGTGACCCGCGGAGAGTCGCCGCTCGTGGCGTTACGCGTCGTCAATCCGACGCCCAACGCCGTCATCCTTCACGGTATCGAGGAAGCCGATCTCTGGGATCACGCGGCCGACCTCGCGCGGATCGACGGTTACTCGCTCGCCGTGACGAACGCACCGCTGGACGACATGCTCGAGTATCTCGTCAGTCTCGAGTAGTCACGGGACACCGCGAGACATTGGTTTTGAAGCCTGGATCGGTGGGACCGAGTGTGCAGTGACAGTGACCGGCAGTAGCGACACGCTGTCGTTCGACCACTGGACGAGCGACTGGCTGTCGTCGGCTCGAGTACGTCGCGAAAAAACGGCTTAACGAATCAGTCCCGATGGACGCGATCAGCGATCTCAGTAGAACTCGCGGACGAGGTCCATCGCGTCGTCGGGCGCGCCGTCGGGAATCTCGGACATGTCCTCGGTGACGCCGTGTTTCTCGTGGTACGGCACGGAGTTTTCGTCCTGGTACATGACGCCCTGGTACTCCTTGTCGCTGTCGAGGATGACTTCCTTGGCGGCCTCGTAGTCGGTCGGGTCGTGGTCCTCTTCCTGAAGATCGACGAGGTTGTCGCGGAAGTAGTCGTAGGTGTCGACGTCGTTGAACGTGACACACGGGCTGAAGACGTTGACGAAGCCGAAGCCGTCGTGTTCGATCGCCTTCTGGACGATTTCAGCGTGGCGCATCGCGTCGGAGCTAAAGGACTGCGCGATGAAAGAGGCGCCGGAGGCAAGCGCCAGTGCAAGCGGGTTGACCGGCGACTGTTTGGTACCTTCGGGGTCGTTGAGGTCTCGAAGTCCGACCGCGAAGTCGGCGAGGCCTGTCCCTTCGTCAGCCCGTAGATGCGGTTGTCCATGACACAGTAGGTCATGTCGACGTTCCGGCGAACGGCGTGGACGAAGTGACCGGCACCGATCGAGTACCGTCACCGTCGCCGCCGGCGACCATCACTTCGATGTCGGGACGGGCCATCTTGACGCCGTACCGACCGGGAGCGCACGGCCGTGAACCCCGTGGAGGGCGTAGCTGTGCATGTAGGTCCCGATCTTGCCGGAACAGCCGATCCCGGCCACCACGAAGGTGTTGTCGGGGTCGTTGCCGGTGTTCGCGAGGCTTTCATCATGCCGTTCATCGTCCCGAAGTCGCCGCATCCAGGACACCAGGTCGGCTGCTTGTCGGATTTGAAGTCGGTGAATCGTACGTCGGAGCTCATTGTGCTGGCACCTCTTCGGAGAGTTTCGCGGTAATCTCGTCTGCGAGTTCGTCCGCCTTGAAGCGGACGCCGGTGTACTTGTTAATGCGTTTCACGCGGTAAGCACGTCGTGTTCGATCAGGTCGGCGAACTGTCCGTTCGCGTTACACTCGACGACGATCGTCTCGTCGGCGGCCTCGATCTCATCGGAGAGGTCCGGCCGTGGGAAGATGTAGGGCACCGAGATGACGCGGACGTCGATGCCGTCCTCCTCGAGATACTCGAGCGCTTCGGCGAGTGCGCCCTCGTTGGAACCCCAGGATATGACGAGGTTGTCGGCGTCTTCGTCGCCGAACTCGCGGTAGTCCCAGTCCTCTCGTTCGCGGGCCGTCTCGACCTTGCGGTTGCGCTTGTCGACCTGGTGGACGCGTTCGTCTTCGTCTTCGGTTCGGCGGCCGAGTTCGTCGTGCTCGAGGCCCGTGCTCATGTGTGCACCGTCGGTCATGCCGGGGATGGCACGCGGGCTGATGCCGTCGTCGGTGACGGCGTGGGCGCGGAAGTGACCCTGTGCGTCGAGCCACTCGTCGACATCGTCCTCGTCGACGAGTTTGCCGCGGTCGATCTCGACTGCGTCCATGTCGAAGGCCTCCGGCGGGAACGTCTGTTCGGTGACGGACATCGCCAGGTCGGAAACCAGGAACACGGGTCTGGTACTTTTCAGCAAGGTTGAACGCCTCGACGGTCTTCCAGAAACACTCGTCGATCGACGTCGGCGCGACGACAAAGCGTGGGACTTCGCCGTGCCACCGTACAGGGCCATGTTGGTCGCCCTGTTCCTGTTTCGTCGGCATCCCCGTCGAGGGGCCCGAGCGCTGAACGTCGGCGATGACCAGCGGCGTCTCGCTGGTCGCGACCAGTCCGAACGTCTCGGTCATGAGGTCGATCCCCGCGCCGGATGTCGCGGTCATCGATCGGGCACCGGCGCGTGCGCCACCGAGTGCCATGTTGATCGCCGAGAGTTCGTCTTCGGCCTGCACGACGTGACCGCCGTACTCTTCGATCCGCCCTGTCAGGTACTCCATGATGGAGGTCGCGGGTGTGATCGGATAGCCGGCGTAGAACCGACAGCCGGCGGCGAGTGCACCCATACCGACCGCCTCGTTGCCGTTGAGGAGGACGTAGTCGTTGTCGGTCGTCTCGAGGTTGTAGCCGAGGTGATCGAGGTCGTAGTTCTCCTGGACGTACTCCTGACCTGCCCGGGCAGCCTCTTTGTTGTTCTCGACGATCTTCGAGCCCTTGCCACCGAAGCGCTTCTCTAGGGCTTCGTCGAGGTACTCGACGTCGAAGCCGGTGATCTCACACGCCGCACCGAGCGCGACGATGTTGCGCATGATCGCGCCGCCGGCTTCCTCGGCCAGCGACTTCAGTGGGACGTCGACCGCCGTCATCTCCTCGGGAATCTCGGCCTCCCACGAGCGCTCGCCGTCGTAGATGATGGCGCTGCCTTCGTGGAGTTCGTCGAGGTTCTCGTCGATGGTACGCTGTGTCAGCGCGACGAGGATGTCGAGACGGTCGACGACGCTTTGCACCTGGTCGACCGACGTGCGAATCTTGTAGGCGGTGTAGCCACCTCGGATTCGCGATGCGAAGTCTTTCGACGTGAATACGTGCCGTCCGGCTCGGGCAAGTGCCTGAGCGAAGATTTTCCCGGTGGAGTCGATACCGTCTCCGGCTTCGCCACCGACCGCCCAGTTGAGATCCTCAGCCATGTTGTCCTGAGCCTTACCCCCCATAAATGAAAAGGCTTCTGAAACCCCAACAGAACCACCGCAACAGCGCTCGAGCCGTTTGGTGTCCAATGACACTAAATTAATTGTTTCATACTATTGCCGAAACAACTAGCGGGAGAAAGAAATAGCCGACGAAAAGGGAGGATTTGGTTTCGCAGCGCGCATTCCAATACATCTAGACGAACGCAACTGTTGATAGCGTTGTGGGCGAAACGGAACGTCTTTTCAATCGGCCACTCAACCGGTTCATATGGAGGGGACGCCAGTCACCGTCGCATCAGTCAGCGAAGTCGGTCCCGGTACCGTCGCACTCGAGCTCGAAACACCCGCAGACTTCGACGCCCAGCCGGGCCAGTTCGTCTTGCTCCGGGCCGAGCCCGACGACGAGGTGCTCTCACGCCACTACACGCTCTCGTCGTCGTCCGTCGAGGAGACGTTCGAACTCACCGTCGGCATCGATCCTGACGGGGACCTCTCGCCGTGGCTGGCCGACCTCGGGGTGGCGAAACGGTTGCCATCGACGGGCCGTTCGGCCGGACCACCTACGACGGTGACGACGTGGTCGCCGTCGCCGGCGTCCCGGCGGCGGCGCGGCGCGGTCGCGATCGCCGAAGCGGCACAGGACGCTGGCCACGACGCCGTCGTGATCTATCAGGACGACGACCCTGCACACGAAGCCCGACTCGAGGCACTCGAAAACGCGGCGCGACGGTCACGATCGTCGACGAAGATGCGGACGCTGAACTGGCAGACGCCGTTGTGACCCACCGCGAGGACGGCCAGCTGTATGCGTTCGGTTTCGACGATTTCGTCACGACTGTCGCCGACACGATCGAACGCGACGGCGGTGATCCCGACGACGCGCTGATCGAGAACTTCGGATAGCACTGTCCGAGCTCGCAGCGTCCCCACTTTCGATTGTCGGTGGACGTTGCTAATGATAGACATTCCGACAAGACACCAGAGCCACAGCTCACGGTCAGTAGACTCTCCACGTGTATCTCGTCGCAGACGCGGTAGCCGCGTTTGGCATCACTGAGCCGGACCCCTGTCCGGCAGTGCTGGTGGTCCCGTGATCACCCTGCGGTCGGGCCGGGACAGCGTGACAGCAGCCCGTCTCAACCACCGACGGCTGTCAGTGTTCGACGAATTCCACGAGAATGCCGCCGGTGTCTTTCGGATGGAGGAACGCAACCGAGTGGCTCCACGCGCCCGGGCGTGGCTCCTCGTCGATGAGCGTCACGTCGTGGTCGCGTGCCGTCTCGAGGGCGGCCTCGATGTCGTCGGTCGCGAGCGCGAGGTGGTGGATGCCCGCGCCGCCGTCCTCGAGATAGCGCGCGATCGTGCTGTCGTCCTCGAGCGGCTCGAGCAGCTCGAAGTAGCCATTGCCACAGTCGAGAAAGACGACGCGCATGCCGTCGAACTCCTCTTCGTGGGCGACCTCGAGACCGAAGAGATCACCGTACAGTTCCGCGAGTGCCTGTGCGTCGTCGGTCGCGATGCCGGCGTGATCGAAGTGCATCAGGCTGTGTTCCTCGTGGCGACTGCGTTATTGTTGTGATTCGCCGTCGAATCGAACCCGGCGTCGATCAGAGAAGAACGCAGATCCATAAGTTAACGCACGCGGGAGTGACGAGCAGGTGGACCGTCCGTGTCCAAATGGTAGCTTCGACGCCTCGCTTGGTGTCTTCATCCGGTTCATCGCTGATACGGTCTGCTGTCCCGATGTTCCGGCGTACCCGCTACCCGTCCTGCGGGTGCGCCGGAACCCACCGACAGGAGTCCGTATGACTCATTGATAGTCCGGATCGATGCCATCGACCAGCCAGTCGACGAAACTGCAGTGTCAGAATCGCCGAATCGAGAATGACGCTCGAGCGGACCATGCCTGCGTCCTGATAGTGTTGTTGTCCCTCCCGCATGACGCGCTGCTCGTCGTCGCTGAGTAGTTTCAGATCCCGCATGTCGACGAGGACGCCGAACTCGTCGGGCGAACTCCGAAGCGCCGCTCGAGAGTCGGCGGCCCACTCACGGAGTTCTTCCTCGTCCATCTTCCCGGCAAAAGTAATCTGAAAGCCGAAATCCGTCTGTTCAATGGTATACATTAGTGAACTATGTTGGCGTGACGAAATTTGACAGTATTACCGTTGCGGTATCCGTCGTTACATGTTCGCTGTCCTATAAAACGGCCGATCGGAAGAGACAGTACCAACGAATAACGGTTGGCAGGACTCGACACCAGCCCCGTCCGATAGCCCACAGTTGGGTGTACAGACGACCAGTCGCGGTGACTCGGTCGTGGACTGCGCTCGCAGTCGTCCCGTTAGACCGCGCTGCCGGCTGGTACTCGCCGAACTCGTCGCGCAGGACGTTACAGATCTCGCCGACCGTCGCGTAGGTTTTGACGGCGTCGATGATGTACGGCATCAGGTTCTGGTCGCTCTGGGCGGCGTCCCGCAGGGCCTCAAGTGCCGCGTCGACTGCCTCGTCGTCGCGATCCGCGCGCGTCTCCTCGAGACTGTCGATCTGGCGTTGCTGGTCTTCCTCGGTGACCTCTTCGACGTCCATCTCGGGTTCTTCATCCTCGATTTCGAACTCGTTGACGCCGACGATGATCCGGTCTTTCTCCTCGATTTCGCGCTGGCGGTCGAAGGCCGTATCCTGGATCTGACGCTGGACCCACTGTTGTTCGACGGCGTCGAGCATGCCGCCGCGTTCTTCGACTTCGTCCAGAATCTCGTAGGCTTCTTCTTCGACCTCGTCGGTCAGGGATTCGACGTAATAGCTGCCCGCAAGCGGGTCGATGGTGTCGGCTGCGCCGGACTCGTGGCCGAGGATCTGCTGGGTGCGCAGCGCCGTGCGGACGGATTCTTCGGTCGGCAGCGCGAGTGCCTCGTCCTTGCCGTTGGTGTGGAGACTCTGGGTGCCCCGAGGACGGCCGCGAGCGCCTGATAGGCGACGCGGACGACGTTGTTCTCGATCTGCTGGGCGGTCAGCATCGAGCCAGCGGTCTGGGTGTGGAACTTGAGCTGTTTGGACTTGGGATCGTCCGGGTCGAAGCGCTCGTCGATGATGTCGTGCCACATCCGACGGGCGCGCGGAACTTCGCGACCTCCTCGAAGATGTTTTGTGGCCGTTGAAGAAGAACGAGAGCTGGGGCGCAAAGTCGTCGACGTCGAGGCCGGCCTCGATCGCCGTCTCGACGTACTCGATGCCGTTACCCAGCGTGAAGGCGAGTTCCTGGGCCGCGGTCGAGCCGGCCTCGCGGATGTGGTAGCCCGAGATCGAGATCGTGTTGAACTTCGGCGTCTCCTCGGCACAGAACTCGAAGATGTCCGTGATGATCCGCATCGACGATTCCGGCGGGTAGATGTAGGTGTTGCGTGCGATGTATTCTTTCAGAATGTCGTTCTGGATCGTCCCTCGGAGTTCCTCGCGGTCGACGCCCTGCTGGTCGCCGACAGCGATGTACATCGCAGCAGCAGCACCGACGCGCGCGTTGATCGTCATCGAGGTCGAGACCTCATCGAGCGGAATGCCGTCGAAGACCGTCTCCATGTCCTCGAGCGAGTCGATCGCGACGCCGGCCTTGCCGACTTCGCCGGCGGCCATGTCGGCGTCGGAGTCGTAGCCCATCTGGGTCGGCAGGTCGAAGGCCATCGAGAGGCCGGTCTGACCCTGATCGAGCAGGTAGTGATAGCGCTCGTTGGTGTCTTCGGGGTCGAGAAGCCGGCGTACTGGCGCATCGTCCAGAGGCGACCGCGGTAGCCCGTCGAGTAGACACCGCGCGTGTACGGCGGCTCGCCGGGTTGCCGAGATCCTCCTCGTAGTCGAGATCGTCGACGTCCGCCGGGGTGTAGAGCCGATCGACTTCCTGGCCACCCGTATCGGTCGTAAACGTTTCCTTGCGTTCGCCGAAGCGGTCGAGGACGGTTCTACCTCTTCCTCGTGCCACTCCTCCTTGCTGGCACGGATCTCCTCGAGTTCGTCGGGATCGAACATTATCGAAAGCGTGGACGGCACGGGGCTTGAACTTTGATGAACACGGCCAGGGACGTGTCGTGTCGCTGAATAGAACAGAGCGGGTTAGACGGTATCGTCCGGCTCGTGTCGGGCGGCCATCCGCGACGCTTCCTCGGCGTAGCGAGCTTGCGTGTCGGGGTCGTCGACGGACCCGAGTGCCTCGGGCGGGACGCACAACCCGGCCTTGGTCTCGCGAACTGGGCCCGAAAAGCTCGTCAGTGCCGCTCACGGCGATGATAGCGCCGGCCGTCTTCGTCGCGTACACGAGGATGATAATGTTGAGTTCGTCGTCCCCGTAGTTCGCTCGACGAGCCAGACGCGAACATCGTCCGCTTCGTCGCTGTCGGCGTGTTCGGTTCCGGTCGCACCCTCTGAGCCGTTCGCGGTCATGACTGTTGTTTCTCCTCCCCCATCCGTTATGTGTTGTGGCGTCGACGACCTAGCCGGCGCAGCGCCGTTGGAGGCGGTCCCATCGTTACCGGCCCGTATCGTACTTGTACGTCGCCGAATCGGGATCGATGCCGAAGTCCTCCGGTGATTCCTCGTTGCTGACGTCCTCGCGTCCGTCCGGCGCGTGCTTGAACGCTCCCGGAGCCGCTCGGGCATCCGGAACTCATCGACGTCGATCGATAGCGGTACCGCGTCCGGATCGGAACCCTCGCGTTTGGC
>NZ_SMZK01000005.1 GCF_005938085.1 Haloterrigena sp. H1
TCACGGTTGCCCGTCGTCGTCAGGAAGACGTCGCCGACTTCGGCGGCCTCGGCCATCGGCATCACGTCGTAGCCCTCCATGTGGGCCTCGAGCGCGCGGCGGGGCTCGACCTCAGTGACGATGACGTTCGCGTTCTGGCCCGCTGCCTTCTTCGCGACGCCCTTGCCACAGTAGCCGTAGCCGGCGACGACGACGTTCTTGCCGGCCCACGAGAGATTGGTCGTCATCGCGATGGAGGCCAGCGAGGATTCGCCGGTGCCGTGGACGTTGTCGAACAGCCGCTTCATCGGCGTGTCGTTGACCGCGAAGACGGGGTAGTCAAGCGCCCCGTCGTCGTCCATCGCGCGCAGGCGGTGGACGCCGGTCGTGGTCTCCTCGGCACCGCCGATGATGCCGTCGATCAGTTCGGGGTAGTCCTCGTGGATCGCCGCGACGAGGTCCATCCCGTCGTCGACGGTGATCGTCGGCTCGTGGGCGATGACGGCCTCGATAGCCTCGTAATACTCCTCGTCGTCGACGCCGCGTTTGGCGTAGCTGGTGATGTTCTCGTGGGTATCCAGCGCCGCCGAGACGTCGTCATGAGTCGAGAGCGGATTACAGCCCGTGACGGCGACCTCCGCGCCACCTTCCGCGAGCGTCTCGACGAGGATCGCCGTCTTCGCCTCGACGTGCATCGCCATCGCGATGCGCTCGCCCTCGAAAGGCTGGTCGGCGACGAACTCTTCGCGGACGTGCTCGAGAATCGGCATGTGCTGGCGGCCCAGTCCATCTTCCGGCGTCCCTCCGCGCGAGCGGACTCGAGATCGTCCAACTGCTCGCTGATCGGGGATACGCAGTATCGGTCATAGATCGATTGAGTGGGAGCGCGGCAAAAACGCTACCGAACCGCTCCGGCGGCCGATTTCTGCCGGCGGTTCGATCGTGGCAGGGGTGACATGTCTCGAGCGGGTTCGAAATAAACAGCGAAAACGGTGGGTGAGTCGTGATTACTACGTGCCTGATCGATCGGGGTGGCCACGGTTCGGTGGCGAGCGCCGCGATCGTGGTTCAATACTGGCGATAGCTGACGGACCGTACGCCAGCGTCAATCCTTCGACCGACGGTCGAGAGCGATATCAGTTCGGACCGGCGTGGCTGGGTGGGCCGCCGCCGTTTCCGTTATTTCCGCTGCTACCGCTGCCGCTATCGTCGCTGTCGCTGTCTTCGGTGTCGTCGTCGTCGCTGTCTTCGGTGTCGTCGTCTTCGCTGTCTTCGGTATCGTCGTCGTCATCCACATCGTCGCTATCAGTCGGCGGGCCCGCGTGTTCCGGTGGCCCCCGTTTGTCGTCATCGTCGTCGTCAACGTCCTCGCTGTCGTCGTCAGTCGGCGGACCAGCGTGTTCCGGTGGGCCTCGTTTGTCGTCTTCGTCTTCGTCATCATCGTCGCCCGGCGGGCCAGCGTGGCCCGGTGGACCGGCGTGGTCCGGTGCGTTACCCGGGTTGTGCTCGACGACAAAGTTCGCGATTCGAAGGCCACGCGTCGTGTCAGAGTCGGATTCTGCCTCTTGCTCCTCGGCGAACGCGGAGACGAGCGCGCCGAAGTTCTCGTACTCGGCTGCCTCGAGCGTCACCGTCGTCTCAGCGGATTCGCTGTCGGCCGTCGCGGTGATGGCGACCTCGACGCTGTCGTTCCCGACGGCGCGGACAGACTCACCGTGCCGTTCTCGTCCGTCGTGTACGTGCCCTCGTCAGTGTAGGACACGTTCTCGTCGACGGTCGAGACGTTGACCGTCGCGTTCGGAGCGGCAGTGTCGTTCTCCGTAACCGTCACGGTGACGTCGTCATTGTTCTGTTCGACGGAGATGTCGAGCCCTTCGGATTCAGTCTCGGTCGTCGGCTCGAGCATTGCCACCGTCGTCCCCGAAGCGTTTCCGGACGACGCGTTGACTGTCACGTTGACTGTCGTCTCGGGAGCAGAGAGGTCGAGCGTGCCGTTGGTGTCAGTCGTCCCGTTTGCGGCATACGAGACGTTCTCGTCGAGGCTCGTCACGTTGACAGCCGCGCCCTCGACCGTCCCGTTCTTGGTGGTCTCGTTTTCAAATGCACTCTCGTTCCACGTAACCGTCACAACGGTGTCGTCGACGGATACGTTCAGCTCGTCTGTCTCATCGGGCGATACATCAGTATTGGCTGCTGCTGCCGCCGACACTGTTCCCAGCGGGGCGGCCACAGACAGGATCATCGCGGTAGCCAACGCCACCACGACAATCGATTTTGCTTCATCTCATCCAAGAAATTCAGGCATTCATGAATAAAGCCACCCGGCAGTTCTCAGTGTTTTCCGGATCCAGAAAACTAGTAGAAAATAGTTTTTTAGAGTTTATAGCAACTTCTGAGCGTTCAGTTTTCGTTCACCAGCCTGAATGGAAGGCGGCCCAGAGATCAGTCTTCAGCGCGGGCGATCAGCGCCTCAGCCGCCTCGAGCGCTCGCTCACGAACCGCCGTTCGTCCAGCGTCAGCACCTCGCGGTCGCGCATGAGTACCTGTCCGTCACAGACGGTGTGGCGGACGTCCGACGCCGCGGCCGCGTAGGCGAGGTGACTGACGAGGTCGTGCGGCGGGGTGAGGTGAGGTTGCTCGAGGTCGATTACGGCGAGATCGGCCGGCGCACCAGCCTCGAGCCGGCCCGACTCGAAGCCGATCGCGTCGGCGCTGCCTCGAGTCGCCATCTCGACGACGGCCTCGGCGGGCACCGCGCTGGCGTCGTCGGCCGCGAGTTTGCCGAGCATGGCCGGTCGCGGGCCTCGTCCAGCATGGAGAGGTCGTTGTTCGAGGCCGCGCCGTCGGTGCCGAGCCCGACGGTGACGCCGGCCTCTCGCATCCGCTGGACGGGGGCCATCCCGCTTCCCAGTTTCATGTTCGACGCCGGGCAGTGGATCACGGCGGTCCCGGCCTCCGCGAGCAGGTCGATCTCGCGGTCGTCGACGTGGACGCCGTGGGCGACGAAGTCCTCGGGCTCGAGCATCCCGTGCTCGGCGGCGTACTCGAGCGGCCGCTGTCCGTGCTCCTCGACGATCGGCGTGACTTCGGCTTCGGTCTCGTTGGCGTGGTAGTGAACCGGGATCCCTGCCTCGCGCGCCTTGGGGATGAACTCCTCGAGATACTCGCCGCCGACGGTCGTCAGCGAGTGAGGCTTGAACGCCGTCGAGATCCGACCGTCTGCCGCGCCGTCGTACTCGCGGGCGATCTCGAGGCTCGTCTGGGCGTCCTCGCGGGCGGCCTCGTCGTCTTTTCCGACGGTGACGATACCGTGACCGAGTCGCGCCCGAACGCCGGCGTTCTCGACCGCCGCGGCGACCTCGGGGACGTGAAAGTACATATCCGCAACGGCAGTTGTTCCGGATTTGATCAGCTCGAGCAAGCCGAGTTCGGCACCGATGCGGACGTCCTCGGGGGTCATCTCGCCTTCGGCAGGCCAGATGTCCTCCTGAAGCCACGCGTCGAGCGGTTTGTCGTCTGCGTACCCCCGCAGGAGCGTCATCGCGACGTGACAGTGGCCGTTGACGAATCCCGGCGTCACGAGCGAACCGGCAGCGTCGAGCGTCTCGTCGGCGTCGGCCGCCAGTTCGGGGGCGATCTCGCGGATCTCGCCGGTGTCCTGATCGACCAGTACGTCTGCGGTTGTCACCGTCAGATCGGGCCGGAGTACCTGTCCGTCGGTGATCGCAAGTGTCGTCATTAGATTGGGGTTCTCGCCGGGCGGCCTTAGCCTGTCGATGACCCGCGACGAGCCGAGCCGCGGGGTTTATGGAACAGTTCGACAATATGAAACTATGGACAATCGGACCCAGCGCGAGCGCGACCGATCCAACAGCGGCTATCCACCCGTGCCGCGCTCGCCGACGCGTGGGACGAACACAGCCGATACGTCGGCTTCGCCGCCGGCCTGTTCGCGGTCGGGATCGTCGTCGGCATCGCGCTCATGATCGCCGGCTACAACTTGCTCGAGATCATCCAGGAGGTGGTCGGCGAGCCGCTGTTTCCCGACATCAGCGACCGGAGCCGGCTCGAACTGGCACAGTTCCTGCTCGTCAACAACAGCCGGGCGTTCCTGCTGTCGATCCTCGGCGTCCTGACGCTCGGGCTCCTGACGGCTTGGGCGATGGTGTTCAACGGGATCATCGTCGGGAACGTCGGTGCCTTTATCGCCGGCAGCGTCGGCGTCGGCTACATCCTCGTCGGCCTGTTACCTCATGGCATCTTCGAGCTCCCCGCGCTCTTTATTGCCGCCGGCGTCGGCTTCCGGCTGCTCTACCGCGTCGGCCAACGGATTCGAGGGTCCCGCAGTTCAATCATCACGAAACGCTATCTCTACCGGACCGGGCTGCTCGTCCTCGCGGGCTGGCTCTTGCTCGTCGTCGCCGCCGTCGTCGAGGCGTTCGTCACGCCTGCGCTGCTCGAGACGCTGTTTGCCGACCGGCTCGAGGCGATGGGGTCATCCCCGTAATCGGGGCCGTTTATCCAGTTTATAAGCTGTTGAACGGTCGTAAACGGATCGAATCGTCGTCCCCCTTTTTCTCGAGATGGTGACTGTGCTCGGATATGAACAGACGCACAATCCAACTCGTATTGGTGGCAAGCCTCGTCGCCATCGCCGGCTGTGCCGGTGGGATGGGCGGCAACCCGGGAACCGACGCGCCGACTGACGACAGCTCGATGACGGACTCGAGCGGCGGGACGGGAACGGCCGCGTTCTACGTCAGCGACGAGCCGAGCGTGATCGACGACTTCGAACACCTCAACGTGACGATTACGAAAGTCGGGTTCAAGAAGACCGACAACGTGACCGCCGACGCGACGAACGAGACCGACGGTAACGTCACCGATGGCAACGTCACGGAGGCCGAGTCGGACAGCGCCGGCAACGAATCGACGACCGAAACGCCAACTAACGAGACGGCCGAGAACGACAGCGAGGACAGTGCGGCCGACGAGCAGTGGATCGAGCGCGAGGTCAACGAAACGACCGTCGACCTCACCGAGCTGAAAGGCGCGAATGCATCCATGATCGACGAGTTCGAACTGCCCGCCGGTGAGTACGAGACGGTCTTCATCTACGTCAGCGACACCGAGGGCGTCCTGACCGACGGCACGGAGACGCAGGTGAAGCTGCCGAGCAACAAGCTCCAACTGCACACGACGTTTACCATCGGGAACAACGAGTCGGTCGACTTCGTCTACGACATCGCGCCCCACAAAGCCGGTAAGAGCGGGAAGTACGTCCTCAAGCCGGTGATCAGCGAGAGCGGAACGGGCGACGAAGTCGAGATCCACGACATCGACGAGCAGAAGCCTGACGAATCGACGGACGGTGAGCAGCAAGACGACACGACGGGAGACGAAACCGAAGCAACGCAGGCAAAAAGCGGCGGACAGCAGCCCACGGACACACCACAGCAGGGCTAACGCGACCGACAGCCGTCACAGAACGCACGGAGTGGGCCGTCGACACTAACAGCGGTGGCACCTCACTCGCCACCCGAATCGAACGCTATTTTGCAGGCAGATCGACAGCGCAGAAGCAGTCGGCTCGAGCCGTCAACGCCGGAGCCACCCGAACAGCCGGTAGTCGTGGTCGGGCGTGTACCGGCGGAACAGCAGGCTGTTCGAGAGGACCGACACCGACGACAACGCCATCGCACCGGCCGCGAGCACCGGCTGGAGCAGGCCCAGCGAGGCGAGCGGGATCATCGCGGTGTTATAGCCAAGCGCCCAGACGAGGTTCTGCTTGATCTTGTCCAGCGTGGCCTGCGAGATCCGGATCGCCTTCACCACGTCGAGCGGGTCGTCGCGCATCAGCGTTACGTCCGCTGCCTCGATGGCCACGTCCGTCCCCGACCCGATGGCGGTACCGACGTATGCGACCGCGAGCGCGGGCGCGTCGTTGACGCCGTCGCCGACCATCATGGCCTTGCGACCCCCGGACTGGATGTCTTCGACCGCGTCGGCCTTGTCCTCGGGGAGGACACCCGCCCGGACGTTGTCGGGGTCGATCCCGACCCGTTCGGCGACGGCGCGGGCCGTCCGCTCGTTGTCGCCGGTGATCAGCATGACGTCGAGGTCGCGCTCCTGCAGAGCCGCGACCGCGTCAGCCGAACTGTCCTTGACCGTGTCGGCGTCCGCGACCACGCCCGCGACCGCGCCATCGACTGCGACCAACATCGCGGTCTTGCCCTCGTGCTCTAAGCGTTCCATCTCGTCGGCTGCAGGCGCAGGGTCGACGCCCTCGCTCTCGAGCAGCCGCCGATTCCCGACCAGCACCTCGCGACCCTCGACGGTCGCCCGGACGCCCTGTCCAGGGACGTTCTCGAACTCGTCGGGGGAGGCGGGCTCGAGACCGCGTTCCTCGGCACCCTCGACGATCGCCTGTGCGAGCGGGTGTTCGCTGTTGCGCTCGGCGCTGGCCGCGAGGCGGAGCACTTCGTCACCCTCGAGCGGCGCTCGAGTCGCCACTGCGCCGCCGTCGGTCGCCGGTTCGCCACCGTCGGTCGCCGCCCGATCGCCCTCGAGGGCGACCACGTCGGTCAGCGTCATCTCGCCGGTCGTCAGCGTCCCGGTCTTGTCGAAGACGACGGTGTCGACGTCCTTCGCGCGCTCCAAGACGTCACCGCCCTTGAACAGGACGCCGTTTTGTGCGCCGAGGGTGGAGCCGACCATCGTCGCCGCGGGCGTTGCCAGCCCGAGCGCGCAGGGGCAGGCGATCAACACGGCGGAGGCGAAGACGACAATCGCGAACTCGAACGTCGAGAGCGCCGCCGGGCCGCCGCCGACCAGCCCCCACAGCGGCAACGCGCTGACGAAGCCGGCCAGCGCCTCGGGGAAGAGGAACCAAATCAGTCCCCAGAACGTCGCGTTGAGGATGACTGCGGGGACGAAGTACGCCGAGATGCGATCGGCGAGATTCTGAATTTCTGGCTGGCGCGCCTGTGCCTCTTTGACCGTCTGGACGATCCCCTGTAGCGCCGTGTCCTCACCGACTTTCGTCGCCTCGACGACCAGCACGCCGTTCTCGTTGATCGTCGACCCGATCACCTCGTCGCCGTCCTCCTTCTCGACGGGGACGGACTCGCCGGTCACCATCGACTCGTCGACCGCGGACTGGCCGTCCACGACGACGCCGTCGGTCGGGATCTTCTCGCCCGGCCGGACCTTCATCCGGTCGCCCACGTCGACATCCTCGAGTGGCACCTCACGCTCGGTGCCGTCGTCGTCGTCGACCAGCGTGGCCGTCTCGGCCTCCATCTCGAGCAGCTTTCGCAACGCATCGCCGGCCTGGCCCTTCGAGCGGGCCTCGAGGTAGTTGCCCAGCGTAATGAACACGAGGATCATCGCGGCGGTGTCGAAGTAGAGGTTCCCCGCGAGGAGGTCAAGCAGGACGACGAGGCTGTAGATGTAGGCCGTCGACGAGCCCAGTGCGATCAGGACGTCCATGTTGGCGGTCCGGTTTTTGACGAGCGCCGTGTACGAGTTCGCGAGGAACTCGCGGCCGAGCACGACGTAGACCGGCGTCGCGAGCAGGAACTCGACCCAGCCGAAGGTCACGCCGAAGACCGTCTCAGGCAGCAGCTCCCCGCCGAGCAGGAACCGATTCGCAAGGAAGAACAGGAACGGGGCCGATAGCACCGCGCCGAAGAGCGTCAGCCGAAGCTGCTTGCGGATCTCGGCCTGTCGGGCCGCGTCGCGGCGCTCCTGGTCCGACTGCCCCTCGCCATCGTCGCCCTCCTCCTCGCGAACGGGCATGTAGCCAGCGTTCTCGATGGCTGTGTACAGCTCCTCGAGCGAGGCGTCGACGGGGTTGTGCTCGACCTGGGCCTCGTCGGTCGCGTAGTTGACCTCCACGTCGATGACGCCGGGGACGGACTCGAGTGCCGTCTCGTTGGCCTCGGCGCAGTTCGCACAGGTCATGTCCGTAATGCCGATCGACCGGCTGGCACGGTCGGCGTGGTAGCCGGCGTCATCGATCGTCTCGTAGATCGTGGCGAGTGACACCTGCTCGGGATCGTACTCGACGGTTCCCTCGTCGGTAGCGAAGTTGATACTCGCCTCGTGTACGCCATCTGTGGACTCCAGGGCACTGTTGATCGACTGCGAACAGTTCGCACAACTCATGCCCCGAATATCCAGGTGTGCGGTCCGGGTACTCATTAGTAACTACTAAGGAGTGGTGACTTACCCTCTTTACTGGTTAGAACGCAAAGTTTCGAGCCGTGATTTCTTTCGAGTCGTAACTCATACTGCCAGACAGAACGACGTGCAGCCGGTCGCGACTTCGCGGCCGTCCCCAGTGACGGCCGCACACATGCGACCGGCGTCGTCGTGACTGCTGTCCAGTAGTATCACGCGGCCTCCTCGAGCCGGTCGTACCGCTCTTCGAACCGGCCTCGACAGGATTGACAACAGAAATGGTACACTTCGCCGTCGATGCGGGTCGACTCGCCTTCGCTGTCGACGGTGTTGCCACACTCCGCGCAGGTGAGCGCGAACGCCGTCCCGTCGAGCGACGGTGTCCACTCGGCGTCGTCGATCAGCGTCACGTCGTAGTCGACGCCGTCGACGGGAAACAGTCCCTCGAGCCACTCGTGGACCCGCTGGAGTTGCGCGCGCGCGTAGAACCAGCAGTCACCGTCGGCGGTGACGAACACGTGTTCGACCGCGTCGGCGTCGACGAGCGCTGCCTTGCAGTCGGCGACAGTGCCCGGCGGAACGGTCGCGCGCACGAACACCGGAACGCCCGCCCGAAGCTGTGACTGGTCGACATCGACAGTGAAGCCGTTGATGACGCCCGCCGCCTCGAGGCGCTCGACGCGGTCGGAGACGGCCGGCCCGGAGAGGCCGACCGCCTCAGCGATCTCGCTGTACGGTCGGCGAGCGTTCTCGGCCAGCAACCGCAGGATCTCCATGTCTGTTTCGTCGAGGTCGCGCATACAGACGGGTGGTGCTCGATAGCAAAGAGTGTAGCGGCAGCTACTTTCGGGTCGAAAGTTTCGGTCGCGCTCGGTTTGGAATCGAAAGTAGAAATGTACAAAGATCGGGTGTCCATACACGGCCGTATGAGCCAGACGATCACCGTCGAGGGGATGTCGTGTGAACACTGCGAACAGAGCGTCGAAGAAACGCTCGCGAACGTTCAGGGTGTCCAGTCGGTCGAGGTCGACCTTGACGCAGCGCAGGCGACCGTCGAAGGTGACGCGGCGACTCAGGACCTCGTCAGCGCGGTCGACGAGGCCGGCTACGACGCGTCAGCGTAAGTACCGCCTCGAGTCGGTCACCGACCGGACGATCAGACAGCGTCCACTCGGTGGGACGGTGATACTGCCGGACAGAACGACGTGAAGATCGGTCGCGGATTCGCGGCCGTCTCCACCGGTGACGGCCGCAGCAGAGCGACCGACTTCGTATTGACTTCTGTCCGACAGTATGAGAAGAGCGCTATAGTAGCAACTGAAACGATTTACACACCGATCGCACAGTCGTCGTGCGATCGGGTGTGCAGTAACGTTCAGTGGCTACGATAGTTTTTCAGCGGAGCGCAGCGGGAGTCAGTGATTCTCGTGTGACCGGTCGGCATCCGAAATGCGCGGAGAGGTGTCCGCGAATTGGGCAGGTGCATCCTCGAACGCCCGCTTGCAGGCAGTCGAACAGAAGTAGTACGTCTCACCGTCGTGTGTGGCGCTCGGGCCGTCGACATCAGTTCGCATCCCACAGACCGGATCGCGGTACTGGCCGGGTGCACCGAGTCCATGGCGATACACGTACAGGAGGAAGCCGGAAAGCGCGAACGCGACGAGGTTGAGGTGGAAGGTGTAGTTGACCGCGAAGTACGTCTGCTCGGTCGCCGTCTCGCCGCCAGCCAAGTTCGGGACGATGCCGAGCGCGTCGAAGAGCAACTCCATGAGGAACCCGGTGAAGGCCATCGTCACGAAGAAGACGCCGAGGATGTAGAGCATGACCGACCAGCCGTAGTACTTCCGGTAGACGTTCAACACTGGGATGGTGATGAGATCGGCGTAGACGAACGCGATGACGCCGGCAAAGCTGATGCCGCCGCCCCAGAGCGCGACGGCGAACGGGACGTTTCCCATGCTCCCGACGAAACTGATGACGGCGATCGTGACGCCCATGATCGCGTTTTCGGCGGTGATTAGGAGCCCATCGCCCTCGAGGAACAGCGCGTTCCAGACCCACTGCGGGACGAACACGATGACGAACCCCGAGATGAGAAAGCCCGCGACGATGTCCGTCCAGATCATCGACCACTCCTTGCGGTACTGGTTCCCGAGTTGGTACCAACCACCCCACGAGCGGAGGTCGTCGTACCACGCGCCGCTGCCCGCCGTCTGCTGACGGTAGGTCTCCAGACAGCCCTCAGAACAGAACTGCAGCGTCTCACCGCCGTCGGTGACGATCGTGTGTTCGTCGGACCCCTCCATGCCACAGGTCGGGTCCACCATGGCGCCGTGATCGTGGTCCTGGCGGGTGAGTTCCGTGCGAACGTCGTCGAACAGCGTCTCCGGGAGCGTCAGCCGGACGATAAGCGCCATGACCGCGATGAGGACGAGCCCACCGAGCAGTTCCGCGACGAGGAACTCCCAGCCCAGCAGGATCAAGATCATCAGGCCGAGTTCGACGATGAGGTTCGTCGAGGCGAACATGAACGCGAGGAAGTTCACCACGTGTGCGCCCTTCGCGAACAGCCCCTTGCCGATGGCGACCGCACCGAAACTACAGCCGCTACTCGCCGCGCCGAACGCCGTCGCCATCGCGAGACTCGAGAGGTCGTCGTCCCCGAGCACCCGCGCCATTCGTTCCTTCGAGACGTACACCTGGACGAGACTCGTAATCGTGAGTCCCATGATGATCGCCCAGGCCGCCGTCCAGAGGAATCCGAGCCCGATCCGGAGCGACTCGAGAACCCCTTCGAGAGGTGGCACCACCATACATAGTCTATCGGATGGATCGGCTATTGCGATTGCCCTTCGAAAATCGGCATCGTTGGCCCCTCAAACGACCGATTCGAAAGTGATCGACCCTGTAGGGTTAGGATAGCAGCGTGAGGACGATCGATATCTCGACGCGCCAGTACGGAGGTTTCGAGGCGACCATCGCACACTCGAGACGCCGCTACAGACGGACACGACGCTGCATAGGACCGCGAGCACGTCGCGTACCCCCTCGAACGTCTGATTGTGACGACGTGCGATTCAATCGCGATAGTTGAATTGATCGGATCTAGAGATCGAAGTTTACTCTCCCACAGGCATTGGATTTGAAGGGAGAACTGCATTGACTTGGGAGGCCGTACACCTAATTGGAGACGGGACGCTCCGTCGCCGGTGAATGAACATGGCAACAGACACACGCGATACACGACTGGTCACAATCGTCCTCATCGTCATCGGCGCTCTCGTCGTGCTGCCGATGGTCTTCATGGGGTTCGGAATGATGGGCTTCGGGCCGATGATGGGCGGCATGTGGGGCCACGGAACCTGGGGTGGCGGAACAGTACCCGGCTGGATGCCCCTCGTCGCCGTCCTGATGCAACTGCTGTTCGTCGCCGCCATCGTCGGTGGCGGCTATCTCCTCTATCGAGCGGTCACTGGAACGGACGGCGACGGCGACCGCGCGCTCGAGGAGCTTCGCCTCGCGTATGCCCGCGGCGAGATGAGCGACGAGGAGTACGAACAGCGCCGAGAAGCGCTCGAGCGCGACTCACGCTGAGGGAGACTCGCCAGCGTGTGACGTCTCCAGGGCCGTCCCGTCGCGCGGACAGTACTCGTACGCCGGATCACGTGTCTGAAACCCACAGACGGGACACGTTCGAACCGGTGGTTCCGACGACTTTCGTCCCGACCTACCGAACAGAAACGGAACGAAGGGAACGAACAGAAAGACCGCGACCGTATCGAACCGCCACCAGAGGACGGCACTCACGAGGAGACTCCCCAGCAGTCCGACCACGGCGGTCGCGGTTCGCGACCCGAACATACGGTGGTCTAGGTGGTCGTCGATGAAAGGCACAGCGGATCGACGCCGCCGACCCACGGCTCGAGCGAGGTCCACGCCGTCGGCGACGCCGACCGTTTGCCCGGATGAAAAGACAATTCCCCACTGCAATCCAAACGGTGTCACATGCGAATCGCCGTTCCCAACAAGGGCCGCCTGCACGAGCCGACGATCGATCTCTTAGAGCGGGCGGGGCTCCATCTCGAGAACGGAGCCGACCGGAAACTCTACGCCGATACGGTCGATCCCGATGTCACTGTGTTGTTCGCCCGCGCAGCCGATATCCCGGAGTACGTCGCCGACGGCGCGGCCGATCTGGGGATCACCGGCTTCGACCAGGTCTGTGAGGCCCGCGTGGACAACGTCGCAGAGTTGCTCGACCTCGAGTTCGGGCGCTGTCGGCTCGTCCTCGCAGCGCCCGAAGACGGAGACATCACGTCCGTCGACGATCTGGCTGGCAAGATCGTTGCCACCGAGTTCCCGAACATCACCGCCGATTTCTTCGCTGACACCGGCGTCGAACCCGACATTGTCGAGGTCTCGGGCGCGACGGAACTTACCCCCCACGTCGAGATGGCCGACGCCATCGTCGACATCACGAGCACCGGTACCACGCTGAAAATGAACCGGCTGGCCATCGTCGACGAAGTCCTCTCGAGTTCGGTGCGGCTGTTCGGCCGCGACGACGTCCTCGATGAACCGAAAGTCGGGGAGGTCAGGACCGCGCTGTCCTCGGTCAAACACGCCGAGGGCAAGCGCTACCTGATGATGAACGTGCCACGAGCCGAACTCGACGACGTCCGCGACGTCATCCCAGGTCTTGGCGGCCCGACGGTCATGGACATCGCCGATGAAACGGACGGCGACGGGAAGGTCGCGGTACACGCCGTCGTCAACGAGACGGACGTCTTCGAGACGATCACGGACGTCAAAGCGGCCGGTGCGAGCGACATTTTGGTGACCGAGATCGAGCGTCTCGTCGAGTAATCACGGGCGAGCGCGGCGCGGATTATTGTACCGACTGCTCGAGCGACTCGGACTCGAGCAGGGATTCGAACGCCGAGACGTTTACCGCTGGCCCGACGAGGCTTCGCGCCCGGTCGTAGCGAACGATATCGTGTTCCTCGAGCAGCGGCAGATGCGTCCGACACAGCGAGACGTGGATCCGCTGGCGGAGCTGGTGGATCGGCGTCCCGACCGTGGGATCGTATTCGGCGTCGGCAAGTTGGGCGACGAGCCGCTGGACCGAAATCAGCTCGTCGGCTGCGAGCACGCAGCGAAGCACCCCACGCCGTCGGTCGTTGTCGACGATACGGTCGATCGTCTCGCGTGGGAGCGAACGGCGATCGATCACGCCGTCGTTACCGAGGTGAAATCGATCCGAAACGGCGAGCGATCGATCAGAGTTGATCGTCATGGGCACGTGAGAGTCAGCGACGAGACACCGGATAAACGGAGTCGGTCGTTTCACTTACTATGGCCCGATTCAGGCCAGTAAGCCGCTCTGCGGCCGGAATGAACGGTCGATAATCCGGATAAAGTAACGATTATTCGGGTGATCGATACGGAAGTGACTGCGAACGATCCTCGAGACAGTTCCGAACGGCGGTACGTCATCACTCTTGAAAAGTAGTAAAAGCGGACGGTCGCGGGTGCGTGACCGACGGCAGTCGGTCACCGGCGATACGTCGCTGCAACTGTCGGACAACAGTCCGTGGAGACCGTCGTAGCTCGCGTGCGAGCGGCGTGTGAACCGTGTTGGCCGGCAGTATGAACGGACTGACGCTGGTGGCGTCGCCTCGAGTGAAACCGAACGCGGACGGCGTTACTCGAGCAGCCCCAGATCCTCGAGGCGGGAGACGATCTTGTCGACGGCGTGCTCGGCATCTTTTGGCTTTTTGCCCCCAGTGATCACGAGTTTGCCCGAGCCAAAGAGCAGCGCGACGACTTCGGGTTCGTCGAGTCGGTAGACGAGGCCGGGGAACTGCTCGGGTTCGTACTCGATGTTCTCTAAGCCGAGCCCGATGGCGATCGCGTTCAGGTTGAGGTTGCGGCCCAGGTCGGCCGAGGTGACGATGTTCTGGACGACGATCTCTGGGTCTTCGTTGACCTGAATCTGGAGTTCACGAAGCTTGTCGAAGACGATCCGCAGGCTCTCGTGGACGTCGTCGGTGCTTTTCGCGCCGGTACAGACGATCTTCCCCGACCGGAAGATCAACGCGGCGGATTTGGGATTCTGCGTTCGGTAGACGAGACCGGGGAACTGCTCGGGGTCGTAATCGGCACCCTCGAGGTCCATCGCGACGCTCTGAAGATCGAGTTCCTGTCCGATACCGGTCGACGCCACCACGTTTTCGATGTTGATAGTGTCCTTCGGATCCGTCATTAGTCGCTTAAAAAGACGTATTTAAGGTTTATAAAGGTTGGTGCCGACACCTGATATATCCGGTTCATACACCGGTACCGGTCCAGAACGCCCTGATTTTTGGGTGCAGGAGATCAAACGCAGCGACACTCTCCGGAAAGCAGACAGTTACTGCCGGACAGACCGACGTGCAGTCGGCCGCAAATTCGCGACCGGCGCGTATTGACTGCTGTCCAGTAGTAAATGGCAAACGAGTGCCATGAGCCGCCGACGAACGGCAACACGGCGGGACGCAAACCGAAGCCGTAGTGGGGTGTCGTTTACGAAAAGCGGTAGGCTCATAGCCGACCCGAAGTGACCATCGACCGTGTATCTGCTCGAGTTAGGTGGCGAGGACGACGCGTTCGCGGCCCGTGAAGCGGCACACGCCGCGACCGGCGTTGCTCGAATCGCACCAGGACTCGCCGTCGCGAAGACGATCGTTCCCGAGCGCGTCCGTGGGCTCGCCTATACCCACCGCGCCAGCGAGCTGCTCGGCCGCGGCGACGCCGACATCGCGAGCGCTCGCGCGGTCCTCGAGACCGCACCGATCGAACGAGAGGGGACGGTCGCGGTGCGGGCGACCGACGTCCACGGCTCGAGCGGCATAAGCACCGAGCGCGCGGAGCGTGAACTGGGACAGATCCTGGTCGATCGCGGCTTCACGGTGGATCTCGACGACCCCGACCACTGTCTGCGAGTCGTCTTTGCTGAGGGGACATTCGAGAGCGGAGACGCCAGCATACTCGAACCGCTCGAGGGCGATGAAGGGACCACAGGCGAGCAGGTCTCGGCCAGTGCGATCGGCTGGCTCGCAGCCGAGAGCGTCCGCGATTTCGGGACGCGCGCCCCGACGGACAAACCCTTCTTCCAGCCCGGCAGCATGGATCCGCTGTTGGCTCGCGCCGTCGCGAACATCGCTGGTGCGCAACCAGGACGGACGATTCTGGACCCGATGTGTGGCACCGGCGGCGTCCTCGTCGAGGCCGGCCTCGTCGGTGCGGACGTGATCGGGACCGACGCGCAGGCGAAGATGGCCGAGGGCGCGCAGACGAACTTACGGCACTTCCTCGCGCGCGACGACCCCTCACCGACCGGCTGCGACCGCGGAACGTGGCACGTCGGCCGTGGCGATGCGACCAGACTCCCCTTGGTCGACGACGCGGTCGACGGCGTCGTCTTCGACGCCCCCTACGGCCGCCAGTCGAAGATCGATACCCACCGGCTCGAGGACCTCGTCGCGGGCGCGCTCAGCGAAGCTCGGCGGGTAGCCTCGCGAACGGTCGTCGTCGCCGATCGCTCGTGGGCGAGCGAGGCCCGGGCGGCCGGCTGGGAGATCGAGTCAGTCTTCGAACGCCGCGTGCATCGGTCGCTGACGCGATACGTGATGGTGCTCGAAGATCGTCACAGCGACGGCGACCCCGCCGGGCAGGGTCAGTAGTCGGCCTCGATCGCGCGCTGACGAAGCCGTTCACCTTCCTCCGTGTCGACGGTGAGATCGGGAACCTGAACCGGTGAGCCGTCCTCGTCGATCGCGACGAAGGTAAACGAGGATTCGGTCGTCTTTTCGGTCTCGCCGGTTCGTGGATTCTCGCGTTTGGCCCGTAATGCGACGTGGACGCTCGTTTTCCCCGCGTCGTAGACGTAGGCCTCGACCAGTGCCGTGTCGCCGATCTGGATCGGGCGTTCGAACGCGAGGCTGTTGACCTGTGCGGTGACGCAAGTCTCGCCGGCGAATCGCATCGCCGCCATGCCGGCGAGCTCGTCGAGCCACTTCATCAGGTTGCCGCCGTGGAGCGTGCCGTTGCTGTTCGCATGGTTTGGCTGCACGCGAAAGCGATTCTCGATGTGCGTCTCACGAACCGTTGGCATACAGCGTGTTCACCCACAGCGCGGAGAAAGGTGCTTCGATCATACTGTCGGACAACAGTCAGTGAACACGCGATCGCCGTGTGAATCGTGTCGTCCGGCAGTATCACGAAGCGAGAGTCGGCTATTCAGCGTTGCGACCCAGTTCGGCCAGCAAGTGTGAGACGTGGACGCGGTCGCTGGTCCCCTCGTGCATCTCGAACTCGACGTCGGCAGCGAGCCAGTGGACCCGCGCCAGTTGTGCCCCCTGATAGCGCGTACGGGCCACCTCGAGGATCGACTCGACGACCTCGGTCCCGTCGAGGCCCTCGTCGACGAGCAGGTCGTCGAGCGTCGACCGGGCGTCGGTGAACGCGCCGGCCTCGGCGTCGTCGAGCATCGACTCGATCTCGTCTTCGAGGCCGACATCGCCGAGCGTCTCGTAGGCCGCGCTCATCGTGAGCTCGCCTTCGTCCTCGACGGTCGTCTGGGCCGCCAGGATCGCCTGCCGGAGGTTGCCATCGGCGTAGCCCGCGACGAACTCGAGGCCGTCGGCGTCGTAGTCGACGCCCTCGCGCTCGACGATGCGCTCGAGGACGGTCACGATCTCCCCACTGGTCGGCGACGGGAAGGAGACGGGGAAACACCGCGAGCGGATCGGGGGGATGAGCTTGGTGGGCTGGCGGGTCGCGACGATGAACTGGGTCGTCCGGTGGTGTTGTTCCATGATCCGGCGCAACGCCTGCTGGAAGTCCTCGCGGACGTTCTCGGCGTTGTCGAGCAAGATCGTAGTGTAGCCGCCCGAGACGGGGGCGTAGCTCGCGGATTCTTTGAGGACGTGGTTGATCATGTCCCGTTTGGACATCGACGAGCGGCCGACGAGGAAGTGCTCGAACCGGGGGTCGTTCTTGATCTCGGTTTTGGTCCGCCCGAAGAAGTCGGCGACGTTGATCTCGACGAAATCGTTGTCCGGATCGGCGTGGGCCTCGCGGGCCAGTGCGCGCGCTGCGGCCGTCTTCCCGCTCCCGGGTGGCCCCTGCAGGAGGAGGTTGATCGGCTCTGCGACGGCCCGTTCGAGGTACTCACGAGCGTCGTCCTGTGGCAACTCGGCCAGCTCCGGGGCGTGGGTTTCGGTCCACAGCGGCGCGTCCATCGCCAGCGGCTAGGATCGGGGCGGGTAAGAATCGGTCGGTTACTCGTCGCCGTCACCGGACTCGTCGGCCACGACCCCGAACGTGAACGACGTCCGTACCGGCTCGCCCTCAAACTCGAGCGGCGACGCCGACTCGACGTCACCGGGGTCGCCCGCGTAGAGGGTCACCGTCAGTTCGTCGTCCGCGTCGAACGAGACGTCATCGTCTACGTCGACGGTGACGTTCTCGTGCTCGCCGGGCTCGAGTCGCTCGCTCGTCCCGACGACCGACCCGTCGCGCTCGAGTGCAACGACCCCCTCCTCGGGAATCGCCGCGGAGACCGTCACGCTGTCGTTGCCCGCGGCGTCGACCGCGACGTTCGGCTCGGTGTGGAACTCGAGGTCGATCCGACTGAGTTCGCCGTCGTCGTCGGTGAAGACGCCGATCGACTGGTTGCCAGGTGGCGCGCCGTTCGTCTCCGTCTCGAAGGTCACGTTCCGGACTTCGCCGGGCTCGAGTTCGAACATCTGACGAGCGAAGACGGCCCCGCCGATTCGAACCGCGACGGGCTGTTGGGCTTGGAACTCGGTCGGATTGCGGATCCGGGCGCTCACCGAGATCGTCTCGTTGGTGGTCGCCGACGACGGCGCGTCGATCGATTCGACGACGAACGAATTGCTACCCGCGCTGTCGCCGCTCAACACCGTCGCGGTGGCGCTGACCGGGAACCCGTCCTCGAGATAGGGCTGGTCCTCTTCGCCATCGGTTGTCTCGTAGGCGTAGCCCTCCTGGGAGGCCGTATCCTGATGGACTGTCGCGGTGAGCTGTCCGACGAGCTCGCGGGACGCGTCGTCCTCACGCTCGATGGTCACGTTCTCGTGGGTGCCAGCCTCGAGCCGATCTGAGACGGCAAGTGGCACGTCACCGCCGTCGGTGATGACGACGTAGCCGCCGTCCGAGAGGGTCACCTCCTGGATCGTGACGCTGGTGCCGTCGCCCCGCTGGTCGTCGAACGTGATCGACGCCTCTGGTGGTTCCTCGACGCCGAAGATGGCAGGTGCCTGCCCGACGAGGATCCCGGCTGCGATGACGATCGCGATCGCGATCACGATCGCGCCGATCCGCTTGAGCGTGCTGAACGTCACTCTCGAGCTCATTGGAGGTGTCGTCGTCCCGGTGTTCGGGTTCGACGACCGTAAAACGCGCCGACCGTTCGCAGGTCGGTGAGCCAGTCGAAGACAGGGGCACGATCCTCGGCCATCACGACATCTCAGCGACGGTACCTGCCGTCAGAAACGCGCGTTCAGAGACGACCCGCCCGATCCGCCGGCCAGTAAGCACAGCCGACAGGTCGTTTGGGCGACCCTACCACGGAAATAGGGGCTGGAATCCGCCCGACTCGAGCCGCTGGGAATGGAGATACAGCCCAGCGACACTCACGATCCGAAGCCGGTTTAGCTACGGCCCGCCGAGCATGGATCGATGCCACTGTGCGTGACGTTTCTGGGGACGGCCGGGGCGATTCCGACGACCGAACGGAATCCAAGCAGCGTCTTCATCGCCCGTGAGGGCGAGGGACTGTTGTTCGATGCCGGCGAGGGAACCCAGCGCCAGATGATGCGCTTTGGGACCGGCTTTTCGGTCTCGCACCTGTTCGTCACGCACCTTCACGGCGATCACGTCCTCGGGATTCCGGGACTGCTCGAGACGATGGCGTTCAACGATCGGACGGAGCCGCTGGCGATTCACACGCCACAGGGCACGCGTCGCCAGCTCAAGTCGCTGATCAACGCCCTCGGGAACCGCCCGGCGTTTCCCGTGCGGATCAACGAAGTCGGCGGCGGCGACGTCGCCTACCGTGCCGACGAGTACGAGGTGCGCGCGTTCGGCACCGACCACGACACCAACTCGGTTGGCTACGCGCTCGTCGAAGACGACCGTAAGGGCCGGTTCGACCGCGAACGCGCCGAGGAACTGGGTGTCCCTGTCGGCCCGAAGTTCTCGAAACTTCACGAGGGCCAGTCCGTCGAACTCGAGGACGGCACCGCTGTCGACCCCGAGCAAGTCGTCGGCGAGCCCCGCCCCGGCCGGTCGATCGTCTACACCGGCGACACCCGCCCCGCGGAGGCGACGATCGCCATCGCCGACGAGCCCGATCTGTTGATCCACGACGCGACCTTCGCCGACGACATGGCCGATCGGGCGACCGACACCGCCCACTCGACGGCCCGTCAGGCTGCCGAGATCGCCAACCGGGCCGGCGTGGACCGGCTCGCACTGATGCATCTGTCCTCGCGGTACGCCGGGTACACCGACGACCACGAACGCCAGGCCCGCGAGGTCTTCGCGGGCGACGCCGAGAACGTGTGCGTCCCCGACGACGGGCAGAAACTCGAGCTCTCCTATCCCGACGGCGACGCGTAACCGGTCCCGAACCGGCGGGCGACAGCGACCGTCCCACTGACGAGGGCCGACCGGAAAACCGATCGACACACTGCTCGCCGGCGGTCATCCGACCTCGGCACTAACTATCAGTGGCGGCGATAGCTCCTGATACTGATACTGATACGATCGCCCGAAGGCGAAGCGGATCCGTTCCAGCATGGCGCACAGATCAGCGCTTCCACCGCTGTGAGAGACGATATCACGTACGGCTACTTCCGTCAGACTTTTATCAACTAGTCGATGAGTGAGTTGGAAAATGACGGAGTCACCGCAGTACACCGCGACTGCGTTGCTGAACGCAGCGCCGGACGCGGTCATCACCGTCAACGAGGGTGGGGAGATCACGTACGCGAACGATCGAATTCGAGACCTCTTCGGCTACGAGCCCGCGGACATCGTCGGCGACCGCGTCGAGCGACTCGTGCCGAAGGACATCCGCGAGACACACGTCGACCAACGAGACGCGTTTCTGGCAAATCCGTCGCGGCGACCGATGGGCGTCGGCCTCGAGCTCAGGGGCCGCCACGCCGACGGATCGACGATTCCCGTCGATGTCAGTCTGAGCCCGATCGACACTGATGGTACCACACACGTCGTAGCAGTCGTCCGCGACGCGACCGAACGACGGGAACACCACCGACAGGTCACGAGGCTCCGCACGGCGACACGGGAGTTGATGGAGGCCGAAACGACGGAAGCGGTCGCCGAACTCGTCGCGACCGCTGCGACGAACCTCTTCGGCTACGAGAGTAGCGTATTCCGGATCGTCGAGGGCGGACGCCTCCTCCGGCCGGTTGCCCTCGCTGAGAGCGACGGGATCGACCTGGGCGAGCGACCGGACTACCCGATCGACGAGGAAACGCCGGTGACACGCGTCTACAAGCGAGGCGAACCGGAGTATCACGACGATGTCCGCGACCTCGACGACGGCTACGATCGTGGCGACGCCCGCGGGGCGATGTACATCCCCATCGGCGAGTACGGCGTGCTCAGCGTCCTCGAGCGCGCAGTCGGTGCCTTCGATCGGCCCGATCTCGACATCGCCTCGAGTCTCGCAGCCAACGCCGAGACCATTCTCGATCGCCTCCATCACGAACACGAACTCGAACGACAGATCGAACGCCTCGACGAGTTCAGCGGCGTCGTCTCCCACGATCTCCGGAATCCGCTGAACGTCGCCCAGGGTCATCTCGAGCTCGCCCAAGAGGGGAACGGGCAGGAGAACCTCGAGGCGATCGACGACGCACTCGAGCGGATGAAAACGATCGTCGAGTCGACGCTGACACTGGCCAGACAGGGCAACGTCGTCGGTGAGACCGAGCCACTGGCCGTCGACAGCCTCGCAGAACGTTGCTGGAAGCGGATCGACACACCCGACGCTTACCTTCGGCTCGAGGATCGGTTCCGCGTCGACGGCGACCGCGACCGTCTCGAGCACGTCTTCGAGAACCTCTTTTCTAACGCCGTCGCGCACGGTCGTCAGGACGATACCGAGCACGGCACGCCGGAGATTACGGTACGGGTCGGCCGACTCGACGACGAAGTCGGGTTCTACGTCGAAGACGACGGTCGCGGGATCCCCGCGTCGAAGCGAGATCGGGTTTTCGAGACCGGCTACACGGACTCAGCGGACGGTACCGGGTTCGGGCTGGCGATCGTCAGCCAGATCGCCAGCGCCCACGGCTGGCAGACGCGAGCGACCGAGGGTCGCGATGGCGGTGCCCGGTTCGAGTTCGCTGATGTCGAGTTCGCCTGAGCGACGATCGGACCTGTCTCTCACACGACGACCGCCGCCACGGAGCCACGCGAGGCCGCGCCGGATTTATAGCTGACTCGTTCCTAGAGGCTCCTGTGAGTACGCGAACGAGTGCGCTCGATGCGGTCGTCTTCGGTGTCGACATTCAGAGCGGTGACGTGCGCGGTGACGCGCCATCGTACGCACTGGCGGTTTACGACGGCGACGACGTCACCCGGGACGTCGTCTCCCACCGGAAACTCAGGCGGTTGATCGACGACGAGGAGCCGGCGATCGTCGCGACCGACAACATGTACGAACTCGCCGCCGACAAAGACCAGCTGATCCACTTTCTTGGCTCGCTGCCCGCCGAGACGCGGCTCGTCCAGGTGACGGGTGCCGAACAGCCCGAACCGCTGTCTCGCGTCGCGAAACGCCACGGCATCCCATACGGCAAAGAGCCGATGAAAGAAGCCGAGGCCGCGGCCCGGCTGGCCGCCCACAACGTCGGCCACGAAGTGTCGGCCTTTACCGACACGACGGAGGTCAAGGTCTCCCGGGGGCGCTCGACCGGCAGCGGCGGCTGGAGCGAGGATCGCTACACCCGCCGCATCCACGGCTCCGTGCGGAAACGGGCCCGCGAGGTCGAGTCCGCCCTCGAGGAGGCGAACCTCGCATACGAGCGCGACGTCCGCGAGGCCTACGGCGGCTTCGCCAACGCCGTCTTCACCGTCGAAGCGCGACCGAGCGATATCCCCGTCTCGCGCAACCGGTCTGGTGACGTTCGCGTCGAGATCGAACGCGAGCGCCGCGACGGCATCGAATTCCGGCCGCTGGTCAAACGCCGCGATCACGTCATCGTCGGGATCGATCCCGGGACGACGACCGCCGTCGCCATCGTCGGTCTCGAGGGGGAGGTACTGGACGTCTGGAGTTCTCGGACCAGCGACACCGCCGAAGTGATCGAGTGGATCGTCGAGCGCGGCCGGCCGATTATCGTCGCGGCCGACGTGACGCCGATCCCCGAAACCGTCGAGAAGTTCCGCCGGAGCTTCGACGCCGCGGGCTGGACGCCCACGCGGGATCTGCCGATCGACGAGAAACAACATCGCACGCGCGAGCATCCGTACGAGAACGACCACCAGCGCGACGCGATGGCCGCCGCACTCTATGCCCTCGACGCCCACGAAGACCAGTTCGAGCGGATCGCCGCCAAGCTCCCGCCGGGCATGGATCGCGGCGAAGTCACCGCCCGCGTCGTCGCCGGCGAGGAGAGCGTCGAGGCCGTCCTGCGGGACCTGCGCGACGACGAGGGCGACAGCGACGACGACGCGACCGAACACGAACCCCGCGAACTCACCGCCGAAGAAAAGCGGATCAAATCCCTCGAGCGCCAGGTCGAACGCCTCAAATCACACGTCGATACCCTCGAAGGGCGCGTCGAGGACCGCGACGAACGGATCAACGAACTCGAAAATAGCCTCAGCGGAGCCCGCCGCCAGGAGCGCAAGGAAGTCCGCAAAGACCGCGAGGTGAGCCGCTTAGAGCGGAAAGCGAACCGGCTCGAGCGCGAGCGCGACGAGGCCCGCGAGACGGTCGAGCAACTCGAGAAGAAAGTCGAGCGGATGAAGGCCCTCTGGAAGCTCGATCACTCGAACTTCAGCGACGTCTCCGCGAAGAAAGAGGGGCTGGTCCCGGTCAAGGTCGTCGAGAAGTTCACGAAGGGCGCGATCCGCGAGGCCGACGACCAGTACGGCATCGCCAGCGGGGACGTGGTCTACATCCGGGACGCGAGCGGCGCGGGTCGGTCGACGGCCGAGCTCGTGGCCGAGTTCGAGCCCCGCGTGATCCTCAAAGACGGCGGCCTCTCGGAGATCGCCGACGAGATCCTCTTCGACGCCGAGATCCCGGTCGGTCCCGCCGACGACGTCGCCATGCAGGAAGTCGACGAACTCGCCGTCGCCCGCGAGGACGACGTCGAAGCAGTCATCGACGACTGGCACGAGCGCGCCGAAGCCCGGAAACGGGATCGGAAAGCCGCGATGGTCGACCAGCTCATCAGCGAGCACCGCGCCGGGAACAACGAGGTCTGACCGGGTTCGAGTCGCCGTCCGTTACGTCTCGGGACCGGCTTCTATCGGCGACAACACCTGTGGCACCTCCTCGAGGGCGACCTCCTCGGTCAGGTCCTCGGTGTCGTCGACCGGCCCGTTGATGAACAGCGCGTGGGTGATGAGCGCGATCGCGACGACGCCGAAGCCGACGATCGCAGCCAAAAACGAGACGGCGGTCGCGTAACCGATGAGCGCACCGAGCCCGAGGCTCGCTCCGATACCGCTCAAGACGAGGTCGTAGTACTGGAGCGTGTATTCCATACGGTCGATACGCGACGTAGGGGCAAAACGCTTGACCCGGTGTTCGAGTCGCGCTCGTTCGAGCGATCAGAACATCCCGAAGCTCTGGAGCATCCCCGAGATCAGGGATTTGACGACCAGTCCGAGGCCAGCGAGGATGAGGGCCATCCCCGCGGCGATCAAGAGACTCTCGTACGCGACGAGTGCGATGCCGGCGAGCAAGAGCACGATTCCGACGACGCCGACCGCACCGAGGTTTCGTAACATATCCACGCGTCGAGAGCCAAGCGAAATAAGCAGCGTGGTTCCACGTCCTGCTCGAGACGGCACACCGAGCTGGGACGGTCGCATCGGGTGACGGGCGGATCAAGACAATAAAGGGTTAAACCGCTTGAACGCGAAGCCGCGGCCATGAGCGACGACGGAGATGGCGGTCGGAAGAACCTCCGGATGCCCGAGGGCGACGAGGTCTTCGCGACCGTCACGAACATGCTCGGGGCGAATCGCGTGAAAGTACGCTGTGCTGACGGGAAAGAGCGCACCGCACGCATTCCCGGCAAGATGCAAAAACGCATCTGGATCCGCGAGGACGACGTCGTCCTCGTCGAACCCTGGGACTGGCAGGACGAAAAGGCCGACATCACCTGGCGCTACGAAAAGAGCGAAGCCGACCAGCTCCGTCGCGAAGGTCACATTCAGTAATCGACGCTCGTTTTGCAGTGCTTCGTCCGGGACGAACGCAGTTGCGAGAGTTCGACCACGCAACCCGGTTCCGGTGCGGTATCAAAAGTACCATACCACCTCGTGACCCAGTGGAGCGTACTTAGGTGGTTTCCGTGACCAAGAAACAGGAATACAAAGACGACTATCCCGACAAAACGCTGTATATCCCGGGGCCGACTGAAGTACGCGACGACGTCATCGAGTCGATGTGCGAGCCGATGTTCGGCCACCGCATGGACCGGATGACCGACCTCTATACGACCATCGTCGAGGACACGAAGGAGTTCCTCGGCACCGACAACGAGGTCGTCATCCTCACGGGTTCGGGCACGGAGTTCTGGGAGGCGTCGACGCTCAACCTCGTCGACGAGAACATCCTCGTCCCGACCTGTGGCAGCTTCAGTGAGCGCCACGCCAACGTCGCCGAGCGACTGGGCAAAAACGTCGACCGCCTCGAGTACGAATGGGGCCAGGCCATCAAGCCCGAGGACATCCGCGCGGAACTCGAGGAAAGCGATACCGACTACGACGTGGTCGCGACCGTCATGAACGAGAGTTCGACGGGCGTACGCAACCCAATCGAGGAGATCGGCGACGTGGTCGCCGAATACCCTGATACCTACTTCGTCGTCGACGCCGTCTCCTCGCTGGGTGGCGACTACGTCGACATCGACGAGCACAACATCGACGTGATCTTCGCTTCCTCACAGAAGGCCTTCGCCATGCCGCCGGGCCTGGCGATTTGTGTCGTCAGCGACGACGCCTACGAGCGCGAACTCGAGAAAGATTCGGCGTCGTGGTACGGCGGCTTCCAGCGCACGATCGACTACTACGAGCGCAAAGGCCAGACCCACTCCACGCCCGCGATCCCGATCATGCTGGCCTACCGCAAGCAGATGAAACACATGCTCGAGGAGGGCCACGAGGCCCGCGACGAGCGTCACCGCGAGATGGCCGAATACACCCGCGAGTGGGCCCGCGAACACTTCGATATGTTCCCCGAAGAGGGCTACGAGTCCCAGACGGTGAGCTGTATCGAGAACACGCAGGGCATCGATGTCGCGGAAACCATCGAGACCGTCAGCGAAGAGTACGACTTCGTCTTCTCGAACGGCTACGGCTCACAGCTCGGCGAGAAGACGTTCCGCATCGGCCACATGGGCGAACACGACCTCGAGAGCATCAAGGAACTCACCGACGCGATCGAGGACGTCGCCGGGTTGTAATCTGCGCTCGAGCGTTCGGTTTCGAATCGCCGGCCGTTATTCGACCTGAATGGAACCGATCATCGTGATCTCGTGTGGGTGACAGGCGTACGTAGTCATCTCACTCCTGGCGGTAAATTCGAGGAGCTGTTGCTCGCCAGGATCCGTGACGGGATCGCCCGTCGTGAGGTCGTCGACGACCTCGTCGCTGTCGTTGCGGATCTGTAGGTTGTGCGCAGCACCGTCGCCCTCAGTCCAGCCGATCGAGTATCGCTCGCCTTCCTGCAGCACGAGTGTTGGATTTTCGACGCCCTCGAGTGCGGACGGCGCGAGTCCCTCCCAGTGAGCCGTCTGGCCGCTGAACCGGATGTCCGCTCCGGGCTCGAGTTCGATTTGCTCCCCGGCAGTATCCGTGGTCTCCTCCGTGTCGTCGTCAGTGGCTGTATCCGACTCTACCACCGTCCCGTCACTGTCCACGACCACGATTTCGCCGACCATCGTCGTCGTGTGGAACTGACAGGTGTACGTGGTCATCTCGCTGCTGACCTCGAACTCGAGCCGCTGGTGGTCGGGCTCAACGGCTCTCTCCGTCGCGAGGTCGTTGACGACCTCGCCGTCTGCGTTACGGATTTCGATGTTGTGGTAGGCACCGTCACCGACCGTCCAGCCCAGCTCGTACGTTTCTCCTTCTTGGAGGACGAGCGTCGGGTTCGTCGTCCCTTCGATCGAGGAAGGTGCGATGCCTTCCCAGCCAGTCGTCTGTCCGTCGAACTCGAACGTCGTGCCGGGATCGATTGCGATACCCTGCGCCGCCTCAGCACTCTCGCCATCACTGCTGTCCTCAGCAGCGTCACCATCGGCTGCGTCCGCACCGTTACTGGCATCGGTGCTGTTGCCGTCTGAGTCATCGGTCGGTGACGCAGCCGCGTTGTTACTGGTACTATCGTCCAGACAGCCCGCGAGTGACCCTCCTGCAATCGCGACGCCAGCGAGTTGAAGTACTGTTCGACGGGTGCGGGAATTCTTCTCATCAGACATGTTCGATCACTTCCTCGCTGATAGTATAAGTCTTCCTGATAGGTTGATATGTAAATATATTCGGCCGCGCGCCCTTGTCTTCCATCTGCAGTGGGGTTCACAGCGGGACGTCACCAGCTCACTGCTGGCCGTATCATCGCGGATTGCGCTCTCTCAGAGGGGAACCGCACTCGAGGCAGTGAAATCCGTTCCGCAACACCGTTTGACGGGTCCGCTGATCGGAACCAGTCGTATTCTGTAGTTGGTGGCGAAAATTTGAACGTGTTTATTCCTGTATTAAATGGGGGAGAAGAGCCGCGACCGCATTCGCTATCGGCGGTCATCCAGTGTTGGCGGAAAAATACGAGAGAAACGGAACGAACAGCGACGAATTCGATGTCCGTTAGAGTTCGAATTCGGTGTCGTAACCCAACTGGTTGTGGAGTTACTCGCTGGATTCGTTGCCGCCACCGCTGCCACTTTCGACCTGCAGCTCGCCGACCATCGTCGTCGTGTGGAACTTACAGATGTACGTGGTCATGTCGCTGCTGGCCGTGAACTCGAGGAGCTGACCTTCGGGTTCTTCGGAGGCGGTGCCCTCCGTCGCGAGGTCGTTGACGACCGCGCCGCTGTCGTCACGGATTTCGATGTTGTGCTGGGCGCCGTCACCGGTTGACCAGCCAATCTCGTACGTTTCTCCTTCCGTGAGGACGAGCGTCGGGTTCGTCGCGCCTTCGATCGAGGAGGGAGAGATGCCTTCCCAGCCGGCCGTCAGCCCATTGAGATCGATCGTCGTGCCGGCCGAGATCTCCGTGGGGCCGTCGCTACTGCCGTTGCCGTTGCCGTTGCCGTTGCCGTTGCCGCCACCGCTACAGCCAGCGACGAGCGCCGTCGATGCGGCCGCACCCGTCAGCTTCAGCGCTGTCCGCCGCGAAACTGGATTGTCTTGTGCCATCATCGGACGTTTAGCCTCGAAACATAAAAATTGATACCTTCTTCAGCTAGAGTGTTATGGTAATACATACCACAATATAGCACTACCATAGACTACTGAATAGTGAGGAGACAAACCGAGAGAGCTGTAAGAAAACTGTTATTCGGTTGGGGACGATCGGACAGAAGGTCATCGCCGCTGGACTGTGAGCGTCTTCGGAGCGCGTCGGCGATGTCATCCCACCATCGATGGATACAAAGGGACACCGATGGACAACGAGCGGACTGCTTCGGCAGTTGGCCGAACGGATCGCCACCCGACTGGACGAGATCGGCTACGGGGCGGACGTACAGGTGCTCGACTTCGCGACGCTGGTCGCACCTACACCAGCGGCAGCGCCGACGACTACCAGCTGTACCTGCCGATATTGCGGCCGCCGGCCGTCACGGCCGAACCAACACGATCGTTCATCTCGAAAATACTTATGTAATTGCTGTCCCTCTTTACTCATGTATGAGTAAAATACTCGCCACCGTCACGGCAAGCACGCAGCGAATCGCAAAGACCCGGCGGACGATCGCACACTCCCCTGCGTTCGGTGAAGACCGGACGACTGACGCGGAGGGGCGTCCCGCGACGCGCATTCCACCAGGTGGCTTCCTCACTGGGTGAAGGGGCGCGTCGATGACCGACCAGCACGGCTGCGGCTCTCTTTTTCCAGCGTCCGCCGACCGACACAGTCTCTCACAGCAACCGACAGTTGCACGAGCCAGACGACCCCACGGCGCTCGTGACGGTCTGATCAGTCGAACAACGACGACGGCCGCTTGAGATACACGTCCTGGTCGGTCACCCGCTGGTAGACATCGTACAGCGTCTCCACCGCCGCCTCGTCGGGGTCGAACCGAATGTGAGGCGCAGTGTGATAGCCACGACAACTGACGAGGAAGAAATACAGTGTCCGGTGGTGATCCGGCGTTGCGTCGACGACACCCATCGATCGGCTCCCGAGGTCGTCCGAGAAGTCATTGAGCATGGCCGCGATATCGTCGTGGAGCTGCTCGTCCGGTCGATACTGTGGCAGCCCGAACGCCTGTTGCATATACGTCGTCGCCGCCTCGAGAAACGGATTCGCATCGAGACCCGTCGGATCGACGTCCTGAAACGTCTCGTACAGTTCGAGGATCGTCGACAGTTCCGACCGCGTGACCGCGATCGGCAACACAGGCTCGCCGCGTGGCAGCGAGTAGTCGGGAAACGAGTGCGATCCCGGATCCGGAAGCTGATCGAACAGTCCCTCGAGCGACATGTGCAACACTATGTTACAGAGTGCCAAACGATTACCGGTGTGAACGCGACTCGAGCGTGATACGGTTGGACAGAAGTCAATACGAAGTCGGTCGCGAATTCGCGACCGATCGTCACGTCGTTCTGTCCGACAATATGAGCAACGGATAGACGGGACAGCACAGCAGCCAGCCGTGACTGTTGAACTGTCGGTTTTGGCCACGATCGATGTCGCGACCGGTCTCGCTGAAGAAAATCCCGTTCCAACCCCCAGTTATCGCCAGGCCGGCAACGTCGGTGCGTCCTCGGCCTGCATGGAGAGCCAGGCACCGTCGGCAGAGATGTCCGCAATGACGTACTCATCGCTCGCGGCCGTCGAATCGATCGAACCGACGATAGTGTCGTCGGACGCCATGGCGTTGGGGGATACTGCCATGATAGTGAGCCACACCCACCACCATATAAAGTCATCGGATCTTACTGTCCGTTCGCGATACCGATCGGAAATCGAATCAATCCTGGGTGTGAAACACTGGGTTTATACTCATTTTAGCCGTACGGTGGGGATATGAACGTAGCCGACGCGATGACGCCTCGCGAGGACGTGGTGACCGTCGATCTGCCGGGTACCCGGACCGACGTGCTCGAGTATCTCCAGGAGCAGTCGTTCTCGTCCGTGCCGGTCGTCAAAGCGACCGACGACGGGCTCGAGTACCGCGGGCTGGTCACACGGGAGACGCTGATCGAACAGCCCGACGAGGACCAGCTCGTCATGCTCTTAGAAGAGGACGTGCCGACGACGACGGCCGACACGAGCCTCGAGGCCGTCGCCCGGACGATGGTCGAGGCGGGCGCACGGCGCGTGCCCGTCGTCGACGGCGAGTTCGAGGGAATCGTCACGGTGACGGACGTGATCCACGCGATCGCGACGGGCGACCAGGAGACCGACGCCACCGTCGAGTCCTACGTCAGTGAGGACGTGAACACGACCTACGAGGGAGCGCCGCTGCCCGTCGCCGAACGGGGACTATCCTACGCGAACGTCCCCTACACCGTAGCGCTCGACGACGACGGTCGGATGAGCGGGATTCTCACGGAAGTCGACATCATCGACGTCGCCCGGATCGTCGAGGGCGAGGAGTCGACCGGTGACAACTTCGGCGATCAGGACGACGACTGGTCGTGGGAAGGGATCAAGGCCGTCGGCAGCCGCTATCTCCCCACGCGGGACATCGAGCTCCCGACGGGGCCGGTTCGGGAGTTCATGAGCGACGACGTAGTGACTGTCTCGGTCAGTACGTCGGTGCAGGAAGCAGCCCAGCGGATGATCAGCAACGACATCGAACAGATCCCGTTGGTCACGGGCGAAGACCTCGTCGGCATCGTCCGTGACATCGACCTTCTGGAGGCACTTTATGAGTGAGCAACAGCACACGGACGACAACACCGACAGCACGAGCGAGAAACTGGTCGAACTGGCCAAGCGACGCGGCTACTTCTTTCAGTCCTCAGGGGCCTACGGCGGCGTCGGCGGCTTCTACACCTTCGGGCCACAGGGTGCGGCCCTGAAAGGCAACGTCGAGGACGCCTGGCGCGATCGCTTCGCCGTCGCGGAGGGCAACATGGAGATCGACGCGCCCACGATCATGCCCGAACCCGTCTTCGAGGCCTCGGGCCACCTCGACGGCTTCGACGACATGCTCGTCGAGTGTCCCGACTGTGGCGAGAGCCACCGCGCCGACCACATCGTCGAGGACAACACGATGTACGAAGACGCCGAGAGCCTCGAGATCCCCGAAGTCGAGGAGGTCATCGCCGAGTACGAACTCGTCTGCCCCTCCTGTGGTGCCGGGCTGGCGGGCCAGGCCGTCGAAGACTTCAATCTCATGTTCGCGACGAACATCGGCCCCGGCGACTCCGATCCCGGCTACCTGCGCCCCGAGACCGCCCAGGGCATCTTCGTCGAGTTCCCCCGCCTCAAAGAGTACGCGCGCAACCAGCTCCCCTTCGGCGTCAGCCAGATCGGCCGCGCCTACCGCAACGAGATCAGTCCGCGGCGATCCATTATTCGAACGCGAGAGTTCACGCAGGCCGAACTCGAGTACTTCATCGACCCCGAAGTCGACGAGCCGGACCTCTCGAGCGTCGAGGACGTCGAAGTCACCCTCTATCCGGCCAGCGAGCAGAACAAAGACGACGGCGAGGCCTTCGAGACGACGATCGGCGCAGCCGTCGACGAGAACATCATCACGGACCCGTGGGTCGCGTACTTCCTTGGCGTCGCAAAGCCGTGGTACGAGGCTGTCGGCGTCGACATGGACCGGTTCCGCTATCGCCAGCACTTAGCCGGCGAGCGGGCCCACTACGCCAGCGACTGCTGGGACGCCGAAAGCGAGATCGACGGCAACTGGATCGAGATGGCTGGCTTCGCCCATCGGGGCAACTACGACCTCTCGAAACACGCCGAACACTCCGGCGACCGCTTTACGATCTTCCGGCAGTACGACGAGCCACAGACCGTCGAGCGCGCCACCGTCGATCCCGACATGAGCTACCTCGGTCCTGAATTCGGCGGCGACGCACAGGCCGTCGTCGGCAAACTCGAGGACCTTGCCGCTCGCGACCGCGAGGCGTTCGACGGCGACACCGTCGAATTCGAACTCGAGGGCGAGACCCACGAGATCCCCGTCGAGAAGACCGGCTTTTCGGTCGACGAGGAGACGATCGCCGGCGAACACATCACCCCACACGTCGTCGAACCCTCCTTCGGTGTCGACCGGCTGGTCTACACCGTCCTCCACCACGCCTACCGCGAGGACGAAGTCGACGGCGAGGACCGCACCTTCCTCGAGCTCGAGCCGGAAGTCGCGCCAACCTTTGTCGGCGTCTTCCCGCTGCAAAGCGACGACGAGCTTGAGACACAGGCCGACGCGATCGTCGAGGACCTGCGCGAGGCGGGGCTGTCGGTCACCTACGACGACTCGGGCAACATCGGCCGGCGCTACCGCCGTCAGGACGAAGTCGGCACGCCGTTCTGTGTGACTGTCGACTACGAAACCATCGAAGACGAAGAAACGACGGTTACGGTCCGCGAACGGGATACGACCGACCAGAAGCGACTCCCGGTCGACGAACTCGCCAAGACGCTGTCGGCGATTCGGGCTGGCGACCTCGAGTTCGAATCGTTGTAGCGGAGACGCTGTCGCCAGTGGTGGCGGTACAGGTTTTGTTGCATCTGCGAGTGAACCCGAAGGGTGAACGAGCAGGCCGACGACCGATGTGAAGGCCCCAAAGGGCCGAAACGGAGGGAGGAAGCTTTTGATCAACCCTAAGCGGGAGCGAAGCTCCCGCGAGGTCCGAGAGAGCTTCGCTCTCTCGAGATTTCACCGAGCGACCGAAGGGAGCGCAGTGTAAAAGGTTGGAGGTGATCGACGGACTGAAGGTCACCTCTCACGAGGCACGACATAATGGCCGACGAACTGAAGCGGCGACTCGTCCACGCCAGCGGCTCGGGGCTTGTCGTCCTCTATCTGCTCGCCGACGCCCTCGGGCTCGGGCTTACGTGGGCTCGGTTTCAACTCCTGTTGATTCTCCTCGCGGCCGGGGCGCTCGTCCTCGAGTTCCTGCGACTGCAGGTGGGACTCGACTGGCGGCTCTACGACGTGCTCACCCGTGAGTACGAGCAGGACAACCCCGGGGCCTACGCGCTGTATCTGATCAGCATGGCTGCCGTCGTGGTCGTCTTCGAGCCGGCGATCGCCCTCCCCGCGATGTTGATGCTCGCGCTAGGCGATCCGATAAGCGGCACGGTCTCGGACAACACCCTCCAGCGAGTCAAGCCGCCGAAAGTGCTCATCACGATGTTTCTCGTCTCGACAGTCGTCGCGATCCCATTCCTGCCGGTTGCGGTGGCGCTGATCGCTGCCCTCGGGGCGACGATCGCCGACGGCGTCACCCTCGAGATCCGGACCTACATCATCGACGACAACCTGACGATCCCGATTTATGCTGCCTGTCTGGCGTGGGTGGCACTCGAGTTCGTGCCGGTCTAGTGCCCGTCTCCGGCTGAACCACCGTGGCTGGCGTCGCTCGGTGACTGCACCGGCGCAAGCGACGGTCGAGCGCGAAAGCCACGGACGTTATGATATCGGCAAGCCCGTACCGTTCTGGGCCGCTCAAGACCGTGGCCAGCGAACGGTGACGCGACCTGTGTCACTGCTGAAGCCGAGAACGCGACTGTCGAACGCGCGGTCGTTTCTGTCGGACGGCCGCGGCGAAATCCTCGTCGCTGTCGCCACCGGCTGGTTTCTCTCGATCGGCGTCAGGCTCGCGTATCCCGTCTTGCTGCCCTTCCTCCGGCGGACCTACGGCCTCGATCTGACGACAGCTGGCCTCCTGTTGACCACACTCTGGCTCTGTTATGCGCTGGGACAGCTTCCCGGTGGGCTGCTGGCCGACCGGTTCGGCGAGGGAACCGTCCTCGTCGCGAGTACGGTGATCTCGGCGGTGACGCTAGGCCTCGTCGCCGTCGCCGGCTCCGCGCCGGTCGTCTACCTCGCGACGGGAGCCTTCGGCTTCGGAACGGCATTGTACGGCGTCGCCCGCTTTACGACGCTGTCCGACATCTACCCCGACAACGACGGCACCGCGATCGGGATCACGATGGCGGCGGGTCAGGCCGGCAATACGCTGTTGCCGCTGGCTGCTGGTGGCATCGCGACAGCCGTTACGTGGCAGTACGGCTTCGGACTGGCCGTCCCGGCGTTCGCCGTCGTCGCGGTCGGTCTTCGACTCGTCGTTCCCGCACGCACCTCGAGCGCGACCAGTGCCGTCGACAGCGTCTCGCTCGAGACGGCACGCTACGTCGGCTCGCAGTTGCGCCGGCCTGAGATCGTCACCGTGACCGCGATTCAGATCCTGACCTACTGCGTCTGGCAGGCGTTTACGGGCTTTTATCCGACCTACCTGATCGAGATCAAGGGGGTTTCCGAGGGGGTCGCGACCGGGCTGTTCAGCGCCTTTTTCGCGACCGGCATCGTCGTCCAGCCGCTAACCGGAAGGCTCTACGACCGGTTCGGCATCCGGACGGCACTGCCGCCGGTTCTGAGCGTAGTCGTTGCGTCGCTGGTCGCGCTCCCCTTTCTCGAGGACTTCTGGCCCATCGCCGTCGGGACCGTCTTCCTCTCGAGCATCCTCGGCTACGGGACGATCACGCTGCCGTACATGACCGCAGCGTTTCCCTCGGACATGAAGGGGACTGGGCTGGGCTTCCTGCGAACCGTCTACATGACCATCGGGGCGGCCAGTCCGGTCCTGTTCGGTGCGCTCGCGGATCGAGGCTATTTCGACGAGGGCTATCTCGTGCTCGCCGGTCTCGTGGCGGTCGCGGTGGCGTTGACGTGGTGGCTCCCGGAGCAGTAAGCGGCTAGCGGGCGACCAATCCGCCTAGGCGTTCAGCCGCCAGAGTTCGAAATTGAGCACGGCCGCGAAGGTAATCCACGCGAGATACGGCACGAGCAAGGCTGCCCCACGGCGGTCGACCCGTCGGAACGCGAGGATCGTGCCGACGACGAGCACCCAGAGGGCGACGATGATGCCGAACGCGGCCAGCGGTGCCTCGAGCGCGAAAAACGCCGGCGTCCAGACGACGTTGACCAGCATCTGGGCGGCGAACAGCCCCAGCGCGAGCCGCCGGCCGTCGGCGTCACTGCGCCAGACCAGCCACAATGCGACACCGAGCAGAGTAAACAGTAGAGTCCAGACGACCGGAAACGCGATCGTCGGCGGGTAGAACCACGGTTTCTCGAGGGCGCGAAACCACGGCGTGTCGGGTGATCCGATCGCGCTCGGTGCCGCCCCAACGAGGTTGACCAGCAGGACGAAGCCGACCGCGGTGAGGATCGACCCGACGTCAGGCAGGCGTTGACGGACCGTTCGGGTTTCCATGCGACAGTGTAGGCTGTCTCGATGTATATATCAGCAGCCTAATCGGCCATACGTCATCCGGCACCACTGCAGCCACGAGATCACTTTCACTGTGCTATCTCAATCCTTAACAGCGCCCGCATCGAATCGCATCCAATGGCAACGACGGACGAGGACGTCGCGTCGATCGAGCATCCGTTGCTCGAGTCCGACTTCTTGGAACGCCGCCTCTACCAGCTGAAACTCGCGGGAACGGCCGCGAACCACCACACACTCGTTTGTCTCCCCACGGGTCTGGGGAAGACGACGGTGAGCCTGCTGGTCACGGCCCGTCGACTCGACGAGGTCGGCGGCAAATCACTGATGCTCGCGCCGACGAAACCCCTCGTCCAGCAACACGCCGATTTCTACCGGGAGGCTCTCCAGATTCCGGACGAGGAGATCGTCGTCTTCACCGGTGACGTGAGTCCGGACGACCGCGCCGCAATGTGGAACGATGCAACGGTCGTGATGGCGACGCCGCAGGTGATCGAAAACGACCTCGTCGGGAGTCGCATCTCGCTTGCCGACGTAAGCCACATCACCTTCGACGAGTGCCACCGTGCGACCGGCGACTACGCCTACAACTACATCGCCGAACGGTACCACGCTGACGCCCGCGACCCGCTGGTGACTGGCATGTCGGCCTCGCCCGGCGGCGACGAGGAGGCCATCCTCGAGGTCTGTGAAAACCTCGGCATCGCGGAGGTCGAGGTGATGACCGAGGAAGACGCCGACGTCGACGAGTTCACCCACGAGACCGAGGTCGAATGGGAGCGCATCGACCTCCCCGACGACGTCCTCGAGATTCGGGATGCGCTGAACGAAGTCATCACAGATCGCCTCGAGAAACTCAAGGAACTGGGCGTGGCGAAGTCGACCCAACCCGATCAGTCCCAGAAAGACCTCAATCGGATGCGTGCAGAACTCCAGCAGCTGATCAACAACGACCAGTCCGAGGGGTTCGAGGGGATGTCAGTCCACGCCGAGGTGATGAAACTCCGGCAAGCGGTCACGCTGGTCGAAACCCAGAGCGTGGAGGCGTTGCGCCGGTACTTCGAGCGCCAGCGCAATCAGGCCCGCTCGTCGGGGGCCTCGAAGGCGAGCCAGCGGATGGTCTCGGATCCCCGCGTTCGCGAGGCCATGCAGAAGGCCGAGAGCTTCGACGAGCTCCACCCCAAATACCGCAAAGCGCGGATGCTCCTTGCCGAGACGCTGGGGCTCGAGGGCGGTGAGCGCGTGATCGTCTTCACCGAGTCCCGCGATACGGCCGAGGCGCTGACGGACTTCTTGAGCGAGAGTTTCGACGCGAAACGGTTCGTCGGACAGGGCGACCGGGAGGGGTCAGATGGAATGACCCAGAAACAACAACAGGAGGTCTTAGACGAGTTCCGCGCAGGCGAGTTCGAGGTGCTCGTCTCGACGTCCGTCGCCGAGGAGGGGCTGGACGTTCCGGAGGTCGATCTCGTGCTCTTCTACGAACCCGTCCCGACCGCGATCAGATCGATCCAGCGCAAGGGCCGAACCGGCCGCCAGTCGGAGGGTCGCGTCGTCGTCCTGATGGCCGAGGACACCCGTGACGAGGCCTACTTCTGGATCTCCCGACGGCGCGAAAAAGAGATGGAAAGCGAACTGCGCGATCTGAAAGGGATGGCCAACGAGCTCGAGGACGAACTCGACGACTCCCAGCAGTCACTGACCGATTTCGAGGGCGAAACCGACAGTGAGTGCGGGGTGAAAGTAGACGGAAACGGCGGCAACGCCGACGCCGTCGGCGATTCTTCCACCGGAAGCGAGGGGGTTGCAGACCAGCCCGGCTTACAGGAGTTCGCCGACACGGAAGCGGACGCAGACGAGGACGGGGAAGTCGAAACACACGAGCCACACGCCGAGGGCGAAACCATCGAAATCATCGCCGACCAGCGCGAGATGGACGCCAACATCGCCCGCGACCTCTCGCGACGCGAGGAGATCGAGATCAGCCTCGAGACGCTCGACGTCGGCGACTACGTCCTCTCGGATCGGGTCGTCGTCGAGCGCAAGTCCGTCGCCGACTTCGTCGACTCGCTTGTCGGAGGTGACCGGTCGGTCTTCGAGCAGGTCGGCGCGATGGCGCGTCACTACTCGCGACCGATCGTTGTCGTTGAGGGCGAGGGGTTGTACGAACAGCGGGACATCCACCCGAACGCGATTCGGGGTGCGCTCTCGAGTCTCGCGGTCGACTTCGGCGCGAGCGTCTTGCGGACCGAAAGCGAAGCCGACACGACGGACCTACTCGCCGTGATCGCCGGCCGCGAACAGGCGACCGCCGATCGAGAGGTGTCGGTCCACGGTGAGAAAGGCACCAAGACCTTGAGCGAGCAACAGGAGTACGTCGTCGCCTCGATCGCCGAGATCGGCCCCGTCACGGCTCGCTCTCTCCTCGAGGAGTTCGGGACGGTCGAAAGCGTGATGATCGCGACCGAAGACGAGTTACAGGCAGCCGACGGCGTTGGACAGGTGACCGCCGAGCGAATTCGAGAAGTGATCGGCAGCGACTATACTGGGTAAGGCAGTCGGGAAACAGCGATCAGTCGCTCGCGTCGGACGCGATGCCATCCTCGCCGGGGGGAACCGAACCGGCCGCTCCCTCCGCACGGGTGACGATCCGTTCAGCACCGATGACGCTCCCAACGGCGAGAAGAATGCCCGCGATGACGTCGATCAGCCAGTGGATGCCGAGGTACATCGTCGAGAAAACGACACAGATCGTCACGAACGACGCGATCCCGAACCAGCGCGGGTACTCCCGTCGTGACCGCCAAGCGAACAGCATGACAACGACCGCCAGCGACGTATGGAGCGAGGGGAACACGTTCGTGTTCGCCGACACTGCCGCGGTGACCTCCTGTGTCTGCGGGTAAAACGAGTACATCAGTCCGTCGACGGACGAGAGGTGATTGCGCGGCCCGTAGACGATAAAGAGCGTATAACAGAGCGAGCCGATCAGGTAGTTGAACACGTATGCCAGAAGGAGTTCCTTGAGGTGGCGCTGGGACGGCAACAGGAAATAGAGGATGGGGGCGGTCACCAGCAGGAAGGGAAAGCCGAACATGTACATCGCCGAGAAGAACTCGAGCGTAACTGGGCGGGGAACGACGTCCTGGAGGACCGCGACGAACTCCCCTTCGAGAGCGTAGATCTCCGCGGTGAGATCCCAGTCGAGCGCGCGCGAGATCCGTAGACTATGACCGTGGGTTGCTCGTTTTGCGAGGAAGAATACCCCCGCGACGCCGAGATACGGCGAGATTTCGGTGAGCCGACGATCGTAGTCGGCCGCCGTCCGTTTCAGAGCGGTTCGGTCGAGACAGATCGCACAGGTCCCGAGCAGGCCGACACAAACGACGAGTACCGTGAGTGATACGACGAATCCAAGTGCCATCGGTAGGGTCTCCTCTCACCGTGGGTCGGTGAGCGACCGCGGGCCGGTAGCGTGGAGGGCGGAATCGGTGGCTACCCGGCGCACGACCGACACAGCGGTCGATCTGGCCCACGTTCGAGCGATGTTATGGCACACCATACTATCAAATATATATCTAGTGATGTAGTTTATATCTGTCATATTGAGTGTAGAGAGTCGCGTACGGATCGACGAAGCGACACGCATCCACTCACAGGAGAGACCGTCCAGGAAGCAGTACGACCGGCTCGAGCGCCGTTAGCGCAAAGTGGAGAGCGTCTCGCCGGCCTCGCGCGCCGCCTCAAGACATTCCCGCGCGTATCGTGGGTCGTCGGTCGCGGCCGCCTCCGTGGCGAACTTCTCGAGCGTGCGGACGAGCGCGTCGTGTGCGGCCTCGAGGTCGCCATCGGCCGGTTGCGGACGCTGGGTTGGCGCAGGGGAGCGAGCCGGTGCACTCGGCTCACTCGCTCGACCGTCGGCGGTCCGGTTCGAGACATCGGCCTGGGACGACTCGACATTGGCCTGGGGTGTGGGCTGGCGCTCATCCCGGGATGACGTTGTGACCGAAGATTCGTGCTGGCTGTTCGCGTCCGACGTAGCTGCGGCCGTCGGCTCGGACGATGCAGCAGGGGTGGGTTCGTCCGCGGCGGACTGGTCCGACTCAGATCGATCCGTGGACGACTGTTCGTCGGCCGGTTGGGCCTCGAGGTCGGTTCCCTCGACGGCGTCGGGATTGCCATGGCAGCTGGGACAGAACGTAGTGCCGTCCATCTGGAACAGCGGGTCGCCACAGGTCCCACAGTGAGTGTTGGTCATCGTCGCACCCTTGAGTAACAGATCGCTCATTCGCTGGGTGGCCTTGCGCTCTTCTTTGTCGCGTTCGTACTTCTCACGGAGTTTCTCGCGCTCTGCTTCCTTGTCGAAGTCGCTCATGTCCAGCTAGAGGTGTCGGAGCGTCGAAAAAGCTGCGACAGCGAGATTCCAGGGCCGTGACAGGGTCGATTACGCCTCAAGTGCGGCTTCGACGGCGTCGACAGCCGCTTCGGGAGTGTCGACAGGCTCGAGGTCGACGCCGGCGTCGGCGACGTCGTGGGCCGCAAGTCCGACGACGAGTCGGTCGTAGATGCCAGCGAAGCCGAGTTCGGAGAGGGTTCCGACGCCGCCAGCGAGCGCGATCACGGCGTCACCGTTCAACGGGACGAGCGCGTTTCTGGCGTGACCCAGTCCCGTGGCGATCGGGATATCGACGTAGTCGTTGGCCTGTGCCCGGCGCTCGCTCGGCAGGATGCCGATCGTCGTTCCGCCCTCGGCTTTTGCGCCACGACAGACCGCCTCCATGGTGCCGCCGCGACCGCCACAGACGACTGTGTGGCCGCGCGCGGCGAGTTCGCGGCCCACCGCCTCGGCGCGAGCCGATTGTTCGTCGGTGATCGTTCCGCCGCCGATGACGCTGACGCGCATAGTCGAACGGGCGCAGGCATCGGCCATGATCGGTTCGGTCTTGAGGAAAGGAAAAGGAACGACAGTCGTCGAACTCTCATATCATCAAACTTGTGTGAGGCTGGAAATTCCGACGGATTTAACGTGTGGGATGGGGAAGCATTACGTGGTATGACGAAAGTTAGTGTGGTCGGCGCGGCTGGCACCGTCGGGGCCGCTGCGGGCTACAACATCGCGCTTCGGGACGTTGCGGACGAGCTCGTGTTCGTCGACATTCCGGACAAGGAAGACGATACGGTCGGACAGGCCGCCGACGCCAACCATGGCGTGGCCTACGACTCGAACACGACGATCCGACAGGGTGGCTACGAGGACACCGCTGGATCGGATGTCGTCGTCATCACGGCCGGCATCCCGCGCCAGCCCGGTCAAACCCGGATCGATCTGGCCGGCGACAACGCACCAATCATGGAGGACATCGGCTCCTCGCTGGCCGAGCACAACGACGACTTCATCACCGTCACCACGTCGAACCCCGTCGACCTCCTCAACCGGCACCTCTACGAGACGGGCGACCGCGCCCGCGAGAAAGTAATCGGCTTCGGCGGTCGCCTCGACTCCGCGCGCTTCCGATACGTGATTTCCGAGCGCTTCGACGCCCCCGTCCAGAACGTCGATGCGACCATCCTGGGCGAACACGGCGATGCGCAGGTCCCCGTCTTCTCCAAAGTGCGAGTCAACGGCCAGGACCCCGAGTTCGACGAGGACGAAAAGGAAGAACTCCTCTCCGAACTCCAGACCTCGGCGATGAACGTCATCGAGAAGAAAGGCGCGACGGAGTGGGGCCCGGCGACCGGCGTCGGCCACATGGTCGAGGCCATCCTCCGCGATACGGGCGCAGTGGTGCCCGGCAGCGTCAAACTCGAGGGCGAGTTCGGCCACGAGGACACCGCCTTCGGCGTCCCGGTCAAACTCGGCTCCGACGGCGTCGAAGAGATCGTCGAGTGGGAACTCACCGAGTTCGAGCGAAACCAGCTCGGCGAGGCCGCCGAGAAGCTCTCCGAACAGTACGACAAGATCGCGTAATCGACGGTCGGCACGGAACAGTTTTTGCTTATCGTCAGGGGATCAGCTGCTCGCCGTCGTCGTCGTAGACTGTGATCGCGTCGACGGGACAGGTCCGGGCGGCGAACTTCGCATCGAGTTCTGCGTCTTCGGGTACCTCGCGGACGAAAACGCCGTCCTCGACCTCCTCGCTGTCCTCGAGGACGGCCTTGCCCTTCGATTTGTCCTCCTCGAAGGCGTCCCATTCGGCGACACACTGGAACATCCCAATACAGGTGTTCTCGTCGTATTCGATCTTCATGGGCGGTGATTGGCACGGTTGCGGTAAATCGGTAGCGGTCGTCGGTTCGCTCGAGGCAACGCTTTTGCGGCCGGTCACCGAACGAGAGACAAGCCGAAATGGTCGCATTCTCCTTCACTGCCCTCGTCGGAATCGCCGTTCTCACTTGTCTGTTCATGGCGTGGGTGCTCGGTGCGAACAGCAACTCGCCACCCTTTGCCCCCGCGATCGGTGCGAACGCGATTTCGACGATGCAAGCGGCGTTCGTCATCGGACTGCTCGCGGCCGCGGGAGCGCTCATGCAAGGTGGAAGCATCTCCGAGACGATCGGTGCGGACCTCATCAACGGCGTGACGATCACGCCGCTTGCGGCCACCGCAGGACTGCTGACCGCGGCTGGCTTCATGTCGATCGGCATCTACACGCGGTATCCGATCCCCGCGGCGTTCGCGACGACGGGCGCGATGGTCGGAGTCGGCCTCTCGCTTGGCGGCGACCCGGCGATGGCGACCTACCGCCGGCTCGGCATCTTCTGGCTACTGGTCCCGATCATGTCGGGCGGGCTCGCCTACGCGACGGCGACGATCCTGCGACGTGACGACGTCCCCGAGACGGTCGGCGTCCCGCTGTTGGCCGGTATCGTCGGCGCGATCGTCGCCAACGTCCGCCTCGGTGTGATTCCCGATCCGACCGCCGAGCAGGGCACGCTCGCGGGCTTCGTCGCCCGGCTGTTCGGCGGCGGCCCGACGCTCGCCGCCGGCATCGATCTCGGGACCGTCCTCGTGACGATCGCCGTTGGACTGCTCGCGTTCGCCTGGGTGCGACGGCAGGTCCGCGAGTCAGTCGAAAGCGGGATCCGCTCGTTCCTACTGGTTCTCGGTGGCATCGTCGCGTTCTCCTCTGGCGGCTCACAGGTCGGACTCGCGACCGGCCCGCTCGAGAACCTCTTTCGAACCGAACTCGGCCTGCCGGGGTTCCTGTTGCTCGCGATCGGGGCGGTCGGCATCCTCGCGGGGGCCTGGATGGGTGCACCACGGCTGTTACAGGCCACATCCAGAGAGTACGCCCAGCTCGGCGTACGGCGATCGATCGCGGCGCTGGTCCCGGGATTCATCATTGCCCAGCTGGCGATCGCACTCGGCATCCCGATCTCGCTGAACAACATCATCCTCTCGGGGGTCATCGGCGGCGGACTGGCCGGCGGCTCGGCCGGCGTCTCGCGGCGCAAGATCGGCGTCACGATCACCTTCTGGCTACTGACGCTCGGGAGTTCGGTCGTCGTCAGCTACGGTCTGTACCGGCTGTTCGTGACGATAATAGGCGGCTGATTCTCTCGAGGTCACTCGAGGACTGTCACCGGCTGCGTCGTCCGTTCGACGACCGTGGTGGCGATATCGCGACCGAGAAATCGCCTAATGAACCCGTTCGATCGGGTTCTATCGCCGGCCATCACGACGTGGTCGATCCCCGCTTCCGACGCGTACCGGGGAACGACAGTGCCGGGTCGCCCCTCGCCGAGTTCGATCCGAACGCGGTCTCTTGCGTCTGGATCTGCGATCGACGCGAGCAATTCCTCGGCGCTGGCTCGCGTCTGTGCCATCCGCTGCTCGTCGCGCTCCAAGACCCCGCCTTCGCTAAGCGGCGCGTCGAGCGGCGTCACGACCGCCAGCAGCGTGATCTCGGCGTCTGGGAACGTCTCGAGGGCATACGGGAGCGCCTCGTCCTCTCGTGGTCGGCCGAGTGTGGGGACGAGGACGCAGTCGGGATCGGCCATGGGGTGGGCTTCGGGTGCCGGTCCCATCGGTCTATCGCCGTCGACCCCGCTCTCGCCCCAGGGCGGGTCGCGGATGCATCGATACCCAACTAGATAATCAGTCACCGATCCGGATATAAAAGGAATTTCTGACAAACGCTTTTCATCAGTGGCGGCGGAGGGACAATCATGGGCACCGAAACAGGCATGTCGTCGTCGGCACGATCACTCACGATCAGCGACCTGACACGAGCGGGGGTAGTCGCGCTTGCAGTATCGTTGGGCATCAACTTGCTCATCGTGTTCGTGGCCAACGCCGGCGGTATCGCACCACAACTGGAAGCACTGAATTACGGACCAGTAACGTTCTTTACAACTCTTGGCGTCATCGGTGCGACCGTCACGTACGGGCTGCTCGCGCGATTCAGTGCCAGCCCTGATCGACTGTTTCTCATCGTCGCAGCGATCGTCCTCGTGCTCTCGCTCGTGCCGGATTTCACGGTCATCCCCAATCAACCCGGTGGGAGCCTCTTCGCTGGCGCGATCCTCGGGCTGATGCACGTCACGACAGCGGTCGTCTGTGTGGGCGTCCTGACCGACCGCAGTGCTGGCCAGTGAACTGACGCACCGCGCTCGAGAACACATAGTGGCTCCGACCGACGGAGTCCGAAAGACGATACTTTAAACCGCAAACGGGGCCAAGGACGGACAATGAATTTCGAGGAGCTGTCGGGGCTCCCACCCGGTGCCATCGACCACTTCCACAGCGAGGGCATCGAGGAGCTCTACCCGCCACAAGCCGAGGCGGTCGACGCCGGCGCGACCGATGGCGAAAACCTCGTCGCCGCCGTCCCGACCGCCAGCGGGAAGACGATGATCGCCGCCCTCGCGATGCTGTCGGCGATCGAACGCGGCGGGAAAGCACTGTACATCGTCCCGCTGCGAGCGCTCGCCAGCGAGAAAAAGGCCGAGTTCGAGGCCTACGAGCGCTTTGGCGTGACCGTCGGCGTGACCACGGGCAACTACGAGTCGACCAGCGACTGGCTCGCAACGAAAGACATCGTCGTCGCAACCAGCGAGAAAGTCGACTCGCTCGTCCGGAACGGCGCAGAGTGGCTCTCCGAGCTCACCTGCGTCGTTTCCGACGAGGTCCACCTCATCGATGATCGGAATCGGGGGCCGACGCTCGAGGTGACGCTGGCGAAACTCCGCCAGCTCAACCCCGGACTGCAGACCGTCGCACTCTCGGCGACGGTCGGCAACGCCGACGAGATCGCCGACTGGCTCGACGCCGCACTCGTCGACACCGACTGGCGGCCGATCGACCTCCAGATGGGCGTCCACTACGGGAACGCGTTGAACTTCGACGATGGGTCGACACGGGAGGTGCCCGTCGAGGGATCGGAAAAGCAGGAGGCCGCGCTCGTTCGCGACATTTTACAGGAGGATGGGTCCTCGCTCGTGTTCGTCAACTCCCGACGAAACGCAGAAGCCGCCGCGAAACGGTTGGGAGGTGTCTCGAGAACGGAACTGACTGCCGAGGAAGAAGCCGCGCTCGCAGAACTGGCCGCCGACATCCGCGACGACAGCGACACCGAGACGAGCAGGGACTTAGCCGACTGCGTCGAACGGGGCGCGGCGTTTCACCACGCCGGTCTCTCGAGCACCCAGCGGAGCCTCGTCGAGGATGCCTTCCGCGACCGCCTGTTGAAGGTAATCTCGGCGACGCCGACGCTGGCCGCGGGCGTCAACACGCCCGCACGCCGCGTGATCGTCCGCGACTGGCGGCGCTTCGATTCCAGCGCCGGCGGGATGGCACCCCTGGATGTCCTCGAGGTCCACCAGATGATGGGCCGGGCTGGTCGCCCGGGGCTCGACCCCTACGGCGAGGCCGTCCTGCTGGCCAAAAGCCACGACGAGAGTCAGGAGCTGTTCGACCGCTATATCTGGGCCGATCCCGAACCGGTCCGCTCGAAACTGGCGGCCGAACCCGCCCTGCGAACGCACGTGCTCGCAACGATCGCATCCGGCTTCGCCCGCACGCGAGCGGGCCTCCTCGAGTTCCTCGAAGCCACCTCTACGCCAGCCAGTCGACCGAAGCCGGCCGTCTCGAGACGGTGACCGACACGGTCTTGCAGTACCTCGAGTCGAACGACTTCATCGAGCGCGACAGTAGCGACGATTCCAGCACTGCGGATGGCAGTGCGTTCACATCGGCTGCTGATCTCGCCGACGATGACGGCCGCGAGGAGACGCTCGAGGCGACCAGCCTCGGTCACACCGTCTCGCGGCTCTACCTCGATCCGATGAGCGCCGCCGAGATCGTCCACGGGTTAGAGCGTGCGGACGAACGGCCGACCGCACTCGGCCTCTACCAGCTCGTCTCGCGCACGCCCGATATGTACGAACTCTATCTGCGGTCGGGCGAGGACGAGAAGTTCGGCGAACTCTTCTACGAGCGCGAGGCCGAACTGCTGGGCGACACGCCAAGCGAGTTCGAGGAGGAGCGCTTCGAAGACTGGCTGGCCGCGCTCAAGACGGGTAAGCTGCTCGAGGACTGGGCCGACGAAACCGACGAAGAACGGCTGACAGACCGATACAAGATCGGGCCGGGCGACCTGCGTGGCAAAGTCGACACTGCCGAGTGGCTGCTCGGCGCGGCCGAGTCGCTGGCCGCCGAAATCGACAGCGAGTGGACCGTCGCCGTACGGGAAGCCCGCGCCCGCGTCGAACACGGCGTCGGCGAAGACCTCCTCGAGCTCGTCTCGGTCGGCGGCGTCGGCCGCAAGCGCGCTCGCCGGCTCTACGAAGCGGGGATCGAGGAGCCTGCCGACCTGCGAACGGCCGACAAAGGCGTCGTTCTTGGCGCACTCAAGGCGAGAAGACAGCCGAGAACATCCTCGAGAGCGCCGGTCGCGAGGATCCCTCGATGGACGGCGTCGAGCCGGACTCAGCAAGGTCGGGCGACGGCGGCGTGATAGCCACCTCGAGCGACGGCGACGGGACCGACGACGCGACAGCAACAAACGGAGCAGACGACAGCCAGTCGAGACTGGGTGATTCGAATGAAGCTGCTCGAATGCCGACTCGAGGTCGACGATATCGATTCGTTCGTCGCCGAACTCGGCGATCTCGGCGACCGCCATGACGTGACGATGCAGGCGTTCGACGCCCGCTACGTCGCCGGCCGCCGGCATCTCGAGCAAGCCGTCGAATTCGCGGATCGCGCGATCGACCGCGGTGAGAACGTCGCTCGTGACCGCGCCGTCGAAATTTTGCTGTACGCCGCCGGCCGTCGACAGATCGATCGTGCGCTCGCGATGGGTGTCGACGACGGCGAGACTCGGGCGGTGTGCTCGTCGACGGCGATTCAGACGAGGACGAGGCGGCAGCGCTCGAGGCAGTCGAAACGCTGGACGCGTTCGTCGACCGCGAGCCGACGCTCGAGACACAAGACGTCGAAACGCTGTGTGACTTTTTCGACGTTCCTGACGCCGAACGCGAGGCCACCGACGCGCCGCTGTCGGCGCTGGTTCGCGAGCGGGTGGCGCTACTCGAGGTCGAGAAGTAACGCGCAATTCGCGAGCGTCGTCTCCGCGACGACGGGGCGGGTGCGCTCGAGGCTCTCGAGTCGACCGACGACGTACGCGTCCCGTCGGCGACGAAGACGGAACGGAAGTGTTTAAAATGCGTCACTCTCCTCTGTCGGAAAAGGATCTATGAACCCGAATATCGGTCGGTTGCGATCGCTGGTCGCGCAGTTCGACGACACCGCGGCTCCGTTGATCGATGGCGCTTCTCGATCTAGCACTCCGGGTCGGCGTCGTCATCGTCGCAGTCGGCGTCGCCGGCGTGTCGCTGCAGTGGACTGCTCGACACGCTCGAACAGCCCTTCGAGCGGCCCGGACAGACATGACAGCCCTCGAGACGCGTCCGGCGGGCGTCGTCGCAGCGACCGGCGTCGCTCGTCCCTCCGCCGATCAGGGGATGCTGGAAGCACCGGTCACCGGAACCCCATGTCGCCTACGCTTATCGCGTCTCCCGGGACACGTTCAGGGACGGCCTCAGACCTCGCACCGAAGCGGAAGGGTGCCGAGGCCGTTCCGTTCCGCCTCGACGGTGCGACCGGCACTGCGCGCTCGTCCAGCCGGTCGAACGGGACGGATCGGGCGAGCCGACCGACACGTGGGAGCGGATGCAGGTTCCGGGGATCGAGTGCCCGGCGACGTTCGACGAGGACGTCTACCAGATACTCGGTCAGGAGGTCCCGAGCGTGTCACGGAGATGGTGCCGGAAGCGATCGAGCAGAAACAGGAAGTCTACATCCGGGAGGAGCGACTCGAGCCCGTACCGAGGTATACGTCCTCGGATCGGCTGCCCCCGCTCCCGAGAGGGGCGACGAGCCCGTTATCCGGAATCGGGCGGCGATCCGTTCACCGTCACGGCAGGCGGTCGGAACGCCACGCTCCGGCGGTACGTCCTCGCCGCGGCGGGCAACGCCGCGTTCGGGCTGGCAGCCGCGTTCGTCGCCGTGGTCCTGGCGACGCCAGCGGGACGGTCCTGCCGCCGCTGACGGCGACGTACTATCGACGCCGGCACCACGCTCTTGAAGGGGCCGTGAAAGCGCCGGATCGCACGGCTCAAGGGCGAAAGGGAGGGCCATGGCGACGACAAATCGGAACACGACGAAGGTGGTCGATCCCGATACCCTCCGGCTCCACCGCCGTCCCGTCAGTCGTCCGCGCTTCACTCGAGCCGGCCCTCTCGTGCCTCCCGAAGGCCGTCACAGATGCCGCCTGACTCGACATGTTGACCTGTGCGAGGCGGCCACGTCGGTGGACGAGATCGAACGAGTCGGGATCGATCGGCTCGCCCTCCGGCGTTCGAAACAGGCGGTCGGCCGGGGCCGAGACGAGGCCGATTTCGCGGGCCTTCTCCAGGTAGCGCTCGAGCGGCGCTTCCGGAACGGTGACGGCAAAGGAGCTGTCGCGGACGTAGATCGAGACGGAATCAGCTTCGTCGACGTACTCGAGATCTCGCAGTCGAACGTCGACGATCGCCTCGGCGTCGAGTCCGGCCTCGAGTAGCGCTTCGACCGCGTCGTACTGGCGAGCGACGCGGGCCTTGTCGTCGAGTTCGGCGCGAACCGCAGCGACGTCGCCGTCGGCGTCCGGGAACGCCTCGGCGAACGAGAGGTCCTCGTTGACGCCGCGGTTGATTTCCGTCTCGTGCATGTGCTCGTGGAGCGTGATCCGGACCTCCTCGACCGCCGGCAGCGATTCGATCTCGTCGCGGGCGTCGACGGCCATCATCCACGCGAAGGCCGGCGAACACCACGCGGTCGGGAGCGTGAGGTCGACACTGACGTAGCCACCGGATCTCGATCGCGTCGACGTACTCGAGTGCGACGATCGAACGGTCGAGTTCCGGATCGGTGACCCGATCGAGTCGGTCGCGGACGGCCGCTCGCGCGGGCGCAGGGCCGTCGGATGTCTGCGTGCTCATCAGTCGTCTGCGGCTGCGGGTTCTTCGCTCGCGTAGTGGTCCTCGAGCCCGAACTGCTGGCTGATCTCGTCGTCCTGGAGCGTCTGCCGTTTCGCCTCGATGTCGATGTCGTAGAGGTCGGCGATGTTCTCGCCCATGACCTTCTTTTTCGTCTCGAGGTCCCACTCGACGCCGTACTCCGCGCGGTGTTCCTCGGAGAGTTCGGCCTCGAGGACCTCCTCGACGAGCCAGTCGGGGTTCCACAGCGCGTAGTCCGAACCGAAGAGGACGCGATCCTCACCGAGCCACCACAGCAGTTCGGACATGATCTCGGAGAACTTGCCCGGCCGGTTCTGGGCGAACGGTGCGGCGACGGCCAGTCCGCCGTAGACGTTCGTCTCCTGGGCGGCGATCCAGCAGAAGTCGTCCAGCCGTGGCAGGCCGACGTGCTCGACGATGAAGTTGAGTTCCGGGAACGACGAGGCCGCATCGTCGACGTCTTTTACGTCGAACGCGTCGCGGTTGAGGGGGCGGATCGTCGGTCCTTTGTGAGCGTGTGATGTTCTCGATCCCGAGTTCCTGACACTTCTCCAAGAACTCGAAGGCGTCCTCGTCGT
>NZ_SMZK01000006.1 GCF_005938085.1 Haloterrigena sp. H1
GCTGATGCGACCACATCGGTGGTCACGCTGCTGTGATCGAGCACTTCGAGACGACTGGTGAGGGTATTGGAACCGCATACGATTCGGGTGTCCCATCGGATTCTGCGACCTATGGGAACTACCTCGATACCGTCGACGAGTATGATGTCGAATTTCTCATCGTCGAAAGCGATGATGAACTGCCGCTTGAGGGCGATGTCTCTGCCCAGGTGATGAACCCGCCTGCTGGGGACGCTGGGAGTGACGTTAACGATAACAGTGTGGTACTGGCGCTCGAGTTTGGTGACTTCCAGTATTTGGCACCCGGTGATGTCGATACTGGCGTTGAGCAGCGCTTGGTCGACGAGTGGGGAAGCGACCTCGAGAGCGATGTCTACAAGGCTGGCCATCACGGGTCATCGACCTCCTCGAGTGACGCCTTCGTGGATGCCGTAGATCCGGAGATGGCTATCATTTCGAGTGCCTACGACTCACAGTACGGGCACCCAAGCGATGAGGTCCTCGAACGGTTTGCCGAGCGAGAGATCGAAACGTACTGGACGGGAGTCCACGGCGATATTGTGGTTCGCACTGACGGCACGTCGGTCGACGTAGAGACGAGAGAGTCGTTCTCGACGGACGCCGAGGATATCCTTGCGGAGACACCTGATTCCGACGACGAGACGAATTCCCTGATATCTCCTCAGCTTACCGCAGATAGTGTCGCCAGTGGAATTGATGGAGCTGTCGCTCCTGCTATGGGGTGAGAAAGATGGATGGGACTTACACTGGCGTTGTCGATCGAATTGAAGACGGTGAGATTGCCGTCATCTTGCTCGAGGAATGAGCAGGTGATCGAGCAAGTCGATGTCCCTGTGGGTCGATTGCCTGAGCCCGCTCAAACGGACGGTGGCGTGCTTTCGGTGATGCTTGAGGATGGTGAAATCACGTCGATGGAGTACCGACCGGACGCCACTTGCGACCGGCGTGAGTCTGCGCAGGAGAAACTGGATCGGTTGTCGGAGAAGTTATGATCGCGAGGAGTGAGTCGACGCTGGCGGTGATGAAGAGCGGCTCTCGAGGAAAAGTCCGTAGTGGACACTTGGTTCTGTTCCGAAGCTCCCTCTGATAAGGTAAGAATCGTGGATTGTCAAACGAACAGTACAGGCGAAGCACGTATCCTTCAATACCAGAAAACATTTGCCGAGACTAATGGGATACCACTTAATGAAATCAATCACTAAATATGACATACCTGCGGCCATATTCGCGCTGCTTGGTCTTATCATTGCGCTACTTGGAGCGGGGTTGGGAATAGACACTGGTGTAACCATACTTACTATACCGAACCATAGTGGCTGGGTGGCCCTGACTCTATTAATCGCCGGAGGAGCGGTATTCTTTGGCACAATCATCACACTGCTTGGTATTTTATTCGTGAAAAATAATGATTTTAAACTTCCAACTGCCATACTCTTTGGAGCTCTTGCTCTCGGTTTCCTCAGATTGATTGCAGTGTTAGAACTCATTGAAAAGCCGAATGCAGGATATGATGGTGCACTACTGCTGTCGATAACCCTCGTGCCAGTACTGGTTTGGGTGCTTCTCTGGGGCATCGAGCGGCACTGGAATATGAGCTTTTCTCAGTGACTGGCGTGGTGACGGACTAGAACAATGGAAGTTCCGTCTACTACATTCGCATCTGTAGTGTGCAGATGGGTCACTGAAACAGCTATCATGAAGTAAATCTCAGTGAACGGCTTGCAATCACTGCTTTCGATAATAGGGTGAAAGCCCCTGACTCGCTCGAGTCCCGCGCCTGTCGAGACGCAGGCGTCTCGCTGCCCGTCGCTCGTTTTACTCGCGAAGACCTCGCTGCGCTCCTCACAGGCTGTGGTGCTTGCGTCGGCGGGGTTCCTCGAGCGCGCCAGCCCCTTTTGATCCCACCCTGTGGATTGATCGGGAGGCTATAGCGTTGGTTGCTCGCTCTTGAGTATCGGCCCACCCCGCTCGCCGCGTGCCGCCCTCCGCGTCGCTCGCGACCGACCATTCCGGGCTGCGGTTCGCTCCTGGCGTCGCTCACCGTTCCGGGCTAAAATGAATCTGGTCTCGACGCCAGCATTAAGCGCGTTTTCGGTTGCGCCCCTCGCGGGCTTTCGCGTTCCAGCGCTTGGTGCCGCCTGCGCTGTCGCGCGCCACACTGCGGCGCGCGTTCTCGACGACAGTCGTGCTGGACGCGGACCCGCAGTTCGGGCCGGACACGAGAAACGGCTTAAAGCTGGCCGCTTGCTTCGGGCGGGACGCCGCGCGGTGCTGGTTGGGTTACCTCATTCAGGCGCGCTCTCGCTCGCGCCCAGATGGGCGCTCACGAAGGCGCGAGCGCGAGCGCGCAGATAGATCTAGTCGGTCAGTGTCGTCGGAAAACCGCGATGTCCTAGCATCGCGGTGGCAGGCGCGCATGAGCGCCTTCAGAGTTGAACTCCAATGTCTAGTAACAACTCGAGTAGCAAGGTCGTTACGGTCGATGAACAGGCACTCAAACAGGCGGACGAGCAGGCAGTCGATGAAGACGGCTTCCCGGTCGTCGGCGAGACGCCGGAGTTCGAGGCAACAGTCGAGCAAGAGGTCCAAGCAAAGGTGGATGCGAACCACCCAGACGGAATCGTCGATACAAATGATGAGCGGATCTATGGCGCGACCCTCGAGCAGGAAGAGCGGATTCGAGCACGAGAGGATGAACTCGAGCGGATCAGTGCCCAGGCCGAGATAGGAACGCAGGAGGGTCGTGAGAGACGGACGCGAACGATCGCTGCGAACCAGAACAAAGCGCGGCGTGTGGAATTCCAGAAACGGGCGGCGAGTGGACCCAATGGCAGACCCGGAACGAGCGGATCCTCGTACAGAGCTCTCTCGAGCAGTTGGCGGCCGTGAACAAGCAGTCGATGCGACTCGCAAAGCAGTTGGATGGCTGGTCTCGAGCGGCGATTAGCCGGCGGTTGAGTGAGGCCGTCGTCGGTGGCCAGGACCTGACGAGTGCGGTTGTCAACGTGTTCGAGGAACTGCAGACGGCGCCTGGACACGTCATCCCCATTGGAAAACTCGAGGAGGTCTCTCGGAAGGAGGTGAGCATCCAAGGGCGTGTCGAAACCTTGTGGGATCCCTCGCATCCGAGTATCGCACAGGTCGGGCTCATCGCAGACGACAGTGGACAGACACGCGTGACGATCTGGAAGTCATCAGACGCGCCGTGGATCGAGGAGGCGAGCAGGTGCGAATTCACAAGGCTGCCCGGAACTGGCACGAAGGCCGTGTTTCACTGGCCGTGACCGGGTGGTCGATGATCCACTTCCCGGAGCGCGGCTGCTGGTGGGAATAGCCGTGGCGAAGCCCCTTTTTTGCTGGTGTGAACGCGGTCACCGCCACCTCCCACCACCTCCACGGTCCGGGCTGCTCACGGCCGATGGCCGTTGCGCTGCCTGGCTTTCGCCCACCGCATGAATCCGTCCCACGACTTCTTCATTCAGAAGTATGCCTGAAACCGAGTCGAGCAATTCGGTAACTACAGATGCTTACTGTTCGATTTCAATTTCGACAAGCGATTTGGTTCCACACTGACAATGCGGATACCTTCCCTTCCGTCTTATTTTCCCATCAGGAAGCCGAATAGCAGGATAAACGGCATCACAGTTAGGACAGATGGCGACTATCTCTTGTCCAGTCCGAGTGCTCATTCGAGATAATCGGGCCGACAACGCCCACACAGATATATCAGTGCGTAGTGACTCATAAAGAGAAATTGGCTGTGTTGAATCACTAGACGGCGGCGGAATGGTTCGCTAAATCGAAGGTCTTGAAGCGGGAGACTTCAGTTGTTCATGACCCAAATCTCCCGCTTCATTGAGGCAGTTGTGCCGATTGCTCAAAACGTTACTGGCGATGGAGACGAATCCGCCGCCCCAAAAGGTGGCGGCGGATTCGCCGACTATGCCCTTGTTTCCCTGCATTGTCTGCGGATTTACCTCGATACGTCCTACCGAATGACGATTGACCTGCTCAAGGAGATGCCACAAATAACCGGGGAGATCGGCCTCAGCGCGGCCGATCTCCCCTCGCCATCCACGTTGTGTAAGGCGTTCGACCGGATCAGCATGAGCGTCTGTCGAGTGTTGCTGCGCCAGTCGGCGCAGCTACACGATCCATCCGAACACGCTGCTATCGACGCAACATTCTACGAACGAGATCGTGCGAGCCGCCACTACTGCCAGCGAACGAATTATCGCGTCCAGACGCTCAAAGTCACAAAGCTCGTCGATACAGCAACGCAGGCTGTACTCGACCTTCACTGTTCGACGACGTTAGAAGGCAGTGACGCGGATTTTGTGAGCAGATCGCCCGCCGGAACGCGGGCGATCTGCAGTCACTGGCTGCTGATAAGGGCTATGACAAGCAACAACTCCGAGAACGACTCCGTGAACTCGACATTCGACCGCTGATCAAACACCGGATTTCGCGCCGTACGATCACGCGCACACGCTCGTATTGGATGAAGATCGGTATGCTCAGCGGTCAATGACCGAAACCGTCAACTCAGCCGTCAAGCGCTCGCTCGGCTACGCCGTGCGAGCGCGTACCTGGTATCGAGAGTTCCGTGAAATCGCCCTGATGTGTGTCGTCTATAACATCAAGCAGGCCGTCAAACAGTGAAATCCAACGCCGTATGGCGATTCAACACAGCCGAGAAATTACAATTATTGTCTTAAGACCTGCATCCTATTGTCCATATGTAAGGTTTTTCACCCCAGAAGCCGTATGCAGACATGACATGGATGAAATACCTGAAAACGCCCCTCCAACCGACACTTCGGATCAAAATGAACTTATCCATGTCTTGATTGAAGACCCAGGAGAAGCTGACAAGTGTGTGTTTTTCCCAGGAAATGCAAGATGTGATGAGCTACATACAAGTGGATCCTTGCGCTCGAGGATTCGTATGTCCACCTAAAAGACGCTCAATAGTTCGCCTGTACTTATGGCGAGTTTCACAAAGAACTCTGCTACTGTCTCCTGAGAGAGGTTTCTGTGCCCCACGAGTGGGTGAGGGGCAGTCGGAGTTACTCATTGCCCTCGTGAACACCATGACTCTCAGAGAGATCTACCAGACAACATTCGACGAGATGTCCAGCCCAACTCGAGCGCCAGTCCGTGCCCCAACTGCAACGGACGGGTGACCACAACGCAGTCGAAACTCGTTGTGAAGACTGTGGATTCCTTCTCGAACCGCAACAATACCAGACCCAGAAAAGAGTCAATCCCACTTAGATAGAATGCCATTAGTAAAAATCACACCAAGTATTGGAACAAGATATTTACTGGAGTAACAACATAGATTTGAATAATGCCAGAATGTGATGGCTGTGGCTCTCATGTCACGGAGAACTACTACCGGGTTTTCGCTGTTGATGGTGATCTGCCAGCGTGTATTCATTGTGCCAGCAACCGTGAAGCTCGAGAAGCAGGACTCCGTCAGCAATAGCGTCTCAGTGATCTCATTTCCAGATCTTCTCTCTCGAACTGGTGCCTGCATCGAGACGTGAGACAACACGATCCACTACCCAGCCAATGACTGACCGAGATTCTGACTTTGAGGAGCTTCGTCCGACCGGCGAAGCGTCGCATATCCCAGATGAAACACTCAGCGAGGATGATGACGGCGAACCTGATCGACAGCGGAGTGCGACGGCGACAACTGGATATCCGGATACTCCAGCAGAAGCAGATACCGAGTGTCGCTCCTGTGGCGCACCGACCCCACCTGACCAGACCAAGTGCCTGTTCTGTCTCACCAACCATCTCGAGGACTGTTCTTCTGAGACAGACACACCAGCAACAGAGTGGATGCTGCTTGGCGTCGTCCACATGCTTGTCGAATCGTCGACGTTCTACGGCGCCGTCGCGAAAGGTGCGGCGGCTGCGACGCTTCTTGCGTCGAATGCGACCGAACAGACTGTCGACGACTGCACGATCATCTACGATCTCGAGGACGAGCCCGCAGCCCAACTGGCTGATCGGTGGCCCGTGCTTCCTGCTACAGTACGAATCTCGTCCACTGACGGTGAGCAACTTCTCGCGGCCGCCCGTGATCGAACAACATGGAGTGACCAACTCCACCCAGTCGCAGATAGTGACCACGAGCTGACAACGTATCTCTACGATGAAAGTGGATCCGGCATTCGCGACAAGCAGCGACTTGCGACGTTGCTCGACAACGCCGGCAATGATGCGTGGCTAGTTCCTGCAATTGCCCTCCAACAGGCACCTAAAGAACGTGAACCTGAGCACCAAGACAGTGGCATTCCGACCAAAGACCGCCTCGAGTGTCACCAGTGCGGACGCACAACCGATCATCGATTCAGCGATCATGATTCGGTTCCCGACGAAACCTGGACCGGTCACGCAATCTGGGAGTGCCAGGTCTGCGAGATGCCGCGCCATGGGCCGACTCCAGAATGAAACTGAGAGACAGATATACCGAGTTAAATCGTATCAAACGACCTGATCACGTCGCTCGTTGAGTACGTCTCGACTAGGTTTTGTTCGTCGAAGTCAGAATCGTCACTCCAGATAGCAGCATCACTGGCAATCGCACACGCGAGGTACAACACATCGTCAGGATCGGTATCTCCGATTTCCGCTTCTGCTGTTTCGATAGCCGGATAGAAGTCGTCAGCAGGAACGACCTCAATGTACTGGAACAAGAGGTCGATGAGTTGTGCTACTCGTTCCGGCTCCATTCCGGATTTCTCTACGATCAGTTCTTCATAATTCTCGATTTCGTCATAAACAAAGGCAGGTGTCAAGAGCTCTGGTTCGAGTGTGACGATGAGTTCCCGTGTTCTCGAATTAGCAATGAGTGCAGAAATAACGACGTTGGCGTCAATGACCAGCTTCATTCGTCAAGTCTACGCCGACTCTTCTTCGACGCGCTTACGTCCTTGTTCGTTGATCTTATTGGCGATTTCCAGAACGTCGCGCTCAGTGAGCTGACTTTCACTAGTGAGTTCGTCCATCATTTCGAGTGCTTCAATCTTCTCTTGGATGGCTTGGCGCGTAACCTCACTCCAGTTGATCTCCGGATGGTTTTCCATTCGGTCTTTGAGATCGTCATCTACGTTGACCGTGATACTGGGCATACAGAAGCCTATGGACACACAGAATAATGTGTCTTCCGGTCAAATCACAGCCATGTATTCAGGAGTCTCACGCGGAAAAGAACGGTGCCCGTTAGACAATTAAACTGGTAGTTGGATAGCGGCCTGCCGTTAACTGGTAACAGGTCAGTCCCTCCATGACTGTCGTATCACGTCGTGTTTATCCGCGCCGCGATCGGCTGAGGCGCATTCAATGGACCCACGAAACACACCAGGGTACAGACTGCATCGTGCACTCAGTCAACTCAATAATCACGAGGGCGATCAACTGACTGACGCAGACAGAGAACGTGTCGAGACTGCTCTGTTGAATAGATGCTGAGTCACGGTTACAGCGGCTCACACAGTGATTCTATGTTGACGAGGGCGAACGTCAAGACAATTTCACGGAACTGCCGGTACCGGCCGAGCGCTCGCACGGCATCGCCGAGCGAGCACTTCGACGGTTCGTGACCCACTCATTCCATCGAACGTCGCAACCCGAAGGTAGGCACCGCGTTCGGTACCAACGCTTATTACGGAAAATTTAATTGTTGGACTGCTATGGTATTAGGCCGACGTTCCCTGCTCGAGTGCGCCGCCGTCCTATCGATTCCGGTCCTCTCGGGATGTGCCAGTTTCCGGGAGACGCAGGGCGACGAACCCGCTCCGACGCAGTCGAGTGCACAGGGTGCTTCGGACGTCTCCGTGCACAACCTCCATGACGAGTCGATCACCGTCTCGATTCGCGTCGAGAACGTCGAGGAGAATCGAAATCAGGAGGAGAAGATTCCGATCGACGAGACGGTGACACTCAAGTCCGCGGCGACGCACAAGATCAACAACAGAACGCGGTTCGGGTCGGAGTACGCGGTGTCTGTGTCCTTAGAAAGCGGGTACGCAAAGGAGGCGAACTGGACGCCCGATAGTGGTGGCGGCCTGCACGTCATTTACGACGGGTCCGACAGTCTCGTCTTCGCCGACGAGTTCGCCTGAGTCGAGGCGACACTCGAACTCGAGTTCGACTCTCGCGGCGATTCGTGTGACGGAGCCGCGGTGGCGAACAGTCGATCGGGTTCCGTTCCGTCCCGTCCGCCGGAACGCGGACGACCTGCTGACCGTGCTGCGGACAACGACTTCTAACACTGGCACACGTAGTACGAGATTTCAGCACTTGACGTCGAGCACCTTGTTCACTACCGTGGCTCATCACCGAAAGCAGTCGTGAACAACGCTCTCATCCGGGCAAAAGGCTACTCTCAGCGCTGGATGGCCGAGACTTCGTATTCGACAACGAAGCGCTCGGTCGGCGATGCCGTGCGAGCGTTCGGCTGGTGTCGGCAGTTCCGTGAAATTGTCCTGATGTTCGCCTTCGTCAACATAGAATCAGTGTGTAAGCTGCTGTAACCGTAACTCAGCATCTATTCAACAGAGCAGTCGAGACAGCAACGGCGCTCTTGGAAGAAGTGAGTCTTCTCACTTGACCAGAGCGCGGTGAATCTACTGATACCCACATTGATTCCTAACCGAGCGGGTCATAGGATCGGTCACGGACCCATTTGACGCTGTAGTGAACAGTCAGTACAGGGCAAGCAGGTGCCGAAGTGGCTATCGATCTATCCGAGCTGTGCTAAAAGCCGCCTGCTGAATACTGGATGCGAATGTCACATGAGGTCGGGTTCGACCTGCGACGGTGATGATCGCTCAGTACAGAGCGTCTCTCTATCGTGACTGGTACGTATCAGAGAATGTCCGACCTGAACCTTCTACTCGTTCGACAGCGTGTACAGCGTATGGACGACGAACCACTCAACCATATCGACCGCCGAATCCTCCACTTATTGCAGGTGGACGCACGGAGCAAGCGTGATACGGATATCGCTGAGCAAACGGACGTGACTGGCACGACCGTTGGGAATCGCATTGAGCGCCTCGAAGACCGGGGTATCATTCAGGGCTACCACCCCGACATTGACTACGAACAGGCCGGGTACCCACTCGTCATCCAGTTCGTTGGCACTGTCTCCGTCACGGATCGGAAATCCACCGCCGAGCAAGCCCTCGACGTGCTGGGTGTCGTGGATGTGAAACAGTTGCTCGCCGGGGAACGAAACATTCAGGTTCAGGCCGTGGCCGAATCGACCGACCGCATCGAACAAATCACCGAGGAGCTCGACGACATCGGACTGCAGATTCATCGAAGCGACATTATTTCCGAGCAAACCACCCAACCGTGGAACCACTTCCATATCGAGCTCGCCGAAGACGAAGAGTAGCTCGACCACACATAGGTCACTTGTAATCTTTAACTGTGTCTACCTGTGCTGCGATAATTTCCATATCTAATTTGGGAATATAATCCGGACAGGAGGTCTGGCTTGGGAAGGTCAATTTCCTACAATTAACATATAAATAACACTTATGCGATTCGCGTGCATGCATTCATTTGTGACTGGACGACTCGATACCGGAGACGTAAATCAGTTGTTCGACTTGCTCCGGAATCCACGGCGGCGATACGTCCTGTACTACTTAACCAACCACGCCGATCCAGTGGAATTTGATACTCTTGCCTCCGAACTCGCCGCATGGGAAGCCAACGACACTGGTATGACCGCCACCGACGAGACTGTCGAGAGCATTCGGACCACGCTCCATCATATACACCTTCCCAAACTCGCAGACACGGGTGTCGTCACGGTCGATTCTGAGTCAGAGACTGTCGAACTCTGTGAAATAGATGGGCTCGATACCTTCTTGACCGACACTGCAGAGATTGAGTGGAACAACCAGATTGCCGCTGACGATTGAACACCGCTGATTTTGCGGTAGGCTGAATTCGGAGTCTCGGAGACGACAATCTCTTAGCGTCTGTGCCGGATGTTACCCCACGTTACTGCTCGCAACGCTCCCCGGAAGCCGAGATACCTACCAAAAAAGTCGATCAAAGAAGCGCAACGAGATTCCCCTCAGAAATAATTCAATACTGTTCACGATAGATACGTATACCTACTTATCTGCCAATTCACCGTGGAAGTGGCTGTAATCAACACCGTGAGAAGACTTCAGACAGTCTCGTTAGACGATTATCTTCCACTCATGCCCGTACTCAGGGCATTCGAAGGAATATATTACCCCTCCGAGATTGCCGCGCTTACGCGAAACCGCTCCCCGTGTGCCTCCTTGCAATTCAGATAGAGCGCCTTCATCTCTCCTCACCGCTCGCCATCTCGTGCGTCGTCGGATCAACCTCCACTACTCCGTAACTGTTGAGAGCCACAGTGTAGCCGTGAAACTCGAACGTGACTCGAGCATCTCCTTCGTGACGCCCCTGTGTCAGAGAAGCGCACAGGCTATCGAGGGCGTCTGGATCAATGACCGAGTAAAGAGGTTCGAGGTCTGTGGGGAAGGTATTCGAAACCGCGGCGACTGCATGAATAATGACCTCACTTGGGAAGTCTTGCCCGTGGTCGTATGTAGCTCGGTATCGGCCGGTCCTCTCATCGTATTCTAACGTCCCGATCGAATTGAGACCATCTACAGAAATCGATTTTCGAGCGGGAAGTGAAGAATCACATTCTTGTGCAGCGGATGCATCTGCGGCGTGATCATCTCCTGCGTTCATACGTCCACAAGTTATCTACGGAATGGCCTTACAGTTATTTCTTATCTCGAAGGGCGTTTAAATACAACCGAGTATCTCTATCATTCGATAAGAGTACTTCGAATGAGGCGTTTATTTCCACGCCGGAGTCGAGAGCCGAGTGACTGAGCGGTAATACCGAACTCCTCTGCGATTTCAGCTAACGTGATTTCACGCGGGCTGTCGAAATAACCCCGTTCATACGCGAGCACTAATGCCTCTCGTTGTCCTTCAGTCAGGTCGTATTCAGTTCCCGACCGAAGCTTTGCAAGAGCGTGCAAGCTAGTAAGCTCAGCGGACATCTCGTGTTTGCGTAAGTACTGCTGAAAATCAGCAATCTCCTCTTGATTCTCGCTCCGCACCTCTAACTTCCAGTTCTCTGCCGTCCCTGCCCCGGAAATCAGGACGACGTCATGTTCGGCAATTGCTTTGAGAATGCCCTGATACCCTGGCTTCCACTTGGCCTGCATTAGATACTCTCCGTCCACTTCATCAATCATGTGAACGCTCTGTACATCTGTATGCCTACGGAACGCCTCCTCGATCTTGTGTTCCGTCTCGGCGCTCACGCCACGGACCCAAAAGTAGGGGATTATCGCTTTGTTCGTGGGGACGACTCGCTCCAATTCAACTTCGACGCCGGGGAAATCATTGAACACGCTGCCCAAGGGAAATCCCTCCGCCGGTATCGTGAACTCAGCAACGGTAGCCATGAACAGACATGATCGACTCGCGATGATAAGAGGTGGTGATGTACATTCTGGTGAAGTGAACTACCCTGTCTACTCGCTCCCTTCTGTCGCTCGTTAAGCACGGGGGCTCAGTGTCCTCTCTTTCCTGCTAAACAAAAAGTCTCTTGTGCGACACAAATCGCTGAGCTGGATAGGCGGTAGCGCTATTCAACCGTTCTGACTGAGTGTCAGCGTTAGATTCGCGCATCTACTTACCGGCTGATTCAATAAAAGAGAGTTGAAAGAAACAATTCACGAGTCTTCTATGATGTGCTCCACTCGAGGCAGTGCAAGTTTCCAAAGGCACCCGTGGTCTTTTCGAAGCTACCGACGAGTCGAGCGACCTGATAATCGCTGTCGATGCTACTACCGGTTCGGATCGTTCTCCTCCGTGAGACAGGTGCGTTCCAGTAGTGATTTTGTGCGCCGGTGATGGCTGCCGGCGCTCTGAGCAGAATCAAGCGAACTCTGACCAGAGCGTCGGCGCAGTGAGGTATCCCAGATGCATATGATCATTTACGCACTGGTAGAGGCATCGACAGCAGACGAGGCACTGTCAACCGGAAGGACCGTGTTCGACCGACTGGTTGGCGCGGAGCCGCATTCCTGTGCAGTGTTCGACTACTACGTCACCTTCGACGAAGAGGAGACAACAGTGGCTGGAAAAGCACGGTGGGGCGACCTGCCGACGGCTGCGCCCGTTACGTCCGACGACGGCGAAGAACTCCTCGAGCGGGCCTGGGAGACTACGACGGAAACATTCCAACGCAATCTGAATCGGGTGAAGACGGCACTCGAGGAACACAACGACGACGAGATCATGCGCGATGAGGGCCTTGCTCGGCACGCCTTCCAGCAGGTCGGTGCCTCCCGTGGCCCGTCGATCTGCCTGTATAATCAACACGCGGCAGGCATCCGCCATCGCAGACACCTCGATCGCCTCCTCGAGGAGACTGACGAGCGCGAGACGTGCTGGATCGTGCCGGCAGATGTCCATTTCTGAGTACTCATGCCCCGAATTACGAACTGGACACGAGAGAGTCGAACACCCACGCTGGCATATCGAAATACGGAGACAGGTGCGCGAGCCGTCCTGCATCGTGCCCCTGACTCCTATGCGTACAAGTGGCGGGCAGCGATTCTCGTCGACGGCTATCCGGTGTGGTCACGAGGCTTCGAGTCAAAAGAAGCGACCAGCGTTCGGGATGAACTTTGGAACCGACCAGCCCCCGAACTCGCTTGTCCTGAGTGTCCGAACAACGACGTTATTGTCGGCCAGAAATCTGCTGCTGGTGCAAAAGTCAAACGATGGTTCGACTGTCCTGACTGTGGCTACGAAGCCCCTCGAAAATCGTCTATGGCGCAGAACGCTAGCAGCAGGTGAGAGCGCAAGCCATCTATAGAAGTGCAAGGCAGGTGCCTCGGGGCTTGACCCCGAGGTGATTCACCAAGTTCGTAGCGTCATACGGCATACAAGGCGTATTTCAGTGTAAATTGGAGAGGATGTGTTTGGCATGAAATACTATAGGGCAAGCCACGATCCCCTCGCCCTGTTCAGCCTAGAGAAAACGGTATCTGACTGTGCGAAAGGTATAATTGTCTAAGCAGGGAATTTAGAGGTAAGAAGATGGCCCTGAAGGACATTCCCACTGTAGATGAACTGGCCGAAACGACTGGCCAGTCTAAGGAACAACTTCTGAAGGACCGCGAGGCAGCAGCGAAGATGTCGAGCGACTCTGAAGACGAGTAGCGGTAGATCAAATGGGCAACTGTGGTTCGACGAATACGGTAGACCAGTTACTGGGCCATACAAAAGGGCCGGCAGAGCCGGTTACTGATCGTGATTTGGCGCGAGCGCGATCATCAGCCTATATTGTTCACGGAAACTTCCACGAGCTGGCTCAGATGTGTGACAACATTTCAACCACAGGAACGGTCATCGTTGAGCAAGGAGCTGATGAAACAGATGTGGAAAATGAGGTCTACCGACGTGTACACAATTATGTTTCATCGCTGTACTCCTATAACGAACAGATTCGCTCAATCCTAAACAAGCGCTTAAACCAGCATATCAGGAAGGGACAGTTCCTCCCAGCACGAGATGACAAGGCTGCACCAGACTATGCTCGCCGGGGTACGTTTCTCTGGGGACTACGGAACGATTTCCAACATGGCGACTACTGGTGCCTCAAGGTCAAATATGAGGGGACACAAGATGGAAGTGATTGCTATCAATTGTACTTCCAGAAACAAGACTTTGAAGCAACGCCAAAAGGCGATCTCGATAGCGCTGGCGACTACTTAGCGCATGCTCCGGATGAGGATCAGCGATATCCACTTCCGTACATCGGTGACTTTCATCGGAACCTATTCAGCGAATTTGAGAACGCGTTCGAAGAGTGGTGTAGCAAAAACCGAGCCTGAGTTTGCGACTCGTTTTTCGTGCCTCGACAGGGGTAGAGGCAACATCCAATGAGCAACACGCCAGAGCACTCTCAAGACTCGAGCGAACTCTCACCAGCTCAGCGGCTCGAGGCACCGAACACACGACTGATTGACGCCAGCATCGCGACGATCAACGATATGGAGACGCTTCGAGCCTGCATCGCCTACGAAAACCAGCACCAACAACGTGTTCCGATCCTCCGCCTGCTCGAGAAGCGGGCTATCGAACTCTGATCACAGGACGACGATGACTAACTCGATACTGCCAGTGTCAGATTGCAGGACGACCGGGAGGAACCCTGCTGATTCCTTGTCTGTACGTGATGCCACAAAAGCCGTCAGTAGTCATCCCTGTACCTCCGTCCCTGCTCGGAAACTCGTGAGGTCATCGATACGCTCTTCGAGTGCTTCAATTTCCTGTCGCAATTCCTCGGCTTCTGTCTCCTCGCTGGCGGCGAGTCGATCCTTCAATCCCTGAAGGCGCGACTCCTTGACGTCGTCGTCGACCTCCGCCTTGCGAACGTACTCGCTCTCATCGATCTCGTAGACATCGGACTCAGTGAGCGTCGTCACCTCGAGTGCTTCGTCGACCTTCTGGCGGTCAACGCTCATGACGCGCTCACGGTCGATCCCTTCTGCCTCGAGCATCGAGAGGACGTCTTCGTCATCTTTGAGCGATCGGTTGCGGCGACTCGTACGCTGGACGGAGCCGTACTGACCGGCAACAGGCCGGTCGTGATGGAGCCGTGAGAGAAGCACATCGGCGACTTCCTGTCGAAAGTCGTTAGCGTCACGCTGGACATCCGACAGCAGTGTGTAGAGATTTACGAGGGTGGCCGTCTCCAAGTCAGGTAGGTCGGTTACGTCGTGGCGCTCGAGTGCATCGATTAGGAGCAGGGCATCCGAGTAGACGTCCAGACCGTCTGGTTCGGTGCGGTCATCGTCGGTATCTGGTTCGTGTGCTGTGTCGGCCAGTTGGGTCGTCGTCGGCCCGTCTGTCTCAGCGATCACACCCGCATCCTCGTCAATCTCGAAGCGGGGATGGACGCTCAACACCGCTGGATACGGGTCAGCATCTGGCGGCAGCCGGTCGAGATCGAACCCATCGTGCGCGGTCTGTATCTGATGATACAGCGACTCGAACTGATCGCGTTGGAGCGGGCGCTTCTCGCTGGACTCGTCGAACTGGACGATAATGCGGTGTTCCTGGATATCTGTGATGTGGATGTGGGAGTGCGACAATGGTGTGATCAGTGTCGCGTCCGCCGGCAGGTCATCAAGATGCTCGAGAAGCGTGTGCCAACTGACGCTGAATGGCATAGGGGTAGTTACGTACCGTCCCGACTAAACCTTGCTCTCGACGGGTGTCAGAGCATTCTCCAACTGGTTTGATCCACCGAATGCTGCGGTGAATTGGCCGGGAAGTAGGTGTACAACTATATTCGTTTCACACACCAAAATACTATACTCAAACACGAGAAATATTCCATATGGTAGCTGACACACTGACCGCACTTTCCCAACGCAATGAGGCATTCTGGATAGGCCTAGGCTTACTGTTCACAGGCGCGCTCGTTTCCTCATTCGTCCAGATTAGCAATCCGCCAGTTGGAGAGATACTTGGAATACTCGGAGTGACTGTTCTCGCGGTCAGACTTCTTGTAGGCCTCTATAAGATACTCCGAACGTCGGCCAAAGCAGGACGAACAGGGTATCAAGAAAGCAAACAAGATAACTGATATAACGCTTCTCTTTACTGTTCACGCTCGAGGTCTGAGAGCGTCTTGATTCGCTCATCGGTTGGTGGATGTGTTCCAAAGAGGTAGCGTTTGAGTCGGTGTGTCCACGTCACGAGCCACCAATACGACGGTTCAGTGTCGCCGTCCGGCCCGAGCATGACTTTCGCTGGCTCGTCGGGCTCGAGTGGCAGCACTGAAAGCGACGAGATGCCGGAGGCCTCACGCAGATCTCGAGTCGGTGTGTCGGCTATTTCCTCGTCGAGTTGCCGGAGGACAGTCGCAAGCACAGCAGGTGATCCGGTCAGCTCCGCAGCCGCCCGATCCGCTGCTCGTTCTCTGGCTCGAGACAGGCGAGCCGTGAGTGTTCGCCCGACAACCCACACGCCGGTCGAAACATATGCAAGTGGCACGGTCACGATCCCAATCGGTCCATGATCGTCTGTCTGTGTGATCCGCGATCGTAAGCCATCGGCGAGCACAACAGGAAGCGACGCAACCGTCATTACCATCGCGTCTCGGTTTTTGACGTGTGCGAGTTCGTGTGCAATCACTGCTGCCAGTTCATCCTGCCCGTCGAGCGCATCGATCGTTCCAAGAGAGAGTACCAGATGCATGTGTTCCGGTCGAAACCCGACAACCAGCGCTTCAGGTGTGTCGCGGTCTGAGATCGCAATCGTTGGTACAGGGACATTGAGTTGGGCAGCAACTCGCGTCACTATTTGATACAATTCCGGTGCCGTCTCCCGATCCACTGGATAGGCATCTGCACGTCGTTCAATCGTTTCGAGCTGCCTGTACTCGAGATAACCGATCGTCACAAGCGTTGCAACAGTAACAATACCCGCTATCTGAGTGGCATGCGCACTCTCAAAAAAGACGAGTACACCGTAGAAGACAACCCACACTCCCACAAGAAATCCAACTGAGACAAGAGCGAGTCCAAGAAGGACAGCGACCATCCGTAATTGAAGAGTGGTTGGTCTGGAGAGCATTATGGCTGAATTTTGAGCGATTATTCAAAGATTTTATCATGTCAGTGGTTGGTGAGGGTGTACGCCTTCTTTATTCGTAGCGAAACTGGAACGCTCGATTCGGTAACTACACTTGTTCATACACTGATTCAATCGCGCTTATTCCACCAAGAATTATTGCGCCGAATATTAGTTCATTTTGACTGCCAGACAACGCTAAAAAGAGCGCAACTCCTCCTAAGCCAATTATTCCGACTTGAAGAAAATTGTCTGACATCCCAGATATAGTGGCAAACCATTGGTCTTTAGTTAGGCCCCAGTCCTCGGTTGTGTAGCGGTAGCGAGCCTCTCTTGGAGTATCGGTCGTTGTTGGTGTATCTTCTGAGCGTCGTCGATCAACCGTTCCAGCAACGGTGGCGGAGAGTAGCCGAGGTGTTCACCGAGTTCGTGAAGGATGAGCTGGGCGTGCGACCGGAAGGTCGCCGCCCAGCGTTCTGGTGGAAACACGAGCTCATCATCTGCCTGCTCGGTGACCAGATCCAACAGATCACGGCTGACCAGCAGTGACAGCAACGCCGCGTACAGCAGTATCTCAACGACGTGCTTCTTGCTCGTGGAAAACTCGTCCAACGAGTACTGCGTCTTGAGTTCGCGGAACAACAACTCAACTTCCCATCTGCAGCGGTAGATCGTCGCTATGTCTGCCGGTAAGAATTCTTCTCGCGGGAGATTCGTGATATACAGATGGTAGTCGTCGGCGTCCTTGTTGCGGACGCCGACGACGCGGAACGTCTTCGTGTCCCACGACTGCGTCCCTGCATACTCTCTGCGCTGGAATTCTGCTTCGACCTCAACATCGATATACTGCCGATAGAGGTCATCAACCACGTCGTGGACTTTCTCACCCTCCAAGGGAATGGCGTCGCCACGCCATTCCCGTAATTCTCCGGTTATCACCGGGTTCACGTTTGATTTGAGCCGACTCACGAAGTAGCCGTCATTCTCGTCGATCAGTGCGAAACGGCGGTACTTGAAGTACGCTTGATCGAACAGTACCAACCGGTCTTTGAGCCACGGTCCCGTGTCAAACTCCGTGCTGTCGTGTGCTTTTTCGTCAGTGACGCTGAACCGGTCGATCGTCTGATCAGTGACGTTGTGGAGCAGGTGGAGCCGCGCTCCACCCTGCTCCCCTTTCCGTGGTTCGTATGCATCAGCGAGAAACCGATGTAACCGCAGGATTGTCCCGTCAGCGACCATCACATCACGGAATCGGTCAAAATCTGCATCGACTGTATCCGGAACAGCGACCTCGTCGAGTGCGACTTCGACGAGGTCGCGGAGATACTCCGCGAGCGAGGGCGTTAACCGGTTATAGAAACCGCCTGGAGAGATCGGCTCGTCAGCGGTGGCGTTGTAGCTTCGTCTGAAGCCAGCGAGTGTTCGGCTTTCGCCTGCGGCGAAGCCGAACACGAACGCCCAGACGAAGGCAGGGATCTGGAGCTTGCGATCACGTTCGACCACGCCGAGTTCCTCGGCGTGCTCTTTGAGGAACTCAGAGGGAAACAATGTAGTGAGCCGACGCATAATCCGAGATGAGGAGGCGTCTTGGTGCACACTTGCCGCCTCCTCGTTCCTTCCGCAAACATACCTCGATAAGCCGCCGCTGTCACGCGATTCGTCTCCTAACTAAAGACGGATGGTGGCAAACAAATGACCCAAAAAGACCAAACAGACGCCACCAATCATCACCATACCAGATGTTTCAATTCCCATATATAGTGCATATACAAAGAGAATCCCGGATAGAATGCTAACTGTTGCGGATACAATCAATTGTCTTGACAGACCCATATGTTGTTATGTATGGGTATTCCACTATCAAAACACCACTTCTGAACTCGTCGAACATGGCGCATCTCGAGCAACCGCTGTTCCTGCTCGGCCACGGCGTTGAAGATCCTGCCACCGGCATTCACGGTGACGAAGAGTATCTCTACGTCGTCGAACTGCCAACGCGAACCCCATTCGATGAACCGGCAGAATGGACCGTCAAGGTGAGCGACCACGCCGGCTTTCCGCGGTGGGATGGGCCGACAGACGAGGCGTTCGAGCAAGCCTCGTGGCAGTTTCATGGACCGCTGGAAACTGCTCTCAAGGCGTTGCAAGTCGAGTCCGTGTAACGACCTCGGTTCAGATCCTGTTGCCAACAGCGAGGGGTTCAACAACGGTGAGAACACCAGTATCAGTGTTCCCGGAATTTAACCTCTCGACTGGCCAAGCTATATCCACCACGTGTTTCGGTCACACAATTTTTCAAATAGATACCACGTACAGATACTAGCCCACGCATGAATGAACAACGAAATCGTCAACTGAGTGCCATCGTTGGTACGTTTCTTGTCCTCATCGCCGGTGGTGTCGTCCTACTTGTTGAGAATCTGCTTAAAACACCACTCCTACTCAGCCAGGTAACGTTGCTAGGACTAGCAGGCATCTTCGATATCGTGGCAGCGACCGACACGCGACTAACTGACCGCTGGGCATGGTATCAATGGAGCGGCCTTGGAAACATCCTTCTCGGACTGTCACTCCCACTCGGATTCGTGGGAAGTGAAAACAGTCTCTTTTTCGTTCTAGTGGCCGCCATCGGTGGACTTTCGCTAGCGGCAATGGGTATTGACATGCTCGTCTATCATGGACAGTATACCCGTAGTGAAAGACTCGATCGAAATAGCACATAAAGTGAACGACCACTCCAGCTTGCTTCGGTAGGGCGGTCCAACGGACACCGTGTTCGAGCAAGCATCCTGACAGTTCAATAACCTGCTCCCGAGACGCTGTCGATTGAGTCTGCGGGACGACTGTCAATTCAGATCACCAGCAGGTTTTGCGAACAGCCCTGTAACCGTGCACTATGAGCCACACCACTGACGACTTCGCCAAATTCATGGCCGGTGATCCAGAGGACAACGAAGAAGTTCCCCTCGGTGATGCGTTACAGGAACTGGCTATCGACATTGAGGTTGATGCTGTCGAAGAGATCCGTGACGTCCGCGAACGGCCATGAAACTGCTGTATATAGGATATATCTCTGTGTAGTGTGGCGACACACTAGGTTTTTCAGGACCACTCTCATAGTGATAGATATGAGTAGTGAGCGGATCGACGCCGAAAGCAAGGTGTCAGGAAATCAAGCGAACATCCCGGCTCGGATTCGGCGTGAACTCGATATCGACGACGGGGATCAGCTTCGGTGGTATATCGAAGATGATGGGAGCATTCGCGTTCAGGTCATCCAACAGCAAACAGGCACGTTCACCGATTTCGATGGCTACGAGGGAGAGACGGCCACTAACGTCACGACCGATCATGACGCTTGGGGCGTCGATGTGAAGTAAATGCCACGCGCTCTCATCGATACAACGGTCCTCTTCGCAGCAGCATACCGACGAGACAGTTCCCACGAAGCCGCGCTCCCGATACTCCATGGCATCGACAGTGGGTCCCTTCCAGAAGCAGTGGTCCTTGATTACGTCCTCGCAGAAACGCTCAACGGCCTCGTTACCCACGCGGGCCACGACGCAGCTGTCGACCTCCTCGACCGTATTGAGGAAAACGCTCGCTTCCATATCGACTCGCTCACTGCCAACGCCCTTGCGACGGGAAAAGCACTGTTCCGACAGCACGAACCACTGTCCTTTGTCGATAGCTGCATTATTGCGTATATGCAGACCGAGGGGCTCGGTTATCTGTATGCGTTCGACGATGACTTCGATGCAGCAGAGGATGTCTATCGACTTGACACAGCTACGAACCCCTACGATCCCGACTGACGCCGACGGGCGGTGATGAATTGCTACCAGTCACTGTCTTCAGAAGAAACGAGACGCCGGTGTCCACTGACTAACAACTCTCCAACTGCTCGAGTCTGGCGTATTTTTGAGACCCCCTGAGGGGTGGAGGTCTTCTCGAGTTCAGTTCGATTCGACTCGACTCGGGAAGCAGTAATCGAATATGGCTACGAGCAGCAGCTCCCGGGAAACGTTCGACGATTCGGACACCCGGCACGACGAGATGCACAGTACGATCGAGGCATGGATCCAGGACCTCGTCGACGAAGTCGATGACGCCGTCTCGAGCGAGCAGTTCACAGAGTGGTTGGACGTTCAGAGCCGCTTCCACGACTACTCCCACCGAAACACGCTGTTGATCAAACTCCAGTGTCCACACGCGACACGCGTTGCCGGCTATCGAACATGGCAAAACGAGTTCGACCGGCACGTGAAGGAAGGAGAGACAGCGATCTGGATCTGGGCACCCATCATTGCAAAGCAGTGCCCTGACTGTGGGAACTCCCCGTCGTACCACGAGCGCAGTGACTGTGAATACGATGAAACCCCTCCGGACAGCTGGGAAAAAGGACTCGTGGGCTTTCGGCCAGCACCCGTCTTCGATATCTCACAGACTGACGGCGAGCCACTGCCCGACCTCGAGACCGAAGCAAAGGGACAGGCTGACGATTTGGTCCCCGCACTTCTCGAGGCAGCAGATCCCCTCGAGGTGGACGTAGAGGTCGTGCCACCCCAGGACTGGTCGCATGGGAGTGCCAAGGGAATCTGTGAGTACCACCCTCAAGAGCAGCCACGCGTCGCCGTCCGAGATCGTGAGAACGACGCTGATCTTGCCGTCACGCTCATTCATGAGTACGCCCACGCGCTGTTACACAGTGGCGTCGACGACGAGGGTGAGCGATCGAAACGTGAACTCGAGGCCGAAGCAGTCGGCTACATCGTTGGACGGTACTTCGAATTAGATACCAGTGGGTCAGCGTTCTACCTTGCCGCGTGGCACGGAGACGAGCCGGAGACGATCCTCGACCGGTTTGAGCGAATCAGTTCAACCGCCCAGATGATTATCGATATCATCAGCGAGGTAACCAACAATGAGTGATCGACCGCTTCTGCTCGAGATTATTGATGCGCTCGAAAAACAGGGCCCCAACGAAACGAACATCAACTCCAGCAGGTGATCGAGAAGCCCTCGAGCGACTTGTGGACTCGACGGGCACACAGACTGATACTGATTTCGAAGTTCGGTTCTGGATTGGCGCGTTCCGCGTGGTAGTGATACCATCTGATGTGACTGTGCTCAAGACTTCGTAGAACAGGCTACCAAGACAAGGGTATCAGAGGATTCCCAAAAGTCCACGTGGACTATGGCTACTTCGCAAGCGAATAGAGCTTCTGACGGGCGTCTCGAAAGGACACTCGTTGCTCAACTAACTCCTTTTCCTCAAGCCGAGAGATCGCATATCGAACAGTCCGAGATGAAAGTCTGGTTTCCGTGACCAGTTCTTTCTGTGTGCACTCGCCCTCGTATTCCAGCGTCTTGTGGACCAACTTCGCACTCGGTGGCAAGTCCTCGAGCCGTTGTTTTGCGCTGCTCACTGTCTGTAGTACTTCTTCGAAGTAGACGCTATAGGTCGTTTCGCTTCGACAGTTCGACTCGTTCCTCGAGAGCACCGGGAGACTACGTCAGGTCGAACCGGAACTCATTCTGGCTGCCAAGTGACCGCACGGTTCGGTTTGTGTGGTGCCAGATGGGTGGACACCATGACAGATCATCCGACGTTATCGGAGTTCGTGACGAGCGAAGCGACTGACTCGATGCCGGTCAGTCAGCCATCGACTGACGAGACCGTGACGATGACGGCTGACGAGCGGGTTGCAACGTACCTCATCGAAGATCAGATGGCAGATCTCACAGACGCGATTCGCGAAGCTGCCCAAAACGGCATCGACAGTCCTGAGTCATCCCGTGTGCTGGTCAGCGTCTCACCCGAGCGATCGATCATCCTCGACGACGGTGCTGGTGTTGACCTCGAGTCAACCGAGGGACGACGCAACCTCTCAGTGCTGGGTGCGGGAAGCAAGCAGCGAGTTGATGACGAGACGATCGGCGAGTGGGGCATCGGCAAGGGTGCGATCATCGCGAAGGGTGCCGTTCGTATCTGGAGTCACGACATCGCACTGTGCTTTGACTACCGAGATCGACGCAACTCTGGGCCGTGGGCAGACGTCAGCGGACGCGATGGCCAGTTCATGGACGCTGAGCATCATCTCGAGGGGATGCTCGTCGAGATCGATCACTACGAAGACAAAGTGCCGGACCCGGACAGCTACCGCTGGCGGCGCTACGTTCGCGATCTTCGCAAGCGCTTCGCGTACGTGCAGTCACGAACCGGCGTCTCGGTCGTGATCAACGGCGAATCGGTCGACAACGGCGATCCACTCGAGGCGGTGACTGACTCACCACATCCGTCTCTCATACGCGAAACTGACGATGCGGTTCTCGCACTCGAGTACACGCCCCACGAAGGGCTCGATATCTACAGCAATGGGCTGTACGTAACGACGATGCGTGAGTACGGACTCGGTGGAGTTGTCGTCTCGAAAGGGAACTTAACGCTGAACTTTGCGCGCAACGACATCCAGTCGGGCTGTGATCGCTGGCAGCGGATCGACGATGCACTTGAGCAGGCACGTGACGATCTGTATGCGGATGTCTCGGACGATCGGCTGACCGCCGAGAGTCGGGAGGTAATGATCGAAGCGATGGCGTCCGAGTCATCGGACGAGCAGTGGGCCGAGCGCAAGCTGTTCCAGTTGGCAACCGAGTCCCGTATCAGCCTCGAGGAGATCCAAGCGACCCGAAAGATTGGATGGGTCGATGGAGCCCAGAAAGGGGCGGACAAGCTCGTCGAGCGTGGCTACGTCGTCCTCGATACGAGCGATGCAGCAACCCAACGGCTTCGCGATCTCGCCAATGACGAAGATACATCGATAGTGGTACCAGAGACGTTCGATGTTGGCGAGCAAGCAGAGTCAGAGGGAGTCTGGACGGGCTATCATCGTATCGAGGATGAGTCGCAGTTGAACGCTGATCAGCAGCGGTATCTTTGCTTCGCTCGAGTGCTAGCACGAGAGCTTGGAATTGAGCGGGACGTGTACTACGGCGAGGCGAGTGCCGATGCCTGGACCGACGGCAGGACGTACATCGTGATCACCGGCTCAGCCGTGACGAGTCGCCAGCGTGCCGTCTGGATGCACGACCTGTATCTCGTGATGTTACACGAAGCCGCTCACGAAACCTCGAGTCGGGATCGACCCTCGCACGGACATCACTTCGAGAGCACGTATCGGTCACTCGTGGAGGATCCAGATAATCGAAGTTCGTTCGCGAAGCTTGTCCAGCAAGTCGTTGACGAGGGATTCGAGTCCGTATTCGACGAGTATGAGGTGGGGATCTAGCAGAACGCGGCCATCACTTCTGGACAATTCCGGTAATGGAGTGAATGAAGCGGTGAGATGTCGAACTGACCCGAGTTGAGTGCAGTGGCACGAGATCGGTATGCAGGACAACCCTTCGAAGAGCCGTTAACAATGCTTATCTGGGGACGTCACCCGAAGTTCGTCTTCAACTTCGTAGAAGTAGCCCCGCTCGAGGAGCCGCGTCAGTGCGTACTCGACGTCCCGTTGCTCGAGTGCTAACTCTGCATCGGCGGCCAGAATGTCAGTGGCATCGTCATAATTGATCAGCGGAACACTGTCTTCGCCAGCATCTGGCCGACATGCCTGCGTACACAGCCGGTCGTAGCACTCGAGAATCCACTCCGGAAGTGGTGGCCGTGGATCTGTGACGCGAGCCATTGCAGTTCTGTCTGGTTGTTTCGACAGTCATCCGCTTAACAGTACCCGTCGAATACGGCGTTGATCCTGAAGCCGCAGTTGCAGCACGTGAGATTAGAAGGTTAAAATAAAGGTCAAAGCTAATATTAGTAGGTTGAAGGTTTTTGTATTTTTTTGGAGTGGATATGTTCACCGACCACTGGCGTCGTTATTTCGTATAACTCCTCGAGTGTGAGCGGCGATACTTCCGCACGTTCGTTATCGGCGGTATAGAAGATGCTGGTCGAGATAGTGCGATCTGGGTACTGCTCGGCTGCGACGTGATAATAGACGCTGAGCTGTTTCCTGTATTCGGACTCTGCATGGCGGGAGAGGTCCGTCTTGTAGTCGATAATCTGGATCTGCTCCGATGTGATTACAAGTAAATCGATAATGCCGACAAGAGTGGCCTGTGGATTCAAATCCAGGGGAAGAATCGCCGTAACTTCTGGTTCGAATTGCCCGTCAAGGGTATCAAGGAGTGTCGCAACGTGTTCCTGATCGTCATTACTCGGTGAGAGATCGTCCCCTCGTGCATACTTTTCGGCGAATTCGTGAAGCTCGTCCCCGAATTCCGTCCCTCGTCCTTCCGTGACCTCGTCGTACACGCTATCATCCATAATGTCGTGGACACTCATCCGGTGGGGACTCGTTCGTTCGGGTGGCGTAATTGAAAACGGCACCTCGTCTTCCCGATATTCGGTTTCAGTATCGACGGATGGTTCGAGTTCGATCGGCTCGAGCGGGAGTTCGGTGAAGAAAGGACTTGGCGAGTCACCAGCTGTGAGGAACAGATGTCGCTTCGCTCGAGTCACCGCGACGTAGAAGAGTCGACGCTCTTCGTCATATTCCGATGGCAAACAGCCGGTGAGGAGATCGTACGGCCAGTGTTTGTGGACGTAAGGCTGACCGCTCGCCTCGCTGTAGATGGATCGTTGTCTGAGCCCGATCAGTTCCCGATACTGGATCATACCTGCTGATGGTCGCCCGTAATGGGGGAACGCTCGTCGGTTCATGTTCGCGCAGAATACGATCGGATATTCCAACCCTTTCGCACTGTGTATCGTCTGAAGCGTGACGGAATCCTCACCCGGACTCGAATCGATTTCTATCGTGGATCCGGCCTCGATGTGTTCCTCTATGTAGGTGATTGCTTGGCTTCGGGTTGCGAGCGTCGTCTCGTACATACCGGTGAGTTCGCCGAGCAAACCGTTTGCATACGCTCCATCGTATCCGTATTCGTCGAAGACAATTCGGGAAAATCCGCCGATGGTTTCACACTCTTGTAAGGAGTCCCGAAACGCAACCATTGCGTCGGGATACTGTTCAGTCTCGAGGATCTCACGAGCGTGCGAGAGCGTGTATCCGGCTTCTTCCAGAACAGTCGCCCATCCTCGTTGATCGTTCGATTCACAAATCCGAAGCCATGCTAGCAGAAGCTTCGCCTGATCGGTATCGAATAACTCCACCCCACCCTCATACGCAATTGGAATACCGTATTCGTTCGCCCTCTCGAGAAGGTCACGAGCAAACGATCGAGTTCGAGTAAAGACAGCAATATCGCTATACGATGGGGAACCGAGCCGTTCTCGTTCAGCAGCCGCTTGCTCCTCCACAGACATCTCTGCTGTCGAGGCCGGTTCATCTCTTACCTCGACACTGTAGTCCTCGTTTCCAACGACATGCTGTATTCGATCGAGAAGCAGTTCCATCTCATCTTCGTGGGTAACCGCCTGAATGTGGCTGTTATTAACGCGGCTCGTGGCCTCGAGTGGCGTTATCTCGTTCTCTATTTCCTCCGCATCCAGAGACTCACCGTGTGTTGCTGGCGTTGTCAACGTCTCCGACGCCAGTGAGAGAATCGATTCCGTGGAGCGGTAGTTCTTCTTCAGTGGTATCGTTTCGACCTCGTCGACGGCATACTGAACTCGAGTCTCATCACGATTCAATTCCGCCTTGTATCGCGAGATCCGTTCCTCAAAATTCTGAATGTTTTCGACCGTGGTATACTGGAACCCGTAGATACTCTGTTTCCAGTCGCCGACGACGCAGATATTATTATCAGCAGCAAGGAGCAGCGTGAGTTTGAATTGCAACTCGTTGGTATCCTGGAATTCGTCGACCATGACGTACCGGTGGCGAACCTGTTCGCGAACAGCTGCGTCCTCACACAGCATCACGAACGCCATCACAAGCATGAGCCCTTGTGTGAGATAGTTACGCTCGAGCGCATACTCGAGGTACTCGAGATAGACATCGTGTACAAAGGCGAGTAGGTCCTCACGGACCTCATCAAATGCCTGCTCGACAGGTTCTGAGTGAAGTTGTGGGTACCCGACAACCTCGTCAGCTGTCGGTGCATCGGGAACGTATTCTGTTGCATCCCACCCACTTACTGACGAGCGTGCATCGGATTGTGTGGGACCGTTTGCCCCTTCATTCGGTCGATTCTCCCGTTTGAAGAGGTCCATGAACGCCTCCCGGTCACCCAGAAGCGGAGTACCAGTATCTCGGTACCACCCGTCGCGTTCAGGAATGATACCTTTCGCAGCGAGTTCGGCAATCAACGAGCGCAGAGAACTGGGATCGTCCAGCGCTACAAAAAGGTGCTCGTGTTCGGGATGACGGTCTTCGAAACGAGTGATGAACGTATTGAACAGCTCTCCCTCCCGAATCCCATCCTCGATTAACTCGAGTGATTGTGGAATCTGGTCGTCAATCCCGATTTTGGCCGGGGTTTCGTGACCATAGCGTCGAAGCAGCTGATAACAGTAGCCGTGAAATGTACTAATCGGGGCGTCCTGTAACTGGACCGGGTCGTATGGGGACTGGCGAGCAATCCGATCAGCCATCTCCGCAGCCGCATTCCGCGTGAACGTGGTCAAAAGGATGTCATCTGGTTCAATATCCGGTTTTTCGAGGATATTCGCATACCGGTGCGTTACAGTGAACGTCTTGCCCGTTCCTGCACCGGCATCGACGAGATAGATCCCGTCAGTATGTTCGATCAGTGTTTCTTGCTCCTGGTTTGGTGAGATTCCAGTCATCGGTCTGTGAGTATGAGGTCTCGATGATCGACGCGGTCCCAAGTCGGTCCTTCCTCCCGATAGGCTACCGGGAACCGACTGTTTCGATACTCGTTCAGGGCCTCGAGTTGCTCGTCGACGAACGCCTCGAAAGCATCGAGGTCCGATTGCAGGACATATCCGGTCGGCACATCGTCAAGATCGTCGATCACTTTTTTGCAGCCTTGACGGACGTACTTGTATTCGCCGACGCGCTCCTGGGCATACGTGACGAACTCCTCGGTGATTGTCGCCCGTCGATCGGGATCGTCTCCAGCCCGGGGAAGTTCGTGAGTCTCGAAAAAGTCCCTATAGGCTTCGTACCCGAGCGGGTACAATGCCCGGCACCGCTTGTTCGAATCAGCGTAATCGGTTACACTCTCGAAGGTATCTCGGCTCGCAACAAACTCGCTAAACGTCGCTGGAACGTAGGTGATCGTCGTAACGAGATCTGCTGGATCAGGCAGAGATTCCGTGAGAGCTTCATCGACCCCGTCGAGCAGATGAACGAAATGGAGTTCGAGACGCTCGTCCGGCTGTTCCTCTCGATGTTTAGCAAGGTAGACAAGCGCCTGAAAATTGGGGTACTCATCGACCGGATCGGTCGATGCCGCCTCGAGTATGTCCGAAGCGTCCTTCTTGTTTCCGGTCTTGTAATCGACAATCGAGGTTTTGCTCTGGATCAAATCAACGTATCCGTGAGCACCGATCGACGTCGATGCGAACCAGCGTTCCGTTAGCTTCGAGTCACACTTAACACCGAGTTCGGTAGCGAGTTCGTTTTCGTGGTCTCGATGATCGTAGGTGTTGTACCTTCCTTCCTCCGACGGGTTTTCGTCCAGATACGCCGTGATCGCATCGAGTCCGACCTCCAAATACGTTCGCTGAACAGCTTGCTTCGAGTTACTTAGGTATGGATTCAACCGCTCACACATCGCGTCAAGCACGCGATCGCGCTGGTCTTCTAGTATCGATGGATCGGAAACGTAGATCTCAGCGGCCTCGTGGAGAAGCGTTCCGCGAACCATGTGAACTGACGACGGCGATTGGACCAACCGATCGAAGTACGCATCTCGAGGCGAATTTGCGAGGGCTTTCAGTCGAGATTGACTAATCGTCTCCATGCGTTGGGATGGTGTCGAGGGACCGTCTGGTTCAGGAAACGGCGACGTCAAAGATGAGGTAGTGTGCCCGCCATATCGTGTGTGTGGGAGATCACCGAATGAGTCAAACGGCTCGTCACGGAGTCGTCGCAGATACACGCACGGAGTCACGTCGCTTCCGGCCTGCGTCTCTTGGACGAAATAGTACCGTTGCGTCCCGTTCTGGAGCAGTCGCTCGAAGCGGTCGAGGTCGCGTTCTAAGTATGCTTCTCGGTCGATCCAAGGATAGTCCGGCGGGCTCTGTGCCCACTCCGGGCCCAGACCGACGTAGAAGACGACAGGTCGGTCAACGTATGCTGTGGATGTCGCATCCGCTAAGAGAACTCCGTCAGTAGCACTCGAGTCCGTTGGAACAGTAAACGCATCGAGATAGTACCGGAAACGCGAAACGCGATCCTCTGTGACCTGCGCGTCCAGTATCCCGAGGTTCTGAAGCTCGCGTCGAAGTTCAGCTAACCCTGTGCTGCTGATCGACTCGTACACCGACACGACATCACGGAACGTTCCTTCGTCGACGGCTTCCTGGAATTCAACGTAGCCCCCAAGTTGATCTGGCTCGAGCGAATCTACCCGTTGTTCTTCTACATCTTTGGGAAGGTCGATCCCAGCCGTCGCGAGCACCGGTCGGATTTCCGTGACTCGCTGATCGGACCCCGAAAATGTCGCTTCTAGCAGCCGGAAAAACGCCCGAACATCGTCATCATCTTCGAATCCAGGTCCACCGCGATAGGGAATTTCCCGTGCTTCAAGGGCAGACTCGATCAGCGCACTATACAGACTATCCTCGGCAAGAACGATCCCAAATCGATCCGCTGTGTCTGGATCGATCTGGTCGACGATTGCCGAGACGATTGCTGTCGCTGATGGGAAGATGTGTAGCTTAGGGAAGGGAACGTGAGTGTCGCCCAGCGACGAATAGGTCTCGTACCCATCAGGAGGGAGAAGTTTTCGGTCGAGTTCGGACAGACGAGCTTCGTCAATTACCGCAATCTCTTGCTCCGATGAGAGCGTCGTGCGCTCGATGGACCGATAGCTGCTCTCAAGTTCCCCCAGCATTGATACGACCAATCGGATAGCGGAGGTGTCGAACTCAGGATACTCGAGTATCTGTTCACGGTCGCCCGTCGCTGTCCAACAATCGATACACAGCTCGAGTGCTCTCACTGCTTGCTTCCACGAGAGATCCGTCTGTGCGACGATTTCGAAAAAGAGCGGTCGGATGTCATCGGGAAACATCTCCTGGACGGCATAGCTTCGCGGTGTAGCCGACAACCGACCGATTCGAGGGTTTTGCACTCGGTTATCAAGCGCAAGTGCGAGGGGTGCTTCGCCAGTAAGAGCAATATCGCAGTTCGCAACCCTCGAATAGAGCTGATCGATTGACCGTGCTTCTCGTAATGGCACAGTCAAAGAACTAAGTCAGTTTACTTGAACCTAACTAATTTTCGATATATTATCGCGAGGTATAGGGGGTTATCGACATCGTTGAGAAGTTGCTTGCCGATGGCTGTTAGCGTTCTATATGTCTCTTCTTTTGGTTTCGTCTGGGGCAAAAAATAGTTACGCCGAACTCTGTACCGAGTTCATGATCGAGTCAGTGACGCGAGCCGGAGCGTCGCATCTGCGTTTTGAGAATGGGATCGACAAACAGGAGTTCCTCGAGTATCTGGAATCTAGCGAGTAAGGCGTACGCGTTAGTCCCGGAGCTGGGCAACGGTCCGTCCGAGTTCCCGAGCACGCTCGCTCTCGGAGATGTCATACCGTTCTTCCAGCGACCGAAGTTGTTCTTCGAATTCCATTGTGTACGGGAGTGTGCTCCTCTACAGACAGATAGTGCGTCATCGAATAAGTAAGTTCTCGTGCTCAAGCGCTCACTCTGGGTTGGACGTTTCTGTATCAGCTAGTCGGCTTTCTACTTCCTCACAGCGCTCGGCTACTATCGACGCTCCCTCGAGGGGACCATCGGCGTCCAGTGCCGCCTGGTACAGTTCTGCAGTACGTTCCATCTCCTCTCTCGTTAGTTCGTCTGGGTCCTCGAGCCAGTAGCTATCTGCGAGTTTCTTGTACGCCCACGGATCCTCGGGATATTCCTCGATGAGTGACTCGAATTCGACCCTACTGTCGGCGGTTCTGTCCAATTCCGCAAGCGAGTCAGCGACGAAGTGGCGAAAGTCGAGTAGGAACTCGTCAGATGCATCCGGGAACTGCTCGCAGACCTCCTGACAGAACTCGAGTCGGTGCTCGTGGTACGTCTGCTCGTCCTCCGCTACGGTGGCAAGGTCGTTGTCCGCTGATCGAATGAAGGCCTCAAGTGAGAGAAACGACGGCAATTTTCGGTCTGCTTCCTCGATAGTCGTGATTTCGTCGGGTGTTACGGCGACGATGTACTCCCAGGCAGTTAGCCACCGATCACAAGCCTCAGCGCGGTTTCCTTTCTCGCGGAGATCGCGTCCCTCCTGAACGAAGTCGTAGATCCGTTCTTTGTTCGGGGTGTCGGGTGCCCAGCGCTCCCAGAGTACTTCTGCCGCCATCCAGATGAAGTCCTGATCGTAGCCCGTGGCATCAACCTCGTATTCAGCTTCCCACTGCTCAGAGAGTGTCGTCGCCGAGTTTAAGTCTTCAATCCGATTCCGAAACGTCGACTCGCTCGTTTCGATGCCGTGATCGGCGAGTTTTTCGACAATTTCGTCCGTCGAGAGGGCTTCGACATCGCTGAGTTCCCACGCATCAGCAGGGTGGGTCCCGTTTGATGTGTCGGCTATTCGTTGCTCACGGTGAGCGGGTTGACTTGCTTCTTGGTCCTCTTCGTTGCCACTCTCACCTAATCCGTGTTCGTCGACGTATTGCTCGACACGCTTCCGGTCAATCCGACTGAGTTCGTCACGTTCGTGGTCCTCGTAGAGATGCTCACGGAGTGCAGATTCCTGCTCAAAGGTTTGCTCACAGTAGCGACACTCAACCATTACTCGAGAGTACGTATGCGGGTAGGAAAAACAACAGGTGTGGACGGGGCGTATGTATAAGATCGACGAGGAGTGTGTAGCCTGAGACGTCGCCTTCACGGTGCGGCGGCTACCGTGTCATCAGTCGCTGGATCGAACGAGAGACTGATGACGAGTTCGTTGAACCAGACTACCGGGCGCTTACTCTGGCCGTCTTCCTCGAGGAAGATGATTCCCAACTGGGCGAGTCGACTGAGTTCTTCGTGGACGTTCTTGATGTCCCGGTCAACAACCTGTGCGATCTCGTTAATGCTGGATGGCTCTTCCTGGCGGATGGCTTCGATGAGATCGAGGACGCGCGGCGTCAGCGTCTCCATGAGGTCGTCGTGGCTGGTGAACGAGAGCGTCGGCGGGGAATCCACCGCGTCGCCCCGCTCGAGTGCCTCAATGCCGTCGGTGACATCATCGTGGAACTCACTGGACGACTTGACAGTCACGACGAGGGTTGATTCGGCCCGAAGCTGTTCGCGCTCCATCGGGTGCAGCGGCGGCGTGGTATCGTTCATAGGTATCACCGTGGTGTGATGGCCTCACTTGACATCGAACTCGGAGAGCGTCTGCTCACCGTGAAGAGCAGTGAGGGTGTGGAGCTCGCCATCAGTGAGCATACTGTTGCATAATAGCTGATTGATATATAAGTGACTTCGCTATCTTGCAACAGCCGACTGGCCCAGTCAAGTCAGCGCACAGTATTAACGTCGATCCGAGAATCTCCACAGTGCTCTCGAGAGGATTCCGGTGACAGCTGGCGTCTTCAGGGACACCCACAGGAGAGTCGTTCGGGTAAGACCGACAACGACCGATCAAATGACGTACTATAGACTAACAGTACACTGCATACAACCGCTCTTGTGCTGGATAGTAGGTGGGTGGATCGAGTGAGACCCCTCTCAGGGGTTGTGGGTAGTCGGGAGACACCCTCACCTGTCGACGTCAGGTGTCTCCGGAACCGGCCATCTCACCGGGGATGGCAACGTCATCCATCAACAAGACGCGTCGTTCCGTGTACTCGAGGCCGTTCTTGCGCTGTGTCCGCTTTTTGACTGCCAGCCGACTCTTCGAGAGATCGAGTAACGCGTCGATCGTTCGAGAGACCAATTTCTTCGCGTAGTCGTCGCTGATGCCCTTCTCCTGCCGTCGGATCCAGTGTTTCATATCGCCGGCGGTGACGTACTCTCGAACGCTTGCACTCCCCTTCCGCCAGGGGTTGTCTCCAACCGCCGGATTGGTACGTGCCTTCCAGAGCTTTGCAGCGAGCCGTGACGGAAGCGCCGATGTTGTCGCCCGGAGCATATCCTCATCCATCTTCGCGAGTTGCTGGAGCGGAAGCAGATCTCCATACGAGAGGGAGACATCGCCACCACGCTCGAGTGGGTCGTCACTCTCGGGCAATCGGAAGTAGCTCTCACCGTCGTCTTTCTGGATGCGCTCGAGTCGACCATCCACAACGTCGATCTCCCCATTATCAATATGTTCCTCTAGGAGGTGTGCACCCTTCTCGAGTTCGCGTGCCTGGAGTTCACCGACGCGGTCTTTGTTGGCGTTGAGTTTCTTCTCGTGGGCGTCCAGTCGTGCCTCGATGGGTGTCTGTGATTTTTCCAGGTCCTCGAGCCGTGCTTCGAGATTCCTGTTTTCGGTGTGGGCCTCCTTGAGTTCGGCCTCGAGGTGATCGATGCGGTCGTCCTTTCGAGAGAGTTCGGACTCAAGGGTTGTGACACGGCCACGAAGGCGCTCGAGTTCGTCGGCAAGTGTTTGGAGTGTCTGTGCATCGGGGCCGGGACAGTCTGTGTTCGCGCTCATTTGATTCTGGGTTCGGTGGCATTGTCGGGCGATTCGACTCGCGCTGCTGGTCGATGTCGGGAACGCTGGTAGAGCAGTAGACTACCGACTCGAGAGCCGTCTCGAGGGAGTGCAGTGGCCGTCTCCCCGAAAGATGTCTTCGTGTTCGAAAGTCCGGTGTCGGTCTACCGGGGTTGGTAGCTCCGTCTCGAGTAGCGAGGTGCGGCGGTCTACTGCGCTGGATAAGTCAACGCGATCCCGAGGTGGTGTGCTGGATCAGCTAGCCACCCTCGGGTTGGAGTCGACAGTCATGGCTTACCAGCGTGGTGAGCGAGTCGAACGGACACTCGCAGATATCGCAGTAGTGTCTCTGCTCCGTGAGGAATGTCTCATGTTTCGTGTGGCCGCCATCGGGCACGGCAGACTGTCTTTGATCGCTTTCACTAGAATCGTGCTCGCTGGGCCGTCCCTGGACGTGAAGGTCAACCTCGGTAATCGGTTCGCGACCAGTTTCTCTCCAATTGCTATTGCGGCGTTCGTGTTCGATCCGCCAGGCTTCGCCATCGGTATCGGGGACAACCATCACCCGGCGGCGACGACCGTTGATCGTCGTGTACTCGAACACGAATTCGACGGTCGGTTCGGTGGACTGGTCACAGCCGCCGTCGGTTGCAAGACGTGGGTCGTCATCGGCATCGACGAGCAGAATTCCGTCCTCGGTCTCGAGATCGTAGGCTCGGGTATCGTCGTCAGCGATAATGATCTCCGAGACATCGGTTGCTTCGATGCCGCCCAGTTCGTAGCCGGCGACGGCGCGGGCCTCTGCTCGCAGGCGCATCTCACGAGCGCCTTCGCGCTCGAGTCGTTCGGCACGCTCTACGACAGCTTCGTGATCGTTGACGATCGTCATTGGTCGCTCACCTCGACAGCGCCGACGATCGCGTCAGCCATCGTCTTGAACAGGTACTGCACTTCGAAGCCGCCGCGACGGTCGGTGATGTAGTCGATCCAGTCGTCGATCGTCTTCTCGACGCCCTCGAGATCGTAGCGGACGGTGCGCTCGCCGTTCTCGATGACGTGAACGGACTCGTCGGTCGTCCGGTAGACGTGGTGTGCGCCCTCGTTGTCGACGCCGACGGAGATGTAGTCGGCGCGTGGGTCAGTAGTCTGTGCTTCCGAAACCGTTTCGTGGGTTCGCGGTTGAACACTCATTGCTTCTCTCCAGAAGCACAGGTCCGGTGCTCCAACACCGGGCCGAGAGTTTCTCCCGACCACCCCGTGCTTCACAGTAGTTAGTACATTTACTAACCAAATAAAGGTTAGCATTTGCTCTAACATTAGCTCATTCGATAACTATTAGAATATACGCTAAGTGTTGTATGGGAAGGAGCCTGTCATAGAAAGCGTCACGTACGAAGCGGCAGGGTGCGCGAAGTGTGTCCAACACCAGCACAGCCCTGCAAGACGTAGCTTCGGTAGACGACTTCTTGAATGTCGCGGCTACCGAGACGGTACCGCTGTTCGACCATCTTGAGTTCGAGTTTCTACTGGAATACGACGTGTTCGCCCCCTCGAAGCGGGGGCGAACACGAGTTCACGAGCCACCTGATCTCTTTCGCGGCTTTTTGCACTGCTACTACGAGGATGTCTACGGCACGCGTCCGGTTACACGAGAACTTCAGAACGGCCTTGTCTGGTACTACTGCGGACTCGACAAACCGCCATCCAGAGATACGGTTGATCGCTTTCTCACCGACCTCGAACACGTTATTGACGATGTCTTCGACAGACTCGTCCAGCAGGCCGCTGCCCGCGGCCTGCTCGACTCCACGTACTCCATCGATTCGACCCACGTTGAAGCGATCCAACACAACGACGCTGCCTCGTGGAATTATGATCCAACAGCTGAAGAATACTACTACGGCTTCGGCTGTACGATCGTTTCAACCGGTTCAAAGATCCCGATAGCAGCGGAGTTCACACAGGCCAAACAAGCGGATCAGGAGACGGCGATGCGCGTCACACGTGACGCGCTCGCCGTCGATACACCGGTCTGGATGCTGGGAGACAGCGCCTACGACATCCTCGATTGGCACGACCACCTGCTGGCCGCAGGGGTCGTGCCAATCGCTCCATACAATCCGCGAAACACTGACGACCCGATAGACATCGAGTACAGGGTCGAAGACCGAATCGAGGAACACAGCGAGGACGTGCAGCTGAAACAGTCCATCTTGGAGGAGACGTACAACAACCGGACAGGAGTCGAACGAACCAACGACGCAGTCAAGGACTGCGGCCTCGGGCACGTCCGCGCCCGAGGCCGCGTCCACGCACGGACAGAAGTGTTCCTTGCGCTGTGTCTCCGACTCGTCGTGGCGATCACCAACTACGAGCGAGGAAACAATCCGGGCTGTGAGAAGCTATGAGATGGATTCTATGACAGGCTCTGGGAAGAGGTGAGCAAATATTACAACCAGCACAGCCGAACGGGATCGTATGTCGAAGACCCGGGCGCTCCTCACGGAGACTGAGCGAGAGCAGATCGCCGGCAAGCACGGAGACCAGCGACGCTACCAAGCGACGTCTCGTGTCCGCCGGCGCATCGATGAGGAACTGTCGAAGGATATTGAAATCCTCGAGGAACACCACCCGAAGCTGCTTGAGGAGCTTCGCGATGTCACTTGCGAGGAGCGTGATCACCATGAGTAACCGGCAGCCATTGTCGGATCTTGAGGTTCAGTGCTGAGATTCTCAGCAGCAGCTCTGAGACAATTCGTACACACGAACCCAGCTTTTTCAAGTGAGATCAACATCGATACGTAGGCAGATCGTATTAATCGACACAGACAGGTCGTTTACTTCGGAATCGCCAAATTGACAAGGTACACAAGTCACGGCTCGTGTGCATATTCGGGAATCAGGTTCTGACAACGTGTACCCCCCAGAGGAGAAAGAAAAACAGGCCACACCGTCGTTCTAACTAAACTCGTCCAAACCTTTCTGGTCTGAATCAAATTCGTCTTTTACCAGATTGAACGCATTCATTTTTGACTGCTTCTTTGAGGCTTCCAATACATATTTTTCCGATACGGCGTCTTCGGCAGTCTTTGCATCAGCCGACCCTTGATACATGACGCGGTAGTCACTTCTATCCAACTTCGTACTAGATTTTGAGAAGATGCCAATATCTTCGCCTATCTCTAGGAGATTACTGACAGTATTGGAAATGACTTTTTCCTTCTCATCATTTGACACACTTAGTTTGAGCTTTCCAGCATATCTCTCCGCGAATTCTTTTCGCGTGAATTCGAGTGGTTCCTCTGTATTTTCATACTTGTCTTTTCCACGAACAAGACGATAGACAACGTTCGACAGAGGGATAATTGGGTCTGAACTCAAGGTGTATTCAATGGGGTTCTCTGTGAGATCGTAGTCAAAACAATCGTCTACAGCATCCAGAAGATCTTTGTGTATAATATCCCCGTCTTCATGACACAGCTCAGACACACCGTTCATTTCAACAGTCCAGATTGCGTATTCAGATGGTGTACACTGGCGGTTAATTTCACTAAAAGACAGCCCCTCATAATCCTCAGTCTTTACTAGAGTAATATACTGTATAGCATCAAGAGTTCGTGACCCTGCGCCAATCTGTGATAAAATTTTATTTTGATGATTAGGATCGCTAAATACCTCGTGCATCTTGTTAGCATTTTCTATCCAACTTGGAACTGTTGAATCATCAACCTCACAGGCGACTACGCAGAGCTGTACTCGATTGAATTCCCGAGTTCTGGCTAAGAGTACGTCTGCTTCACATTCGATATCGAGATGATTAGCAAGAGGATCGACACATGAAAATTTGAAACCGCTATCTGCACCTGGTGCTCTCTTATTCTGATGAAAGCCTGAAGAGATCGCTCTTACCAAATCAACATGCTCCCTTTCAAGACCTATTTCCGTTTTGGTAGATGGCTTAACATCATCAATGTCAATGTCAGATAGTATCTCTTCATATCGATCTTCAAATCTAGACTTTTTGTCTGGATGGAAACGCTCTGCATATCCGCTGACATCTGGCTCTTCCGGAATCATAGAGCGACAGGTTGTGCATTAGAATCGATATGATCGCTCACGAAACTATAAATACGCATAAATTGGCTGAAGGTTGTGTGTTCTCTAGGATAAACACGAATCAAATCTCTATTACTTCTCATAGCCGCCCTTCCGTATGTTTTTTCGTCGATAATCTCCGCTCTAAAGCCCGGAATATCGCCAAATGATGCATTCATACGCGATAGATCGAAATCCCAGTTTCTAGACTGTATATTGGCTTCAAAATTGTCTATATCTCTTCTATTTAAACCACCATTTAATTTAATCCCCCATGGTTCAATCATCTCTAGATTTTGGTCAGGAACAAATTCATTTTCCACTTCCTCATATTCAGAAGTCTTTATTTTTTCTTTGACTTCCCGTAGACGATCGATTGATGACTGGATTATCGATAGTGGTTCTGAGATACCTGTGTTAATTGTGAATACACCATCGTTCGTAATACGGAATTTGAAACCATTTGGTTTCTTGAAACGAACGTTGGTTGGGAATACACCATACTTGTGTTTTACCTCTTGGAACGCTCGTCTACCATCTTCTCCGTAGTATTGAATGGTCCTCTCAAATTCTGGCCGAGTAATGCCGTCAAGATTATCTTCTGATGTGGGGGAATGGTGAGCAGTGAAATATGGAATTCTCACGTCAGGGTGCTTTTGAACGATGCTACGACGAATCAAATCCATTTGCTTTTTTCCGACCCAAAGTCTACTAACATTTCCAGTATTGTTGAGGTAAGTATCAACAGTTGCGGGAAGATCTTCTGTTTTAGTTCCTGTTGTTAAGAACACCGGACAGAAATCATTGAGATGAACATAAAAGGGCACATCGTTAGAACCACCTGAAAGAAGCAATAGATTCCCTAAGTCTCTAACTACATTAAAGACTGGATCTAAGCTCTCGACGAACTGATTTTTTGTTTCATAATCGCTCAAAGAGCCGACGAGGCTCAGCTTACCATCGATATCAGAAAGATCAATATCTTTCTTAATATATTCTACAAATTCATCGAACTCGTCGTAGGACTCGTATCCAACGTCGAGGAAATCCAGTTCAGACATATTTACACCATTTGAATTTGCGATCTGCTAGTTCGGTTTCCACATGTATCTATGATAGGGTACTGTTAAATATTTCTCAATCATCAGGCTATTGCCTCTTTTCAAGTTCATTCAATAGTTTCCGCCTTTTCCTCCGTAAATCACCAACATCGTCGAAAAAATCTTTATGATCAGACATGGGGAGGGTATGTGTGCCAGCATCTCGAGGGTCTTCTTCTTGGATCATAGAGATTGTTGCCTTATGGCGCATTAAAAGAGAATAGAAGCCGACAATTTCTTCCGCTAATTCGTCATCCAAGCGAGATATATTGCCAACATTATTTTCATAAACAATTGTAGGAAGGGACTCTGCAGATGGAACAGCATCCGGAGGAATACGGTCCTTCGTGGGCGGCTTCTCCAAATCCCGAAGTCGCGATGGAAGTTTCGCAAGATTAGAAAGCTCTTTGATTTCAGCTATAAAAGCTAACTCCAAACGCTTCTTATCATCTATTTTTCTTTTTCGATACAGTAGAAAGCTACCTGAAACGGTGAGTACCGCTGGAATCCAGATACCACCATCCATCGCAATAATGACTTGAAATGTTTCAGACACAGCAAAAAGGATCTCCATTGCGCCCAACCAAGCTAATAAAGTGACTATCGAAAGTAAGTCAAAAGCCACTGTGTACCAATCGTAAGGACTCTCACTCATATTCATACTGTAAATGACTGTAAGCGATCAATTTTCACGTTTCGGAGGTCTTGAAGTGGTCTCCATTGGCACCCGACATTTCATTACGACGATTACAGTGGTAGACATTGAACCTTATTGAATCATCATAACAAATCGATTCGGGTCGGGTAAATCAACTCTCCTCTTTGTATAACAGATATTGAGCCCTGAGCTCAGCCACTTTTGCAAATGAACCCCTGTTTCATGTGCTTCAACTGGAGATCTACGTGCAGAGGTGGGGTGGGGGCACTGTTATTTTTGGGTGCTGTCGCCTTGGCGACACCCGTTAAGGGGCTTTCGGACAAAGCACGAAACAACCACGCAAGAATCGCGGTGCTGACTCCGCGCTTAAGCCGCACGAGCACACCGACGACGGGGGAAGCCTAATTGGTGCCCCAGATAGAGACAACTCACCATCTGGAGCTAACGATCCCTCATCACTACGGTCATTGCGTTGTGAAGTCAATAGCCACGTTGTCTTCCGACCGTGGAACCTATTCGTTCGATTGCGCACCGAAAGGTGAAGCCCCAACACCAGTTCGGAACCAGCGCTTTCTGCTAGTGTTTATATACGAAGACGGAGCCAATGCTGGCGATGCCTCTCACGGATCAACAGGAAGTTCTCCTGATCGCCGTCGCACTGACCGAGTTCTCAGTCCACTACGAAGATGCCGATCCCGACCTCTCGCGAAGAGCATGGCAGCTGGCCGCCGATCGCCTCCTCGAGCATGACGTCGGGCCCGCCGAGGCCGTCGACGCACTCGAGATCGGGTAGTCATAACTCGACATCCTCGAGTAGTTCTCAAACCACTCGGATGGGCACAGGGTAGTAGCCACTGAGCGTAGTGGAATAGAGACGAACAGACTGTTGGTTCTGTCTCTGTCACGCTTCCCCGCGACAAGTGGTGTAACCAGTGTGATGGTTATCAACTCCATCACGCTTCTCAACGGCACAGAAGTGGCTTCGGTCTGTAGTCTACAGGGGACGTCGACGCACCCACGATGTTCTCCAGTTCGCGAGTAATCCTACAAAGGTTCGTCTGAAACACCTGCGGATTGGACTACGACCGCGACCTTGACAAGCTTAGCAGCGCCCATTCGTTCGGTGGCCGAATGATTCCGAATGAGAACGGTGCCCTGGAGATTCGCGTACATCTAAGCACGGGTAGAAAGGGTATAATCATTGGGACGTTGGATGTGACGCGTAACCGAAACGATCTCCCCTATGGCGCGCACACTCTGACCTAATGCGGATATTCGAGGAGGGGGATCACGTGCGCGTAGACATCCCGGACGAAACTGATCCAGACCACGACCGATTACACGGTTTGCAAGGAACGGTCGTAGAGATCATCAAAGATGACGCTGGCCAAGAGACTGGTGACCCGAGAGATTCTCACATCTTCTGTGTGGAAACTGAGGAAGGTAACGTTGAACACCTTCGCTGGCGCGATCTCCGTCCCGCGCCTAAACAGTAGCACAGCTGGTTTCCATCCGATGGACTCTCCGCATCACTTAAGAATCCACAATAACCATTTCTCCCATAGATGGTCGAGAACTTTAACGAGAAGGCTGATTTCATTTGGTCTATTGCAGACCTTCTCCGAGGAGACTACAAGCAGTCCGAATACCAGAAGGTAATCCTCCCACTGACAGTCCTACGCCGCCTCGACTGCGTTACCAAACGGAACAAGGAGGATGTCTTGGAGCGCTACGAGCAACTTCAGCAACAAGGTATTGAGAACGTTGCACCGGCGCTGAAGAAAGCTGCTGATGCTCAAGTATACAACACTAGCGAATACACGTTTGAGTCGCTGTGTAACGACCCCGAGGACATTGCGGAGAACCTCCAGTATTACATCAACCAGTACGACGAGGAGACCAAGGAGATTTTCGAGAAGTTCGAGTTTGACCACCAAATCCAGCGCCTTGACGACGCTAACCTGCTCTATAAGATAGTTCGGCAGTTTGCTGAGATCAACCTTCACCCCGAGGAGGTTCCGAACGAAGAGATGGGTTACATCTACGAGGAGCTCATCCGGAAGTTCAACGAACTCAGCAACGAAACCGCTGGTGAGCACTTCACGCCGCGAGAAGTCATTGAGCTCATGGTGAACCTCGTATTCCAAGAGGACGACGACGCGCTGACACAGCAGGATGCTATCCGCACGGTCTATGACCCGGCGTGTGGGACTGGCGGGATGCTGAGCGTCGCCGAGGAATATGTTCGTGAACTCAATACCGACGCGAAGCTCCACGTCTTCGGCCAGGAACTTAATCCCGAATCCTACGCGGTCTGTAACTCAGATATGCTCATCAAGGGCCAAGAGCCTGAGAACATCATCTATGGCAATTCTTTCACTGAGGACGGTTTCCCGAGTCAGCGCTTCGACTATATGCTCTCCAATCCGCCCTTCGGTGTCTCTTGGAAGAAGGTGAAGGAGGAAATCGAGCGTGAGCACGAAGAGCAAGGCTATGCAGGCCGCTTTGGTGCCGGGACACCGCGCACGAGCGACGGTGCATTCCTCTTCCTCCAGCACATGATTAGCAAGATGAAATCGCCCGCGGACGGCGGCTCGCGTATCGCCATCGTGTTTAACGGCTCACCGCTATTCAATGGCGGCCCCAACAGCGGAGAGTCAGCGATTCGGCGCTGGATTCTGGAAAATGACTGGCTGGAGGCCATTGTCGGCCTCCCAGAGAACCTATTCTACAACACCGGTATTCGAACCTACATCTGGGTGCTCTCAAACGACAAGCCCGAGAAGCGTAAGGACAGGGTGCAGCTCATTGACGCACAGGATCTGTACGTTGAGATGGATGAGAGCCTTGGCGAGAAGCGCTATGAACTCATGCAGGAACACATTGAAAAGATTTCCCGCATCTTTGGCGACCTGACAGCGAACGGTCGATCCAAGCTCGTCCCCACGGAGGAATTCGGCTACCGTCGCATCGTCATTGACCGCCCGCTACGCATGAGCTTCCGAGCAACTGACGAACGTATCGAAAGCTTAGATGACGAACGGGCATTTACCAACCGTGACAAGGAAACACAAGAGGCAGTAAAGGATGCGCTGCATTCGCTTGATGCTGAAAAGCAGTGGATGAATAGAGGGGATTTCATAAATGAAGTGGAACTGGTATTGAATTCGAACGATATTGACGTGCGCAATAGTGTCTATAACGCGATAGAACGGGCACTAGGGAAACAAAACGACGACGCTGAAATATGCCGTGATGGGAATGGAAATCCCGAGCACGACATAGACCGACGCGAACGTGAACGGGTACCTCTGAATACCAACCCGCGGAAATATTTCACTGAGGAAGTAGAACCACATTTAGAAAATACTTGGATAAATGATAGCAAAAAGTACCACGATGACAAAGATGGAGAGTTGGGAGTTGTTGGATATGAAATCAATTTTGATAGGTATTTTTACCAATATGAAGAGCCGAGATCTGTAACCTCGATCGATTCAGAAATAGAAACCATAGCAGCGGAACTTTTTAATCGAGTTGAGGAAACTCTCGAAAAATGAATATCTCAAACACTAAAAGTAATTCGCTGAGCAGAGAAATGTTCGGAGAACTGCCCGAGCAATGGGAATACAGAAAACTGGGCCACGGGATTGAAATAAAAGGGGGGCAAGTGGATCCTACCAAAGAGTCCTACTCCTCGATGCTACTGGTTTCACCGAAACATATTGAATCAGGAACCGGAAAAATGATTGACAGACAAACAGCCGAAGAACAGGGGGCACAGAGTGGAAAATATCTCTGTGAACCTGGAGATATTATTTACTCTAAAATTCGACCAGAGTTGGCAAAGGCGACAATTGCACCGGAGCGTTGTCTTTGCAGTGCAGACATGTATCCTATCAAAAGTAGATCTGCATATCGAAATCAGTTCTTAGCTTGGTTACTCATTTCTAAACCATTTACTGAATTAGTCTCACTCCAATCACAAAGAGTAGCAATGCCTAAAACAAATAGAGAGTCTTTATCTCGTATTAGGATCCCGACCCCTCCACTGGAGCAACAAGATACGATTACATCCTATCTCAATAAAAAGACATCAGAGATAGACAATGCTATTGAGAAAACATCTAATCTTGAAGATAGACTAAAAAATAGGCGAGTTACAAAGATATATGAGCAGATAACTCATTCTGGGAAAGAACACACTGGAAAAAAGCAGACAGACATTCCTTGGTTAGGAAAGGTTCCAGAGGAATGGGGTGTGGCAAAGGTAGGTTGGATATTCGACATACAATTAGGTAAGAAGCTTAACGAATCAGAAATTACTGGCGAAAACCTATATCCATATCTCAGAAACAAAGATGTTCAATGGTGGGATGTGAATACCGACAATCTTCCAAAGATGGACTTTTCACCACGAGAGCAGTCAAAGTTCCAACTCAAAAAAGGAGATGTGCTAGTATGTGAAGGTGGGGAGGCGGGACGAAGTGCAATATGGAAAGGTGATAATAAAGAGACATATTATCAGATGGCATTACATAGAGTTAGGCCGATTAATGGAGATCAGATTCCTGAGTTCTTTTGTTACTTCATGGAATTTGCTGTTAAATCCGGACTCTTCTCTTCGCGGGCAAACCAGAGTACCATCGAACATATTACGACAGAGAAACTGAGCAACCAGAAGATGCCAATTCCGCCACGCAGGCAACAAGAAAGGATAGCGAAGAGGCTCTCAGAGTCTGTTGATAACATCGAGAAATCTATTAGTTCGATAAAGAAGCTCCGAAATGTCCTTGAAGAGAAACGCCAAGCGATAATTACCGCCGCAATTACAGGACAAATTGATATGTCTGAAGATCAAGGTATGAGTAAGATCCCTACATGAGCAAGCCCTACGACGAGGCAACCTTTGAGGACGAGATAGCCGCCGGTCTGCTTGAACGGGGCTACACCCGTGTCCCAAGTGAGGGCTTTGACGCCGAGCGGGGTATCTTCCCAGACAAGGTCGTTTCATTCGTCAAAGAAACTCAGCCGGAAGCGTGGGAGAAACTTGAAACAGCCTACAAGGGCAACGCCAAGGAACGGTTCCTCCAAGAGCTCATCAGCGCGCTCGAACGCCAAGGTACCTTGGAGATACTTCGGCAGGGCCTCCGAACTACTGGAACGAAAATCGACCTAGCGACGTTCAAGCCGAATACGGGAATCAACCCCGAACTACAGAAGAGGTACGAAGCGAACATTCTCGGGGTCACACAGCAGCTTTACCATTCCGCGACGAACCCAAGTCGGAGTCTTGACCTCGCGCTAAGCGTCAATGGTATTCCGGTGGCGACAGCTGAACTGAAGAACACTTTCACCGATCAAAAGGTTCGAGACGCCCGTGAACAGTACAAGAAGGACCGTGATCCAAGTGAGCCCGTGCTGCGGTTCAAGCGCGGCGCGCTAGTACACTTCGCTATCGACCAGAACGAGGTCCACTACACGACTGAACTCGATGGCGAGGACACCCGGTTCCTCCCGTTCAATAAGGGCCACGAGAAAGGCGGCGGCAATCCTCCGCGGGAAGACGACCATCGAACGGCGTACCTGTGGAAGGAGGTTTTGGCGAAGGACAGCTGGATGGACATCCTTCAGCGCTTTATCCACATCGACACGGAGGAGATCAAGAAGGACGGCATCACGGTCAAGGAAGAGGAGACGATGATCTTTCCGCGCTACCACCAACTTGAGTGTGTCCGCCAGTTGGTTGATAGCGCCTGTGAGGAAGGCCCTGGCGAAGACTACTTGATCCAGCATTCTACTGGGAGTGGCAAAAGCAAGTCGATAGCGTGGCTGGTTCACCGACTCGTTTCCCTCCACGACGAGAATGATGATGCGGTCTTCGACGGCGTCGTCGTCGTGACCGATCGGACTGTTCTCGACGAGCAACTGCGCAACACGATCTACGAGCTCGACCACAAGACCGGCGTCGTTCACCCAATCAAGGGCGAGAACGGGCCGAAATCTGAGGAACTCGCCGAGGCACTGGAGGCAGGCAAGCCAGTCATCATCACTACGTTGCAGACGTTCCCGTACGTTATCGAACACGCTAAATCTCTGCCTGAACGGGACTACGCGGTCGTGGTCGATGAGGCACACAGTAGCCAAAGCGGAGAGATGTCCGCCGAGATGAAGGGTATTCTCTCGGGTATCGATGAGGACGAGATTGAAGACGCGGAAGACGCTATCGCTGAGAATGCGAAGGCCCGAAGCAAACAAGAGAATCTCAGCTTCTTCGCGTTCACGGCAACGCCGAAGGCAAAGACCCTGCAGACGTTCGGCGAGCCTGACGGTGATGGCGGTTACGAGCCGTTCCACCTGTACTCGATGCAGCAGGCGATCGACGAGGGGTTCATTCTCGATGTTCTCCAGAACTACACGACTTACGAGACGTTCTACAACGTTGCGAAGGTAGTCGAAGAAGATCCGGAAGTACCTGAGCAGAAAGCCGTGAAGGCTATTTCGCGGTTCCTAAAACTTCATCCGCATAACGTGGCGCAGAAAGTCGAGATCATCGTAGAGCACTTTCGGACGCACACGCAGCACAAAATCGGTGGCAAGGCGAAAGCGATGATTGTCACGTCATCGCGTGCCCATGCAGTTCGATACAAGAAGTCTATTGACGAGTATATTGAGGAGAAGGGATACGACCTGAGCGCGTTGGTCGCTTTCTCTGGTACTGTCAAGGATGACGGAGAGAGTTATACTGAGGAGGGGATGAATGGGGGTGTCAAGGAGTCTGAACTCCCGAATGTCTTTGATACCCCAGAATATCAGGTACTCGTTGTTGCCGACAAGTATCAAACTGGGTTTGACCAGCCGCTCCTGCACACTATGTACGTTGACAAGAAGCTGTCCGGGATCCAGGCTGTCCAGACTTTGTCTCGTCTTAACCGGACTCACCCGGGGAAAGAGGACACCTTTGTCTTGGACTTCGAGAACAAGCACGAGGAAATCCAGGAATCCTTCGACCCGTTCTATGGGAAGACGACAGTCTCTGAGAGGGCGGACCCACAGCACCTGCAACAATTGGCCTCTGACTTGGACGCATTCCGTATCTATGACCAGCGTGAGGTTGACCGCTTCGCGGAGGTGTTCTTTGACCCGTCGAACACGGGGACGGAAGGAGCGCATGCGAAACTCAGTAGCCTCGTACAGCCACCCCGGGATAAATTCGTAGCGAAGGACGAGGAAACTCAGGAGGAGTTCCGGTCTACTCTCCGCTCGTTCCTTCGACTATATAAGTTCCAATCTCAGATTGTCAGTTACGCGGATACTCATCTAGAGAAGCTCTATACGTTCGGTAGATTCCTTTACAAAGAACTCCCGAAGAGTTCTAGAGAAACCTCAATAGAGTTCGACGATGAGCTCGCGTTGCAGTACTACCGGTTGGAGAAGTCTGAAGAAGGCTCCATTGGACTGAGTGCAAGTGATGGGGAGGTCGAGGGACCGACCGAGACCGGAACAGGCGGCTCTGGAGAGGACGAGGAAGTTGAACTCTCAACGATTGTCGAGAAAATCAACGAAAAACTTGGAACAGATTTCACAGAAGGCGACCAACTGTTTCTTGAACAGCTGAAAGAAGATGCGCTTGAGGACGATCATCTTCGACGATCTGCGCAGGCGAACAGTCGGGAAAACTTTGCTTTAGAGTTTGATGACGCGCTCACTAGCATGTTCATCGATCGAATGGACCAGAACCAGGAGTTGTTCGCGGAATTCATGGACAACGAAGAGGTTCAAGAAGTCATCACAAGACACCTTCGAGAGCAAGTGTATCAGGAAAGCCAAACCGCAGAAGGATAAATGTCCCATCTGATCACATTCAAACACTCGAATAGTCCTCCGAGGCAATAGTTCATAGATCACTTTCTTTTCCAGTACGGTACCATGATTGAATCTGTAAATGTGGTTGCGTCTGGCACACTCGGTTTAGAGTAGTTGGATAGTGACCTGCCGTCAGACCGATTTCGTAGCAGTCTCATGAATGGTCTCTCAACGATGAACCAAGTGTGTAGCCGAGGGGCAGATCGCCGGAATCGATAGATTCCGCTATTCGATGTGAATCACTAAAGCAAGTATTTTAGTACCGACACGAACAGATACGACGTAATGGGTGTCAACTCGAGGGATGACAAGGAGACCACAACCACCCTTGAGACACATCAGGAGACACTCGACACAGACAACATCACGTTCGTCGACGCCCTCAACGACGAAATTAGCACGGTCCTCGAGAATACGTCCGATCTCCAGTACGACTACGTCCTTGGCGACGTCTCCGACTATGGCGTCTCCGGAAACGGACATGCACACTTCGATCTCGTCCACGAGGACTCCACGATCCACTGTGTAATCTTCAGTCATCGGCTCCGTTCGTTCGACATCACGATCGGTGACGGAACGCACATCGCAGTCAAAGGAGAGCTGTCGTACTACGCAGCAAATGGCAGTGTCTCGCTCATCGTGGAGGACTTTGTCGAAGTCGGAGAGGGAAACTACCAGCAAACGTATCAAGAGAACAAGCGAATCCTCGAGGAGGACGGCCTCTTAAGCGAGAAAACAAAGCAGTCACTCCCAGAGTTCCCTCGCCGGATCGGACTCGTCACGAGCGCAGACAGTGATGCCCGTGAAGATGCCGTCACCAGCATTCACGGCCGCCACCCTGACGTGGATATCGTCATCCACCATACGACCGTCCAGGGCGACGGTGCGATGTTATCGATGATGCAAGCGATCAGTGAACTCGATGACAACACCCACATCGATGTAATCGTTCTAACCCGTGGTGGGGGATCAGAAAAGGATCTCCGCGTATTCAACGAGACGCCGCTTTGTCGAGTGATTCACAACACCACAACGCCATTCGTTGTCGGTGTCGGCCACGAGAACGATCGGACACTGGCTGACGAGGTCGCAGACAAGCGCGTCATGACGCCGACACACGCAGGCGAGATCGTACCCAAAAAGGAGGATCTCGAAACCGAACTCGGGGACGTCACTGACCGGCTGGACCGTGCATACGAACGAACCGTCCAGACCCAACTCGAGACGACTGTGGATAACCTGGATACTGCCTACGAACAGCAGGTCGACAGCAACCTCGCGACGTTTTCAACAGACCTCGATCGCGCGTTTGAAGCGCTCACGTCTGAACGGCTCACGGCGCTTGAGACAGAACTCGAGCATGCGTTGGAATCTTCCGAACAGCAAAAGGCCCACGAGAAACAGAAAGTTCGGGAGCTTACCAGTAGTTAATAATACGGTTTCTTTATTCAGAGAATCGTGTGAAAGTGTGATTGGTACTTCGATAGAAAAGATGCCCCTAGTAGCAATGTTTATTGTGGTTGGATATCCAACAATTATTATGGCATGTGGGGGTTTTGTCGGCCACCTGCGGTTGGGTGGCACCCGATAACGGCTGGCGTCGTTATCGGATTTCTTACTGGGCTAATGGGCTTATTGGCAGTAGCAAATCCTCTAGGAGGACTTGTTGGTGCGGTCGGCTGTGGCATCACTGTGGCATACTTATGTGAAGAGCGGCTCTTCACCACTATTGTCTATGCGGCTATTGCGGATGTGTTGAGTTCGATTGTGTTTTTCTGTCTTGTCCTTGTCGCATATCTTATGATGGTCGCGTTAACCGAGGGTCTCGCATTTATTTCAGCCGCTTGGTTTACAATGTGGTACATATCAATTGGTGGTATGGTGGCAGTAATCGTTGGCAGTATCTCGGTTGTTATCACGGGCATCTCTGCAACAGTCACCACACTCGTCACGCGATAAAAACGATACGGCGGTGAGTAGGCAGGGGTAGCTCACCGCTACTATCCCGCCTAACGATTGAGTTCAGTTTCGAGAAGAGAGTTGAATAAAGGAATCGCGCTACCAACTACTGTTACAGGACGATTGAACAGTGCGTACCAGCGGACAGTCCAGACACACCTCGAGGGCACAGAGGAGAGGCTCGACAATGCCTACAAACAGCATGTAACCAGCGAACTCGCTACGTCCTCAGCAGACCTCGACCACGCGTTTGAAGCGGTCACGTCTGAACGGCTCACGACGCTTGAGACAGACCTCGAGCACGCACTAGAGTCCTTCAAACAGCAGAAAGTCCACGAGAAAGATAAAGAAGCAGTTGCGCAAGAGTACAGCGAGTCACAACGCCGGCAGCAGATCACGATCGCCGTACTCGTCATTCTCGTGTTGCTGTTGCTCGGCATCCTTCTGTTAAACCTATGAACGACACACCAGACATCCCAGACGATGCATCGATTTCAGAGAAGACAGAGCGCCTCGAAGAGATTATCGCACAGCTTGAGGATGGAGAAGTCTCCCTCGAGCGAGCAAATGAGCTTCACACGGAAGGAACTCATCTTTTAGAAGACTTGAGAGAAGATCTGGATATTGGCGACGGGGCAATCACTGAAAATCGATAGGCCCGAAATTGACATCAAACCTGACCGGATCCGTACCGGGTCAATCTGTTTCGTCTACCTGCTTGATCAGAAAGAAGAGAGTGCTGTATAACACTCCCACCAGTGTTGATTACACCCGGATATATGATGAATTGGCCGATAAGTAGATCTGCTTACTTAGCATTAAAGAATCTATCAGATATACACGATGTCTATGGGTGTATGCTAAGTACAAGTAGATAATTTAATGAGAAATGACCATTCACAGAGAAGCGGTTAGTTCGCGCAGCACGGGTGCCAGATGAGCCGTAATAGTTTAATTAGGGGAATTGACAACTCATACTATGCCCTCCCGACGTGAAATGCTCCTCACTGGCGGAACCCTCCTAAGTTCGGCGTTCGCTGGTTGTCTGAATACATTCAGAACAACTGGCTCACTTCAGGAAGTAGACGTTGAACTCCACAACGGGGATGACGAAACTCACACGTTTCACCTCGCTCTCGAACTCGAAAGCGAAATCATGGAATGGGAATCGCACTCTGTCAATGCAGAAACCACAAAATCAATTGTGATTACGCCACCTGAGGATACATCACCCGTAGCGTTACATGGGGCTGTTGGCGACTTTGCAGATAATGTTGAGTTCGTTGGCGTAGATAACGTTAATGGAGATTTTTGTCTCCAAGTGGCCTTCTGGTATAAGCTATCCAATAGTAATGGTAAACTCACTGACCTTATGCTATCAGCCGATAGCAGGTGCTGATACCCGATAGCAACCGAAGAGACGAGGTGTAGTCCCGATGACTGTTACCACCTGTGCTGGGTGAGTCTACTATCGAGCAAGCAGACGATGCAATCCACGTCTACGAGGACCAGTTTTGTGAAGTACTGAAACTTACTTGTCCCGTGGGTACTGAACACTAGAAACTCAATGGTCGAGATTCCCGATTCCCTTTGCTCTCTGTTCAGCGCTCCAATCGAAGAGCGAAATGGAACGTACGTTGTTGAAATTCCCTCGAGTGAAGTCGATCACGAGGCGTTGTCAGCTGACGAAACGTATCGCGTAGCGATTCTTGAGTCTCCTGCCTCAACAGAGTCATCGGTGCAACAGGGGACACAGCAATCTCCCTCTCAGGAGCCCGTAAGCCGCACTCCATCGGGACCCCCTGTCAAGGAAGGCGAGGTACGCAATGTAACAATCGAGACTGTCGGCGATCAGGGCGACGGCATTGCAAAAGTCGAACGTGGCTATGTCGTGATCGTCTCTGGAGCCCAACCTGGTGACGAACCTACCATCGAAATCGAGCAGGTTCAGAAGAACGTCGCATTTGCGAGCATCGTCGATAGCGATCCACGAGCACTGTGAAAGTCCAGCCAGATAGCCGAGAGCTTGATCTGTTTCCCTAATCTGCTTATACCGGTGATCTTTGTGCGCCAGTAGGAGTGAGGCGCATACTCGTGTGCCTCGAGGCCACAAATGAGTACAGATTGACCGTGACCGAAGCTAACCAAGAAGCATTGCCCGACAGAGCGGACACGAGATCGTCACGATCGATGAATGGCTGCCGGGCACAGAGCCAACACCATACGATTACGTTTATCGGGAATTGATATCTGTGAGTGGACGGGCTGAATATAGCACTGTGTCACCAAGAGAAATTCTCCTTGATGTTTTTGACATTAACTATAGTGGTTAGCGGTATGACAGTCATGGATAGGGAAAATCAGTCAGAGTTAGAGGTGCGATTCAGGAAGCGTCTCGTGAGGGTGATTGTCTCGATCATCGTACTGACTGGTGTGACTGTCATTCTCGGGTACGGCGGCTGGATTGTCTTGACGCTCACTGCCAAAGTCGGGGGATACGATCCGAAAACTGCTGACGGCGAGTTGCTTCGTGAGCGGTTATTGGCGTGGCCCGACCGAAACAGAGAAGTTATGCGCTCGAACGGAAGAACGAGCCTCCCGTTGAAACCGTAGCGGATCTACGGCACTCATTTTCTCTGTTCAGCACTGCTCTGCCAACATCACCGATTGCTGATAGAAGAAGCCGCGTTAGGTTCGCATTTGTAGTTACCGCGAGCGCGGTGTCTGAGAACACAGATAGGGCCGGATGGACGAACTCAAGCATCAGTAATAGGGTGTCATAGAACGCGTCTCACACCTACTATGCGGGCATCCTGATTCGATAAGTACAGGGCAAGTAGTACTACTTCGGCGGTTGAATCGGCACCGCAATCTTCGCTGGACGCCTTTGAGTTTGCATGGCCCAAATCAACTGCCGGATACGGAATCCAAAGTTGGCGATTCGGCGATTTCTTGACCCAGTTCGGGCCGCGTTCACGACGCGGCCCGACGGCTCGTCGTGGGCGCGTGCCGCCAATACGTGGCGGATGGCACTTGCCTACGTTGAGGGGTTAGTGCGCCCCGGCAGCCACAAAACCTTGCGTGGCATTGGGAAACGAATGGATGTTCATGAAGACCGCATCCGGCGATTCATTACTCAGAGCCCTTGGAACCATGATGCCCTCCAGGATCATCTCAATGACAATATTCCAGATAGCATCGCCTCGGGGGAGGCGATGCTGATCTTCGACGATGTCGATTTTCGCAAGAAAGGAAATCATAGCGTCGGTGTTACACGCCAGTACGCTGGATCTGTCGGGAAAGTCGATAACTGTCAAGTCGCGGTCGATCTGGTGTCGGCTGTTCCGGGCGCCGCCCGGAACGCCGACCAACTCACATGGCCGCTGGGCATGGACCTGTATCTCCCGCGTCCATGGATTGAAGAGGATAGCTACGCGGAGCTTCGGGATGAAGTTGGACTCCCGGAAGATACTGAGTTCCGGACGAAACCCGAGATCGCACTAGAGCTGATCGAGCGCACTCGATCAGCGAAGGTTCCTCACGCGTGCGTGGGAGCCGATGCTGGGTACGGAGATGACCGTGAGCTGCGTTCTCAGCTCCGTGCGTGGGACGAACCGTACGTTCTCGGTGTAACCCCATCGGAACTCCGAGTCATTCCAGCAGAGACACCGATACGGCCGCCGGGTCCGACAGACGGACCCGGCCGGCCGCGGACTCATCCTACCTATCCCGAGGATGTGGAGGCTGTCTCACCGCGTGAGATAGCCGATGAGATCGAGGACTGGAAAGAGGTAACATGGTCGGAAGGGACGAAGGGACCGCTGTCGGGACAGTTCCACAGACAGCGAGTACGGGTAGTGTCGAACACCCAGCGCCGCTGGGTGTCCGACGAAGAGGCGTGGTTATTGATTGAGGACCGAGATGGGAAGACGAAGGCGTGGCTGTGCTGGGGTCTTGATGAGTGGGGTCTGGAAGAGTTAGTCGAGTATGCGCACGTACGATGGCCGATTGAGCAATTTCACAAGGATGCAAAGCAGGTACTGGGGATGGATCAGTTCGAGGGACGAACGTGGACAGGGTGGAACCATCACGTATCAGTGGTGTTGATGACGTACTCGTTTTTGATGACCGAGCGAGCCGCGCAGGGCGCGGCCGCTCGGTTGCCCCCGTTTTCGCAGGTTGCTCGGATCGCAATTCACGAGATGGCGGTACGAACAGTCGAAGAACAAGGAGTTGATCGACAGACCGCTGAACGAGTAGCAGAGGCAATGCTCAGGGGGTTTACTGACTGGTGATCAACCGCCGAAGTAGTAGTAGTTACCGAAGCAGCGGTGAATTAGCTGGTTCGTCTCTCGTAGCTTCTTTGGAGTTTTGGATACGTCAAAAACCAGAGGACAATCAATAGCATACAGTTGAATAGCCAGATAGGGTCAGTGAATTCCTCACGAAGAAACACAGAGGGCGTACGTCCGAGCAAAACTGCCCCAAGAGCTCCGACAGCTACGAGGCCTGTTACATATATAATGATGAAAATGAGCGAGTCGCGTCTAAATGACGGCTCCATATCGTCTAATTGACTTCGGTCAAAATAAATCCAATCGATACCTTCGCACACCTACTTATCAGTCGGTTCTTCTGTGACTCTCTATAGGTTCTCACTTAATACCACCAAGAATTTTCGCTACACACATTCTGGTCGAATAAAATCGATGGGTGATGATTATACTCTTCTTCTTTAATATTAATATAGAGGATCTCTGATGACTCACCGCTTTCATCACAATCCGGATAAAATCTGTATTCTTCGCGTATTGCAGGCAGATCTATCAGACTAACACGAACAATATACGGTTGGCTCTTAACCACATTCTGCTTTTTTAGGGTATATGTAGGACGATCTTCTGGGCGTGCCTGGAGTTCAAACTCCCGATCAAACGCGATTGCTTCGCTTCGTTCATTCTGATTCTCTCTATAAAACTCAACCTTCACCCAGTGTTTTTTATCATCAAAATTATTAATTCTTAATGTAAGCCTTGGGTAATTAGGGAGATGAGTTAAGCACCCTCCAAAGAGAGTTGAAAGCAAACTACCTCCCGCAGCCATGAACTTACGCCGAGATGAAGTCATCTTCATATGGTGATTATCAAAACAAACGTAAATTATTTTGCTGTTGTGGGAGGCTTAGGTTTTGGCATCTTTCTGGCGATAGCGATTAGGCCTCTGTTCTCTGAGTCTTTTATATTGAATCGAGAAATGTAATGTTCAGTTCGCATCCCTACTCATCAGCCAATTAACCATCGGAGTGGGTGTAATCAACACCGTGGGAAGAGTTCTATGACACCCTCTCAGTAAGTATAGATGCGAACTTACTGTCCGAGATCTACCAGTTACAGATGACGTTTTTCAATCCATGCTGAATGCAAGGCACGGATGCAGCACGAGTCAGAACTCAATCAATAAGAGCAATGATCATACAATATGGGGTACAAAATTGCTACAAAATACTTATTGATTGAATTTGATATTCTTGTATGAAACGTCGTACCTTTGTTTTGGGCACGATTCCTCTCTGCTCGGGGCTTGCTGGATGTACGGAACTGCTCTCTAATTCACCAATGCTTTCCGTGACCGTCTTTAACCAGTCCGAGAGCTCCTACACAATCGAAATGGCTTTTTCACGAACAGACGGAGACCTCTCCAGAGGCGAAGCCCGGGTGTTCTCAGGATCAATCGATGTTGGGCCAGACGAGCAAACTGTCCGTAAAGACGTTGCTGAACGACAACAGTATATTATAGAGTACAGCCTCTTCAGAGATGATAGTGGCTTTCTAACAGAACAAGACAACTTCCACTACTATCCGGGTGACGAGAGTGAGAGTGGTGGCCTGACATTTGATATTACTCCGTCAGGAACCCTGACGCGAAGGTGGGCCGTTTGAACGTCCACTGATCGTCTACTTCAGCGCGAGTTGCTTGAAACAAACGATGTCGGTTTACTACATCCATGCTCTGCACTTACTGCGAGTGCTGTGTCCGAGAAGTGCGACAGACCCGGACGGACGATCTCGAGTTAGCAATAAATATAGAGAAGGTACGTATCGAATGGTGATCACTCATATGGAGAGTTTTCAGGAGAGAAGAAACTCCTGAGAAGCTTTATACCCGCGACGAGCGCGATTACACCGCCAATCACACCAGCGACACTAAATACGAGACTCTGCCAGTAGAGAAGACTCGTCACCGTTAGAATGTATCCAGTGTGAGCCAGTGTAACAATTCCGACCCCGAGCAAGAGTGCAATGGCTAATAGCCAGCGACGAATTTGGCGAAGAGTGTCTCTGTATTGGAGGGCATAAACTGGCATTTTAGATTCGTCCGTATGGTTCTCCTGATTCCGTTCTTCATCGTTAGATGCGCATCTGTAGTTACCGCGAGCGCGGTGTCCGAGAGCTCAGGTAGTCTCGAACAGAATAGGCCTGACCTCTCCCTCGAGCACTACAAACTCGATTGCTGTCGGCTTTTGTCCGACAGGCAGGCATCACAAACAGCACGAGAACCGTGACGACATGAAGTCTGGCTCAGCCAAGAAGAAGTAGAGAGGTTACTCGAGGCTGCCAACGGAACCCAATAGCTGATCGCATTCGGTTTTTCTGCGCCAGTAGGAGCGGGCGCACACTCGTGTGCCTTGAGGCCACGAATGAGTACAGACCAACCACTCCAGAGCGACCCGCATCGAGATCGACCAACAGACGAGTACACAAGCAACCGCGATCGCAGCTATCCAGGAGACGTTGCCCGGCTGAACGGACACGAACTCGTCGCGATCGACGAGTGGCTGCCGGGCGCAGAGCCAACACCGTACGAACTCAATCTCACTGACGGCTACGAGTATCGCACACGCTACTGGCGCTGCAGAAAGTGCAGTCAAGAACGCAACCATCGCGACGAGTTCACCACCCCCTGCGACAACCCCCAACCACCGACTGTCCTTGAGGCAGGTGGCTACTCGATCGACGACCCACGAACGCGCCGTGCACTGAACGAAAGACTGGACGTCCGCTTTGCGACAGTGGGCCCGATCTACGAGGTCGAGAGTGAGAGTGGGAACAGCTACAAGGTCGATATCGAGGCAGCGACGTGTACCTGTCCTGATTTCGAGCAGCGCCAGCCAGACGACGGCTGCAAGCATCTTCGCCGTGTCGACCTCGAGATCCGGACGGGACTTGTTCCTGCGCCAGATGGGACGTTCAGCCGCTGACTGTCGAGTGATCTCGTCACGCGAGACGGTTTGTAACCCCCGAAAGGGGTGCAGGGGCTCGAAGGGAGCCACCGCAGCAACCCATGAGACAAAGAGAGACAGCAACCGCGTCGATAGACACTGAAACGACTCAGCTCTTGAACCGAGGGATCGCTAGATGACTGATCGCGACGAGTGCCGGATGCCGACGTGTTCGGAACCTGCTCGCGATTGTGCAGGATATGCTGGTCGGTTCTGTTCGGACAGCTGTGAGGTCCGCTACGAGCACCTACAAGCGGACGCTCGAGATGCTGCAGTGGATGAAGCCGAGGATCGGTACTAATGCTCGAGCAGATCGATCACCGTGGCAAGCGGTTTATGATCGGTGACGAAGACGGTGTCGACGACGTCGCTCGTGGCCGTTGTCGGCGAGCAGAAATGCTCGAACGACAGGCTCAACAAGAGATCCGTGAACTTGAGCGTGCGAAGGCAGTTGCTGGACCTGACAGTACAGATTCTGATATTGGTGTGCTCGACCAGCGGCACGGAACGTAGGGGGACGGAAGACACACCGTATTTCCTGAGAAAACAGGGATGAAACTCCCCCTTCACAGATAGTTGATGCCCCACGCACACAGATTTTACTCTGCACACGGTGTGTCTCGAGTATCGAAAAGCGATACGTCCGGTGGATCGAGGACAAAGATCAGCACCGGACGGGACTGAGGGTGGGCGATGATTGAATCCGGGCAGTGTCGCGTGCAGCGGATCACGCGACAGGTGATCTATCCGATGGCCTCATTATCAATCTCTTCCCGACTCCCAGTTACGCGGACGTGACCGCGCGTGACACGAATTATCTGCCAGTCGAAAACACACTGAGAGTTCCGTTCTCAAATCGAGTACTCTTCTGCCAGTTCAACTAGGTCGTAGACGTGAATCCCAGTTTTGAACCAGAGCACCCGCTCGCTCGTATCACCGAAGTTATCATTCGAGCAATCTAACTGTTCGGAGACTGCGACAAGGAGATTCTCAGCATCTGCCTGGCGTATTTTCTTCAGCTTCGACTCGAGATACTCGGGTGTCCAGAATCCGATGATCTCGAGAATCGCTCGCCGACCGTCCGGATGCTCGAGCGCGAAATCGGGGATCATCACCTCATCACCGAGGTCAAACACATCGTTTTCCCGTAGTAACTCCCAGTCCGTGGTCGCTCGCTCCCATTTCTGGGCGAGTGTCTGCTCGAGATCGCTATCGAACTGTCTGCCAGTACTGTAGTGTGAATCGAGTCCGTCAGTGTCGTCCAGTCTGAGTTGCCGTGTCTCACCCGATGTCTCGTCGACAAGTACTGTGGCAGTCATCTCCCAACGGTCACAGAGAGGCAATGCTGGCAGAAAGTTCGCCAGCCGAATACCGTATTTTTGCGATTGGGAGAACAACGACGCTGGCCCGTCAAGTATGGCCTCGTAGCCATCGGCACGGTCGGTTCGTTCGACACGCTTGCCATCAGAATCGATCGGATAGATCCGATGCATCAGTCCGAAGAGTTTGACGTAGCTGAATACCGTCCCGAAATGATCCCAGACACGGATTCGCATCTCGGTCGCATCGTAGAGGACCGCCTGAGCGAGCGCAAGATTGTAGCGAGTGACCAGCCAGTCGACCGTCAGATCAGTGTGTTCGTACTCGCCGTCACTACTGCCAGTCAGTGTCGTCGTTGTGGTCGATTGCTCGCCAGCACCGGCGTACTGGTCAGCGGTCCGTGTACCAATCTGGACAAGTCGTTTGTTCTCCTCGAGGTCAGCATACATCCCGCGGTAGCACGCTTCGAGTGAGATACCCAACTCATCAGCAACTGCACTATACACCTCGATCTTCTGTGTGTCGTCACCGAGCGTAGGCTGGCGAACAACCGGATACCGCTCGTTGGCTTTCTCGAACAGGCGCTGGCGGATTTCATGAGGCTCAACCGGAGACGTGACTTCGAACTCACACTCGTCGAGAAGCAGTTTCGCCAGTCCCTGGACGATCTTGTAGTCGGTATCTGCTACAGTGAGTTCGTCGATCGCGTCTTCGAGATCGCCTTTCGGCTCACCGAGATGGGCATCGAACAACGCAATGAGTTCGCGTGCCGTCTCTCGATAGTTCTCGTCCGTTGGATCGATAAACAGCGGCTTGATCGCATCGCCGGTGGTACGAGAACGAGCCAGATCAGCCGTCAGCATTCGTCGTCACCCCCTGTCGGCGCTGTTGGGACACGTACGTTTCCATCGTGTCTGCCGTGATGATCTCGTAGAGTCGGGCCGGCTGGCGGTCATCTGTCGGCCGGAGGATGCGTCCAAGCCGCTGGGCATACTGCCGCTTCGAAGCACTTCCCGACAGGATAATCCCCACGTTCGCAGCGGGAACGTCAATCCCCTCGTCGAGCACCTGAGACGTTGCCAGCATCGAGTACTCGCCAGTCCGGAATCGCTCGAGAATCTCGGTGCGCTCGTCCGTCTTCGTTTGATGGGTAATGCAGGGGACGATGAACTCCTGAGAGATTTCGTAGGCAAAGTCATTGTTCGCAGTGAATATTATTGCGCGATCGTCGTGGTGACGTTTGAGCAGGTTATCGAGCGTCTCGAGTTTTTTCTCTGCCGTTCGGGCGATGCGTTCGGCGCGCTGCTTGGCGATGAGTGCCCGCCGTCCCTTCGGATCGTAGGACGTCCGTTTGAGGAACTCCTGATAACCCTCCTCTTTCCAGAGATCAAACTCGTGGCTATCGACGTAGTCGCGATAGATCTGGTACTCCTCGTCGTATGTCTCCCGTTCCTCTGGCGTGAGCTCGACAGACATGTGGATGGTTTCGTACTCGCTGAGGTACTCGCCAGCAAGTTCGTCGACAGCCTCTTCATAAACAACCGGACCGATGAGATCCTCGAGGAGCTCATGCTTTCCGTCAGGCCGTTCGTAGGTAGCAGTCAGTCCCAACCGATACGGTGCAATCGTCATCTCGGGAATCTGCTGGTATGTCGGCGCTGGCAGGTGATGTTCTTCGTCGACGACGAGTAAGCCGAACTGGTCGCCGTATTCGTTGATGTAGCGGTAGGCGCTATCGTAGGTGGTGACGGTAATCGCGGTGACTTCGTGGCTGCCGCCGCCGAGAACGCCGATCGGCTCTGTGAGTTGATCGCCAAAGGCGTTGGTGAGTGTGGCGTGCCACTGATTCATCAGGTCAATCGTCGGTGTCACGACAAGCGCACTCACGCCGGCGTCAGCGATTGCCTGCAGTCCAAGAAAGGTCTTCCCGCTGCCAGTCGGGAGAACAACACTCCCTCGACGGCTGTGGTCGATCCAGGCGTCGAGGGCGGCCTGCTGATAGTCACGCGGTTCGATGTGGAGCGCCGGTGTCAGATCGAGTTCTGGATAACTTCGGGCAGCATCGTGGAGAGACATAGAACGTGGTAACGCATCTTCGAGTGTTGTCTGTCCGTTGCTGTCGGACCAGCCACCAGCCCACTCAAGAAGTTCCCGATACCGATAGGCCTGCACGCGGTACTCATCAATGCGATCGTCCCACTCCGCAAAGGGGACCTCGGCAGGCGCATCTTGGAGCACGAGTGTCCCGTCGTCGAAATCGATCCGCATTCGGTGTGTAGTTCGAAGGGGCCAATCGGGTTGAGTCTATGGATTCCAGGTACCACCTCAAACGCGATGGCTAGGTGCGGTTAGTCGAATAGTTCACTAACTCGGGAATCCTCAGAAAGAGCTTCAGTAACCAGTTCTGGCCGAATTGAAAACTGATATTGGTAATATGATCCGCCTTTCGGCCCTTTGTTCTTTTCTTCAACATCAAGAAACCCTTTTAATGTCAACTGCGAGAGTCGGTCATGGACCGTCCGATCAGTACGAGGGTCAATACCGATCCGATCCGCCGCGATCCGATACCGTTTGTAAATCGCGGAGCGCTTTGCGGGGAGTTTATTTTCGGTCTCAAGCGTCAATAGCGCGTATAATGTGAGCTTCGAGTGCGTCGGTACTCGCAACAACTCTTCCCACACCTTATCGCGTTCAACTGCTCGATCGGCCTCTCGAACATGGCGCTCAGTTACCATTTCTGTACCTTCGTCGCGAGCGATATCCCCTGCTTTATAGAGTCGGAGAAGCGCCTGCCGTGCAGATCCGCTACTCTGGCCGGCGAATGCGGCGGCCAGCGGGATTACGTTCTCGTCGAGGACATCATCGTGAAACGCTTGTTCGGATCGTTGTTCCAGAATTCGCCGAAGCTGGTTTGCGTCGTAAGGAGAAAACAGAATCTCCTCATCGCATAGCGAATCCTTCACTCGAGCCGAGAGATTATCTCGGAAGGTGAAATCATTCGAGATACCGATAACACCGACCTGAGTATTTTCGACGAGATTGTTGTCGTTTGCCCGAGGAACCTGGTAGAGAATGTCGTCGTCGTTACCAATCGAATCAACTTCATCCAATACAATCAAACAGTGGGTTGCCTCGAGATCGTTTAGATGGTCCCAGAGCATTTGATTGATCATACCCGAGGGGTAGCCAGTGGTCTTGATCTTGTCGTCGGGTTCGCGAAATTCATTTACAAGATTTGCAGCGACTTGATAACTCGAGGAAAGAGATTTACAGTTGAGAAAGACGGTGTGTAAATCGACATCATCCATTGGCTCGAGATCGGTGGAAAGACGTTCAAGGACCAACTTCGTTGCGAGCGTTTTCCCAACACCGGTTTGGCCATAGAGGAAGAGGTTCTTTGGTTGAGCTCCGTTCACAACAGGCCGGAGAGCGGATTGATAGGCCATTAACTCATCATCTCGCTCAATTAGCGTCTGCGGGGTGTAACTATCGCGAAGGACATTCTCGTCGCGAAAGATAGTCGAGTCACGAGTGAATGGCTCGAGTCCCATTACAAGCAACATTCAAACTAGGAATAATAAAACCACTAGTTCACGAGTTTCATGAGCTTCATTCGTCTCATTTGTCGGCCGGCATCTCACCCCCCTCCCCCCACTTTTCACGAGTGTTTTTGATCTCAAGCCTATGGCTAAGACTGAGACCGAGAGTATTGAATAGAGAAAATTATAAGTGTCTATGTAAAAAACCAAAACCGCACTAGACATAGAATCTTTCTATTCATTAGACACTTACTCTATGAGAAGCACAGACAATTTCTTTGGCCGTCCCACTTGTTTCGAACTCTCGTGAAAAGTGGGGGGAGGGGGCGTCGAACTCTATATTCTTTGAACGTTATTGATTCACAGTACTAATTTATTTCCTCCAAAATCACGCACTCTCAAACACTCATGAAATATGGGGGGTGTCCGTTCAATCCTCGAGAACCTCACTCGTTCTCGAAACCCCAGCGTTCGAGTTCTTCAGCAACGATTTCTGGCTGCCGCATTGCAGCGACATACGCAGCCTCTCGAACGTCCGTCTTCGAGACGCTGGCCCCGAGTTCGTCTTCGACCGCATCAACGAGCTTCCCCTCGACATCCTGGACGCTGCTGCGAAGATAGAACTGGACCATATCTCGGTCCTGCTTGACGTTGTCCCGCGTATAGACCCAAGGAATGCCGCCATCATCACGGCCTGACTGAGGGAGATCTGGCGCGACTCCGTCGTTAACGGTCTCGACTACTTCCTCGATAGAGGCATCGTCAGAGGGATATTTGTCCTCAGTCTCCTCTTCGAGGCCATCATCGACAACGTTGTCGACATCCTCCTCCACGTTCTGGTCATCCGTGTCGTCGACGTTATCGCCGAACGGATCGCTGCCAGCACCCTTCTTCATCGCTCACCGACCTCCGTAATCTCTGCAGCCAGTTGCTCTAACTTCTCGAGCGTCTCCATCTCATGGTCTCGTTTCCGATCACGGTGGTGCTCAACGTAGTAGCGAGGAGTACACTGCTCTTTCCAGCAGCCTTGGAATAGCGACTCTCGAGTACGAATCGCGACCGGTGCTGGATAGCCCCGGTTACGGATTTCCTCGAGGTACTCTTGTTGGTCACTTGTTCGACCGATGCCGTTCGGGACTCCCGCGAGGACTCCGATCTCGACCTGCTCATCGCCGTTCGAGATGGTGCCTTCAAGGCCGTCGACGAGCTCTTCGAGGCCGTAGATGCTTTGCATCCCTTTCCCTGTCGGCTCGATCGGGATCACCAGCGACCGCGTTGCGTTCACTGCGTTGTAGAGGTGAGGTCCCGCAGTTGCTGGCGGATCGATGATGATTGTGTCATACTCGCTGGGGACGCCAGCTTCGAGGAGGACACGTCGCAGCTGGTCGGTTGGATCAAAAGCCTCGTCGAGATCGGCGGCCATCTGCTCGGCTCGAGTCAGGAGATCACCGAGTCGCTCCATCATGTTGTGGCTTGGGACGACATCGAACCCGAAATCAGTCTCGAGGATGAGTTCGTTGAAGTCTCCTTTCGGCCGGTCGATCAAATGGCGAGCCAAGTTGTCTGCGTCGCCATCGTCGCGTGGGGCATCGACGCCGAGTAAGTGAGTCAGTGATCCGTACTGTGGATCAAGGTCGACTGTCAGGACGTTGCGGCCGACGCGGGTGTGTTCGTCAGCGAGTGATGCAGCAAGTGTTGTCTTTCCAACGCCGCCAGCCTCCGAATACGTGGCATAAGTAAGCATGTATTATCGGATGAACTGATTGATTATAGTTTTTCGCTAGTCCTCCTAGATAGGCTTATTGATTGGCCTAACCGATTGGCCTATCTGGAGAACCATCTAGTACCGTACTTAGCAGAACAGTGAACTGAACGCCACTGGGTTGACTAACCTTCTGAATACTGTCCCAAAGCCGATTCTGCTGCCTTTTCGACTACACAGTAAAACAGCCAACATGCGAAGCTGAGTATTGCGGTTATTCTATAGATAAGAACCATCTGGAAGGTCTATCTAAGTAGCCTAACCGATTAGCCTACTCAAAATAGCTTATTTCTAAACTCCGGCTCTCTAAAAAGTCATGCAATTAGCCTAACGAAATAGCCTAACTAATCGACCTGATTGAGTATAGAAGCCCAAATGAACTCTTGAGATCGTAAACTGTCAGTGGTATTCTAGACCAGTTTGAGACACAACCGATAATTTGCGTCAGATGTACCCTGTCAATGAACCTCATATTGAATGACTGCTAGTTCATATCGATGAACCAGCGCTGACTGGTCGTGTGATTCACCACTGGAGATTGGGCTAAGCAACTCATCGACTCAGAAAACTACCTTAAGTTCTTAACGAACACTTTTATTTATTGGAACTAATGCCACATGAGCAGTTATTAATGCCTTCTGTTAAAACTATCATATTCCCCACATTCGAAAAACTTATTGTAAATATACAAACACCTATGTGGTGTGTCCAGCAGCAGTTCATAAGTGTGCAGTGCTAACGATTCCAGCTCTTATGCGCTCTGTGGACACAAAAATCAGCTATGAGTGGATCAGAAACCAGTAAAACAGAATCTGAGGCAGAGCGCCAAGATGCAGTCGTGTTTGATGAATCAGACCCTCTTGGTGCGGTCGAATGTCTCCCACCGACCGTCTTTCCGGTCACGGTGTCGCTCGAGCTTGGACGGACCACCAGTAGTGATAAAACTCACACACAACTTTCGACACCGAATTATCCGGTTGATGTCCGAGTCCCGCAAGGTCCGTACATTCCGGAGTCGACCGTTCATTTCGACAATCCGGCTGAACGTCCCCCTCGTAATACCGAACCATGGTCTCCGGCTGAGTTTGAGAATGCCCTCGCAGATCTTCTTTCGTCATTAGATGAGGAAGACCACGTCGACACGGACCGACTCTACTTGACAGGACTGACCGTTGCCGAACTTCCGCCCCGGTTCGTCACTCAGGACGAGACCACTGGCCAATCCGTAGCGTCTCCCGACCTCTATACTAATGAGGGTGAGATGACGCTTGGCACATTTTCACGGGACGGTACACTCTCTGCTGCCCGGGTCCGCGAAGATCTCGACACGGCCATGCCTGGACAAAGTCACTCTCCACCACAACTGGTGCAAATAACGGAAGTAACTGCCAAACCCTCCCGGTCAAGTCGGCAGACACAGGGCAGTGCCGGGAGACGACGCTACTATACTGAAAGCGAAGCCGAACGAGCTGGGAAAGTAGATGCTGTCCCCGGCGTGTGGAAGATGGACAGTATCGCATCCTACGGAGAATCGTACCGATCGTTGAACGGTGTGCTATCATCAATCGACCGATTCTTCCCGGCATTGTCAGAGGAAGATGTGCTCCAGTCTTTATCATTCCGGGGCCAACGCGAAACTCGTGAACGGTTCTATGCTGAGGAAGTGATCCAGCGATGACCGACGACACCAATAACCAAGTTGCGTATAAAACGACGACTGCTACCGAATATGCGGAAGACGATGTCCCTCTCGAGGTGGAGCCTGGAGAAGGCACTCCGTTCGTTGTGATACCGCGCGGTGGCGTCCAAGAAGTGGGTCGGAGCTGCTATCAGCTTGAAACCAGGTTTGGGACCTACCTTGTCGATGCCGGTCTCAATCAGGGTGACGGTGGTCAGTTCCCAGACTTCCGTGGAATCGATGAAGGTCAGATCGATGCCGTGTTTCTAACTCACGCCCATATCGATCATGTTGGTGCGCTTCCGGTGATCGAGAGCCGACAGCTCCTCTCGCCGCGAGCGCCGATTATCACTACTCGGCCGACCGAAGCTCTCGCCAGCACCCTCCTCAAAGACTCGCTGAAAATCCACAAAGAGAAGGCCAAAGATCCGGGACGGGAACAGCTCTATACAGATGCCGACGTCAGAAAGGTCCTCGATCGCTTTGAGCCCCGTGGATATATTCGTGGCGACATTCAAGACTATGTCCCTAATCTCTCGGATCAGGAGACTTTGACGTTTGAGTTCGGGAATGCAGGCCACCTGCTGGGAAGTGCTTGGATCGCATTCGAGACGATGGGATCTCGGATCGTATTCTCTGGAGATCTTGGTGGCCGATCAAACCATCTTCCGGACATTGAGGAGCCGCCAAAGGCAGACAGCCTCTTCCTGGAATCAACGTACGGCAGTACAGAGAACCACGACTCTGCAGACGACACTAGAACCGAGATTTACAGCGATGCGATTACTGCGGTCCGGAATCAAGAACCAGTTTTAATTCCCTGCTTCGGCGTCGGTCGCTCACAAGAACTCCTCTACATCTTCAAGAACCGACTTCATCAGCTCGACAATGATACTCGGAGTCGGATCCAATTGATTTACGATGGGATGGCTGTCAGCGCAACAAACACCTACAACCAGCATGCACACGGCGAATTCGCGTCTGAATCCATTCGAAACCTTCGAGTCAATAATGGCGAGGACCAACCCTTCCTCCCAGATCAGGCAGAAGCAGGCTACCATATTGACCGGCAAGAGGCTCTCGACAACGAGCGCATCCCTATTATTATCGCTCCTTCTGGGATGCTATCAGGCGGCTGGGCCCCCTCCTATCTTGTTGAGTTTGCAGAACGCTATGATCATGCCAATATCTTCCTCTGCGGGTTCCAGGCTGAAGGAACTCCGGGCCGACAACTTGAGGAGGCGATTACCGCCGACACTGAAACCATCGAGATAACTCTCCCTGCACTCAGGCTCGGGGAAGGCGTGCCTGACGCTGACGACGGCACTACTGTTGAAATCCCGTCCACATGGATCTCACGGTACAGCGGCCTCTCGGCCCACGGAGCACGAGATACGCTTCGATGGTTCGCGCGGCTAGTGTCTCCCGAAGAGATTACCCTGGTTCATGGCGAACCGGATCAGCAACGCGCCCTTGCCGCTAATCTCGCTGATAAAGTTGAAACCGTCACTGGAATTCGGATCGGTGGTATGATGGATGCGACTCCGGTCCGTCCGCGGACTGACAACAAGACGGACTCCGCGCTTACTGACCGGCCAGCAACGAAACTTCTAGATGAGGCCGAACACGAGTTGACTTTTGATGAAACAGCAACTGCCGCTGATATTGATCACTCTGATCTAGTTGATCGGATGGATGCTCTCGAGATGGCGCTTCGCACAATTGATGCCGAACTCGGTGTTGCCCGCCATGACGACACCCTCTCTGAAGCAGAAATCCGATCCATCGTCCGTGACGAAGTAAAATCACTCCTCACTGAAGAAGGGATTCTTGATTAACAGTCGGGAATAGTCCAAATTCTCGTCCGCTCAAAGATGTGATGATAGCGTACGACGATTGGAAACGAAAGCGACCATGTACCATTGTTAACGCACGTTGGCAGTCGAATTTATGTTTGAGCCGCACTAGCTTAGTGTAGGTAGTTCCCGATTCTGTTTTCGATCTCCTGGGTCCACACCATGATTTGGAGGATGAGTCGATGGTGTGAACAGTTGGGTGAGGGTGAAGCAGACGCTCACGCGCGTGAGCGTCTTTTCGGCTGCTCTGTTGGCGCATTTAGTCGAGAGCTGTTGCTCGGGAAAGGCGGGCCAGCGGCCTGACTTCGGTCAGGCCGTGGCCAAGGCGTAGCCCGGCGGTAGACCAACTCCGTTAGTCTCCCACGTGTACTGCCATCCAAGCTCGGTGCTCAGATGGTCTCTGATCCAGCCGCACACCAGTTCGAACGTGAATTCGGTTGGAAGGTCGCGCCCGCCCCGTCGTGGGCGGGCGACGACCGTCCAGCGCACGACCAGCCAGAGATTCCGCAACAGAAAGCCCACAGCGACGAGTACAAACCGAATCAGCGGGTCTGGTGTAGTGGTGGTTGCTCTCGCTTCGCGGTAGGTTCGGTAGCTGGTTTCGATGGCTGAGCGTTTGCGATAGAGGGTTTCGACCTGTTTGGGCGTGCGATCGGTCAGATCGCACGCCACATATCCACGGACGACTTCGCCGTTCTCGCCGCGGTCGCCGTTGTGGTAGGAGACACAGACCGCGTGCGGGAACTGAAGCTCTCGGTCTTTGCCCTTGTACATCGCATATTCGGTCCAGTAGGAGGCGTGTGTGTCGAGTTGATGGAGAAGCCGTTTTCCCTTTTTGATGACCGGGAGAACCACCGGAGCAGTGGCCCGAGCACGTCGAATGACGCGCTCTTGGTAGTAGCCGCGGTCCGCGAGAATGGCGTCGACCTCGAAGGGTAACTGTTCGACGCGATCGAGGACGCGGCCGACGGCGTCGGCTGCGTCCTCATCGCTCACGACGGGCGTTATCGCGAGTGTGAGCGGTTTCTTCGTATCGAGGACGAACGCGGTACAGTAGCGGTGACAGTCGGTGGTTCCGTCGCGAGGCTTCATCGAACAGACCTCGCGTGGATGGGTGAGATACGATCCGTGATAGGGATTATCGACGAAATCGATGATGACGATCCTCGACCGATCAGGGTCGAGGATCGTCGTAGCATGCTCGGCGAGGAGGTCGTTGACGACATCTTCGAGAGCGTCAGCATCGATAGTGCGGAGCCAATCCATGACCGTTTCGTCGTCGTCAGGCGTCTCGTCAGTGTTTTCGACGACGTGGTGAACAGAGGTGGTGTCGGTGGCAGCTCGTTCGACGGTTTTCCAAATCACGTCGGCGTCGAGGGGCGAGCCCTCGACGCCTTCCATCGGTAACTCCGAGAGATGGTCAAGCGCAAAGGTTTCCATGTCAGCCGCCGAAATCTGCTCGTCTGGGTCAGTGAGTTGGTTGAACACACCTCAACGACCCAGACACATTCTGAAATGAGCACCGGTTGAATTTACAGTAAGAATTACGGTACACACAGTCGGGAACTACCTAGTGTAGCTTCAACAGTGAACGTCTAACATATCTTCTCTGAGCGCGTCTCTTACTGAATGTTGGTACTTCCCTGCGTGAGACGTGCTGAGGCGAACAGATTGAGGATCTGTTCGTCCTCGTAGACTCTGTTGTCGGCTCTAATTGGAGGCGAACTTGACGACTTTGCTCTCGTACTCGCGCGTGCGCGCAAGACACAAATTATTACTCCGTTTGTAGAATTTGAGATCCCGAAGTTGTGGTTCCACACATTCTTGGCGCGCTTATAAGCCTACAAACGAGACTCTCTGATTTCCGAATGAGTAGGCCAAACCAGGGTGCGAAAACCGGATGAAGTCGATTCAGCGACCAGACACGAGTCTACTGGTCAACGAAGGTCGACAAAATGAGCGAAAATCTACAGAGCAGCCGCTACTGAATCCTCAAACCGGAGTGAGAAAAGCGTTACCCGAACTTACGCAGGAAGTCGCCTAACGCTCGCACGAACGTCTTCGCCGTAATTACTGGTGGCGACCTGATCGGCTCGTCGAGCGCGACCTTGATCAAATAGTCCGTCAGCCGCCACAGGTTGTAGATCAGCGTCGACAGCGCGAAGTTACAGAGTCGAAGCCGATAGTCCGTCGACGACGTCTTTGGCATGAAGCTCTTGATCGACTTGTACTGGTTCTCGATGTCCCAGCGCCGACTATACCCGTTCACGACACTCCGAATCTCCGCAGGCTCCACGCGATCCTGGTTCGTCACGAACACCGCGTACTTCCCCTCGGCATCGTCGCTCGTACTCGGCGCATAGAGGAACTCCGCTTCGTGATGGACCTCGCCGTCGATTCCCAATGGTACGTCGTGTTTGACTGCTGCATCCGCCGTCGGATGCTCCTGAATATCCTGAATCGCCGCTAAGTCGTCCTCGTACGTCGGTACTGGTGAAAGGTACGTTAGTCCGCGCTCGTGAACGTCTGCGTACACCTGATTCACGTAGAACCCTCGGTCGAACATCACCGTGTCCAGGTCGACGAACCGCTCGGCACTATCCAGCAGTCGACTCACAAGGTCGGCTTTCGAGTACGATGGCGAGTCGTCGGGTTCCCACGCAGAGTCCTCTTTGACCGGCTCGATACCGAGAACAATCGGTGCGTGGTCTCCGACTAAGGTGATCGTCGCGTACTTGTAACCGTGTTTGTACTCTTTGCCCTCCTTGTACCCACTCACCATCTTCGGGTAGTCCGGCTTCGCGATACCCGCTTCCTTATCCTCCCACGGCCAGACGTGAAACTGCTCGGTCGTGATGTCGATGGCTGCAACGTTCTCACGCGACTCAAAGGGGTCCTGACCGCGAATCGAGTTGATGATGTTGTCTGTCGCGGCGTCGAACGCCGTCATAATCGCGTCTCGAATCCGGTCGATCTCCGGCATCGAGTCGCCGTCCGCGAAGTCCTCGAACGTGAGCTGACTGTTCGACTCGTCGGGCGTCGCAATCTTCTTGATCGCTCGCAGGAACGTCGAGTCGTCGCAGATGAGTTCGTCGTCGGTGAGCCAGCCGTACTCCGATTCCGCGTGAGCACTCCCCTTGTTCGCACAGATGCGCGCGAACATGTCCAGAATTACCTCGTCGGAGTAGGTCTTGTGGGCTGCTCGGTGAGTGTCGAACTCGGGAAGAACGTGTTTTCGAGCGAGCGTCAGCGTCTTCTGGGCTTTCTCCTTCTTGTACTCGCTCTCGCTCTTCGAAGTCGAATTCTCAGGTTCCGTCGGAATGGTTGGAACAAGGCCTTCCGTGAGTACGCTGTGATCAAGTGCGGCCTGTCGAACGCCAGCGACAGTTCTGTTCAGAACCTCTTGTGTGTTCTCACTGAACTGCGCGTGCGTATACGAGAGCTGTTGCTGGGTCGGCGTATTCGAGAGATCGGTGATATCGAGGTGGAAACTCTTGACCAAGCTCGGCTCCCGCCCGAGTCGTTGGGCTAATTCGTTCTGTGAGATACCCCGAATCCCTTTGAACAGGAGCGTGCGGAACATCTCATCGGTTCCAAACGTCACGCGGTTCTGATCGCGAGCATCCTCGAGGTTGTCGACGGAGATCGATAGCTGACGAATCACGTCCCAGAGGTGGTCTTCACGCTCACAGAGCGTCTCCGCGTGGACAATGATTGAGTCAGCAACAGCCGACGGGTCAGTCAGCATTGAACCACCTCGGGGGTGAACTGATCTGCTTCTGAGGTGTGCTCGACCAAATACTGATGTGATTCTGTGTAGAGACATCCGCTATCCAAGAACAGAGATCAGTATAGAATAGAGTGGAAATAGAGTAGAGCATTTTGCGATGGTTGTGTGCTCTGAGCTTATTGTGGGAGATACATCAAGGGGCATGCGCGCTATACTTGGAGAATTAGTTGTGGCCATAATTCGGTATGAGTCAAGAATCAGTATGAGTCAAACTCGGGTTGGGTTTATACTGATGTGTGAGAAGAAGGAGGTACGATGGGCTTGGACGAACTCGAGACATTTCTTCGGAAGAAGGGAGCGGCAGAACTCGTTACGGAGATCGGGACGGGAACAGCGACATTCAACGCGCTCGTCGACTCGGTTGCGGTAAGTGGATCGACGGTGTCTTCACGACTCTCGGAGGGTGTTGAACGCGAAGTGTTTACTGTCAGCCATAGGCCGACCGAGCATGGAACAGAGAAGCGATATGCACTCACGATTCTTGGGCGTCGGATCTACGATTGGGCAGCGCAGACGGAATTCGAACGGAAGGTCAGGGAGCTCCGGCGAGTTCAGCACGAACGTGAGACGGCATTCGAGCGGATGGTTGGGAAGCTCAACCGAGATATGGAGATCCGCAAGATGGTCACCGATTCGGAACCCGTAGAGGGGCAGGAGATTGACCTTCCTGAAGGGGCGTCATTGATACCGAAGATGGCGTCAGAAGAGAAGCTTCGTAAAGCCAAACGCGAACGTATGGAAGCGAATCTCAAGCCACTCGAAGAACTCGAGGACGCCGATGAACCAGGAGAAAACAGCGGATGAGACAAACTATCTATAGTGGATCCGTTACTTCTTGTGAAATTCCCAGCCCAAATGGAATTTTCCGGCTGACAGTTCAGGGGAGGAAGCACACTAAACGTACTCCCCCATCGTCTCCTATCTCATGATCCACGAGATGGTCTATATTTTAGGTAGCGCTCATGTGTAGCACATTGTTGATGGACTGCAGTCTTGCGATTTGTCGTCGACGGAGGCAAATCGAAACTCCGCGTTAGGGACGCTCAGAAAGTCAACTACTACCTTCGCACTGGCGACCGAGACTGTATCAACAATCTCCTACAGAAGAGCGTTTACAGAATATATGATCTCCAATTATTCAATATTTGAGCGATTTACCGATTGGTGGAAATTCTTTCGCCACATAATGTAATGTTATCGTGTATTAATCATTGATTGTGTCGAAGCAACATGACACAGAAAAATTCCAAATCTGACGAAGAAAGCTTGCATCGTTTACCCGCCGCAACGCACTGAAAGCCATCGGTGCTGCAACCTTGGTAGGGATTGGTGGAACGGCACCCGTTTCTGCTGCTCCCAAAGAGAAGACTCGAGTCATTCGACTTGAGGGAAGTTACAAC
>NZ_SMZK01000007.1 GCF_005938085.1 Haloterrigena sp. H1
AGCGTGACGCTAACGACTTTCGACAGAAGTCGCCGATGTGCTTCTCTCACGGCTCCATCACGACCGTCCTGTTGCCGGTCAGTACGGCTCGGTCCAGCGCACGAGTCGCCGTAACCGCTCGCTCAAAGACGACGAGGACGTCCTCTCGATGCTCGAGGCGGAAGGGATCGACCGTGAGCGCGTCATGAGCGTTGATCGCCAGAAAGTCGACGAAGCACTCGAGGTGACGACACTCACCGAGTCCGATGTCTATGAGATCGATGAGAGCGAATACGTTCGCAAGGCGAGGTTGATGACGACGTCAAGGAGTCACGCCTCCAGGGCTTGAAGGACCGACTTGCCGCTAGCGAGGAGACAGAAGCCGAGGAACTGCAACAGGAAATCGAAGCACTCGAAGAGCGTATTGACGACCTCACGAGCTTCCGGGAAGGGACGGAGGTACAGGGATGACTGCTAACGGCTTCTGTGGCACCACGTGCAGAGCAAGGAATTGGCAGGGTTCCTCCCGGTCGTCCTACAATCTGCCAGCAGGCACGTCGAGTTAGTCATCCTTGTCCTGTGAACGGAGTTCGTTGGCTCGCTTCTCGAGTAACCGGAGGATTGGGACACGTTGTTGGTGTTGGTTTTCGTAGGCGATGCAGGCTCGCAGCGTGTCCATATTGTTGCTCTGTTGAATGCCGACGCCTTCTGCGGATTGTATCGCTGATTTCAGGGGATTTGGACGCCGTCTGGCGATATGGGACGTCTCAGGAACCTCGCACAGACGTTTCAAGAGTTTGCCATAACCCACGTAGAAGAGCCAGACGTACCCGCCGTCGCCGACGGCGACGACGGGTACGACAAAATCCACGAAGATCGCGTTGCTCTTGCTCAAAGAGGAAGTCAACAAGCCGCTCCGGCAGTTCGAGGACTATCTGAACGAGATGCCGGGAATTCTTGCTGTGTTTGGCCTTGAGAAATCACCTGATTACACGTCTTTCAGCGTGTGGGACGGAGAATTCCCGATGAAAGAGTTGCGCCGCCTGCTCCGCCGGTCAGCGGAGCAGGCGGGGCTCTCGGAACTGCTTCGATCGATGCCAGCGGCTTCCAGCGAGATCAGGCTAGTTCGCACTACCGAAATCGTGTCGGCTACTCGTTCAATGCGATGAAGACAACGCTGCTCGTCGATACGGAGTCACTTGCTATCATGGACGCTCATTTCACCACAAAGAAAGCCTATGACGGCCACATTGGGCTGCAGGTCTTTCGGCGCAATGCCGAAGACCTGCAGGCACTTCTGGCTGACAAGATGTACTCATGGAGCAATCTCCGGGAGGCCTGTCGTGAAGCGTCAACGCGACCAGTGATTAAACACTGTGAGCAAAACGCACTCAAGAAGGCACATAACGTCAGAATTGACGACGAAGTCTACAATCAACGGTCAATGAGTGAGACCGTATTTGCGATGCTGAAGGACGATGGCGACGAGATCCGCTCCCGGAGCTGGCATGGCCAGTTCCGGGAGCTCACACGGAAGTGCATCGTCCATAACCTTGCGCAGGCGGCGAGTTAAGGCTCGCCGCCTGCTCCTCTTCTCCGGACGTATTCGAGAGAGGCATCGCCATCGTCCATCTCACACTTCGTGCAGTATCTTGTGAAACTGACGTTTTTGATTACTGCACAAGTCGGCTGAAATCGAATCGTCCGATCTCAGAACCTACCGATAGAGCGTAGTTACCGGTGGAAAAGTGAATGTCAAAAATTCCTATGACGGCGCTGTCTTGCGTTCAACACTGCAGTCAATCTTGCTCGAGAGCCCGCAACTGATCGATCCGCGTTTCGGTCGCCGGGTGCGTCGAGGGTCGCCATCTGAGCATCCGACGCACCTCCGCGATCACTGGCGAGACGAGCCTCGCGTAGAGCCATACCAAACCCCGATTCAGTCCGCTTGGATCCTCCGGCCCTTCAATCGATACCGCCGGCAAATACCGTTCTACCCAGTGCTCCTCGTCGTCGTCGTCCTCTTCAACTAATAGCGGACGCGGCACGATCCCAAGCGTTGCACTGGCATGCAGCCGTGCGTCCCGTTTCGGGCGTTCATCCTCGAGTGTTTCGAGTGCACCTGCCACAGCGGACGGATCGCCGGTAAGCTGACTGGCTCCACGATCAGCAGCGTACTCACGCGTCCTCGAGAACAATCCGAGCGCGATTGCGTTCACTCCAAGTAGTCCTCGTGCAACGAGACTTACAACGAGGTACGCCAGCCCAAGCACCAAAATCGGTATCGCGAGTATGAAGATGCCGATTCCAGTGAATAGACCTATCATCACCATATTCCCGAGAACTCGGCGAAGCAGTCGTTCGCGCTCGAACAACTGATCTCCGAGGCGACGGTCGCAGCGACAGCAGTGGCAACTGGAAGATCACGGTTGGCGATGTGAGCAACTTCGTGAGCGAGGGCTGCATCGAGTTCATCATCGTCGAGTTGCTTGAGCAGCCCCGTCGTAACCACGATTGTTGGCGACCGTTGCGTCCCGACGGTCAAACAACCCGGTTCGGCCCGGTCGGCAACGGCTACCGACGGGGTCGGGACATCAGCTTGCGTTGCCAGCCGACGGACCCTCCCAGTGACGTTTCGTGGCCCACTTCTATCGAATTCGTTGAGGCTGAGTCTCCCAACGGCTTTTCGTGACCCATACCGTCCCTGTAGAGCGACGAGTCCGACTCCACCGAGGAGGACTGCACCAACAGTAAGCGGAAAACCGACTTCAGTCGGCAGTGACCACCCGCTTGCAGACACCACATGGAGACCACTCCAAACGAGAATTGAGAGAACAACCACGTTGACACCGACCACCAGCGCAAGTGTGCCAGCGATTCGCACCTGGAGTTGTCGATTCGGTGAGAGAGACACGTTGTTACATTATTTCCGACCTTCTAACAGTGTTTCGAAGGATTCGATTTGGCATTTCCCTCCACAGACAGACATATTTCAATACTCGTGACAAGTACAGTGGACAGTTCTGTTAGATTCGGTCTGCCTGCAATCTCGCCGCGCTTTGGGACTGCATCGACGGAGACTTTCCATTGAATCTCTCACACGTTCCTGTCGCCTGACGAGGGTCGCATAGACGGTGCGGTCCAACGACACAATTCGATGATTGGACGACAATTCTTTTTCTTGACCGATCCTTCACTCTATTCAGACTGAATGGCAGCACTGGCTTCGGATTTCGTCGCGACAGTCGTTGCGCTGACGCTCGCTCAGCAACTCGAGCAGACCATCAGCCTCGGTATCTTTTTCGTCGGCGCAACGCTGGCGGTACTCAGCGCGCTGGCGTGGCGACGGGAACGCGACCAGCGCATGGCCGTCGTCGCCGTCGGCTATCTCATGTTCGCGATTTATGGCTTCGTCGTCTTCCTCGAGTACTACCTCCTGCCGTATCTCCGTTCAAACCGTCGAATTGCTGGAACACAGCGTGGCAGCACTCATCCTCGTCGGACTGCTCGCGTTCTTCGTTGCGCTGAGTCGGGACTGACCATGACGGACGCTGACCCGGACGCGGAGCCGGAACTGGAACTCCAATCACGGCGAACGATTTACCAGCACGTCCGTGACAATCCAGGGATTCACTTCCGTGCCCTCCTTGGGGACCTTGAGTACGCCCAAGGGACGCTGCAGTATCACCTCCGCTGGCTCGAAGATAAGGGATTACTCGAGGAATCTGACGACGGTAAGTACACGCGATACTATCCGGCTGAAGAATTCGACGAGGTCGATCAGGCCGTCATGAACGCGCTACGACGCGAGTACGCCCGTCGGATTGTGGCTCACCTCGCTGTTAAGGGGGCGCTCTCGACTGCCGACCTGAGTGACCGCCTCGAGCGGTCGCCCTCGACGGTGTCGTGGCACCTCTCGAAACTCGAGGATGCGGATCTCGTCACCAAGGAGCGACAGGGCCGGAGCGTCGAATACGAATTGCGCGACCCAGAGCGCGTACAGTATCTCTATACTGTCCACCGACGGACGTTCACCGATCGGGTCGTCGACCGGCTGTTCAATCTGTGGGACGGCTACTGAGTTACTGCCGCGTCGGGTCAGGCGTCGACAGCCGCCCGCTGGCCACCAGCAGGCGCAACAGCAGGACGTAGCCGAGGAACGCGATCGCTGGGCCGAAGACCGGGCGGATCAGCCCTGCGACGTCGGTCCCAATGGCGACAGCATGGATCGTCGCGAACACGAAGCCACCATAGGCGAACGCGTGGATAACTCTCGGTCCCCAAGGACGTTTCGAACCCGCTGTGCGTCGAGAAAGCCCAAGGACCGCGACGACGAGTACCTGAAGCGCCCCAACGCCGACGACGACGCCGGCGAGCAGGTACGTCGTCGAGTACGCGGGCTGGGGAGCCGATCCAGTGACGATGAACCAGGTGTCGAGGACGCGAGGACGCCGTGGAGTAGTGTCATGAGCATCGCGAACACCGACACCTCGATGTGGACCCGCGGGAGAACCGGTAGAGTGGGCCAAACGAACCGCGCAGGTAGAGAATCCCCGTCAAGACCGACAGATACAGCGCAGGATAGGCAACCAGCGCAGCACCACGGTCGAGATACCAGATAACCTCCATTATGAGGCCCCGTTGTCTCGACCACTCCGGACAGCCGTCGCCATCTTGGAAGCCGTTCGTCGTCTCCGCTCGCGTCGGACACTGGTCTGCGTTGTACGAATCCCATCGCCGTCGTAATCATTCGGAGCCTGTCTTGTCCGGCACTGTCGAGTCGACGAGTCCGACTGCTGCGGTCGACCGCTTGCGCTTCGCGAACGTCAGCGATCCCCCCACAGCACCGGCACCGTTGCGAGAAGTAACACAACAGCGACGACTGGATCGTCCCGCTATGCGACGTGCTCATCGAATCCCTCCGTCGTCCGAAAGACACCGTCGTGAACCACGAACGCCTCGAGTCCGGCCACGCGGCTGCACGCTCAAGCGCATCCGAGAGCGGCAGTGCAGCGAGCGTCGTCGCGAGCGCGTCAGCCTCCATGCAGTCGCGTTTTGCGACCACAGTGACCGACTCGTGGCGTGCACCCAGCCGCTCGCTCGTCGGATCGTAGACGTGAATCGATGCCATCGGCGCTCCCGGCGATAGTTCCGGAGGTGGCGACGCTCCAGTCGGTCTCGAGGACTTTGAGCGGACGAGAATCGCGTACGGACTCTCGACAGCGATCGGGCCAATCGGCGGCGACATATCGCCACCGCCGCTGACGAAGCCGCGTCGGCCCGGCCCCGTCCCGAAGCGGCCCGCGTGATCGACGATGTAGCCCTTCGGCGAGGGCCGTTGAGGTCGAGTTCCGTCTCCGGTGACGACGAGATCGCCGTCGACGCGCACCGATCCGGTCTCGAACCGTCGCCGAAACCGTCTTCCGGTCGCCGCGAAGGTATGCCTTCAGGTCGTGTTCGACCGCCCCCTGCTGGATGTCGAAGACGCCGTCGGTACGCTCGCTGACTCGAGGCCGCCGTCGAACCAGCCGGGCGACGTGTTCGTTCTCGACGCGTCCTGTCCGGTTGAGACGTGCGACCTCACTCTCTGAATCGAACGCGTTGAGTTCGGCCTCGAGCGACAGCGCAGTTTGCCGCGCTCGCTCGGCTGCAACCTCGGCGCGGTAGCCAGTCATCTGAACGGTGAAGTCGGTGTCACAGCACCGAAACTCGAGACGAGCGTCACCGAGTCGTGTACGGGCGGAAGTGAGAGTATCCGCCAGGCTCATGACTAGTCGTCCTCCTCTTCGTGCTCTTCGTATTCTTCGTACTCCTCATGCTCTTCGTACTCATCGTTCTCGTGTTCACCGCCGCCACTTTGGACCGCCGGCGTGAAGTCCTCGTTCGGTGCTGGCGCGTCGCTTGCGACCGTCGGGTTCTCATTATCGGCCAACGAATCGATGCCGACTCCAAGCCCGGGGGCCGCCAACGCGAGCGCGACGAAGCTGGTCAGCACTGCGCCGGCGAGCGTGAGCGAAACAAGTCTGTTCGTCGGAACTGGGATTCTCATGGGACAAGTACAGATAGCTCACTGCCTTATCTATCGTTTCGCGTCCATCAATCGAATGTTCGTCCAACCATCGAATCGTCTTTTGTCAGCGAGGGGACCCACTCTGCAACTCGCTGTCTGGGGATCAACAACTCTTAACAACTCATTCTGGGCTCGGCCATAGCACGGCGTCCCGCAGACCTGGCACTCCCAGATTGCGTGGCCGGTCCAGGTTTCGTCGGGCACGGATTCATGAGCGCTGAATCGATGATCGGTTGTGCGTCCGCACTGGTGACACTCGAGGCGTTCTTTGGTCGGAATGCCACTGTTTTGATGCTCAGGTTCACGTTCTTTAGGTGCCTGCTGGAGGGCAATTGCTGGGACTAGCCACACATCATCGTCGGCGTTGTCGAGCACCGTCGCAAGCCGCTGCTTGTCACGAATTCCGGACCCACCCTCATCGTAGAGATAGGTTGTTGGTTCGCAGTCGCTATCCACCGCTGATTGGTCAGTCCACGCTGTTCAATCATGGGCTGCTGCGAAAAGCTGCTCACCGTCAGTGGACGAGATCCGCACTGCAGCGGGTAGTACAGGCCACCGATCGGTCAATTGGGCTGCAGGCTCGTCTTCGAGATCATAGATGATTGTGCAGTCGTCGACAGTTGATTCCGTCGCATTCGAGGCAAGGAGCGTCGCAGCGGCCGCGCCTTTCGCGACAGCGCGTAGAACGTCGACGACTTGACAAACATGTGGATGACGCCGAGGAGTGTCCACTCTGTTGCTGGTGCGTCTGTCTCAGAAGCGGTGTCCTCGAGATGGTTCGTGAGACAGAACAAGCATTTGGTCCGGTTAACTGAGATCGGTGCGCCACAGGACCGACACTCGGTATCCGTTTCCGTTGGCGTGTCCGGATATCCAGTCGTCGCCGTCGCGCTCCGCTGTCGATCAGGTTCGCCATCATCATCTTCGCTGAGTGTCTCGTCTGGGATATGCGACGCTTCGCCGGTCGACGAAGCTCTTCAAAGTCAGAATCTCGATCAGTCATTGATTGGGTAGTGGGTTGTATGGTCTCACGTCTCGATCAGGTTCAGTTCGATAGAGAAGATCTGTAAATGAGATCACTGAGACGCTATTGCTGGCGGAGTCCTGCTTCTCGAGCTTCACGGTTGCTGGCACAATGGATACACGCTGGCAGATCACCATCAACAGCAAAAACCCGGTAGTAGTTCTCTGTGACATGAGAGCCACAGCCATCATATTCTGGCATTATACAAATCTATATTGCTACTCCAGTAAATATCTTGTTCTAATACTTGTATGATCTTTCTAAATAGCATCCTATCTAAGTGGGATTGACTCTTTTCTGGGTCTGGTAGTGTTGTGGTTCAATAAGGTGTCCACAGCCCTCACAACGAGTTTCGACTGCGTTGGTGGTCACCCGTCCGTTGCAGTTGGGACACGGACTGGCGCTCGAATCGGGTTGGACGTCTTCGTAGAATGTTGTCTCGTAAACCTCTCTGAAAGTCATGGTGTTCACGAGGGCAATGAGTAACTCCGACTGCCCCTCACCTGCTCGTAGGGTAGAGAAACCTCTCTCAGTAGACAGTGGCAGAGTTCCTTTTTCAGGGCTCTTTGTGAAACTCGCGGTCAGTACAGGGCATACAGTTACTACAGCGACTACCGATCTCTATCCAATCTGTCAAAATTCGCCTGCTGACTATAGAGGATAGGTTCAGTACAACGGCTTTGTTTGTTTCATTCCGAAGCCATGAACCTACAAGGCTTTATTCATACCTTCGTTGTAGCGTTCGTCATGGTTTCACGTGTTCTCGTTCCAATGGACGACTCAGAGATAGCGGGACGGGCACTCAGGTATGCACTTGAGGTTATTCAGATGCGGAGATAACTGTCTATCATGTCGTTGGCGCTCCATCGATGATGATGGGCAGCGCAGTGGGTCTTGCATTAGAAGAGGACATCGAAACAGCCGCTGAGGAACGGGCCAAACCGATTTTTGATGCGGCCCACGATATTGCTGCTGAGTATGACACAGAGATAGAGACGGCCGTCGGTTTAGGCCACCTAACGCGAGCAATCGTAAACCGTGCTGAAAACTACGACACGATTGTAATGGGGGCTCATGGAGAGCACAGTGAGGGTCTTACACGAAGCTTTCTGGTAGGGTACATTGCAAAGACGGTATTCGAACGGTCACCGATCCCGGTAACGACTGTTTGGTAGTACGTGTCCATCTGAACGGTACCAGATGGCGGACAAAGAACTAACCGTCGTGCTACATCGTCTATCTGTACTGAGCGATCACCAACTCTCATAGATCGCCTCTCATCTCGCGTTGCATTCGCGCTGTGTATCTTGTAGAGACTCGACTAACTACCGAACTGTTGTCAGAAGCGTCGTGCAAGATACAGAGGCAGAATGCAGCGGCGAGATATTTCACAGAGAACCCAAAGTTGAAATAGAAGCTGATTCGTCGAGGACGAGGTGTTCGAAAGGATCTATGATCTTTCCGCTTGGCCGGTGGGGCGGTCGGGCCCCAGGGGTGGAGAATCGTTCCCAGATCGTCAGATTAGACGACTGTTTTAACGGTTCTGGCCCCAATAGTTCGGTATGGAACTGCTCGTCGCTGTTGACGGATCCGGGGAGAGTAATCGGGCGCTTTCGTACGCCACGAATATTGCTAACGCGACCGACGGATCAATCACACTGATCCACGCGATTGAACCGGATATCTATGATACTGGCGGTGGAGAGCCGGTCTCCGAATCTGACCGTCGGGACAGGCTGATCATCGATAGCTTTGACGCCGCGGAGGAGGAAGGTCAAGAGATCTTGGACGAGGCGATCGAGTTTGCCGCGGAGCGAGGACAAACCGTATCTGGCGAATTACGCTACGGCCAACCAGCGAGGATTATAACGGATTACGCTGAGGAGGGGGCGTTCGAGACGCTCTACCTCGGTCACCGGGGGCGGTCGGAACGAACCATCGAGTTCTTGGGCAGCGTGGCGCGAGACGTCGTCGAGCATGCTACCGTTCCGGTCACCGTTGTCAGGTAATAACACCAACGAAATTGGAGTTGCCTGCCTTACAAGACATACCCTCTGAGGGCGCAGTAAAAATACTCATTTCATATTAGAATAGAGGTATCAAACGCCTTACTACCAAATTACAAGGGTAAATTTCGATTCCACCCTTTCTTACGGTGCCTCACCCTCTCTATCTCGCAGTCGATTTCTACCAACTCCTGCTCCGTAATCGAATCAGCCCACTGGAATTGAGTTCGAGCTCACGGCTCCTCACCCCCGGTCGGTGGGACAGCCATAACCGTACGGCGATCCTCTACCAAGAGAGAGTCAACATGGACATCACCGAGATCGTTTCCACATCGTTCACCGAATTCGACATTGGGACACCGGTCTCGAAGGTCGCAGGTGCGTTCGAGAACCAGGAACTCGATGTCGTCGTCGTCACGGACGGCGACGAGTATCGCGGCGTCGTCAGCCGTCGACAGCTGGCATCGTCGTCTAATCAGCCCTCCGCGAAGGTCGGCTCGCAGGTGCAACACGTCCCGGCCGTCGAACGCACCGAAGACGTCCGCGAGGTCGCCCGACTCATGATCGGGAGCGACGCCAAGACACTTCCCGTCCTCGACGACGAACGTGTCTATGGTGTCGTGACCGCAGATGCCGTCCTCGCGACCGTCCGTCCGTTCCTCGACGCAGCGACCGTCGACGAGGCGTACTCGGCCGAGTTGATCAGCGTGACCCCCGAGACCGGTATCGGAAAAGCGCTCAACACGCTGCGGGAATCGGGCATCGCCCATCTCCCGGCCGTCGAAGACGACGAAGTAGTGGGGATGCTAAGCCTCTACGACGTCATCGAGTTCACGACGCGAGGGGGGAGTCGGAGCCAGGGGGGTTCATCCGGCAACGTCGGCGGCGGTGGGAAAGCCGCCGGTGGGAGCCACGGGGGCTTCGGCGCGCGCGAAGGGGAGTCTGATCGGATGCTCGATCTGCCGGTCCGGAACCTGATGTCCGATGCGGTCGTGACCATCGGGCGAGACGCAACGCTCGACGAGGTGGTTGAGACGATGTTCGAGCAGGAAATCTCTTCGCTCGTCGTCACTGACAGTGAGACGGGCGAACCCAGCGGGATCGTCACGAAAACGGATGTCATCAAGGCACTCACCTGGGAACAAGATAACGGGCGCCAGCCTGTGCAAGTGTTTGGTCTCGACCTGCTCGATGGCATGGACTACGACGGCGTCTCCGCATTGATCGAGAGCATGACCTCGAAGTACGGCGATATGCAGGTGATCAAGGCCAGCATCGAACTGCAAGAGCACAAGGAACAGACCCGGGGCGTGCCGCTCGTGCTGGCACGAATACGGCTGGTCACTGATCGTGGCTACTTCACCGCCGACGGCGAGGGTTACGGCGCTACCCATGCACTCCGTCTCGCCGCGAATACAGTCGAACGACAACTCCTAAAGGGGAAAACGTACGGCCAATCGAAGAAGCACCCCGACGCTGAGGAGGAGGAGAAGCTCTACGGCTGGTGGCTCGGTGGATAACGGTATTAGGCACACTTACCGAGCAACGTGGCCCGAGACGACCATCGTGCCTCGATTGCTTACAGAAGTTGGTTTTACTATCGGCTCCACCCTTTCCCCTTGGACTGGTAAGACTCACCCGGCACGAATGGATCCAGATGGGGCCTTGGCGAACTCGGATTAAACAATTTTAAGACAGGTTTGCTGAATATGCGCTGTGTATCTCGCACATCTATCAAAACATGTGTTTCAACTATCAAAACATTCTGTGAGAAGTTCGCAGATGTAGTTACCGAATTGCTCGACTCAGTTTCAGACATATTTCTGAATAAAAAGTCGTGTTACTAACTACTACTAGGTGACGGCAAGGTCGTGGAACGGACTCATACTCTGGCGAAAGCCCGGCAGCGCAACGGCCACCGGCCGTGAGCAGCCCGGACCGTGGAGGTGGTGGGAGGTGGCGGTGACTGCGTTCACACCAGCAAAAAAGGGGTACCGCTCCGGCTATTCCCACCAGCGGCCGCGCTCGGGGAAGTGGATCGTCGTCCAGCCGGTCACGGCCAGTGAGACACGGCCTTCGTGCCAGTTCCGGGCAGCCTTGTGAATGCGAACTTGCTCGCCTTCCTCGATCCACGGTGCGTCAGAGGACTTCCAGATCGTCACGCGTGTCTGGCCACTGTCGTCTGCAATGAGCCCGACCTGTGCGATGCTTGGATGCGAGGGATCCCACAGGGTTTCGACACGCCCTTCGATGCTCACTTCTTTCCGAGAGACCTCCTCGAGTTTTCCAATGGGAATGACGTGTCCGGGCGCCGTCTGCAGTTCCTCGAACACGTTGACAACCGCACTCGTCAGGTCTTGGCCACCGACGACGGCTTCACTCAACCACCGGCTGATCGCTGCTCGAGACCAGCCATCTAACTGCTTCGCGAGTCGCATCGACTGCTTGTTCACGGCCGCCAACTGCTCTTGGGTGAGTTCTGTCCGGGGATCCGCTCGTTCCGGATCCGCCATCGGATCCACGCTTGCCACCCGTTTTTGGAACTCGAGACGCCGCTCTTTGCTCTGGTTCGCAGCGATCGCTCGCGTCCGCTTCTCTCGACCTTCTTGTGTTCCTATCTCGGCCTGGGCACTGATCCGCTCGAGTTCATCCTCTCGTGCTCGAATGCGTTCTTCCTGCTCGAGGGTCGCGCCGTGGATCCGCTCATCGCTCGTGTCTGCGATTCCGTCCGGGTGGTTCGCATCCACCTTTGCTTGGACCTCTTGCTCGACCGTTGCCTCGAATTCCGGCGTCTCGTCGACGACCGGGAAACCGTCTTTATCGACCGCCTGCTCGCCCGCCTGTTTGAGTGCCTGTTCATCGACCGTAACGACCTTGCTACTCGAGTTGTTACTAGACATTGGATCTCACTCGATCCGAAGGCGTTCACGCGCCTGCCACCGCGATGCTACTACATCGCGGTTTTCCGACGACACCGACCGACTAGATCTATCTGCGCGCTCGCGCTCGCGCCTTCGCGAGCGTCCATCTGGGCGCGAGTGAGAGCGCGCCTGAATGAGGTGTCCCAACCAGCACCGCGCGGCGTCCCGCCCGAAGCGAGCGGCCAGCTTTAAGCCGTTTCTCGTGTCCGGCCCGGACTGCGGGTCCGTGTCCAGCGCGACTGTCGTCGAGAACGCGCGCCGCAGTATGGCGCGCGACAGCGCAGGCGGCACCAAGCGCTGGAACGCGAAAACCCGCGAGGGGCGCAACCGAAAACGCGCTTAATGCTGGCGTCGAGACCAGATTCATTGTAGCCCGGAACGATGAGCGACGCCAGGAGCGAACCGCAGCCCGGAATGGTCGGTCGCGAGCGACGCGGAGGGCGGCACGCGGCGAGCGGAGCGGGCCGATCCTAAGAGCGAGCAACCGACGCAACAGCAGCCCGATCAATCCACGTGGGTGGGGCTTTCACCTACTATCGAAAGCGGTGATTGCACGCCGCTCAGTAAGATGTCTACTAGTACAGCTGCTTCAGTAACCCACCCGCCACTACAGCTGCAAATGTTTCGGTCATCCTGTTGATTAAGACTCTCGGACAGCCAAGTTACAAAAGTTACTTGTCATTTCCGGCTGGGTTTCGAACATGAACCGTCGTACCCTCCTCACAACACTCGGTGTGCTCAGCGTTTCAGGTTTTGCTGGATGTTCCCAGTTTCGTAACGACGATGCCCCCGCCGGGAGTCTCCAATTCGAAAATCGAGACAACTTTCCACACAATATCGGGATCTCGCTGATAGACATTGGCGCTGAAAGTGAGACGACAGCAGATGGCTACACCGTCTCTGGGAACGTGACTGTCCCACCTCAGCAACGAACATTGACCGCCACTTCGTCAATGGATCCCGGCGAAACTCAGACATTTGAAAATATCTTTACGGAATCAGTATACTATTTAGTTGAGTTCACGCTCGACAGTACTACGCCTGGTGAAAATAGTCGAGTCCCCTTCAACCCGTCACCGTCTGAAAGGGAGTACTACACCGTCGCAGGAGTTGTAGACTCATTTGGTGAAATCTCGAGGGTGGTTCGTGCAACGGACAATCCCGGTATGTTCGAACAGTAGGTCAACCCATATTGTGGCAACTGATACACGTACACTCTGTACAATTACTCATACCCGTTATGATAAGGAAAATAAGGGTCCAGGCCGCTTCTGCTCTCAGTTCACTCGACATGCTGTGACTCTCAGTTACGACGATCTTTGATTGCTTACTCTCCCTCGGCTGTAATCGCATAATAGTTCGCAGCGAGGTCTTCGCGAGTGATCCGAGCGAAGGGAAGCGAAATGCGTGCGTCTCGCCAGCCCGGGACTCGAGCGTGCCAGGGGCTCTTGACTGAATCTTGAAAGCAGTAACAACACTCATGGCAGTTTTCATTAGAAAGAATATTTATCTGGGGATCGGACCTCACAAAATACATTTGGATTAAATAAAATAGGTAATATATGCCCTCCACTAGACGATTATTCCTTGCGACAGTCGGAACAGCCACTCTCAGTGGATGTGCCAGACTGGATCTCTCTAAAAGTGACAAACAGCGTCTCGCACCGAAACCGTTTCTCACTGAGGCGGGTGACTGGGAACATCCTAACTACGATGCAGCAAACACGAATGCTACGCTCGAATACGCGGCTCCTGACACTCTGTCTGAATCTACTAACTGGGTTGCCACATACACGGCTCGAACTATTGACAACGTTGCTGGACCAATCGTTGCAGACGGAATTGCCTATCTAGTATATGCTGGCGTTGACCGCGGTGAGGAGTTTGAGCGACTCATTGCCGTTGATGCCCGGACAGGTGAGGAACGATGGCAAGTTGAGATACGTGGCAGTGCCTTTGCCTATCCACCGACAGTTGCGGGTGAAACTGTCTTCTGGCTCACATCCGTTGACAAGCTCTATGCGCTAAATACGGCTGATGGGACCATCCAATGGACCCACGACAGTCGTAACTATAGACGCCCAATCGTTACCCACGGCCTCGTCGTCACTGTCGGTGGAACTCTTAGCGAACCCGTTCTTGAAGCCCTTGATCCGTATACTGGAACACCATACTGGACTCGCAGTGAGGACAACCGTGACTGGCATCTTGTCGCCGCTAACAACGAAGCGATATACGTGACGCTTAGTGCAGCACATGACGGAGAGTCGTCAGAACTACACGCATTAGAGCCACACACGGGCGAAACACGATGGAGGAATTCAACAGTTGCACCACGAAACGCAGCAGTGAGATCATCGTATCTACTCGCGTCAATTGGCAGACCTGATGCACAGAAATTGTTTGCACTAAATCTCACAACACAGGACCTCAAATGGTCAGAAACCGCTGACCTCCAGTATGAGATGGGCAGGCAGACGATTAACGGTGAGCAGTCTGTTGCGGCTGTTGCTGAGAATCGCTCTCTCGTTCATCATGGTTTTCACGACTATACTCATGATCGTGTTGAGTGTCGTGACCTCAATAGTGGAAACGTGCTATGGACAGTCGTAGGGGAGGGTGATGGAACAGTTTCCTTTAGTCTACCAGTTATCGCTGGCGGAAGCATGTACCTTACCGAACACCATGAGCGCAGTGAGGAAACATCGTCCAGTAGACTCCGCGTGTTTGATCTTCAAGACGGTACTGAACAGACGCAGGTAATGATATCCGAACAAAGTGTTGGGAGCCCTGTCATCGCTGATGAGCAGGTATTTCTTTCAACATGGTTGCCTCGTAACCGTGTCAGTCTATCGGCCCGATAGGATGCAACACTAAGTTCAGAGTATCACACTGATGTGGCAAAGTAACTGCTCAAGATATGATAGTGACTAGACGAGTTTTGACCGGTATGTGGTTTACCTGTATTGACCGTTCACCTATCCACGGTTCGCCTCTTATCAGACGGAACTTCGGAACAGAACCAAGTGTCCACTACAGACTTTTCCTCGAGAGTCGCTCTTCATTACCTCCAGCGTCGACTTACTCCTCGCGATCGGACAACCTCTCCGACAACCGGTCCAGTTTCTCTTGTGCAGACTCACGGCGGTCTCGAGTGGCGTCCGGTCGATATTCCATCGACACGATGTCGCCATCCTCGAGCGTCACCGACAACACACCACCATCCGCTTGAGCGGGCTCAGGCAATCGAGCCACAGGGACATCGACTTGCTCGATCACCTGCTCATTCTCCTCGAGCAAGATCACGGCAACCTCACCGTCCTCAATTCGATCGACAACGCCAGTGTAGGTCCCATCCATCTTTCTCACCCCATAGCAGGAGCGACAGCTCCATCAATTCCACTGGCGACACTACCTGTGACAAGCGGAGGAGATATCAGAGAGTTCGTCTCGTCGTCGGAATCAGGTGTCTCCGCAAGGATATCCTCTGGGTCCGTCGAGAACAACTCTTCCGTCTCTACCTCGATTGACGTGCCATCGGTGCGAACCACAATATCGCCGTGGACTCCCGTCCAGTACGTTTCGATCTCTCGAGCGGCAAACCGTTCGAGGACCTCATCGCTTGGGTGCCCGTACTGTGAGTCGTAGGCACTCGAGATGATAGCCGTCTCCGGATCTACGGCATCCACGAAGGCGTCACTCGAGGAGGTCGATGAGCCGTGATGGCCAGCCTTGTAGACATCGCTCTCGAGGTCGCTTCCCCACTCATCGACCAGCCGCTGCTCGACACCAGTATCGACATCGCCGGGCGCTAAATACTGGAAGTCGCCAAACTCGAATGCCAGCACCACACTGTTATCATTAACGTCGCTCCCAGCGTCCCCGGCAGGTGGGTTCATCACTTGGGCAGAGACATCGCCCTCGAGCGGTAGTTCATCACCGCTTTCGACGATGAGAAGCTCGACATCATACTCGTCGACAGCATCGAGATAGTTCGCATAGGTCGCAGAATCCGATGGGACGCCCGAATCGTATGCGGTTCCGACACCCTTACCAGTCGTCTCGAAGTGCTCGATCACAGCGGCGTGACCACCGATGTGGTCGGCATCAGCGTGTGTCGCGACGAGGTGGTCGATCCGATCAATCCCTTGGGCCTCGAGATAGGCGATGATCTCACTGCCGTCCTGGCGCCAGTCTCCAGTATCGATCAGGATCGTCTCATTGGCTGGCGTGATGATGAGAGTCGAATCGCCTTGCCCGACGTCGATGTGGTGAATCTCGAGTTCTCCCTCGACAGTGTCGACAGTGCTCCCGTCGAGTCCATCGCTCTCGTCACCGTGATCGCCCTCTACATCGCCGTCCGACGCATCGATATCAATATCGCCGTAGGCGTGCTCGACCACAACTTGGCCACTGGTGTCGACGAGCCGAACCACGTCACCATCGTCTCGCCAGATATTCACGTTGTATCCCCAGTACAGTTCGTTGTCCGTTGGATCGCCTTCACCGGTCGTTATCTTCACCGCCTCCCCAGACTCCAAGACGAACTCACTTGGAAACGAAAACGGAGAGAGGCCGCCATCGACCTGTCCACCCTCTCGGTCACGGAGTTCAAACCCGGATAAATCAACGGATTCATCGGCAGTATTCTCAAGAACGATGTACTCCTCGTCGGGCGATACGTCCTTGACATTCATATCAACAACCTCGAGAGCATTCCCAACGGTCTGAGAGTCGCCAATCGCATCCTCGGGGCCGCCGGTGTCGCTCGCACATCCCGCAAGAACGACGAGGAGCGCCACGGAAACCACGAGGGTTGCTCGGTTCATATACGGGTCATCTCACGAGACGCGTTTGAGTGTTCCGTCCAATGGGGGAGCCTCGTCGACGCCACATCTCAACAATCGCCAAGGATTGGCTACTAGTCGGTCACGAGCGACTCTAGATACGGGACACTCTACGCATGATCGTTGCTACCGATGGCGGTTGCTATCGCATCCGGAATCGTCGTAGCCAGTTCTTCGATCTCGCGGTATCGGAGCCGAGTTCGCTCGAGTTCGACAGTCCATTCGTTCGCCGAACCGTCGTTAATCGCGTTGAGGTGTCGGTCGAGGCGATGTTCCTGCTGATCAAATCGCTCCACGAGTGTTGCACACAGATGGCGAACGAGTGGATCGTCTCCGTCTGTACGGAGACGGTTGTCGAGCGCGGCGGAGGCACGATCTTTTGCGTCGCGAACGTCTGCACCCGTCGTGTCAAACTCAGGGATGGAAGCGGTAGGCTGGTGAGTGGCTGGTATATCCTCGAACTCCGAGAGAATCAGTGCATAAGCATGGTGTTCCACCTTTTGACGCACTGCGAGTGCGAGCAACTCCTTCTCGTACGCATCGTCGGGTCTGCCGTAGATTCCGGCATGCTGCTGGATCGAAATCTCGTATGCATAGGAGTCCATCTCGTCCGCACCGTCCTCGATATCAAAATCGACCTGCTCGGTAACCGTGTCCGTTCGCTCGTTGAGCCGTTCGTACGCGTCGTCGAGTTCCTGTTCAAATGAGTTCGCAGTCGTGTCCTCTCGTGCGGTTTCTTCGAGTGAGTCGCGCAACCGGACAACATCAGCGAGACGTGCGCGTGCACTGGCTGCCTGGGCGGCCGAATACTGTGGTTCGACGATGTCGGTGTTCCCTTCATCGTGCACGTGGTGCTCGCCCGTCCGGATGGAGCCGCGGACGTTGTCCAGCCACTCGTCTAGCTCCCCATACGCGATAACGACCCACGAGAGATTGGGTGCAACGTACGGTAGGTCCTCGATGACGGACTCGTACTCATCGCGTAATGCCCCGAGAGTAGCGATGATGTCGTCTCGCTCACGGTTACCGCGCTGGAGATCCGCCAGGGCGACTGCCTGCTCTGCGCCACCCAATGCACTTCGGAGATCACCGAGAACGTCGAGCCGTTCCGCCGCCGAGAGCCCCCCAAACGATCCACGTTGTCCTTCAATATCCTCGAGTGTTGCTTTCGCCCTTTCGAACTGTTTTCTAGAGTTCGCTATAATTTCCCGGTCGTCGGCCTCGATCTCCTCGTCTGGCCACCGCTCTCGAGCTGCGTCTACGCGCTGGGCAAGTTTGTCGAGGGCGTCAGTGAGATGACCTTCTGTTGGACGGAGATATGTAGGAGATGAGACGATGGGATAGTCAATCTCCTGTGCTTCATGCAACGCGTCGCGGTCGGACCACCGTCGCAGACGGCGGCGCTGGGAATATCCTCCGAGTCCAACTACGGCCATTCCACCTCCGAACCAAACAAGAACGCTCCGCCGATTCATTATAAAATACAGTAGGTTGGTGGATGATAATTGCTGGGAATGCGAGTAGTTACCAGGTTCGAGAGATCAAAACAAGGATCCAGATCGTTTCCGATCTCGATTAGTCGATGTACTGTAATACCCACTCACGGCGGTCCTCGATTGCTTGCTCTCCCTCGTTTGTAATCGCGTAGTAGTTTGTGCGCCTGTCGAGTTGCCCTTTCTCGACAAGGTCCTTATTCACGACCGTATCGAGATTTGGATATAGTCGCCCGTGATTGATCTCTGAACTGTAGTACTGCTCGATCTCGTCTTTGACGTCCTGTCCAGATGGCTGGTCAGCGCCCGCGATCACGTACAGCAGGTCTCGTTGGAATCCTGTGAGGTCGTCCATGGGACAGCCATTCAGTTGAGATGATACTTGTTATTTCACACGTACGTAGCTGTAAGCACATCCAACTAGTCGATTCTTTATACCACTAGCTGACTCTCGTTCCGTTCACGACATCCTGAGACTGTGATCGTAATGGTTCGACACTCGAGGGAATCTGCCCCATCACGCACGCTCAGCGGTCGTAATCATCTCACTCCGAACTCGAGAGTAGCTCACCGACGTACTGATCTTCCCACTCCCGCCGGGCCTTGAGTTCGCGTCGGCCACGTGCTGTAATCGTGTAGGAGTTCGTCCGACGGTCGACCTTCCCCTTCTCGACGAGTCCCTTGTCGACGACGTCGTCGAGATTCGGATACAGTCGCCCGTGATGGATCTCGTTCTCGTAGTATTCTTCGAGTTCGTCTTTGATTGCGAGGCCATGTGGCTCGTCCCGACCGGCAATCACGTACAGCAGATCCCGCTGGAATTTGGTGAGATCGTACATATCTGGAGATATGTGTCTCAGTTGATGAACGTTCCGAGAACAAGTGACAACACGGAAATTCACATTCTGCTCTCGAGATTTTTCCAAGAGTTACAACGTCTTACGCTCACAGGGCGTTCCAAAGCAGAATGGCTGGATGGTTTGACTGGCAGTTAGTCGACGAGCCAGCCACCGTCAACGTCGACGGCAGTCCCATGCATGAACGAGGCGTTGTCGCTCGCGAGGAAAGCAACGACCTGCGCGACTTCTTCTGGCTCAGCGTAACGTTCAGCAGGCGTCTCCTGGACAATCTCATGGACTTCGTCGGGCGTCTGCTCGATCATGTCTTCGGTCATTCCCGTCTCGATGAATCCTGGACAGACGGCGTTTGCTCGAATTTCAGGGCCGTAATCGTGTGACAGCTGCTTGGTGAATCCGATCACGCCATGTTTCGAGGATGTGTAGGCAGCACCGCCGCCACCAGCGACCTTGCCGGCAATGGAGGCGGTATTGATCACGACGCCTTCCTTGTCACCATCGATAAGTGCTGGCAACGCTGCTTTCGTGAGGAGGAACACGCCCTTGAGATTGATATCCATGACTCTGTCCCACAACTCTTCGGACGTCTCTCCAACCGGGGCGTAATCGTCGAGGATGCCTGCGTTGTTACAGAGCACGTCGATCGTGCCGTATTCGTCGGTTGCTTGCTCAACGACTGCCTCGACACTATCGCGATCAGAGACGTCGCCGACCACGCCGATTGCCTCACCACCGTCGGCTGCGATTTCGCTCGTGACCTCGTCGAGACCGTCTTCGTCAATGTCGACAGCGACGACAGACGCTCCTTCACTCGCGAACTCGAGTGCCATTGATCGGCCCATGCCCGATGCTCCACCGGTAACAACGACAACACTGTCAGCTATTGAAACCATACAAGAAACTTCATTCTTAATACGCAAAAATCACACCCCTATTTTTTACGCGCTGACAGTCTCGTTGCTGGCCCGCTAACGTGACTGGCTCGGCCGCACCACCCGGAGCGTACGGTTCGTCAGTTGCCCTTATATTCTTTCTTGAAGCCACGGAACTCAGTGCGGTGCGCTTCCTCGTCAGCGAGTAACGTTACTGCGAGATCCTCACTGACGGGGTCGTTTGCGGCTTCGGCTGCATCGACTAATTCACGATACGTGTTGATCGCATCTTCTTCGGCATCGAGTACTCCGTCGATAACCGAGGCAATATCCGTGGTGTCCGCTGGCGGTTGAAGCGTATCCTGATGAGCAACGAACTCTTCAGACCCTGGTGGACTGGAATCCAGTTGCTTGAGCCGCTGGCCGAGTTGTTCGGCATGGCCGAGTTCTTCCTGTACGTCCTGTTGGAGGCTGTCTTTGATTTCCTCCGCATGGATTCCATCAAGAACAATCGAGAGAGCTTGATAGTTCATTACTGTCTCCATTTCATCGTTATACGCCTGCTTGAGGAGGTCAATAACCTGATTGTTTGACATAGCATCTGTATTTCAGATCAGAGAAGTATAGTCCCATCGGCTATTTTATTTGCCTGACCATCACGGAAACGCTACAGTATCTCTGACTCTAGTTTTCACACCGAATCCAACAAACGATCGTCAGTTCTGAATCCCCATAGCATCGATCTGTTCTTGGTATCGATTCCGAATCGTGACTTCTGTCACGTGAGCAACGTCGGCGACGGCTTTCTGTGTTCGTTTCTCATTACACAATAGAGAACTCGCATAGATTGCTGCCGCAGCGTAGCCAGTTGGCGATTTTCCCGATAACAGTCCCTTCTCCGCAGTTGTCTCGATGATTTCAGTCGCTTTCGCCTGCACTTCTTCGGAAACCTCGAGTTCAGAGCAGAAGCGAGGGACGTACTTTTTCGGATCAACGGGCTCCATTTCGAGGGAGAGTTCCTGCGCGATATACCGATACGTACGCGCGATTTCCATGCGTTCAACACGAGAAACTGCCGAAATTTCGTCTAGCGACCGGGGAATACCCTCCATTCGGCAGGCCGCGTATAGGGTACTTGTGGCAACGCCCTCAATGGAGCGTCCGCGGATAAGATCTTCATCAAGTGCACGTCGATAGAGCACACTCGCAACCTCTCGAACGGATCGCGGAACACCCAGCGCGGACGCCATCCGATCAGTTTCGGAGAGAGCAAGCTGGAGATTCCGCTCGCCAGCATCTTTTGTTCGAATCCGCTCTTGCCATTTCCGCATCCGGCTGAGCTGGTGGCGCTTTTCTGAGGACAGTGAGCGACCAGCGGCATCTTTGTTTCTCCACCCAATCGTGGTTGTCAAGCCCTTGTCGTGCATTGTTTGGGTTGTTGGTGCTCCTACTCGAGATTTGCTGTCCCGTTCTGCCGCGTTGAACGCCCGCCATTCAGGCCCTCGATCGATAGCTTCCTCTTCGAGAACCAACCCGCACTCCGCACAGCTAATCTCACTCTCGTCTGCACTTCTCGTGAGCGCACTTGACTCACATTCAGGACAGGTCTGCTCGCCCTTTTGTTTGGTTAGTTCTTGCCCTGACTGAGGTTCGTTCTCTTGCTGTCGGTTTAACCGCTCCATCGATTAGTTAACTATCAGCACTCTCAAAAGTTAAACGCTGGGTGGAATTTCTGAACTCAACAATCAGTGAATTGATATGGGTGTTAACTTTTCCCGTGTCTCTAGATGCAGGTGGCTGTCAAGTCAAAACCAAGCTAGAGTACGCCATGATGATCAGTTGGCCACGAGGCGTCATTACCGGGATCAAGGCAGCCGTTGATTGCTACGGAAGCGTTGAGAACCCCTGTCAATCACTCATCTTCGAGTGCAGCGTAGATATCGGCGTGACGACGTCCGTCAAGCTTCCCCATCTCGAGGGCGATCTCGTGGCGTTCCTCATCACTCTCGGCCGACTGATACCGCTCGTATAGTCGGCGGGCTTCTTCGTCGACCGTCGCCGAGGAATCGGTGCTGGACGCCATCTCTATATTGAACATACTCATTGTGTCCCTTTATCAGTTGCGACGAGCACACGCTCGGAAGTAAATCACTGCGGTATCGGTGTCGACAGCGGCTTCGTCGGTCGCAAAGCGGTGCAATAAGGCACGAACTTCGTCGCCGTATTCGAATGTGTATCCGTTCAGCATGTAGAAGACGACGACCGTTCGGAGTGCAGTTCGCTTGTTCCCGTCGACGAACGGATGATCTGCAACAAGCAACCTCATCAATTGGACTGCTTTCTCATGGATCGTCTGTGGGACCTCCCCGAAAAACCCCTCCGAAACGTACTGCAGTGCAGATGCAACTGCATCTTCTGATCGAACCCCTGATTCCGTGTTGTCGCCTTCCTCGACAATCTGCTCGTGAAGGTCAAGGAGTGAACTACCCCACCCTACTCGCTCGCTTGCGCTCGCTCCTTGAGGGAGGGGCTTCCTGCTTCGATGACGCGCTTTGCAGGAACCGAAGTGGTTCCCGTAGGGAGCGCAGTCTCCACAGGCGGTGATTCGGAGCGTCCCGCTCCTAACTGTTTGATACCGCGAGAAAGAATGTTCCACGCTGCGTTCCAGTCCCTGTCGGCGGTGAAGCCGCACGAGGGACAGGAGTGTTCGCGAACCCACAGCGGTTTGTGGGTCGAGACGCCGCACGCCGCCCACTCGCGGGTGTATTCGGCCATCTCGCGGTGACGCTCGTCGCGGGCCTCGTGGCCCTCCTCGAGCATGTGTTTCATCTGCTTGCGGTAGGCCAGCATGATCGGGATCGCGGGCGTGGAGTGGGTCTGGCCTTTGCGCTCGTAGTAGTCGATCGTGCGCTGGAAGCCGCCGTACCACGACGCCGAATCTTTCTCGAGTTCGCGCTCGTAGGCGTCGTCGCTGACGACACAAATCGCCAGGCCCGGCGGCATGGCGAAGGCCTTCTGTGAGGAAGCGAAGATCACGTCGATGTTGTGCTCGTCGATGTCGACGTAGTCGCCACCCAGCGAGGAGACGGCGTCGACGACGAAGTAGGTATCAGGGTATTCGGCGACCACGTCGCCGATCTCCTCGATTGGGTTGCGTACGCCCGTCGAACTCTCGTTCATGACGGTCGCGACCACGTCGTAGTCGGTATCGCTTTCCTCGAGTTCCGCGCGGATGTCCTCGGGCTTGATGGCCTGGCCCCATTCGTACTCGAGGCGGTCGACGTTTTTGCCCAGTCGCTCGGCGACGTTGGCGTGGCGCTCACTGAAGCTGCCACAGGTCGGGACGAGGATGTTCTCGTCGACGAGGTTGAGCGTCGACGCCTCCCAGAACTCCGTGCCCGAACCCGTGAGGATGACGACCTCGTTGTCGGTGCCGAGGAACTCCTTCGTGTCCTCGACGATGGTCGTATAGAGGTCGGTCATCCGGTCCATGCGGTGGCCGAACATCGGCTCGCACATCGACTCGATGACGTCGTCGCGTACTTCAGTCGGCCCCGGGATATACAGCGTTTTGTCGGGATAGTCGTCTTTGTATTCCTGTTTCTTGGTCACGGAAACCACCTAAGTACGCTCCACTGGGTCACGAGGTGGTATGGTACTTTTGATACCGCACCGGAACCGGGTTGCGTGGTCGAACTCTCGCAACTGCGTTCGTCCCGGACGAAGCACTGCAAAACGAGCGTCGATTACTGAATGTGACCTTCGCGACGGAGCTGGTCGGCTTCGCTCTTTTCGTAGCGCCAGGTGATGTCGGCCTTTTCGTCCTGCCAGTCCCAGGGTTCGACGAGGACGACGTCGTCCTCGCGGATCCAGATGCGTTTTTGCATCTTGCCGGGAATGCGTGCGGTGCGCTCTTTCCCGTCAGCACAGCGTACTTTCACGCGATTCGCCCCGAGCATGTTCGTGACGGTCGCGAAGACCTCGTCGCCCTCGGGCATCCGGAGGTTCTTCCGACCGCCATCTCCGTCGTCGCTCATGGCCGCGGCTTCGCGTTCAAGCGGTTTAACCCTTTATTGTCTTGATCCGCCCGTCACCCGATGCGACCGTCCCAGCTCGGTGTGCCGTCTCGAGCAGGACGTGGAACCACGCTGCTTATTTCGCTTGGCTCTCGACGCGTGGATATGTTACGAAACCTCGGTGCGGTCGGCGTCGTCGGAATCGTGCTCTTGCTCGCCGGCATCGCACTCGTCGCGTACGAGAGTCTCTTGATCGCCGCGGGGATGGCCCTCATCCTCGCTGGCCTCGGACTGGTCGTCAAATCCCTGATCTCGGGGATGCTCCAGAGCTTCGGGATGTTCTGATCGCTCGAACGAGCGCGACTCGAACACCGGGTCAAGCGTTTTGCCCCTACGTCGCGTATCGACCGTATGGAATACACGCTCCAGTACTACGACCTCGTCTTGAGCGGTATCGGAGCGAGCCTCGGGCTCGGTGCGCTCATCGGTTACGCGACCGCCGTCTCGTTTTTGGCTGCGATCGTCGGCTTCGGCGTCGTCGCGATCGCGCTCATCACCCACGCGCTGTTCATCAACGGGCCGGTCGACGACACCGAGGACCTGACCGAGGAGGTCGCCCTCGAGGAGGTGCCACAGGTGTTGTCGCCGATAGAAGCCGGTCCCGAGACGTAACGGACGGCGACTCGAACCCGGTCAGACCTCGTTGTTCCCGGCGCGGTGCTCGCTGATGAGCTGGTCGACCATCGCGGCTTTCCGATCCCGTTTCCGGGCTTCGGCGCGCTCGTGCCAGTCGTCGATGACTGCTTCGACGTCGTCCTCGCGGGCGACGGCGAGTTCGTCGACTTCCTGCATGGCGACGTCGTCGGCGGGACCGACCGGGATCTCGGCGTCGAAGAGGATCTCGTCGGCGATCTCCGAGAGGCCGCCGTCTTTGAGGATCACGCGGGGCTCGAACTCGGCCACGAGCTCGGCCGTCGACCGACCCGCGCCGCTCGCGTCCCGGATGTAGACCACGTCCCCGCTGGCGATGCCGTACTGGTCGTCGGCCTCGCGGATCGCGCCCTTCGTGAACTTCTCGACGACCTTGACCGGGACCAGCCCCTCTTTCTTCGCGGAGACGTCGCTGAAGTTCGAGTGATCGAGCTTCCAGAGGGCCTTCATCCGCTCGACTTTCTTCTCGAGTTGCTCGACCGTCTCGCGGGCCTCGTCGCGCTCGCGCTCGAGCCGGTTCGCTTTCCGCTCTAAGCGGCTCACCTCGCGGTCTTTGCGGACTTCCTTGCGCTCCTGGCGGCGGGCTCCGCTGAGGCTATTTTCGAGTTCGTTGATCCGTTCGTCGCGGTCCTCGACGCGCCCTTCGAGGGTATCGACGTGTGATTTGAGGCGTTCGACCTGGCGCTCGAGGGATTTGATCCGCTTTTCTTCGGCGGTGAGTTCGCGGGGTTCGTGTTCGGTCGCGTCGTCGTCGCTGTCGCCCTCGTCGTCGCGCAGGTCCCGCAGGACGGCCTCGACGCTCTCCTCGCCGGCGACGACGCGGGCGGTGACTTCGCCGCGATCCATGCCCGGCGGGAGCTTGGCGGCGATCCGCTCGAACTGGTCTTCGTGGGCGTCGAGGGCATAGAGTGCGGCGGCCATCGCGTCGCGCTGGTGGTCGTTCTCGTACGGATGCTCGCGCGTGCGATGTTGTTTCTCGTCGATCGGCAGATCCCGCGTGGGCGTCCAGCCCGCGGCGTCGAAGCTCCGGCGGAACTTCTCGACGGTTTCGGGGATCGGCGTCACGTCGGCCGCGACGATAATCGGCCGGCCGCGCTCGACGATCCACTCGATCACTTCGGCGGTGTCGCTGGTCCGAGAACTCCAGACGTCCAGTACCTCCCCTCGAGACCGACGATGGCGACGGCGGTCGTCGTCCCGGGATCGATCCCGACGATGACGTGATCGCGGCGTTTGACCAGCGGCCGGAATTCGATGCCGTCGCGGCGCTCGCGTTCGATCTCGACGCGAACGTCACCAGACCGGTTGCGCGAGACGGGGATATCGCTCGGTCGCGCTTCGACGGTGAAGACGGCGTTGGCGAAGCCGCCGTAGGCCTCGCGGACGTCGCGCTCGTATGCGAGGTTCGCCTCCTCGAGGGCGGACTCGACCTCGCGGGCCCGTTTCCGCACGGAGCCGTGGATGCGGCGGGTGTAGCGATCCTCGCTCCAGCCGCCGCTGCCGGTCGAGCGCCCCCGGGAGACCTTGACCTCCGTCGTGTCGGTAAAGGCCGACACTTCGTGGCCGACGTTGTGGGCGGCCAGCCGGGCCGCGGCCTCGGCTTCTTTCATCGGCTCTTTGCCGTATGGGATGCCGTGGCGTTTCGCGACGCGAGACAGCGGTTCGGGCTGTTCGGCACCCGTCACCTGGACGAGCCGCGTCTCGGCGGGCAGCGAGCCAAGAAAGTGGATCAGCTGGTCTTTGTCGGCGGCGAGTTCGTACATGTTGTCGGTCGCGACGATCGCCGGCTCCTCGTCGTCGATCAACCGCCTGAGTTTCCGGTGGGAGACGACGTCCCGGGTGACGTCGTCGCCGTCGTAAACCGCCAGTGCGTACGATGGCGCGTCACCGCGCACGTCACCGCTCTGAATGTCGACACCGAAGACGACCGCATCGAGCGCACTCGTTCGCGTACTCACAGGAGCCTCTAGGAACGAGTCAGCTATAAATCCGGCGCGGCCTCGCGTGGCTCCGTGGCGGCGGTCGTCGTGTGAGAGACAGGTCCGATCGTCGCTCAGGCGAACTCGACATCAGCGAACTCGAACCGGGCACCGCCATCGCGACCCTCGGTCGCTCGCGTCTGCCAGCCGTGGGCGCTGGCGATCTGGCTGACGATCGCCAGCCCGAACCCGGTACCGTCCGCTGAGTCCGTGTAGCCGGTCTCGAAAACCCGATCTCGCTTCGACGCGGGGATCCCGCGACCGTCGTCTTCGACGTAGAACCCGACTTCGTCGTCGAGTCGGCCGACCCGTACCGTAATCTCCGGCGTGCCGTGCTCGGTATCGTCCTGACGACCGTGCGCGACGGCGTTAGAAAAGAGGTTCTCGAAGACGTGCTCGAGACGGTCGCGGTCGCCGTCGACGCGGAACCGATCCTCGAGCCGAAGGTAAGCGTCGGGTGTGTCGATCCGCTTCCAGCAACGTTCTGCGAGGCTGTCGACGGCCAGTGGCTCGGTCTCACCGACGACGTTGCCCTGTCTGGCCAGTGTCAGCGTCGACTCGACGATCGTTTTCATCCGCTCGAGTGCGTCGTCGATCGCCTCGAGGTTCTCCTGCCCGTTCCCCTCTTGGGCGAGCTCGAGATGACCCTGGGCGACGTTCAGCGGATTCCGGAGATCGTGGGAGACGACGCCGCTGAACTCGTCGAGGCGTTCGATCTGTCGTTCGAGTTCGTGTTCGTGATGGAGGCGATCGAGAATGGTCTCGGCGTTGGCTGCGAGACTCGAGGCGATGTCGAGATCGGGCCGATCGAAGGCACCGACTGCGCGCTCGAGGACGCTGAGCACGCCGTACTCGCCGATGGGGATGTACATCGCCCCGCGGGCGTCGCCACGATCGTAGCCGTCGTCGAGGTCGCGGACATCGTCGTGATACTCCGGTTCGCCTCGCTTGTAGACGCGTGTCACCGGCGTTTCCTCGTCGATCGGGTAGTCCGGTCGCTCGCCCAGGTCGATCCCGTCGCTCTCAGCGAGGGCAACCGGCCGGAGGAGGCGTCCGCCCTCGACGATCCGGAATACGCTACTCTCGTAGCCGAAGAGGTTCGTCGCAGCGGTCGCGACGAGTTCGGCGACCGCTTCCGTCGTTTCGGCCTCCATCAACTCCCGTGTCGCCGTGCGGAGCCTCGTGACCTGTCGGTGGTGTTCCCGTCGTTCGGTCGCGTCGCGGACGACTGCTACGACGTGTGTGGTACCATCAGTGTCGATCGGGCTCAGACTGACATCGACGGGAATCGTCGATCCGTCGGCGTGGCGGCCCCTGAGCTCGAGGCCGACGCCCATCGGTCGCCGCGACGGATTTGCCAGAAACGCGTCTCGTTGGTCGACGTGTGTCTCGCGGATGTCCTTCGGCACGAGTCGCTCGACGCGGTCGCCGACGATGTCCGCGGGCTCGTAGCCGAAGAGGTCTCGAATTCGATCGTTCGCGTACGTGATCTCCCCACCCTCGTTGACGGTGATGACCGCGTCCGGCGCTGCGTTCAGCAACGCAGTCGCGGTGTACTGCGGTGACTCCGTCATTTTCCAACTCACTCATCGACTAGTTGATAAAAGTCTGACGGAAGTAGCCGTACGTGATATCGTCTCTCACAGCGGTGGAAGCGCTGATCTGTGCGCCATGCTGGAACGGATCCGCTTCGCCTTCGGGCGATCGTATCAGTATCAGTATCAGGAGCTATCGCCGCCACTGATAGTTAGTGCCGAGGTCGGATGACCGCCGGCGAGCAGTGTGTCGATCGGTTTTCCGGTCGGCCCTCGTCAGTGGGACGGTCGCTGTCGCCCGCCGGTTCGGGACCGGTTACGCGTCGCCGTCGGGATAGGAGAGCTCGAGTTTCTGCCCGTCGTCGGGGACGCACACGTTCTCGGCGTCGCCCGCGAAGACCTCGCGGGCCTGGCGTTCGTGGTCGTCGGTGTACCCGGCGTACCGCGAGGACAGATGCATCAGTGCGAGCCGGTCCACGCCGGCCCGGTTGGCGATCTCGGCAGCCTGACGGGCCGTCGAGTGGGCGGTGTCGGTCGCCCGATCGGCCATGTCGTCGGCGAAGGTCGCGTCGTGGATCAACAGATCGGGCTCGTCGGCGATGGCGATCGTCGCCTCCGCGGGGCGGGTGTCGCCGGTGTAGACGATCGACCGGCCGGGGCGGGGCTCGCCGACGACTTGCTCGGGGTCGACAGCGGTGCCGTCCTCGAGTTCGACGGACTGGCCCTCGTGAAGTTTCGAGAACTTCGGGCCGACAGGGACACCCAGTTCCTCGGCGCGTTCGCGGTCGAACCGGCCCTTACGGTCGTCTTCGACGAGCGCGTAGCCAACCGAGTTGGTGTCGTGGTCGGTGCCGAACGCGCGCACCTCGTACTCGTCGGCACGGTAGGCGACGTCGCCGCCGCCGACTTCGTTGATCCGCACGGGAAACGCCGGGCGGTTCCCGAGGGCGTTGATCAGCGACTTGAGCTGGCGACGCGTGCCCTGTGGCGTGTGAATCGCCAGCGGCTCCGTCCGATCGTTGAACGCCATCGTCTCGAGCAGTCCCGGAATCCCGAGGACGTGATCGCCGTGAAGGTGCGTGACGAACAGGTGCGAGACCGAAAAGCCGGTCCCAAAGCGCATCATCTGGCGCTGGGTTCCCTCGCCGGCATCGAACAACAGTCCCTCGCCCTCACGGGCGATGAAGACGCTGCTTGGATTCCGTTCGGTCGTCGGAATCGCCCCGGCCGTCCCCAGAAACGTCACGCACAGTGGCATCGATCCATGCTCGGCGGGCCGTAGCTAAACCGGCTTCGGATCGTGAGTGTCGCTGGGCTGTATCTCCATTCCCAGCGGCTCGAGTCGGGCGGATTCCAGCCCCTATTTCCGTGGTAGGGTCGCCCAAACGACCTGTCGGCTGTGCTTACTGGCCGGCGGATCGGGCGGGTCGTCTCTGAACGCGCGTTTCTGACGGCAGGTACCGTCGCTGAGATGTCGTGATGGCCGAGGATCGTGCCCCTGTCTTCGACTGGCTCACCGACCTGCGAACGGTCGGCGCGTTTTACGGTCGTCGAACCCGAACACCGGGACGACGACACCTCCAATGAGCTCGAGAGTGACGTTCAGCACGCTCAAGCGGATCGGCGCGATCGTGATCGCGATCGCGATCGTCATCGCAGCCGGGATCCTCGTCGGGCAGGCACCTGCCATCTTCGGCGTCGAGGAACCACCAGAGGCGTCGATCACGTTCGACGACCAGCGGGGCGACGGCACCAGCGTCACGATCCAGGAGGTGACCCTCTCGGACGGCGGCTACGTCGTCATCACCGACGGCGGTGACGTGCCACTTGCCGTCTCAGATCGGCTCGAGGCTGGCACCCACGAGAACGTGACCATCGAGCGTGAGGACGACGCGTCCCGCGAGCTCGTCGGACAGCTCACCGCGACAGTCCATCAGGATACGGCCTCCCAGGAGGGCTACGCCTACGAGACAACCGATGGCGAAGAGGACCAGCCCTATCTCGAGGACGGGTTCCCGGTCAGCGCCACCGCGACGGTGTTGAGCGGCGACAGCGCGGGTAGCAATTCGTTCGTCGTCGAATCGATCGACGCGCCGTCGTCGGCGACCACCAACGAGACGATCTCGGTGAGCGCCCGGATCCGCAATCCGACCGAGTTCCAAGCCCAACAGCCCGTCGCGGTTCGAATCGGCGGGGCCGTCTTCGCTCGTCAGATGTTCGAACTCGAGCCCGGCGAAGTCCGGAACGTGACCTTCGAGACGGAGACGAACGGCGCGCCACCTGGCAACCAGTCGATCGGCGTCTTCACCGACGACGACGGCGAACTCAGTCGGATCGACCTCGAGTTCCACACCGAGCCGAACGTCGCGGTCGACGCCGCGGGCAACGACAGCGTGACGGTCTCCGCGGCGATTCCCGAGGAGGGGGTCGTTGCACTCGAGCGCGACGGGTCGGTCGTCGGGACGAGCGAGCGACTCGAGCCCGGCGAGCACGAGAACGTCACCGTCGACGTAGACGATGACGTCTCGTTCGACGCGGACGACGAACTGACGGTGACCCTCTACGCGGGCGACCCCGGTGACGTCGAGTCGGCGTCGCCGCTCGAGTTTGAGGGCGAGCCGGTACGGACGTCGTTCACGTTCGGGGTCGTGGCCGACGAGTCCGGTGACGGCGACGAGTAACCGACCGATTCTTACCCGCCCCGATCCTAGCCGCTGGCGATGGACGCGCCGCTGTGGACCGAAACCCACGCCCCGGAGCTGGCCGAGTTGCCACAGGACGACGCTCGTGAGTACCTCGAACGGGCCGTCGCAGAGCCGATCAACCTCCTCCTGCAGGGGCCACCCGGGAGCGGGAAGACGGCCGCAGCGCGCGCACTGGCCCGCGAGGCCCACGCCGATCCGGACAACGATTTCGTCGAGATCAACGTCGCCGACTTCTTCGGGCGGACCAAAACCGAGATCAAGAACGACCCCCGGTTCGAGCACTTCCTCGTCGGCCGCTCGTCGATGTCCAAACGGGACATGATCAACCACGTCCTCAAAGAATCCGCGAGCTACGCCCCCGTCTCGGGCGGCTACACTACGATCTTGCTCGACAACGCCGAGAACGTCCGCGAGGACTTCCAGCAGGCGTTGCGCCGGATCATGGAACAACACCACCGGACGACCCAGTTCATCGTCGCGACCCGCCAGCCCACCAAGCTCATCCCCCCGATCCGCTCGCGGTGTTTCCCCGTCTCCTTCCCGTCGCCGACCAGTGGGGAGATCGTGACCGTCCTCGAGCGCATCGTCGAGCGCGAGGGCGTCGACTACGACGCCGACGGCCTCGAGTTCGTCGCGGGCTACGCCGATGGCAACCTCCGGCAGGCGATCCTGGCGGCCCAGACGACCGTCGAGGACGAAGGCGAGCTCACGATGAGCGCGGCCTACGAGACGCTCGGCGATGTCGGCCTCGAAGACGAGATCGAGTCGATGCTCGACGACGCCGAGGCCGGCGCGTTCACCGACGCCCGGTCGACGCTCGACGACCTGCTCGTCGACGAGGGCCTCGACGGGACCGAGGTCGTCGAGTCGATCCTCGAGGTGGCCCGTACGCGCTATCAGGGGCACAACTGGCGCGGGTCCACTGGCTCGCTGCCGACGTCGAGTTCGAGATGCACGAGGGGACCAGCGACCGCGTCCACGTCTCACACTTGCTGGCCGAACTGGGTCGCAACGCTGAATAGCCGACTCTCGCTTCGTGATACTGCCGGACGACACGATTCACACGGCGATCGCGTGTTCACTGACTGTTGTCCGACAGTATGATCGAAGCACCTTTCTCCGCGCTGTGGGTGAACACGCTGTATGCCAACGGTTCGTGAGACGCACATCGAGAATCGCTTTCGCGTGCAGCCAAACCATGCGAACAGCAACGGCACGCTCCACGGCGGCAACCTGATGAAGTGGCTCGACGAGCTCGCCGGCATGGCGGCGATGCGATTCGCCGGCGAGACTTGCGTCACCGCACAGGTCAACAGCCTCGCGTTCGAACGCCCGATCCAGATCGGCGACACGGCACTGGTCGAGGCCTACGTCTACGACGCGGGGAAAACGAGCGTCCACGTCGCATTACGGGCCAAACGCGAGAATCCACGAACCGGCGAGACCGAAAAGACGACCGAATCCTCGTTTACCTTCGTCGCGATCGACGAGGACGGCTCACCGGTTCAGGTTCCCGATCTCACCGTCGACACGGAGGAAGGTGAACGGCTTCGTCAGCGCGCGATCGAGGCCGACTACTGACCCTGCCCGGCGGGGTCGCCGTCGCTGTGACGATCTTCGAGCACCATCACGTATCGCGTCAGCGACCGATGCACGCGGCGTTCGAAGACTGACTCGATCTCCCAGCCGGCCGCCCGGGCCTCGCTCGCCCACGAGCGATCGGCGACGACGACCGTTCGCGAGGCTACCCGCCGAGCTTCGCTGAGCGCGCCCGCGACGAGGTCCTCGAGCCGGTGGGTATCGATCTTCGACTGGCGGCCGTAGGGGGCGTCGAAGACGACGCCGTCGACCGCGTCGTCGACCAAGGGGAGTCTGGTCGCATCGCCACGGCCGACGTGCCACGTTCCGCGGTCGCAGCCGGTCGGTGAGGGGTCGTCGCGCGCGAGGAAGTGCCGTAAGTTCGTCTGCGCGCCCTCGGCCATCTTCGCCTGCGCGTCGGTCCCGATCACGTCCGCACCGACGAGGCCGGCCTCGACGAGGACGCCGCCGGTGCCACACATCGGGTCCAGAATCGTCCGTCCTGGTTGCGCACCAGCGATGTTCGCGACGGCGCGAGCCAACAGCGGATCCATGCTGCCGGGCTGGAAGAAGGGTTTGTCCGTCGGGGCGCGCGTCCCGAAATCGCGGACGCTCTCGGCTGCGAGCCAGCCGATCGCACTGGCCGAGACCTGCTCGCCTGTGGTCCCTTCATCGCCCTCGAGCGGTTCGAGTATGCTGGCGTCTCCGCTCTCGAATGTCCCCTCAGCAAAGACGACTCGCAGACAGTGGTCGGGGTCGTCGAGATCCACCGTGAAGCCGCGATCGACCAGGATCTGTCCCAGTTCACGCTCCGCGCGCTCGGTGCTTATGCCGCTCGAGCCGTGGACGTCGGTCGCCCGCACCGCGACCGTCCCCTCTCGTTCGATCGGTGCGGTCTCGAGGACCGCGCGAGCGCTCGCGATGTCGGCGTCGCCGCGGCCGAGCAGCTCGCTGGCGCGGTGGGTATAGGCGAGCCCACGGACGCGCTCGGGAACGATCGTCTTCGCGACGGCGAGTCCTGGTGCGATTCGAGCAACGCCGGTCGCGGCGTGTGCCGCTTCACGGGCCGCGAACGCGTCGTCCTCGCCACCTAACTCGAGCAGATACACGGTCGATGGTCACTTCGGGTCGGCTATGAGCCTACCGCTTTTCGTAAACGACACCCCACTACGGCTTCGGTTTGCGTCCCGCCGTGTTGCCGTTCGTCGGCGGCTCATGGCACTCGTTTGCCATTTACTACTGGACAGCAGTCAATACGCGCCGGTCGCGAATTTGCGGCCGACTGCACGTCGGTCTGTCCGGCAGTAACTGTCTGCTTTCCGGAGAGTGTCGCTGCGTTTGATCTCCTGCACCCAAAAATCAGGGCGTTCTGGACCGGTACCGGTGTATGAACCGGATATATCAGGTGTCGGCACCAACCTTTATAAACCTTAAATACGTCTTTTTAAGCGACTAATGACGGATCCGAAGGACACTATCAACATCGAAAACGTGGTGGCGTCGACCGGTATCGGACAGGAACTCGATCTTCAGAGCGTCGCGATGGACCTCGAGGGTGCCGATTACGACCCCGAGCAGTTCCCCGGTCTCGTCTACCGAACGCAGAATCCCAAATCCGCCGCGTTGATCTTCCGGTCGGGGAAGATCGTCTGTACCGGCGCGAAAAGCACCGACGACGTCCACGAGAGCCTGCGGATCGTCTTCGACAAGCTTCGTGAACTCCAGATTCAGGTCAACGAAGACCCAGAGATCGTCGTCCAGAACATCGTCACCTCGGCCGACCTGGGCCGCAACCTCAACCTGAACGCGATCGCCATCGGGCTCGGCTTAGAGAACATCGAGTACGAACCCGAGCAGTTCCCCGGCCTCGTCTACCGACTCGACGAACCCGAAGTCGTCGCGCTGCTCTTTGGCTCGGGCAAACTCGTGATCACTGGGGGCAAAAAGCCAAAAGATGCCGAGCACGCCGTCGACAAGATCGTCTCCCGCCTCGAGGATCTGGGGCTGCTCGAGTAACGCCGTCCGCGTTCGGTTTCACTCGAGGCGACGCCACCAGCGTCAGTCCGTTCATACTGCCGGCCAACACGGTTCACACGCCGCTCGCACGCGAGCTACGACGGTCTCCACGGACTGTTGTCCGACAGTTGCAGCGACGTATCGCCGGTGACCGACTGCCGTCGGTCACGCACCCGCGACCGTCCGCTTTTACTACTTTTCAAGAGTGATGACGTACCGCCGTTCGGAACTGTCTCGAGGATCGTTCGCAGTCACTTCCGTATCGATCACCCGAATAATCGTTACTTTATCCGGATTATCGACCGTTCATTCCGGCCGCAGAGCGGCTTACTGGCCTGAATCGGGCCATAGTAAGTGAAACGACCGACTCCGTTTATCCGGTGTCTCGTCGCTGACTCTCACGTGCCCATGACGATCAACTCTGATCGATCGCTCGCCGTTTCGGATCGATTTCACCTCGGTAACGACGGCGTGATCGATCGCCGTTCGCTCCCACGCGAGACGATCGACCGTATCGTCGACAACGACCGACGGCGTGGGGTGCTTCGCTGCGTGCTCGCAGCCGACGAGCTGATTTCGGTCCAGCGGCTCGTCGCCCAACTTGCCGACGCCGAATACGATCCCACGGTCGGGACGCCGATCCACCAGCTCCGCCAGCGGATCCACGTCTCGCTGTGTCGGACGCATCTGCCGCTGCTCGAGGAACACGATATCGTTCGCTACGACCGGGCGCGAAGCCTCGTCGGGCCAGCGGTAAACGTCTCGGCGTTCGAATCCCTGCTCGAGTCCGAGTCGCTCGAGCAGTCGGTACAATAATCCGCGCCGCGCTCGCCCGTGATTACTCGACGAGACGCTCGATCTCGGTCACCAAAATGTCGCTCGCACCGGCCGCTTTGACGTCCGTGATCGTCTCGAAGACGTCCGTCTCGTTGACGACGGCGTGTACCGCGACCTTCCCGTCGCCGTCCGTTTCATCGGCGATGTCCATGACCGTCGGGCCGCCAAGACCTGGGATGACGTCGCGGACGTCGTCGAGTTCGGCTCGTGGCACGTTCATCATCAGGTAGCGCTTGCCCTCGGCGTGTTTGACCGAGGACAGCGCGGTCCTGACCTCCCCGACTTTCGGTTCATCGAGGACGTCGTCGCGGCCGAACAGCCGCACCGAACTCGAGAGGACTTCGTCGACGATGGCCAGCCGGTTCATTTTCAGCGTGGTACCGGTGCTCGTGATGTCGACGATGGCGTCGGCCATCTCGACGTGGGGGGTAAGTTCCGTCGCGCCCGAGACCTCGACAATGTCGGGTTCGACGCCGGTGTCAGCGAAGAAATCGGCGGTGATGTTCGGGAACTCGGTGGCAACGATCTTGCCAGCCAGATCGTCGACGGACGTGATGTCTCCGTCTTCGGGCGCTGCGAGGACGAGCCGACAGCGCCCGAACTCGAGGTCGAGCAACTCTGCGACGTTGTCCACGCGGGCCTCACAGACCTGGTCGAAGCCGGTGATCCCCAGATCGGCCGCGCCGTCGGCGACGTACTCCGGGATATCGGCTGCGCGGGCGAACAACACAGTGACATCGGGATCGACCGTATCGGCGTAGAGTTTCCGGTCGGCTCCGTTCTCGAGATGGAGCCCCGCCCGCTCTAAGAGATCGATCGTCGGCTCGTGCAGGCGGCCCTTGTTGGGAACGGCGATTCGCATGTGACACCGTTTGGATTGCAGTGGGGAATTGTCTTTTCATCCGGGCAAACGGTCGGCGTCGCCGACGGCGTGGACCTCGCTCGAGCCGTGGGTCGGCGGCGTCGATCCGCTGTGCCTTTCATCGACGACCACCTAGACCACCGTATGTTCGGGTCGCGAACCGCGACCGCCGTGGTCGGACTGCTGGGGAGTCTCCTCGTGAGTGCCGTCCTCTGGTGGCGGTTCGATACGGTCGCGGTCTTTCTGTTCGTTCCCTTCGTTCCGTTTCTGTTCGGTAGGTCGGGACGAAAGTCGTCGGAACCACCGGTTCGAACGTGTCCCGTCTGTGGGTTTCAGACACGTGATCCGGCGTACGAGTACTGTCCGCGCGACGGGACGGCCCTGGAGACGTCACACGCTGGCGAGTCTCCCTCAGCGTGAGTCGCGCTCGAGCGCTTCTCGGCGCTGTTCGTACTCCTCGTCGCTCATCTCGCCGCGGGCATACGCGAGGCGAAGCTCCTCGAGCGCGCGGTCGCCGTCGCCGTCCGTTCCAGTGACCGCTCGATAGAGGAGATAGCCGCCACCGACGATGGCGGCGACGAACAGCAGTTGCATCAGGACGGCGACGAGGGGCATCCAGCCGGGTACTGTTCCGCCACCCCAGGTTCCGTGGCCCCACATGCCGCCCATCATCGGCCCGAAGCCCATCATTCCGAACCCCATGAAGACCATCGGCAGCACGACGAGAGCGCCGATGACGATGAGGACGATTGTGACCAGTCGTGTATCGCGTGTGTCTGTTGCCATGTTCATTCACCGGCGACGGAGCGTCCCGTCTCCAATTAGGTGTACGGCCTCCCAAGTCAATGCAGTTCTCCCTTCAAATCCAATGCCTGTGGGAGAGTAAACTTCGATCTCTAGATCCGATCAATTCAACTATCGCGATTGAATCGCACGTCGTCACAATCAGACGTTCGAGGGGGTACGCGACGTGCTCGCGGTCCTATGCAGCGTCGTGTCCGTCTGTAGCGGCGTCTCGAGTGTGCGATGGTCGCCTCGAAACCTCCGTACTGGCGCGTCGAGATATCGATCGTCCTCACGCTGCTATCCTAACCCTACAGGGTCGATCACTTTCGAATCGGTCGTTTGAGGGCCAACGATGCCGATTTTCGAAGGGCAATCGCAATAGCCGATCCATCCGATAGACTATGTATGGTGGTGCCACCTCTCGAAGGGGTTCTCGAGTCGCTCCGGATCGGGCTCGGATTCCTCTGGACGGCGGCCTGGGCGATCATCATGGGACTCACGATTACGAGTCTCGTCCAGGTGTACGTCTCGAAGGAACGAATGGCGCGGGTGCTCGGGGACGACGACCTCTCGAGTCTCGCGATGGCGACGGCGTTCGGCGCGGCGAGTAGCGGCTGTAGTTTCGGTGCGGTCGCCATCGGCAAGGGGCTGTTCGCGAAGGGCGCACACGTGGTGAACTTCCTCGCGTTCATGTTCGCCTCGACGAACCTCATCGTCGAACTCGGCCTGATGATCTTGATCCTGCTGGGCTGGGAGTTCCTCGTCGCGGAACTGCTCGGTGGGCTCGTCCTCATCGCGGTCATGGCGCTTATCGTCCGGCTGACGCTCCCGGAGACGCTGTTCGACGACGTTCGCACGGAACTCACCCGCCAGGACCACGATCACGGCGCCATGGTGGACCCGACCTGTGGCATGGAGGGGTCCGACGAACACACGATCGTCACCGACGGCGGTGAGACGCTGCAGTTCTGTTCTGAGGGCTGTCTGGAGACCTACCGTCAGCAGACGGCGGGCAGCGGCGCGTGGTACGACGACCTCCGCTCGTGGGGTGGTTGGTACCAACTCGGGAACCAGTACCGCAAGGAGTGGTCGATGATCTGGACGGACATCGTCGCGGGCTTTCTCATCTCGGGGTTCGTCATCGTGTTCGTCCCGCAGTGGGTCTGGAACGCGCTGTTCCTCGAGGGCGATGGGCTCCTAATCACCGCCGAAAACGCGATCATGGGCGTCACGATCGCCGTCATCAGTTTCGTCGGGAGCATGGGAAACGTCCCGTTCGCCGTCGCGCTCTGGGGCGGCGGCATCAGCTTTGCCGGCGTCATCGCGTTCGTCTACGCCGATCTCATCACCATCCCAGTGTTGAACGTCTACCGGAAGTACTACGGCTGGTCGGTCATGCTCTACATCCTCGGCGTCTTCTTCGTGACGATGGCCTTCACCGGGTTCCTCATGGAGTTGCTCTTCGACGCGCTCGGCATCGTCCCGAACTTGGCTGGCGGCGAGACGGCGACCGAGCAGACGTACTTCGCGGTCAACTACACCTTCCACCTCAACCTCGTCGCGTTCGCGCTTTCCGGCTTCCTCCTGTACGTGTATCGCCATGGACTCGGTGCACCCGGCCAGTACCGCGATCCGGTCTGTGGGATGCGAACTGATGTCGACGGCCCGAGCGCCACACACGACGGTGAGACGTACTACTTCTGTTCGACTGCCTGCAAGCGGGCGTTCGAGGATGCACCTGCCCAATTCGCGGACACCTCTCCGCGCATTTCGGATGCCGACCGGTCACACGAGAATCACTGACTCCCGCTGCGCTCCGCTGAAAAACTATCGTAGCCACTGAACGTTACTGCACACCCGATCGCACGACGACTGTGCGATCGGTGTGTAAATCGTTTCAGTTGCTACTATAGCGCTCTTCTCATACTGTCGGACAGAAGTCAATACGAAGTCGGTCGCTCTGCTGCGGCCGTCACCGGTGGAGACGGCCGCGAATCCGCGACCGATCTTCACGTCGTTCTGTCCGGCAGTATCACCGTCCCACCGAGTGGACGCTGTCTGATCGTCCGGTCGGTGACCGACTCGAGGCGGTACTTACGCTGACGCGTCGTAGCCGGCCTCGTCGACCGCGCTGACGAGGTCCTGAGTCGCCGCGTCACCTTCGACGGTCGCCTGCGCTGCGTCAAGGTCGACCTCGACCGACTGGACACCCTGAACGTTCGCGAGCGTTTCTTCGACGCTCTGTTCGCAGTGTTCACACGACATCCCCTCGACGGTGATCGTCTGGCTCATACGGCCGTGTATGGACACCCGATCTTTGTACATTTCTACTTTCGATTCCAAACCGAGCGCGACCGAAACTTTCGACCCGAAAGTAGCTGCCGCTACACTCTTTGCTATCGAGCACCACCCGTCTGTATGCGCGACCTCGACGAAACAGACATGGAGATCCTGCGGTTGCTGGCCGAGAACGCTCGCCGACCGTACAGCGAGATCGCTGAGGCGGTCGGCCTCTCCGGGCCGGCCGTCTCCGACCGCGTCGAGCGCCTCGAGGCGGCGGGCGTCATCAACGGCTTCACTGTCGATGTCGACCAGTCACAGCTTCGGGCGGGCGTTCCGGTGTTCGTGCGCGCGACCGTTCCGCCGGGCACTGTCGCCGACTGCAAGGCAGCGCTCGTCGACGCCGACGCGGTCGAACACGTGTTCGTCACCGCCGACGGTGACTGCTGGTTCTACGCGCGCGCGCAACTCCAGCGGGTCCACGAGTGGCTCGAGGGACTGTTTCCCGTCGACGGCGTCGACTACGACGTGACGCTGATCGACGACGCCGAGTGGACACCGTCGCTCGACGGGACGGCGTTCGCGCTCACCTGCGCGGAGTGTGGCAACACCGTCGACAGCGAAGGCGAGTCGACCCGCATCGACGGCGAAGTGTACCATTTCTGTTGTCAATCCTGTCGAGGCCGGTTCGAAGAGCGGTACGACCGGCTCGAGGAGGCCGCGTGATACTACTGGACAGCAGTCACGACGACGCCGGTCGCATGTGTGCGGCCGTCACTGGGGACGGCCGCGAAGTCGCGACCGGCTGCACGTCGTTCTGTCTGGCAGTATGAGTTACGACTCGAAAGAAATCACGGCTCGAAACTTTGCGTTCTAACCAGTAAAGAGGGTAAGTCACCACTCCTTAGTAGTTACTAATGAGTACCCGGACCGCACACCTGGATATTCGGGGCATGAGTTGTGCGAACTGTTCGCAGTCGATCAACAGTGCCCTGGAGTCCACAGATGGCGTACACGAGGCGAGTATCAACTTCGCTACCGACGAGGGAACCGTCGAGTACGATCCCGAGCAGGTGTCACTCGCCACGATCTACGAGACGATCGATGACGCCGGCTACCACGCCGACCGTGCCAGCCGGTCGATCGGCATTACGGACATGACCTGTGCGAACTGCGCCGAGGCCAACGAGACGGCACTCGAGTCCGTCCCCGGCGTCATCGACGTGGAGGTCAACTACGCGACCGACGAGGCCCAGGTCGAGCACAACCCCGTCGACGCCTCGCTCGAGGAGCTGTACACAGCCATCGAGAACGCTGGCTACATGCCCGTTCGCGAGGAGGAGGGCGACGATGGCGAGGGGCAGTCGGACCAGGAGCGCCGCGACGCGGCCCGACAGGCCGAGATCCGCAAGCAGCTTCGGCTGACGCTCTTCGGCGCGGTGCTATCGGCCCCGTTCCTGTTCTTCCTTGCGAATCGGTTCCTGCTCGGCGGGGAGCTGCTGCCTGAGACGGTCTTCGGCGTGACCTTCGGCTGGGTCGAGTTCCTGCTCGCGACGCCGGTCTACGTCGTGCTCGGCCGCGAGTTCCTCGCGAACTCGTACACGGCGCTCGTCAAAAACCGGACCGCCAACATGGACGTCCTGATCGCACTGGGCTCGTCGACGGCCTACATCTACAGCCTCGTCGTCCTGCTTGACCTCCTCGCGGGGAACCTCTACTTCGACACCGCCGCGATGATCCTCGTGTTCATTACGCTGGGCAACTACCTCGAGGCCCGCTCGAAGGGCCAGGCCGGCGATGCGTTGCGAAAGCTGCTCGAGATGGAGGCCGAGACGGCCACGCTGGTCGACGACGACGACGGCACCGAGCGTGAGGTGCCACTCGAGGATGTCGACGTGGGCGACCGGATGAAGGTCCGGCCGGGCGAGAAGATCCCGACCGACGGCGTCGTCGTGGACGGCCAGTCCGCGGTCGACGAGTCGATGGTGACCGGCGAGTCCGTCCCCGTCGAGAAGGAGGACGGCGACGAGGTGATCGGGTCGACGATCAACGAGAACGGCGTGCTGGTCGTCGAGGCGACGAAAGTCGGTGAGGACACGGCGCTACAGGGGATCGTCCAGACGGTCAAAGAGGCACAGGCGCGCCAGCCAGAAATTCAGAATCTCGCCGATCGCATCTCGGCGTACTTCGTCCCCGCAGTCATCCTCAACGCGACGTTCTGGGGACTGATTTGGTTCCTCTTCCCCGAGGCGCTGGCCGGCTTCGTCAGCGCGTTGCCGCTGTGGGGCTGGTCGGCGGCGGCCCGGCGGCGCTCTCGACGTTCGAGTTCGCGATTGTCGTCTTCGCCTCCGCCGTGTTGATCGCCTGCCCCTGCGCGCTCGGGCTGGCAACGCCCGCGGCGACGATGGTCGGCTCCACCCTCGGCGCACAAAACGGCGTCCTGTTCAAGGGCGGTGACGTCTTGGAGCGCGCGAAGGACGTCGACACCGTCGTCTTCGACAAGACCGGGACGCTGACGACCGGCGAGATGACGCTGACCGACGTGGTCGCCCTCGAGGGCGATCGGGCGGCGACCGACGGTGGCGAACCGGCGACCGACGGCGGCGCAGTGGCGACTCGAGCGCCGCTCGAGGGTGACGAAGTGCTCCGCCTCGCGGCCAGCGCCGAGCGCAACAGCGAACACCCGCTCGCACAGGCGATCGTCGAGGGTGCCGAGGAACGCGGTCTCGAGCCCGCCTCCCCCGACGAGTTCGAGAACGTCCCTGGACAGGGCGTCCGGGCGACCGTCGAGGGTCGCGAGGTGCTGGTCGGGAATCGGCGGCTGCTCGAGAGCGAGGGCGTCGACCCTGCGCCTGCAGCCGACGAGATGGAACGCTTAGAGCACGAGGGCAAGACCGCGATGTTGGTCGCAGTCGATGGCGCGGTCGCGGGCGTGGTCGCGGACGCCGACACGGTCAAGGACAGTTCGGCTGACGCGGTCGCGGCTCTGCAGGAGCGCGACCTCGACGTCATGCTGATCACCGGCGACAACGAGCGGACGGCCCGCGCCGTCGCCGAACGGGTCGGGATCGACCCCGACAACGTCCGGGCGGGTGTCCTCCCCGAGGACAAGGCCGACGCGGTCGAAGACATCCAGTCCGGGGGTCGCAAGGCCATGATGGTCGGCGACGGCGTCAACGACGCGCCCGCGCTCGCGGTCGCATACGTCGGTACCGCCATCGGGTCGGGGACGGACGTGGCCATCGAGGCAGCGGACGTAACGCTGATGCGCGACGACCCGCTCGACGTGGTGAAGGCGATCCGGATCTCGCAGGCCACGCTGGACAAGATCAAGCAGAACCTCGTCTGGGCGCTTGGCTATAACACCGCGATGATCCCGCTCGCCTCGCTGGGCCTGCTCCAGCCGGTGCTCGCGGCCGGTGCGATGGCGTTGTCGTCGGTGTCGGTCCTCTCGAACAGCCTGCTGTTCCGCCGGTACACGCCCGACCACGACTACCGGCTGTTCGGGTGGCTCCGGCGTTGACGGCTCGAGCCGACTGCTTCTGCGCTGTCGATCTGCCTGCAAAATAGCGTTCGATTCGGGTGGCGAGTGAGGTGCCACCGCTGTTAGTGTCGACGGCCCACTCCGTGCGTTCTGTGACGGCTGTCGGTCGCGTTAGCCCTGCTGTGGTGTGTCCGTGGGCTGCTGTCCGCCGCTTTTTGCCTGCGTTGCTTCGGTTTCGTCTCCCGTCGTGTCGTCTTGCTGCTCACCGTCCGTCGATTCGTCAGGCTTCTGCTCGTCGATGTCGTGGATCTCGACTTCGTCGCCCGTTCCGCTCTCGCTGATCACCGGCTTGAGGACGTACTTCCCGCTCTTACCGGCTTTGTGGGGCGCGATGTCGTAGACGAAGTCGACCGACTCGTTGTTCCCGATGGTAAACGTCGTGTGCAGTTGGAGCTTGTTGCTCGGCAGCTTCACCTGCGTCTCCGTGCCGTCGGTCAGGACGCCCTCGGTGTCGCTGACGTAGATGAAGACCGTCTCGTACTCACCGGCGGGCAGTTCGAACTCGTCGATCATGGATGCATTCGCGCCTTTCAGCTCGGTGAGGTCGACGGTCGTTTCGTTGACCTCGCGCTCGATCCACTGCTCGTCGGCCGCACTGTCCTCGCTGTCGTTCTCGGCCGTCTCGTTAGTTGGCGTTTCGGTCGTCGATTCGTTGCCGGCGCTGTCCGACTCGGCCTCCGTGACGTTGCCATCGGTGACGTTACCGTCGGTCTCGTTCGTCGCGTCGGCGGTCACGTTGTCGGTCTTCTTGAACCCGACTTTCGTAATCGTCACGTTGAGGTGTTCGAAGTCGTCGATCACGCTCGGCTCGTCGCTGACGTAGAACGCGGCCGTTCCCGTCCCGCCGCTCGAGTCCGTCATCGAGCTGTCGTCAGTCGGCGCGTCGGTTCCCGGGTTGCCGCCCATCCCACCGGCACAGCCGGCGATGGCGACGAGGCTTGCCACCAATACGAGTTGGATTGTGCGTCTGTTCATATCCGAGCACAGTCACCATCTCGAGAAAAAGGGGGACGACGATTCGATCCGTTTACGACCGTTCAACAGCTTATAAACTGGATAAACGGCCCCGATTACGGGGATGACCCCATCGCCTCGAGCCGGTCGGCAAACAGCGTCTCGAGCAGCGCAGGCGTGACGAACGCCTCGACGACGGCGGCGACGACGAGCAAGAGCCAGCCCGCGAGGACGAGCAGCCCGGTCCGGTAGAGATAGCGTTTCGTGATGATTGAACTGCGGGACCCTCGAATCCGTTGGCCGACGCGGTAGAGCAGCCGGAAGCCGACGCCGGCGGCAATAAAGAGCGCGGGGAGCTCGAAGATGCCATGAGGTAACAGGCCGACGAGGATGTAGCCGACGCCGACGCTGCCGGCGATAAAGGCACCGACGTTCCCGACGATGATCCCGTTGAACACCATCGCCCAAGCCGTCAGGAGCCCGAGCGTCAGGACGCCGAGGATCGACAGCAGGAACGCCCGGCTGTTGTTGACGAGCAGGAACTGTGCCAGTTCGAGCCGGCTCCGGTCGCTGATGTCGGGAAACAGCGGCTCGCCGACCACCTCCTGGATGATCTCGAGCAAGTTGTAGCCGGCGATCATGAGCGCGATGCCGACGACGATCCCGACCGCGAACAGGCCGGCGGCGAAGCCGACGTATCGGCTGTGTTCGTCCCACGCGTCGGCGAGCGCGGCACGGGGTGGATAGCCGCTGTTGGATCGGTCGCGCTCGCGCTGGGTCCGATTGTCCATAGTTTCATATTGTCGAACTGTTCCATAAACCCCGCGGCTCGGCTCGTCGCGGGTCATCGACAGGCTAAGGCCGCCCGGCGAGAACCCCAATCTAATGACGACACTTGCGATCACCGACGGACAGGTACTCCGGCCCGATCTGACGGTGACAACCGCAGACGTACTGGTCGATCAGGACACCGGCGAGATCCGCGAGATCGCCCCCGAACTGGCGGCCGACGCCGACGAGACGCTCGACGCTGCCGGTTCGCTCGTGACGCCGGGATTCGTCAACGGCCACTGTCACGTCGCGATGACGCTCCTGCGGGGTACGCAGACGACAAACCGCTCGACGCGTGGCTTCAGGAGGACATCTGGCCTGCCGAAGGCGAGATGACCCCGAGGACGTCCGCATCGGTGCCGAACTCGGCTTGCTCGAGCTGATCAAATCCGGAACAACTGCCGTTGCGGATATGTACTTCACGTCCCCGAGGTCGCCGCGGCGGTCGAGAACGCCGGCGTTCGGGCGCGACTCGGTCACGGTATCGTCACCGTCGGAAAAGACGACGAGGCCGCCCGCGAGGACGCCCAGACGAGCCTCGAGATCGCCCGCGAGTACGACGGCGCGGCAGACGGTCGGATCTCGACGGCGTTCAAGCCTCACTCGCTGACGACCGTCGGCGGCGAGTATCTCGAGGAGTTCATCCCCAAGGCGCGCGAGGCAGGGATCCCGGTTCACTACCACGCCAACGAGACCGAAGCCGAAGTCACGCCGATCGTCGAGGAGCACGGACAGCGGCCGCTCGAGTACGCCGCCGAGCACGGGATGCTCGAGCCCGAGGACTTCGTCGCCCACGGCGTCCACGTCGACGACCGCGAGATCGACCTGCTCGCGGAGGCCGGGACCGCCGTGATCCACTGCCGGCGTCGAACATGAAACTGGGAAGCGGGATGGCCCCCGTCCAGCGGATGCGAGAGGCCGGCGTCACCGTCGGGCTCGGCACCGACGGCGCGGCCTCGAACAACGACCTCTCCATGCTGGACGAGGCCCGCGACGCGGCCATGCTCGGCAAACTCGCGGCCGACGACGCCAGCGCGGTGCCCGCCGAGGCCGTCGTCGAGATGGCGACTCGAGGCAGCGCCGACGCGATCGGCTTCGAGTCGGGCCGGCTCGAGGCTGGTGCGCCGGCCGATCTCGCCGTAATCGACCTCGAGCAACCTCACCTCACCCCGCCGCACGACCTCGTCAGTCACCTCGCCTACGCGGCCGCGGCGTCGGACGTCCGCCACACCGTCTGTGACGGACAGGTACTCATGCGCGACCGCGAGGTGCTGACGCTGGACGAACGGGCGGTTCGTGAGCGAGCGCTCGAGGCGGCTGAGGCGCTGATCGCCCGCGCTGAGACTGATCTCTGGGCCGCCTTCCATTCAGGCTGGTGAACGAAAACTGAACGCTCAGAATTGCTATAAACTCTAAAAACTATTTTCTACTAGTTTTCTGGATCCGGAAACACTGAGAACTGCCGGGTGGCTTTATTCATGAATGCCTGAATTTCTTGGATGAGATGAAGCAAAATCGATTGTTCGTGGTGGCGTTGGCTACCGCGATGATCCTGTCTGTGGCCGCCCGCTGGGAACAGTGTCGGCGGCAGCAGCAGCCAATACTGATGTATCGCCCGATGAGACAGACGAGCTGAACGTATCCGTCGACGACACCGTTGTGACGGTTACGTGGAACGAGAGTGCATTTGAAAACGAGACCACCAAGAACGGGACGGTCGAGGGCGCGGCTGTCAACGTGACGAGCCTCGACGAGAACGTCTCGTATGCCGCAAACGGGACGACTGACACCAACGGCACGCTCGACCTCTCTGCTCCCGAGACGACAGTCAACGTGACAGTCAACGCGTCGTCCGGAAACGCTTCGGGGACGACGGTGGCAATGCTCGAGCCGACGACCGAGACTGAATCCGAAGGGCTCGACATCTCCGTCGAACAGAACAATGACGACGTCACCGTGACGGTTACGGAGAACGACACTGCCGCTCCGAACGCGACGGTCAACGTCTCGACCGTCGACGAGAACGTGTCCTACACTGACGAGGGCACGTACACGACGGACGAGAACGGCACGGTGAGTCTGTCCGCGCCGTTCGGGAACGACAGCGTCGAGGTCGCCATCACCGCGACGGCCGACAGCGAATCCGCTGAGACGACGGTGACGCTCGAGGCAGCCGAGTACGAGAACTTCGGCGCGCTCGTCTCCGCGTTCGCCGAGGAGCAAGAGGCAGAATCCGACTCTGACACGACGCGTGGCCTTCGAATCGCGAACTTTGTCGTCGAGCACAACCCGGGTAACGCACCGGACCACGCCGGTCCACCGGGCCACGCTGGCCCGCCGGGCGACGATGATGACGAAGACGAAGACGACAAACGAGCCCACCGGAACACGCTGGTCCGCCGACTGACGACGACAGCGAGGACGTTGACGACGACGATGACGACAAACGGGGGCCACGGAACACGCGGGCCCGCCGACTGATAGCGACGATGTGGATGACGACGACGATACCGAAGACAGCGAAGACGACGACACCGAAGACAGCGACGACGACGACACCGAAGACAGCGACAGCGACGATAGCGGCAGCGGTAGCAGCGGAAATAACGGAAACGGCGGCGGCCCACCCAGCCACGCCGGTCCGAACTGATATCGCTCTCGACCGTCGGTCGAAGGATTGACGCTGGCGTACGGTCCGTCAGCTATCGCCAGTATTGAACCACGATCGCGGCGCTCGCCACCGAACCGTGGCCACCCCGATCGATCAGGCACGTAGTAATCACGACTCACCCACCGTTTTCGCTGTTTATTTCGAACCCGCTCGAGACATGTCACCCCTGCCACGATCGAACCGCCGGCAGAAATCGGCCGCCGGAGCGGTTCGGTAGCGTTTTTGCCGCGCTCCCACTCAATCGATCTATGACCGATACTGCGTATCCCCCGATCAGCGAGCAGTTGGACGATCTCGAGTCCGCTCGCGCGGAGGGACGCCGGAAGATGGACTGGGCCGCCAGCACATGCCGATTCTCGAGCACGTCCGCGAAGAGTTCGTCGCCGACCAGCCTTTCGAGGGCGAGCGCATCGCGATGGCGATGCACGTCGAGGCGAAGACGGCGATCCTCGTCGAGACGCTCGCGGAAGGTGGCGCGGAGGTCGCCGTCACGGGCTGTAATCCGCTCTCGACTCATGACGACGTCTCGGCGGCGCTGGATACCCACGAGAACATCACCAGCTACGCCAAACGCGGCGTCGACGACGAGGAGTATTACGAGGCTATCGAGGCGTCATCGCCCACGAGCCGACGATCACCGTCGACGACGGATGGACCTCGTCGCGGCGATCCACGAGGACTACCCCGAACTGATCGACGGCATCATCGGCGGTGCCGAGGAGACCACGACCGGCGTCCACCGCCTGCGCGCGATGGACGACGACGGGGCGCTTGACTACCCCGTCTTCGCGGTCAACGACACGCCGATGAAGCGGCTGTTCGACACGTCCACGGCACCGGCCGAATCCTCGCTGGCCTCCATCGCGATGACGACCAATCTCTCGTGGGCCGGCAAGTAACGTCGTCGTCGCCGGCTACGGCTACTGTGGCAAGGGCGTCGCGAAGAAGGCAGCGGGCCAGAACGCGAACGTCATCGTCACTGAGGTCGAGCCCCGCCGCGCGCTCGAGGCCACATGGAGGGCTACGACGTGATGCCGATGGCCGAGGCCCCGAAGTCGGCGACGTCTTCCTGACGACGACGGGCAACCGTGACTCATCGTCGAGGAGCACTTCGAGAAGATGAAAGACGGGCGTCTTACTCGCCAACGCGGGCCACTTCGACATCGAGATCGATCTCGAGGCCTAGACGACCTCGCGGTCGACCGCTACGAGGCTCGCGACGGCGTCGAGCCTACGAACTCGCGGGATGGCCGTCGGCTGAACATCATCGCCGAGGGACGGCTCGTCAACCTCGCCGCGCCGGTCTCGCTTGGCCACCCCGTCGAGGTCATGGACCAGAGCTTCGGGATTCAGGCCGTCTGTGTGCGTGAGCTGCTCGAGAGAACGGCGACGCCTACGACGCCGGCGTCCACGACGTGCCCGACGACCTCGACAAAGAGATCGCCGAGATCAAACTCGAGGCCGAAGGCGTCGACTTCGACTCGCTGACGGATACCCAGCGCGAGTACATGGGAAGCTGGGATCACGGAACATAACTCGAGTTCGGGAAGGCACAGTTCAGGGCTCGAGCCCCGTCGAACCGCACACTGGATTTTGGGTCGGTATACTGCCCGACAGAACCACCTGAAGCCGGTCGCGGCTGCTGTCCGTAGTATCAGCAGCGGATCGTAGACGGCACGGCGAGAAAGACGAGTGAGCGCCGGGAGATCAGTCTCCGTGTTCAGAAGCGTTCTCATCGGGCTCGCTGACGACGAACACCAGACTGCCATCCTCGAGGCCGCCGAGCCGAACGCGGACGAGAACGTCACACCTGTCCGTCGCCGGCCGGTGCAGATGCCGGTCCACCGCCACCCTTCCGTGACGGTTGGCAACCACTGACTCGAGATAGGAGACGGCGTCGTCAGTAAACAGTTCCTGCCACGGGGTGCCGGCGAGATCGTCGGCAGCGGCACCGAACCGCATCCGAAAGGAGCGACTCGCAAACTGGATTACCCGGCGGGATCGACGATCGCGATCGCGTCGCCGGCGAGCGCGATGCTCGCGAGCGACCGCTGCGAGAGGCGCGTCAGCCGATGGCGCTCGAGGAGATCTGTGACGCGGGTCGCGAGTCGCTCGCGCGGCTCGTTCCGGTCGATCACGGTAGTCCACTCGTACGACCGGATCGCGCGTGCGAGCTCCAGCGTCACCTCGTCAGCGAGGACGACGACCGGGAGCTCCGGCGCGTCGGTCCTGACGGTCTCGAGCCACTCGACGTGCGCGCCCGACCCGTCGGTAGCGGCCACGTCGCTGCGTTCGTCCGTCACAGTCGACGGAACGACGAGACAGTCGATCTCGTCGACGCTGGACTGTGCGGCCGCGAGCGTGGCGGCCGTCTCGACGACTATTGGTTCGTCGTCGAGCGCGCGTTCGATGTGGTCGCGGTCGCGGTCGCGGTCCTGATCGACGACGAGGACGGTACGCTGTGCCGGCTGGCTTCGAACGGATGGCTCGATTCCCCCCCGCTGGTGGGACTCGCATTCAGATCGCCTCCGGTGGTGGGTCGCTTGACGTGTCCGGCGAGACGGACGCGGGGCTGTTTCCATCGGTCGTCTCCTGTCGGTCTCGACTGGGGGAGGTCGGCTTGGCTTGCCGCTTATCGGCCGTCATGGACGGTTCCATCGACCACGACGGTGCCGTCGCCTCGAATCTCGACGTGCGAGTCGCCGTACTCGAACGTGACACGGATCTCGTCGCTCGAGTCCGGCCGGAACAGTTGATCGAGCGCCTCGGGATCGATGGTGTTGTACAGCGGGTCGAGTTCGTTCGGGGCGGTATCTGTCGCGTCCGCGAGAGCTTCGATGACGCGTAGACTGATCGAATCGTTGTAATAATCGAGTGTAGCTCCGGACATCTTGGCTGGACTAACACGATCCGTCGGTATCGGCTTGCCCGTTATACACGTAATTTCGCTGCCGCCCCGACACTACGTGTATAGTATCTCGAAATCGGCATCGCCCACCCGCTTCTCGCCCCGCGAAACGGCCGGAACGTGCCTCACACGTCCCAAATCCGCCGACGCTGCGACCGACACGGTTTGTACTCGACCACCACTGTGATGATGATTTGAATAGCTGACTGAAATAAACCGCTCATATCATTGCCAGTCATTCCATAGGCGTACTATGGACGGGATCGCGGTTCAGCGCGGACTGCTCGCAGATGACACGAGGTGGTCGCGTGCGGGTCTGCTCGGAGTGATCGGTGTTGCAGTCTTGATCGCCGCTGGCGTCTTCTTCTCTGAGGGGGTGCCTCGAGGAGTTGGCACGCAGACGGGACCCGGATTGCTCGTCGTGGGTCTTGCTGCACGGAGTGGCTCCGATCGGTCGAACGACATCGAGCGCCTCACCGACGCGCTTCGGCAGTTCACCTCGCGACTCGAGGACGAGTCGCCGCTGCCCGCGTCTGAACCCCCGGCGCAACCGCCGACCGTCGACGAGCCGATCGACGTTAAGGTCGATCGCGACGACGAACTCGAGCACCTCTCCGAGACCGTCACCGACCTGACGGCTGCAGTGTGTGATCGAGAACGGCGACGCGCCGAGAGCGAACGGTACCGGCGGGAACTGTCCCGGATCACGTCCGATCCGAACATGGATGACGAGGCGACGATCCGTCACCTACTCGAGTTGGGCTGTGATCGGCTCGGTCTCGAGACTGGGTTCGTCTCCCGGTTCGACGAATCGACCGACCGATACGAGATCGAGGCGGCCGTCGGACACCAGGCCGACCTCGAAGGACGGTCCTGCAACTCTCCGAGCCCTGTGACGACCTGCTCGAGTCGGACGACCGGCAGGGACCAAACGACGCTGCTGTGGTCGAGTGGGGCGACCATCCGATCGCCGACGAACTCGACGTC
>NZ_SMZK01000008.1 GCF_005938085.1 Haloterrigena sp. H1
TTGCTGCTGTTCCCGACCAGCCAGCCTGCTCCGCACTGCGGCGGAGCAGGCTGCGGAGTTCACGCATGTCGACCTGTTGCTCCCATCGACAGAGCGTGGTGTGATCCGGCGATTTGTCGATGTTAAGCTCTTCACGGATGGCTCTGGAGTCATTGAACCATGCTTCAGTCTCTCGGAAATCTTTGTCGAGTTCCGCATGCAAGAGGATAAACGCGATCTGAGTCCACTCGGCGAACCCGCTGGCGCCGTCCGGCGCAGCGGGTTCGTCAGGGTTATCCACGTGCTGTTTGGCAAGATTCTTACACTGCCGTATGATCGGTCGTTTCGACCTCATATCGCAAGACGGCGTCCAATTCCCCACAAGCCTCACGGAAATCAGCCGAGAACAAGGCTGAAACTGGTGCTATTCGACGCTGCAACAGAGCAATTTCGACGCATCTTGATCGGCTGGCATCGTTCTCACGTCAGTCGAATCGATGCAGTAGGTCAACTCGAGCAGGCGGCGGCGGGCGGCCTGCTCGACGAGGTGGCCGAAGATTTCGTCAACGACGTGTTCGAGATCGGTGAGAAAGCGATCGACCGGCGTCTCTCGACGGCGGTCGATCGAAGCCACAACTGAGCCAGACAACTGCATTCTGAAGTTCTCGTTCAACGGGGCGGATGCCGTAGATGTCTTTGTAGTAGCAATGGAGGAAGCCACGCATCATCTCTGGTGGCTCATGATCTCGTGTTCGCCCCGTCTCCGCCGGGGCGACACGTCGAACTCTTCGAGAAACTCGAAGGAGAGATGCTCAAACAACGCTAGCGTCTCTGTCTCCACGACATTGAAGAACGTCTCTACCGAAGAATCATCTTGCAGGGTCGCTGGGCTCATCCACCACAGCGTTCACCCTGCTCTTTGGTGTGCCACTCGTTCTATGACACCCTCGTGTTCTGTTTATCTGCGCCGCGATCGGCTGAGGCGCATTCAATGGATCCACGCAACACACCAGGATACAGACTGCATCGTGCACTCAGCCAACTCAATCAGTGAGTCTTCTCACTCGACCAGAGCGTGGTGAATCTACTGAGACCTACATTGATTCCTAACCGAGCCGGGTCATAGGATCGGTCACGGACCCATTTGACGCTGTAGTGAACGGTCAGTACAAGCGGACTATTGAGCATCTTTTAGGTGGACGTACGAATCCTCGAGAGCAAGGATCCACTTTGTATGTAGCTCATCAGCTGTTGCATTTCCTGGGAAAAACACACACTTGTCAGCTTCACCCGGGTCTTCGATTACGACATGGACAAGTTCATTTTGGTCCGAAGTATCGGTTGAAGGGACGTTTTCAGGTATTCCATCCATGCCATGTCAGCACACGGCCCCGGAGGTGAAAAACCTTACATATGGACAATAGGATGCAGGTCTTAAGACGATAATAGTAATTTCTCTTATGAGTTTATATGCACTGATATATCTGTGTGGGCGTTGTCAGCCCGATTATCTTGAATGAGCAACACTCGGACTGGACAGGAGATCGTCGCCATCTGTCCTAACTGTAAGGCTGTTTATCCTGCTATTCGGCTGCCTGATGGAAAATAAGACGTAGGGGAAGGTACCCGCATTGTCAGTGTGGGATCAAATCCCTTGTCGAAATTGAAAGCGAACAGTAAGTATCTGTAGCTACCGCGAACGCGGTGTCTGAGAACTTCGATAGAGCCAGAAATCCCAAATGAGCAGTAAGTGCAGGGAATAGACATCAAAGATTGCTGTTGAACGAGTTCCTCAAGCGGTTAGCTGTTATTCCTACATCTCTACGTCTTCGAGAACTGTTGCATCGTTGCTGAGAATACGAAAATCGCCGTCGCCACATGTACAAGTGCCATCTCTCCCGTTCCCAATAGGCCGATTTCGCCGTCAGGGCCGAGCCGGACTGCGTGAGCGGTTCCACAATTTTCACATACGGCTGCTGCCCGCTGGTTCTCGCTGTCTTCGGTCATCTCTACAGAACCTATTGCGTGTATTTGTGTTAACTATTGTCTAGGAGTGAAGAGAGTGAACGGAGAGATGATCAGTACACACGTGTACTTAGCGTGAACTCGGTGTCCGAGATCACAGACAGGGACGGCGGACGAGCTCGCGTTAGCGATAAGTACAGGCTGGTAGTACCGTGCTGGTTACTTCTTTATTGAGACTCCAATTTTCTTTTGGGATTGATTCCCAAATCAGAGAATGATGGAGTCTGTTCAACAGCTTCACCGCATTTTGGACACACGCCCATATCATTCTTATATATGTTATCTTACAGTCAGAGCACGTATAGAGATCAGTAGAGGGACCATTGTCAGAATCTGGCCTTTGGCCCTCTGCTGAGGGCTCTGACTTATTAAAGAAGTCCACTATTTGACCGAGTAGACGTAACACGATATTCACACACGTTCAGAAGCAACAGCTTGTCTGATAAATTCGGCGTTCATTCTCACGGCGTGTTACAAAAGATCCCTTTCGGAACGAGCTACAAGTATCATACTTCTCCAAGAGAACGGCCAGCGGTGATATGCATCTGTAGTTACCGCGAGCGTGGTGTCCGAGAAGTACGACAGGGGCGGACGGACGATCTCGCGTTAGCGATAAGTACAGGGCACATAGGTATCGTTCGAATAGAAGTAGACCAATGCTTGTTGGAACCGCCCTTATTGCTTTTCTTCTTCTAACATAAGCTAATGGACGAGCTCTTCAGTGTACTAGCGAATGCTCAGCGTCGACGGATACTCAATGAGTTGCTTGCCACCTCATTGCAAACAGACGGCGGTGAAGAAATACTATATCCAGCGGAGGAGTTTCCAGAAGAACACCAGACTGAACTGTATCATAACCATCTTCCTCGACTATCAGAAGCTGGTTTCATCGATTGGAACCAAAATACAGGTTCAGTAACACGGGGCCCTCGATTTAACGAGATCAGTCCTCTTCTCGAGCGGATCAAGAACTGACCCTAGTTGAATATGTGCATTTTCTGCCATCGTTCAATACGAAGATCTACTTACCAGCTGATTCAGCCAAAGGGAGTTGAAATAAATCGCCTGTGAGTCTTTCTATGATACTCACCCAACCAGTGATCCGACTCGAGGCAGAGGTGTGAATTTCTGAAGGCACTCGCAGTCAATCCGAAGCTGTCGACGAGTCGAGCGACCTGATAATCGCTGTCGATGCTACTACCGGTTCGGATCGTTCTCCTCCGTGAGACAGGTGCGTTCCAGTAGTGATTTTGTGCGCCGGTGATGGGTGCCGGCGCTCTGAGCAGGATCAAGCAAATACCGACCAGAGCGGTGGCGCAGTGAGGTATCCAAGATGCATATGATTATTTGGTCGTGTCCCAAACTCGTCTAGAGTCGTAACTGACTCCTGTGGAAGCAGGGTCACCTCTGGTATCCAGCCCGAAGTGACCCATGCACGCCACAATTGACGCGCAGTTCACAGTTAGTCTCGACCAAGACAAAACGCTACCGCTTGCCACTCTCGCTGAATCTCTCACTGAGATTCAGCTTGAGGCCACTATCCTCGAGGAACTCGTTAGAAGCCTCGACGAGCGCCTCGTCGAGGCGTACTGTGGTGAGAAACATGCGCGCGGAAACGGCGACTGCCGTTTCCAGCGCGCTGGAACCTCCACACGAACCGCTGTGACAACCGCAGGAGAACACGAATTCACCCTCCATCACGTCAAAGACACTGCTGCTACCGACGGCGATCCGACCTATTTCCGTCCGCTCGAGGATCTTATCGACTTCGACGGCCAGCGCATCTATCAAGAGGATATCTCGCTCCAGGCTGCCGAACTTGCTACTTCGCTCAGCTATCGTGATGCCGTCGCCCACGGCGACGGCTTCACTCCCATGCCCTCGATCACGACGGTCAACCGCCGAGTCCGTGAATACGGCAGCAAGCTCGGTGACTTCGTTCGTGATCGGCTTCCTGGGACGAATGCAGACACTGTCGTTCCTGACGGAACGAAGTGTCATAGCCAGCAGGATCACTGCACCTACCATGATGTCAACGTCACCCTCGGGCAGACGGCCGAGGGTGACGACACAGAAACCACACTCTTAGACGTCAACGTCAACGAATCCTGGGATGAAACAGCAGAAGCCCTCGAAGAGACTGAGGCGGTCACTGACGACGCCACGGTCGTCAGTGACGCCGAAAAGGCACTCGTCGATGCGTTCGAGAGTGGTGACCGATCTCACCAGCTCGATCTCGTTCACGTTGGTCGAACGCTCGGGTACAAGCTCTGGAAAGACGATGCGTTTCCGCTCTCCGAGCGGAAAGCGATCGTCTCTGGCGTTACGGATGATCTGTTCCATCTGAAGAACTCTGTCGCACTCCATGCACCGAGGAATGAGCGTTTGGCGATCCGCGAGCGGATCGACCAAACGCTCGAGAATCTCGGGAAGGAAGCCTGGAGGTTAGAGCGTCAAGACTCCCCGAAAGCGACGGCGTACCTCCGGGAATGGGCAGAAGCAACCGTGACGTTCGCGGAACTCGCGCTTGATCAACAGCAGGTTCCGTGGACGTCAAACGTGGTCGAACGAGCCATGGGTGAAGTTTCGAAGCGGTGTAAGAATCAATGGATGCAGTGGTCAGAAGCAGGGTTAGAGTCGCTTCTCTGGTTGAACTTGGTGCAGTATGCCGATCCCGAGCAGTTCGCGGCGTTCGCCGACGAACTGCTCGAGCGATCAGCCAAAACAGCCATCACAATGGAGGTGTCAGTTGACGCTACCAGAGGCGAACTCTAGACGAGTTTGGGACGGGACCGATTATTTACGCATTGGTAGAGGCATCGACAGCAGAAGAAGCGCTTTCAACTGGACAGACGGTGTTCGATCGACTGGTTGGCGCAGAGCCGCATTCTTGTGCAGTGTTCGACTACTACGTCACCTTCGACGAAGAGGACACGACAGTGGCTGGAAAAGCACGGTGGGGCGACCTACCGACAGCTGCACCCGTTACGTCTGACGAAGGTGAAGAACTCCTCGAGCGGGCCTGGGAGACCACGTCGGAAACGTTCCAACGCAATCTGAATCGGGTGAAGCAAGCACTCGAGGAACACAACGATGACGAGATCATGCGCGATGAGGACCTCGCTCGGCACGCCTTCCAGCAGGTCGGTGCTTCCCGTGGCCCGTCGATCTGCTTGTATGCAGTGTTGAACGCAAGACGGCGCCACCATGGGAATTTTGACATTCACTTTTCCACCGGTAGCTACGCTCTATTGGTAGGTTCTGAGATCAGACGATTCGATTTCAGCCGACTTGTGCAGTGATCAAAACATCAGTTTCACAAGATGCTGCACGAAGTGTGAGATGGACGATGGCGATGCCTCTCTCGAATACGTCCGGAGAAGAGGAGCAGGCGGCGAGCCTTAACTCGCCGCCTGCGCGAGGTTATGGACGATGCACTTCCGTGTGAGCTCCCGGAACTGGCCATGCCAGCTCCGGGAGCGGATCTCGTCGCCGTCGTCCTTCAGCATCGCAAATACGGTCTCACTCATTGACCGTTGATTGTAGACTTCGTCGTCAATTCTGGCGTTGTGAGCCTTCTTGAGTGCGTTTTGCTCACAGTGTTTAATCACTGGTCGCGTTGACGCTTCACGACAGGCCTCCCGGAGATTGCTCCATGAGTACATCTTGTCAGCCAGAAGTGCCTGCAGGTCTTCGGCGTTGCGCCGAAAGACCTGCAGCCCAATGTGGCCGTCATAGGCTTTCTTTGTGGTGAAATGAGCGTCCATGATAGCAAGTGACTCCGTATCGACGAGCAGCGTTGTTTTCATCGCATTGAACGAGTAGCCGACACGATTTCGGTAGTGCGAACTAGCCTGATCTCGCTGGAAGCCGCTGGCATCGATCGAAGCAGTTCCCGAGAGCCCCGCCTGCTCCGCTGATCGGCGGAGCAGGCGGCGCAACTCTTTCATCGGGAATTCTCCGTCCCATACGCTGAAAGACGTGTAATCAGGTGATTTCTCAAGGCCGAACACAGCAAGGATTCCCGGCATCTCGTTCAGATAGTCCTCGAACTGCCGGAGCGGCTTGTTGACTTCCTCCTTGAGCAGGAGCAACGCGATCTTCGTGGATTTGTCGTACCCGTCGTCGCCGTCGGCGACGGCGGGTACGTCTGGCTCTTCTACGTGGGTCGTGGCAAACTCGTGAAACGTCTGTGCGAGGTTCCTGAGACGTCCCATATCGCCAGACGGCGTCCAAATCCCCTGAAATCAGCGATACAATCCGCAGAGGGCGGCGGCGTTCAACGGAGCATGCTTGTATGATCAGCACGCGACTGGGATCCGTCATCGCGGACACCTCGATCGCCTCCTCGAGGGGACTGATGAGCGCGAGACGTGCTGGATCGTGCCGGCAGACGTCCATTTCTGAGTACTCATGCCCCGAATCACCAACTGGACACGAGAGAGTCGAACACCCACGCTGGCATATCGAAACACCGAGACTGGAGCGCAAGCCGTCCTGCATCGTGCCCCGGACTCCTACGCGTACAAGTGGCGGGCAGCGATCCTCGTCGACGGCTATCCAGTGTGGTCGCAAGGCTTCGAGACAAAAGAGGCGACCAGCGTTCGGGATGCACTCCGGGACCGCCCAGCCCCCGAACTCGCTTGTCCTGAGTGTCCAAACGACGACGTCATCGTCGGCCAGAAATCTGCCACTGGCGCGAAGGTCCAGCGATGGTTCGACTGTCCTAACTGTGGCTACGAAGCCCCCTCGAAAATCGTCTATGGCGCAGAACACTAGCAGCAGGTGAGAGCGCAAGCTACGAAGTGAGCATCACTGCACGGCGGGTACTTTTAGTGGTCAATACTGATACCAGAGGCATGAGCGAGGATGTAGTCAGGGCCGCGTTTCCCGAACTCGAGGTGATCGAAGACGACGATCTTCGAGCGGGCGTTACCAGTGCGTGGGCAATGGCCATCGAAGAAAACGACATCGACGACCTCACCGAGGTACCGTGGCTACCCCCAACACAGCGTGCATTAGGGTTGGAGAACGAACGGCTGGTAAGCCACGTTCGGGACGTAACTGCCTGTGCCGTCACGCTCGCAGAGACGCTCCTCGAGCGGCGCGAGGTCACGCTCTCAGTGGATACGGTGGTTGCTGGTGCACTCATCCACGACGTGAGTAAACTCGCTGAATTCGACGGGATGACCGAGACGCCAGTCTACAATCTGCTCGGACATCCCTACTACGGAGTCTACGTCGTTGCAGCGGTGGGTCTGCCAGTTGAACTGGCACACATCGTGCTCTCCCATACGAGTCGAACGACGGTCGAGCCGGCGACGATCGAAGCGGAACTCATCAGGAGAGCCGACGAAGTTGCGGCAGCCGCTATCCGGTCACAGGCGACAGACGACCTTCGAACCGTATAACCGCTGCACCGAACGGTCGGCGCTTCCCCTGTACTTACCGTAGCAAGTCGTTATCTCTCACTTGCGGAAAGAGCCACAGAGCAATCCAGTTTTTTGTGCCTCAACAGGGGTAGAGGCAACAGCCAATGAGCGATACACCAGAGCAACCTCGAAACTCGAGCGAACTCTCACCAGCACAGCGGCTCGAGGCACCGAATACGCGGCTCATCGACGCCGGTATCGCAACGATCAACGATATGGACATGCTACGAGCCTGCATTGCCTACGAAAACCAACATCAGCAACGTGTCCCGATCCTCCACCAACTCGAGAAGCGGGCCAACGAACTCCGCTCACAGGACAAACGTGACTAACTCAACGCTCTTGCTAACAGATTACAGGACGTCCGGGCGGAACCCCGCCAACCCCTTACTCTGTGCGTGATGACGCGAAAGCCGTCACCAGTCATCCCTGTACCTCCGTCCCCGCCCGGAAGCTTGTGAGGTCGTCAATACGCTCTTCGAGTTCTTCGATTTCCTGTTGCAGTTCCTCGGCTTCTGTCTCCTCGCTAGCAGCAAGTCGATCCTTCAAGCCCTGGAGGCGCGACTCCTTGACATCGTTGTCGACCTCCGCCTTGCGAACGTACTCGCTCTCATCGATCTCGTAGACATCGGACTCAGTGAGCGTCGTCACCCCGAGTGCTTCGTCGACCTTCTGGCGATCAACGCTCATGACGCGCTCGCGGTCGATCCCTTCTGCCTCGAGCATCGAGAGGACGTCCTCATCGTCTTTGAGCGAGCGGTTACGGCGACTCGTGCGCTGGACGGAACCGTACTGACCGGCAACAGGACGGTCGTGATGGAGGCGTGAGAGAAGCACATCGGCGACCTCCTGGCGAAAGTCGTTGGCGTCACGCTGGACATCCGACAGCAGCGTGTAGAGGTTTACGAGGGTGGTCGTCTCCAACTCAGGCAGGTCAGTTACGTCGTGGCGCTCGAGCGCATCGATCAGTAGCAGCGCATCCGAGTAGATGTCCAGACCGTCGGGTTCGGTGCGGTCGTCGTCATCGATATCTGGTTCGTGTGCTGTGTTGGCCAGTTGGGTCGTCGTCGGTCCGTCTGTCTCGGCGATCACACCCGCGTCTTCGTCGATCTCGAACCGGGGATGAACACTCAACACCGCTGGATACGGGTCAGCATCTGGCGGCAGCCGATCGAGATCGAACCCATCGTGCGCGGTCTGTATCTGATGGTAGAGTGTCTCAAACTGCTCACGTTGGAGCGGACGCTTCTCGTTTGACTCATCAAACTGGATGATAATGCGGTGTTCCTGGATATCTGTGATGTGGATGCGAGAGTGCGACAACGGTGTGATCAGTGTCGCGTCCGCCGGCAGTTCATCCAGATGCTCGAGAAGTGTGTGCCAACTGACGCTGAATGGCATACATGGTAATTAGGTGCCGTCCGACTAAACCTTGCTCTCGGCGAGTGTCAGAGAACTCTCCAACTGGTTTGACCCACCGACTGCTGCGGTGACCTTATCCGTCGGTATCGCCAGTAACTGAAGTAGTGACCAGTTCACGATTGACGGACACACTTCGAGAGACCCTTGTTCTCTTCGAAGCGGGAGGGGCACCCATGACGACAACCGAGGTAGCCGAACAACTCAACCTCGGCCGCCAGAGTACCTACGAGCGTCTTGAACGACTCGTCGATCACGACCGGCTCGAAACCAAGAAAGTCGGGGGAAACGGACGCGTGTGGTGGCAGCCACCCATGAACGGACAAGCGTTCACGAAGGGGCGGGAAAGGGACGCGGTAGACAGCGATCTCGGCGGGGTCTTCGACCGAATCTCAAATAGCTTCTTCGCCCTCGACGAAGAATTCCGCTTTCGCTATCTGGACGACCACGCAGCAGACCTTCTGGGGCTGGATGAGGCCGGAATTGGTTCGGATATTCGTGACCAGAATATCACGGAGACGTTCGAGAGCGCACTGTACGAAGCTCTCGAAACACAAGAACTCCTGACCTTCGAAGACTATTATCCTCCGTTGGACAAGTGGCTCCACAACGCCATTTATCCCTCAGAGTCGGGCCTGTCAGTCTACACCCGCGACATCACCGAACGGAAGCGACGTGAACGAGAACTGGCCCGCTGCGAAGAGATCATCGAAACGAGTCCGATCGGCATCACGATCGTCGACAGTGATGGGAAGATGGAGTTCGCCAACGACCGAGCTGAGGATATATACGGGCGGAACAAAGAACAGATCAACGACCTCAGCTTTAACGATTCTGACTGGAACGAAGTCGACATCGACGGCGACCCCCTCCCGGATGACGAGAAGCCCTTTCCGCAAATTATGGAGTCCGGAGAACCGGTGTTTGATCATATCAGTGGCGTGTTTAGTTCGGCAGGAGAGCGCGTCTGGGTCTCCGTCAACGGATCGCCGGTCTACGACGGCCGCGGAGAGATCGACAGTGTTGTGTTCGCCATCGAAGACATCACCGACCAATTAGAGCGGGAACGAGAACTCGAACAGTACGAAACGATCGTCGAAACGGCTCACGATGGCATCTATGTTCTCGACGAGGAGCGGCGGTTCGAACTCGTCAACGAGTCGTTTGCCGATCTGACCCCATTTTCTCGAACAGAGTTACTGGGTCAACACGCCTCGATGGTGTTCGCCAACGAGTTCGCGTCAATCGAGTCCGAACAGTGGGAGAATGCGACGCCGGATGAACTCCCATTGTTCGAGGAGACGATAGAGGCTGGCCCGAACGAGACCCGAACGGTCGAGAACCGGTTCGTCCTGCTGGACGAAAGCGGTGATGAGAAGCGGGTCGGAGTAGTCCGGGATATCACTGAGCAAAAAGCGTACCAGCGCAAGCTGGAAGAGAGCGAGCAACGCTACCGTGCCCTGGCTGAGAATTTCCCCAACGGAATCGTCGCACTGTTCGACGAAGATTTCCAGTATATCGCGGCTGGCGGCGAACTCATCGACGAGATTGGGCTCGATCGAGAGAAAGCCATCGGGCAGTCGATCTACGAGCGGTATCCTGACGATTTAATCGACGAAGTCGAGCCGCATTTCAAAGCTGCACTCGAAGGCGAAGAGAACTCGTTTGAAGTCGAATACTACGGCCGAAACCTGCTGACGTATACTCTTCCCATCACAACCGTGGGCGACGATCGCCAGGGAATGCTTGTCATCCAGGACGTCACCGAACGCCGGGAGTATCAACGACAACTCGAAGAGTCGAACGAACGCCTCGAACAGTTCGCCTACGCAGCCTCTCATGACCTCCAAGAGCCGTTGCGAATGGTTACGAGCTACCTCCAATTAATCGAGGATCGGTACGGCGATGCGCTCGATGAAGACGGTGAAGAATTCCTCGAGTTCGCCGTCGACGGCGCCGAGCGAATGCGCGAGATGATCGACGGACTGCTCGAGTACTCGCGCATCGAAACGCGTGGCAATCCGTTCGAACCGGTCGACCTCGATGATGTCCTTGATCACGTTCGCGAAGATCTCCAAATGCGGATCGACGAGAGTAACGCTGAGATCACAACCGACGATCTCCCGTGTGTAGATGGCGACGCCAGCCAGTTGCGCCAGGTTTTCCAGAACCTGCTGAGTAATGCGATCGAGTACAGCGGGGACGAGCCGCCGCAGATCGACATTTCCGCCACGCGTGATGACGAATGTTGGATCATTTCAGTGCAGGATAACGGTATTGGGATCAATCCTGATGAACAGGAGCGTATCTTCGAGGTGTTCCAACGACTGCATACCTACGAGGAACACTCGGGGACGGGCATTGGCCTCGCGCTGTCTCGGCGGGTCGTCGAGCGCCACGGCGGCGAGATCTGGATCGACTCCGAACCCGGAGAGGGGTCGACGTTCTCGTTTACGCTTCCTGCAGTACAGAATCAGGATGGGTGACCCCGCTTCACGTATCGTTCCCTTTGTCCGAACTTGGATTGATTAGAGTTGTTCGACGAGGCGTATGACGGTGATGGCCTGCTGTATATCATGTATCAGCTCGAGGAACCTGCAGAGACTGCAACACCCGCTGATATCGTGCCTCAGTACATCGGCAAGGCAGAGGCGTACGGAAAGAAGCGAGAACTCAGTGCGAACTTCACAGAGATCGCCTACGAACGGGATGGGACGCGAAGCTTTGCGCGGTGGGGTGATGGAAACTACTGGCATATCAGCGAACTCTCACAGGCACTCGCTGGCGACGACGAACGCAAACAGCACTGGGTTGAAGCACTCTTTGAGCCCGATTCACGAACGTTATCTCAGCAGACGTATCTCTGGGTCCATGCCTGAAACAGTACAGAAGACAGCAGTCCATACGGAACACTCGCAACCCTTGCAGAGGTCGAACCACTGCTAATCGGGGCAGCGTACGATGCATACCCAGCGTCGCTCTTGAACAAGAGTGGAACGCCAGACGACGCGCCGATCAAAGTGGAGACCCCGGCGTCCGCTGACTGACGACTCTCCTGCTGCTCGAGTCCGGCGTATTTTTGAGACCCCCTGAGGGGTGGAGGTCTTCTCGAGTTCAGTTCAATTCGATCTGATTCGACTCGAGAAGCACTGATCAAACATGGCTACGAGCAGCAGCTCCCGGGAAACATTCGACGATTCGGACACCCGGCACGACGAGATGCACAGTACGATCGAAGCATGGATCCAGGACCTCGTCGACGAAGTCGATGACGCCGTCTCGAGCGAGCAGTTCAAACAGTGGTTGGACGTCCAGAGTCGCTTCCATGACTACTCGCACCGAAACACGCTGTTGATCAAACTCCAGTGTCCGCAGGCAACGCGCGTTGCCGGCTATCGAACATGGCAAAACGAGTTCGACCGGCACGTCAAAGAAGGAGAGACAGCGATCTGGATCTGGGCACCCATCATCGCGAAGCAATGTCCCGACTGTGGGAACTCGCCGTCGTATCACGAACGTAGAGACTGTGAGTACAACGAGACACCGCCGGACAGTTGGGAAAAGGGACTCGTAGGCTTTCGGCCAGCACCCGTCTTCGATATCTCACAGACTGACGGCGAGCCATTGCCCGACCTCGAGACCGAAGCAAGAGGTGACGCAGATGAGTTGGTTCCCGCGCTCCTCGGGGCAGCAGACACACTCAAGGTGGACGTAGAGGTAGTATGACCCCAGAACTGGTCGCATGGGAGTGCCAAGGGCATCAGTGAGTACCGCTCTCAAGAGCAGCCACGCGTCGCCGTCCGAGATCGTGAGAACGACGCTGACCTTGCTGTCACGCTCGTTCACGAGTACGCGCATGCGCTGTTACACAGTGGCGTCGACGACGAGGCTGAGCGATCGAAACGTGAACTCGAGGCCGAAGCGGTCGGTTACATCGTTGGACGGTACTTCGAGTTGGATACCAGTGGGTCAGCGTTCTACCTTGCCGCGTGGCACGGTGACGAACCGGAGACGATCCTCGACCGGCTTGAGAGGATCAGTTCGACCGCCCAGGAGATCATCGACATCGTCAGCGAGGTGATCGACGATGAGTGATCGACGCTGAAGCCCTCGAGGGGCTTGCAGACTCGACGGGCCCACAGACTGATACTGATCTCGAGATTCGATTCTCGATTGGTGAATTCCGTATACTGGTCACAGGATTCGATGTGACTGTCTCCAGAATATCATAGAGAAATGATGAATCACCTGTGCTTAAGAAAGAGGATATTCTTCTAGATACTCAACAGAATTGGATTATTCGAATTCAGGCACGAAGTCCTCATCGAGTTCCGGTGCAAGATCGCCACCAGTAAGCCAGGCCACTTGGTCGGCAGCGAACCCGTGCTTGGGAATCAACGCCTCTGTTGCTTCACCGAGTGGAATATCGTTTGTTACAACAGTGACCTGATCAGCCGTTCCGTCAATTAGCATCTGGAGTGATAATCCGATAATCTCCGTGTCAGCTTTTTCCACGATATCTTCTGGCCGATCGCTGGCAGTTGCGATGAATCTCCGTGACTGATCCATGATCTTCGAGACTTCCGATATCGAATAGGATGGGCTTTCGGTAACTTTCAGCCAGCCTTCGCGCAATGCTTCGTCGACAGCAAGATCACTTGATTCGTATCCATCGATCGCTGTCTCACCAGAGACTTCGGCATACACTTGCGGAGAAATTCGAAATACAACATCTCTCTGCTTGGCTTCGCGAGCTAGCGCTTGAAACCGTCCGCTTCCTCGCCGTCCACAACTGATGAGTACTGACGAGTCAAGAAAAACGATTTCTCTGTCGGCATCCATTCAAATCACTCCTCGACGACGGGGCGAAGTGCGTCCAGAATGATACCCGCTTCTAACGATGAGATTTCCTGCTCCCGGGCCATAATTCGATGAGTTACTGATCCCTCAGCATATTCCCGAGCATACTCGAGAGCGACCGCAAGCCCATCCAAGCCGTGGCGTTCGATGTACGTATCGATATCGTCATCTCTCTCGCGGCGTGCAATCGCCTCGATCAATGCTGACGTGATCTGCCGCTGAACATCATCCTGTACCAGTTGGAGATCGATCTCACGAGCGGCATATCGTGCCGGCCGTCCCTCATTCGACTGCTCAATGAACCCTGCAGATTCGAGATCGTTGATATAGTCGTAGGCAGTCCGCTGTGGGATCTCAAGAGAGTCGACGACGTCGTCGATCGTGGTGTCTGCGTTGTGACGAATGTAGGTATAGATCCACGCTTTCCGGGAGTTCCTGAGGAGTTCAAACGCTTCTCCTCCGGTATCGAGAGGCGTATTCCAATCTGCTCCTTTTGTAGACATCCTAATAGCGAATTGCACGCAGATCGCAATAAGCCTTTTCAGCAAATACTGATAGGACAAAACAGGCTGCCACTGTCTGGATCTATCTACAGGCAGGGCAGGCCGAGTGCCTCAGGGCTTGACCCCGTGGCGGTTCACCAATCCCAGCAGCAACCGCGACTAGCAAAAGCGCTCGAGTTCCGCCGTTCAGTTTCTGTGGTGCCACAGGGGTGAGCACCATGACAGATCATCCGACGTTATCGGAGTTCGCGACGAACCAAGCGACTGACTCGAGGCCGGCCAGTCAGCTATCGACTGACGAGACCGTGACTGTGTCCAGTATGGCTGGCGCTCCTCGTCGTACCAGATCCCGACGTAGATCAAGACCGGTGCCATCGCCGCGATGACCGTAATCGATCGATACACCTCCGGAAGCACCGCCGGTACCAGTACCAGCAGGTTGAGCAGGTTCGAACCCAGCACTGCAAGAAACAGTCCGACCACCAGCCAGCCCCACCGCGGGAGCCGCTCTTTGTTCATATTGGGGACGGTCCCCGCTAGAAGATAATCCTGGCGCTCTGACCGTTATTCCGCACAGCAGGCGTCCTTCTTCGGGGACTCCTCGACGCCGTTGCCGTCGGCCGCGACCGGTTCCTCGAGTCGATAGAGGCTCTGGCGAGCGTCCGCAAAGTAGATGTCCTCGTCGACGATCCCGATCCCTTCGAGGCGCTCGAGCGCGTATCGGACCGTCCGGGCTGAGAGCATCGATTCCTCGACGATCTGTTTCTGTGTCAAGGGTCCGTCGTACTCGAGGACCTTGAAGACGAGTTTCGCGCTCGGTGGCAAGTCTTCGATCTCCTCCCCGTCGGTCTCTGCCATACTACGAATCGAACGGTCCCAGCAGTATAAAAGTTGAGCCTTACCAAAAATAAGATCGTGATACTGCTCTGTGTTTTTCCGTCCGTAAGGTGAAGTATCAGGTGTTCAATAGGCGGATTCTCGTATTGTAACAGGGAAGCGAGCGGGGGAGAAACGAGGAGGTCCACTTTCAGTAAAGAGTCGGTTAAACAGGTCGGAAACCCCTGTGCAGGGACAAAACGATATTACAGTTGGTTCCAGACCTCCTCGTCGTCCTCGAAGCCATCCGGATCGTCGGCATCCGCGAACTCGTCGATCCCCTCGAGTTCGGAGAGGTCATCCGAGGGCAACTCCCCGTCAGCGTCCACGACGGCCGACTGACTCTGGAGGTCCATCTCCGGCCAGGCAGTCTCCTCCCAGAGCCCCCGATCGGTGTAATAGTAGATAACACCGTCGTTGAGGACCGCGAACAGGTCCCGTTGCTGGTCGTGGACGACTCGCTCGTTCGTATCGATCGCGACGTCGACCACGTCCTCGAGTGTATCGAGGGCGACGTGATAATCGCCGATCCACATCGGGATCGATCCCTGTGAGATCCACTCGGCGTAGCGCTGTTCGTGGACCGCCCGGCGAGCGGCGTCGATATCCGCTGGCGACCGGCGGGTGACGAGCACTGCACCGGCGAGTGCGAGCGTCCCGAGCACTGACAGCCCACCGATCAGTGCCGGACTCCGGGACTCGGTCGTCCGAGTGATTCCGCTTTGATAGCTGTTGGTTGCCGAATCCGACAGCGATCCATCGATCCAGTAGGCTTCCTCCGTGATCGTCACCGGTGCCGTCGTCGTTATCGTTCCTTGATGACGACCGGTATCGTACTCCGTGTGAAACTCCAAAATCAACTCGACCGAGCCGACGCCGGCGAGCTCGCGCTCGAGTTGTCACTTCAGCAGACACACCTGCCGACACTCGAACGCGCAGACATTATTGAATTCGACGACCGAACGGTTGAACTCACTGACGAAGCCTCTGAACTCAAGGTCTACCTCGACATCGTGCCAAGCGATTCGATCCCGTGGAGCGTCTACTACCTTGGATTGACTGTAATCGGCGGAATCATAATGGCTGGGTTGTGGCTCGAAGTAATTCCGACCGGCACGGTTCCGGAACTGGGGTGGGCAACACTGGTATTCGCGCTGTTTGCCGTCTCATCGGCCGTCTATGTTGTGCAGAACCGACGAATGCGACTTGGCGAGATGGGAAAGCCACCGTGATCTACTGTTCATATACCCACAGAGTTAATTGCATATCCGGGTGAACAAGGCGGTGGAGTTCGTAGTTTTTATCGCCAATGCAGCTATTTCGATGATTCTGGTATAGAAGTCCGTATCCAGAATGGAAATCTAACAACTCCAAAATATAGTCACAGATTCAAATCTGTGAAATCCGTGACCCCAATAATTCCCTCGAGCGCCAACCCGAACGCCTTTTCAGCCCCGCCCGCAGACATCAATCCATGTCGACCGAATCGATCAGCGACCGGCGCGAACACATCCGCTCGGTGGGCGTGACGGCGTTGTCTGCGCTGCTGGGCGTCGCCGCGGCGCTGGCTTCTGCGGCCTGGGTTGGCGTCTCCGAGGCAGCCGCCCAGAACACGCAGGCGCTCGCGTTCGTCCTCGGCGCGATCTTCGTCCAGTACGTTCTCATCAACGCCGCGGGGATCTACGACGACGACGAGTTCGGGACGAAACACTACCTGTTCGTCGCGTTCATGACCTTCGCACTGTGGTTCGTCACGTGGGGTATCCTGCTGACTGCGGAGGCGTCCTGAGATGGCAGATGACAGCATCGCCGTCGTAGACCTAGACCGGTGTCAGCCCGACCGGTGTGGCTACGAGTGCAAGAACTACTGCCCGCCGAATCGCACGGGCAAGGAGTGTATCACCCTCCGCGGCGAGGAAACCGACGAGGGCCAACCCGAGCAGATCCACATCTCCGAAGAGATCTGTCTGGGCGAAACCTGCGGGATCTGCGTCGAGAAATGTCCCTTCGACGCGATCGAGATCATCAACCTCCCGAAGGAGCTCCAGGACGATCCGGCCCACCGCTACGGCGAGAACGCCTTCTCGCTGTACGGGCTTCCTGCACCCCAGGACGGACAGGTCACCGGCATTCTGGGCCCCAACGGGATCGGGAAGACCACCGCCGTCCGCATTCTGGCCGGCGAACTCGAGCCAAACCTTGGCCGCCACGAGGACGAGCCAGGGTGGGACGAGGTGCTCGAGGCCTACCGCGGAACCGAACTGCAGGATTACATCGCGGACGTCCGCGACGGCGACGTCACTATCGCGCGAAAGCCCCAGTACGTCGACCAGATTCCCAACAGCTTCGACGGGAACACCCGCGAGCTGCTCGAGCGGACCAACGAACGCGGGGCGTTAGACGAACTGGTCGAACGACTCTCGATCGGGCCGGTCATGGACCAGTCGATCGACGACCTCTCGGGCGGGGAACTCCAGCGGGTCGCCATCGCGGCCACACTCGCTCGTGATACGGACTTCTACTTCTTAGACGAGATCACACCCTATCTGGACATCGGCCAGCGCGTGACGGCAGCGCGGCTGATCCGCGAACTCGCGGAGGAGGAGGACAAGTCGATGCTCGTCATCGAACACGACCTTGCGATCCTGGACTTGCTCGCCGATACGCTTCACGTCGCCTACGGTGAGCCCGGGGCCTACGGTGTCATCACCTCGCCGAAATCCGTCCGCAACGGGATCAACGAGTATCTCTCTGGCTATCTCGACAACGAGAACATGCGGATCCGGCCGAACCCCATCGAGTTCGAGGAACACGCACCGCGAACGGCGACCGCCGCCGACACGCTCGTGGAGTACCCCGACCTCACCAAGAGCTACGGTGATGGCGAGTTCAGCCTCGAGATCGAAGGCGGCACGATCCGCGAAAACGAAGTGCTCGGCATCGTCGGCCCCAACGGGATCGGGAAGTCAACGTTCGCGAAGCTGTTGACGGGCAATCTCGAGCCCGACAAAGGCGACGCCGATCTCGACCTCGACATTTCCTACAAGCCCCAGTACGTCACCATCGACCAGCCCATGCGGGTCGACGCGTTCCTCTCGTCGATTACCGATCAGTTCGGCTCCTCATACTGGAACACCGAGATCGCCCAGCCGCTACAACTCGAGCGGATCATGGAGCAGAACCTCTCGGATCTCTCCGGCGGGGAACGCCAGCGGGTCGCCATCGCGGCCTGTCTCTCCGACTCGGCGGATCTCTACCTGCTCGACGAACCCTCGGCGCATCTGGACGTCGAACAGCGCGTGCAGGCGACCAGCGCAATCCGCCGGTACGCCGAACAGCAGGACGCCACCGTGTTGGTCATCGACCACGACATCTACATGATGGACCTGCTCGCCGACCGGCTGATGGTCTTCGACGGCGAGCCTGCCGTCCACGGTCGTGCCGGCCAACCGCAGCCGATGCGCGATGGCATGAACGAGTTCCTCGCGAACCTCGAGGTCACGTTCCGCCGGGACGAGCGCACCTCGCGCCCGCGGATCAACAAACCCGAGTCACAGCTGGATCGCCAGCAGAAAAGCGAAGGCGAGTACTACTACGCACCGTAGGGTCGCAGATCAGCCCTTCTCGGGACGGAATCGGTCGCCGAGCCCAGAACTTATACTCGAGTGGATAGTCATGGCTGCAGTATGCCCGCCAGTGACGACACGGACGCGACCGACGACGCCGTCGGTCGCCGAACGCTGCTCCGTGCGAAGGAGCTGTTGCAGTCGTCTCCGCTCGGTGCCGAACGCGCCGTCCGGTCTGGCGATGAGAGTGGGGTTTCAGAGCCGGGTTCTGCCGCCGGTGCGTTCCTGGGCAGCGACCACGACGGGCGATCGTACCGGCTGTACGTGCCACCCGGCTACGACGCCGACGAGCCGGTGCCGTTGCTCGTGTTCCTTCATGGCTGTCGACAGACGCCAGCAGCGTTTGCGGCCGAAACCGGGATGAACGAGGTTGCAGCGGACGAGACGTTTCTGGTCGCCTACCCGAAACAGTCGCGCTTTGGAAACCCGCTCCGGTGTTGGAACTGGTACGACGACACGGACGCCACACGCGGGAACGGCGAACTCGCCTGGCTCGCCGACCTCACGCACAGCGTGATCGATGAGTTCGCTGTCGACGAGGATCGAGTTTACGTCGCCGGGCTCTCGGCCGGCGGGTCGATGGCGGCTCGAGCGATCGTCGAATACACCGACCTGTTCGCTGCAGCGGGCGTTCACAGCGGGCCTGCATACGACGCCGTCGGAAGCGCGCTTTCGGCGCTGTCACAGATGTACCGCGGCGACAGGCAGGACGGGCGTGAGGCGGGGATCGAAGCGTACGAGGCGATGGCCGACCGCGCACGTGCGATTCCGACGATCGTCTTCCACGGAACCGACGACGACGTGGTCGACGTCGCAAACGCCCGGCAACTCACCGCAGGCACGCTCCGTGCGAGCCATCTCGGGGTCGACGGCGACGAAGAGACGCTCGAGGTCGAGCCCGACCGGGTGGAAACCGGCACAAGCGGCCCGTACGAGTATGCCAGACGCCAGTATCGAGACGGGAGCGGGACCCTCGTCGTCGAAGAGTGGCTCGTCGATGGGATGGGTCACGCCTGGTCCGGCGGCAGTTCCGACGGGCGGTTTACCGCACCCAATGGGCCGGACGCGAGTCGCCTGCTGTGGCAGTTCGTCAGCGAATACGAGCGATCGACACTCGAGGCCGTGGCCGACGCCCGGTGGACGCTGCCGATCGTCGGTCCGGTCTCGCGTAGCCGGCTCTCACGGGTGCAAACGCAGGTGCGAGCGGCGGTCTCGCGACTGATCGAACGGTAATACCAACTCGAGAGCCGGTGTGCAACGGAGAGAAACGAAACTCCACCTCGTCGATCGACGGTCGAGCGTCGAACAGTGTCGAAACGGAATTAGCTGATCAGCCGCTGGCAGCTCCCACAGAGGTTCTCTTCTTTGATGTCGACCTCGCGAACTGTCGGCGAGAAGTTCATCACACAGCGGTTGTTGTCACAGTGCTCGAGGCCGTAGGTGTGGCCGATCTCGTGGACGATCTCCTTGCGGACCCGATCCTCGAAGATGTCGGCGGCGCTTTGATTCGAGAAGCCGCCGTCGCTCGAGGTCTGGAGCCGATAGGTGGAGACGACGCTGCCGCTGCCGTCGAGATAGGCGAGGCCGAAGACGTAGTTGCGACGCCGGTAGAAGAGATCGTGCGGGGTGATGGCGATGTTTTTCATGCCACGGCCGACTCGCTCGGCCAGTTGGATGAACGGCTCGGCGGAGTACTGGTTCCGGTCGGAGTCGTACGCACCGTTGGGAACCGACTGCGAGTCGTTGATCGACACGTCGCAGTCGTAGACCGATCGCAACGCCGCGGAGGCCGCCCGCTTGACCTCAGCGGAGACGTTCCCGACCGGTACGATATCGACGAGCATAGCAAGTGCTATGACCGCGGGTGGCATAAACGTCCCGCCATGGCCGACTCGCGCCGGAATCCCGGCACAATAATCGATTACCTGACTGCCTACCAACGGGTCGTCGAGGTCGGGATCGGCCACCGGACCGATCTCGCTCGAGCGCTCGCCGAGCGAGGGGTGTCGGTCACCGCGACCGACATCTACGACCGCGACGTGCCGGACGACGTGACGTTCGTCCGCGACGATATCGTCGATCCCGAGCCGTCCGTCTACGCGGACGTAGACGCGATCTACGCCCGAAATCTGCCACCGGAGCTCCACCGGCCGGCGCTTGCGGTCGCTCGGGACGCCGACGCCGACTTCCTGTTTACGACCCTGGGCGGTGACCAGCCGGCGGTTCCGGTCGAGCGCAAGACCGTCGAGAGTGGGACGCTGTACGTCGCTCGAGCGATTCGCTGAACGACCCGCGTGTTCGATAGCGACGCAACTGTCCGATCCGGCCAGTAATCGCGCCCGTTGAGCCTGCCGGGAGGGACTATAATATCGCCGCGCTGGTGGTGATCGGTATGGGATTGAGCGCTCGGAACCGACTCGAGGGAACGGTCCAGTCGATCGAGACGGACGGTATCATGGCGGAGGTCACGATCGAGACACCGGCTTCACAGACGGTGACAGCAGTGATCACGACCAGTTCGGTTGATCGGCTCGGAATCGCGGAGGGAGACGAGGTGAACGCGGTGATCAAGGCGACCGAGGTGATGGTAGCAAACGAGTAACCGGGGCGTAACTGGGAACGGAAGAGCGTCTTTCGTCCGAGCAACGAGTCGTGGTGCTTCCGAATCGAATCCGATCGCCTTTATTCCCAGCGTCCCGTCCGAACGGGTATGAACGCAGATGCCGTCGTCCTCGATATCGACGGAGTACTCGTCGACGTCGCCGACTCCTACCGGCGTGCGATCGTCGAGTCCGTCGACGCAGTCTACGGCCGGACGATCCGGAAAGACGATATTCAGGAGTTCAAGGACGCAGGCGGGTTCAACAACGACTGGGAACTGACCTACGCGGCCGCACTCTACGTGCTGGCGACCGAGGAAGGCTACGGCGAGTCGCTCGAGGCGTTTACCGACGAAATCGCTGCTGCAGGCGGCGGCCTCGAGGCGGCCGAAGCCGTCGTCCGCGAGGCGATCGGTGCCCGCGCGACCCAGCGTGTGACCGACCACTGGGACCGCGACCGACTTCGCGATGTCTTCCAGCAGTTGTATCTCGGTGACGAACTCTATCGCGGGCTCGAGGACGGCGAGCCGGATCTCGACCGGGAGACGCCGGGGTTCATCCACGACGAACCAGTGTTGCTCGAAAGCGAGGCCCGCGACCGGCTGCTCGCGGAGTACGACGTGGGCGTCCTCACCGGGCGGCCGGAGGCCGAGGCGGAGATCGCCTTAGAGCGAGTCGGGCTCGACGATGCGATTCCGGTCGACCGTCGGTTCACGATGGACGACTGGGAAGAGGGGAAACCACACCCGAAAGCGTTGACGACCCTCGCAGAACGGTTCGACGCAGCCAGCGTCGCGTTCGTCGGTGACACGTTAGACGACGTTCGGACGGCAGTCAACGCCGACGAGGCCGATCCCGAGCGAGAGTATCACGGGATCGGCGTCCTGACCGGCGGGTTGACCGGTGAGACAGGCAGACAAAAGTACGAAAGCGAAGGCGCGGCGGCGGTGCTCGTGTCGGTCAACGCGGTTCCTGACTGGCTCGAGTCGTAATTCTCGGCGCGAAGCAGTCACGACCGGCAGTCGTCGTCACTGACAGTCGCTGCCACCCAAGCAGAGGGAAGCCGTCGGCGACGATCTCACGCAGCCGGCTCGTCCAGTCGTCGGCACGACTCGAACCGATCGTCCGTCAGGTAAACGCTCCCGTCACGGATGGCGACGGCAATGGCATCGAGCGCGTCACCGCGACACGGGCCCGCCGTACAGACGCCGTCACCGCACTCGAAGCGCGCGCCGTGTTTGTGACACACCAGTTGCTCGTCCCGGACGATCGCACCGGAGCCGGGATCGAGCCGGACATCGGGTTCGTGCGGACACGAGTTTCGCCACGCGGTCACGTCGTCGCCTGTGCGGCGGAGAATCAGCTCCGTCCCCCGATTGCCGGAGCGGGCCTCACACCGGAGCGTCCCGTCAGTCGGGATGTCCGCGAGCGCGGCGATGCGGCGGGGATCGTCACAGTCGGTCACGTCGTCCGCGGACGGACCGTCGGCGTCGTCTGTGTCCCCGTCATCTCCGCCACCGACGCTGAATCGAAACGTCGCGTCGTCGGTCGAGACGTCGCCCTCGTTGCCGTAGACGCGAACCGACGTCGATTCGTCGTCTCCCTCGAGCGTTACCCGGACGGAATCGGTCATACCCACTATTTTCGGCCAGCCTAAAAATAGGTTCCGAGACGGACTGCCCACGACGGCTCCCGAAGCCGCGCGGTACGCCTTTATGATGGCCGAGCGAAAGGTGGATATGGACGACGCCGAAGTCACCGTCGACGTCGAAGTCGAAATCGAAGTGGACACCGACGAACTCGAGATCGAAGTCGGCGACAAACGCGAGTTCGAGGGCGAACTCGAGGCCGATGGCCTGACGATCGAGATCGAGGCCGACATCGAGGTCGAGGGCGAAAGCGAAGCTGACGAGGAATCAGCCGACGACGCCGACGACGAGGAGACTGAAGCCGAGGACGACACCGAAACCGCGGAAGACGACGAGGAGTAGGCAGTCAGGGCACACGGCAGAGCGCGCTCATCACGGTACACTGTCCACCGCTCTTGTGAACGCGTGTCGAAAAACGCTATGTGCTGGCCCCGGTAGGCCATCGCATGACCTGGACGGTAATGCCGACGTACGACGAGCACAGGACGGCCCGCGAGGACTTTTCGTGGGACCTCCCCGACGAGTACAACCCTGCGGTCGACTTTCTTCGGAAACACAACGACACGAGTCGGACGGCGCTGCGGTACGAACATCCCGAGAACGGCCTCGAGACTTACTCCTTCGACGACCTCGACGAACAGTCGGATCGCCTCGCAGCCGCGTTCGCCGATCTCGGTGTGGCAGCCGGCGACCGGGTCGGCGTCGTCGTCCCGCAGAAGCCACAGAACCCGCTGACCCACCTTGCGAACTGGAAACTGGGTGCGGTGTCGGTGCCGCTGACGGTCCTCTTTGGGCGCGATGCGCTCCAGTACCGGCTCGCAGACAGCGAGGCCACAGCGGTGGTCGTCGATCCCAGTGTCCGGGAGACGATCGACGAGATCCGCGAGGAGTGTCCAGCACTCGAGCACGTCATCGAACTCGGCGACGCCGACGCGGTCACAGGCGAGGCACACGCCTTCGACGAGCTCGTCGCATCCCACGAGCCGGGCATCGACGTCTACGACGCCACCCCCGAGACGCCGACGGCGATCATGTACACCAGCGGCTCGACGGGCCCGCCGAAGGGGGTCCGCCACAGTCACGCACTCTGGCTCGGGCGCGCTGCCGCAGCGTACAACTACTTCGATCAGGGCCTTTCGGAGGGCGAGGCCACGCTGTGGACCCCAGCGGACTGGGCCTGGGGTGCAGCCCTCGGTGGCACCCTCTTTGCGGCGTGGCACCACGGCTGTACGATCGTCGGCTGGCCCCGCGATGGATTCGATCCCCACGAAGTCTACGACCTGCTCGAGCGCCACGACGTCACGAAAGCCTTCATGCCGCCGACCGCGCTCCGGATGCTGATGGGCGTCGACGATCCCGAAGCCCAATATGACCTTTCGATCGAGACCTTCGCCTCGGCCGGCGAGCCGCTCACCTCGGAGGTCGTCGAGTGGGTCGAATCAACGTTCGAGGACGTCGCGATCAACGAGTTCTACGGCCAGACCGAACTCAATCTCGTCGTCGGCAACTCGGAGACGTGGTTCGACACGCGGCCGGGCAGTATGGGCAAGCCCTTCCCGGGCTACGAGGTGGCGGTGCTCGATCCCGAGACGCACGAACACAAAGAGCGTGGTGAGACTGGCGAACTCGCGATCAAACCGGGCGATCGCCGCGTCTTCTTCGACGAGTACCACGGCCTGCCAGAGAAGACGGCGAACAAGCAGACTGCGGATGGGTGGTTCCTAACCGACGACCTCGTCGAGCGCGACGAGGACGGCTATCTGTGGTTCGTCTCGCGGGCCGACGACGTCATCCTCACCAGCGGCTACCGTGTCGGGCCGATGGAGGTCGAGGACGCAATTCTCACTCACGAAGCTATCGAGCAGGCCGGCGTCGTCGGTGTTCCCGACGATACGCGTGGTGAAGCGATCAAAGCGTTCGTCAAGCCCGCGAGCGACGAGTACGATCCCGACGACCTTCGCGAGGAGATCCGGACGCTCGTCCGCGACCGGCTAGCTGAATACGAGTATCCCCAGCACATCGCGTTCGTCGAAACGCTCCCGACCACGACGACGGGCAAGATCCGACGGCGGTCCCTGCGAGAGCGCGAGGGACTCGACGACGGGTAGCCGGACGCGACGGCTCGAGGCTGGCGACGAGGAACGCTCGAGCCGATCGAATCCGGAGCGTCGCTTGTTCGCGCCGGCAGCCCGCTTATCGGGATCGATCCCGAGTATCCGGTATGGAAATTCGGGAACCGGAGTCCGCGGAGACCGAACGGATTCGCGAGGTCGTCGACAGTTCGATGACGACCTCGTTCAGGCTCAGCCCGGCACAGATCGATGGGCTAGTCGACGAGCAGTTCGCTGACGAGGCAGTCGTCGACAAGCGCGAGGACGAGGAGACCCTGCTGCAGGTCGCCGAAACTGGCGCGGAAATCGAGGGGACGACCATCGCCGGGTTCGTCGAAGGGCGACTCGAGGACGGGTGGGGCGAGGTCAGGTGGCTGTTCGTCGATCCGGAACACCGTGGGAAGGACATCGGCACCGAACTGTACGAGACTGCGACCGAGACCCTCCGCGACCGCGGGGCCGAGCACATCTGTGTCACCGTTCTCGAGGCCAACACGGAGGGCCACGACTTCGTCGAACGGCTCGGTCTCGAGCACGACGGCGACCGGCGGGTCGAGATCGCCGACGAGTCGGTCGTCAACTACGTCTACACGGAGCCGGACGTGGACGCGACCCTTCCCGGTTCGGCAGGGGAGGACGCAGCAGACGAGGAGTTTCCCGAAACGGAGCGGGTCGACGAGCAACTGACGACGGCCGACGACGGAACGACGGTGTACATCGCCCGCGACGAGGAAGAGTCCGGCACCGCGGCGTCGTTTTTCGTGACCTACGAAGACGACGCCCACACCGAGCAGTACGGCTTCTACTGTGCGAACTGTGGCTCGCTCGCGGTCTCGATGAACAACATGGATCGCCTCGAGTGTAGTGACTGTGGAAACACCCACACAGAGCGGTCCACGGAATCGTACGACGACTCGTACCTCTAGTGGACAGGGCCCGCGACCCGCGCTGCGGTCCCACCGGTCACTCGTGACAGCAGACCGTATGAGAGAACAACTATAGCCCGCGGCCGCGTAGCCATCCTCACTGACTTCTCCCGCTGATGAAACACATCGACTACGCGTACACGTTCGGCATCGACGAGTCGACGATCGAAGAGCGGCTGCAAACGGCCGAGACGGGCGTCCTCTCGCTTTCGAAGGACGACGAGAGTTACGCCATCCCGCTGGCACACTACTACGACGGTGACGGACTCTACTTCCGGCTCGGCGTCACCGACGGGAGCCGAAAACAGGCGTTCATCGATGCGACCGAGACAGCGTGTTACGTCTGCTACGGGACGGAAGCGACCGACGATCCGCGCGAGATAGACTCCTGGAGCGTGATGCTCACCGGCCAGCTGTCAGAGATTCCGAAATCTGACTACGACCGGTTCGACACGGCCGAAATCAACCAGCAGTTCGCACCCATTCGCGTCTTCGACGAGAACATCGACGAGATCGAGATCCGCATCCTCGAGCTCGAGATCGACACGATAACCGGTCGAGCCACGTCGGAGTCGTAGCCGGACGGACGTTGCTTATGCGAGGAAGACGACGAGGAGGCCGATCGCTGACACGGCACCGAGGCCAGCGGTCACGAGACGGCCGAGCTCGGTGGTTCCGATCACCCACGCGAGGCCGGCTTTCACGATCGTGTTCGCGATCGCGCCGATGACGATTCCCGTTGCGGCGACGTGTGGCGTGATCGTCCCGTCGGCCGCGAGCCTGCTCAGCGTCAGCGTGATCGCGTCGACGTCGGCGAGGCCGGAGACGAACGCGGTCGCATAGATCCCCGATTCACCGAGCAGGGAGTGGGCGGACTCGGAGACCAACAGGACGGCTGCGAAGACGGCACCGAAAAACAGCGCCGGGCGCAACTGAAACGGGTTCGCGAGCTCGGTCTCGGCCTCCTCGTCCAGCGTCGTGGTCGCTCGCCAGTAGACGATAGCGGCGATGCTCGCGCCGAGGGCCGTCATCACGGCTAGCGGAACGGCGACGTATGGGAGCAGATCCCGGTTGACGACGGCGACTTCGATGAGTGCCCGCGGAAACATGACGATCGACGCGGTTATCGTCGAGAACGCACAGATCTGGGAGAGGGAACGTTCCGCACTCGCTCGTTCGGCCATCGACACCGTCGTCGCGGTCGAGGAGACGAACCCGCCCAGAATCCCCGTCAGCGCGATCCCCCGTTCCGTTCCGATCGTCCGACTCAGAACGTAGGCGACGAAACTCAGCCCGGTGACGAACACGACCATAAGCCAGATGAACCGTGGATTGAGACCGAACGCGACGTCGAGTTCTCGATCGGGGAGGAGCGGAAAGACGACCAGCACGACGAGGATGAACTTGATCGACGCGCGGCGTTCGGCCTCGTCGATCCGGTCGACGAAGTCGTGAATAGTCCCCTTCGCAGAGAGCAACACTGTGACGACACCGCCGACGGCGACGGCCAGAACCGCGCCGCGTTCCGAATGGGTCGTCAGTGCTCCCAGGACGACGGTCAGTAACGCGGCCATCACCGTCGTCAGCCCGATGTCACCCTCGAACCAGATCTTGCCGAGATACGCCACCGTCAGCGGAATCACGAGCGTCCCGACTGCGATCGGAAGCAGCCCCGGAAAGAACGCCTGGACGAGCGCGCCATACAGCGCGAACAGCGGAAACGTGCGACTCCCGGCGAACGTACCGCCCGACTCGCTTTGTTCGCGCTCGAGACCGATGAGCGCGCCGATCCCGAACGCGATCGCCACCCGAAACACCAACACTTGAAGCGGGGCAGCGAGGGGATCGGCCATGTCGCTGTGCTTCGTGGGTGGGTTCCGTCAAGCTTCGGGACTCTTCGGTGTGAGAACACCAACGACTGTGATCGTGTTTCATGTTTCATCTGTCCGTGGCATCGATTTCGATGCGTACGTGATCGATGGATGCCTGATCGCCGCGGGTGTCCGACCCCACCACGGTTGTCCGCCAAATGCGTATTATGGGCCGACTGAACGATGTGAATAAGAAGCGCGAAAGCGCCCCGACGAGTGATTTGGGTTCACAACCTGAGTCGGCGCTACTTCGCAAAGATTGTGTCTGCCGTCGCCGCGCCGACGACGCTGAAAACCGAGCCGACGCTGACGGCCTTGAACGTCGTTTCCACGAGTTGACTGGTTTCCTCAGTCTCGAGGAAGGTCTCAGGCGCCCCGAATAGCAACGCAAGGACGGTGACTGAGCCGAACGTGACGATCATCAGTGAAATAAAGCGGATTGGAATTCCGGCGACCTCCTGTTCGTCGTCGGCGTCGCGGGTCGCGTCCGCCTTGTATAGCGCCGCGTAGCCGATAGCGAAGACGATGGTCACGATCAGGAGCGCCTGCAGGATGTGCATGTTCCTCGCAAGCATCCAGACTTCCTCAGTGACCACGAACGGACCTGCGAGCAGGAACCCACCGACCATCTGCTGGGCCGAGTCCGCAAGCCGGAACTGCTGGGGGCGGCGCGGCCGGAGTCTCATAGCAGGTGATTATGCCGGACCGACAAAAACGCTCCCGCTCGAGCATTACTGGTCGCTCGAGTCCACCGGCGGACTGGCTGTGACATCAGACGAACAGCAACAACGCGGCATACCCCGCCGCACCGACGGCGAACGCCCCAGAACCGACTCTCGCGCTCGGGTGGCAGCTCCTCTTTGATCACGTTGAGGATGATCCCGCCGGAGAGAAACGGGACGAACACCGCCACGAGGATCTCCGACGGTCTCGAGGACGTAGCCGACACCTGCACCGGCGATCACCGCCGCTGCCAGCACCCACCGTCCACGACGGTGGTACGTCCGCCCGTGATGTGCGCGGAGGCCGTCATCGGTGACGACGAAGTGCAGTGCCATTGCCACCGAAAACAGGAGCAGGTTCCCGAGTTCGCGATCCACAGCAGGTAGCCGACGATCGCGTTGTAGGCGGCGAAGGAACCGACGTGGATCCAGAAAATGCCGTCGCCGGCTCGGTCCGGATCATGGTTCGACCGCTGGGTGAACTGCTCGAGGCGTAGAAGGTAACGAATCCGAACAGCGCGATCAGATAGCCGTGGTGTTCGGCGAAGGCGGTCGGGTCCCCGTATTCCGCGAGCGTCACTGCGGCCTCCCCGATGTCCGGCAGGAGATGGACGAAGACGTACGCGACCGAGACGCCGCCGGCGATCGACAGCCACCGGCTTCGGGGGATCCTGCCGCCGATGCCGAGTCGACCGGCCAAGAGATGGGGCAACGTGAGGGCGACTGCAGCCACGAAGACAACCACAGTGTCAGAGCGTGGAGATCCGATCGAGAGCATCGATGGCGACGGTACCACCGCCGTGACCGTAGACCTGTGGCCGGCGATGGATACGGGCCGTAGCTGTCAGTTCCGACCGGCCAGTACCGGCCTGTGACTGTGGCGAGAAACGGGTCTGTCCGGTAGTCTGTCAGTCGTCGACGCCGTGCGGGCGCTCCTCGCCCGATCGGCATCGCGTCGTTGACCGTCCCGGCGGTTCGTCGGACGAGTCGGCCGAACGATCGGCGGCGGCTGACGAACAGCGCCGTCCCGAGGACGACGTAGAGGACACTGTACGCGAGCAACAGGTCTGTACTCGAGACCGGGAGCACGACGAGTTCACGGATAATGAGAAACTCAATAACAACCTGCGAGAGGAACAACCCGAGCAAGGTGAGCGCTTCCCGGACGGAGATTTCGAACCGGAGCAACAGCCCGATCGCGAAAAACGACTGGGCGGCGGTCAGCCAGATCTCCGCGGACTGCTTGAAGTCGAACGCGGAGGACGCCGTAGCGACCGAGCGCAAGCGAGTGGACGACGACGAGCGTCCCGATGAGCAGCGTCCACTGGTTGAGCTTCGACGAGATGAGTGCGTTAAAGCCCGCCGTCGACCGCGCCTTGTTGACCAGATAGACGACGACGATGAGCTCCGGCGACTCAGAAGCCAGCGGTGCGATCCACTGGATCATGAAAAAGGAGGGGATACCGACGCTCTGGCCGAGTTCCTCGAGCCCGTGAGCGAAAGGTTCGACGGCCGTGAAGATCATCGCCCCCGAGTAGGCAAACAGCACCAAAACGGTGGCGATGCGGGGGGCCGCGAAAACCGCTGTAGGTACGCCGGCACGCCGACGTGTTGGGTTTCGGGTTCGGCTTCGCCGCGGAGATCACCGCGATATAGCAGACATACAGGCCGACCAGAAACAGCATATCGAAGACGTCGATGCCGCCGTTGAACGGAACGAGAAACGCCCAGAGCGTCGCGGCGAGCAGGAACACGATCTCGAGACCGATGTCGCGGTCGAGGGAGACGACGTCGGCCAGCAAGCCGGGCCGTTTCTCGACGGCGGGATCGGTCGCCGACCCCCGGCGGAAGATCGTAAAGAGGGCGATGCCGGCCCAGCCGATGCCGATGAGGATGCGGTTCGGCCGGTCATGTTGGCGACTGCCAAGTTGCCAGCCTCGGATCCCGGCGTTCGGTGCCGACGAACTGGCCCGCGTTCCACGCATACAGGGCGTCGACGGCGTACTCGGGGGCGACCGCGAGGACGGCAGCACCGCGATCGCGAACGCTCGCGGGACGTCTTTCTCGGCGGTCTCGGCGGCCCAGGCGAGCAAAACGACGCGCCGAGGACGGCGAGGCCGGTCACGACCACCGTCCAGAGCGTTGGCAGGGTTCGAAGCGCGGCCGGCGCGAACTGGGGCAGGAGATCCGTCGCTCCCAGACGGCGACCCAGGGGAGCGTCAGTACGAGTGCAGCCGAAATCGCGCCGAGCGCTTGTCGTCTCATAGAATCGTCTTGAACTGCGTATTGGTCAAGGTCCTATACGTCGTCCGTCGCAGTGGCCGTCGTGCCTGCTACTGCTGTGGCCCGCGTTCCTCGAAGGGCTGGACGACCACGAATCCCTCCGATCCCGTAAACTCGAGCTGGTAGCTCTCGTCGGAGGACTGGCCGATCATATTCGAGAGCGAGGTGTCGACGTGACTGCCCGGCGTCGTCTCGCTCCAGGCGACGGTCGCGCTGGGATCGGTTCTGACCGGCGGTTGCAAGACGAGCGGCTCGCCGTGGGTCGTGATCGCGACGGTGCCCGGCCCCTCGAGAAAGACGTTCGTCAGCCCGCCGGCAGAAAAGCCCGCGATGCTCTCGACGGTTCGGATCTCGTAGGTGACGCTCGACTCGAACGCGAGGACGTCATTGCCGTTGACCGAGATCGGACTGCCCGGCGTCGAGCTCGAGAAGCTGGATCTTCTTCTCTTGATCAGCGAGATAGAGGTGTCCGGTCCCGGTGGCCTCCATTACCGGTGTTCCCTCGCCAGTTGCCTTCTCCTTGAGAAAGCCCGTAATGCGCCTTCCGCGGAGGATTTCCCCTCGAAGGAGATGTCCCCGTCGTAGGCGATCATCGAGCCGGCTTTCGCGATGACGGAGCCGTCGAGATCGATGTCCAGTAGCTTGTCGTTCTCGAGTTGAAACGTCTCCCCGCCAGCTTTCGGTTCGTTCGCGGTAACGAATTCGTCGACGTTCATGATGAGCGAGCCGGATGGCTCTACCGGCTAGTAAACGCAAGCAGCCAAATAGTTATGTATGTTTAAATTTCAAGTTGCCGTGACTGCCGAGCGTCGTCTCGCTCCATCGGGTGACTGGGCTTCGATTGCGCCTCGAGTGCGTCGACGATTCCCGCGAGCAGGTCCCGTTCGTGGGCGACGTGTTCGTTGGTCAGGTCGACGAGTTGTTCGAGTTCGCTCCGGCGGCGCTCGAGTAAGACCTCGACGTCGGCCCAGGTATTCTCACAGCGCTCGTTGGCTTCCATGACTCGCGCCTGTGCGTGTCCGAGATAGCGGACGACGCTGTAGCCGACAAGGAGGGCCCGAACCCGACGACGACCGTCCCGAAGAGACTCATTCGGTTTCCGATAATTCGATCGGACTGAATTGTAGTTTTTGTTTCACGATCGGCGGAAGTCGTGGATCGCCGAGAGGTGTCGTCTGCCGTGGCGAACGTGATCGACACGGCGCTGTCACCGAGAAGCAGTCACCTGGGACGGATCGTGACGATCGGCCATAGTCCGGTTTCGAGGGACGACGAGCGTGACGACGCTGCCCCGGGAATCGGCGTCCTCGAATCGAATCGTCCCGCCGGCTTTCGTGACGATGTGGTCGACGAGC
>NZ_SMZK01000009.1 GCF_005938085.1 Haloterrigena sp. H1
CGACAACTTGGTCGACACCGACGACGTCGACGCGGTCACCGAAGCCGAAATCGACGACGCGGTCGCCGAACTCGAGGCGGCCGGCTCGATCTCCTATGCGAACCAGACCGCCCGCGACTTAGTCGAGCGTGGCAAGAACCGACTCGAAGTCCTGCCGGACAACGAGGCACGCGACCTCCTCTGTGACCTCGCGGATTACCTGATCGAACGCGGCTACTGACGCTTCCGCGTCGGTCGTTTTTTCGGACGGAGCGACGGTCGAGCGGCTACACTCAACGGCCGTTGCTCGTCGAGAACAGTGGTCAGATCACCTGCACGACGCCGAGTGCGAGCTTTAGCCGGCTCGCGGCGATCCGGTGGTGAGCCACCAACCGACGCCGACGCCCCGAGGTAGGCGGCCGTGATCGGCACGAACAGCGACGCAACGACCGCGTCCCGAAGCAGGTCGTTGAACGGTACACAGCGCGGTGAAGACGACGATCTGGGTGACCGCGATCGTCACGAGCATCGGTACACCGACCAGGACGAGCGCGGGGGTCGACAGCGCGGCCCCGCCGATCCCCAGAAGGCCCCGAAGACGCCGATCACGAGCCCGATCCCGGCGAACGCGGTGAGATCGCGACGATACCGCCCGGGTTCGAGTCGCGGCTCGAGATCGCGGTGCTCCCGGTAGACGATGTTCCCGCCGCCGACCGCGAGCAACGCGGCGAGCACGTGCCCGTAGGCCCGCCGCGAGAGATAGGCGTTGGCCCGGACGCTGATCCACGTGCCGACGGCGGCCGCGCCGACCGCGCCCGCGGTGGGCCAGTCGATCTCGCCCGACCGGGCGTAGACGACGCTGTCGAACACGGCGCCGACGGTGAAGATCGCGCTGGCGGTGCCCGCGACCTCGTCGCTCGAGAGCGATGTCAGGAGGGACAGTCCGGTGACGATCAGGATCCCGCCGGAACCGTGGATTGTCGGGGAGAACCGACCGTCCTCGTGACCCCGTCGCTGTACGGCGTTTCGGAACCGGGCAGTTGAACATTCCGGCGTAGACACTCCCCTCTGGGACTGTTTACTGTAGGTGTACTACACTCAGCGACACCCGTACTCGCTCGCTTTTCGAGATTGGGCGTTACGACGCAACCATGATGCGAACACAACCACAGTCCGACGAGCCACAGCGTATCGAATCCCCACGGGAGCAGTTCGTCAGCGTCCGGCACCTACGACGAATCGACCGTCGAACGCAAAGCACCGACGAATGAGTATCCGCAACTTTTCTCCACTCGACTACGCGGCCGGACAGGTACAACAGTACGGACTGGCGTTCGTGATGGTCGCCAGTTACTTCGGCTCGGGGTCGGTGTTCATCGCCAGCCAGGCCGGCGTGATGCACGGCTACACGCTGTTGTGGGCCGTTGTCGGCGCTGCGTTGCTCGGCTTCATGGCACAAGACATGAGCGCCAGGCTGGGGATCCACGGCGAGCCCTTGATGGTGTTCGTTCGGGAGAAGCTCGGCCGGCCGGGGGCGACGGCGATCGCGATATTCCTGGCGATCGGCTGCGTAGCGTGGACCCTCGGCCTCGTCGCCGCCGTCGGCGCAGGTTTCTCGTTCCTGCTCGGCGGCGCGATCGGCTGGCAACCGATCGCCGTCGTGACGACGTTCGTGGCGATCGGCGTCGGCGTTCTGAACTACGACACCGTCGAGAACGTGATGATCGGCATGATGCTGTCACTGATGGTCATCTACGTGATCGTCGCGCTCCCGAGCGGCGCGAACCCGGGTGACGTCGCGCTCGGGTTCGTCCCGACGACGGACACGTTCGGCGCGGTGGCGATGGCCGCCGGGTTGCTCGGGACGACCGCGCTGTGGCCGAACTTCTTCCTTGAGTCTATCCTCGTCCACCAGAAGGGCTGGACGGACCAGAGCGACCTGCCCGACGCGCGGGAGGACCTGGCGATCGGATACGCGGTTGGCGGCGTGACGACGATCGCGATCCTGATCGCCGCCGCGGCGCTGCTGCGCCCGATGGCTTTACGCAACTCGAGACATTCATCACGCCCGGCGAGGCGCTGGTCGAGGTGCTTGGCGTATGGGCGATGGTACTGTTCATCGGCGGCGTGATCGCGGCCGCGTTCAACAGCATCATCCCGATCATGTGGGCGCCCGCGTACATGATCCCGCAGGCGGCCGGAGTGGACGTCCAGAAGGGCGATCGGCTGTTCACAATCGTCTTCGCGGGCTGACCGGTGTCGGCGTCCTCTCGCCGATGATCAGCCGGGTCATGGACCTCTCGGTCGTCGACATGGTGATCCTGTTCCCGATGTACAACGGTATCTTCGGGCTGCCGGTCGCGGCCGTCCTGTTGTTCTGGGCGGTCAACGACCGCGAGACGATGGGCGAGTACCGCAACTCTCGGAAGCTGAACGTCGTCAACGCGCTGCTGGTGCTGCTGCCATCGTGTTGGCCGCACTGGCGATGCAGGACTTCCTAGACCTGCTCACCGGGGGCGGGTCTGACCGCGCCTGAATCCGTCGTCACCGGTTCGTGGCAGGCCGCGTGGCCGTCGCTCGCCGAGCCGACACCGCGAGGGTTTTGGTCCGGGCACGAATACCGCTCGATAATGAACGACGAGTTACGCGAGCGTGTTGAGCGCGAGGTCGAAAAGCACGCACTATTAAATGCCGTCAAACACGAGAGCGACGCCGACGTCGGCGCGATTATGGGCCGCTGATGGGCGACAACCCCGAGTTCCGCGAGCACGGCGACGAGATTCCGGGGATCGCCGGTGGCGTCGTCGGACGGGTCAACGATCTTGATTACGAGGCCAAACGCGCTCGCCTCGAGGAACTCGCCCCCGAGGAACTCGCCGAGATCGAAGCCAAAGAGGAAGAAGACGAACACGACCTCCCCGACTTTCCGAACGCCGAGGAGTACGACGAGATCCGAATGCGGTGTGCGCCCACCCCAACGGCCCGTGGCACGTCGGCCACGCCCGGATGCCCGCCGTCATCGGCACCTACCGCGACCGCTACGACGGCTGGTTTGCGTGCGCTTCGACGACACCGACCCCGAGACCAAACGGCCGGATCTCGAGGCCTATGACGACATCCTCGAGGACCTCGACTATCTCGGCTTCGAGCCCGACGCGACGTACAAAGCGAGCGACCGCCTCGAGACCTATTACGACCACGCCCACGAGCTGATCGAACTCGGCGGGGCCTACACCTGCTCGTGTTCGGGCGAGGCGTTCTCGGAGCTGAAGAACTCGGGCGAGGCGTGTCCCCACCGCGAGAAGGACACTGAGACGGTACTCGAGGAATTCGAGGCCATGATCGACGGCGAATACGAAAGCGGCGAGATGGTCCTGCGGGTCAAAACCGACATCGAGCACAAGAATCCGGCGCTGCGCGACTGGGTGGCCTTCCGATGATCGATACGCCTCATCCCCGCGAGGAAGCCAGCGAATACCGATGCTGGCCGATGCTGGACTTCCAGTCGGGCGTCGATGACCACCTCATCGGGATCACGCACATCATCCGAGGGATCGACCTGCAGGACTCCGCGAAACGCCAGCAGTTCGTCTACGATTACTTCGACTGGGAGTACCCCGAAGTGATCCACTGGGGCCACGTCCAGCTCGACGATTACAACGTCAAGGTGAGTACGTCAACCATTTCGAACTGATCGAGCAGGGCGAACTCGACGGCTGGGACGACCCACGCGCACCGACGCTCAAGAGCCTGCGTCGGCGCGGCATCCGCGGCGAGGCCATCGTCGAGGCGATGACCGGGCTGGGAACCTCGACCACCGATGTCGACCTCGCGATGAGTTCGATCTACGCGAACAACCGCGACCTGATCGACGACGAGACCGACCGCCGCTTTTTCGTCCGCAACGGCGTTCAGCTTCCACTCGGTGGCAGCCCACCTGACGAGGCGAACCCGCCGCTGCATCCCAACCACGAGGATCGCGGCGTTCGAGAGATTCCGGTCAGTGATGCCGTCTTGCTCGAGGAGGGAGACCTCCCCGACCGCGAGGAACGGATCTGGCTCAAGGGGCTGGGCTGTTTCCAGTATACGCGTGACACGCTCCAGTACACCGGCGACGACATCGACGTCGTCCGCGAGGGGGACGTGGACGTCGTTCACTGGGTGCCGGCCGAGGAGAGCGTGCCCGTCCGCATGCGGACGATGGAGGGCGATGTCTCCGGCCACGCGGAACCGGGCGTCGGCGGGCTCGAGTCCGACGAACTCGTCCAGTTCGAACGCGTCGGCTTCGCGCGGATCGACCGCCACGAGGACGACGAGACCGTCGTCTACTACGCTCACCCCTGAAACCTTACTCGAGCAAGTCGTCTGCTCGGTCCGGATTCGGATCGGCGACGACGCCGTCCTGTCGACCCAGCACGCGGGCGTGAGCGGCACAGACGAGGCGGTTCTCGTCCCAAGGGATATGCAACTCGACCGTGGCTGGACGCTCGCAGTCGGTTTCGGAACACTCCATTTCCCGTGTGAACGACGCCCACGGCTTCAGTCTTTTTTGTGTCGGTCAGAGCAGGAAGACGCCGATGACGAACCCAAAGAGGATCGACGCCGTCAGCAGGACCTGCACCGCCGTCGATGCAAGGACGCCGACGGTCGTGTAGACGGCTGAGCGCGTACTGCCCTCGAGTTCCCCGTCGCGGACGAACTCGAGGACGAAGACGGTCCCGAAGAGGCCGACGAGCAATCCCAGCGGGCCGGTGACGACCATGAGGACGATGCCGACGACGGCGGCGGCCGCGGTTGTGATCCACGACGCGCCGCCTGCTCGGGCGGCGATCGAGCCGCCGAAGAACTCGATGAGCGCCGTGACGAGAGCAAGGACGGCGAGGACGACGAACGTAAGGACGCTCAGCTCTGCGAATCCGGAACCCCACCAGTAGACACCGAGGCCGGCGAGCGAGAGGAGGCCACTCGGAACCATCGGCACGGCTGCGCCGACGATGGCACCGGCGAGCAACGCGATCGCGAAGATCGTCACTGCATCAACCATACCGGCTGGAAGGGCCCGATCGCCAAAGCCATACTGCCGGCTGTCTCGAGGCGGCGTGTTCGTTGCTACGTCACCCGGCGGTGGCGACTCGTCGCGTAGCCCCTGATACTGTCGAACAGAACTATTTGCAGATCGACTTCTCACTGGCTGCTGTCCGACAGTATGAAGGCGCTTCCCGAACCCGCCCTGTAGCGGCTGTTCATCTGACCGTCTGACTCATAGGACTGCTGTCAGTCAGGCCGGCGCACCCGCAACCCGTCCTGCGGACCCGGTGACAGCAGACCGTATCAGGGCTCGTCGAACTCCACGAGGACGCCCTGTAGCGCGGCTGCGATCTCCTCAAACCGGTCTCGCGCCATCGCGTCCGTCGTGACGAACACCCCGTGGTCGCCGACGATCACGCGGGTGAGGTAGCCGCGTTCGAAGACGCGAATCGTGAACTGGTAGGGTCCGAGTTCGGAGTCCTGGTAGGCCGTCTGTGACTGGAAGCCGAGCCGTTCGGTGTCCGCGAAACCGACGAGGTCCGCGTCTGCCTCGAGGTCGCCACGAAGGTACAGCTGTTCGACCTCGTCCTCGCTGAAGTACGTGACGCTGCGCAGTTCGTCGCCGACGACCGTCCGGGCCGCGCTCGTCAACTCGGTCCGTTCGTCCGCCGAGAGGTGACTCGAAGACATACTGATAGCTATTCCGAGTGCTAGTAAAACTCATGATAGCAATTCCCACATAATGGGAGCGTGGCTAGCGGAACCGATCGCGCACCTCGAATGCGGCCTCGGTCCCGTACCGATCGACCAGCGGACAGACGGGTCGCCGAGCGCTCGCATACACTGTCCCGTCGAGTGATACCCGAGCCGATCGGCGACGGCCTCCCAGTCGCGACTCTGGAGGACGCGTAAGACGAACAGCCGTTCCTTGCGGTCGCTCAAGTCGACGGCGTCGGGGTCGTCAGCAAAGTACCGGACGAGTTGCCGGAACGGCCCCGGATCAACGTCGAACAGGCCCGGCCCGTAGGCTGCTCCCGCGACGACCCGCCACTCGTGGTCAGTCAACGCAAGTGGCGGTCCCGCCCCATCGGCGACGCTGCGGAGCACCGCGCGGGCGACGTCGGGCTCGAGGTCGTCAAGCGCATCGGAACAGAGGGCAGCAAACCGGCGGACGAACCAGTCGGCGTGACGATCGTGAAGCGTCCGACCCGCGTCGCTCGTCGGTGCGAGCATGAGCGCCGAGTACTCGCCGCTGGCGTCGTTGCGCGTCGTCGAGATGTGGACCGCCCGATAACCGTTTTCGCGCCAGAACGACAGCAGGCCGGGCGTCGCGCCGAAACCGGTGCCGAGCCAGTCGACCGAGGGTTCGAACTCCTCGTGGATGCGCTCGAGCAGACGTGACCCCAGTCCCCGCGAGCGGGCCGCGTGGTGGGTCGCGATGCGGACGACGCGCAATCCGGCTGGCTCGGCTGCCGCTTCGTCCCGCAACTGGCTGGTCAGCACGTCCGGCAACATGTTGCCACGGACCCGACCGCCTTCGTACATCATGGAGCGGGTTTCCGGCGAGAGGTTTCCCTCGCGAGCGAGCAGTGCCACGCTAACGACGTGGCCGTCGTGGACGAGCGCGCGAGCCTCGAGATTCGGCGCGTCGAGCAGCCGCGCGAGATCGGCGGGCTCGGTTCGGTAGTGGGCGAGCACGAGCAGGCCGAAGGCTTCCCGGAGCAGGCGCTCGTCGGACAGCAGGTCGTCGGGCTCGAGTCGCCGATAGTCGACCGTCTCGGGTGTAGCGTCGGCCACGAGCGAGTCGACCGGCGGACGGGCGTCGAGCAGCAGGGCGCGGAAAGCCCATACCTCGACCGGGTCGCCAGCCGCATACCGGATCGGCTCGACGAGTTGGCAGTCGAGTACCTCGTGGTCACTCTCGGCGAGTCGGTCGCGGAATCGGACCGAGAAGCCCCGTCCTGCGCCCTCGTAGCCGTGGATCGTCGTCGCGAACGCAACGCGATCGGCCGCCAGCAGCGACTCGAGCGTGGCGACCGCAGCGCGGCGGCCTCGTCGACGACGACGATGTCGGCCGACTCGAGGGCGTCGACGGCCGCGGCGGGCTCGTGAAAGCGGACGCGACCCCCGGCGGCAGTCTCGATGCGTTTCGATTCGACCGTGGTCGCGACGCCCAGTGTCTCGCAGAGTTCACCGGCGCGATCGAACGCCTCCCGCGCGTTCCGGAACTGCGGCGCGGTAACAAGCACATCCTGGCCATCAACGGCGAACGCCCCCGCAGCGAGTCCCGCCGCGCTCGACTTGCCACGGCCCCGATCGGCCTCGAGGACGACGGCCCGCGGTTCCTCGCGATCGGGGACGCAGCGTCGGCGCTCGCCAGGGACTCGAACGCCGCGACGGCCTCGGCCTGATCGGTCGTGAGGCAGGCCTCGTAGGTAGCCGCCGGGAATCTGTGGTCGTCGGACGCGGGCCGCGACTCCGTTTTGGCGGGCAGACGAGGTGCCGGGTGGGTGCGTCCGTCGTCCTCGATCACGCCGGCGTCGCAGTCGACGATTGCGATTCCGCGATGTGCACGCAGCGTCTCGACGAGACGGCGGCGAAACCGACCTGTCACGTCCGACAGCGAAAACGGGGGCACGGCCAGCGACTCGTCGAACTCATCGCGTCGATCGGGCCACGCATCGAGCGGCGGCGTCAGGAGGACGAGTAGGCCGCCGCCAGCGACGGTGCCCACGAGTTTGCCGACGGCGTTGGGCCGGAGTTCGGCGTGGCGTCGATCGTCACGACGTCACGCGTCGTCCCGAGCAGGTCGCCGGCCCGTGACTGGGGGACCTGTTCGCAGCGGAGTCGATCGTCCGGGCCGACGAGGGTGGTCCGCGTGATCGGGACCGAGAGGTCGTCGAGGACGGTTTCGAGGGCGTCGTAGCCCCGCTCGAGACCGCCCGCGAGAACCAGGAGTCTGCGCTCGTTCGTCCGTGTCGCTTCCGCGCGGAGACCGCGGGCGAGTTCGACGACGGACGCGTCCGCGTCCGAGTCCAGGTCCATGTGTCCGCCTTGGGAACTCGAGCGTAATAGCGGTGTTCGATATCCACGGCGGCCGTGGCACGCAGGCACGTATGGATTTTCCCGGACGTTCCTGTGACCGCTGATCCAGGGGTCCTTCTCGTCGGTCGTTCTTTCCACACGGGAATCAATTTGTAGGCTCTTATACAATTAGTGACGAGCGATAGTACGTGGGTAACATGACCAGCGATGCTGACGACAGCGGCACCCGACGGCAACCGGATGCTACCGCGAGAGAGGCCTACTTCGTGGGCGGTGGGATCGCGTCCCTTGCGGGAGCCGCGTTCCTGGTTCGTGACGGGGCGATGCCCGGAGAGAACGTTACCGTCCTCGAAAAACTGGACGTGATGGGCGGTGCACTCGACGGCTCCGGAACGCCGGAGGAGGGATACGTCATCCGCGGCGGCCGGATGTTCAACTATCCGACCTACGAGTGTACGTGGAACCTCCTAGAGACGATTCCCTCGCTCGAAGACCGCGACAGGTCGATCAAGGACGTGATGGACGAGTTCAACGAACGAAACCCGACGTACGCGATAGCGAGGTTGATGGGTGACGACCAGGAGGTACTGGACGTCTCGTCGTACGGCCTGGAGATGGAGCACCGGTTCTCGCTGTTGCAACTCGTCCTCACGCCCGAGACACAACTGGGGGAGACGCGGATCGAGGAGTGGTTCTCCGAGTCGTTCTTCGAGACGACGCTCTGGTACATCTGGGCGACGACGTTCGCCTTCCAGCCGTGGCACAGCGTCGCGGAGATGCGCCGGTACATGCACCGCTTCATGCACGAGTTCCCCCGACTGAACACGATGGAGGGATCCACCGGATCAAGTACAACCAGTACGACTCGATCGTTCGCCCCCTCCGGCGATGGCTCGAAGAGCACGGTGTCGAGTTCCAGAGCGACTGTGAGGTGACGGATCTGGACATCGTGCCCGCTCGGGCCGGCAAGACAGTCGAGACGATCCACTACGAATCCGACGGGGCGACCGAAACGATCGACGTCGAGCCGACCGACCTCGTCTTCGTGACAAACGGGTCGATGACCGACGGGTCGGATCTCGGATCGATGACGGACGCACCCGACCTGAACACGACGGGTGCCTCCTTCGAACTCTGGAAGAACATCGTCGAGGACCATCCGAAGTTCGGAACACCGTCGGCGTTTGCCGACCACGTCCCGGAGACGAAGTGGCCATCCTACACGGTCACACTCGACGAACCGGACTTGCTCGACCACATCGTCGACGTTACGGGTGAAGAACCTGGAAACGGACTGATCACGTTTACCGAATCGAACTGGCTGATGTCGATCGTCGTCGCCGCCCAGCCCCACTTCGCGAACCAGCCCGACGACGTGAAGGTCTTCTGGGGATACGGCCTCTTCCCCGAAGAAGACGGAAACAACGTTGCGAAGAAAATGGAGAACTGCACCGGCGAGGAGATCCTCGAGGAACTCTGTTACCACCTCGGCTACCTCGACGAACTGCCGTCAGTTCTCGAGGACGCGACCTGCATTCCTGCAATATGCCGTTTATCACGAGCCACTTCATGCCGCGAACCTCCGGCGATCGACCGGCTGTCGTCCCGGCAGGATCGAACAACCTCGCGTTCATCGGTCAGTTTGCCGAGGTTCCCGACGACGTGGTGTTCACCGTCGAGTATTCGGTTCGCTCCGCCATGATGGCAGTCTACGAACAGCTCGAAATCGAGGCCGAGGTGCCGCCAGTGAGTGCCCACCAGTACGAGCCGGAGGTGCTGATGGACGTCGGAAGAGCCGCGTTCAGGTAGCCGACGGGCCACCGATGCAGCCGACTCCCGACTGTCCGTCTCGCCCGTGCGGAACCGTCGCACAGCCCCAGCCGTTTGAACACGCTTTTAAGGAGGGCAGCGCTACTCAGGTGTACACCCTACGCGGGGTTGATGATGCTCCTAGCCCTACAGGACTTCCGCCGGAGTCGTTCCGGCACGGGTACCCAGTGCCCGGATGGCAGGGGAGCGCGAGCCCACGTGTAGGAGAGGTGAACAACCAATGTCAGTCTACGTAACCACCGACATCCCAGCCGACCTCGCAGACGACGCCCTCGAGGCGCTCGAGGTCGCACGAGACACCGGACGAGTAAGAAAGGAACCAACGAAACGACGAAGGCCATCGAGCGCGGCAACGCCGACCTCGTCTACGTCGCCGAAGACGTCTCCCCCGAGGAGATCGTCATGCACCTGCCGGAGCTTGCCGAGGAGAAGGCATTCCGGTCGTCTTCATCGAGACTCAGGACGACGTCGGCCACGCCGCCGGCCTCGAGGTCGGCTCGGCCGCTGCGGCGATCGTCGACACCGGCGAGGCCGACGGCGACGTCGAGGACATCGCCGACAAGGTCGAGGACCTCGACTGAGGTGATCAGAGATGAGTGCTGAAGAGGAGAAAGCGGCTCTACGCCCGCCGAGGTCATCGAGATCGTCGGCAAGACCGGCATGCACGGCGAAGCCATGCAGGTCAAATGCCGGATCAAGGAGGGCGAGAACCAGGGACGCATCATCACCCGTAACTGCCTCGGGCCGGTCCGTGAAGGGGACGTACTCCAGCTCCGCGAGACCGCCGCGAGGCCGACTCCATCGGAGGACAATAATGGTCGAAAAACGAACCTGCGACTACACGGGCGAAGAGATCGAACCCGGCACGGGCATCATGTACGTCAAAACTGACGGCACCGTGCTCCACTTCGTCGACTCCAAAGCGGAGAAAAACTACAAGCTCGGGCGCGAACCCCGAGATCTGGAGTGGACCGAAGAGGGTCGTCGCGCCAAGGGCCCAGTCCAGGACGAGACGCCTGCCGCCGAGGCCGACGAAAGCGAAGCCGAAGACGAAGTGACGCGTCCGCCGAGGACGAGAGCGACGAAGTCGAGGCTGAGGAAGCATGAGCGATCACGAACGCACCTTCGTGATGGTCAAGCCCGACGCCTTTGCGCGCGGTCTCGTGGGCGAGGTCGTCTCCCGACTCGAGGACCGCGGGCTCAAGCTCGTCGGCATCAAAGTCGAGAACATGCCCCGTGAACGGGCAGAGGAACACTACAGCGAACACGAGGACAAGCCGTTCTACGACGACCTCGTGGACTTCATCACCTCGGGTCCGGTCGTGCCGATGGTCTGGGAGGGCCAGGACGCGACCCGACAGGTCCGCCAGATGATCGGCGAGACCGACCCGCTCGAGGCCGCACCCGGCACGATCCGGGGTGACTACGCGCTCGACCTCGGTCGGAACGTCGTTCACGCCGCCGACCACGAGGACGAGGGCGCAAACGAACGCGAAATCGCGATCCACTTCGACGACGACGAGCTGATCGACTACGATCAGCACGACGCCGAGTGCTCTACGAGTAGTCGCTCTCGAGCCGATCGCTGTTTCCGATTTCTACGGCGTTGAACCCGTTCGAAAGCGTTCGCTGTATCTAATACGGAACCGAGCGATGTGTTTCCCGGATTATACCATGCCAAATATACTAGAGTAGAAGACACGTATTCATCTAGGGAGACGTAACATCTAATGTCACGGCTAGAGAAGAGGCGCTTGGTGGTTTCGAATGGTAACACACAGGAGGTGGGTCGTGAATGCGTGAAACGGACGGGCAGGTGACCCCGTTGATGGCGGACGCGACGCCATCGTTGGATCTCGTTTTCGAACTGCTCTCGAACAGTCGACGACGGTACGCGCTGTACCATCTGACAGACCAGTCGGACGGCGTCGCAACGCTCGAGACGCTCGCCGAGAACGTCGTCGCCTTCGAGCAACGGACGGGCACGATAAACAGAGAACACACGGCGGACCGGCAAGCGAGCGTTCGACTGGCACTTACACACACCCACCTCCCGAAACTCGAAGACGCGGGCATTCTCGAATACGACCGCCGAAGTGAGATGATTCGATACTGCGACAGCCGTCGGTCGAGGAGTGGCTCGAACACGCACACCACAAGGAAATCACGTAACACTGGTGAGTCGGCAGTGACGAGTGGCGAGTGTGATACTGTCGGGGAGAACTATCTGAAGATCGCTCGCTCAGGCTCGGCTGTCACCGCTGGAGACAGCCGGCTTTCGCGAGCGACTTCTCACTGACTTCTGTCCGACGGTATGAGACGACCGATCACCGACCGCTGAAACCTTTAATACTCAGCCTGTGGTTGATCGACGTGAGTATCGGTAAATCGCAAGACGGGACGGCCGTGGCTTTATGAGGTGATAACGTCCCACTCCTCAAAACTTAACAGGCGAGGAACCGATACGAATCATGAGGAGAATACTATGACTGATCACGAACTTCCACCACTTCCATACGATTACGACGCACTCGAGCCATCGATTTCCGAACAGGTCCTGACCTGGCATCACGACACGCACCATCAGGGCTACGTCAACGGCCTCAACGCGGCCGAAGAGACCCTCGCAGAGAACCGCGAGGAGGGTGACTTCGGTACGACGCCCGGAGCCATCAGCAACGTCACCCACAACGGCTGTGGACACTATCTCCACACCCTGTTCTGGGAGAACATGGCTCCCGACGGCGGCGGTGAGCCCGAAGGCGACCTCGCTGATCGCATCAAGGAAGACTTCGGCTCCTACGAGGGCTGGAAAGGCGAGTTCGAGGCCGCTGCTGGTGCCGCCAGTGGCTGGGCACTGCTGGTATACGACCCCGTCGCGAAGCAGCTTCGCAACGTCGCAGTCGACAAACACGACCAGGGCGCACTCTGGGGCTCCCATCCCATCCTCGCGCTGGACGTCTGGGAACACTCCTACTACTACGACTACGGACCGGACCGTGGGGAGTTCATCGATGCCTTCTTCGATGTCGTCAACTGGGAGAAGGCCGCAGAAGAGTACCAGAAGTGTCTCGACCACTTCGAGTAAGCGACGAGTTGTCAACCCCCTGTTTTTATCGGCCGCAGACAATCGACAGCGGACGCGATCGCGCTCGGTAGTGTTCGGGTGCCGTCGATGAACCGTCGGATCTGCGACTGGCGCCGCCTGGCTGGTTGTGACTACCATGGTTTAACTACATGTGGAATGATGTCTCACCCCATATGGCCGCCGAAGACAGCGTTGACGCGATCGCCGAGGATCGAGAGCGGCAGCGATACCAGCCATCCGTTGAAACCGAACCGGTCGAGCCAAGTGGATCGCTTGCGGCTGCCCTCCAAGCTGCCTGCGACGGGGCCGTACGCTTCGACGAGTACACGCGCGTGCTCTACGCGACCGACGGCAGCGTCTATAGCGCACAGCCCGCCGGCGTCGTCTTTCCGCAGGACGTTGGCGATGTGCGCGCGGCGGTTCGTGTCGCGGCCGACCACGACGCGCCGGTGCTCCCGCGGGGCGCTGGCACCTCGCTTGCCGGCCAGACTGTCGGCCCCGGCTGTGTCGTCCTCGACCTGTCGCGCCACATGGATGAGATTCAGACGATCGATCCGGACGAACAGACTGCCGTGGTCCAGCCGGGCGTCGTCCAGGACGATCTCGACGCTGCACTCGAGCCCCACGGCCTTCGCTTTGCGCCGGATCCGGCCTCGTCGAACCGCGCGACGATCGGCGGTGGGATCGGCAACAACTCGACGGGCGCACACTCGGTGCGATACGGCATCACGGACGCCTACATCGAGGAGTGTGAGGTCGTCCTCGCGGACGGATCGCTGATCCGCACGCGAGACGTCGTCCTTGACAGTCCGGAGTGGGATCACATCGTTTCGAAAGACGACCGCGAAGCTGCGATCTACCGGACGGTTCGGGCGCTGGTCGAGGACAACGCCGACGAAATCGAGTCGCGCTATCCCGAACTCAAACGTAGCGTGAGCGGCTATAACCTGCAGAAGGTGATTCGAGAGGATGAAGCGGGTGAGCAGATCATCAACCTCTCGAAACTGCTCGTCGGTGCCGAAGGGACCCTCGGCATCGTTGTCGAAGCGACGCTCTCGCTCGTGACCCGGCCCGACGAGACCGCGCTCGCGGTCTGTTGTTACGACGAGTTGCTCGAGGCACTGGCCGCCGTCCCCGAGGCGCTCGACTTGGACGCCAGTGCGGTCGAACTCATGGACGACGAGGTATTCCGGCTCGCCGCCGAGTCGGCGGAGTATGCCGAGTACGCGGAGCCGATTCCCGAGGGGACCGAGGCAGCACTGATGCTCGAGTTCGACTCCGAGGTCGTCGAGGACCTGCCGGACGCCATCGCGGGTGCGACGGCGACGCTCGTCGGCGAGGGGGCAGCGTTCGACGCACTCGAGGCCTTCACCTCCGAGGAACAGGACCGACTCTGGAAGCTCCGGAAAGCCGCCATCCCGCTGTTGATGAGTATGGAGGGCGATCCGAAGCCGTACCCCTTCGTCGAGGACGCATCCGTTCCGCCCGCAGAACTCGCCGAGTACGTCGCGGGATTTCAGGAGATCCTCGAGAGCCACGACACGACGGCGGCGTACTTCGCGCATGCGGGTGTCGGGACGCTTCACATTCGGCCGGTCCTCAATCTGAAAGACGGCGATGATGTCGAGACGATGCGCGCCATCGCCGACGACGTGACCGATCTCGTTGCCGAGCACAACGGCTCATTCTCGGCGAGCACGGCGACGGCCTCGCACGGACGGAGTTCAACCCCAAGCTGTACGGCCCCCAACTCTGGGACGCGTTCAAGGAGCTCAAATCGGCGTTCGACCCGGACTGGCGGCTAAATCCTGGCAAAGTCGTCTACCGTGATGAAAACTCGACTGACATCCGCGAGCACCTCCGATACGGGCCGGACTACGCCACCCTCGAGCCGCGGACGACGCTCGACTTCGACGACGAGGGTGGCTTTTCCCACCTCGTGGAACTCTGTAACGGCTGTGGGACCTGCCGACAGACCGGCAGCGACGTGATGTGTCCAACGTATCGCGCGACCGAAGAGGAAATCGCAACGACGCGGGGGCGAGCCAACCTGCTTCGGGCGGCGATCAGCGGCGACATCGATCCCAGCGAACTCTACAGCGAGCGGTTCCAGTCGGAAGTGCTCGATCTCTGTATCGGCTGTAAGGGCTGTCAGAGCGACTGTCCCACCGGAGTCGATCTCGCGAAGCTCAAAGCCGAAGTCAAACACCAATACCACGAGCGCGAAGGGACGGGTTTCCGGGAACAGTTGTTCGCGAACGTCGATCGGCTGTCGGCGCTGGGCAGCACGTTCGCACCGCTTGCGAATCGTGCCACGAAGGTGCCGGGTGCGCGAACCGCCCTCGAGAAGACCGTCGGAATCGCGGCCGAGCGGACGCTGCCGACGTTCCAGCGGGAGACGCTGGTCGACTGGTACGGGGAGCGGGGACCCCAGGTCGACGCGGAGACGGCGACTGCGGGGGTCGTCCTCTACCCCGACACGAACACCAACTATTCGAATCCGGCGGTCGGGAAAGCAGCCGTCGAGGTCCTCGAGGCGGCGGGGGTTCGCGTCGCGGTTCCCGAACTGGGGCCGACCGGGCGCGCGGCCTACTCACAGGGGCTACTCGAGGCCGCTGCCGACCAGGGCCGGGAATTGCTCGACGACCTCGAGCCGTATCTCGATCGCGGCTGGGCGGTCCTGTTCGTCGAGCCCTCGGACGCGGCGATGGTCGTCGACGAGTATCGCTCACTGCTCGACGACGAGCGCGTCGAGACGCTCGCCGCGAACGCGTTCGGCGTCTGTGAGTACATCGACGACCGCCGACTGGACGAGGAGGTGTCGTTCGACGAGACCGTGACGGCGGAGGGGCCGCTCACGTTTCACGGCCACTGCCACCAGAAGGCCCGCGGCGCTGACCACCACGCCGTCGGCGTACTCCGACGGGCGGGCTACGCCGTCGACCCCGTCGACTCGGGCTGCTGTGGCATGGCCGGCAGTTTCGGCTACGAATCCGACCACTACGACCTCTCGCGGGCGATCGGCTCGATACTACGAGACCAACTCGAGGAACGTCGGCACGCTGATCGCACCGAGACGACGGTCGTCGCTCCCGGCACCTCCTGTCGGACACAGATCGGCGACTTCGAGGGCTACGATCGGCCCACCCATCCCGTCGAGGTGCTCGCCCGCGCGCTCGAGACGTAGCGATCCAGCGATCCCGAGCAGCCCTCGATTCGCGATCGACTGCCGGGCCGTGCCGTCCGACAGTATCAAGGACCACCCTCGCCAGCACCCGACATGGACAAACGCGAACGTCTCGAGGCGTACCTCGAGTCCCACGACCTCGATTCGGTCTGGTTTGCACGACCGAACTCGTTTGCATGGCTGACCGGCGGGACCAACGTCGTCGACCGCGAGGGCGACAGCGGCGTCGCTGCGGTCGGCTACGACGGGACCGACGTGACCATCGTGGCGAACAACATCGAAGTCGATCGGATCGTGAGCGAGGAAGTCCCCGATCTGGAAACCGGGGAACTCGTAATCGAGGAGTTCCCCTGGCACGCGTCGTCGCTGGACGAGGCCATCGCCGAGCACGTCGGCGACGAGCGGGCCGCGATCGACGTCGATCTCCCCGGATTCGAGCGCGTCGATCCGACGCCGCTGCGCCAGCCGCTGACCGAGCGCGATCAGGAGCGCTATCGTGACCTCAGCAGGCAGACGGCCGCCGCCGTCGAAGCCGTCTGTCGCGAACTTCAATCCGAGGACACGGAACACGAAGTCGCCTCCGCACTGCGAGTCGCACTCTCGGCCCGTGACATCGAGGCCCCCGTCGTCCTCGTCGGCGGCGCAACCCGGGCCCAGCAGTATCGCCACTACACGCCGACCGACGCCGAACTCGGCGAGTACGCGCTCGTCTCCGTCACCGCCGAACGGGCCGGCCTCCACGCGAGCTGTACCCGCACCGTCGCGTTCGATCCGCCCGCGTGGCTCGAGGAACGCCACGAAGCCGCGGCCCGCGTGGAGGCGACGGCACTTGCGGCGACACAGGACGCTGCAACTAGTAGTGACACTGCTGGCGATGTCTTCACTGCGATCCAGCAGGCCTACGACGCGGTGGGCTACGAGGGCGAGTGGGAGCATCACCATCAGGGCGGGGCCGCCGGCTTCGCTGGCCGCGAGTGGATCGCCACGCCGGACCACGATGCGCCGGTCGAAGCGCCGATGGCGTATGCGTGGAATCCGACGGTGCAGGGCGCAAAAAGTGAGGGGACTGCGCTCGTTACCGACGACGATATCGAGGTACTGACGGCGACAGGACGGTGGCCGACGACGTCCGTCTCTGCAGTCGATCGAAACCTCGAACTGGAGCGACCCGCCGTGCTCGAACTCGAGGAGTAGTCTGTCGCGTCGACCCGATCGACTAGCCGTCTTCGTCGGTGGTCTCGTCCTCGTCGGGCTCCATATCGACGGATTCGACTTCGACCTCGTCGTCGAACTCGAGGCGATCGGACTCAGCGTCTGAGTCCGAGTCCTCGCCGAGCGTCGGTGTGCTGTCGTCGACGGTGATCGTCACCGGCTCGGGCTCCTCGAGGGGTTCCGAATCGTGTGCGCGCTCGCGATCGAGGACGTGATCGAGTCTGAAGATGGTGTTCAACTCCTGTTGGACCTGATCGACGACATCGCCGACGAGGTCGCTTGGCTGGATCGCGGTGTACTCGTAGGGGTTGTTGCCGGCCCCTTCGCTGGCGCGTTTTTCGCGGCTGACGCGGGTTTCCTCGTGGAGTTCCGCGAGTGCCTCACGGACAGTACTCGGATAGAGTCCGGTCCCCTTCGCGACCTCCTCGGAGGTACTCCCGGGATTCGCCAGCAGATAGACGTATATCTTCGCCCGGGTTTCCGTATCCAGGATCCACGAGAGCAGATCGACGATCCGCTGGTCGAGCTCCTCGACGGCCGGACTGCGGCCGATCTCGGTCTCGACGATGTCGTCCGGTCCCTCGAGTGATTCGTCTCTCCCGTCGGCATCGTCGGCCGGATGGTCGTCTGCGTCGTCGGAACTCATGTGACGTCTCGTACAGGATGAGGCCTCGCGCGGAGTTAAACCTTTGTGGGAACGTCACTCGGTTTGCAGGAACAGCGACTCACACAGCGCGTCTGACCCCTCGTCCTCGAGCAGCCGACGCTGTCGATCTGCACCGCTTTCGCGCTCGTAGACCCGTTTGATGCCGTCGATACCCAGCCGCTCGCACTCGCGGTCGACGAGCTCGCCCAAGTCGACGGTGCCCTCGAGATCGCGGTCGATAAACGACGCGTCCTGGCCGTAGCGGATAGCCCGCCACTTGTTCTCGTCGAGCAGTTCCCGGCGGTGCTGGTGCCCGCTGGTGCCATCTTCGTACTCCTCGGCCAGCGCACAGACGAGTGCGTGGGCGTACTCGACGAACGCCATGACGATATCGGGGTCGGCCTGGCCGTCCGGCGTCCGCAGTTCGACCGTGCCGTGTTCGGTGTGGGGGCGCACGTCGTACCAGAGTTCGCCCCGATCGTTGATCGAGTCGGTCTCGAGCATCAGCCGCTCGAACCGGTCGAACGCCTCGAAATCCTCGAAGTGAGTTGGCATCCCTGTGTTCGGCAGCGCCTCGAAAATCTTCGCGCGCGCAGACTGGAGACCGGTGTCGAAGCCGTTCCAGTAGGGCGAATTTACAGAGAGCGCGAGCATGATCGGGACGGACCACCGCAGTTCGTTGGCGATCCAGACCGCCTTGTCGGCGTCGTCGACGCCGACGTGGACGTGGACGCCCGCGGTCGTGTTCCGATGCTGTGGATACTGAATCCGGTCGAGCTGTGCCTGATAGCGGGGTTTCTCGGCGTGCTCGAGGTCCTGCCACTTCGCGAGCGGGTGGAGGCCGGCAGCGGCGATCCGGTAGCCGTGGGCCTCGGCGTGATCGACTAACGCCTGCCGGATCTCGAGCAACGACTCGCGGGCGTCATCGGGGTCCTCGATCAGCGGCGTCTGCGTTTCGATGACGAATTTAAAGAGTTCGTGATCGAGCCGTCCCTCGAGGATCTCGGGCGGGTCGTACTCGTAGACGAGGTCGTCGGTCCCGCTGGTGGGCCGGCCGTCCTCGTCTACGACGAAACACTCCTCTTCGATCCCCAGCGTTCCCATGCGCGTAAACGCGTCTCGCGACCCGCGTTCCATCGTCTCACGTTTTCGGGCGCGGTGGTAAATACCGTTTGGACTCGAGAGCGTGTCGCCGTCGGTTACAGGCAGTGCCGGCCACCGAAGCGGGCCAGCCACGCCCGATCGGGGTGTGGTCAGGTCAGTCGTCGGCCGGCCGTCCAGCCGCCGAGGATCCAGGCAACGGCTCGTCGAGCATCTCTCGGAGGTCGGCTTCCGGCTCGCCGATCGGTTGAAGGCCGAACTCCGCGTTGAGCAACTCGACGAGTTCGGGTGTGAGGAAATCGGGCACCGTCGGGCCGAGGCGGATGTCCTCGACACCGAGACTGAGAAGCCCCAACAGAACGGCGACGGCCTTCTGTTCGAACCACGAGAGGACGACCGACAGCGGCAGCTCGTTGACCCCACAGTCGAACGCGTCGGCGAGTTCGGCCGCGATCTTCACCGTCGAAATCGAGTTGTTGCACTGGCCGAGATCGATGTAACGTGGAATGTCGGTGCCAGGGACGGTCCCCAGCTCGAGGTCGTTGAACCGGAACTTGCCACAGGAGGTCGTGAGGACGACGCAATCGTCGGGAATCAACTGGACGAGTTCGCGGTAGTAATCCCGGCCAGGCGTCGGGCCGTCACAGCCGGCGACGACGAAGAACCGGCGCAGGTTTCCTGACTCGACCGCGTCGACGATCTCGTCGAGCTGGTCGAGCACCGGTTCGTGGTGGTAGCCAGTCGTCACGGTTCCGTCCTGTGCCCAGTCGGCCGCCGGTAGCGATTTGGCGGTCTCGATCACGGGCTCGAAATCGTAGCCGTCGACGGACTCGACGTCCTCGAGGCCGGCGAGGCCGGTCGTAAAGAACCGGTCTCGATACTCCTCTCGGGGCGGCTGGACGCAGTTCGTGGTGCCGACGATCGCGCCGGGGAAGTCCGCAAACAGCACGCGCTGGTCGTGCCACGCCCCGCCGACGTTGCCCTTCAGACTGTCGAATTTCGCGAGTTCGGGATAGCCGTGAGCGGGCAACATCTCCGAGTGAGTGTAGACGTTGAGCTGTTCGTCGTCGGCTTCGACCTGTTCCAAGAGCCGCTTTAAGCCGTAGAGGTCGTGTCCCGTGACTAGAATGGACTTCCCTTCGACGTCGTTCTGGGACACCGTCGTCGGTTCGGGAACGCCGAGTTCCTGCGTGTGGGCCTCGTCTAACAGTTCCATCACGTCGACGGCGGCGTCGCCGGCACGCATCGCGAGGTCGACGTGGTCGTCCATACTGAAATTGACGTTCGTCAGCGTCGAGTACAGTGCTTCGTGGACGAAGCCGTCGACGTCTGGATCGCGGTAGCCCATGTCTCGCGCGTGAGTCGCGTACGCGGAGATCCCTTTGAGGCCGTAGATAACCAGGCGACGATGTACGTTGCGACCGTCGTGGACGGGGATCTGACGGTCGAAGTACGGACCGAGTGAGCCCCGGCGGCACCCGGCACCCGAGATACCGAGTGCGTGAACGATATCCGTCTCGGGTACCCCTGTGTGACTATGACACAGCGAGTGACGGTATCGCTTGATGACGACTCGGCGGCGGCCCTCGAGACGCTCGTGGCGGAGACGGGGAACGGACAAAGCGAAGTAGTGCGGCGTGCTCTGACGTTCTACGCGGCGAACTTCGAGGCGGCCGACGGGGGGCCAAGCGACAACTTGGAACAGTACTATCGAATGCTCTCCTCCGGTGAACACGTCCTGCTGGACATCGACTTCCTGCACGCGTTCCTCGAGTACTGCTACAACGGTGGCGATCCCGATCCAGCGTTCGTCGAGGCCGCCGACCGCGTCTCCGACTACCATGCCCACGAGTACGCGACCCGGTTCGAGGAGGTCGGCGACCTCCTCGAGTGGCTGTCGTTCTGTGGCTTTCTCGACGCCCGGCAAGAAGGCGAGGGCGTCTATCACCTCGTCTTTCCCTCGGAGGCGGTTCGCTGGTTCATGACGCGATTCATCGAACGCAGCACCGTCGAGTTACCGACGGAGATCAGACTCGAGCAAGGCGTCTCGAAAGTGATCGTCACCGAGGGAGAAGGGAACGGAGACTAACGGTGGCGGGTCACTCGGCGGGCGACGTCCACGTTTCGAAGACGTAGTTTCGCAGGCCGTATCGTTCGGCGAGCGTCTGCGAGAGCGTGTCGCCGCGGTAGTCGATGACGCCGTCTTCCAGCACCGTCACCGTATCGGCGACGGTGAGCCCGAAGCCGACGTCGTGGGTCGCGATGATCGGCGTGATACCGGCGTCAGTAAGCGACTCGACGAATCGGACGATCGTCCGGCACCCATCACCGTCCAGCCCGGCGGTCGGTTCGTCGAGCAGCACGTACTCCGGTTCCATCGCGAGGACACCCGCCAGCGAGACGCGTTTTTTCTCGCCACCGCTCAACGTGTTACACAGACGGTCGGTCTGCCCATCGAGGTCGAACTCCGAGAGGACGCGCTCGATTTTGTCGGGCTCGTCGATCCCGGCGTTCTGCGGGCCGAACTCGACGTCCTGTTCGACCGTCGGCGCGACGATCTGGTCGTCGGGATTTTGAAAGACGAGTCCGACGCGCATGCGCAGGTCAGCAAGCGAAGCGTCGTCGTATTCGACGGGGTCGCCCCCGACGAACACGGTCCCCGAATCGGGTTCGAACAGGCCATTGAAGTGGCGCAGCAGCGTCGACTTCCCGGCACCGTTGCGACCGAAAATGACCGTCACCTCACCCGTGTGTGCCTCGAAGTTCACGCCCTCGAGGACGGGGTCGTCGCCGTGTCGAAAGCGCAAGTCGTGGGTTTCGATCATACGGCCCACCCGGCGGTGGCGATCAGTGTGAGCACGGCAGCGACGTAACCGTGGCCCCGACTGGTGGTCCGTGCCATCGGCATCTCGCCGTTGTAGTTCCGCGCCAGCATCGCATCGTTGAGGGTTTCGGCCCGTGACATCGACTTCAAGAACACTGAAAACGCCAGCAACTTAGATGTTCGAAACGTCGTTCGGCGCGTCCGGAAGCCGAGACGCCCGCTCGCCGCGAGCTCGAGGCGACGGAGTTCGTCGAGCAGGATCTGGATGACGCGGTAGGTGAGCAGCGAGATCTCGATGACGAACTGTGGACACCGCAGCGATCGCAACGCGACAAACAGTTGCGGGACCGTCGTCGTCACGACCAGATAGCTCAAAATCGTCATCGATCCGAACGAGCGTAACCCCGTCGTTATCGATCGGTCGATTCCGGTCGAAGAGATCGAAAGCGGGCCCATCGAGACGACGGTCGGCCCGCTGGTAAACAGCGCGATGAGGATCAGACTCGGGAGCAGAAAATACACCGGGAGACGGACCACCTGCAGATAGTCGTGGCCTGTCGCATCGATACCGAGTGTCACGAAGCAGGCGAGTGCACAGATGTACGCGAGCCGACTGGGAGCGACGAGGAGCAACACCAGTGCGGCAAAGACGAAGTACGCGTTCAAGCGTCCTTCGATTCGCGAGTTCGAGGTTATCTGAATCTGTTCGAGGCTCGTGTGGTGCATGCTCACTACGGCGTCTCGGACGTGGATTTCCACGGCGACGTTCGTCCGAGATAGTAGCCGATCAGGAGGCCGCCGATCGCTGCCTGAAGACTGAACAGTAAACTCTCGATCTCACCGCTTGGGGGTGTCCAGAGACTCTCGAACCACGGCTCGTAGTCCGGGTCGATAGAATCGACTTTCTCGCCTGCAGCGCCGTCGGCCCCGCCCCACGCACCCGCAGTGGTGAACGAAAAGAGGATGAGACCGATCATGAGGAGGCCGCCCGCGACGAGCCATCGGTTCATGCAGCCACCCCGAGCCGGTTTCGGACCGACTCACTCGACATGGAGATGTATCCGATCAAGCCAGCCGCGAGCGCGCCCTCGACGACCCCGATCGGGAGCTGGGTCACGGCGAAGACGCCCAAAAACGTGATCGTGGAATCGATCACGCCACTGAGTCCGGGTTCCGCCGGGAACGCGAGGGCGAGCTGAGTGGACGTGACGACGTACGTCGTCCAGTCGGCGACGAGGGCTGCAGCGAACGTCGCTTTCTGGAGGTCCGTGTGGGGCTTGACCGAGCGGTAGACGACCCAACCAAAGAGCGGGCCGATGATCCCCATCGATGTGACGTTTGCACCGAGGGTCGTGAGACCGCCGTGGCCGAGCAACAACGTCTGATACAGCAGGACGATCGTCGAGAGGAAGGCAGTGACGGCCGGCCCGAAGAGGACGACCGAAATACCGGTGCCCGTCGGGTGTGATGTACTCCCGGTGACAGAGGGGAGTTTCAGCGCCGACAGGACGAAAATGAACGCCGCAGCGACGGCGATGTGCGCTTTGTTGACGTCCCGATCTTTCACCAGACGTGCCGTCTTCAGCGTCCCGTAGGCGACGACGGGAACCGCGATCGCGTACCACACGAGTGCCCAGAAGCCGGGCAGGAACCCTTCCATGATGTGCATCTGTGATCGTTGTACTCGGAGGTATCTCACTTCCCCATTAAAACAATTTTGTTTGATCTAATACAAGCAGGATTTCCCTGCGATGGCCGTTCGAATCGCGCAAATTGAGATGTCCACTATCTCCAGGACAGGTGTCGACATCATACGGTTTCATACGCGATCATACAATTGATACAACTTCTCAGCACCACACATACCCGTATGTTCGACTCTTAACAACCCTTTTGACCGATACGGAGAGTGGTGTATGTGAATACGCATCATGGGGATTATCGACCGACTGAAAGCGATCGGCCCGGGGGCGCTCGTCGCGGCGGCGTTCGTTGGCCCGGGAACGGTAACGACTGCGAGCGTGATCGGCGCGGAGTACGCGTACGTGCTCGTGTGGACGATTGCGTTTTCGATTCTGGCGACGATCGTCCTCCAGGAGATGAGCGCACGGCTCGGGCTGATCTCCAAAGAAGGGCTAGTGTACTGTCAGCCGTGAGTTGAAAGGCTCATATTGTCGTGGATAGTAGGTTGGTGGCAATGACCCAGTCGACGTATCCAATCGAGTTGACCGAAGAAGAGCGAGATACACTGAACAGCATTACATCGCACGGCGTCCACCGGGCGCAGAAGATTACTCGCGCACGTATCCTCCTCCAAGCCGACGACGGTAAGAGTGACTCGGCGATCGCCGAGTCACTCGGCTGTAGCCCGAGTACTCCGTGGCGAACACGGAAGAAGTTCCACGAACGTGACCGGCTCGAAGCCATCGAACGCAAGGATCCTGACCGCACCTACGAACGCAAACTCGACGGTGAGGACGAAGCTCACCTTATCGCCCTCGCGACCAGCGAACCGCCCGAAGGCTACTCCCAGTGGTCGCTCCGGCTTCTTGCCGACGAACTCGTTGTCCTCGAGGAGATCGACCACGAGTCGATCTCCCACGAGACCATTCGTCAAGTCCTCAAAAAAACGAACTCCAGCCTCACCGATCCAAACAGTGGGTGATTCCGCCGGGTCAAGACTCCGAGTTCGTCTATCACATGGAGGACATCCTCTCGCTCTACCGCGAACCATACGATCCAGACCGACCTCTCGTCTGTTTCGACGAGCACCCGACACAGTTGATCAAGCACGTCAAGCAACCGCGCCCGGCAGAGCCGGGCACGGTTGCCCGTGAGGATTACCACTACGAGCGCAACGGCACCAAGAACCTGTTTCTGGCCTCCGAACCGCTCGCCGGCTGGCGAGCGGTAAGGGTCAAAGACCGACGAACCACCGAAGACTGGGTGCATTTCATCCAGCATCTCGTGGATCAGCACTACCCGGATGCGGACTGCATCCGGGTGGTGCTGGACAATCTCAACACGCACAACCCAGCTGCCTTCTACGAATATTTCGAACCGGCTGAAGCACGTCGGTTACTCGACAAGCTCGAATTCCACTTCACGCCAGTCCATGGCAGTTGGCTCAACATGGCGGAAATCGAGTTCAATACGCTGCAACAGCAGTGTCTCGACCGACGTATTCCCGATGCGGCGACACTCCGTCAGGAGGTCGCCGCATGGAAAAAGGAACGAAACAGCGGTGAAACGGATATTGACTGGCGATTTACGACCGACGATGCTCGCATCAAATTGAAACGCCTATATCCTTCAATTGACGCCTGACAGAGCACTAGGTGAAGCGTTCCGAAACGAGTTCGAGAACCCGCTTCCGCGGACGATCTCCGTCGCACTCGTGGTGAGCGCGATCGGAATCGGAACGGCCGCGTTCCAGACAGGGAACATCGTCGGCGGTGCTGCCGGCCTGGCGACGATCACCGGCGTCAGCGAGAACATCTGGGGTCCGATTATGGGCCTGATCGCCGCCGGACTGCTGTGGACGGGGAACTACAAACTAATCGAACGGGTCTTCATCGGCCTCGTCGGGGTCATGGGCGCGGCGTTCCTGCTCAACGCCCTCATGGTCCGGCCGGACATCGGCGCGCTGGCTGGCGGACTCGTCCCGACGATTCCGACGGGTCTGCATACCTCATCGCCGGCCTCATCGGAACCACCGTCGTCGGCTACAACCTGTTCCTGCACGCGAGTACCGTCCAGGAACGGTGGGACGGCGCGAGCGATCTCGCAGAGTGTCGCACGGACACGATCGGGATGGTCATCGTTGGCGGCCTCATCACGACGGCGATCGTCGTCACGGCCGCCGCGGTGTTCCCCGCGGGGACCGAGATCGAAAACGTCGGCGAGATGGGCGACCAGCTCGAGCCCGTCTTCGGCGGCTACGCGCTGACGTTCTTCTCGATCGGCCTGTTCGCGGCCGGCTTTACCAGCGCGATGAGTGCGCCGCTTGCCGGTGCCTACGCCACCGCCGGCGCGCTCGGCTGGGACCGTGACCTGACCTCGACGCGGTTCCGGGCGATCTGGATGACCATCCTCAGCGTCGGCATCGTCTTTTCGGCGCTCGACTACAATCCCATCCAGGTGATCGTCTTCGCACAGGTGGCCAACGGACTCCTGCTCCCGATTCTGGCCGTCTTCCTCATCTACGCGA